>NZ_CP019780.1:1175000-1541976 GCF_002022485.1 Bartonella sp. A1379B | reverse complement strand
AATAAATCACTTTCCTGAGAAAAATGAATTAAAAAACCAGCACCGATTTAGATGCTGGTTAATGAGCGAAGCTTAATTATATAAATATAGTAAAATTAAGCTTTAAGAGCTTTTAAACGTTTAGCCAAACGCGAAACTTTTCGGGCTGCAGTATTTTTATGAAAAACCCCTTTAGAAACCGCACGCATAATTTCAGGCTCAAAATTTTTAAATGCCACCTCCGCCAATGCTTTATCACCACAAGCTAAAGCATCATCCAATTTACGAATAAAAGTGCGAACACGCGAACGACGAGCCTTGTTGAACTGCGTACGCATCGCGATCTTACGGACAGCCTTTTTAGCTGAAGGTGTATTTGCCATAAACATATCTCTCTTAACTGATCAGTACAAACAGTTTAAACTCTGTTGATACTGAGACAAACAATTCCAAACTACACAGCTATTCATTACCTATAAACTTATAACTTAACATTCAAGCTAACGTCAATTAATTTTTTAAATAAGTATAAAATTAGCGAAGCATTTCCTCAATCAACTACTTTATAAATATATATTTCCAATAACAAGTAAATTGAGTTTCTATTGCTTACATTGTTTAAACTGCCAAATTACGTAAAACATATTGCAAAATACCACCATGACGTAAATAATCTAATTCGTCTTCAGTATCAATACGACATAATAATCGCACTTTCTTCTCTGTGCCATCAATAAAAGTTATTGTAGCTGTTATCTTCTGACGAGGTTGCAAATCATTGATTCCTTCAATTGTTACTTTCTCACTACCCTTTAATCCTAACGATTGCCAACTTGTACCTGCTTCAAAGACAAAAGGAACAATTCCCATCCCAACAAGATTAGATCGATGAATACGCTCAAAAGATTGAGCAATTACTGCTTTTACACCAAGAAGATAAGCGCCTTTAGCTGCCCAATCTCGAGACGATCCATTACCATATTCAATACCAGCAAAAACAACAAGGGGAACTCCTTCTTGTTTATATGTCATTGCTACATCGTAAATAGATCCTTCTTGTTTTGACGGATAATGAACTGTATAGCCCCCTTCACGACCATTTTCTCCAAGAATAAAATTACGAATTCGGATATTTGCAAAGGTCCCACGCATCATAACTTCATGATTTCCACGACGTGTTCCATACTGATTAAAATCAGCTACTTTAACACCATGATCAATCAAATATTTTCCTGCAGGCGAATCAATCTTAATAGAACCGGCAGGAGAAATATGATCAGTCGTAATCTTATCACCGAATAAACCCAAAATCCTCGCATTTTTAATATCTGCTAATGTACCAGGAATTTTAAGCATGTTATCGAAGTAAGGAGGATTCCGCACATAAGTTGACTGATCATCCCAAGAGTAGGTAACACCAGCTGGAACCTGAACTTTCTGCCAATTTTCATCTCCCTTAAATACATCTCTATATTTCTCAATAAAAATCTTACGAGTAACATTTTGTTCAATAAACTCCTGTATTTCCTCAGAAGTCGGCCAAATATCTTTTAAGTAAACAGGTTGACCATCTAAACCTATACCAAGAGGCTCCTTCGTTAAATCTTTACGCACTGTTCCTACTAGCGCATGCGCAACAACCAATGGAGGTGAAGCTAAATAATTTGCTTGCACATCAGGTGATACACGTCCTTCAAAGTTACGATTACCTGAAAGAACTGCTGCAGTAATTAAACCATTATCGTTAATGACTTTAGAAATAGCTGGTGACAAAGGACCAGAATTCCCAATACATGTCGTACACCCAAATCCTACTAGATTAAATCCTAAAACGTCTAAATCTTTTTGAAGACCTGAATCAAGAAGATAAGCTTCAACCACCTGCGATCCCGGTGCAAGAGAAGTTTTAACCCATGGTTTACTCCTGAGACCTTTCGCTACAGCATTACGCGCTAAAAGACCAGCGGCAATAAGAACGCTTGGATTTGATGTATTCGTACAAGAGGTAATGGCAGCAATAACGACATCTCCATGACCAATGTCATAATCTTTATTTTCAACCTTATAACGATCATTTTGCTTACTGATTTTCTTATAATCATCAACCAGTGCTTGCTCAAAACCTTGCCCAACATTTTCTAAGGAAATACGCCCTTCTGGACGCTTGGGACCAGCCATAGAAGATACAACATCTCCCATATCCAATTCAATTGTATCACTAAAGACAGGATCTCCAACCTTCTCATCATGCCACATTCCTTGCGCCTTAGAATAAACCTCCGCCAAAGCAATGCGACTCTCATCACGCCCTGTCATATTAAGATAACGGATTGTTTCTTTATCGATTGGAAAGAAACCGCAAGTTGCACCATATTCTGGTGCCATATTTGCAATCGTAGCACGATCAGAAAGTGTCATATATTTTAGTCCAGGACCAAAAAATTCAACAAATTTACCGACAACACCTTTTTTGCGTAACATTTGCGTAATTAGAAGGACTAAATCAGTCGCTGTTACGCCTTCTTTAAGTTTACCAGTTAAACGAAAACCAATCACTTCAGGTAGCAACATTGAAACCGGCTGCCCTAACATTGCTGCTTCTGCTTCAATACCACCGACACCCCAACCCAAAACACCCAGACCATTAACCATGGTTGTATGGGAATCAGTTCCTACACATGTATCAGGATAAACTGTCTGACAACTACTATCAGCTTTTGTCCACACACATTGTGCTAAGTATTCTAGATTTACCTGATGGCAAATCCCTGTGCCAGGAGGAACAACACGAAAATTTTTAAATGCTTGCTGTCCCCACTTCAAAAAACGATAGCGCTCACTATTGCGTTCATATTCATATCCGACATTTGTCTTAAATGCCCCTGAATTACCAAAATCATCAACAATAATTGAGTGATCAATGACAAGATCTACAGGAATAAGTGGATTGATTTTTTCAGCATCCCCTCCAAGCTTGTCCATAGCGTCTCGCATAGCAGAAAGATCAACAACAGCAGGAACACCTGTAAAATCTTGCATGAGAACACGTGCAGGGCGATAAGCAATTTCCACACCAGAATGCCCTTTATCATTTAACCACTGAACGACATTCAGGATATCTTCTTTCTTGACTACGCGACCATCTTCAAACCGCAACAAATTTTCAAGAAGAACTTTCATCGAAAATGGTAAATGGGAAATTCCTTCAAGCCCATTCTTTTCTGCTTCAATCAAGCTGTAATAAATATACTCTTTACCATCAACACTTAAAATTCTGCGACAATTAAAACTATCAATTTGAGACATAACTGTTCACCCTTAAGTACTACAAATCACCCCATTCCTCAGAACGAACAACACAAACTGCAGGTCAAGATTGCAGTTTGAATGCGGGTATATCATGTCCGCTATTCATTCCCCGCTCTTTTATCGGTAAATTCAGACCACAAACCTGTCCCAAACCGACTACTGGCGTAATACGTGCCTTATAGAACTATTTCTAGAACTATTCTAGATACAATTTCATAAAAAACGTGTTTTTTACTTTATTATGCAATAAAAATTAACAAATAATAGAATAACGGGTTATTATTATGATGTTATCGGGTAAAAATCTAACGGCACATAGAAATGAAAAAACTTTATTTCAAGGTCTTTCTTTTTGTTTATCCACACAACAACTGATGACAATCACAGGCCCAAATGGTGTTGGAAAATCTACATTATTGCGAATCATTGTCGGCCTTTTTAAAGCTACTGAAGGCGATTTAAAGTTAGAAGACAAGGGGAAAATATACCCTCTGGCACTTGCATGTCACTATCTCAGCACTCAAAATGCCATGAAATCCTGCTTATCTGTTATTGATAATCTAAAATTTTGGGCTGAATTTTATGGACAACACTTCTACCATCCCCATGATGCTCTTGCAGAGATTGGTCTTTCTGATCTCGCACATTTACCTTTTAATATTCTATCAACTGGACAAAAAAGATGTGTAGCTATTGCTCGCTTACTCCTCTCTTATCGCCCTATTTGGATTCTAGACGAACCAATATCCGGACTTGATCGCCATGCTCAAACGATCTTTGCAATATTATTTCAACGTCATCTCAATCAAGGAGGAATGATTATTGCAGCAACTCATACTTCTCTTGGTCTAAAAGAACACCACATCATTGCCTTAGAGCATTTTTATCCCCTTAGGAAAAAAATAAAATGAAAGCACTATTTTGGCGCGACCTTAAATTAATTTTATTATCACAAACTTCTTTATTAACAGGACCTTTATTTTTTATAGCGATCATTATCATAACTCCCTTTACCCTGGGAACAGATTCAAATACTCTCTCACGAATAGGTCCAGGCATATTATGGCTAAGTGCTCTTCTTGCAGGGCTACTCAATCTTAATAAACTTTTTCAAACCGACTGCGATGATGGAAATCTCGATCAACTTATTCTTTTTGGTCAAAGAAAAAACTTAACATTGATTGTTTTCATCAAATGTCTTGCACATTGGGCAGGAACTATGCTCCCCCTCATCTTTATCACCCCTATCGCAGCATTTATGCTTCATTTAGATACTCTAATAACCTTTACAACAATTCTAACCCTTTTATGTGGAACACCTGCTTTCATTTTCATTGGTGCAATTGGAGCAGCTTTAGCAACATCATTATCGCATAACACAATGCTCATTTTTATTATTATTTTACCATGGACAATTCCAATCTTAATTTTTGGTGTTACAGCTGCCATAGCTCCAATAACATCAAAAGTTTTTTTCCTTCCTGCTCTCGCTTTTCTGTCTGCTTTTTCACTCTTTTTTGGTCTTTTTAGTTCTTTTGTAACAGCTATAACACTCAAATACCTATCAGAATAACAAAAGATAATTGCTCCCAAGCAAAAATCTGCCTATTATAAATTTATGAATAAATTATCGCGAAAAAAAACGAAAATTTCCCTCGCAAATCCAACCCACTTCATGGAAATAAGTAGTGCGGCTTTACCTTGGTTAACTAGTATAACATTATTTCTTCTTATCTTAGGTCTTGTTTTGGTTATATATTCCCCTGATGATTATCAACAGGGTGTTACTGTTAAAATTATGTATATTCATGTTCCATTTGCCTGGTTGTCTACCTTTTGTTACATTATAATGAGTGCTGCTGCATTAGGAAGCCTGATCTGGAACTATCGTCTCGCTGACATAGCACTAAAATGTGGCGCATCCATCGGAACTATCTTTACAGCTTTAGCACTTATAACAGGAGCACTTTGGGGACGTTCTACGTGGGGAACATGGTGGGTATGGGACGCTAGATTGACATCGGTTTTAATTTTGTTTTTTATCTACCTTGCCATTATTACTCTTGCTTATTCTTTTGATAACCAAATCAAAGCTGCATACGCTACAGCAATTTTAACATTAGTTGGATTAGTTAATATTCCTATTATCAAATTCTCTGTCAACTGGTGGAATACACTTCATCAACCAGCATCACTTTTACGGGTAGAAGGTACAACCATTGATCGTGCCATGTTATGGCCTCTCATAACAATGATGTTTTGTTTTATCTTCATGTTTATTGTCTTGCATCTAATAGCTATGCAAAATGAAATTACCCATCGCTATATTAAAACACTTCAAATTAAAGCAACTCATCATTTTCAACATCAGGACTCTTCATCATGCTCCAATTAAATAACACTCAAAATGAAGCTTTTGGAAATTTTGTCCAACGAATTGATCTTTTCCTTGGAACCCTAAACCATCAGCAAATTGTTGCTTTAAGTTATATCCTCTCTGCAAGTGTTCTATTTTGTTTTATTGGATATATCCTTTATAAAAGTATGCGCCAAAAAAAAATTCTGAAACAACTTCAAATACAAGAAACAATTTGGGAAAAACAATACAATGAAAACCATCCCTCTCAGAACTAACTAAAGCAAACCTTTGCCTGTCTTATTAGAAATCTTTGTATCCATTTTTTTTGCAGTTGTATTCTTCTTTAACTTTATAGAAAGCAAAAATTCTATGACATTTTTTTTACTTAAGTATATTAGTTGGAAAAATCGCTCCTCAAATCCAACTTCCTTTGTGAATAGTAAAGACTCTTTAAATTTCGTACACGTTAAAGGATACATAACATTGATTAATTTTTTGGATGTCTTGGTGCCTACTTTGTCATGTAGAACATTCAATTCTTAAAGAAATCGCAAAAAATCAGTGTTTTGCTCTTATCTCAATTCATTATAATGACTAAAATAATACCCGACGTTTTTTAACCAATTTTGACAATAGTTTGTAATTAATTGGTTTTAATGCTTCATATCTTACAGCTATTAACTAGGGTATACATGAATTACCAAAGATGAAAGAAGCTATATAACCACAAAAAGCTCATTCCACATCCATATTAAGGCAATGTTCCCGTAGTAAACCTATAACATATGAAATTGGGTGAAAATTTTAACTACTGTCTCAATTTCATAAAAGCAAATATCTCCTATAACTAGGATTGTATCTTTAACATATTTTCTTTTTTAAACTTAGTATTAAAGAATAGCTGTTTTCATAACAAAATAATTGATATAACCTAAATTATAAAGCAAGATTTTGGCTATTTACTCATCTCATATTCTTATTCGCCGTCTTTCTGATACTGGTTGAAATGCTATTTTAGCGTGAAAATCACAATAAGGACTACTTTCGCTAGAATCAGCGCCACAGAAATGAAAGTTTGATGATAGAGGATCTCCAACAGGCCATCTACACGTGTTTTCATTCAATTGTAAAAGATTAAGATTACGTGACATAGGTACAACTACATTTGATTTTTCAGGTATGTTTTCTTCTGTTACACTCTCCATGACAAGCCCTTGTCTTAAATTTGCAGCTTTAGAATCGTCAGAAGAGCAATTGTCTTGTAACATCGATGACGTTGTACGACGTATCCGCGACGTTGATGAATTAACACCTGTTAATACTTTTTGTGCACGTGATACTACTTGTGTTGTTTTACCGCGCCCTGGTAATTTCAGCCGGTGTACCTTACCAATCACAGCATTTCTGCTGACCCCACCCAACTGAACTGCAATTTGACTTGCACTCAAACCTTCACTCCAAAGCTTCTTAAGAAGTTCAACGCGCTCACATGTCCAACCCATACTAGAACCCCATTCCAATTATCTCACCGAAAGGCTTTCAACTGCATCTTCGAATATATTAATTATATTCGAACAGCTCAATAAAAGACCTTTTAATCTAACCAATCGCGGAATTTACAAATAGAAATCCAATTTTGTTTATTTCCCCAAACTATAATATGCACTAACTCTATGACAAGAGTTATTATATTTTAATAACGTTCTTTTAAAATGTTTTCCCCAACTTACAAACAAATCGTAGAAAAAATTTTAACTCTAACTTTTTCATAACAAAGATACCTTTTCGAAACCTTAATTGATTTTTTATCAATTAGCACGATAGTTCATTATAATGAAGTAGACTATATTAATGCGTAAACAAATAGATCATAGTTTTCAAATGTTGTATTACAGCATTTAAACAATCAAGAGTATAACGATGAATACCATCTATACACAATCACTTTATAATACTTTTGCTCGACGTCACTTGCATTTTACACAAGGAAAGGGCGTATGGCTTATCTCTGATAAAGGAGAAAAGTATCTTGATTTCACATCTGGCATTGCTGTCAATGTTTTAGGACATACACACCCAAAGCTTATTGATGCCCTTAAAACACAAGCTGAAAAACTTTGGCATGTTTCTAATCTTTTTGAATCGCCTGAACAAGAATCACTTGCTGCACGTCTTTGTGCTAACAGTTTTGCTGATAAAGTTTTTTTCTGCAATTCTGGTGCTGAAGCATTAGAATGTGCATTCAAAACTGCTCGTCGCTATCATTATACATTGGATCAACCACAACGATTCGAAATCATTACTTTTGAAGGTGCATTTCATGGTCGTACACTTGCAACGATTGCTGCTAGTGGACAAAAAAAATATCTTGAAGGTTTTGGCCCAAAAGTCTGTGGTTTTATTCAAGTACCCTTTGATGATGAAAAAGCTTTACGTCATGCTATCAATAAAAATACTGCAGCTATCCTTATTGAACCGATTCAAGGAGAAGGTGGATTGCGAACAACTCCTTATGAAACTTTAAAAATGCTACGTAAACTATGCAATGACAATCAATTATTATTAATTTTAGATGAAGTTCAAACCGGAATCGGACGTACAGGAAAACTTTTTGCATATGAATGGTATGATATCGTACCAGATATCCTCACTCTTGCTAAGGGGCTGGGTGGTGGTTTTCCGTTAGGAGCTTGTCTTGCAACAGAAAAAGCAGCAAAAGCCATGACACCAGGAACCCATGGTACAACCTTTGGAGGCAATCTCCTTGGCATAGCTGTAAGCAAGAGTGTTCTTGATACACTCTTAGAACCGGGTTTTCTTAATCATGTACAACATATGGGTAATAAGCTAAAACAGGGACTTTTAAACATTTTAAACACTTATCCTGATATTATCTGTACAATTCAAGGTACAGGCCTTATGATGGGTATGCAATGTATCATTCCTCAAAATGAAGTTATCACTGCACTCGATAATGAACATATTCTCAGTGTTGGAGCTGGTCATAATATTGTTCGCTTTTTGCCTCCTCTCATAATCAATGAAGAAGAAATATATGAAGGTTTGCATCGGATTGAAAAAGCTATTGCTTATCTTTCGCAAACAAATAAAAAAAGACAAATATAATATTATGACACATACCCTTCACCACTTTACCGATATATCTATTTTAACTCCACAAAGAGCACGTGCTCTTATCGATTATGCAAAAATCCTCAAAGCTGCCTTTAAATCAGGAGAAAATTTAAAACCTTTTTCTGGTAAAACACTAGCAATGATTTTTGAAAAGCCTTCTACACGAACCCGAGTTTCTTTTGATCTTGGCATGCGTCAGCTTGGTGGAGAAACAATCATGTTAACGGGATCTGAAATGCAGCTTGGTCATAGTGAAACAATTGCCGATACAGCACGTGTACTATCACGCTTTGTAGAAGCCATAATAATACGAACCACAGCACATCATCGGATGCTTGAATTAGCGCAATATGCGCAAATTCCTGTCATTAACGCTCTTACAGATGACACACATCCTTGCCAAATTTTAGCAGATATCCTTACCTATGAAGAACACCGTGGCACTATTGCTGGCAAAACATTTGCTTGGATGGGAGACGGCAACAATGTTCTTCATTCTTTAATCGAAGCAACAGCTCTTTTCAATTTTCATCTGCATATCGCTACACCGCAAGGAAGTGAACCCCAAGAAAAATATATAAACTGGGCACGCGAACGAGGAGCACATATTATGCTCACTCATAATCCTCAAAAAGCTGCTGAGAACGTTGATTGTATTATTACCGACACATGGGTTTCTATGGGACAAGAGTTTCGTGCCCAAAATTATTCCATTTTTCAACCTTATCAAGTCAATGAAGCTTTAATGGCATGTGCCAAACCTGATGCTCTTTTCATGCACTGCCTCCCTGCTCATCGTGGTGAAGAAGTTGTAGACGCTGTAATCGACGGACCACATTCTGTTGTTTTTGATGAAGCTGAAAATCGCCTGCATGCTCAAAAAGCAATCCTTTCCTGGTGTTTACAAGATGCGTTTTTTCAACCCAATAATTTATGAAATAAACTTTAAAAAGCAAAAATATGAACAACGAAGACAAAAAATCTAAAGATCAAATCTATTTAAATAATTTTTATCAGAATGAAGATGATACCGTTATTCCCTTTCAAGTCGAAGAACTAGATATTCGTGGACGCGGTGTACAACTTGGAGAAAGCTTAAATTCCATTCTCACCAAACATCAATATCCTGATCCTGTTTCTTATCTTCTAGCAGAAGCTTTAGTTACAACTGTTTTACTTGGAACATCATTGAAATTTGAAGGAAAATTTATTTTACAAACTCATTCTGAAGGACCAGTCAATATGTTAGTATGTGATTTTGTTCCTCCCTCAAATTTACGTGGTTACGCTCGTTTTGATAAAGAAAAATTAAACCAGGCTATAGCGAATGGTAAAACATCTTCAGAAATGCTTCTTGGAAAAGGGACTTTGGCTTTCACTATTGACCAAAGCTCCTATACACAACGCTATCAAGGAATCGTCGCCTTAGATGGTTCAAATTTTCAAGAAGCTGCTCGTACTTATTTTAACCAATCAGAACAAATACCTACTGATCTCCGTTTAGCAGTTTCTACCTTAATTAACCATAATAAACAGGACAAAATACAAAAAAGCTGGAGAGCAGCAGGGCTTTTAACTCAACTCTTGCCCAAAGCTTCTCCTTATCATACACCATGCCAAACAAATACAAAATTAGACGAAACAAAAAACTGTATCCAACTCGAAAACCAATGGCAGGAAGTAAAAGCGCTCACTGCAACCATTGACAGTGAAGAACTTACAGATCCCCAAGTTGGTATTAAACGATTACTTTTCCGCCTTTTTCACGAACGAAGTGTAAAAGTTTTTCAAACCTTTCCTATAACAAATCGGTGTTCTTGCTCACGAAAAAAAATTAAAGAAATATTAGAAAGCTTTTCTGTTGAAGAACGTGCTCAAACAATAGAAAATCAACAAACTTCTGTTACCTGTGAATTTTGTTCAACGGTTTACTATTTCAAACCAGAAGAACTTTTTCAAATATAAAGCATAAAATAATTATTTCTGTAACAGACAAATTTTTTTCTATTTAAAAATCTTATGCTAAAAACCACAAACTTATTATAAATTTTATTGCGCATAATTATTAATTGATATATTTTTCATATTGTCTTTTTGAAATTTGGAATATTTTATTGATGCGGAGATTTAAGATTCTAAATTTATTTTTTATTTATTACAAAATTTAAAAACTTTTTTGTGGAATTTTTCATGAATATTATACTGTAAAATGAAATGATAAAAATTTTAAAATGTAAATGTAGTTACCTGTTAAAAATTTAAGGAGAAGGTTATTAATGAGAGAAGTTTAATCTTCTTAAAGGTAATTTAGTGCTAGTAATTTGAAAGCAATTGCAACAAATGAAAGAAGACATTTCAGTATCGTTCCATAACTATAATTATCAAAATGATTATCAAAATAGTTTCACGCTAAAGAATAAATATAGGGTAAAATGCTATGAAACATTTGAGATGATATGTATACATAATGTAATACAAGCAATCGTTAATCTATACTACGAGCCTCTGCCAAAACAATTTGATTCCTCTTATTTAAAACATATTCATATGTGTTTGTATCAAAAAACGTTTGAGTGGGCTGGACATACTCGTGACGTTCCATTTATGTTTCTCGATGGAACAATCGCCTGCCAACCAAAAGTTAAAAAAGTAATTTCGAATACTTTTTTTGCAATTGGTGAAGAAATTCAGACAGGTCTTAAAGAATTTGACAAAATGCTCGTTGAAAAAAACAATTTGCGAGGTTTGTCACACGAAAAATTTGCCATTGAAACAGCAGAAATGTTTTCCTTTCTCAACTATATACGTCCTTTTAAAAAAGGAAATGGACACACACAACGTTTTTTCTTTCAAAGACTTGCCCAAAATGCAGGTTATACACTCGATTTTTCAAAGATAACAGAAGATGAAATGCTAAATGCTTGTATTAGTGCACTACGAGATAACGACTTAAAGCCTATGCATTCTATATTCAAAAAAATCACTTATCTAGAGTGCAGACTACGTATTACTTCGGATAGACGACGCTTAAAACACTTAGGATACAATACTCATCCATACATGCGCTAAATAGGTTTACATTTTTTCTCTTTGCAGAAAACGACGTAACTGAATATAAAGAGTGCCACTGCCTCCATGTTTATGAGCTGCTTGTCCAAAAGCCTAGACATAATATTGAAAAACAGGTGTTGATAACCAATAAGGGACAAATTGGCACAAAACGCCATTGCTTCCGTGTGAATGACCCTTTCCTGTTATCACTAGAACATAACGTAATCCCCAACGATGAGATGATTGTAAGAATTCTTTTAAACAACGATACGCTTCATCTTGTATCAAACCATGAAGGTCAATACGCGCTTCTATACGACAGAGACCTTTTGCAATTTTACGATGCACAGTATGATCAAAACACTGCATTTTCTTTGCTTTAATTATTTTTTTCTTTTGCTCTTTAACTATCGTTGGCTTCTGCTTCTGTTGACTTTCTTGAAAAAGTGGGACTGTTGTACGACAAACCTGCTCCCATAAAAATAGTCTTGAGAAACCAGTGGATTTTTTTCTTTCATCCTTAGTCATTAAACTCTTTAATCTCGTGTAATTTTATGAAAAATCTTCTATAAACCAATAATAATTTTAATTTTCATCTTCCGTTGCAAAAAGCTTCCAATTTGGATTTTTAGATGTAATATTGCGAACGAAAGTCCAGATATCTCTAATTTCTATAATAGCTTCAGGATTCCCTTCTATGCATTCTTCTTGTTCATTATAAGTTGCAGAAATAATTTCACTAACAATACGTACTGTTAAAAACGCTTCTTCTTTTTGCATTTCTGCTGCAATAAATTCAATCTTACTAATCCCCACAAAAGTAAATTGAATTCTTTCATTATTTTTTTCGCGTAGTTCAATAGCCTCACAAAAACTTTCAAAAACATCCGATGAAAGATGTTCTTTAAGCTGATTGCGATCACCTTGCGCAAAGGCTGTCATAATTATTTCGTGGACAATTTGAACACCATTCACAAAAAATTGAGGAGAAAAAGAAGGATCAAACTGACGAATAGAACGCAAACCACTGTTTAATTTGCTTCCTTCTGATGCAATGGCATCAATTTCGCTAAAATCGCTCTTTTGTGAAGAAGATTGGTCGGGTAAAGAAACAATCTTATCGTTCTTTTCTACTTCAACTGGCTTTTTAGTATACCCTGAATAAGAATCAAAGGGAGGCTTTTCAAAACCAATCCGTTTTCCTAGTACATTCCGTAGTTGCACAAAAACTACAACTACTATAATAAGAGCTATTATTAGTACGATGTCAAATTCCATGAGTGTTGTCAATCTCCCAGCGTTAAATGATTATCATTGCAGTCAATATCATTGATCAATAAACATGTAAAATAAGTAAATCTATTATTTAAATAATGTTTATGACTCCCCAATTTAAATTGAGAAAATAATAATATAATTTTCTTAACAAAAAACTTGAGAAGGATATCTTCATTTGAAAAAATTTTATCATATAAAGTCTCGATTTTTTTTAATTATAGTTCTCAGCGCTCTCTTTTTTGAAATCTCTGGCTTTATTATTGTTGGAAATGAAATTGGAATTCTAGCGACTTTGAGCTTAATTCTTTTAACAATGATGAGTGGAATTATTTTATTGCGTATGAAAGGTATAGGTCTTATAAAAAATATACAAAGTAAACTCCTTCAAGGACAGGCACTAGAACATTACATAGCTAATGATGCACTTATTATTCTTGGTGCCGTTTTGCTTACTCTTCCAGGTTTTATAAGCGATATTTGTGGAATATTACTCCTTATAAAACCAATTCGTGTTTTTATCTGGAATCTTTTTTTATCCCTTATTAATAAAACAAATTCTAACGCACAAAACAAATCTGAAAAAATAATTGAACTTAACCCGGAAGATTATCAGAGCTATAAGACCGAAAAATCTCCCTGGCACAAAAATAACGATAATAACCAAAATACAAAAAATAATTAAAGATAAAGAGAGCATTTCTTGCAACCCTTTGCAAGTCATGGTAACTTCTTTTAAATTTACAATAGCAATATGTGTATTATAATGAAAGGTTTGTAGTATGGCCGAAGGTGAAATACATAATAATAGTGGAGAACCAGTATTTGCTGTTTTGACCCAATATTTAAAAGATTTTTCATTTGAAAATCCGCACGCACCTCGTTCATTACGCCCACGGGAAAAAGCGCCACAAATTGATGTTAACATTAATGTCAACGCCAATCCAATTGGTGATGATAATTATGATGTTGTACTATCCCTTTCAGTTAAAACTAAAGATGATACCGAAATACTATTTCACATAGAGCTGATTTATGGCGGTATTTTCCACATTAAAAATATTCCACAAGAGCATGTAATGCCGCTTGTTTTTATTGAATGTCCACGTCTTTTATTTCCTTTTGCTCGGCAAATTATATCTGATGCTACACAAAATGGTGGTTTTCCTCCCTTGTGGATTGATCCGATTGATTTTGCAACGATGTTCCAAAAACGAGTTGCCGAAGAACAAAAAAATAATCAAACGCAACCCTCTTAAAAATTAGCTTGTAACATTACATAAAATTTATTTTTATTTCTTTCATTATAAAAGCCCTTGAAATATCAAAGGCTTTTATTTTTTTGAGCAATTTTTTCTGCATGATAAGCAGCCAAAGTTGCAATATTAACGATATCTGTATCGCGTCCACTAAACGATACAATTTGTACAGATTTCTCCAATCCAATTAAGATAGGGCTAATAATGGTTGCTTCACCAAGTTCTTGTAACATTTTGCTCGAAATTGAAGATGAATGATATCCAGGCATTACTAAAATATTAGCCGGTTCTTTTAATCCCATAAAAGGATATTGTTGCATCAATTTCGAATTAAGAGCTACCTCAGCACTCATTTCTCCATCAAATTCAAAGTCAACTTTACGTTCATGTAAAATATCAACAGCTCTCTGAATATCTTGCGTAACTTGACCCTTTATATGACCAAAAGTAGAAAATGCTAAAAATGCTACCCGTGGTTGATATCCAAATTCACGCACAAAAAAAGCTGTTTGTTCAGCAATATCAGCAAGTTCCTCAGCATTAGGATGCTCATAAACAGCTGTATCAGCAATAAACACAGTGCGTCCGCGACAAATAGCTACTGAAATACCAATTAATCGTTCCTGTGGTTTTTCATTAATCACTCGTCGTATATCTACCAAGGCCGTTTCATAATTGCGTGTTACTCCTGTAATCATTGCATCAGCATCACCCAAAGCTAACATACAAGCAGAAAAATAATTACGATCATTATTGATAAAACGATGACAATCACGCAACAGCCAACCTTGACGCTGCATCTTTTTATACAGATATTGAGCATAAGCATCTGTACGACAAGATAGCTTTGCATTCAGAATAGAAATTCCTTCACGCTCAAGATCAATTCCTGCGACAGCAGCAGTATCTTTAATTTGTTTTTCACGACCAATTAAAATTGCTTTTCCTAATTTTTGGTGAACGTAAGATACGGCCGCTCGCATGACCGATTCTTCTTCCCCTTCTGCAAAAACAATTTTCTTTGGTGCTTGACAAACATAATCATAAACACCACGCATCGTGGATGCAATGGGATCACGTCGAGCATTCAAATCACGTTCATACGCTTTTAAATCATGAATATGCTTTCTAGCAACACCGCTTTCCATTGCTGCTTTTGCCACCGCGATTGAAACAACTGTCAGTAAACGTGGATCAAATGGAACTGGAATAATATAATTGGACCCAAATTTCAGACGGTTTCCGTGATAAGCTTCTACAACACCATCAGGAACTTCCTCATGAGCTAATTTTGCAATAGCTTTCGCTGCAGCAATTTTCATGCTTTCATTAATAACCGTTGCACGAACATCAAGAGCACCACGAAATATATACGGAAAACAAAGAACATTATTAATTTGATTGGGATAATCTGATCGCCCTGTTGCTATAATAGCATCATCACGTACTTCTGCTACTTCTTCAGGTGTAATTTCTGGATCAGGATTAGCCATAGCAAAAATAATTGGTTGTGGCGCCATTGATTTTACCATCTCAGCAGTTAGTGCACCTTTCGCTGAAACCCCAAAAAACATATCGGCACCTTCCATCGCTTCAGAAAGCGTGCGTTTATCTGTTTTAATGGCATGAGCAGCTTTCCACTGATTCATCCCCTCTTCACGCCCTTCATAGACAACACCTTTTGTATCACACAACAAAATATTTTCAGATCGAAAACCCATTGCTTTAATGAGTTCAATACAAGCAATTCCTGCAGAACCTGCGCCATTACAGACTAATCGTGTATTTTGCATAGTACGCCCTGTTAAATGCAAAGCATTAATTACACCAGCAGCCACAATAATTGCTGTACCGTGTTGATCATCATGAAAAACAGGAATATTCATAAGTTCGCGTAAACGGCTCTCAATAATAAAACAATCAGGTGCTTTAATATCTTCAAGATTAATACCACCAAAAGATGGTTCCAAATACCGTACTAAATTAATAAAGCTTTCCGGATCACTCGTATCAATTTCTAAATCAATTGAATCTATATCTGAAAAGCGTTTAAAAAGAACTGCTTTTCCTTCCATTACTGGCTTAGATGCCAAGGCACCTAAATTACCTAAACCCAAAATAGCTGTCCCATTTGATATAACAGCAACAAGATTCCCTTTTGCCGTATAATCATAAGCCATTAACGGATCTTCAGCAATTGCTTTAACTGGAACAGAAACACCAGGCGAATAAGCAAGTGCTAGATCATGCTGTGTTGCCATAGGTTTTGTTGCAACAATTTCAAGCTTACCAGGACGATCGCCCCTATGAAAATCAAGGGCTTCTTGCTCATCTACACTATAAAATTTTTTATATGTTGTTTGATCCTGTTCATTTTTTTTCATTTCACTTACTTTCTTAAAAAACAGCATAAACTCTGATTAACAACAAATATAATGATTAAATTTAAAAATTTGATTCATATGCCAAAAATAATTATGCTCACTTTATGAAAGCATCTTATCATACGCTTTATTTAGAGGTAATAAAGATATACCTCGAAGTAAATAAAAAAGGATAATAAAACCTACATTAAAAGGAATAATCGTACTAAAATGGAAAAAGAGACTGAACATAAAAATGATTCACTCCAACGCCCTACGATTCCATCCAATACTCATCAAGAGCGCCTTACCCCTATGATGGAGCAGTATATAGAAATCAAAGCTGTTAATAGCGACTCTCTTCTTTTTTATCGTATGGGTGATTTTTATGAATTATTTTTTAATGATGCGATTGAAGCTGCTCAAGCCTTAGGGATTACACTCACAACACGCGGTAAACATTTAGGTCAAGATATTCCAATGTGTGGTGTTCCTGTTCACTCTGCAGATGATTATTTACAAAAACTTATTGCTTGTGGTTATCGCGTTGCCGTGTGCGAACAAATAGAGGATCCTGCAGAAGCAAAAAAGCGTGGTTCAAAATCAGTTGTTCAGCGCGATGTAGTCCGTCTTATAACACCCGGAACAATAACAGAAGAAAAACTTCTTGATCCAGCACGGGCAAATTACCTCATGACACTTGCTCGCACAACAACCCGTAGTAAAGAAGAATATGCTCTTTCCTGGATTGATATTTCTACTGGTATATTTCGAGTTACAGAAAGCCGTCATGAAAATCTCTTAACAGATATTATGCGTGTAGACCCACAAGAGGTGATTGTCGCTGATTCATTTTTCCATGATAAATCTCAAAAAGCTCTTTTCAATGTTCTCGGTAATATTATCTCTCCTCAACCAGAAAATCTTTTTGAGACCACCACTGCTGAACGAGATATTTGTCTTTACTTCAAACTCTCAACCCTTAAAGGCATTGCAGATTATTCTCACCCAGAACTTTCAGCCATCGCTGCTGCTATTCGCTATATCGAAAAAACACAAATCACACATCGTCCCCCTCTCATGCGACCTGAGCGTCAAAATGAAAGCACAACTCTTTTCATTGATGCAGCAACAAGATTTAGTCTTGAGCTCATTCGGACTACATCCGGTCAACGCGATGGGAGTCTCCTAAAAGCGATTGATCGCACCGTCACAGGAGGTGGTTCACGCCTTCTTGTCGATCGCTTAATTTCTCCCCTAACAACTCCAGTAGCTATCGATAAACGCCTTGATTCAATAGATTTTTTTCTACGCAATCCTTCTCTTGCAGAAGCTATTAAGCTTATTTTAAAAGGAGGACCAGATATGCCACGCGCAGTATCACGTTTAGCGCTTGGTCGAGGAGGTCCGCGTGATATGGGAACAATTCAGCGCGGTTTTGAAATCATCAATGAAATTAATCAGATTCTTAATAATGAGTTACTTCCTCAAGAAATCAATGATGTACGAGAGGTATTCTCGCACTTACCTGCCGCTTTGCATTTTCAGCTAGAACAAGCACTGGCTGACGATCTCCCTCTTTTCAAGCGGGACGGTGGCTTTATTCGTCCTCATTATCACCAAGAATTAGATGAAATGCGTAATTTGCGAGATGAATCACGTTGTGTTATTGCTAAACTCCAGGCGCAGTATGCTAAAGAAACAGATATTAAAACACTCAAAATTAAACATAATAATATTTTAGGTTACTTTATTGAAGTAACGAACTTACAAGCATCGGCTCTCACAAATACTCCACAAGCAAAAGCTCGTTTTATCCACCGACAGACAATGGCGAATGCCATGCGCTTCACTACAACAGAACTCGCCGAACTCGAAAGTCGTATTGCTCATGCTGCAAATCATGTTTTAACGCTTGAATTGGAAATTTTTGATAAACTTGTTGATGAAATTACCCAACAGATTGATTTCATTCGTCAAGCTTCTGAAGCTCTAGCTATTTTAGATGTATCTGTTGCTTTAGCCCACTTAGCTGAAGAACAAGGATATTGTCGTCCCAAAGTTGATCATTCATTAACCTTTCATATTACCGCTGGACGTCATCCCGTTGTAGAACAAGCATTACGAAAACAAGCTGCGGAACCATTCGTTGCCAATAACTGCGATCTTTCGGCACAAAACAAACACTTAGATGCAGACATTTGGTTGTTAACAGGCCCTAATATGGGAGGAAAATCAACTTTTTTACGACAAAACGCTCTCATTGCTATCATGGCACAAATGGGATCGTTTGTACCAGCCACTTCAGCTCATATTGGCATTGTTGATCGTTTATTTAGTCGTGTTGGTGCTTCTGATGATCTTGCTCGAGGACGCTCAACCTTTATGATGGAAATGGTTGAAACAGCAACTATTCTCAACCATGCCAGTAACCATTCTCTTGTCATTCTCGATGAAATTGGACGAGGAACGTCAACTTTTGATGGTCTTTCAATTGCTTGGGCAACAGTTGAACATCTCCATGAAATAAACCGTTGTCGTGCTATTCTCGCTACACATTTTCATGAAATGACGGCGTTAACAAAAAAACTTAATCGCCTTCATAATGTAACAATGAAAGTTAAAAATTGGAATAGTGATGTTATTTTTCTCCATGAAGTCACTAAAGGCACTGCTGATCGCTCTTATGGTGTGCAAGTGGCAAAGCTAGCTGGATTACCTGCAACAGTTATTTCTCGTGCAACAGATGTTCTGCATCAATTAGAACAAGGTGAAATGTCCGGAAAAGGTGATAAATTAATTGATAACTTACCGCTATTTTCTCTCAAAGCGACATCTTTAACAAATGAAAAAAATGATCAATGTTGCGCGATTAAAGATGCTTTAAAAAATATCAATCCCGATGAATTATCCCCTAAAGCTGCTTTAGAAGAACTCTACCGTCTCAAACAACTTGAAAAACAATGATTTTTAATAAAAAGTTTAAAAAAGATTCTACAATAATAAACTGCTATATTCCTAAAAGTTTTTTATACAGAAAGTAAATTGCATGACAATATCTTTAATTTGTATTAAAAATTCAAAAAATAACTTAAAATTATTTTCCATGCTCATAGCATAAGTACTCATATTATAAAAAATACAAGCGACAATACTGTTTGATTATTTTATTTATAATAATATTCAGAGTTTTTAGGTATTGAAATCATAAAATTTTCGACCATTTTATGAAGTTCTCTCAACAACTATAATTTACAATAAACAAAGCATTTTCATGAAAAATGCCAATACTCTTTCTCTATCAATTTCAAATATAAAATTGTAAATATATCCTTTATGAAGGAGCTTTTAGCTTATTATCACTATATCTCACCGTTATAAATAACGGAAAAACTTCATGATATTTTTATAAAGCTTTTTGAGTTTAAACAATAATGAAATGAATTTTACTAGAGACAACAAAGAAAATACGATTACACATCTCATTTTTCGATGAATAGACAAACTTTATTTTTGAATATCTATGTACTAAGAAAAATATTTGATCTTTTTGGTGGAGCTAAGCGGGATCGAACCGCTGACCTCTTGCATGCCATGCAAGCGCTCTCCCAGCTGAGCTATAGCCCCACAAAAAACAATAAACACTCTCCGCAAAGTTCTTAGAACGAGACAAACTGAAGATCAAGAAAAATCTATACCAATAAATAGAACATAATCTCTTCTTGCTTTTTTAAACATCATCATCGTTAGAAACACCATTGCCAAGGATATCAGTTACATCATCATCTTCATCACCTTCGTCATGAGACAAAAATGTATCATCATCAACAAGATCTACATCGTCATCATCCAAATCAGGGATCTCATCATCTTTAGACACATCGACATCTTCTTCAAGCAACATAAAGGCAGACTTCTCAAGTGCCGTATCAAGTTCTTCAGTATCAACCTCTTCTTCATTACTTACTTCAGCCGCTGCAACCTCAAAATAAGAACGCGGATAAGAAAGCCCTGTATAAGGCGACACGATAGGATCACGATTAAGATCATAAAATTTCTTTCCCGTTTCCGGGTCAACACGTTTGGTTCCAAGTTCTGGCTTTGCCATAGACCGTGCCTCTTTGGTTAGTTAAATTGCATTAAAACGAATTCCATGGTGCTTAAACAAAAAACAATGCACTTGTCAAAGACAAATACATAGTTCCACACGGATTTTCTCATGACGCTTATCAAAACATATGATAAAGGGCATCTAATTTTTTAAAATTTATATCTTACTAAATAAAGATTCGATGTATAAAGCAATACCAGCAACTGCTAAAAAATCAACAAATCTTTCTGGCATAATCAAAATGCCAGGAGATAAATCAATCTCCCATAAAGCACTTATATTAGGAGGATTGGCGCATGGAGAATCACATATTCATGGGCTTCTCGAAAATGATAGTGTTTTGCGTATAGCTACCATCATGCAAGCTATGGGAGCACAATGTTACAAAAAAAATAACCTTTGGATTATTCATGGAACCGGTAATGGTTGTTTACTACAAGCACAAACACCTTTAAATTTTGGCAATTCTGGAACAAGTGCTCACCTGATCATGGGACTGGTTAGCTCTTACCATATGAAAACGACTTTTCTCGGCAGTGCCTCACTCTCTAGATATCCAATGGAGCATATCCTTAATCCATTGCGTTTAATGGGAGTTGAAACTGAGCCAACTCTTGGTAACCACTTGCCTTTAACGCTTTACGGTCCCAAAATGGCTAACCCGATTCGGTACCCTATACCTATGGCTTCCGCCCCAGTAAAATCAGCAATCCTTCTTGCCGGTCTTAATACCGCCGGTACTACAACCATTATTGAGCAAACTCTTACACAAGATCATACAGAAAAAATGCTACAAGCATTTGGTGCTGAAATTGATATAAAAATAGATAAAACAGGCACACGTTTCACTTCTCTTAAGGGTCAGCCGCATCTTATTGGACAAATCATTAATGTTCCAGGTGACCTATCCCTAGCAGCTTTTCCAATTATTGCAGCTCTTCTTGTAGAAAATTCTGATATCACACTTAAAAATGTTCTCGTCAACGACGAGAAAATGGAATTCATCCAAACATTATGGGAAATGGGTGCTAAAATTGAACTCTTGAACCAACGCAAAACAGGTATAGAAAATATTGTCGATATACGCGTTAAATCATCAGAGTTAAAAGGTGTAACTGTACCAAAAGAACGAGCCTCATTAATAATTGATGAATATCCTGCTTTAGCAATAGCAGCAGCCTTTGCGAAAGGGAAAACAATTATCTCAGGAATTGAAGGGTTATTTTGTAAAATATCAGATCGACTTTCTACCCTTGCTGAAGGATTAAAAATCAATCATATTCATTGTGAAAATGGTAAAGATTTTCTTATTATCCATGGGAAAAATTCTACCAAAGATTTAGGAGGTGGGCGCGTTACTACACATTTTGATCATCAAATTGCAATGTGTTTTCTTATTTTTGGACTCGTCTCAGAAAAACCTGTTATGATTGATGATAAACAGATGATTATTACCAATTGTCCAGAATTTATTCCTTTAATGCATCAACTTGGAGGTCGAATCTATTGAAACCTTTTATTATTGCAATTGATGGCCTTTCAGCATCTGGAAAAGGAACTTTAGCAAAACAAATTGCTGCCTATTATCATCTTCACCATTTGGATACTGGTCTCACTTACCGCAGTGTTGGCTATTCGCTTTTAAAACGAAATTTACCCCTAGATGATCACATAAATGCTGTTGCATATGCTAAAGAGCTTGATTTTAACACTTTAGATCCAATTCTTCTCGGTTCTCTTGATATTAGCGAAGCCGCATCACAAGTAGCAACTATACCAGCTGTGCGTGAAATTCTTGTTTCCAAACAACGTGATTTTGCCCAAAAATTACCGGGAAGCGTACTTGATGGCCGTGATATCGGTACTGTTGTCTGTCCTCACGCAGATATAAAATTTTATATCCTAGCGAATGCTCAAATACGTGCAAAACGTCGATACCAAGAAATTCTAAAAAAAGGAGGAAAAGCAAACTATCATGAAATTTTGGCCAATCTTGAACGACGTGACAAACGTGATATGACTCGAAAATATCATCCTCTAAAACCAGCTAAGAATGCCTACTTGCTTGACACATCAGAATTGAGTATAAAAGAAGTATTGAAAACTGCTTGCGCCTTTATTGATCCTCTTATAAAAAAGCATGCCGTTAAATAAAATCATCAAGGTGATTTCCAGCCTAGCGCTTATCTTTCTTTTACGAAAAGGGAGAAGGTGTGGAGTTACCTCATATTAACACTAACCTAGCGCTTATACCTTTTGCAACATAAGGTATGTATCAGGAGTTCTCATGTCACAATACAATCCCACAACAGCAGATTTTGAAACCCTTTTAATGGAATCATTTCAAACGAATGACCTTAATGAAGGATCTGTTGTTAAAGGCCGCATCATTGCAATCGAAAAAGATATGGCCATTATTGATGCTGGTCTTAAAGTAGAAGGACGTATTCCACTTAAGGAATTTGGTAGCAAAAGTAAAGATGGTTCTTTACAAATCGGTGATGAAGTTGAAGTTTACATTGAACGTATTGAAAATGCGCTAGGTGAAATTGTCTTATCGCGTGAAAAAGCACGTCGTGAAGAAAGCTGGATTCGTCTTGAAGAAAAATTCAATGCTGGGACACGCGTAGAAGGCATTATCTTTAGTCAAGTTAAAGGCGGTTTTACGGTCGATCTCGACGGTGCTGTTGCTTTCTTGCCTCGTAGTCAAGTCGATATTCGACCTATTCGTGATGTTGCACCTTTAATGCATAATGCACAACTTTTTGAAATTTTAAAAATGGATCGTCGTCGTGGTAATATTGTTGTCTCACGTCGCGCTGTCTTAGAAGAAAGTCGTGCTGAACAGCGCTCAGAAATTGTTCAAAATCTTGAAGAAAACCAAATTGTTGAAGGTATTGTCAAAAATATAACAGATTATGGAGCCTTTGTTGATCTCGGTGGTATTGATGGACTTTTGCATGTTACAGATATAGCATGGCGGCGTATCAACCATCCATCTGAAGTTTTAACAATTGGCCAAACTATTAAAGTTCAGATCATTCGTATCAATCAAGACACGCATCGTATTTCGCTTGGAATGAAACAACTTGAAAACGATCCATGGGATAATATTAACACTAAATATCCAGTCGGTAAAAAAATTACTGGTGCTGTTACAAACATCACTGATTATGGTGGTTTTGTTGAAATCGAACCAGGAATCGAAGGATTAATCCATGTCTCTGAAATGAGTTGGACAAAAAAGAATATACATCCTGGAAAACTCCTTTCTATATCACAAGAAGTAGAAGTTGTTATTCTTGAAATTGATTCTTCTAAACGCCGTATTTCGCTTGGTTTAAAGCAAACATCTGAAAATCCTTGGGTAGCTTTTGCGAATAAATACCCAGTGAATTCACAAATTACAGGCGAAATTAAAAACAAAACAGAATTTGGTCTTTTCATTGGTCTTGAAGGTGATGTCGATGGTATGGTTCATCTTTCTGATCTTGATTGGAATCGTCCTGGTGAACAAGTTATTGATATTTACAATAAAGGTGATACTGTTCAAGCTGTTGTTCTTGATGTTGATGTTGAAAAAGAACGTATTTCTTTAGGAATTAAACAACTATCCAGTGACAAAATGAGAGAAGCAGCAGCGTCTGGAGAATTACGGAAAGGTGCCACTGTTACATGTGAAGTAATAGACATTAATGAAAATGGTGTTGATGTGAAGCTTATTGAACACGATCTTGAAGTCACCATCCGCCGTACTGATTTGGCACGAGATCGTGATGAGCAACGTCCTGAGCGTTTTGCTATTGGACAAAAAGTTGACGCTCAAATCACTGCATTTGACAAAAAAAACCGTAAGCTTTCAGTCTCAATCAAAGCCTTAGAAATCGCAGAAGAAAAAGAAGCTGTAGCTCAGTATGGCTCTACAGATTCAGGAGCTTCTCTTGGTGAGATTCTCGGCGCAGCTTTAAAAAAGCAAGAACAAGATTAATCATGAAATAAAAGGCCACTAATTATATAGTGGCCTTTTATTCTTCATTAGAGAATCTCTTTTAATCCCTTAATTTTTGACAAGAAAATTCAAAGCTTAAAAAATGAAGTGTTCACTTATTGAGAGAAAATACCAATAGTCTATTGAATAAATAACACATCATCGAATAGTAATAGAATATTATGGTCCCCAAATTACATCGCATGAAGTGGTTTTCTTCCCAAAAGACAAAAATTCACTCTCTCGATGAAATTAGTTTGCCTATCCGTTCAACTAACAAATCAGAAGAAGAGCTTTATAAGTTAGGCTACACTATAGCCTCTGACCAAAAAATCTTTCTTCCTGAATATAAAGAAGAAGAAAGTAATTTTCGCAAACGATTAATTGAAAATTCTAAACTTATTCTCCATGTCTTTCACATCAATGACGTTGCTGCACGAAATAACGAAACAATTGCACCATCCGCCCAGTGGCTTATTGATAATCATTACACCATTGACAAAACTATACAGGAATTACGCTGCAATTTTTCTAAATCGTTCATCAAGCAACTCCCCTTTTATGAACAAAAAAAAGAAATTCCACGTATTTTTGTTTTAGCTTGGCTTTATGTTGCCCATACAGATAGCAGATTTTCACAAGAAACACTAACAGCAATGGTTAATGGTTTTCAAAAAATTTGTACTCTAAAAATTAGTGAATTATGGGCTCTTCCTTTTGTTGTTCGTATAATCTTAATTGAAAATGTCCGCCGTCTTTCATTGCGTATTGAACAAGCACGCTATATGCGCTTTCTTGCTAATCAAGCAGCCGATAAAATCGCCCTTACAAAAAATGAAACTCAATTAAATATTCTCACCCTTTATGAAACACTAACCTCTCATTCGATTTTTTCAGCTCATTTATTTTACCGTCTGCGAGGTGCATCTTTTGATGCAACAATAGCGTTAACCTGGCTTGAAAAACAGTTGCATCTTCATGGCAGTAGTCCAGAAATGATAACAGCTGATGAATATACTCGTCAAACAACAGATGGTATCACCATGGGCAATATTATTCGTACTCTCAAAACTATGGATGATATTGATTGGACGGCATGGTTTGAAACAGTAAGTTGTGTAGACTTTATCCTGCGTAAAAATAGTGATTTTTCTGAAATTGATTCTCATTCACGTAATGCGTATCGACAAGTCATCGAAAAAATCGCCCATCGCTCCCCTCTTAGTGAGTTAGAAATTGCATGTAAAGCTGTAGAAATGGCAAAAACTTGTTCTCAAGATGTTGCCTGTAAGAATAATTTCTCTGTTGGGTGGTACCTGGTTGATGACGGACGCCCTATTTTTGAAGAAGCCTGTCAATATAATCCATCATTTCTAACAAAATGGATTCAAACTTATCATCGTTTAAAAATAGGAATTATTGCCATCCCTGTTTCTCTTTTAATGCTGGTTCTTTTGTCCACGATCTATATTTCATTACGAACATCTGGTCTCACACCATTAATGACACTCCTTTTCACTGCACTAGCACTTTTTCCTACTATGGATGCTACTTTTGCTTTTTTTAACACTGTTGTTTCATGGTTTGTTTCACCAAAACGGCTCATTGGTTATGAATATAAAGAAGGTATTCCTGAAGATGCGCGCACTATGGTTGTTGTCCCCACTTTAATCACATCACGTCATGATATTGATGAACAAATAAATAATCTTGAAGTACACTACCTTTCTAATCCCCAGGGAGCCATTCATTTTGCTCTCATCACAGACTGGGCAGATTCTCCATTTGAAGAAACACAAAACGACCTTGATCTATTGCACTATGCAAAAAAGGGTATTGCTCAACTAAACCAGCGCTATCAGCGTAATAACATTCCTTTATTTTTTCTTCTCCACCGTCGACGTCTTTATAACGCTCATGAAAAATGCTGGATGGGATGGGAGCGTAAACGGGGAAAACTTCATGAGCTTAATCTCTTACTCCAAGGAAATAAAAATACGAGTTTTTATGCTCCAGATCCACATCTTCCCATGGATTGTCGTTTTGTTATGACCTTAGACTCAGATACACGTCTAACTCCTGAAAGTGTCACTAAACTCGTTGGTAAGCTCAACCATCCACTTAATTGTCCCGTTTTTTCTGAAAAAAATGGAAGGGTTGTAAAAGGCTACAGCATTTTACAACCCCGTATTACATCTCCTCTCACAGCAGAAGAAGAAACATCAATTTTGCAACAGATTTTCTCTACCAATCGTGGAATTGATCCTTATGTCTTTAGTGTATCTGACATTTATCAAGATCTTTTGGGAGAAGGAACTTTTACCGGAAAAGGTCTTTATAATATCGATGCCTTTGAACAAGCACTGAAGAACAAAATCAAAGAAAACACTGTTCTTAGTCATGATCTTTTAGAAGGAAGTTATGCACGTGCTGCACTTGTCAGTGATGTAGAAATCATTGAAGATTATCCAACAGCCTATAACGTGGATGTCGCTCGTCATCACCGTTGGATCCGTGGTGACTGGCAGTTATTGCCTTATCTTTTAAACCACCATAGCGTGAGTCTCACTACGCGCTGGAAAATGCAGGATAATTTGCGCCGTTCTCTTACACCACTCATGTGGCTTGTTGCAGCAACAGCAGGATGGTCTTTTTTACCGTCAAAGATAGCAATTGTTTGGCAAATATTTCTGCTTTTTAGCCCCTTTATTGCATCAATTTTAGGTTTGCTTCGTACATTCATTTCCTCCAATAGCGATTATTCTTTACGCGGACAGTTACAATTAATTTTAAATAATATTTCCTCCATGGTCTTAGAAATATTGCTTAAAATCACATTTATAGCCCACTCAGCTTATTTTATGACTGATGCAATCATTCGTGCACTCTATCGCATGATGATTTCCAAACAATATCTTCTTGAATGGAAAACTTCAGCCACAATGAAAGCCATTCCCAATAGTTTAAGCTTCTATATCATCACTATGTGGCCAGCAGTATTTATTGGTATTATAGCTATAGGATTACCTCTCTTCTTTCATAATTCAACAATATTGATTGCTTTACCTTTTGGGCTTTTATGGTTTTTCTCACCGCTGATTGCATGGATTGTTAGTAAACCAATAACATTTCAAGATGTTCTTGATATATCTTCTGCAGATAAAAAAATACTGCGGAGCATTGCACGACGGACATGGCTTTATTATGCAACCTTTGTTGATGCAGAAAATAATTATTTGCCACCTGATAATTTTCAAGAAGATCCTGAACCTCTTGTTGCACGACGCACATCACCTACCAATATTGGCGTTTACCTACTTTCTATTATTGCCGCACGTGATTTCGGTTGGATTAGCTTTGAAGATACCATTACGCGAATTAAGTGCACATTAAATACTCTCGAAAAAATGGAAAAATTTCGAGGTCATCTTTATAATTGGTATGAAACAGATACACTTAAACCTCTTCTACCAACTTATGTTTCAACAGTTGATTCAGGTAATCTTGCTGGCCATTTAATAACGCTATCTTCCGCTTTAAACGAATGGGCTGAAGTACCTGATGCTTTTTTACAAAGCGATCTAGATGGCTTATTCGATATTAGTAATATTCTTGAAGAAATCTTAAAAGAAATTCCTGATAACCTTAAGTTTCTTCATCCATTCCCTCAACAGATCAAAGAGCATATTGCTCATTTTCACCACTCTGTTAGTGAACTCAAAGCAAAATCAGCAACTGTTATGAATATCTCTCATCTTTCGATTACTGCTCGTAACATTGTACATTTAATCAATGAACTGGATAAAATAATCCAAACAAAAGAATCTGCTCATATGTTATCCTGGGCTAAATGCCTGGTAGAAAACTGTGAAGCTTATAACCATGATATTACCAATAACTATGATATTAAAGAATTATGCAAAGAATTAAATACTTTATCTGAAAAAGCCCGACAAATAGCTTTAGATATGAAATTTGATTTTTTAGAACAGACTGAACGTCAACTTTTATCTATTGGTTATCGCGTACAGGAAAATAAACTTGATGAAAGCTGCTATGATCTTTTAGCTTCAGAAGCGCGTCTCTCAAGCCTCTTTGCTATCGCTAAGGGCGACATTAAATTTAAACATTGGTTTCGTCTTGGCCGATTACTTATCCCAATTGGTTGGAAAAGTGCTCTATTATCATGGTCAGGATCCATGTTTGAATATCTTATGCCTTCTCTCATTATGCATGAACCCTTAGGGTCCATACTCGATCAAACAAATCGCCTCATTATTCGCCATCAAATACAATATGCGCGCAAACGAGGATTGCCATGGGGTATTTCAGAAGCTGCATTTAATAGCCGTGACCATTTAATGAATTACCAATATTCCAATTTTGGTGTTCCAAGACTAGGGCTTCAACGTGGCTTATCACGCAACGCTGTTATTGCTCCTTATGCTAGTCTTTTAGCCGCACAATATATGCCAACTCAATCTATCGCTAATCTAAAATACCTGCGTAATCTTGGTGCTTTAGGAACATACGGTTATTACGATGCTATTGATTTTACTCCTTCGCGTGTACAAAAAGGAAAAAAATACGCTATCGTACGTAACTATTATGCACATCATCATGGCATGTCAATTCTTGCCATTGATAATGTTGTTTTTGAAGGACGTATGCGCAATCGCTTTCATCGTGATCCAATTATAAAAGCTGTACAACTCTTATTACAGGAAAGAGCCCCACGACAAATTCCTGTTATTCATACTAAAATCAACAATTCTATACATAAAAACTCTAAAGGTTTTGATGATATCCCTGCACGCATTATTACAAGTCCTCTTCTTCAACCTCGAGCAACTTTGCTTCTATCTAATGGTTGTTATTCCATAATGACAACAGCAAATGGTTCTGGTTATAGCCGTTGGCATAACTATGCTATCACGCGTTTTATTCCTGATGCATCCGAAGATCAACAAGGAACTCTGTTCTTTGTCCAAGATACGCATAATAAACGCTGGTGGTCTGTCACTAGTGAACCAACACGTATAGCTGAAGAAGAAGTGGTCAGTATTTTTACAGATGAAAAAGCTGAATATATAAAAACAGTTGATGGACTGAAATCAACACTTGAATGTCTTGTTACTTCTGAAGGTGACGGTGAAGGTCGACGTATACAGTTAATGAATACAACAAACAAAGACCGAATAATTGAAATAACTTCTTATGGTGAATTAGCACTCGCAACAATGAAAGATTACTTTACTCATCCTGTTTTTTCGCGAATGTTCATAGAAACAGAAATTCTTGATTCAGGTGGAACAATTTTAGCTAAAAGACGCAAACGCTCTCCTCATGATCCTAATATTCACGTTGCTCACTTTGTTACTGATCCATCAGGAATTATCCCAGAAGCAGAAGCAGAAACCGATCGTCGCATTTTTATTGGCCGTGGTCGATCTATTCATCACCCAATTATCTTTGACCAAAAGACTCGTTTCAAAGGTAATCAAGGGTGTGTTCTTGATCCGATTATCTCAATCCGTTGTCGTATAAAAGTTCCAGCACATGAAAAAGCAGAACTTATTTTTTGGACTTTTGCTGCCGATTCAAAAGAAACATTACAAAACTATATTGAATCCTATCGACAACCTGATATGTTCCAGCAAGCTTTATCAAAAGCATGGATGCATTCACAAGTTTCACTGTATCAAAAAAATATCAATCCTAGAGAAGCTATTACTTACCAAAAATATATAACGCCACTTATTTACCCTGATCGAACGTGGCGTCTTCCTCCGGAAATATTAGCAAAAACTCTTGGAAAACAATCTGATTTATGGCCAATGTCTATTTCAGGAAACTATCCTATTTGCCTTCTCAGACTTGATAATGAAACAGATATCACTGTACTTCGTGAACTGCTTAAAGCATATGAATATTGGCGTATGCGAGGTCTCATTGTTGATCTAGTCATTTTAAATGAACAGACATTTTCTTATCTACAAAATACACAACGCGCCATTGAATGGGCATGTGAGTCTTACCGTCACCGTACAAAAGAAATGGACGGACAACATCATATTTTTACCCTCCAGCGCGATAAAATGAATGAACAAAATTTTCAAACACTTCTCGCGTCAGCTCGCATTATCCTGCATGCTCAGAATGGATCTTTATCTGAACAATTGAAACGTATAGAAAATATTGATTCCGATTTAATTATTAGCAGTCATAGTCAAGAATCTAATAATAAATTAAACTACAAAAAATCTAATAAAAAAATACAAAAAGCCCCACAAATCAAACAGACCCTATTTTCTTCCATTGCTCTCATTGATCAACAAAACACTTCTTCTTTCCCCGTACCGAGTGAAGATTTGCGCTACTGGAATGGTTATGGTGGTTTTAATCACCATAACCATTACGTAGTCCGTCTGAATGGATGTCAAACAACGCCACATCCATGGATTAACATAATTGCAAACAATAGTTTTGGCTTTCATGTATCCGCCGAAGGATCACTCTTCACATGGGCTCATAATAGCCGTGACTATCAATTAACGCCCTGGAGTAATGATCCCGTTACCAATCGTCCAGGGGAAGCGCTTTATCTTGTCGATCGCCTATCTTTAAAATGCTTTTCTCCAGTTTCTGCCGTCGAATGTGATAATAAAGTCATTTATGAAGCTTGCCATGGTTTTGGGTTTTCAACTTTTAAATCTAAACATTCAGACATTGCATTAGAACTGACCCATACACTTAATGGAGAAAAGCCAATTCGTTTTTCTCGTCTTATCATTAAAAATGAAGGAGAAACACCACGTAGCTTACGCCTTTATAATTATGCCGAATGGGTTTTAGGAAATATCCGTACACAATACGCGCCCTTTATTATTCCCCATTATGATTCTAAACGTGGTGCACATTTTATTCAGAATCCTTATCACATTGAAAAATCTCAACAGGTTACTTTTTTATCAGCATCCGAAATGCCAACCAGTTTTACGACTAATCGTACTGAATTTATCGGTACAACAGGAACAATTCAGCACCCACAAGCTATTCGTAAAGCTGAACCACTTTCAAATATAGTAGAACCCGGTTGTGATCCTTGTTCAGCCCTCGCCTATGATATCGATTTACAACCAGGACAAACAAAAGAAATCATCTTCTATCTTGGCAATACTGAAAGCATACAACAAGCTAAAAAACTGCTTGATCAAGCTCGTAAAGATGATTTTCAAATTGTCTTTGCACAACAAAAACAACAATGGAATGATTTTGTTTCTCCACTACAAGTAAAAACTCCTGATCCCTCTTTTGATATTATGGTCAATCATTGGCTGCCTTATCAAATTTATGCATGCCGCTTAATGGCGCGCTCAGCTTTTTATCAAGCCAGTGGAGCATTCGGTTTCCGTGACCAACTGCAAGACAGTTTATCTTTATTATTGCTTAAACCACAATTAGCGCGTGAGCACTTACTAAATGCAGCAGCACACCAATTTCCTGAAGGAGATGTGCAACATTGGTGGCTTCCTGATACGAATGCTGGCGTCCGGACACTTATTTCTGATGATATCGTTTGGCTTGCTTACGGAACAGCTCTATATGTTCGCACCACTGGTGAGGATGCATTTCTTGATACCCCTGTTCCTTTCATCGAAGGCCCTCCCCTAGCCACAGGGCAACAAGATGCTTATTTCCAGCCTATACAATCCTCCAACATTACAACACTGTATGAACATTGTGCTTTAGCCTTAGATCTCGCTATTAAGCGCTGTGGCCCCAATAATTTACCCCTTATTCTAGGTGGTGATTGGAATGATGGTATGAACTTAGTGGGTATTGAAGGCAAAGGTGAAAGTATCTGGCTGGGATGGTTTCTAGGTACTGCTTTACAAGCATTCATTCCTCTCGCTAAAAATCGTAATGATCATAGCCGCGTACAAGCTTGGAGTGCATATTTAAAACGTCTCACTAAAGCCTTAGAAGAAAAAGGATGGGATGGTGCTTGGTACCGACGTGGTTATTTCGATGATGCAACTCCTTTGGGATCTAAAATAAATGATGAGTGCCAAATTGATGCTCTTGCTCAATCATGGGCTGTAATTTCCAAAATGGCAGATTCTAGCCGTCAAAAACAAGCAATGGCATCCCTGCTTGATCACCTCTATGATGAAAAAACTGGTCTCATACGTCTTTTCTGGCCACCTTTCAACAAAAGTTCCCTCGAGCCAGGTTATATTAAGGGTTATCCTCCTGGCATTCGAGAAAATGGTGGGCAATATACTCATGGTGCTATTTGGAGCATTTTAGCACTTGCTGAAATAGGAGAAGAAAATAAAGCTTACACACTGTTTTCAAAAATAAATCCTATCAATCATGGTCAAAATCCAGAAATCTATCGCGTTGAGCCTTATGTCATGGCCGCAGATATTTACACAGTTGAACCACATTGTGGACAAGGTGGCTGGACATGGTATACAGGCTCAGCAGGATGGCTTTATCATGCAGCAACACAAACGATTCTTGGACTTCATCTGCAAGCTGGAAAATTATTTTTACGCCCACATTTACCCTCCTTCTGGCCTGCATATGAAGCAAAAATGAAATTTCACAGCGCTGTTTATAAAATTACAATTAGACGAGCAAATAAAAACATGCTCAGTATTGACGGAAAAGAATACAACAAAATCGATCAAGGCATAAAATTAAAAAAAACAGGCAACCATGAAATTGTATATACTCTAGAATCATAAATAAAAAAGCTTTTTATATTGCTCAAAGCTCTAAAATTGTTATAGTTTACTCATTCCTTGTAATGATGCAGGATGCAAAACAGTTTTAAATTTTACTTCACGAAAAAGAACAAAATTCATGAATTGTACAGATATTGCTAGACGTGTCTATAACCATACGTGGAAACTTGATCCAATCATCCGTTCTCTTCTTGATACAGATTTTTATAAACTTCTTATGGTGCAGATGATCTGGGGATTGTATCCAGATGTTAATGCTACTTTTTCTCTCATAAACCGCACAAAAACAATTCGTCTTGCCAATGATATTGATGAAAGTGAATTGCGCGCTCAACTTGATCATGCCCTTAGCTTGCGCTTTACTAAGAAAGAAATGATCTGGCTTGCCGGTAATACATTTTATGGACGTAAACGAATTTTTGAACCAGATTTTCTACAGTGGCTTGAAAAATTTCAGCTTCCAGAATATGAACTAACCCGCAAAGATGGTCAATATATTCTTCGTTTTGATGGACCATGGGCTTACAGTTCTATGTGGGAAATTCCTGCTCTCGCTATCATTAGCGAATTACGTTCACGTGCTGCTATGAAAGATCTTGGTCTTTTTGCACTTGATGTACTTTATGCTCGTGCCAAAACAAAAATGTGGAGCAAAATTGAACGACTTAAAAAACTGCCTGACATTAAAATATCTGACTTTGGTACAAGACGTCGACACTCCTTTTTATGGCAACGCTGGTGTGTTGAAGCTTTAAAAGAAGGAATTGGTAATTCTTTTACAGGCACTTCTAATGTCCTTCTCGCCATGGATACAGATGTAGAAGCTCTTGGTACAAATGCCCATGAATTACCAATGGTTATTTCTGCTCTTACCAACAATGACGATGATTTACGTAAAGCATCTTATAAAGTCTTACAAGATTGGAATCGTTATTATGGTGGTAATCTTTTAATTGTATTGCCTGATGCTTTTGGCACAGAAGCTTTTTTACGAAATGCTCCGGAATGGGTAGCAGACTGGACAGGCTTCAGGCCCGACAGCGCTCCCCCGATCGAAGGAGGTGAGCGAATCATCAAATGGTGGCAAGAAAAAGGAAAAAACCCACGTGAAAAATTATTAATTTTTTCCGATGCTCTAGATATAGATACCATTGAGAAAACTTATCACCACTTTCATGGCAAAGTCCGTATGTATTTTGGATGGGGAACTAATCTCACTAATGATTTTGAAAATTGTGCACCTAAAAATGTTCCAAATCTTGAAGCCATCTCTCTTGTCTGTAAAGTCACCCATGCAAATGGCCGACCAGCTGTAAAACTTTCAGATAATCCTGAAAAAGCTATTGGTGATCCACAAGAAATACAGCGTTACTTAAATTTTTTTGGGAATGAACAACGCACTGCTAAACCTGTAAAAATTTAACCATTAATTAATTTGTATAAAAATAACTTCTGAACAATAAATTTAACCGACAAAATATTCCTTTTTAAATATAAAATAAGATTATAATCCAATCTTGCCTCGTTGCAATCGCGCTTCCTAATACCAAGATACAACAATTCTCTTTAATGCATGCAGCAGTCTTATAATATTTTGAAAAATCTTATAAAGTGAAATACCGTTTCGGTATTTATAAATGCTAAACTTTTATAAAATAAATCAAAGTAAAAATACTTCTTTTAGTAAAATTTTCCATTTCGACCATATTTAAGAAGATGGACGCGTTATAATATAAAGAGCTATCATCAATAAAATAACTGCAACCAATAAAATAAGCCATAAAGCTGGATGGATTATCACCAAAAACGATAAAAAACCCCCTAGCATACTTATCACTGCAAAAATCTTGATAGATGGCGGAATAGCTTTCTTTTCCTCCCATTGTTTAATAGGAGAACCAAAAATTCTGTGATTACACAACCAATGATGAAAACGTGGCGATGAACGAGCAAAACACCATGAAGCGACTAATAAAAAGGGTACTGTAGGCATAATAGGTAAAACGATACCGATAAAACCTAATACAATCATTGCCCATCCTAATATAGAATAGCAAATACGGAGAGGGCTAGATATCTTAAAATCTTTCTTCATTATTTATAGCTGTTTTTTCTTACTCAGATACTATTATGCAAAATATTGTTATTACGAAATTTAATAGATCATCATCTCTCTAAATAATACATTAACCTAATGCACTCTCAGGAATAATTGTTTTCCAAAACAAAGAACAATCTATACAATATGATAATAATTTTAAAGTTTTCAAACAATAAAAATTAACTCTTTTAGAGAATTCCCAAAAAAAGGCTGCATGATAAATCAATGCAGCCTTGTAATTACGAATGCAGCGTTGGGAGGAGTAATACTGCATTCATCCACTAGACATTAGGAGGAAAATGACCTAGCTCTCCTTTATTTAGTGAAAACATATGCTAGAAACAACATACAAAAATGCATAGCTGCTATGCGTAATTTCCATTACATTTAAATTTTTTGAACTGTACTCTGACGAAAGGAAGTGGATATAAAAATAACAATAAAAATAATTGTTAAAATCAATACAATTGTAGCAGCAGAATCAGAACCAATAAATAAGCTGAGATAAATTCCTAGAAAACTGGAACACACTGCAATAAATACAGCAATTAAAAGCATAGAAAAAAAATGCTTAGTAAGGAGATAAGCAATAGCACCTGGTGCAATTAATAAAGAAATAACTAAAATAATTCCAACCGCCTGCAACGCAGAAACAATTGTCAGAGAAATCATTGCTAAAAAAGTATAATGAAGCACCGATATTGATAACCCTATTGCACGTCCTTGAACTGAATCAAAAACGTACAACATAAAATCACGCCATTTTATACCTAAAACCATCGTAACAATAACAGAAATTATTGTTGTTTGCGTAATATCAAGCCAATTAACACCTAAAAGATTACCAAATAAAATATGATTTAAATCTAAATCGCTATATATTGCTGTTGTTAAAACAAGCCCTAAACCAAACATGGATGAAAACACAACGCCCATAACAGTGTCCTGTTTAATCCGACTGTTATTCCCTAAGAAACCTGTTACAATGGCACAAATCATACCTGCTAAAAAAGCACCACAAGCAATCAAAGTCATTGTGACATTAGCAGGACGTACATCATGAAACCAAAGAAACGGCATAGAAGACAAAAATGTCATAGCCCATGGCGTTGCCATATATCCAACAACTACTCCAGGAAAGACTGCGTGAGAAATTGCATCTCCTAAAAGAGCCCATCCCTTTAAAATAAGGAAACAAGAAAGTAGAGCCATTGGAATAGCCAAAATAATGGTAATCATCATCCCTTTAATCATAAAAGAGAACTGAAAAGGAAGTAGCAATTGATCAATCATATGTCACCACACCTTTTTGCTGCTCTCACACGTAAGCGTGCAGCAATGTAACCGTGTTTAGGAGCAAAAATAAAGGCGACTATAAATAAAAACGTTTGAAAAAGTACAACAACACCACCAGTTTGCGCATTCAAAAAATAACTCATATAAACACCCAAGATACTTGTAAAGGTTCCAATCATAACTGCAATGATCAAAAGATTTACAAAACGATCACTTAAAAAATAAGCCGTTGCCCCCGGTGTAATTACAAGACAAATCACTAAAAAAGCTCCTACTGTTTGCATAGCCGCAACAGTACAAGCAGCAAGAAGTGTAAAAAAGAGAATTTTTAATAGCGTAACATTTAGTCCAATAGCGCGCGCATGACTCTCATCAAATAAAAAAACCAACAAGTCTTTCCATTTCATACACAATATAAAAAGAGAAAAGAACCCAATACAAGCTAACTGCATAATATCTGATGAACTAACTGCTAAAACATTTCCAAGAACAATTGTATCAATATTAACAGACATTGGTCTTAATGATTTCAGGAACAATCCAAATGCAAAAAAGGAAGAAAAAATTAAACCAATAATTGTATCTTCTTTTAGCTTTGTTCGATAATTTAAAAATAACATTGCCGCAGCAGCAAGCCCACCAGAAAAAAAAGCTCCAAATGAAAAAGGGAGTCCCAAAAGATAAGCACCAGCAACTCCAGGAACAATCGAATGGGAAAGCGCATCACCAATCAATGACCAACCTTTTAACATTAAAAAAGCAGAAAGAAAGGCACAAACACAGCCAACTAACCCTGAAACCCACATTGCATTAATCATATATTGATAGGCAAAAGGTTCAAGCAACCAAGGAATCATAAAATATGCTCCAGCTTTTGATTGCAATCATGAAATAAAGACTTATCATCTGTGGCAATATCATTTTTTTGTGCATTTTGGGAACCAGCATAATGATGACGCAGAGAACCACCAAAAAAATTTTCAAGATTTTTTTGTGTAAAAACCACTTCTGTTATTCCAGAAGCGACAACCGTTCCCTTGATTAAAATCGTTCGATCACAAAATTCAGTAACGGAATCTAAATTGTGAGTCGAGACTAATATAACAGCACCTTCTTTACGCAAATCTTGTAACAAAGTGATAATTTTATCCTCTGTTTTGATATCAACTCCTGTAAAGGGTTCATCGAGTAAAATCGCTTTTGCTTGTTGCGCAAGAGCACGTGCCAAAAAAACGCGTTTCTTTTGTCCACCAGACAGCTCACCAATCTGACGTTTAGCAAATGGCAACATATCGACACGTTCTAACGCAATACGAACAGCTTCATGATCTTGTTTTCGAGCATAGCGAAAAAAATTCATATGACCATATCGTCCCATCAGAACAACATCTTCAACGAGAACAGGAAAGTCCCAATCAATATCCTCACTTTGGGGAACATATGCAATAAGATTTTGTTTCAAAGCCTTTTTAACTGACAAACCTAAAATGCAAATCTTCCCCTTTGAAGGTTTTACAAATCCCATAATAGCTTTAAATAATGTAGACTTCCCTGATCCATTAACCCCAATCAATGCAGAAATAGAACCCATAGGACTTTCAAAACTCACTTCTCGCAAAGCTGTATGCCCGTTACGATAAGTCACAGATACATCTTGGACAGATATTCCAGACTCAGTCATCGGCTTCTTACCTCATCTGACAAAGCCTTAGTAATACGTGCACTCGTAACACGTAATAAATCAATATAAGTAGGAACCTCACCATCCTTACTACTCAGTGAATCAACATAAAGAACACCCCCATACTTAGCCCCTGTTTCCCTTGCCACCTGTTTGGCAGGCGCAGCAGAAACAGTGCTTTCAGAAAAAACAACCGGAATATTATATTTCCGAACTGTGTCAATGACACGCTTAATTTGCTGCGGTGTCCCTTGCTGATCAGCATTAATAGGCCATAAATAGAGTTCTTTCAAACCAAAATCACGAGCCAAATAACTAAACGCACCTTCACTTGTTACAAGCCAACGCTTATCTTCTGGTATTGTTTGCAACTCAGCTTTAATTGGGTCAATGCTCAAGCGAATTTTTTGTTTATAAACTTCAGCATTCTTATTATAAATAGCAGCATGCTTAGGATCATATTTTATAAAAGCATCACGAATATTATCAACATAAATCAAGGCAGAGATTGGTGACATCCACGCATGAGGATTGGGTTTACCGCTAAAAGGCCCATCTCCAATTTTGATAGTCGCAATACCTTCTGAAACAACTACACTTGGAACATCCTTGATATTTTGAAAAAATCTCTCAAACCAAAGTTCTAATTCTAAACCATTCCATAAGATAAGGTTAGCTCCTTGAGCTCGCATAAGATCGCGTGGCGTAGGTTGATATTCATGAATTTCAGCACCTGGTTTGGTAATTGACTCAACATCAGCAACATCACCTGCAACATTACGAGCCATATCGGCAATAATAGTAAAAGTTGTAACAGCTTTAAATTTACCAGCGCTCAAAACTGTACTGGGGGTTAAAAGAATTACACCCCAAAAACATGCGATAAAAAAAGCTTTCAGTTGCATTGATTTTCTTTCTATTGCTAATGATTTGCATTATCATATACAAATAACAGTTAATTTCTAACTTTGCAATAATTTTAAAAATAATGTCTTTTCTAGCTATTTTAAAAAAGAGAATAAAGAGAATAGTGAATTGTTTCATATCCAAGAAAACAAAACTATGTCTGCACAATATAATAATTAATGACGCAAATATGCGCCTGTTGTTTTCGCGACATTCTCAATTATTTTTAAAGTCAATCTTTCAAGATCTTCATCAGTTAAAGTCCGTTCCATAGGCTGAATAGTCACTTCAATTGCAACAGATTTTTTATCATGACCAAGACTTGGATCTTCAAAAAGATCAAAAACCTGTACTGAATGAATAAGTTTTTTATCCGCTCCACTCACAGCACGAATAATAAGAGAGGCTGCAACTTCTTTATCAACAACAAATGCGAAATCACGTCGTACCCTTTGAAAAGGTGATAAACTTAAAGAAGGACGAATTTTAGTAACCTTTTTTTTGGGCTCTGGAATTCGATCAAGGAAAATTTCAAAACCGCATATAGGACCACTTACACCTAACTTTTCCAGAGTAATAGGATGAAAAATACCAAAAAAACCAAGAATAACCTTTGGTCCAAGTTTGATAACACCCGAACAACCAGGGTGATACCAATGAGGTGCTCCAATTTCAATTTGCACTTTATTGCTATCCATACCACATGCTTCTAAAACAGCAAATGCATCCGCTTTAGCATCAAAAACATCCACTGCCTTTGCATTTCCAGTCCAAAAGCGTCCACCTCCTTCAAACTTTTCCGTACCACAACGAATACCACTAGCAACATTCCGTTGCTTATCGGGTGTATCACCTTCATAAATGTTGGAAACTTCAAACAAAGCAAAATCTGAAAAACCACGATCAATATTTCGTTGTGCAGCAACAAGTAAGCCAGGTAAAAGAGAAGGACGCATTACAGACATATCAAAAGCAATAGGATTCACTAATTTAAGCTGTGCCTGACCGCCCCCAAAAGCTAATGCCTGATTTTCAGAAATAAATGACCATGTTATGGCTTCCATCATACCTCGATACGCTAAAATCCGACGAGCAGTATGTGAACAAATCTGCAAAAATGTAAACGTTTTCTGCTTAACTTCAGCTAAACTTTCCAACGGTATAGGCTGTATCTTATCTAATCCATAAATTCGCATGATTTCTTCTACTAAATCAGCCTTACCAACAATATCAAGACGCCAGGTTGGTACTGTAACCGTAACCACATCCCCTTTTCCTTCAAGGCCAAATCCAAGTTGTGTCAAAAGAGTAAAAGCTTGCTCTGGTTCTATCTCTAAATTGGTTAAACGCTTAATTTCAGAAAATGGAAAAACTATCTTTTTAATTTCTGGCTTTTTATACCCAATGACTTGTGTTGTTGATGCTTCACCACCACAAAAACGCAAAACTAATTCCGCAGCAATCTCAAGACCCGATTCCATAAAAGCCGGGTCAACACCCCGTTCAAATCGGTAACGCGCATCACTAATAAGTCCTAATGAACGACCTGTGCGTGCAATATTCTTTGAATCCCAAAGCGCTGATTCAATAATGACACGACGTGTTTTGTCATCACAACCAGTTCTTTCACCACCCATAATACCGGCAATGGCAATAACACCCTCTTCATCCGCAATAACACAATTTTCAAGACCTAAATTGTAAACTTTACCATTTAATGCTTGAAATTGTTCACCCTCACGACCAAGACGGACGCTCAATTTCCCCTTAAGCTTATCCGCATCAAAAACATGAAGGGGACGACCGAAATCAAAACTGATATAATTTGTTATATCAATCAAGGCATTTATTGATCGCAAACCAATAGCATTCAAACGCTGTTGCATCCATTGCGGCGACCTGCCATTTTGTACATTGCGAATCTCACACCAAGAAAAACCTGAGCATAATGATAAGTCCTGCGGATAATTCAAAGATACTTGAACTGATGTTTCAAAAAACGAAGACAGTTGTGGTAAAGATAATTTTTTTAATCTTCCAATTCCAGTTGCAGCCAAATCACGCGCAATTCCTCTAACACCTGTACAATCAGAGCGATTAGGTGTTAAACCAATATCAATCACTGGGTCATCTAATCCTGCATAAGTTACAAATGACATCCCAATAGGTGCATCTTTCGAAAGTTCAATAATCCCACAATCCTCATCGAATAAACCAAGCTCTGCTTGTGAGCACATCATACCAAAACTTTCAACACCACGAATTTTCCCTACAGATAATGTCACATCAAGTCCAGGAACATAAGTGCCTGGCAACGCAAGAACACCAACAAGTCCAGGACGTGCATTTGACGCACCACATACAACTTGGATAGGCGAATCAGACCCTATATCTACTGATAAAACCTGTAATTTATCCGCATCAGGATGTTTAATAGCAGTTAAAACTTTTGCAATTACAAAACCGGCTAAAGAAGAACGATCTTCAATATGATCAACCTCAAGGCCAATTGCTACCAGTTTATCGCAAATTTCATCCAAAGACGCACTTGTCTCTAAGTGATCTTTTAACCAAGATAATGTAAACTTCATTTTCAAACCTCACACGACAACGGCTATAAGATCACACACTATTTAAACCAGAAAATAAAAGAGAGATGTCAAAACAGCGAAAACCATAATGATTTAACCAACGAACATCAGCATCAAAAAAAGCTCGTAAATCAGGCATACCATATTTTAACATAGCAATACGATCAATACCCATTCCCCATGCAAAGCCTTGATATTCATCCGGATCAAAACCAGCATTCCCCAAAACATGAGGATGCACCATTCCACATCCTAAAATTTCTAACCAATCACGACCTTCGCCAAATTTTACTTCCAAACCAGAACGATCACATTGAATGTCCACTTCCATAGAAGGCTCAGTAAAAGGAAAGAAAGAAGGGCGAAAACGCATCTTTACCGCAGGTACTTCAAAAAAGGATTTACAAAAAGTTTCATGAAGCCACATCATATGTGCAATGTTAGAAACTTTATCAATCACTAATCCTTCTACCTGGTGAAACATTGGTGAATGAGTTGCATCAGAATCCATACGATATGTTTTTCCAGGAATAATAATACGTATCGGTGTCTGTTTTTTTTCCATCACACGAATTTGCACCGGTGATGTATGTGTACGCAACAATTTTCGATTTCCCATTTCATCAACATCAAAAAAGAAGGTATCATGCATCTCACGTGCGGGATGACCTTCAGGAAAATTTAACACAGTAAAATTATAATAATCCGTTTCAATATCTGGCCCTTCTGCAATAGAGAAACCCAGATCCGTATAAATGGTTACAATTTCATCAATCACCTGTGAAATAGGATGAATACGGCCCCGCTCTATAGGTGATGAACGAACAGGTAAAGTGACATCAACGGTTTCATTAGAAAGACGTATAGCCATTGCTTGATTTTTGAGAGCATCACGCTTTTGCATCCATAATTCTAACACGCGTTTTTTTAATCCATTAAGTGCCGGGCCTAGTTTATGCCGCTCATCAGCACTCATATTGCCTAATGTCTTTAATTTTTCAGAAATGCTCCCCTTCTTCCCTAAAGCTCTAATACGCACTGCTTCAAGTGTTTGTTCATCATTCGCTGCTTCTAAAGCACAACAAATTTTTTGTTCCAAATGCTCAATATCGTTATCGTTCATAATTTCTGCCTATTTTTTCAATAAAAAAACCGCACCAGTAATAACCAGCGCGGAATCTCGAATAAATGAATGCCTAAAGAGAACGCAGCTGGCTACTTGACAGCGCTTTCAAAAGCATTGGGCGTTGTGTCTTTTAAATACTCTAAAGCTTTCTTTGCAGAATCTACCAAAGCAATAAATACTGTTGGATCATAAATAGCTATATCAGAGAGAATCTTACGATCTATCTCAATACCAGCCTTTGTTAAACCATCAATAAAACGCCCATAAGTCAAGCCCTCTACACGAACAGCAGCATTGATTCTTTGAATCCACAAAGCACGAAAAGTACGTTTTCTGTTTTTACGATCACGATAAGCATATTGCTTTGAACGGTCAACTGCTGCTTTAGCTGCACGAATTGTGTTTTTACGACGACCATAAAAACCTTTAGCCTGTTTGAGAACCTTCTTGTGCTTAGCGTGAGCTACAACACCTCTTTTCACACGTGCCATAAATAATCTCCTACAAAATCAAAGCAAGGCTTAAAGGCCATTTGGTAAATAACACTGAATAACTTTTTTAGCATCTGGTTCAGCCAATACCATCATTCCACGTGCATCACGAATAAACTTATTAGAACGTTTAATCATACCATGCCGTTTACCTGCAGCAGCTGCTTTAACTTTGCCTGTCGCAGTAACTTTAAATCGCTTTTTAGCAGATGATTTTGTTTTCATTTTGGGCATTTCGTTACTCCATACGTTATACGTTTAAATTCGATCAAGCTGATCAAAGCTCGAGTAAACATTTGAACAGCCACGGCATGCCCTGCCGGGAAGTTCTGATTGCATTTTCATAAGCCAGTATACATAAAATAGCAAGTCCGTGTTAAAAAAAAACTGGAGCTCCATTGCCTTTAACTTCAACTAAAGGTGCTGGAACCGCATTCGTTTTAATCGCCGCTTTGCAGAGATCTGCAATGATGCACTGTACACATTCTACTTTACGCGCCTTGCAAATATAACGTCCATGTAAAATGAGCCAATGATGCGCATACTGTAGATAACAATCTGGAATAATTTTTACTAATTTTTCTTCGACCTCTTCCGGTGTTTTTCCTGATGCTAAACCAAGACGATTTCCAAGACGCAAAATATGCGTATCCACTGCCATAGTAGGCTGTCCAAAAGCAATGTTCAAAACAACATTCGCAGTTTTACGTCCTACACCAGGGAGTGTCATAAGTGCTTCACGATTATCAGGAACTTGTCCACCATATTGATCAATCAAACGACAACAAAGTGCATAAACATTATGCGCTTTTGCACGCCAAAGACCAATCGAACGAATATGCTGTGCAATTCCTTCTTTTCCTAATGTAATCATTTTTTCTGGTCGATCAGCAAAGCAAAACAATTTTTTTGTAACTTTGTTAACACTCGCATCCGTAGTTTGAGCAGACAGAACAACCGCAACCAAAAGAGTGAAAACATTGGTATAATTAAGATCACTCCTAGGTGTAGGACGCTGAACAGAAAAACGACGAAATATTTCTGCAATTTCATCCTCTCCATAAATTGTCTTAGTATTTTTGTATACCTCTAATGATTTGATCACTTTTTCAGTCATTACACTCTATTAGATCTTCTTTTCCAACGTTTTTGTTTCATTTTGCTCAATGGCTGCCTTATAAAATTACCACAACGATATATATCTATCGTATTTACTTTTTTAAATTGTAGATAATCAAAAAACATGACAATATATCTGTAAAGTTAATTGTTTTCGTTAAAATAATTATAAAATTATATACATGTCTTTTATCTGTTATTAAATTTAAGATCAGTGATCTTAATAAAAGCACTCAACTGATTATTTAGTGAAGCACAAAAAAACTAAAAATATCAGTATTTATTTTATAATTTGGTCAATCCAATTTCAATGTATCTTTTCTTACTAGGAATAATACATATTACAAATGCTGAGTTGAAAAATTGTCTTTTATCTATTAATCTTTATAATCATAATTAAAATCAAAACCAGTAGCAATCAAAGTAATAGAAGGTAATGCATAAAGGATCAATACAATGAAAGAGTGTAAACAAATTTTACCGTTACAAAATACGATCTTTCCTGATGCGCGACAAATTGCTTACTTAAAAGAAGTTTGTACAGATGATCTAGCCAAAAATTTTCCAGATCTTCCACCAATGATTCCAGGCATTACGATATGGGCTCTCTTCGGAGAAACGGGTCACCCAATTATTTTATCCGATGAGCGTTCCATAGCTCTTGCAGGTGCTAATGAGCATGAACTACAAATTGTAACGCTTCAATAGACTCGTTTTAAAATTCTGGATTATTCCTCAATAACAAACCAGAATTCGATAAAAATTGCTCTATAATAGAAGTAAACACAGCAAAAGAAATATTATTCTAAAACTTAAAAATAGGGATTAGAGACGATTTATATCCATATTCTCAGCAATCACTACAATAGGTATGATAAAAAAATCTCATAGTGCTTTTAGCGCCGTCCACATGCTTTTAATTGCTGATTATAAAGTCTAGAAAGTGATTCCACATATTTTGCTTTTTTTGCAATATTAGCAGATGAAGGACCCCTGTAACGTGCATAAGCACCATGTCCCATATGATAATTTAAATAGAGATTATAGGCATCATTTGGGCTAATGTTATTACGTCGAACACTTTGACGATGATACCAAGCAATAAAATCTGCTGTATCCGCGAAATTAGTACGCCACGCAAAAACTTTTCCTGTAGAACGAACATAATGATCCCATGTTTCATCAAGCGCTTGAGCATAACCGTAAGCGGTTGAAGGGCGCTTCCATGGAATAAAACCGAGAAGTTTTTTACGTGGAGGACGTGCATTATGCCGAAAATTTGATTCTATACGAATAGTTGCAAGAATAATAGGCATAGGAATTCCATGAAGTAACTCCGCATTTTTAGCGGCTTTTCTCCAATTATTAAAAAAACTATCTTTTTGAGCTAAAATAGCGCAAGCGTTGTTAATCTGTACAGGAGGTTTTATAGAACAACTTCCCAACAGAAACAAACACCCGCCTAATAAAAAAAAGCGCCCTATCAACTGTTTTCCTTAATCCTAAAAACTAAATGAAACATTATTAAAAACTTTAATTAAATTTACAAATAAAAAAAATCAATATGATATTTTGATACCTTTCTTTTATTCCTTATCATCTAAGTGTAGGGTTTGTGACTGAGAATGTACTGCTGTTGATTTTGATATAGAATCATTTTCTTTTAATTCAAAAGCTTCAATGCGATTAGCTCGCTTCATAATTTTAGAGGATGATGTTAAAATTGCTTCAATATCTTCACTCGTTTTATAAAAATGTTTCTGTAAAGAGCGAACACGTATATTCATTCGTTCAAAATCTTCCATTAATCTTACTACTTCTGACTGGATTAAATGCGCTTGTTCACGCATCCTTGCATCTTTCATAATAGTTTGTACAACTTGAACAGATAACATTAATAAAGAAGGCGATACAATAATCACATGTGCTCGATTAGCCTTTTGCACTAATGACTCAAAATCCTCATAGATTGTGGCAAAAATCGATTCTGATGGCACAAAAAGAAAGGCTGTATCATGTGTTTCCCCAGGAATTAAATATTTTTTCGTAATATCGCGAATATGAACATCCATATCATTACGAAATTGGCGTTCAGCTTCCTGACGTTCTTGAGATGATGATGCCTCACGCATTGCATTCCAAGCCTCCAAAGGAAATTTAGCATCAATAACAAGAGCTGGTGCCTTATTAGGCATATAAATAAGACAATCTGGTCGTTTTCCATTTGAAAGAGTAGTTTGAAAAACGTAAGCACTAGATGGTAAAGCATCAGAAATAATTGCCTCCATCCGTCCCTGTCCAAAAGCACCTCGTGTTTGCTTATTATTTAAAATAGCTTGTAATTGAACAACCTGTCCAGTAAGCGATTGAATATTATTCTGTGCTGCATCTATCACTGCCAAACGTTCTTGTAAACGAGTCAAGTTCTCATAAGTAGACTTAGTTTGCACCTGAAGAGTCTGCCCTAAATTAGTTCTCATTCCATTAAGTTGTTCACAAATCGATTGATTCAATTCAAACTGCCTTTGACTAAAAATCTCTGCCATTGTTTGCATACGCCCTTGCATTTCAACTTGTGTTCGCAACAGTGCAGCCATCTGTGTTTGCGCCTCACGAGCACGTTCAGCCACGTCACGTTCCCAAATGGTTCTTTTCCGGTTATTATGTATGATAATTAAAAGCACTCCACAAACTAGAACAAAGAAAACGACCAGTTGACTATAGTGCTTACCAAAGGGCATTATTAAAAAAAGCGAATCAAACATAAGAATAATATAGTGGTTTTATCGCAAAAAAATACATGCGCTTATTCAATTTCAATACTTACTTTTAATAAATTAAACATCGATTTGTAAAACTATTTATTATGTCAATAAAGTCTTTAGTTATTTTACCTGATCCTATTTTACGTGAAGTTTCAAAGCCAGTTGAGCGTATTGATCCAATTATTCAAAAATTAGCTGATGATATGCTAGAAACTATGTATAACGCCCAAGGTATCGGACTTGCAGCTGTTCAAGTTGGTGTACCATTACGGATGTTAGTTGTAGATATCCACTCAAAAGATGCTCCTAAAAATCCGCTTGTTATTATTAATCCAGAAATTTTATGGGTATCAGATGAACGGAGCGTTTATAAAGAAGGTTGCCTTTCTATTCCTGACTATTTTGCAGAAGTTGAACGTCCCAAATGCCTCCGCATGTGCTATAGAGATCGTGAAGGAAAACAAGTAGAAATTGAAGCAAATGATCTTTTAGCTACTTGCTTACAACACGAAATTGATCATTTAAATGGGTGTCTTTTTATTGACCACATTTCAAAAACCAAACGTGATATGGTAATACGAAAATTCAAAAAACGTGCAAAAATGCAAAATACATCGAAAGCAGCTTTATAATGGCATTACGATTAAGCTTTATGGGAACACCGAATTTCTCTGTACCCATTCTCCATGCTTTATTAGAAGCTGGTCATGATATTGTAGCAGTTTATAGTCAACCTCCTCGTCCAGCAGGACGGCGTGGTCTCAAATTATTTCCCTCTCCTGTTCAAATTGCAGCACAGGAGAAATCGATTCCTGTTTTTACGCCTCAAACTCTCAAAACAACTGAAGAACAAATCAAATTTGCAGAACTTTCTGTTGATGTTGCTGTTGTTGTCGCTTATGGATTATTATTGCCCAAACCCATTCTTGAAGCACCACGCTTTGGTTGTTTTAATGCTCACGCTTCCCTATTACCCCGCTGGCGTGGCGCTGCACCTATTCAACGTGCAATTATGGCTAACGACCAGGAAACAGGAATGATGATTATGAAAATGGATGAAGGATTAGATACAGGACCTATTGCTTTATCGCATTCAATTGCTATCACTGATAACATGACAGCTTATGAACTTTCAGAGAAACTATCACATATAGGAGCAAAACTTATCATAGACACTTTATCAGCTCTCGAAAAAAATCAACTGAAACTTACTCCACAATCATCAAAAGGAGTAACCTATGCTGTTAAAATCAAAAAAGAAGAAACTCAAATTGATTGGACGCAGTCTGCCAAATTCATTCATAAACACATCTGCGCTCTTTCTCCCACTCCTGGTTGTTGGTGCAACATGAATATCAATGGAAAACAAGAACGAGTGAAAATTCTCGGAAGTCGCTTAATAGAGAAAAGATCTATCGAAATTGGAAAAATAGAACCAGAGCAATTGATTATTCACTGTGGACAAGGATGTATAGAAATAACTCATCTACAAAGATCCGGTGGAAAACTTCTTGATCGCGCAACATTTTTGCGAGGAGCTAATATTTCTGCAGTTTTCTAATATGGTACGCTTTAAACTCACTCTTGAATATGATGGCTCCAATTATGCTGGCTGGCAACGCCAGAAGAATCTTCGTACTATACAAGGTTCCATTGAAAACGCTATTTTTCACTTTAGCGGACAAAAACTAACTATCACTACAGCTGGAAGAACCGATGCTGGAGTCCACGCTATGGGACAAGTTGCTCACATTGATTTTGAGAAAAATTGGAATACGAATACTGTACGTGATGCTCTCAATGCTCATTTGCAGAAACAAGGCGAAGATATTGCTGTTCTCAATGTTCAGAATGTTCCTGATAACTTTGACGCGCGATTTTGTGCGACTAAACGCCACTATCTTTTTAAAATTCTCAATCGCCGCTCACCACCAGCTCTCAATACTAAACGTGTTTGGTGGTTACCAAAACCACTAGATGCCGATGCTATGCATAAAGCAGCTCAAAAACTTGTAGGGCAGCATGATTTTACCACTTTCCGATCAGCTTATTGCCAAGCAAAAAGTCCTGTCCGTACTCTTGAACGCTTAGACATTCAAAGAGAAGGAGATGAAATTTTCCTTTATGCACAGGCTCGTTCTTTTCTTCATCATCAAATTCGTTCATTTGCAGGAAGCTTGATGGAAGTTGGTATTGGACGTTGGACAGCTGAAGATCTCGAAGCAGCTCTTCACGCGAGAAATCGGGCCCGCTGTGGTGTCGTAGCTCCTCCCTCAGGACTTTATCTGATGAAAGTTGACTATTAACTGCTTTATTAAAATTGTTTTCACGAGCTATTAATAATAGCCAAGAACTTTATAAAAAAATTTAGAGATTGTCATCAATGAAGATCAAGTATCGAATTGAGAAACCACTATATTACAATAGAAAGAAAATTCACACTTTTAAAAACTAACATTTTTCTCCAGTCACATTTTTATTGATCTTTTTAAAAGGTTTTTGAAAGTCTGTAATTGGTCTTTGCGTTTTGTATTATTCTTTGCTAAATCGCCTTGTATGACAATAGATCGCAATTATATTCGTAATTTCTCCATTGTAGCTCATATCGACCACGGAAAGTCGACTTTGGCTGATCGTTTAATTCAAATGACAGGCGGTCTTGAAACAAGGGAAATGAAAGAGCAAGTGCTCGATTCTATGGATATTGAGCGCGAACGCGGAATCACTATTAAAGCTCAAACAGTACGTCTAAACTATAAAGCAAAAAATGGTGAAACTTATATCTTAAATCTTATTGATACACCTGGCCATGTTGATTTTGCTTACGAAGTATCGCGCTCATTGGCAGCTTGTGAAGGATCACTCTTAGTAGTGGATGCAAGTCAAGGAGTAGAAGCACAAACATTAGCGAATGTTTACCAAGCTATTGATAATTCTCATGAATTAGTTGTAGTGCTTAATAAAATAGACCTTCCAGCTGCAGAACCAGAGCGTGTGAAAGAGCAAATTGAAGATGTAATCGGTATTGATACGTCTAGGGCAATAGAAATATCAGCGAAAACGGGTTTAGGTATTTCTGATGTTTTGGAAGAAATTATTACACAATTGCCACCTCCACATACTGGCAATACTACAGATCCTTTAAAGGTGATGCTGGTTGACAGTTGGTACGATGCTTATCTCGGTGTTATCGTTCTGGTCCGAGTGATTGATGGTGTTTTAAAAAAAGGTCAGACCATTCGTATGATGGGGACAGGAGCAAAATATCCTGTTGAACGAGTTGGAGTGTTCACTCCCAAAATGATCTCAGTTGATGAATTAGGCCCAGGGGAGATTGGCTTTATAACAGCCTCTATAAAAGAGGTTGCTGACACACGAGTAGGGGATACTATTACTGAAGATCGCCGCCCTTGTGAAGACGTATTGCCTGGTTTTAAGCCTGCTCAACCCGTTGTTTTTTGTGGTATTTTTCCAGTTGATGCAGCCGATTTTGAAAATTTACGTACAGCTATGGGTAAATTACGTTTAAATGACGCAAGCTTTTCTTTTGAGATGGAAACATCAGCTGCTTTAGGTTTCGGCTTTCGTTGTGGCTTCTTAGGTCTTTTACATCTTGAAATTATTCAAGAACGGCTAGAACGCGAATTTAATTTAGATTTAATTGCAACTGCACCTTCTGTTATTTATCGCATGAATATGAATGACGGTTCTGTTAAGGAATTACATAATCCAGCGGATATGCCTGATATTGTTAAAGTTATTTCTATTGAAGAACCATGGATTCGGGCAACGATTATGACGCCTGATAATTATCTCGGAGCTATTTTAGAACTTTGTCAAGAACGGCGTGGGTTACAAACGGGTTTATCCTATGTTGGTACACGGTCTATGGTGACCTATGATTTACCTTTGAATGAAGTAATTTTTGATTTTTATGATCGTTTAAAGTCCATCTCAAAAGGATATGCTTCTTTTGATTATCAAGTAACTGATTATTCTGAAGGCGATTTGGTTAAAATGTCCATTTTGGTCAATGGAGAATCTATTGACGCATTATCAATGCTTGTGCACCGTAGCATAGCCGAAAAACGTGGCCGTTCTATGTGTGAAAAACTTAAAGATCTTATTCCTCAACACATGTTTCAGATCCCAATTCAAGCAGCAATTGGTGGTAAAATTATTGCTCGTGAGACAATTCGCGCTTTACGAAAAGACGTCACAGCGAAGTGTTATGGTGGTGATATTACCCGTAAACGTAAACTGCTTGAAAAGCAAAAAGCAGGTAAAAAACGGATGCGCCAATTTGGGAAAGTAGAAATTCCCCAATCGGCTTTTATTGAAGCACTTAAGATGAGTAAATAACTCTGTTTTTTTCTTTTTTCAATTTTATTATCAATGAATAATTTTTAGGAAATGCTTTTAATCACGCAATAAATCATTAATTGATGTTTTTTCTCGTGTTTTTTTATCAACGCGCTTAACAATAACAGCACAATAAAGATTTGGACCCATTTCACCATTTGGCAGTGGTTTCCCACAGCACGAACCTGGAACAACAACTGAGTAAGCAGGAACTTCACCGAGAAAAACTTCACCTGTTGTACGATCAATAATTTTAGTGGACTTTCCAATAAAAACTCCCATGCCTAAAACAGCACCTTCACGAATAATACAGCCCTCAACAATTTCAGAGCGTGCACCAATAAAACAATGATCTTCAATAATTGTTGGACCTTCCTGTAGCGGTTCTAAAACACCTCCAATACCTACACCACCAGACAAATGAACATACTGACCAATTTGTGCGCATGAACCAACAGATGCCCATGTATCAACCATCGTCCCTTCTCCAACATAGGCACCAACATTAACAAAAGAAGGCATTAATATCACATGAGGAGCAATATAAGCGGAATGACGTACAATTGCTCCTGGAACTGAACGAAAATTGGCTTTTTTAAAATCAACTTCTCGCCAACCAGAGAATTTTGAAGGTATTTTATCCCACCAATATGATTCATTTGCACCACCAGCAATGATACACATAGAATGAAGTCGAAAGGACAAAAGAACAGCCTTTTTTAACCATTGATGAACGCGCCATTGACCATTATCTTGACGTTGAGCTACACGAATCTCACCTTTATCGAGAAGATTCAATATGTGCTCAACACTCTCACGAATTTCGCCTTTTGTAGCAGAATTGATAGAATCTCTATTATTAAAAGCTCTTTCAATAATTTCTTCAAGTTGTATGAGACTAGTCATTACCAAAAACCCATTAAACAGTCAAAAATACCAAGATTTATTCTTGACGATTTATGTTACATGAAGAAATACATGCAGTCAATAAAAAGAGTACAAGATAGCTCTCTAAGAGAAAAACACTAAATTTTTTATACTCACATTATTTTTCTAGGTCTCAATATTTTGAATTCTGTATTACTTCAATCTGTAACGATGAAAATAAATCACCTTAGTTTCTTGATGTACATATTTTTCAAACTGCAACCAATAATACCAAACATCGAATTTATTACATAAGCCAATGCTTATAATTTAAATGATCTTTTTGCTAAATTTAAATGATCTTTTTGCTAATTGTGTTCCAAATTGATATCAATTATACTTTTGCTCTTTAATATCTGAAAAATGTTTAAAGCAATTTTATCTTTATTGTGATCAATATTTCATAATACAGAACAGATAATGTAGACAATAATAATTAATTTAAATCGCATTTGCTCAATCCTTATTGTTTCTATATCCTATAATTTTTTATGCATCTCTGCTTTTTTCCTAGATCTTAAAGAAAGCATCTCAACAGCATTTGTTGCAAATTAAACACATTTTGCAAAGAAAAACATTATCTTGCACTCTTGATATTGTCGTTTTGATAAAAAAGCATAACTTAAAATTGTCTATATTAAATAATAGAATGAAAAATATCCTATTTCTTAGGTATTTTGAGAGGGAAGAAAATTTAATATCAAAATTTTTTAACAGAATGAAGACCATTCATTAAGAGTTAAGCTGTGAATCTAAGACAGTAGAAATTTCTAAACTTAGAGGCAATATGATGTCAGTTTGTAATCAATATTCTTTCTGAAGAGGAGATTAAATGCCAAACATTATATCTAAGCATATTTATTATATCGCTTTTGCGCTACTTTTATCAATGTTTGCAGTGTTAACCCCTGCGTATGCTAATTCTGCTGCTGCCGGTATGGGAAATCTTGATACGGTTTTGCGGAATATTGTTACAATGATGACAGGGACAACAGCGAAGCTCATTGCAACGATCTGTGTTGCCGCTGTGGGTATTGGTTGGATGTATGGTGTTATTGATTTACGCAAAGCAGCATATTGTGTTCTTGGTATTGGTATTGTTTTTGGTGCTTCGGCTCTTGTTACGTTATTAATGGGGAGTTCATCATAAATGAATGAAGATACTCTTTTTCTTGCTTGCACACGACCAGCGATGTTTGCAGGTGTTACCGTAGAAGCAATGGCCTTAAATGTCATGGCAACATCTACTCTTTTTATCATAACAAGCAGCTTTTCAATGATCGGTCTTGGAGTTGGTTTGCATTTTATTTTACGCGAAATCACAAAACGCGATCATAACCAATTTCGTGTTTTATTCGCGTGGCTCAATACTCGAGGGAAACAAAAAAACCTGACAAGATGGGGTGGAGGATCTACGTCTCCTCTCCGTCTTGTCCGTACATACAAGGAGCTAAAATAAGTGAGACAACTGTCAGTGATGAAACGGGAATCTCTACCTGAGGAATTTATTCCTTATGTTCGTCATGTCAATCAGCATGTGATTGCATTAGACTCCCGTTGCTTGATGACAGTGATTTCTATCGAAGGAATCAATTTTGATACTGCAGATATCAGCCAATTAAATTCTTTACATACCCAATTAAATACGCTTTTGAAAAATATAGCAGATGAACGTGTCGCTTTATATTCTCACATCATTCGCCGACGCGAAAAAATTTACCCAGAGAGTCAATTTTCTTCATCTTTTGCAACAGCTTTAGATCGGCAATACAAACAAAAAATGATTTTGCAAGATCTTTATCGAAATGATCTATTCCTTTCGGTTATCTGGAATCCTGCAGCAGATAAAACTGAACAGTTAGCTTCTTTTTTTCACCGCTTAACGCAAGCAAAGAAGATGCAATCGGAACCAGATTCTGAAGCTATTCGGAAAATTGAAGAGTTAAGTCAAGATCTTATACAAGGTCTGGAGTGTTATGGAGCACGGCTTTTATCTACTTACGAATACAATGACATTGTATTTTCTGAGCAAAGTGAATTTCTTCATCAATTGGTGGGAGGAAGACGTGAGCGCATACCCCTTACATTTGGTACTATTGCCTCAACGATTTATTCAGATCGTGTTATTTTCGGCAAAGAAATTATTGAAATTCGTCATGAAAGCAATGAACGCTTTGTTGGTATGTTTGGATGGAAAGAATATCCTTCTAAAACACGTCCTGGTATGACAGATGGCTTATTGACGGCGCCCTTTGAATTCATCTTAACGCAATCCTTTGTTTTTAAAAGTAAAGCAGTTGCAAGCGCTATTATGAGCCGTAAACAAAATCAAATGATTAATGTAGCTGATCGTGCCAGCTCACAAATTGATGGCCTTGATGAGGCCCTTGATGATTTAGAATCGAATCGTTTTGTTTTGGGAGAACATCATCTCTCTTTAGCTGTTTTTTCTGATCGTCTACAAGAATTGACAGAATATCTGTCGAAAGCCCGTTCATATCTTACTAATGGTGGGGCCGTTATAGCCAGAGAAGATTTAGGGTTAGAAGCAGCATGGTGGGCACAACTTCCTGGGAACTTTAACTATCGAGCACGTTCTGGAGCTATTAGCAGCAGGAATTTTGCAGCATTATCCCCCTTCCATTCCTTTCCTATTGGCAAACTCAAAGGTAATGTTTGGGGTTCTGCCGTCGCCTTATTACAAACACAGGCTGGCTCTCCTTATTATTTTAATTTTCATTTTGGTGATGTTGGTAATACCTTTGTATGTGGTCCATCAGGGTCTGGAAAAACAGTCATTGTTAATTTTCTTCTTGCACAATTGCAAAAACACAACCCAACAATAGTCTTTTTTGATAAAGATCAAGGAGCAGAGATCTTTGTTCGTGCTGGAGGAGGCAAATATAAGCCTCTGAAAAATGGTCAACCTACTGGTATTGCTCCATTAAAAGGGATGGAATACACTGAAAAAAACAAACTCTTTCTTCAGCACTGGGTCTTAAAATTAGTTACCGCGGATGGCCAAACAGTAACAGAACAAGAGCGGCAGGATATTGCTAGAGCGATTAATTCCTTAGAAAGTCTTCCTCTATCACAACGCTCCTTCAGTGCGCTTCAACTGTTTTTTGATAATACTTCCACAGAAGGTATTGCCATACGTTTACAACGTTGGATCAAAGGTAATGCTTTAGGGTGGGTCTTTGATAATGATCACGATGATCTCAATTTAGATGCTCAATTTATAGGTTATGACATGACGGATTTCTTAGATAATGAAGAAATTCGTCGCCCTTTGATGATGTATTTGTTTAACCGCATTCTCGATCTTATTGATGGTCGACGTATCATTATTGTTATCGATGAATTCTGGAAAGCCCTTGAAGATGATTCATTTAAAGCTTTTACTCAAGATCGTCTCAAAACGATTCGTAAACAAAATGGCATGATGCTCTTTGCCACACAAAGCCCTAGAGATGCTTTGAATTCAACAATCGCTCACACAATCATTGAGCAATGTCCTACCCAACTGTTTTTTCCAAATCAAAAAGCCAATTACAATGATTATGTTGAAAACTTTAAACTCACTGAACGTGAATTTGAGCTAATCCAATCAGAATTAAGCAGGGAATCTCGTCGTTTTCTCATTAAACAAGGCCAAAGTTCTATTGTTGCAGAACTTAATTTACGTGGAATGGATAACGAAATTGCTGTCTTAAGCGGAACAAGTAGAAATGTTGAACTCGTCAACCAAATTATAAGTGAATATGGGGAAAATCCGGATATATGGCTACCTATATTTTACAAAAGGAAACAATCCCAATGAAAAAATATCTGATTATGTTTTTATCATTATGCTTTATCTCTCATGCAATATCGCAATCGGGAAACACAGAAGTTGATTCATATTATCAAAGTGTCACACAACAAGGAACATCCCTATCAGAAGGTAGTCGGCCCACATCAGAAATAGCTGAATCTATTTATACTTCAGCAGTTGAAAATCAGAAAAAGATTCAAGAAATCAATAACAAATTTTCATCACAGACTCTTAAACCAGAAGAAAAAGAAGCTCTTCAAAGGGAGTTGGCTATTCTTCAAGCTAATCTTCAAGTAGATACTCTAAAACTTCAGGCTTCTTCTATTATGAAATCGGAAAATGCTCAATCAAAAGAACAAGAACGTGAAAAAGAAGAACAGAAAAATCAGGAAGCTCTTCAAAAAACACTGCAAGACAAATTGGATCAAGCTAAAGCTAAGGTCAAGTATTAAATTGACTCCAGTTAGTCAAAAAGAAGAAAAGGAAGCTCTTCAAATGTAGTTGGCTAATTTTCAAATGAATACTCTCATTCAAGCTCTTTCTATTATTAAATGGAAATCATCAATCACAGAAAGAGCATGGAGAAAATGCAACAAAAGATCATAAATTCATATTTATCAAACATTAAAAATAAAATTGGAATGAGATAAAACTGATGAAATTGATGAATGCGACAACTCAGGAGTCAGATTTTAAATTTACTCCATTCGAAACTGTTTCTTCGTATATTTTGACACCACTCAATGATGTCGTAGATACAACAGTCAGTAGCTTATCTTCTGCTATTGCAGCACCATTAAATCTTGCAGCCATTATTTTTATCTTTTTATATGGTTACAATGTTATGACTGGCCACGTCGCCCTTTCGATGCATAGTCTTCTTAATAATGTTATTAAAATCGTTGTTGTGACAACAATGGCAACTAATGCAGACGTATTTAATATTTATATCAAAGATATATTTTTCGGTAATTTAGCCAATGCTATTGGGAATGCGTTTAATAGCAGTCCGGTTGACTCTGATGTTTTTGATTATCTCTTATTAGTTACAAATATGCGTTATCAAGAGTTTCTAAATAATGCTTCATTTTTCAATAAAATTACGGTTGCACTGATTGGTGGTTTAATGTTTTTGGCAGTTATCTTTTTTTGTACAGTCGGTTTTATTATTCAAATGTTTGCAAAAATTACATTAATCATGGTGATAGGTCTTGGACCTCTTTTTATTAGTTTATATTTGTTCAATGTAACCCGCAGATATTCTGATGCATGGATTACAACATTAGTTAATTTTACAATTTTGCAAGTTCTCGTAATGATGCTTGGAACAATGATGTGCAAAATTATGCTTTATGTTTTCGATAGTTCATATACTTCAATCTATTTCTTGCTCCCCCCTGTTCTTGTCGTCTCAATAGTGGGCGTAGATCTCTTCCAATCACTTCCCACCATTGCTTCTGCACTTTCTAGTGGAGGACCATATCATCATGCTGGAGTATCAACAGGATCACAAATGATCTCAATGGCTTCTAATACTTTGGGTTTTGTTGGAAGAAGCTTTGGTGCCGGTAGAAGTGCAGCAAGTGCAGCAGCAGCAACGAGAGGTTCTACGGCTGCACAACACGCTGCACAAGCTGCGCAAATGATGCAAGGAGGTGGACGTGGCTCATTTTAATCTCAAACGTCTCTTCAATGTAGCTATAGTCAATACCTTCACACACAAGATATTAACTGTATGCACAACCCATGCAAAGCTCTCCCAGCTTTTTCAAAAGATTAGTGTTCATGCTTTCGTAAAATCATGGACTGAAAAACACCAATGTTTTATTTTTCAAAATGTTTGCGAGTCCAAATGATGCAACTAAAAATCACTATCATTTTGATCCTTTTGATAACACTTACTGGTTGTGCTTCTTTAAAAAGTGGAGCCCAAAAACTTCCACGCTGTAATGGACAGAATGCTCGTATGCTCAATCATGGTAAGTGGAACTGGAATCATCATAACATCATTCACAATACGGCGATCAAACCCATCACAACTCCTATTATCCTAAATACACAAGAAAATGAGGCACCAAAAGCTCATATTGGACTCCCCGCATCTTCTGTAGACACAATAAACCATCAAATGCCCTCTTATAAAAATGCGGAGATCACACATGAAAAGTGATGAATTTAAAGAATATATAAGAGAAGCGCGGTCATTTGATATTGACCGTATGCGTAGTACGCGACTACAAATGAAAATTGCTGTAGCCTTGACTGTGCTTTTTGGGTTGATGACAATCGCTTTAGCCTTAGCTGTAGTGGCATTAACACCCTTAAAAACCGTAGAGCCTTTCGTTATTCGTGTGGATAATTCTACAGGTATTGTCGATGTTGTCAGTGTTCTAAAAGAAGAACCCCAAAACTACGATGAAGTAATAACGCGCTACTTCGCCAGCAAATATATTCGTGCACGCGAAGGTTTCCAATTATCAGAGACAGAAAATAACTTTCGTATCGTTTCTCTTTTATCTTCCCTAGAAGAACAAAATCGCTTTGCCAAATGGTATTCTGGAAATAATCCAGACAGTCCGCAAAATATCTATAAAAATATGTCCGTGACAATCACAATAAAATCGATCTCTTTTTTAAGTAAAGATCTCGTTCAAGTACGTTACTATAAAACAATTAGAGACTCCAATGGAAAAGAAGATATTTTCCATTGGGTTTCAGTCTTAAATTTTTCTTACGTTAATGCACGCATTTCAGTAGAAGATCGCTTAATTAACCCGCTTGGCTTTCAAGTATCAGCATATAGATCTGATCCAGAGGTGGTCCAATGACTAGAGTCATAAAAATATTTTTTTTAACTCTCCTCGTTGCAATAAACTGTCATGCGTCTTTCTTATGGGCAGAAATTTCTCCCGTAAGCGCACATAAAGACAACCGAATTAGATTTATTAATTATGATCCACACAATGTGACAAAAATCATTGGATCTATTCGCTCTTCAGTACAGATTGAATTCGCTAATGATGAAAATATTGCCTATATTGGAATTGGCAATTCAGTTGCTTGGCAAGTAGCACCAGCTGGTCACTTTGTCTTTCTCAAACCGCGTGAAGTTCAGCCGATTACCAATCTACAAATCGTCACAACTCGTCAAGATGGAACAAAACGATCTTATCAATTTGAACTTCAAGTGCGTGAAGGTGATGTTTCCGTCGGTAATGACACATATTTCCTTGTAAAGTTTCGTTATCCAGAAGATGAAGCATTGCGTAAACAATTAGCTGAACAAGCCAAAGCACAAAAAAATGAAGAAGAATTTGTCGATAATATCCTCAATATGCATGAACATTTTGGACCACGCAATTGGGCTTATATCGCTCAAGGTTCACCTCTCATTGAACCAAGTTCAGTCTATGATAATGGTAAAACTACAACATTTACCTTTTTAGACAATAATGAAATCCCCGCCATTTATCTTGTCACACTTGATGGACAAGAAACTATCGTTCCAAAATCAATTAAAAGAAACCAGGTCATTGTTCACGCCATAGCCATGCAATTCACTTTGCGACGTGGTAACGAAGTCCTGTGTATCTTTAATAAAGGGTTCATACCAAGAGGAATTAACCCAGAAACCGGTACAACATCACCTTCTGTCCAACGTGAAATAAACGTAGAGAAATAGCCATGAATAATGATGAATTGGACGAAATAAATCTTAATGACCGCGATACAATAAAGGATGGTCAAGAAAAAAAAGAGGGCTTTAATTTAGGAAAAGCCATTGCTCTTCTTATTCTCTTTGGTGTCTGTATTTATTTAATATATGCAATCCTTTCAACTTCAAAAGACACAAAAAAACAGCCCATAGAATTGCCGAAAGAAGAAAGAAGCAGACAAACAGAGCTTTTCCAATCGATAAAACCAACAATAGCTCCTCTAGAGCTAGCTGATAAAAATACCCCCCTGCTGCCTAAGGTTGAAATACCAGCGCCAACAATCAATCAGCCAAAATCTGATCATAAACTATTAGAAGCAGCGCAACGTGCTCCCGTTTTAGCCTATTTTAATCCAAATCAGCAACAGGGTATTCCAGAAAATAATAGCGTGCCTTCTAACCAAAGCAATGATAACTCGAATAAAACAACACAATCCTTTAATCAACTTCTCGAACCAACAAAGTTAGATGGTGTTCGTGCATCAACGCTTGGTAACCGAAATTACATCATTGCAATGGGAGCTTCCATCCCATGTATCTTAGAAACAGCAATCAGTAGTGAACAACAAGGGTTTGTGAGCTGTATCGTTTCTAGAGATATCTTATCAGACAATGGTCGTATCGTCTTGCTCGATAAAGGAACGCAAATCATTGGTGAATATCGTGCGGGTTTAAAAAAAGGCCAATCGCGTCTCTTTATATTATGGAATAGAGCCAAAACACCAGACGGTATTATTATAACATTATCCTCACCCGCAACAGATTTCTTAGGTCGATCAGGTGTTGATGGCGATATTGACAATCATTGGTTTGAACGACTTGGTTCTGCACTTCTTGTCTCAATCGTCAGAGATGGAACAAATTATTTAAATAACCGGCTAGATTCACTAAAAATGCCAACAACACAAGAACAAACAACAGATACCGTGTCTTCAGAAAAATATACCCTTTCTGTAGGAACATATATGGCAAAGATTATCGCGGACAATTACGCTAATATCCCTCCAACCTTGACCAAAAATCAGGGTGAAATGGTTAATGTTTTTGTTGCCCGCGACCTGGATTTCTCAACTGTATATAAATTGAAAATTGTTGAAAATAATAAACAGGTCATTCGTCGTGCCTTTTCAGGAGACTTTCATAAAAATTCTACAGTGACATTAAAATGAAACAAAACTTCCAAAATTTAAGCGATGAAACCACTGCTATCGTTTTAACAAAACTTAAACCAATTGATAACTTTCTCAAAGATGAAAGTCTTTTTGAGATCGTTATTAATCGTCCCTATCAAGTCATGATTGAAGGAATTTCAGGATGGAAAACAATAGAAGTACCAGAATTCTCCTTTAATGAACTCATGGGTATGGCTAAAGTGATCGCGGCCTATTCTAAGCAAAGTATTTCCGATAAAAACCCAATATTATCCGCTACTTTGCCAAATAATGAGCGTATTCAAATTGTTATACCACCAGCTGTAAAAAAACATTGATTAAACATTCTATAGAAAAAATTACACTATAAGGAGAGAATAATGAAAGAGATACTCTCAAATGAAGCAATAGCAACAGAAACAGAATCATCATCCAACCTGCCTTTACCTAGTCATTATACTTATCCCAATAGTCTTACACTAAAGAATAAATATGGTATAATAGATCATAAAGAGTTTACGGATAAATGTGCCCATGATTCAGCAAAAGCAACTATTAATTTGCGTCAAGAAGCACTGCCAAAAGAATTTAATTCTTCCTATTTAAAATATCTTCACAAATGCTTATTTGAGAATACATTCGAGTGGGCTGGGTGTACCCGCGATATCCCTTTTTCATTTAAAGATGGTACAGTCGCGGTTATGCCAGAAATGATGAGATCAAATTGGAAAACAGACCAACCAATTATTTTTGCAACTGGCAATAAAGTTCAAGATGGTTTAAAAAATATAGATAGAATACTTGTCGAAAAAAACAATTTACAAAACTTACCACGTCAAGAATTTATTCATCATCTAGCAGAAATATTTGCTTCTCTCAACTACACGCATCCTTTCAGAGAAGGCAATGGACGTACACAACGGATATTTTGCGAAAAACTTGCTCAAGCTGCAAATTATAATCTTGATTTTTCAATTGTAACAAAAGAGCGTATGTCTGAGGTTAGTATTGCAGCAGCGCAAGATGGCAATCTAGAACCTATGAAAAAGCTTTTTGATGATATCTCTGATCCCAAAAAAACGGCTATTTTAAAAGAATTCATAAGTAATACACAAAATCTTGATCAAGAGGATATTAATAACTGTATTATTGTAACAGCAGATGAAGGTGCAACTTATACAGGAATTTATAAAGGTGAAAGCCCAAATAGCATTGTAATCAAAACGGACAATATCTACACAGTCTGTAGCAAAGATTATTTAGCACCAGAACAACTAAAAACATTAAAGCTTAATGATGAATACACCTTTACAATTCTAATGCAACAAAATCTTAAAAACACTCTCATTCCAAAAGAAAAATTTCCCTCTTTAACAAAGAGTGAAATAACTAAAAGTATTATAAAAGATACCCGTATCCAAGCTAAACTAAGGCAAATTATGCATTTATCAAAAATTGTTTATGGCAACCCCAAAATATTAAATGAACAGATCAAGATGATTACTAATAATCCAAAGGTAAGCAAACAGCTTTCCACACAAATTATGTCTTCTCCTAATTCTATTGCTAATCTTGCTGGTATAGAAATACTTGGTATGAAAAACTTGGCACGTAAAAAAGCTGGAAATCATATTATCAAACTCGCTAATTCAATTGACAGTTACGCGTCTGCTGTAAAAAATGTTGAGACAACAATAATTCAAGAGCACCAATTAGAACAAAAACGCCGTCAAACAACGGTAAAACTACCTAGTGCAGCATTACGAGACATTCTTAACTTATCAGAAGAAAAGCGGAAGGAATTTTTATCAGATAAAAAGTTATCTTCTTTGATTAGCAAAGAACTCAAGGAATTTATGAAAGCACTCAATGCTCGTCTTTCACCAAGCGAGCATAAAAATATCCATGAAAGTAATCATCAACAATTTGCTAAAAGTGTTGGCATCTCAGAAGATAAAGCAGCAGCAATCATAAAAGTTGCTCAAAAATCTAAAGAAATATTCCAACAAATAAAAACACCAGCATTGAATCTTGAAAAATAGTTATTGTACCAAGCTAAAAATATGTTCTTTATGTGAATATATATAAATAGAAATATTTTGAAATTATCTTAATCCATATAGAGCATTGTTAATGCTACATTCAGGTGTGTAAACTCTACAGAATCTTAGTATGATGTTTAAAGAATAATCACGGTAAGATTAAATATTACAAAAAAAACAGACTAATTACTTTTTTCAGTTATTTTATTTTTTTTACGCCATTGTGAAGGTCGTAACTCAGCCACTACAATCCCTATTATAATAAACAAACCACCCAATAAAGCTGAGGGAGATAAATACTCCCCAGCCAAACGCCCAATAATACCAGCCCATACAGGCTCACCAGCATAAATAACTGTTGCCCGAGTGGGTGAAATAGATTTCTGCGCCCAATTCATAGTCAATTGGATAACCGCACTCATTAATGCCAATCCCAAACCTACATTAAACCAAACCCACGAAAATTCAGGAATACTTTCACCCATTAAAGGCATAAAGCAAAATGCAAAGAGGCTACAAAAAAATAACTGTATAATTGTTATACGTCGGCTATCAACCTTATTTGCAAAAAATCCGATCAGTATAATTTCTCCAGCAATTGCCAAAGCTCCCAGCAGAATAAAAATTTCACCTTTTGAAAAATGAATATCTTTGAAATTTTGTCCAGAAATTAGTATGAGTCCAACAAAAGCAAACACAATACCAATCCAACTACATAAATGGGGTAGCTTTCTAAAAAAAATCCATTGTAAAATTGGAACTATCGGAACATACATCGCAGTAATAAAAGCTGCCTGACTACTAATAACAGTCTGAAGCCCTGCCGTTTGAAAAGTATAACCAAGAAATATTCCAAAACCTATAGCCATTCCAGCAAAAATTTCATAAACAGTTATATCTTTTATAGATCGCCAAAAAATCACTGTAGTTATAAGTGTTGCAACAATAAAACGAAATCCTACAAAAAACAGAGGCCCGCTATAACGTACCGCAATATGAATAATGAGAAACGTAATACCCCACAATACTGTCGCAAAAAACAATGCCAATTCTTGCTTACTAAATAGGAGATATCTCGATTGTTTCATTCTAGCTATAAAAGGCTTCATCTTTCAAATTCATCCTATATTACTTAAGAAACAATGAGCGTTCCCGCTCCATGTTCAGTAAAAAGTTCAAGCAAAATAGAATGAGGCGTTTTTCCATTCAAAATCACTACACCCTCTACACCTTCTTGAATAGCTTTAATACAAGTTTCTACTTTTGGAATCATACCTCCTGAAATTGTTCCATCTTTGATAAGTTTTTTAGCTTTAGAAATGGTCAATTCCTTTAAGAGTTTCTTTTCTTTATCCAAAACACCAGAAACATCCGTTAAAAATAAAAGACGTTTTGCTTTTACAGCACCAGCAATTGCTCCAGCAAAAATATCAGCATTAATATTATAAGTTTTACCATCTCGTCCTGGAGCAACAGGAGCAATAACCGGAATCATTTCAGAACATGCTAAAAGATCAAGCAATGTTCGATCAACTTCAACAGGTTCACCAACAAATCCTAAATCTACAATACGTTCAATATGTGAATCAGGATCAATTACAGTCTTATAAGACTTTTCAGCAAAAACCATATTACCATCTTTACCACAAAGTCCAATTGCCCATTCACCCTCAGCATTGATAAGGGCTACAATTTTCTTATTTATTGAGCCTGCTAAAACCATTTCAACGACTTCAACAATTTTTTCATCGGTTACACGTAAACCATCTTCAAATCGTGATTCAACCCCCATTTTAGTTAAGATTTCAGCAATTTGAGGACCTCCACCATGAACAACAATAGGATTAATGCCGGACTGTTTTAACAAAGCAATATCACGAGCAAAAGCTTGTCCTAAAGCAGGATCGCCCATAGCATTCCCACCATACTTCACAACAATTGTTTCATTTTCATACTTTTGCATATAAGGTAAAGCAGATGATAAAAATGCTGCCTGTTTTTCAAAAACTTTTTCATCATTTTTCTTGATATTACTCATCAAAGAGTCTCCGCATCATTTCTACCTTTTATTAAGGGAGTTTCGGAAAAGTAAAAACAAGTTTTAACTATGCAATCCATTGAAAATCAATAATTTTTATCAAAACCACCTTAAATAATAATGAAAAACAAATAAGCATAACTTACTTAAAATGATCAAATATATAATTAATAATTTTGAGTTGTTATTAAAAATTATACATTAGCTTTTTAGGTTTTCTTTACACTAAATTTATTTAATTTTGATTAGCAATATTATCAAAAAACTCCTTCATACGTGCAAAAAAACCATGTGATTGGGGTGAATTTTCATGATTTGAAAGCTTATCAAATTCTTGTAATAATGCGCGTTGTTCTTGAGTCAATTTTTGTGGTGTTTCAATAGTGATGTGAATATAAAGATCACCCTTGGCTTGTTGACGTAACATAGGCATTCCCTTACCTTTTAAGCGGAATTGACGCCCATTTTGTGTACCCTCAGGAACTTTAACCCGCGCTTTAACACCATCAAGGCTGGAAACCTCAAATTCACCCCCCAAAGCAGCTGTAACCATTGAAATAGGCACACGACAATGAAGATCGGCGCCATCTCTCTGAAAAAATTCATGCGCTTTAATAGAAAGAAAAATATAAAGATCACCTGCAGAACCACCACCAATACCTGCATCTCCTTCACCAGAAAGACGAATACGCGTACCATCTTCAATACCTGCTGGAATATTGACATGCAATGAACGATTTTCTTCAACTCTTCTTGTCCCATGACACTTTAAACATGGATCCGTAATAATTTCGCCACGACCATGACAAACTGGACATGTCCGTTCAATAGAAAAAAACCCTTGTGCAGCACGTACGCGCCCAGCTCCATGACAAGTCCCACAAGTTGTTGGTTTAGAACCTTTTTTTGTACCTAATCCTTCACAAGCATCACAAACAATAGAACTTGGAATATTAATCTGCGCAGTTTTTCCCGTAAAAGCCTCTTCCAATGTCACTTCCATATTATAGCTTAAATCAGCTCCACGTTCACGGCCATCACTACGTTTACGATTCCCACCTCCCATAATTTCGCCAAAAAAGTCTTCGAAAATATCAGCGAATCCACCACCAAATGGATGAGATCCTTCGCGGCTATTATTTTCAAAAGCTGCATGACCAAATCGATCATAAGCCGCTCGTTTTTGAGGATCTTTAAGAATTTCATAGGCTTCAACAATTTCTTTAAATTTCTGTTCCGCTTCTTTATCCCCTGCATTACGATCCGGATGATACTGCATCGCTAGCTTACGAAAAGCAGATTTCAGCTTTTTATCATCACACCCACGGGTTACGCCAAGAATTTCATAATAATCAACCTTCATCATGTATTCCCGATAAATTTTTTGTTACCCATTCTAGATAACACTTGTTTTAATTTAGTTTTTTGAAAAACATAGAAAAAACTGCAACTAAACAATAAAGCCCAGCCTTATATCTCACAGGCCGGGTTATTAATTCACCAATGCATTTGCTTTAACTATTTCTTCTTATCATTAATTTCTTCAAAATCAGCATCAACAACATCATCATTTTTCGTATCTGTTTCAGCATTAGTCTTAGCTGACGAATCTTCATACATAGCCTGCCCAAGTTTCATACTAACTTCTGCTAATTTTTGCATTTTTGTGGTGACTTCTTCAGCATCATTACTCTCAAGAGCTGTTTTCAGATCAGCTATCGCGGTTTCAATCTGACCTTTATCTTCAGCTGACAACTTATCACCATACTCATTCAATGACTTCTCAGTTGAATGGACAAGAGACTCTGCTTGATTTCTAGTTTCAACATTTTCACGACGTTTTTTATCTTCAGCAGCGTGTGCTTCTGCATCCTGAACCATCTTTTCTATATCAGCATCACTTAAACCACCCGATGCTTGAATACGAATCTGATGTTCCTTACCAGTTCCTTTATCCTTAGCAGAAACATTCACAATACCATTCGCATCAATATCAAAAGTAACTTCAATCTGAGGAACGCCACGTGGTGCTGGCGGAATACCAACGAGATCAAATTGAGCTAATAACTTATTATCATTAGCCATTTCACGTTCACCCTGAAACACACGAATAGTCACAGCATTCTGATTATCATCAGCCGTTGAAAAAGTTTGCGACTTTTTAGTAGGAATAGTGGTATTACGTTCAATTAAACGCGTAAATACTCCACCCAATGTTTCAATACCTAAAGACAAAGGTGTTACGTCTAGAAGCAATACATCTTTTACATCACCTTGCAACACCCCCCCTTGAATAGCCGCACCCATAGCAACAACTTCATCAGGATTAACACCTTTATGTGGATCTTTACCAAAGAAATTTTGTACAACTTCCTGTATCTTAGGCATACGGGTCATACCACCCACTAAAACAACTTCATCAATCTCACTTGCACTCAATCCTGCATCTTTTAATGCTGCTTTACAGGGCTCAATAGTTCGCTGGACTAAATCTTCAACTAAAGATTCAAACTTCGCTCGTGTCAATTTCATCGTTAAATGCTTAGGACCAGACTGATCAGCTGTAATAAACGGTAAATTAACTTCAGTTTGTTGTGAAGAAGAAAGCTCTATCTTCGCTTTTTCTGCAGCTTCCTTCAAACGCTGCAACGCTAGTTTATCATTTTTCAGATCAATCCCTTGCTCTTTCTTGAATTCCTCTGCAAAATAACTAACTAGGCGCATATCAAAGTCTTCACCACCTAAGAATGTATCTCCGTTGGTTGATTTAACTTCAAAAACACCATCTCCAATTTCAAGAACAGAAATATCAAATGTACCACCACCAAGATCATAAACAGCTATTGTTTTTCCATCTTTCTTATCTAAACCATAAGCTAAAGCCGCTGCTGTAGGCTCATTGATAATCCGTAAAACCTCAAGCCCAGCAATTTTACCAGCATCTTTAGTAGCTTGGCGCTGTGCATCATTAAAGTAAGCAGGGACAGTAATGACAGCTTGCTCAACCTTTTCACCCAAATAAGACTCGGCAGTTTCTTTCATCTTTTGCAAAATCATTGCTGAAATTTGTGATGGAGAATATTTTTTACCTGCTTCCTCAACCCATGCATCGCCATTGTCACCTTTAACAATTTTGTAAGGTACAAGCGCTTTATCTTTTTCAACCATAGGATCATCAAAACGACGCCCAATCAAACGTTTAACTGCAAAAACTGTCCCTTCAGGATTTGTAACCGCTTGCCGTTTAGCAGGTTGTCCAACAAGCCGTTCTCCACTATCAGTGAAAGCAACAACTGAAGGTGTTGTCCGCGCTCCTTCTGAGTTTTCAATAACCTTTGAATTCGTGCCATCCATAACAGAAACACAGGAGTTAGTTGTTCCCAAATCAATACCAATTACTTTTGCCATATTTTAATCTCCACTCAGCAAGCTGTCTAAATCTTTATCAAGCAATCTTTATCAAGCATTTTTCTTTGACAGCTCCTTATCACATTTTATATCTTACATTAATTTTAAATTAAACAAATAATAAATTGAGAATCATAACAAGCTTGTTTCTTGGTATATAAGAATATCTCTTGATCCCTACAAGAGAATAACGAAAGAAACATCACTAAAATAAAAATTTACCCTTAATACCTTCATTTCAAAACCATTTTTACAGCATAAAATTAAATAGAATACTGTATTCCTCTTACAACTCTTATAAAAACATGAATTTATAATAAAATTATCAAGGATAGAATTAGTTTTTAGCTTTTTCTTTTTCTTCTCATAGCTATAAAAAATATCAAGTAAATATTCGTTACAAAAAATAGTTCATCGCAAATTATTATATATAATCATATTTAATTATAATGTGATCTATATTGAGACAAAGCGTTTTTTATTTTAATTATATTGTTAAAGACATTTTTTAAAATTTGCAGAAACATAAAATTAAATCGTTTGTCTTTATAATCTCTTATAATTATTTTTAGTTGTTTAACCAATATGTACATACTTTTCACTCTCTCATAAATCAATATAATGCAAACAACACTCTCCTTTATTTTGAATAAAGTTCTTGCTCTAAATAAAAAAGCATTTATATAAAAGAAAGATAAAAAAGAGGACCAAATAATCATGACTCTTATTACCAAAAGAATAAAAGATTTCTTTATATATAACACCACTGTAAAATACTTAAACAAAAATAATATTCTGAATCTCTTGTGTGTTTTTATTTTTATAGCTTGTCCCTCAGCTACAAACGCCCACCAATATAAACTCGGTAATTTGGAAATCATTGACCCTTGGACACGTACAACAGCTAAAAATGCAAAAGTGGGTAATGGTTATCTTTACATTATTAATCATAGCGATACTCCTGACCGGTTGATTGCCATTTCGACAAATAGAGCAAAAGAAACAGAAATTCATTCTATGTCAGTAACTAATAATATTATGCAAATGAAAAAGATACCAAATGGCATTGAAATTCCAGGAAAGGGTGAAATCATCCTTAAACCTGGCGGTAATCATATTATGTTTATAGGGCTTTCAAAACCATTTCAACACAATGAAAAAATTAATGCAAAATTAATTTTTGAAAAAGCAGGAATAATCGAAGTTGACTTTTTGGCCAAAACAACAGGAGCAACATTTCCTTCTAAATAAGTTTTTTCGTAATTATTTAATTTGATTATGTTAAAATTTCCAATATTTCACTTTCTTATAAGATGTATAGTTTTGTAAAAAGTCCTATTATCTTTCATTTATCACTGTAAACAAAACAACACTTTGCAAATAATCATTCATTATCTCTCTTTTAATCTTAATATTCCTTTTTCTATCTCAAGTTGAAATTTATCAAATGTACCTTCAAAATTGTTTCCTTTTTCGCAAAAAGTGCACTTTTTTGATATTATTATAAACTATTATTTTAAATAACAGATAGATAAATTGAATAAACTTACTCTGTTTTTTTAGGCAGAAACAGAGTAAAATTTGATAAAAAACATCTTAATAAAAATTTTATATCGAAAAAAGGGATCTTAATACGCACACAAGCATTACAAAATTGTAAAGAAAAATAACCTTTGCTACAAAACAAAAGGTTCTTGTCTTTGCTACAATTTGTTCCATATTTGTTTTGCAAATAAAATGTGAACTCCCATATATATAATATGAAAGGTTCGCTTCTATAGTGAGAAAGGTTTAAGAAACCATGAAAGATACTCCAACCGTCACCCAAACGATTGTACTGGTTGACGATGATTGTAATATTTTAACATCTTTATCTTTTGCCCTTGAAACAGAAGGTTATCGGGTTGAAAGTTATACAGATGGATCAGCTGCACTTAAAAACTTAACACTTCACCCTCCACATTTAGCTATTTTTGATATTAAAATGCCGCGAATGGATGGTATGGAGCTTTTGCGCCGTTTGCGTCAAAAATCTGATCTTCCAGTTATTTTTCTAACCTCTAAAGACGATGAAATTGATGAACTTTTTGGTCTCAAGATGGGAGCTGATGATTTCATTACAAAACCTTTTTCTCAACGTCTTCTTATTGAGCGAGTAAAAGCTGTTTTGCGTCGTTCTAATGCTCGCAACCAACCACTTCCGATAGGCACAACACCAGCTTCTTCTCTCAAACGTGGTGATCTTGTTATGGACCAAGAACGCCATATATGTACATGGAAAAACAAACCTGTTATATTAACAGTTACAGAGTTTTTAATTCTGCAAACTTTAGCGCAACGGCCAGGAGTTGTTAAAAGTCGTGATGCTTTAATGGATGCTGTCTATAACGATCAAATTTATGTAGATGATCGTACCATTGACAGCCACATTAAGCGTTTGCGTAAAAAATTTAAACAAGTAGATAATGATTTTGCAATGATTGAAACGCTTTATGGTGTAGGTTACCGTTTTCATGAAGTATGAAACCATTTTGCCACAATAGGTTAAACGCCGAAGAACTCGATGAGAAAAAATACTTTACTAAATAAATCATCAAATAATACTTCTCCGATACAGCTTTCTATGTTTTTTCATTTGTATTTTCAGATACAGCGACTTTTGAGACAATTGTTCTTTTCCAGTCTCACACGCCGTATTGTGATTTTAAATCTTGCTGCCCTTGGTATTCTAGTTATAAGTATTTTGTATCTTAACCAATTTCGTAATGGTTTGATTGAAGCAAAAATTGAAAGTTTACGCACCCAAGGAAAAATTATTGCTGGAGCTATTGCTGCTTCTGCAACAATAGACACAAACTCTATTTTAATTGACCCTCAAAAACTGTTGGAATTACAAGCTGGAGAAAGTGTTACACCAATGCTTCAATCCACTGATACTTGGGATTTTCCCATTAATTCCGAACAAGTTGCTCCACTTTTACGACGTCTTATTACACCAAAAACAACAAGAGCACGGATATATGACCGTGACGCAACTTTGCTTCTTGATTCACGTGTTCTTTATTCGAGTGGTGAGGTTTTTACTTATGATTTACCTCCTATCCAAACAAAACAAAATTTATGGGAGCACTTAAAATCATTTTTTTTTAATACACTCTATGGCAACGGTATTGCTGTTGATAGAAGACAAGCAAAAGATAATGAAGCTCTTCATCCTGAAGTTTATCTAGCATTAAATGGCTCTTCTGCCACTGCTAAACGACGTAACAGGCAAGGTCAATTAATTGTTTCAGTTGCTGTACCTGTTCAACGTTATCGTGCAGTCGTTGGTGCTCTTTTGCTTTCAACTATTGGTACAGACATTGATGATATTGTGGAAAGTGAAAGATTAGGAATTTTTAAAATCTTTGCCGTTGTTGGAAGTGTTTTCTTGGTTCTTTCTCTATTTTTAGCTCATACTATTGCGCATCCACTAAGTAAATTATCTTCCTCCGCTAATCGCGTGCGTCATGGTCGCAGTAAGAGAATAACAATTCCTGATTTTTCAAAACGTGAAGATGAAATTGGTCGTCTTTCTACCTCTATTCGTGATATGACCAACGCTCTTTATACACGCATTGAAGCCATTGAACGTTTTGCAGCCGATGTAAGTCATGAATTAAAGAATCCTCTTACCTCGCTGCGCAGTGCCGTTGAAACATTACCACTGGCTAAAAATAAAGCACAACAGACACAATTACTTGAAATCATCCAACATGACGTGCATCGTCTTGATCGTTTAATTACCGATATTTCTGACGCATCGCGATTAGATGCAGAACTTGTTCGCGAAACTGCTAAAATAGTTGATATGGGTTCATTGTTAAAAAGCCTTATTCAAGCTATTCGTGAAATCCATTGTAATAAACAAAATATTGATATTAATTTGAATATTATTCCACGAATTAATGGCAAACCTTACCTAATTGTAGGGCATGAATTACGTTTAGGGCAGGTGATTTCCAATCTCATTGAAAATGCACGTTCTTTTGTACCTCGTAAAAATGGTAAAATTTGTATTACAATGAAAAATAATGCTTCAAATCTCATTTTAACTGTCGAAGACAATGGACCAGGTATTTGTTCAGAAAATATTGAACGTATTTTTGAACGTTTCTATACTGATCGGTCAGGCAAAGATGCTTTTGGGAAACATTCAGGTCTTGGCCTTGCAATTAGTCAGCAAATCATTGAAGCTCATAATGGAACTCTCATGGCTGAAAATATTATTGATCCCAAATCTAAAAAAGAAAAAATTGGTGCTCGATTTATTATCACCCTTCCACTTACCAAATAATTTCCCTTTCAAATGAAAAAGAAAATAATAATTTTCTATACTCATTTAGGTACAAAACAAGAATAATTAATTATAAATCCTCATAAAATCAAATAATATGCAAAGATATTTTTAAATTGAAAATTAAGAAATAAGTGAAAGAGTTTAAATTCTTTATAATACAACTAATAGCTGCAGATCTCAATTAATTGAAAACCTAAGAACTTTCTCAAATAATCTCATCGTTTTTATATCTTGAATCTCAAGTATAATTTTTTGCATAAAAGGCTCTACAAAATAATTGAATTGTTTTATATCTTCAAAATCGGAATAGTTTTAAACCATTCAATGCAATACTTTGTACGAATGTAGATTTTAAAATTGGCATTTCACGATAAAATTTTTTTCCAATATATTTACACCGTTTCAGATTCAACAGAAACTTCTTTTACTGCCCCCTTAGTTACGCCAACTATTGCCGGGCGTAAGACACGTTCACCAATAATATAACCTGCTTGAACAACTTGTTGAACAGTATTTTCTGGCACATCAGCATTGGGAATTTCAAACATTGCTTGATGAAAATGAGGATCAAATTTTTGTCCTTCTGGATCAATTTTTTTGACCCCATGACGCTCTAAAGCTGTCATCATTGCACGCTCGGTCATTTCAACACCTTCCACTAATGTTTTCAAACCGGAATTATTCTCACCTGCATCTTTTGGAATTGCTGCCAATGCGCGATGCAAATCGTCAGAAACAGACAACATATCACGAGCAAAATTAGCAATTGAATATGCTTTAGCATCAGCTACATCACGAGCTGTTCGACGTCGAAGATTTTCCATATCTGCTGCAAGACGTAAAATTTGATCTTTTAGCTGCTTATTTTCATCCTGCAAAATAACCAAAGGGTCAGCAGACTGAATTTCCTCTACCTCAGCATTTGGGTCACTTTCTCCCTCATGTATCTTTAAAAACTCATCAGAATCTTGTTTAAGTACATCACAATCAATTGGATTCTTCAAATCGCAATTTTCAAATGAAGCATCAGCAAATTTATTCTTTTCATCAAACATAAAAATTCTATTCCTTCATATAATTTATACTCCTGATATCGAAATTTTTCAAACAAAAATCAAGAGCTTTTTATTTATCGGTTAGCACAATGATCGCTCCTAAGACAACATTCAACTATGCTAACGTAATAATTGTGATACAAGTTGAGCTGTATAATCAACCATAGGGACAATCCTTGCATAATTAAGACGTGTTGGTCCAATAACACCTACAGCACCAATGACTCTTTTCTGTGTATCACAATAAGGGGCTACCACTAAAGAAGAACCAGAAAGTGAAAATAATTTATTTTCTGAACCAATAAAAATACGCACTCCTGATCCTTCATCTGCTAAATCAAGTAACTGCGCCATGCTTTCACGTGTTTCAAGGTCATCAAACAAATATCTCAGCCGCCCTAAATCTTCTCCTGCCTTCACATCTTCAAGTAAGTTGCCCCGCCCCCGAACAATAAGATGTATTTTATTATCTGAATCTTCTCCTCCCCAGAGAGCTAAACCAGTTTCAACAAGATGTTGAGACAATTGATGAAGAGCAGCTCGTGTCTCTGAGCATAAACGTGCAACTTCTGCTTTTGCTTCATTAAGTGTACATCCCTGTATATGAGCATTGAGAAAATTTGTTGCTTCTGTCAATTGTGCATGAGTCACACCTTCTGGTAACTGAATAATACGATTCTCAACATCGCCTTTTTGTGTCACTAAAATTGCAAGAGCGTGTTCTCTATCAAGACGTACAAACTCGATATGTTTCAGTGTACCTTCCTGTTTCGTTGCGAGAACCAATCCTGCTCCTCGTGAAAGATCCGAAAGAATTTGACTTGCTTGAATTAAAAAATGTTCAACTGATTGTGCATTACCAACTTCTTTAACTTTATTTTCAATGTTTTCACGTTCCTCGGTTGGTAAATCACCTACTTCCATAAATGCATCAACAAAAAATCGCAAACCTGATTGTGTTGGCATTCTCCCTGCAGACACATGCGGCGCATAAATTAAACCAAGATGCTCAAGATCACTCATTACATTGCGAATTGTTGCAGGTGATAACGTTTGTTGTAAAAGGCGCGAAAGATTACGTGAGCCCACCGGTTCACCATCATTAAGATAAGCCTCAACAATATGACAAAAAATATCACGTGAACGCTTATCAAGATTTTTTAAGGAGTCATCAAGGGATATTTTCTTCATCACAACTGTTTCACTATTTTAAAAATCCTTCTTTATTATATAAGATTATATAAGTTTTTCAAAGATATGGTCAAATAATCTAAATACAGTGCAAAAAATATATCGAATATCTATTACAATAATACCATTATTAAATATGAATAATCACCTAAAAATAAATATAAAAATATGCAGAATTATGTCTCATGAAAATAAAAAATAATTCTTTTTATAATTATCGAACTGATGACAAATACAGCTCATTGTACTCTGCAATAAATTTTTAAAAATCATTTGAAATTTATTCTTTACGATATATAAAATATTAATCCATGCTATAAAAACTCACAAATTAAAATTGATATCAATTTTATTATTTAATGAATCAATACATTGATATAAAAAATTTAAGCAACTACTAAAAAATTTTAATGATGTTGCATTGTTTCGTTGTATGCGAATTGTCAAAATCACTGTTACCAATTTTTATTCTATAAATAAACGCTGAGTTAAACCGAGATTATTGCCTTATTTCAGGAAATATACACATGAGAAATATCACAATCAAAAAACTTATTATTGCTACGCATAACACTGGTAAACTCCATGAAATTACCACATTGATTGCTCCTTTTGGTATAACAACACAATCGGTAAAAGAACTTGGCTTGCCCGAACCAAAAGAAACAGGAACAACATTCGAAGAAAATGCTTATATCAAAGCTTTTGCAGCCGCAAAAGCCACAAATTTTCCTGCTTTATCTGATGATTCTGGCATGGAAATAGACGCCTTAAATGGTGCACCCGGTGTTTATACAGCTGATTGGGCTCTCCAACCCGATGGTACACGTGATTTTGTAAAGGCTATGCAAAAAGTAGAAAATGAATTACAAAAAGTTGACCCTCTGAAAAAAAATCAACGTAAAGGTCGATTTATATCGGTTATTTGCCTTGCATATCCCGATGGACATGCGGATTATTTTCGCGGTAGTGTTGAAGGTACATTCATTTGGCCACCACGAGGAAATAAAGGTTTTGGCTTTGATCCTATTTTTTTACCTGATGGATACGAAAATACCTTTGGTGAAATGTCAACAGAACAAAAACACAGTTGGAAACTTCATGGTCAAACTCCTCTTTCGCATCGCGCACGGGCCTTTAAACTCTTTGCGGAAAATCTTTTAGTTCTCTCATGACGAAACCCTTTGGCATTTACATTCATTGGCCATTTTGTACGAGCAAATGTCCTTATTGTGATTTTAATTCATATGTCCGTATAAATGGAGTAGATCAACCCCGTTTTGCAAACGCTTTTGAACGTGAAATAACAACACAAGCTAAGGAAATAGGCCCTCGCCACATTACAAGCATTTTTATTGGAGGAGGAACACCTTCCCTTATGGCACCTCAAACTGTTGATCGTTTATTACAAGCTGTCGCAAAAAACTGGACAATCGATGACAAAGCTGAAATCACACTTGAAGCTAATCCTTCTAGTGTAGAAGCAAATCGCTTCCGTGGTTATCAGTTAGCAGGTGTTAACCGTTTATCTTTAGGTGTACAAGCACTCAATGATAAAGCATTACAACAACTTGGTCGTCTTCATAACGTTAAGCAAGCTCTTCATGCTATTAATTTAGCACGTGAAATTTTCCCACGTTTATCTTTTGACTTAATTTACGCACGCCCCAAACAAACACTTAAACAATGGGAAACTGAACTTTTGCAAGCCATTAATTTGGCCGCAGACCATCTCTCTTTATACCAACTCACCATAGAAGATGGAACAACCTTTAAAAAGCTTCATGCAGCAGGAAAACTGATCCTACCAGCCTCAGAGCAAGCAGCAAATCTTTATACTCTTACCCAAGAAATAACCACTATGTATGGTCTTCCAGCCTATGAAATATCAAATCATGCGATTCCTGGTGCTGAATCGTGCCATAATCTCCTTTATTGGCGTTATCATGAATATGCAGGTTTTGGTCCAGGTGCCCATGGACGTTTTATTAAGCAGTCACTAAAAAATTCCTCTTTTTTTTCAGAAACATTTCCATCCAAAATTGAAAATCATAGCCGGTATATCACAATAAACGAAAAACATCCCGAAAATTGGCTTGAGTTAGTAGAAACCAAAGGTCACGGTTGTATTGACACAGAACACTTGTCTCAAGAACAACAAGCCAATGAAATGCTACTCATGGGTATGCGTCTTTCAGAAGGACTTGATCTAGCACGCTATGAAACTTTAAGTTGCCAAAGTTTATCGCGAAAAAAACTGATCCGTTTACAACAACAAGGATTAATTGAAATAACGGACAAACAACATTTAAAAGCCACAACAACCGGACGCATTCTTCTTGATCATATTATTGGTCAATTAGCAAACTAAAATCTTTAAAGTCTCATCTTATCATGTCACTAAAATAATCACCACTCCATTTACGCAAAAAAATCGGTGATAAAACGTTCATAAATAGAAGTTAGATTTTCTATAGCATCAAGAGTCACACATTCATCGACCATATGCATAGTTTGCCCTGGCAAACCAAATTCAACAACCGGACAATAGTCTTTAATAAAGCGCGCATCCGATGTGCCACCAGAAGTCGAACACTCTGGAATATTTCCTGTTACACTTTTAATAGCATTCGACAAAATTCCAATTAATTTATCATTTTTGGTCAAGAAAACACCCCCTAAACTATATATCCATTCAAGCTGATAATATGGTACTTGATCATTTTCAGAGTGTACAGAAGCAAGGCGCTTCTCAATTTCAGCAACGAGTGTTTCTTTTGTCCAAAGATCATTATAACGTATATTAAAGCGAATAACTGTTTGTGCTGGTATAATATTTACAGACAAATTTCCTGTATCAATACTTGTCAATTCTAAATGACTTGCTTGAAAATCCTTTGTTCCTTGATCCAAAGCAGTTTGTGTCAACGCTTGAATAAGCTTACTTGCTAAAGGCAATGGATTTGCTGCTCGCTCGGGAAAAGCAACATGACCTTGGCAACCTTTAATCGTAATAATACCAGAAATCGATCCTCGCCGTCCAATTTTGATCATATCACCAACAATATTGACGCTTGTTGGCTCACCCACAATAGCCGCATTCCATTTTTCACCTTTTTGTACTGCCCATTCTAAAAGCTTGACTGTACCGTTTATCGCGGGACCTTCTTCATCACCGGTTATTAAAAAACTTACCATTCCCTTGAGTGTTTTTTTCTTCAGAAACCGAGCCATCGCCGCTATAAAACAAGCAATCCCACCCTTCATATCAACAGCACCTCGCCCATATAATTTTCCCTGGCTTATTACTCCCTCAAAAGGAGGATAAGTCCAGTTTTCTAATTCACCGGGTGGTACTACATCACTATGGCCAGCAAACATAAGATGTGGACCTTCACTGCCTATCTTTGCATAAAGATTTTCAACATCTTCTGTATTTTTATCAACAAAAATAGGACGCTCAACACAAAATCCCATTTTTCTCAAAAAGTGCTCCAAAGTCGATAAAGCACCCGCTTCATGCGGTGTAACAGAAGGGCAACGAATAAGTGTCTGTAAAATCTGAACAGGATCTGTAAGAACAAGCATAAAAGCTATTCCAATCTAAAAAGAACAATTTTAAAAAAGCTAAACTTAATTATACAAAAGATAAAGTGAAAACCTTGAATCTATAAAAATAAAACTTCGTTATTTCATCCCCCTATAGTTCAGAATATATAACAGAACACTATCCAGTAGACAAAAACAATACAAATATAGATAAATATAGATAAAGAAGCGCATTTTTACATTAGTGAAAATTAATCCCTTGAAGTGTATGGCCATTTTTCTTTAACCAAGCTTGATAGGTTTTCCTTTCAGGACAAAGTTTTTCACAAAGAGACCAAAATCGTTTTCCATGATTCATCTCAACAAGGTGAGCTACTTCATGGGCAACAACATACTCAACAACTTCTTTTGGCGCCATAATAAGACGCCATGAAAAAGAAAGACGACCATCTGTTGAACATGATCCCCAACGACTTCTAGTGTCCTTATAACTAATTGATTTAACCTTGCGCCCTACCTTGCGTGCATAATGAACCACTAACGGTGCTATAATAATTTTAGCTTGTTTCTTCAAAACATCAGCAACGTGTCTTGGAAGATGCTCTAATCGACTATAAATAACGATTTGTGATTCTTGTTCAGCATTCCCTGTAATAATTTCAGCTACTCCACGTTCCTCTTTACGCAATATAATATGTAAAACCCCCAATATAGGAATTCGTGAACCTTCTTTGAGATGAAAGCCTTCATTGATCATTCCTCCATGATGAGCAAAACGTTTTTCAATCCAAGATCGATGACTTTCAATAAACCATTCAATCATTCTTCGCTCTACTGCAAGCGGAGTGGTCAAATAAATTCCTTGCCTGGCTATATCAACACGCAAGGTAAAGCGACGTGCATTCTTGCGTTCTTTTACCCACAAAGGTATACGACGATTAGAGAGAATAAAGTCTTGTTCATACATAGCCATATATCATGTCTCTTATAATCAATGAACATAACCTTTATTCAGCATTGATTCGATCAATCAAACATACCAACACCTTTTCAAGACACTTCAAATCTTGGGGACGTGAAAATTGGTGATCCGCATCACGCACAAGTGTTAATGCTACATCATGCAAAGGCAAATAATCAAGTAAAGTTAACGTATGTTGATAAGGTATCTTAACATCTTCCATCCCCTGCAGAATATGAATTGGACACCCAACATCTATGCATTCTTTCATAATACTGTTGTTTCGCCCATCTTCAATGAATGCCTTTGTAAAAAGTAATGGTTCAAAACCATCGGCCAAAGGTCGCTCACAATAACCTTTTTCCTCAAGCATTTTCCATTCTTCTGCGCTTAAAGAAGGTTCCACCAAAGTCTGTGTAAAATCAGGAGCAGGTGCAATTAAGATCATCCCAACAGGCGCTTTGTTTTTTTGAGCAAGTATCATAGCAAGCCTTATAGCAATCCATCCTCCCATAGAAGACCCAATCAAAATTTGTGGACTTTCACAATAAGCTTCAATAATAGCTAAACTCTCTTTAACCCATTGCGAAATCGTTCCTTGAAAAAAATCTCCTTCCGACTCTCCATGACCAGAATAATCAAAACGTAAACAAGAAAAATCATTTTTTTTAGCAAAACTATCAACTACCGTCGCCTTACTCCCTAACATATTAGATCGGTAACCAGGCAACCAAATCAAACCAGGAGAGCGCTTGCCTTTGTGATGACGCACAGCAAGAATCGTATTTTCAAATGAAAAAAATTGACAAGGAATATTTTGATCCATTATCATCCTTTCTCCAGAAAGTTTTCTTTTTACAAAAGAAAATCACTGTATTTTAAAATAATATAACAAATAATCCTTACAATGATAATGAAAAAAGCACGAATTTTTATTGTTTTTCTCTCTATATATTGTATACTGTCATGTTAAGAATTAATTGATATTAAGGAGCATAGACCATTCGTCGACCATTTAAAATAACCCCTACCCCAAAAGATGGGTTGCGTTCAAATCATGATATTCGCGTGCCTCGTGTCCAATTAATTAATGATGAAGGACAACATCAAGGGATTGTTACAACACAAGAAGCACTCTCTATGGCAGCAGAGGCGGGGCTTGATTTAGTTGAGATTGTGCCAAATGCAGAGCCACCTGTCTGTAAAATTATTGATTTAGGTAAACTAAAATATCAAAATCAAAAAAAGGCTGCAGAAACGCGTAAAAAGCAAAAAATTATCGAAATTAAAGAAATTAAAATGAGACCTAATGTCGATATTCATGATTATGAGGTCAAATTAAAAGCAATCCGTCGTTTTATTGATAATGGAGACAAAGTGAAAATTACTTTGCGTTTTCGTGGTCGCGAAATGGCGCACCAAGATCTTGGGATAAAACTTCTTCAGCGGGTTAAAGAAAATACAAGCGAAATTGCCAAAATCGAATCTGAACCAAAGTTTGAAGGTCGTCAAATTATGATGGTAATAGCGCCTAAATAATTTTTAATAACAATTTCGATCCTATAAAGCTTATTTAAAGTGTGTAAATGCAATTTTTTATGTTGCTGAGATATTGTATTATACTTTTTAATAAGAAATTAATGATTTCTGTAGACAAAAGATTATTTATCAGAAGCTCTCCAACTCATCCTATAAAGGATGATTTGATCTTGCATAAAAAAATGATAGAAATGCTGCATGGCCAAAACACAAATATCCTCTTCTGATAAACATCTCATCATTCGGCTTTTAAAAGAAAATTTTCATAAACATGTGTGCTGGTATAGTGTCGCCATTGTTTCAATGATCATTATTTCCTTTACCACTGTCATCAGTGCATGGATTATGCGCGATGTTGTCAATCATATTATTGATGGACAAAATTTTAATATGATTGTTTTTATTTCCAGTATTATTGCTTTTATTTTCATTCTTAAGGGGATCGCAATTTTTACTCAAACTTATTTTTTAAGCAAAGCAGGCAATAGTATTGTTGCTGAACAACAACGTAAAATTTATACACGCCTCATAAAACAAGGTGTCTCTTTTTATCACAATAATACTTCATCGGATCTTCTTGTCCGCGTAACCCACAGTGCAACAGCAGCACGCAATATTATTGATATTATTATCACAACATTTGTGCGTGATTTACTTTCTGTTATTGGCCTTTTGTTTGTTATGCTTATTCAAAATTTTACATTAATTGCCATTACCTTAATAGTGGGTCCATTAGCATTTTTAGGAATTCGAATAGCCTTAAAACATGTTCGCACTCTTATGGAAAAAGAGCTTCTTTCACTTGGAGAAATTATAAAAATCGTACAAGAAACAACGATTGGTATTCATGTAATAAAAGCTTTTTCACTCGAAAAATTGATGCAAAAACGCATGAATAAAGCCATTTATGATGTTGAACAACAAGCAAATAGTATCGCAATGCTTGAAGCTGCTACAAATCCAATTATGGAAACACTCGCTGGCATTGCGATTGCAGGTGTTATCTGCTTTTCCGGCTACCTTGCAAGTCAACGGACAGGCGTTCAAGGTGAATTAATGTCCTTTATTGTTGCTTTACTTTTAGCCTATGAACCAGCCAAAAGATTAGCAAATGTACGTGTTAAAATTGAATCTGGTCTGGTTAGTATCCGTACAATGTTTGAAATACTCGATCATCCTCTCACAGTTATGGAGCATAAAGAAGCTAAGGATCTTAATAAAAAACAAAATTCAATACGTTTTGAACATGTTTCTTTTGCTTATACTGATGATCAGATGGTGTTAAACGACATTAATCTAGAAATTGAAGCAGGTAAAATGACAGCATTAGTAGGACCATCCGGTTCAGGAAAATCGACTTTTATTAGCCTTCTTATGCGCCTTTATGATCCTACTCAAGGACGTATATTGATCAATGATCAAGATATTCGCTACATCACATTTCGTTCCCTTAGAAATCTTATGGCCTATGTAGGACAAGATACTTTTCTATTCCAAGGAAGCGTTAAATATAATATCGGACTTGGAAAAGAAGGAGCAAGTGATAACGATATTATTAAAGCAGCAAAAGCAGCCAATGCTCATGACTTTATTATGGATTTACCTAACGGTTATGACACCCAAGTTGGGGATAATGGCAATAATCTGTCAGGTGGACAAAAACAACGTATCGCCATTGCCCGTGCCATGCTTCATGACAGTGAAATCTTGCTTCTTGATGAAGCAACAAGTGCGTTAGATTCACACACTGAAGCACAAATCAATGAAGCTCTTGATCACCTTACACAAGGACGTACCACTATTGTTATTGCTCATCGTCTTTCAACGATTGCCCGTGCTCATAAAATTATTGTGATCCAAAATGGGCGTCTTATTGAACAAGGAACCCAACAAGAGTTACTAGCAAAAAAAGAAGGTGTTTATAAAAAACTTCACCATATCCAATTTGAAGAACAGAACCTTTAAATAATAGATTTTATCACTAATTTTTAAGTTAATAATCTTTTTCATAGAACAAACCAAAACTCGTATTTTCTTCACTTCCTATAGCCCCTTTAGCTTTAAGATGACGTGAAATATCCAAATTAATTGTTCCTTTCGTTGTTCCATTCGATCCCGCCTCAAAACCCAAGTAAATATTAGAATGTATATAGCGTCCAACACGTAAACCTGTGTTGCCTTTTTTATCAACAACAACATCAAGATCATCGAGACCAATATGGGATCGTAAAGTATTCAATAAAGATGTGTTAGAAGCACCAGCAAGCTCAGCAGCTGCTGCTGTAAGCTGAACAATTTGAAATGGCGATAATTCGTTAAGAGAGCGATTGAAAATCAAACGCGCCAATACCTCATCCTGTGGTAAAACAGGTTGTGAAGAAAACTGAATATCAAGATTATCAATTGTTCCTTTTACTATTACATTAACACGAATATCACCATTATTATTGTTGGTAATAAAATAAACAGTAGGATTAAGATTACCGTTAAAACTTACCTGTCCTTTATCGAAATTGAGACGTTGTGAAAGAATATCAAACCTTCCGCGAATCATTTGTAATTCACCAACTGGACGCATACCCTGCAAAGGGCCTTTTAAATTAATGCTTCCTCCTAATTCAGCATCAACCCCTCGACCACGCACAAAAAATTTGTTGTGTGCATTAATTTTTACATCTAACCGGATAACAGAAGAAGACTCTTCAGAAACATCTTGATTATGACCATAAGTTTTAACATTAGCTCGTTCAAGTGTTTTTTGAATCGGTGCGATTAAGTTCTTATGTTTAAGATTTAAAAATGCTGCATTTTTAAAATTATCAGGAATAAGAAGCTCTGCTTTTTCAATTGTGACATCACCACCAACAACAAGATCACGCAAAAAATAACCAGTTACTGTCATTTCGCCTGTTAATGTCGCAAAAATCATAGACCCGTCATTATAATGGGCATGATCGAGATGAATCACTAGATCAGTCTGCAAATCATTAGAAATGCGACCTGAAGCAGAAAGAGACCCTCCATAAGAAGAAGCATAAGCATTCTCTAAAATCACATGATCGCCATTTAGTTTGCCTTCAAACCTTATATTATCCAATTCTAAATTTGTTTGTGTATCTAAAAAGTGACCATTAGATACAGAAAAATGTCCTTTTAATTGTGGCTGAGGCAATGCACCACTGATAGTGCTCTCTATTTTTACTATTCCCGCTACATGCGCACCACGCTCAGCTACAAATTGATTCATAAAACTAAGAGGCATCATGCCTCTAACATGCAATTCAACTTTTGAATTATTCAAAGAAATTTGTCCATTAACAGAAAGATCCAAATCCTTGGCGCCCGATGCTACCATATGCTCAATATGAAATATTGATTTTTTATAAAAACCACGGATATTCATATTCATCGACTCTGGTCCTTTATGAGTCATGACTGTCAAATTTTGACTAGTGAGGTCAAAATGGGTAGACAAACTCTTCCAATCTCCGCCAACATCAACCTTACCAACCACTTCTCCCCCAAAAGGCTCTCCCTTGATAAAACCATTGACCAAATGTGCAGGAAAATTTTTTAGACTAACATGTAAATCAAAATTGCTCTTATCTAGAGGGACTTTTCCTTGTGCTTGCACTTGCAATCCATCTCCGCTTAGCTCAGCAGATAAAAGAAGAGCTTGATTGACTGCTTTACCCTTAGCAGAAAAAGTAAAAGGCTTTATTTTCTTTTCTTGCAAAGGAGCAATCATTAACTCTTGGCCCCTTACATCATAGATTATCTCAGGCTTTGTAAAACTTCCATGGACCATAATATCTCCTGTTAAAGTCCCGGCAGCATCAAGATCTGACTTCCAAAGATTCGCTAATGTAGCAGGCACAGCACTCATTTTAAGATGCAAATTAAGAGTATCTTGAATATTGCCTGAAAGCACGATTTCACCTTCATTGACAGAAATTCCTAACTTATTCATCGTTATTCCATTTTTATCAAAGAGGATGGTCACTGGTTTAAGTAATGCTGCATGCAGACCAACTTGTTTCACATCTATAGTTTCAAGCTCCACTTTTTGTTTCACATCTTCAAATAATCCCTCTGTTATAACGCGTCCAGAAAGCTTTGCATCTGTATCATTATGTAGCACTGCTTGAACATTAAAAACAGTTTGTCCATCGTTATTCAAAGCTTGAGCATTCAAATGATTGACCATCATAAAGGGTGTCCGAATATGTTCTGCATTAACAGAACCTTTAAATTGTATCGCGCCAAAAGGGTTGAATATATCAGCTTGTATAGCCAATTTTTTTATTTCATTTTTTGCAAGTATAAAATTATTAACATTAGCTTTTAAATTTGCTATCTGTTGGTTATTTCTTTCATCAAAAATAAAGTCGCCCTTTACCTTCCCACTTCCTTTTTGCAAAAATAATGCAGAAAGAGTTGAAATATCGTCCGCATCAATATGCAAATTTCCTTTCAAAAAACGTTCAAAAGTTTGAGTAATATCACCGGTTATACGTGCATTACCTCCTTTAATATTGATACCCTGAAGCTTCCAGATATGATCGGTATTGTTAAAAACAGCAGATAGCTGTAATGGTTTCTCAGAAAAAGTCCCTTCTCCTTCTATAAAACCCGTTAAATAGGGGGAAACTGGTGATGTATTATCCATAAGCACATTCATATTGAATATTGTATTTTGAAGTTTTTTACCAACCAAAAAGGCTTCAACAATTTGAGCCTTTGTACTGATTGTTATAAGACTATTATGTCCTCTAGCAGCGCCTTTAATTGTAGCAGATCCATCCATTCTTGGATCTAACAGAGAAAGATTAGATATTTGAGCAGAAAAATCCATTTCAGCGCTTTCTCTGCCAAAATAGCCATCAGCTTTTAGATTGGCAAACTGATTTTTTAAATGGAAATCATTAACGATTAAACCTATTCTATTCCGCGCAATATCACCTGAAAGAAAAAGTTCTCCCTTTAATAAATGATCAACTGCTGCCCTTCCTATTTTAGCATTGTCAGTTGTGCCTAAAAATTTAAGATCAAAAGTCCCTTTAATTAAATTAAAATTTCCTTTTGCTTTAATATCCGCACCACCAGAAAATGACTGTCCATTCAACAAACCCAAAGGTGCTAATGTTTGTGCTTTTACACCAAGATCTCCTTTAAAAATAAAACGATCCATTTGTCCTTTTAACCAAATAGAAAAATCCTGAGCTTTAACACTAAAATCATGGATTGACATTGGTTTTCCAGAAAGAATATCCGTATCAAGATGTATATAAACTGGTTGATTTAAATCTTCTGCAAAACCATCCTTAATCCTTGTAATTCCCTGAAGCATACCATTAATCTGAATACCTACATGACGAGAAACTAAATTATCAAGATTTTCACTCACACCCCCCATATCAAAAACAGCATCACGAATATGAATATTGTCATTGCTCAAATGATGTACAGCAAGCCGCCCTTTCCAAGTTTGTTGTCCTTTACGGCCATAATCAACTGTTAAAGCAAGATTATCTATGTGTGTTTGTGTCTTTAGCCGTGGTAAACGAGTTGATGCTTTTTCTTTATCAAAAGCTATTTTGCCATCAACAAAAAGACGTCGTAAAAATCCATCATTCGCTATTTCAGCATTAGCTACAACATCAATTGTATCGCCTTGAAGAGTCATATGATTAAGATGCATTGCACCTTCGTTCGTCATCGTTACTTTTGCTTTTAAAGCAAAATTAGATTCAAAGAAACTACGATATTGAGATTGAACAGGCATTAAACGACCAATTGTTCCATCTAAATTTGTTATGAGACTATGACCTTCTGCAGCCTCTACGAGAGTAAAATTTCCCCCCAAAATAGGTTGCTGATTAGCTTTTAAATTAAGCATAATAACCAAATCATCAAAAGTTCCATTACCTTTAATGGAGAGGTTTAATGCAGGACGCTTTTCAAGCTCAAGAATATTAGCTATAATACCATTTTGTGGTTCATCAGCAATAATATCAATTTTAGCTGTACGATCGTTTTTGGATATTTTTGTTAAGATAGAAAAATAACCTAATTCATCTAAACGTTGAAATTCTATATTAGTATCCAGCTCATCATTACTTAAGGTTAAATGCCCTTTTAATGATACATCAGAAACAAAGCCAAAAATGTCTTTTTCAAAGGTCAGATACTCAACCATCAATGTATTCACAAAAATTGCCATAGACAATTTAGGTATGGAAAACTGATCAGCTTCAAAAAAGGAAATTGAGGAGGAATTTTGTGGTTTACGTAAAAATATAATTTTTTCTGCTGAAAGCTGATTAATTTTAACATGTCCTCGCAGTAAAGCTAAACGATTCCAATCGATCTTAGCATTGTTAATTTTAAGCCAAATACCTTTGTTATCACTTATAGTAATTGTATCAATAGACGCCTGTGAAGATAATGCCCCCTGGACATTATGCAAACGAATTTGTCGATTAGGTGTGGAAAGTTTACGTTCAATAAAAGAAACAAGCCATGAACGATCATTTTCTATTTCCTCTCCGGCGAATGAATTTCCTCTTTGAACAAAGACAAAAGAGAGCATCATCAAAAGAGAAAATCCAAATAAAAAAAACCTCAAATACCACATTTTTTTCATTAGAATGCTTGTCCTATACCGACATAAAAACCAACACGAGGATCACTTTTCTCTCGCTTAAAAGGAAAAGCTACATCAAACCGAAAAGGGCCAAAACTAGTCATATAACGGCCTCCAATGCCCGCGCCCCATTTCATTTGTTGTGAAAAATTAAAATGCGTTTTTTCCCCTACAAAGCCGCCATCAATAAAACTCACAAATCCTATTTTATTATTAAAGGAAAGGCGTAATTCAGCTGATCCTTCAATAAGAGAACGCCCACCAATAATAGTATCATTTTTTGTTTTGATACCAATATTACGATAAGCATATCCTCTAACAGATCCACCGCCACCAGCAAAAAAAAGTGTATCTGAAGGCAATTCAGCTATATTACCTCCAATAATTGTACCAAGCTTTACGCGTGTTGAAAAAATAAAATGCTCTTTTACATCAAACGCCCAATAAGACCGACCTTCTATTGTCATTTTTATCACAAAATTATCAAAACGCATTTCATAAAGCGGTTCAAGAACTGCTTCACCATACAAACCCTTTGTCGCATTAACTGGATTATTACGACCATCATAAATCAAACCACTCAATAATCCAATTGTGGTGAAATGACGGCTTCCAAAATAATCATCACGAGAATAACCATTAAAAGTAGCTACAGCAACTCGCCCTGATAACTGATCATTAAAAATATGCCTAATCCCCAACTGTCCTTTGAAAGCTTTTGTAGTATAATTATCTAAAACATCTTGTTCTCCTTTCAGTTCTGCTGCAAAATCAGTATCAGGAGTAATGATGCCAGGCTTAATAAATGTCGCTCCCAAAAGATAATTAAAATTTTTCGGATGATAAGACTCTTCTTTTCTACTACCGATATCGCTTATTTTAGTTTCAATTTTAAGGTGCTCTGCATGGCCAAAAATGTTATTGTGCATCCAATAAGCTTCAAGTCCTACGCCATCTAATGTTGAATAGCTACCACCAATACCAAAACGTCGTGGCTTACGTTCTTCTAAAACAAGTGTAAGTGGTAAATGACCATCAGAGCTAATTGTTTCAGCCTCACGCACAATCACTGCACGAAAAACGTCAAGTCGTGCAAGCCGTTTATTTGCCTTAATCAACGCATCAGGATTATATTGTTGATTTGGTTTTAATCCCGTCATCCATGCAATATAAGCTGAATCTATACGTGGTTTTTGGCTCACATTACGCACATTTAAAGAGCCGTAATAAGCCTTTTTCCCAGGATTAACTGTAATCTGCGCGTCAATAAAGCGTGCTGCATGATCAGCAACAACATCACGATTCACAATATTGGCTTTAGCATAACCTTGTTGACGCCATCTTTCTATTAACCACCGTTCTGCTTTAAGAATAGTCTCAGATTTTGCAACAGCACCAACTTTATAACCTAAATTTTCCACTGAAAGAATTTCACCTGTTTTATACCTTTCAAGAAAAAAAGCTTTATTGAAATTCGCAACATTAAAAACATATTGTGGTCCAGCATCAATTGTAATGATAATATTCGAATGAGTTGGTAACTGAGACAAAGGGCTTAAATCAGAAACCTCCAAACCATTAATTTTAATACTGATGATACCACCATAACGGCCATCAGCATAAAGGGCTGCAAGTATTGTCCGATAATTTGAACGGGCTTTAGCTAACAAACCAGATGAATTTGCTACTGTTTTACCTTGATCAGAAACAAGAGAAGATGCAGCTTTAGCTATTTTAATCCCTTCTTGTGGAGCCCCTGGTGGAGCAACCACTTCGACGGTATAAGATTTTTCTGTACTATTTACTCCAGATGGAAAAGAAGCTGAGGTTTTTTTTCCAAATAAATGAAAACCAAAGAGCTCAAATGCGAAAACTGACCGTGTAAAAACAAAAATTAGGCATAAGGCTATCACTACGCTGTATGCGGTTATTGATTTCAAAGAAATTCTTGTCGGACACATTCCCAAATCAGATACTCTTAATAAATATTTTGATGTTTTTTTCTTATAAATAAAATCAACTAAAGAACGATAAACATTGTTTTCTATTATTAAGTTCTTCACCCTCTTTAATTACATTAAATCATACATTTTTTTTTAAATATGCGATTTCATATTTCTTTTCCGTTTTTTTTCCATATTCACAGATTGTGAAGAACTGTGAGACAAAACTAAAATATTATATTTTTATGTTTTTAACACATTCATTTAATCTCTTTTAAATACTTTATTGAGGCATATATTATTATAGTTAAATTTATACGAATGCCCCTCCATCACAGTGCTCTCAAATCCTGAATATATATCTTCATCAAAAAGCGTGTAGAGGCACTTCTTGATTTTTATACATAGATATGATTGTGTCTTTCAAATAAAAGAAGGGGGGAAATAAAATAATGGTCGCACATATTACAACGGTTGCTTTTCGTGGTCTAGAAGCAATTCCTGTTGATGTACAGGTTATGATTTCCTCCGGCAAAATAGGAATGGCTATTGTTGGATTAGCCGATAAAGCAGTCGCAGAAAGTCGTGAACGAATACAAGCAGCTCTTCATGCCTGCGGGCTTTCTATGCCAAACAAACGAGTTACCGTTAATCTTGCACCAGCTGATTTGCCCAAAGAAGGTTCACATTATGACCTTCCCATTGCCTTAGGCTTAATGCTCGCTATGAATCTTCTTCCTTCCGATATAGCTCAAAAATATATCATTTTAGGTGAATTATCACTTGATGGATCTATTAACTCTGTTAATGGTGTTTTACCAACTGCAATGACAGCATTATCGCTTGATAAAGGATTAATTTGCCCTCACAAATGCGGCCCAGAAGCAGCATGGGCAAACGCAGAAATGGATATTCTTGCCCCTGAAAATCTTCTTATGATAATCAACCATTTTAAAGGAACACAAATTCAAAAAAGACCACAACCACGTCAATATACCACATCAACCGAATTACCAGATCTCTGTGAGATTAAAGGACAAAAATCTGCAAAACGAGCATTAGAAGTTTGTGCAGCAGGACGACATAATCTTCTATTTGTGGGTCCTCCTGGTGCAGGAAAATCTATGCTAGCCCAATGCTTACCTTCTATTTTACCACCTCTTGATAGCCGCGAGCTTTTAGATGTTGCTCTTATTTCTTCTATTACAGGAGAAACAACACATAATACTATATCACGCCATTGTCCCTTTCGTTCTCCACATCATTCTGCCTCTATGGCTGCAATGATTGGTGGTGGCCTCAAAGGACGGCCAGGAGAAGTATCACTTGCTCATAATGGTGTTTTATTTCTAGATGAATTTCCTGAATTTTCTCCTCAAGTTCTTGATTCTCTTCGTCAACCTTTAGAGAGCGGAGAATGCATTATTGCCCGTGCAAATCACCATATAAGCTATCCCGCTCGTATTCAACTCATCGCTGCAATGAACCCCTGTCGATGCGGTATGGCTGGTGAAAAAGGTCATGTTTGTTCCAAAGGTATACGGTGCCAAATTGATTATCAATCCCGTATTTCTGGTCCTTTACTTGATCGCATTGATTTACGTATCGAAGTCCCTGCTTTAACAGCAATGGATCTCATGCAACAAAAACAGTCAGAAAAAAGCTCTAATGTCGCAAAACGCGTTGCACAAGCGCGTTCTATTCAAGCTAAGCGTTTTGCAGCACTGGATCTTCCCCACATCCGAACCAATAGCGACTGTCCTGCAAAAATCATTGAACAAATTGCTATTCCCGATCAAAATGCCGCTACATTACTCCGTGATGTTAGCGAAAAGATGCACCTTTCCGCACGTGCTTATCATCGTATTCTCAAAGTCGCACGCACTATTGCTGATCTTGATCAAGCACAGCATCTTGCACGCCATCACCTTGCAGAAGCTATTTCCTATCGGTTAAACAACGAAAGACTTGTAACTATCACTTAATGAGTTTTAAATTAATAAAAACTAATTGGAAAATAACGTAAATAAAGCTCTGTCAGCTTACCATCACGCTCTAAAGATTTTAGAGCATAATTTAGAATATCAACTAAATGTGCATTCTTTTTTGCAACAGCGATTCGCATTCCTGCTCCTAAAAATTGTGGAGCTATATAAGCTCCTCCAACAAAATGACAACAATCCATTGATTGCGGATCATTTACCCATAAGGACAAAGCCAATCCGTCATCAAAAATAAGATCAATTTCATGATCCTGTAATGCTTTATAGAGCATTTTTCTATTATCAAACCCATGCCATTCAGCTTGAGGAAAATAACTATGAAACAGTTTTTCATATGCACTATTAATTAAAAATCCACTCTTTAAATACTCAAGTTTATTGCTTATCAGTTCATTAAGATTCAAAGATTTATCCGATACAAAACGCGCAGGAAAACGCAAATAAGTTCCGGTAAAAGCAAGATATTGATGCATTTCCGTTGTTTCTTCTAAACCAGCAATCATTGCTTCTGCTTCATCGCTATTGAGATGATTTACCAATTCTTCCCGAGGCACAACTTCTACTTCACATAATTTTTCAAGTGTTAGTTTTACGCAAATGGCACGTAATAAATCAGCATTATAGCCTGCAAGATGACCTGTTTTATCAAGAAAGTTAAAAGGAGGAAAATCAAACGTTGTAACAAAACGTAAACGCTTTATATTCGCTATATCAGGCTGTATCAAATGTTCGTGCGCATTAAAAAAAGAAGGAAGCCTGCCTCCCATCCCAACCTTTACAAAAGATGAAAAAAAAAGGACCGACGCTATAAATAAAATTCCAATAAAAGAATTTAATATATTGATGAATATATTCATTTTTAAAATCTCCCCCCAATAAATTATTTATAGCTAAACTACTCTTTTTTCTTTGTCACAGTGTTAAAAGCTCAACTAAAAAGAGTTGATATTTTAAATAGGTTAAAGTCTTTAATATTCCTCACAATTGTTAAAAAATTTAAGAGTTTCTATATATTTTTAGATCTATAATATGGATTTTATAGTGTGCTTTTGTAGATAAAAATATAAAAAACAATAATTTTCTTAGTTTAGAATAAATTTCTATAGGAATATTGGCTTTATTCCTGTTTTCCTTGTAATGATTGTGACTTTCTTCTATTCTGCAGATATGCAAGAATGATATCTTAATTTTGTAAATACTATTCTAGACACAATCAATTCAAAACAATGAAGCAATAACTTTCCTTCCAAGGAACATAAATCTTATTTTAAAGCTATAAAATATAACCAAAATCATCCTTCATTTTTAAAATAGGAACCTCTTTATCATCCTTTTATTATAAAGGAATAATCGTGCAACACGTATCGACAAAACATCATCATTTGAATATGAAAAACCTCTATATCTATTCTAGACAGGACACATGTTGAATATAGATCTGATATACGGTAAACATCTAATGTTGTTATTCTATAAATAACGGGCTAAAACATTAAGCCCACAAAAAAATGACGAAATATTGAAATTAAATACAGAAATGGATTGACCTATGAGTGATGAAACAACTTCGCCAGCGTGTGGTGACTATGGTGCATCTTCCATTAAAGTCCTTAAAGGTCTTGATGCTGTGCGCAAACGTCCTGGCATGTATATTGGTGATACCGATGATGGTTCAGGTCTGCACCATATGGTTTATGAAGTTGTAGATAACGCTATTGATGAAGCTTTAGCTGGTTACGCTACTCTTGTAAATGTCACACTTCATGCTGATGGATCCTGCTCTGTTCGTGATAATGGACGTGGAATTCCAACAGATATTCATCCAACCGAGGGTATTTCGGCCGCTGAAGTTATCATGACACAACTCCATGCTGGTGGAAAATTTGATCAAAATTCTTACAAAGTTTCCGGAGGATTGCATGGTGTTGGAGTTTCTGTTGTTAATGCACTTTCTGTTTGGCTACGGTTACGTATTAAGCGTAATGGAAAAATTCATGAAATGTCGTTTACACATGGAGTCGCTGATTCCCCATTAAAAATTGTTGATGATTGTGATTCAGAAAGCGGAACAGAAATAACTTTTTTACCAAGTTCTGAAACCTTTACGATGGTTGAATTTGATTTCGAAACTTTAGAGCGTCGTCTACGAGAATTAGCTTTTTTAAATTCGGGTATACACATCATCCTTACAGATCAACGTCATGCTGATGTTCAATCAGTAGAATTGCATTATGAAGGTGGATTAATTGAATTTGTCAAACATATCGATCAATCAAAAAAAGCTCTCATTGATAATCCTATTTATATCACAAACGAAAAAGATGGCATGAGCGTAGATGTTGCTTTATGGTGGAATGATTCCTACCATGAAAAAGTATTGTGTTTTACTAATAATATTCCGCAACGAGATGGCGGAACTCATTTAGCAGGTTTTCGTAGCGCTTTAACACGTCAAATTAATGGTTATGCAGAATCCTCAGGGATTGCCAAAAAAGAAAAAGTTAATTTAACTGGTGATGATTGTCGTGAAGGCTTAACAGCTATTCTTTCTGTCAAAGTGCCTGACCCAAAATTTTCCTCTCAAACAAAAGATAAATTGGTTTCTTCAGAGGTGCGTCCTATTGTTGAAAATTTGGTCAATGAAGGTCTTTCATCATGGCTAGAAGAACACCCTAATGAAGCAAAAATCCTTATCAGTAAAGTAGTAGAAGCTGCAGCTGCCCGTGAAGCAGCTCGTAAAGCACGGGAACTCACACGACGTAAAGGAGCCCTTGATATCACTTCTTTACCAGGAAAACTTGCTGATTGTCAGGAACGTGATCCTACAAAATCAGAAATCTTTATTGTCGAGGGAGATTCAGCTGGTGGATCCGCTAAAAGTGGACGTTCACGTCAAAATCAAGCAATTTTGCCCTTGCGTGGTAAAATTCTTAACGTCGAACGAGCACGCTTTGACCGAATGCTTTCATCTGAAATGATCGGAACACTCATCACTGCTCTTGGTACCTCCATCGGGAAAGACGAATTTTCGCCAGATAAGGTACGTTATCATAAAATTATTATTATGACAGATGCGGACGTTGACGGAGCACATATCCGCACCCTACTTCTCACCTTCTTTTTTAGACAAATGCCTGAATTGATTGAACGTGGACATCTGTATATTGCTCAACCACCTCTTTATAAAGTATCCCGTGGTAAATCTTTTCAATATATAAAAAATGAAGCAGCATTCGAAGAATTTTTAATTGATGCGGGATTGGAAGAAACGACATTAGAACTTGCAACAGGTGAGGTTCTTGCCGGTGCTGATTTGCGTAAGCTTGCTGAAGATGCCCGTATGTTACGCCAACTTCTCAATGGTCTTCACACACGCTATGATCGTAATATCGTTGAGCAAGCCGCAATTGCTGGTATTTTTGGCTCTAAAGCTTTTACAACACCAGAAAAAGCTCAACAAACAGCAGACAATGTGGCAAATCGATTGGATTTAATTGCTGATGATATGGAACGCGGTTGGACGGGTATCTGTGCACCAGAAGGAGGGTTGTATTTTGAGCGTATTTTGCGTGGCGTTAAAGAAGTTATTACACTTGATGCAGGGCTTATAAATTCAGCGGATGCGCGCCAAATTGATCGTATTGCTCAAAATCTCATAGAAGTCTATAGTCCCCCTCCTCTCTTGCATCGCAAGGATAAATCAGAGCGTATCTTTGGACCTATTAGTTTATTAGAAAGTATTTTTAAAAATGGCAAAAAAGGTTTGACTTTACAGCGTTATAAAGGTCTTGGAGAAATGAACGCCGACCAATTGTGGGAAACAACCCTTAATCCTGACGCACGTACTCTTTTACAGGTTAAAATTAATGACGCAACGGATGCAGACTCACTCTTTTCTCGCTTAATGGGTGATGAAGTTGAACCACGGCGATCTTTTATTCAAGATAATGCCTTAAGTGTTGCTAATCTGGATATCTAAAAGCGCTTTTTTATCTTAAGCTGTATATAAACATTATGATTTTATCCGTTGTTTTTTCGTATTTGAGCATTTTTTTCACATGTCGTTTACGATAAAAGAAAAATAAGAAAGGTCATGTATTATGGCGGCGGAAACAGAACGCGTAGGAATTGAAGGAGGTATGGAACATTTTTTTGGTTTCAAAAAAGTTGATGAAATGCAAAAACAATCTATGGTTGATAATGTATTTCATTCTGTTGCTGAAAACTACGACAAAATGAATGATATCTTATCTCTTGGACTTCATCGTATATGGAAAAATTCTATGGTGGCGTGGCTATCTCCCCCTGCTATTTCTAACTGGAAAGCTCTTGATGTAGCCGGTGGTACTGGCGACATTGCTTTTCGTATTCTCAACGCCTCACGCAAAAAAGCTCATGTTACAGTCCTTGATATTAATGACTCAATGCTAAACGTTGGTAAAAAACGTGCACAAAAAAATAATCTTGCCTCTCTTATTGACTTTATTGAAGCCAATGCAGAACTTTTGCCTTTTGAAGATCAAAGTTTTGATGCTTATACTATTGCCTTTGGAATTCGTAATGTACCACATATTGATAAAGCTCTTAAAGAAGCTTTTCGTGTTTTAAAACCAGGTGGACGTTTTTTGTGCTTAGAATTTTCAAATGTTGAAATGCCTCTACTTGATAAAATTTATGACCTTTGGTCTTTCCATGCTATTCCCAAACTGGGTCAATTCATTGCAGGTGATCATGATGCATATCATTATTTGATTGAATCGATTCGTAAATTTCCTAAACAAAATGACTTTGCCCATATCATCAAAAGTGCAGGCTTTTCCTCGGTATCATATCGCACTCTTACAGGTGCTATTGCAACATTATATTCAGGTTGGAAAATTTAAAAAATGGTACAAATTTCTACCTATTTTCAACTTTTACGTGCATTATTTGTTTTTACGCGAGAAGGTGTTATTAGCGCTCTCCCTTGTGATGGCCTTCAAGGATTTCCAGCAGTATATCACCGTATAGCGAGCGTATTAGCACGACGTAAAACGAAAAAAAAACATCGATCTGAAAATATATCACATGCTATCAATAAACTTGGCCCATCTTACGTCAAACTTGGTCAATTTCTTGCTACTCGGCCAGATATTGTTGGGCGCGATATTGCAGCAGACTTAGCTCAACTCCAAGATCGTGTTCAAACTTTTCCTTGTGCCGATGCAATTATTCAAATTGAAAACTCTCTCGGCCAATCTATTAATGATTTATTCACAGATTTTCACCCGCCTATTGCAGCAGCTTCTATTGCCCAAGTTCACCCAGCTGAATACTATGATAAAACAGGCAACAAAAAAAAATGCGCCGTTAAAGTTATCCGTCCTAATATTAGAAATCGTTTTGCAAAAGACCTTAAAGGTTTTTATCTCATTGCCCATTTACAAGAACGTTATATACCTGCCTCTCGACGTTTACGTCCCGTTCGTGTTGTTGATACTTTGGCACAAACAACGCAAATTGAAATGGATTTGCGCTTAGAAGCAGCTGCTATATCAGAAATGGCTGAAAATACTCAACATGATGCAGGTTTTCGGGTACCCAAAATTGATTGGGAACGAACGGGGCGGAATGTTTTAACAATGGAATGGATTGATGGCATAAAAATGTCTGATATTCCAGAACTTAAAAAAGCTGGTTTTGATTTAAAAGCTTTAGCCATTACACTCATTCAATCTTTTCTCCGTCATACTTTACGTGATGGCTTTTTTCATGCTGATATGCATCCTGGTAATTTATTTGTTGATCCACAAGGATGTATTGTTGCGGTTGATTTAGGAATCACAGGACGGCTTGGAAAAAAAGAAAAGCATTTTCTTGCTGAAATTCTTTACGGTTTTATTACTCGCGATTATCATCGTGTAGCATACGCTCATTTTGAAGCAGGTTATGTCCCATCACATCATAATATTGAGAGTTTTGCTCAAGCCAACCGAGCTATTGGTGAACCTATTCATGGACAATCCGCACAAAGTATTTCTATGGCCAAATTGCTTACACTCTTATTTGAAGTTACTGAACTATTTGATATGAAAACGCGGCCTGAACTCTTATTACTGCAAAAAACCATGGTGGTTGTTGAAGGAGTAGCACGCTCATTAGATCAAGATTTTAACATGTGGAAAGCCTCTGAACCAATTGTCAAAGAATGGATTAGCAAAAACTTAGGACCGATCGGACTTGTAAAAGATATGAGTGAAGGAACACAAGCATTGCTTTCACTTGTACGTCAAACTCCACAATTGATACAAAATTTCCAACAGATAGAAGAAGGGTTAAGTAAAATGACAAAGACAGGACTTTATCTTTCTCCTGCTACGCTTAAACAACTTGCTTTTGAACAAAGCCGCAATAACCGTTATGGTCGCTATAGCTTATTCATTATTGCTTTTTGTTTGCTTTTTATAACTTTTTTTCTTTTTCCTTCTTTCTAACTTACGCAATATATTAAAATATTAAAGGAGACACAATTAATGAAACTATTTCTATCATTTTAATATTTCGGAGATATATTATGGCGAATATTACCCTTCGAAATGTATCACTTGAGATTCAAGAATTTCTGCGTGTACGCGCTGCGCAAAATGGTATTTCTATAGAAGAAGAAACTCTTCACATATTAAATAATCTCGCAAAAACATCCATTATATCACAACAAAAAGTAAGCACTGTTGAACAACAATCATTAAAATCAAAATCAATTCTTCTTATTATTGGTGGCAGTATTGCAGCCTATAAAGCACTTGATTTAATTCGCCGTTTGCGAGAACGTGGAGCCCATTTAAACATTATTATGACAAAAGCAGCTCAAAAATTTATTACCTCTCTAGCTGCTGAAGTTCTTAATGGTGGTCATGTATATAACGATTTATTTTCACGTGAAGAAGAACAAGATGTTGCTCATATCCGATTAGCGCGTCAGGCTGATTTAATTATTGTAGCTCCAGCCACTGCAAATCGTATTGCAAAAATAGCCACTGGAATAGCGGATGATTTAGCTAATTGCGCCATCTTAGCAGCACATTGTCCACTTTTAATTGCTCCTGCAATGAATCCAGCTATGTGGACACACCCAGCGACTATTCGTAACATTGCAAAATTGTGTGCAGATGGAGTCCACATGGTAGGACCAGAAGTAGGCGAAATGGCTGAACAAAACGAAAGAGGTTGTGGACGTATGAGTGAGCCTCTAACCATTGTAGCTTCAACAGAAGCACTTTTGGGTGCACAAAAAAAATCACTTTGTGGTCGTCACTTTATTGTAACTTCTGGACCTACTCATGAACCAATTGACCCAGTGCGTTATCTAGCTAATAGCTCATCAGGTAAACAAGGACATGCCATTGCAATAGCCTTAGCTAACTTAGGTGCAACTGTGACACTTATTTGTGGTCCTGTTGATCTTATGGATCCAGGAGGAGTAAAAACTATTCATGTGAAAACAGCTTGCCAAATGTTACAAGCCGTACAAGAATCACTCCCCGCTGATGGTGCTATTTTTGTTGCTGCTGTTTGTGATTGGCGCAGTCAAACACAATCTTTGCAGAAAATAAAAAAGGAATCCAATCAAACACCATTTTCTTTGCACATGGTTGAAAATCCTGACATTTTAGCTACAATCGGTCATGCTCCAAATCGTCCTCCACTTGTGATTGGCTTTGCTGCTGAAACGTGCAATATCATTGCTAATGCACAAAAAAAATGTATTCAAAAAGGAGCAGACTTCATTCTTGCTAATAATGTTTCTTTTAACGCAGATGGTAAAAACGTCATGGGTTCTGATACAAATGAAATTTTTTTCGTAAGCAAAAACAATATCGAACATTGGCCACGTATGAGTAAACAAAAAGTAGCTGAAAAATTGGTAAATATTATTGTATCATTTTTTTCTTCTCTTGCTACCACTCATGAATAACGAATAGAATCCTATTCTCAATGAAAACAATTAATCCTAAAAATATAATTTACACGATAAATATTATAATATAAAATACTCTTTATTCTATCTCTCGTTTTTTATTCTTCATTTCTCACTTATTGCTCATGATTTTTACTGCTGCTTATTACGCTCTACAACGCCTTTTTAGTCAGAAATATCGCTCAATGATATGGAAAGTGTTAGGACTTACTTTTATCGTCTTTGTTATTATATGGTCATGTACACGTCAGTTTTTTATGTCCTACTTTTGGCTTTGGATTGCTCATTTTGTTCCTAGATTAACCAATTGGGCAGAATGGATAGAGTTAAGCATACTGATTATTTTTAATCTTGGTTTGTCTTTATTAATCGCCTTTTTTATTGCTCCAATCACAGCAATGATTGGCAGTTTTTTTATTGATAACGCTGCTGAAATTATTGAAAAAGAAGATTATCCAAATGAGCCTACTGGACAAGCTATGTCATTTGGATATTCTGTTATTTTTGCTTTGAAATTTATTATCTTAAGTCTTTTCGGAAATGTAATTGCTTTTTTCTTGTTTTTTATACCGAATATTAATTTACTTGCCTTTTATATAATTAATGGCTATCTTTTTGGCCGTCAATATTTCGCCTTTGCTGCTTATCGTTTTCGATCTAAACAAGAAGCTCATGCTTTTTTACGGACTCATCATACCACTGTTTTTTGTGCAGGTTTATTGATAGCGTTTTTTGTTTCTATTCCTATCCTTAATTTGGTCACGCCGCTTTTTGCAGCTGCCTTTATGACACATTTACACAAAATGCTTTCACGCCAAAAATCTACATCCATTACACTGAAACAATAACACTTGATTCATTAAAATAAGGAAAAGAAATATATTTTTATAAAACCAACACGACTTCAAACAATTTTATAAGCTGAGAAAAAATAGGCTTAAATTTAGAATATGCCATCTTAAAATTATTGAAATAATAAATTTCAGAATAAAAGATTGACCTATTATATTTTCTCAAAAATTCCTTATAATAAAGTCATTATTGCCAATTTCTCGCATAATCGTACCGCAATGCAATTTGACATTAAAATAAAAAACTAACAAAATAAATTATCTTAATTATAGAAAAATTTTTATTTGAGCTATTATCATCGCATTAAATGAAGTAATTTATTGTTTATTTGGAGCAAAGATAAGCTTCACTATTCGGTCCTACATTCCCTCAACCCACACATAAGGTGTATAACATTTCATAGAGAGGCGACAAAGATGAACTGGATTACAAATTATGTTCGTCCTAAAATCAATTCCATATTAGGACATCGTGAAATTCCGGATAATCTATGGGTCAAAGATCCCACCAATGGTCAAATGGTTTTCCATAAAGATCTGGAAGCTAATCAATATGTGATTCCTAATTCTGGCTATCATATGCGTATTAGTGCTAAAAATCGCCTCATGCATTTCTTTGATGATGGCATTTATACACTGATTGAAAATCCAAAAGTTGTCATAGATCCATTAAAATTTCGCGATGAAAAACGTTATATTGACCGGTTAAAAGATTATCGTTCTAAGCTTGGTGTTGATGATAATATTCTAAATGCACGAGGAACTATTGAAGGTTTACCAATTATTGCTACTGTTCAAGATTTCGCGTTTATGGGTGGATCACTTGGCATGGCTGCAGGAGAAGCTATTATAAAAGCTTTTCATACTGCCATTCAAGAGAAGTGCCCTTTAGTTCTTTTCGCAGCTTCAGGTGGAGCAAGAATGCAAGAAGGAACATTATCATTGATGCAAATGCCACGCACAACAGTAGCAATTGAAATGATAAAAGAAGAAAAACTACCTTATATTGTGGTTCTTACCAATCCTACCACTGGTGGTGTTACTGCTTCTTATGCTATGCTAGGTGATATCCATATTGCTGAACCTGGTGCTATGATTGGCTTTGCAGGACCACGTGTTATTCAACAAACAATTCGTGAAACATTGCCTGAAGGTTTCCAAAGTAGTGAATATCTCTTTGAACATGGTATGATTGATATGGTTGTTTCTCGTTTGGAAATGAAAACTACTATTGCGCGGCTTTTACGTTTAATGACAAAAAGTCCTGCAATTTCTAAATCTTCTAATCCATCATCCATTCAATCTGCAAAAACTGATTTCTGAAGCCAAATCTATTAAATTATGAAAAAAAGCTGCATGCAAAAAGTGATAGATGATTTACTAAAAATCTATCCGCGAAAGTGTGATCTTTCTTTAGAGCGTATTTCACGTCTTTTAAAATGTCTTGATAACCCACATTTAAATCTTGCTCCTATTATTCATATTGCTGGAACAAATGGTAAAGGATCTGCTTCAGCTATTTGTCGTGCTCTTTTAGAGAGTGCAGGCTATCGTGTTCATGTATACAGCTCTCCTCACTTAGTTAATTGGAATGAGCGTTTTCGACTCAATCACAAAGGAGGCAGCCAATTTGTCACAGATAGCCTATTAAGCAAAACAATTCATCAAATTATAGAAGTAAATTGCAACGAACCTATCACTATTTTTGAAGTTTTTACGGCTGCTGCTTTTATGTTGTTTAGCACGCACCCAGCTGATGTCATTATTTTAGAAGTTGGATTAGGAGGACGTTTTGATGCCACAAATATCATTAACAAGCCAGCTGTATCGCTTATCATGCCTATTGATTATGATCATGAATCTTTTCTTGGTAACACAATTGAACAAATTGCTTTTCAAAAAGGAGGAATTATTAAACCAGAAGTTCCTGTAGTCATTGGTAAACAAGATCATGAAATAACTTATTCTTTTCTTAGTGATCTTGCTGTCAAAAATAAAGCACCCTACTACCTTTTTAACCAAGATTATCAAAGCTATGAAGAATACGGACGTATGGTATTTCAAAATAATCAAGGCCTAATGGATCTCCCGCTCCCTAAGCTTATTGGTGCTCATCAAATTGACAACGCCGGTGCTGCTATTGAGGCAATTTACCAAGCAGGTTTTCAACTCTCAGAACAAGTCATAAGCAACGCTTTACAAAATCTTTATTGGCCAGCACGGATGCAACATCTGACTCACGGGAAATTGGTCGATCAACTTCCTCCCGATTTTGATTTATGGCTAGATGGTGGTCATAACTCTGCCGCTGGAAAAGCCATCGCAAAAATATTAACCCAGTGGAAAGAAAAATCAAATTGCCCCATTGTAATGATTGCTGGCATGCTTAATACTAAAGACAGCGTTGGTTATTTTCGCCCTTTGGTCAATCTTGTCAAGAAAGTGTATACAGTTCCTTTAATTTCCAGTAATGCAGGTATTTGTCCCAAAATTTTAGCAGAATTAGCTCAAAAAGCAGGGCTTATCGCTAATCCACAGGCTAATCTACAAGCTGCATTTCACAAAATTAGCTCAGAATATAAAAAAGCAATTGTCCTCATTGGTGGTTCTTTGTACCTTGCTGGTGATATTTTGCGTGACAATCAAACGCCCCCATGTTAGTAACAACCAGGTGTTTTTAGCGCCTTAATGACAGGATTTTTGATCATGAAACTTGATTACGCCCTTTATCAAAAACCTAAACTTATCACTGTTTTTGGCGGATCCGGTTTTGTAGGACGGCATGTTGTAGAAGCCTTAACAAAGCGAGGTTATCGAGTACGTATTGCTGTACGTTGTCCACAAAAAGCTTATTATATGTTACAAATAGGCGAAGTAGGACAAACACAGATGCTTAAAACTGACGTCAGAAATTATACTTCAGTTGAGCATGCATTATTGGGAACAGATGGTGCAGTTTTTCTTCCTGGAAGCTTAGCCCAAACAAACAAGCCGAATTTTCAAAATATACAAGTTGATGGTGCGAAACATGTTTCTGAATTAACAGCTAAAGCTGGTATTCCTCTTATCTATATGTCAACACTTATTTCCGATGAAAATGCCTCATTTTCTTATGCACGCGCTAAAGCTATAAGCGAACAGATTGTTCGTAATACGCATTCTCAAGCAGTTATTATGCGTTCATCTGTTATTTTCGGACCAGAAGATTGTTTTTTTAATTTTTTAGCAAATTTCTCTCGTTTTATGCCAATTATGCCACTTTTTGGTGGGGGGCAAAGTAAATTGCAACCTGTTTATGTTGGTGATATTGCTAAATTTGTTGTATATGCTTTAGAAAAGCGTGTTGTTTTAGGCAAAAATTATGACCTTGGTGGGCCCAAAGTTCTTACATTCCAAAATACTCTTGAAGAGATATTAAAAGTTATTCACCGCAAAAAAAGAACACTTCCTCTACCTCTGGCTATGGGACTTTTTATCGGAGGTTTCTTCGGAACTCTTGGCAAAGTACCCCTCTTTCCAAAACTCGTAACAGCTAATCAAATACGCTTTTTACAAAAGGATCATATTGTTTCTCAAGAGGCTAAAGATAATGGATATACTTTAGAGGGAGTAGGAATTACGCCTAAATCAATGGCAGCTATTTTACCAAGTTATCTGTGGCGATTCCGTCCGCAAGGACAGTTTTCTCATAATTTATCAATTTAATACACTTCGATTTTGTGAGCTCATTTATTTTCCTATAAAAAAGAAAAAAATTTAAAGATCTTGAAATATCTGTAAGTTTTACATTTTTCTCAAAATAAAATTTTATAATGATTTTTTCTTGCATCTAAAGAACTTTAAAATTTTCTGGTTCGCTTCTCACATCACCATTTAAAATGTTAATACACATTTGTTCCGTAAACTGATGAACATTTAAAATTTTTTTTCATTTAGACAAATATTTGTATTTGCTTGCATTTCTTTTTAATTTCTCCTACCGTTCTGGAAAAATAATTTTGAAAGAACAAAAATGACAGCTCAAGATTATGTTATCAAAGATATCGCACTAGCTGCTTATGGTCGTAAAGAACTTGATATTGCAGAAACGGAAATGCCTGGTTTAATGGCTTGCCGTAAAGAATTTTCTTCCAGTCAACCTTTACGTGGAGCACGTATTTCTGGTTCATTACACATGACCATTCAAACAGGCGTCTTGATTGAAACATTAAAAGCAATTGGTGCTGATATACGATGGAGCTCTAGTAATATTTTTTCTACACAAGATCATGCAGCAGCAGCTATTGCAGCTACGGGAATCCCAGTCTTCGCAATCAAGGGAGAAACACTTGAAGAATATTGGACCTATATTGATGCAATTTTTCAATGGCCTGATGGTAAACTTTCTAATCTTATATTAGATGATGGAGGCGATGCTACTAACTATATTTTAATAGGTAGCTGTGCAGAGGAAAACAAAAACATCCTATCGAATCCTAAAACAGAAGAGGAAGAATTATTTTTCAAACAAATTCAAAAACGTATAGCTCTCACACCGGGATTTTTTACGCGTCAGCGCGCAGCAATCAAAGGTGTAAGCGAAGAGACTACAACGGGAATACACCGCCTTTATCAATTACAGAAAAAAGGACTTTTGTTTTTTCCTGCTATTAATGTCAATGATAGCGTTACAAAATCAAAATTTGATAATAGATACGGATGTAAGGAATCATTAGTCGATGGTATCAGGCGTGGAACGGATGTGATGATAGCAGGTAAAATAGCTATTATCTGTGGTTATGGTGACGTTGGTAAAGGTTCAGCAGCTTCTCTTTCAGGCGCTGGAGCACGTGTAAAAATAACAGAAATTGATCCAATTTGCGCTCTTCAAGCCGCTATGGATGGCTATGAAGTTGTTACTTTGGAAGATGCAGCTTCTAGCGCTGATATTATTATAACAACTACTGGAAATAAAGATGTTGTCCGCTTAGAACATATGCGACAAGTTAAAGATATGTGTATTCTAGGAAATATTGGTCATTTTGACAATGAAATACAAGTATCAGCTCTCAGAAATCTACCATGGACAAATATTAAACCACAAGTTGATATGATTACTTTTCCTGATGGCAAACGCATAATTTTATTATCTGAAGGACGTTTGTTAAATCTTGGTAATGCCACAGGCCATCCTTCTTTTATCATGTCCGCTTCATTTACTAATCAAGTATTAGCGCAGATTGAGCTGTTTATTAATGCAAAAAATTATAAAAATGAAGTAACGTGTTTACCTAAACATCTTGATGAAAAAGTTGCGCGTCTTCATCTTGATCGGCTAAAAATAAAATTAAGCGTTTTATCGGAAGAACAAGCCGCTTATATTGGGGTTCCCTTACAGGGACCTTATAAGCCAGAACATTATCGTTATTAGGATATTGTCTTAGTACAAAGAAAAAAGACGCATTATGCATAGCTTTGGTGACTATACATTCAAAGAAAAAATAAAAAAAATTACTCAAATTTGTGTTGGTGTTTTTTTTCTCTTATTTCTTTTATTTCTAGTATATGCTGTCACTCAAACCTCAGTATTTCATTTGTTTACTTTTTTCGCTTGGCCAAATGAACCATGGCTTATTATACTGATCTTTGGCAGTATTGCTTGCGCGTCATTTCTGATCTGTATCATAGTTATTATAAATACAAAAAGAGCTTTACGGAAATCTTGGATAATGATCCAGGCTCATTTTTCTGAAAAACTCAAACATTATGAATGGCTTCTTGAAGAAACAGGTCAGTGCCTCTTTATTTGGGACAATCCAACAGCCTTACCCCGTATAATTGGTAATATTCCCACATTGCAAAAAGCAGGTATTCATAAAAAAGATTTTCAGCATTTTGAAAAATGGCTTGAAAAAAGCTCTTTGCAGCAACTTGATCAAGCACTCACCCAGCTACGTTGTAACGGTTGCTCTTTTGAATTTTCCGTCACGACTATAACTAAAATATTCTTGCAAGTTACAGGAATTATCGCTGGAACAGCCGCTATTGTGCGGTTTCAAGATATTTCAGCACAACAGAGTGAAAATATCCGATTACAGAAAGAAGCAACCCAAATCCTCACGGAATTGAAAATGCAACGTAATCTTCTTGATCATATTCAAGAACCGGTGTGGATTCGAGATTGTGAAGGGAAAATTTGCTTTACCAACCGCGCTTTTCGGGAAATGACGAATTTTCAAGAAAAGAATAATATTGTTGATCCTTTCAATGAAACAACGCAATGCAAAACAGATGAAACAGAAGCAATTTTTCAAAAGCATATTTATACAGTAGTTAAAGGAGAACGACACCATTTTCATCTCACACGTATCACAACAAAAGAAGGAATGGCAGCCTTTGCGCGTGATGATAGCGCGTATGAAAATCTTGCCAAAGAAATGAAGAGAATTCTTCAAAATCATTGTGAAACACTCGATCAAATTTCAACGGCTGTAGCAATTTTTGATGCCAACCAAAAATTAAAATTTTGCAATCATGCTTTTAAAATTTTATGGCCATTGGAAATCTCTTTTCTAGAAAGTGAACCAAGTCATTCATTGCTTCTAGAACGTTTGCGTGAGAAAGGTTTTATCGGTGAACATCCTGATTGGCATGCGTGGAAAGAAGAGCTTTTTAAAGCTTATCAACAAACAGAATCGAATCAACAAATTTGGAATCTTCCTGATGGACGTACAGTACGTGTCATTTCTAGTCCTCATCCTCAAGGAGGTATTACCTGGCTTTATGAAAATCTTACAGAAAAAATTGATCTTGAACGACGTTATAATACACTCATTAAAATACAAGGTGAAACACTTGACAAACTATCTGAAGGAGTTGTTGTTTTCGGTACTGATGGACGTTTGCGTTTATCAAACCCAGCTTTATCGAAATTGTGGTCGCTCCCTCATAATTTGCCTGTAGAAGGAACGCATATTACCGAATTACAAAACCACTGTTCTGCTTTAACAATAGGAGAAGAATGGAAACAATTTGCACAATTTATTACTGGTTTTGCTGAAAAACGTGATACCTATTCAGGCCGCATAGATTTAAAAAGTGGAATAATAATTGATTATACACTTGCACCTTTACCTAATGGACAAACAATGCTTACATTTGTTAATGTCACTGACACTGTCCATATCGCACGAGCCCTACAAGAAAAGAATGAGGCCTTAGAAAAAGCTGATCGTCTGCGCAATGAATTTGTCCAGCATGTTTCTTATGAATTACGCACACCTCTTACTAATATTATCGGATTTTCTGATATTTTACGTGATCAAATTTTTGGCCCTACCAATGAGCGTCAACAAGAATATCTTGGTTATATTCATTCAGAATCAGGTGTTCTTTTGAATATTGTTAATGATATCCTTGATTTGGCAACTCTTGATGCAGGTATTATGATATTGGATATAAAACCAGTTCACATTGCTGAGGCAATGGCACAAGCAGTCGCACGAGTAGAGGAACGTCTCCATGGACGTCACATCACACTTTCACAAAACATTTTTCCTTCCTTGAAATTTATGTCTGCAGATGCAACACGGTTACATCAGATTTTTGTGAATGTTCTGAATAATGCTATTAATTTTGCAACGGAAAAAAGCATCATTGAATTTTGTGCGAATACACAAGACGATTATATAATCTTCAGTGTTCATAATGAGGGATCTGATATACCAACCGATATTCTTGATCGGATTTTCAAACGTTTTACTTCTCATTCCCATCATGGTGGACGTGCAGGAGCAGGTCTTGGTCTTTCTCTTGTTAAAAGCTTTGTTGAACTCCATGATGGACGCGTTGAAATTTTGACTGGTATGGGTCAAGGGACAACAGTTAAGTGTTTTTTCCCTCATCAAAAAGATACAGGAGTTGTATAACTGTGTTTTTTTGTGTCTTTGTAAAATTTTTCCCATTACTTTTATGGACATTCGAATGAATTTTAGTTTTTTTCTTGAAAACGAAGAAGCAACTATACTTTTTGCACAAGATTTAGCTCTTGCTCTAAAATCCGGTGATCTTGTCACCTTTCAAGGTGACCTTGGAGCAGGCAAATCAACTCTTATACGGGCACTCATCCGTACACTTGCCAATAATTGTACTATGGACATTCCAAGTCCTACTTTCACTCTTGTCCAAAGCTATCAACTTCCACAATTTGAAGTGCTTCACGCTGATCTTTACCGAATTTCGAGCATTGAAGAAATGGATGAGTTAGGACTTCATGAATCACGTAAAGACAATATTTTACTCATTGAATGGCCAGAAAAAGGAGCAGAAGTTTTAGGACCGGTTACTTTCGCTATCACTTTACAATACAAAGGATGTGGACGTCATATCACTCTTGACTCTGCAGAACATGCTACTGAACGCCTGCAACGATCTTTTGCAATTCGTACCTTTTTAATCACACATGGACGTCGTCACATTCAACGTCGCTTTTTAGCTGGTGATGCCTCAGCACGTTCTTATGAACTGTTAGATGATGGAAATCATCAAGAAGTTCTCATGAATGCACCAACTATGCAAATGGCGCAAAATGTAGACTCTTCCTATGTAGAAACAACACATCTTGCAAAAGATATCAGCCAATTTGTAGGAATTAGTCAAATTATTTTAGAGAATGGCTTCTCAGCTCCTCGTATTTTTGCCAAAGATCTTGAAAATGGTATTTTGATTTTAGAAGATTTTGGATGTGAAGGACTTTTAGACCAATCAGGTAATCCTATAGAAGAGCGTTATATTGCTTGTAGTGAATTGCTTGCTACTTTTCATCAAAAGTCATGGCCTTTAAAAAAGAAATTTGCAACATTCCAGCTTCAGATACCCTTCTATGATTGCCAAGCTATGCGAGCAGAACTTTCCTTATTATTGGACTGGTATCTTCCTTTTCAACAGAAAAAAACTTTAAACATAAAACAGCGTGAAACTTTTTTTACCTGCTGGCAACCTTATCTTGATCTTTTAACTCAAGGAGAAAATACCTTTGTTATGCGCGATTATCACTCACCTAATATTCTTTGGCGTGAACATAAAAAGGGTATTGATCGCATTGGTCTCATTGATTTTCAAGATGGTGTAAGTGGACCAACAGTTTATGATCTTGTTTCTTTAGCACAAGATGCCCGTCTTTTTATTCCACCAGAACTTGAAAATAAAATTTTTAATACCTATTGCAGTGTACGTCACCAAGCACCTCGCCCTTTTGATGAAGATGAATTCCGCAAACTTTACGTGCTTGCAGGAACTCAGCGGGTCTCTAAAATTTTAGGAATTTTTGTACGCCTTCACCAACGAGATGGAAAATCATTTTATCTCAAATATCTCCCTTATCTTCAAAATTATCTCATCCGTAATCTTTCACATCCAATTCTTTCTCCCTTACAAAGCCTTTATCAAGAAATGGGACTTTTATCAGAAAGTGAAGCTCTTAACAGAGATATTTTAAACGCTTAATTATTTTATTCCTGAAAAACATCCTCTCTGCAACAATCATTCATGACAATGCGAAGTCATTATGCATTCTTCACATTCACTTTCGCTCAACTTTTTATGAAAATAAACAGAGCTTTTTGGTTTCCCCTTGAATAAAAATTAATATACAGTGAAAAAGAATTAATATAATAATATGGATCACAATGAAGTCAAATGACCCGTACCCCCCGTATATTTTCTATTTCCCCCGGAACTCCTTTTCTGCCTCATTTTGTTGATGCACTTCTCTCTGGAACTCTTATTGATAACTTTGCATCAAATGGGGATATCCAAACCGCTCTTGCTGATACTCTTATTTATGTACCAACGCGCCGCGCTGCTCGTGCATTACGAACAGCTTTTTTCGAAAAAAGCCATACAAAATCTAGCTTTTTGCCTACCATATGTCCCTTGGGAGATATAAATGAAAAAAGTTTTCTTTTTGTTGAAAATAATGAAAATACTTTGCTCAATACTCCCCCTATTGGAGAAAGTGAACGTCTCCTTCTTTTAGCCCGCCTTATTCGCCTTTGGCGTGAAAATTTACCAACTCATCTACGGTCTATGTTTGGCACAGAAGATGTTTTTATTCCTGCCACGACTGCTGATGCAATTTGGCTTGCCCAAGATTTAGCACACTTGATGGATGAAATAGAAACAGAATCCGTAGATTGGTCAAGACTTAAAGAAATTGTACCCGATATGGTTGCCGAATGGTGGCAAATAACCTTAGATTTTCTCACTATTGTAACACAAAGCTGGCCACAAATTTTAAAAGAAAGACAACAATGCAATCCTGCTGAATGGCGTAATCAAGCATTCAAAATGCATGCAGATATTTTATACCGTACACAACCTCATAAAACTATTATCGCTGCTGGTGTAGCAAGCTCTATTCCTACAATTGCAAATCTTTTAAAAGTAATTGCCTGTTTACCAAAAGGAGCTGTGATTCTTCCAGGCCTTGACCTTCAAATGGATGAAATACAATGGAATACCTTAGGTGCATTCAATAAAGAAAAAACAACTTTTAACCCTTCTGACCATATTGCTGCTTTTAGTCATCCTCAATATCATTTAAAAAAACTTTTATCTCTCATGAAATGTCAACGCATTCATGTCCGCGAAATCGGTCAGCAAAGCGCTATAAAAATCCAACGTGCTGCTCTTTTATCGGAAGCATTACGACCAGCTTCCACGACAGATTTATGGGCTCAAATCACACGTGATGATTATGAAAATATTTGTGCAGATTGGTCATTGATTGAAGCTCCCAATGAGCGTGAAGAAGCTTTAGCTATTTCTCTTGCCTTACGCAATGCTATTGAAGATCCTAAAAAAACTGCAGCACTTGTTACAAATGACCGCAATTTAGCACGTCGTGTAGCAGCTGAATTACAAAGATTTGGAATTGAAGCCAATGACTCAGGTGAAATGCCACTTGCACAAACATTACCTGCGACCCTATTACGGCTTCTTTTAGAAAACATTTTTAAACCTGGTGATCCCGTTGCTTTTCTTTCTCTTCTCAAACATCCACTCACAACATTAGAATATAATCATAATTATTTGCGTGAGATGGCTGAGAATTTTGAATTACTTGTCCTTCGAGGAAATGCTTGCCGGATTAATCTTTGTGAATGTGACCAATTTTTTAAAACATGGATGCAAACACATTTTCATAAGGTTTCTAAGAATTATATGCCTGATTTACAAAAGATTGAAGAAGCAAAGTTTCTTTGTCATCTTTTAGTCAAAGCAGTTGACCCTTTAGTGACATTAATAAAACAAGAGAGAGAATGCAGCATCAATGAAGCTGCTATAGCAACTGTTGAAGTTTTTGAAAATTTTGGTCGTGATGCTGATAATTCTCTTGCACATCTTTATCAAAATGAAGCAGGCAAAGCCTTAGCAACTTTTTTGCGTGAATTGGTTAGTGATCAATCAGGATTAAAATTTCATCTTTATGAATGGCCTGCTCTGTTTTCAGCTCTGATGGCCACCCGTTCTGTGAGTCCTTCCCCTGGAGGACATCCACGTTTGTTCATCTGGGGAACTTTGGAATCGCGTTTGCAAACCGTTAATACAGTGGTCATAGGTAGTTTAAATGAGGGATCATGGCCGATAAAAACCCACAATGACGCTTTTTTATCACGGCCAATGAAAATGACTTTAACTCTTGAACCACCAGAACAACGTATTGGCTTTTCGGCTCATGATTTCCAGTGGGCGATGGGAATGGATCAAGTGATTATGAGTCGAGCTACACGCGTCAATCATACTCCTTCTGTTCCATCACGCTGGCTACAACGTTTAGAAACCGTTATAGGCAAACAAGTTTGGAAGCAAATCTGCACACGAGGAGAACTCTTCCTTCATTGGGCAAAAATGCTGGATAATACAAAGAGCATCATCCCTGCGGAACGGCCTTGCCCTGTACCACCACTTGATATGCGTCCACGCCATTTTTCAGTCACAGAAATAGAAACATTACGGCATGATCCTTATGCCATTTATGCAAAAAAAATCTTACGACTCAAACCACTTAAACCACTCATCCATGATCCTTGTTCAGCTGAGCGTGGAACACTTTATCATGCTATTCTTGCTGCCTTTTGCACACAAATAAAAAATCAAAATGCTACTAATATGCTCGAGATATTACTCACCATTGGACGTAAAGAATTTGATAAATTAAATTTACCTCCTGATACTGAAATAATTTGGTGGCTAAATTTTGAAAATCTTGCTCCCTTTCTGATTCAATGGGAACAAAGCCTTGGATCACGAGAACGATATGCTGAAGTTATTGCTCAAAACACCCTCATAGGAGAAACAGGAGTAACTCTTTCAGGACGTGCAGATCGTCTTGATATTTTGCCAGATAAAACAGTTGAAATCATTGATTTTAAAACCAGCACTCCCCCTTCATCGACACAGGTTATTAACTTATTTTCTCCACAATTAGCATTAGAAACAGCTTTATTAATGCAAGGAGCCTTTGTAGATTTTAAGGGTCTTACTCCCTCTAATTTACTTTACATTTCCTTAAAAGGAAAAGGGACAATTAAACCTATAGCCATTATAAATAAAAAAACAAAAGATCAAGAAAACGCAATCTCTCTTGGTAAAAAAGCATGGAAGTATCTTATTTCATTGATCAATTATTATCAGAATCCACAACAAGGTTATCTTTCACATGCAGTTCCCTTAAAAAAATCTTATGAAGGTGACTATGACCATCTAGCTCGATTATTGGAATGGTCTATTGGTTTCGATAAAGCGGATCAATCATGACTCTTTTTTCTATTCCTCAAACAGCTCTTGATACACAAGCAAAAGCCACAGATCCGACAACAAGTGTATGGGTTTCTGCGAATGCAGGATCTGGAAAAACCCATGTTTTAACTGAACGTGTCATCCGCTTACTTTTAAATGGAACACCTCCAGCACGTATTTTATGTCTTACCTATACCAACGCAGCCGCTTCTGTTATGCAATCGCGTATTTTTCGTACACTATCCAATTGGAGTGGGCTTGATGACAAACAGCTTCAAACAATTTTATCAAAGCTTGAAAATAAACCCGTTAATACACAAAAACTTGCCAATGCCCGTCAATTATTTGCCCGCGCTCTTGAAACACCAGGCGGCCTAAAAATTCAAACTTTTCATGCATTTTGTGAATCTTTATTACATCAATTTCCACTAGAAGCGAATATTGCTGGCCATTTTGAACTGTTAGATGATATAAATCGGAAAAAATTATTACAGCAAGCCCGTCGCAAACTTTTAATCCATCGTGATGCACAATTAGCGTTAAAAGAATTATTTAAAATTATCAGTGAAAATACACTCAATCAATTGCTCTATGAAGCAACTCAAAAACAACATGAATTATCTGAGTTCTTACCTTTCATCTTCTCTGAAAATGGAACAGAACAATTCCGTGCATTTTTTAATTTAGCACCGGATGACACAAACCAACGACTGCTCGATAAAATTCAACAAATTGCGGCACTTCCTTCTTACGCAATAAAATATTATCAAACCCATAGCACCCCAAAAAACAAAGATATAATCGAGAAATTTTTACAGTTAGCAACATCATCTGATGAAACAAATATCATCAACCTTGTTTCAAATATTTATTTTGAAAAATCAGGAAAACCACGTGATTTTTCGCGCTTATTTTCTAAAAAATCAGACGAAGTCTGGCCTTTTATCGAAAAAGAAATCGAAGACAAACAAAATCAGCTTCCTCTTCTTTTAGACAAATATCAATGTGTCAAACTTGTTACACTTAACATAGCAGCTTTTCAGCTTTGTGATATTTATCTCAAAATCTATACGGATTTAAAAAAAGCCAATAACCTCTTAGATTTTGACGACCTCATTGAACGTACTCTCTATTTATTGCAGCATAAAGGTGCAAGCCAGTGGGTACAATATAAACTCGACCGTGGAATTGATCATATTTTACTAGATGAAGCACAAGATACCAATCCTAAGCAATGGCAAATTATTCAACTTTTAGCGCAAGAGTTTTTTACAGGTCACAGTCAACGTACAAATACACGTACTGTTTTTGCTGTTGGTGATGAAAAACAATCTATTTATTCTTTTCAAGGAGCTGTACTAGAAAATTTTGCTGAAAATGGCCGAATAATTCAAAAAAAAGTTAAACAAGTTGAACAAAAATTTGAAAAAATACAACTCAATTATTCTTTTCGCTCTACAGCCGATGTCCTTAAAAGCGTTGATCTTGTCTTTGAATCACCCGAAAATTACAAAGGACTTTCAGCAGAACACGTAAAGACAGTCCATGAACCTATCCGTGTTCATAGTCCAGGCGATGTTATTATATGGGATGCCATCTCCAAAAAAACAAACGAATTTCCTGATGATTGGCTCTCAACTGTTGATCATCTCGATACACCCCAAATATGTTTAGCAGAAAAAATTGCCGAAACCATTTCTAATTGGTTGAAAAATGGTGAAATGCTCCCAGCAAAAAAACGTTTACTGCGTGCTGGTGATATTATGGTTTTGGTTCGTAAACGTGATCAATTTGTTCCTGCCCTTTCTCGTGCACTCAAACTCCGTCATGTCCCTGTCGCTGGTGCTGATCGTTTACAATTAACAACCCATATTAGTGTGCGTGATTTAATGGCGCTTGCCCGTTTTGTTTTGCAACCGCAAGATGATCTTTCCCTGGCTTGTGTTTTAAAAAGTCCACTTTTTTCGCTTAGTGAAAACGAACTTTATCAACTTGCCGTTCAACGTACAGGCTCTCTTTGGGAAAGCCTTTCAACTCATTCTTCATCGCATGCCGTTTTTAAAATTATTTTTGAGCGTCTTAACACATATCGAACTTTAGTTGATAAAATGCCCGTTTTTGAATTTTATAGTTATATTCTCAACAACGATAAAGGACGACAGAAAATCATTGCTCGTTTAGGAACTGAAGCAAATGAAGTCCTCGATGCTTTTATAGATCACACACTCACTATTCAAAAAACTGGATTACCAGGATTACAAGCCTTTTTGGAAATATTGAGTATCAATGAACCAGAAATCAAGCGTGAACTTGATCAAAATTGTGAAGAAGTAAGAATTATGACGGTTCACGCTGCAAAAGGGCTTGAAGGAGCAGTTGTCTTTTTGGTCGATCCAGGGAGTGCAATATGGCATCCGCAATATGCACCACACTTTCTTAAATGCTCCTTAGGAGATAAGCAAGTTTTCATCTGGCGCCCAAATGCACAACATCATACAAAACATTTTGACAAAGTGCTTTCACGTTTAAAAGAACGTGCCGAAGAAGAATATAAACGTCTTCTTTATGTGGGTATGACACGCGCCGAAGATCGACTTATTATTTGTGGTTATACGAATCAAAAAGAAACCCCGAATACATGGCTGCAATTAGTAAAGAAAGCTCTTAAACCTCATGCTGTTCCTATAAAAGGTCCTGCAGAAGATATCACAGCTTGGCGTTATTGCATCACCTCTTCCTGTCCAGCACCAGTGTATCAAGAAATATCTTGTGAAACTCACCAAATTTTTCCACCTTTACCTGCGTTTTTTCATAATAAAGTGCCTACAGAATCAACCTTATCAAAACCTCTAAGGCCCTCTGTTGTGGGAATCAATGATACCAAAACTGAATTTTTCCCTCAGAAGGAACGCTTTAGCATCTCACCTGTCTTAGGAGAAAAAAATACCAAGAAAACTTTTTCTATTGAATATGGTAATTTTATTCACCAATTACTGCAACATTTGCCCAATTACCCCCCTACAAAACGCCAAGATTACGCGCAATTCTATTTAAATACAAAAGCTTCTCATTGGCATAAAACCCAAAGAGAAAAAGCCCTTCATCATATTTGGACAATCTTAGATAATCCAGACCTTAAGCCATTTTTTTCTAACCTTTCACATGCTGAAGTTGCGCTCATGGGTATCGTAAAAATTAATGGTAAAGAACAAATGGTTTCTGGTCAAATTGACCGTTTATGTATCACCCATAATAGTGTTTTTTTTGCCGATTTCAAAACTGGTCTTTCACCAGAAAATGATACCGATATTAAGCAACATCATTTATTACAAATGGCACTTTATCAGAAATTGTTGCAAACTATCTATCCTGATAAAAATATGCATGCTCTTCTCATTTATATAAAAAAAGCCAAGATCTTTAAATTGCTTCCTGAAAAACTTGACGCACTTCTTGATGAAATCATCGTATAAAAATAAAAAAGGAAATGTTTTCTAAAAAATCTATTATAATTTATTTTTACAATAACTTAACATAAATAATTCATACTCATTTATAAAAGCAGTAAAGGATAAATCAATGACATGTATAAAAATTGATAGTAGCAATTTTGAAAATGAAGTTCTCACTTCTCCTCTTCCTGTTGTTGTTGATTTTTGGGCAGAGTGGTGTGGTCCTTGCAAAAGCATTGCACCAATCCTTGATGAAATTGCAACAGAAATGCAAAGCCAGATTAAAGTCGCTAAAATTAACATTGATGAAAATCCAGACTTAGCTACGCAATATGGAATAAGATCGATTCCTACTTTATTAATGTTTACAAATGGAAAAGTATCATCCAATAAAGTTGGTGCTACGTCTAAAGGACATCTTGTTGAATGGATTAAAAATAGTCTTGGTTGAATTTCCTCGTGACTCTTTTTCTAAAAGAAAGGAGCTCAAAGTGCTCCTTTTCATTTAAAATTCTCTACGATTGTAAGCTTAAACTACTAAAATTCTTCACAATAAGTCTGTTAATTGTTTTATTTATCCAACTGTTTCCTGTATTATTGATCATAATTTATAATAAATAGTAGATAAGATTATGAGCTTATATTTTCTGAAAAATACGAATTTTGAAAATACACTTTTGTTTTAGTTTACTCTATATCGGCTGTATAAAAACAATTTAAGAAAAAAATCATTTAAAAGATATTGAGTTGTTTATTAAACTTTAAAAATGATAAATACATTGGATAATAGTTGTTATTTTTGATATAACTACAATAGTTAATGTTTCTTTGTTTTTTCAATTTTTACTTAAATTAACTTTTAAGCTGCTCACATCGTAATTGTTTTTTATCTATTATAAATTAAAAAATAAATATATACGTAAATGTCAAAAATCTTTAAAATTACTCTTGATTAAGTAAGTATGTAGATATTTAAAAAATTTACAAATTTCAGCTAAAAAGCTACTATGCCAATAAACTTGATGAACAGCTATTTATTAAGATTATTTTACACTATGAGAAATTGGAATCAACAAATATAGGAAATGATACTGCGATTCTTCAGGAAAAATGGCTAAATATATTTGAGAAAAAATAAGTCCAGCTAAGAATTTTATAGAAAAAACTCAATATTTTTTTTGTTTTAATCTGAAGTCATATTAAAAAAATATCAAACTTTTATATAAAATTTTATCAGATTAATTGAGAATATTTTAAAAAATCTAGCTGTTGAATAAAAAATTCATGCTTTAGTAATGACTAAAAGATCACAATTGAAAGAAAGACTTATTTTGACTAAAATAATATTTCTTTTGTAAACAATTAAAAAAATTACCTTATATATTACTTCGGCCTTTATTAAACTTTGCTAATGTAAAGAAATTTTTTAAAAAATAAAAAAGTAAGCGAGATTAAGATGTTGAAAAAAATTTTTACTGTTGTATGCACTATGATTATGACTGTTGTTGGTTCGGCTTGGGCACAAACACCAAATCGTTTACAACAATTTGAAGCCTGGGGAGCTTATTCTTATAAAGCACCAGATAATATGATTTGTTATATATTATCAGTTCCTTTAAAGGCAGATCCAACAACTGTTAAACACGGTGATAATTTCTTTTTGGTAACCAAACGTTCTAATTCTCCTGTTTCGTTTGAACCACAATTTATGGCTGGTTATCCACTTAAAGAGGGATCAAAAGTTACTGTCACTATTAAAGATAAAAATTTTGACTTTTTTACAAAAGATTCATCTGCTTGGTTAACATCATCAGGAATGGAAAAACAGCTTGTTGCTGCTATGCGTTCAGGAGCGGACATGACAGTGAGAGCTACCTCAAAACGAGGAACTCACACTACCTATACTTACTCTTTAAAGGGAGTGAAAGCTGCGTTAAATATGGCACAAAAATGTCACTAAATATTTATAATTCTAAAATAGCTGATAAAATGGAAAACCATGGCCATTTCACATGACCTTAAATCTATTGAAACATATCAAATATTAAAAGCAAAGAATACTATAGTAACGAAACAATCTAAATTACCTTTAATTGGCTTATCACACGATGAAATAGCACAGGCTTTACAGGCAATTGGTGTTCCAGAACATCAAACGCAAATGCGTGTACGTCAAATTTGGCATTGGCTTTATGTGCGTGGAGTTTCTCATTTTGATGAAATGTTAAATATTTCTAAGCCAATGCGGGAGATGCTCAAAGAGCATTTTTCTATTGCGCGTCCAGAAATTGTTGCAGAACAAATATCACAAGATGGTACTCGTAAATGGCTTTTACGATTTCCAGCTTCTGGAGCTGGGAAACCTGTTGAAATTGAAACGGTTTATATCCCTGAAGAAGCGCGTGGTACTTTGTGTATTTCATCTCAGGTAGGATGCACATTAACGTGTTCTTTTTGTCATACGGGAACACAAAAACTTGTTCGTAATCTAACAGTTGAAGAAATTTTAGTGCAATTATTGGTTGCCCGTGATTGTTTAGGTGATTTTCCTGATAAGAAGACACCTGATGGCGCAATTATCCCAATTGAAGGACGTAAAATTACTAATGTTGTTATGATGGGTATGGGTGAACCGCTTTATAATTTTGAAGCAGTTAAAAAAGCTTTATTAATTGCTTCCGATGGAAATGGGCTTTCTTTATCGAAACGTCGTATTACTCTTTCAACGAGTGGAGTAATTCCTGGAATTATACGAACAGGAAAAGAAATTGGCGTTATGTTAGCAATTTCGCTCCACGCAGTACATGATACATTGCGAGATATTCTTGTTCCAATTAATAAAAAATACCCCCTTGCTTTGTTAATGGAAGCTTGCCGTAATTATCCTGGCCTTTCAAATGCTAAGAGAATTACATTTGAATATGTTATGCTGAAAAATGTAAATGATAGTTTAGACGATGCGAGAAAATTAATTCAATTGCTTAAAGGTATTCCTGCTAAAATCAATTTGATTCCTTTTAATCCATGGCCTGGAAGTAATTATCAATGTTCTGATTGGGAACAAATCGAACGTTTCGCTGATATCATTAATAAAGCAGGTTATGCCTCACCTATTCGCATGCCACGTGGACGTGATATTTTGGCCGCATGTGGGCAGCTTAAATCAGCTTCAAAGCGTTTAGCTAAATCTGAACGGATAAGACTTGAAAATATAATTGGTAATGAATAAACTAGGTCTTTCAAGATAAGTTGAGAGTAGAGCAAAACTAATAAAATTTCTGCAATGAATCAATCAAGAAAACGATCGCAAAAAGAGTGATCAGAAAATTTTTAAATATTTGCTTATCATAAAACTATAGAAATTATAATGAACAAAGAAATATTTAAAAATCCTTAAAACTGGTCATTTATGTAGTCATACGATCATGAGCATTAATCAATCATTGTAAGAACATTATGTTAAAAAGAGTACTTTAGGATTACTGGTTAAATAGTTGCATTTAAGACTATGGCGTTCTGAAAATATTAAGTGTTGACGCAAAGCCTGAAAAGCAAATCATAAAAGTGCGTGATAATATAAAATAAATGCCGATAGATCAATGGCTATAGCCATAGCTTAGAGAATAAAACCTGTTGCACAGACGAAAGCGCACATAATTGCAGCTTATTTACTTTATGTAATGGTACATTCTAATGAGAGTATAATATTAAATCGTAAAGTGAAAGAAAAAATAACGTTGCTAGAATGCGTTAAAAACAATAGACCATTTGGATAAAAATGACATACTAATTTCTTTTATGCTTAGAAATAAGGAGCGTAACTTATATCTTTTATCGATTTTCTCTTTATAGTTTTTTATTTTTTTGCATCTTTTTTATGTTGTTTTTAAAAATTTATTTTCATTCCTTGCATGGCTTTGATTTCTGAGTAAAAGATAAAGGGAGAAAATAATAATAAGAGCTTAAAAATGAAAAAATGGAAAGAGATTAAAAAAGTTGTTTTAGCTTATTCAGGGGGACTGGACACATCAATCATTCTCAAATGGTTGCAAAGTGAACTAGGAGCTGAAGTTGTAACCTTTACAGCAGATTTAGGTCAAGGAGAAGAACTGGAGCTTGCACGTCGTAAAGCTGAAATGCTTGGCGTTAAAGAAATTTATATTGAAGATTTACGGGAAGAATTTGTGCGTGATTTTGTATTCCCGATGTTTCGAGCAAATGCGGTTTATGAAGGAGCTTATCTTTTAGGAACATCGATTGCTCGCCCACTTATTTCAAAACGTCTCGTTGAAATTGCCCAAAAAACCAATGCAGATGCTATCGCTCATGGAGCAACGGGAAAAGGCAATGATCAAGTACGCTTCGAACTTTCTGCTTATGCTCTTAATCCTGATATTAAAATTATTGCTCCTTGGCGTGATTGGAATTTTAAAAGTCGAACAGATTTGATTGAATTTGCGCATGCGCATCAAATTCCTGTAGAGAAAGATAAACAAGGTGAAGCACCTTTTTCAGTAGATGCAAATTTATTGCATTCTTCATCAGAAGGAAAGATTTTAGAAGATCCAGCAGTTTCTGCTCCTGAATATGTGCATATGCGTACTCTTTCTCCAGAAGCTGCTCCAGATCAAGCAACTATAATTACAATTGGTTTTAAAAAAGGAGATGCTATTTCAATTAATGGAAAAGTTTTATCTCCCGCAGATTTGTTAACTCAATTAAATAGCTATGGGTGTAAAAATGGTATTGGCCGATTAGATTTGGTAGAAAATCGCTTTGTGGGTATGAAATCGCGTGGTATTTATGAAACACCAGGAGGAACTATTCTTTTAACTGCTCACCGAGCAATGGAATCCTTAACACTGGATCGTGGTGCAGCTCACCTGAAAGATGAATTAATGCCACGTTATGCAGAACTTATTTATTACGGTTTTTGGTTTTCACCTGAGCGTAAAATGTTACAAGCAGCGATTGATTTATCTCAAGAAAATGTTGAAGGGGAAGTAACACTAAAACTTTATAAAGGAAATGTAATTGTTGAAGGACGTCAAAGTGAAAAATCACTTTATTCTGATAAGTTGGTGACTTTTGAGAATGACCAAGGTGCTTATGATCAAAAAGATGCAGCAGGTTTTATTAAATTGAATGCATTGCGTTTACGAACATTAGCAGCCCGTTCCTCGAAATTATAAAACTCCATAAACCCATCTTGATAAAATTCATAAAAAAGGTTTTTATATAAAAACCTTTAATTCCGTATTTTCTTTATCTTATTTTTTAGTAAATGTGTCATTATCCAATTTTTAGTTTGATGCCAAAGGATTCATGATCTTTAATATAATAGAAAACTAAGATAATGGTAACTAAAACATCAATAATTCAAATGAATAAATCATGTTTATAATACTTTAAGTTACATAAGATAAGAAAGCTATAACTGAAAATAAGGTATGTATTGATCATGATAAAGGAAAAATGAGAAGATTTTTTCTGCTTTTAGATGACTATTATTGACGAAAAAGTTTAACAATCATACATCTTGTCATTAAGTAATTTATTTTTGGGATAAGGATGATGCACAATCCGTATGGTACCTATAACTTTTCACCTGAACTAAGAGATTCAGCTGCTCAATCAAAAGCTTGGCCGTTTGAAGAAGCCCGTAAAATTATCAAACGCTATGAAAAAATTGGCTACCCAGAGCATATCTTATTTGAAACAGGTTATGGACCGTCTGGCTTGCCACATATTGGAACTTTTGGGGAAGTTGCACGTACAACTATGGTACGTCATGCATTTCATATTCTTACCGAAAACAAAATTAAAACAAAACTTCTTTGTTTTTCTGATGATATGGATGGTTTGCGCAAAGTTCCTGATAATGTGCCTAATCGAAAAAAAATGGAAGACTATCTTGGTCAACCGCTTAGCCGTATCCCCGATCCTTTTGGAGATGATTATCCTTCTTTTGGAGCTGCTAATAATGCACGTTTGCGTACTTTCCTTGACCGTTTTGGTTTCAACTATGAATTTGCTAGTGCTACCGATTATTATCATTCTGGTCGTTTTGATGAAACACTTCTAAGAATACTGTCCTGTTATGATAAGGTTATGGAGCTCATTCTACCAACATTGGGTAAAGAACGACAAGAAACTTATTCACTTTTTCTGCCTATTTCTCCACTTTCTGGAAAAGTATTACAGGTCCCAATGATTGCTCGAAATGTTGAGAAAGGAACTGTAACCTATATCGAACCTGAAACAGGTGAGCCCATTGAAACAGAAATTACAGGTGGAAAAGTTAAGTGTCAGTGGAAAGTGGATTGGGCAATGCGCTGGACTGCACTCGGAATTGATTACGAAATGGCGGGAAAAGATCTTATCGATTCAACAAATCTTTCTTCTAAAATTTGCAAAATTCTTGGTGGCCAGCCTCCTGAGGGATTTAATTATGAGCTTTTTTTGGATGATAAGGGACAAAAAATTTCCAAATCTAAAGGAAATGGTTTGACTATTGATGAGTGGTTAACTTATGCACCAACAGAAAGTTTAGGACTCTATATGTTCTTAAAACCAAGAACAGCAAAACGGCTTTATTTTGATGTTATTCCAAAAACTGTTGATGAGTATTACGCACATCTTTCAGCATATGAGCATCAGCAATGGAAAGAGCGTCTTAATAATCCCGTATGGCATATTCATCATGGATGTCCTCCTCAGGTCAATTTGCCTGTTTCTTTTGCTATGCTGTTGAATTTGGTCAGTGCTTCTAATGCTGAAAATAAAGACGTTCTTTGGGGATTTATTTCTCGTTATGCTAAAGGAGCTAATGCGCAAATATATCCGATGCTTGACCAGTTAGTACAGTTTGCTCTTAAATATTTTGAGACATTCGTAAAACCAAATAAAAAATTTCGTACAGCTGATGAAAATGAACGCTCAGTATTGATTCAAATTGATACAAAATTAGCGAGTTTGCCGAAAACTGTTGATGGAAATACTCTTCAAAATGCACTTCTTGATGTTGCACGCTTAACCGAATGCTATCAAGACCATAGCAAAAAAAATCCAGAAGGGGGGCCTGGTGTTTCAAGTGTTTTTTTTCAAATGCTTTATGAAGTACTCTTAGGACAAGAACGAGGACCACGGTTTGGATCATTTATAGCACTGTATGGAATTGATGAGACACGTGCACTCATTGCTACAGCACTTGCCCGATCGGTAGAAAAATAATGGAACGTAGAGCACAAGAAGTAAAACGACGGCGTACATTTGCAATCATCGCGCATCCTGATGCCGGAAAGACAACCTTAACAGAAAAGTTGTTATTATTTGGTGGTGCTATTCAGTTGGCTGGTGAGGTGAAAGCAAAAAAAGACCGTATTCAAACCCGTTCTGATTGGATGAATATTGAACGCGACCGTGGTATTTCTGTTGTTACATCCGTAATGACATTTGAATATGAAAATCATATTTTTAATTTGTTAGATACCCCAGGTCATGAGGATTTTTCGGATGACACATATCGTACTTTAACAGCCGTTGATAGTGCAATTATGGTACTCGATGGAGCACGCGGAATTGAGCCAAGAACACTCAAACTGTTTGAAGTATGCCGAATGCGTGATATCCCTATTGTCACTTTTGTTAACAAAATGGACCGTGAAGCCCGTGATCCCTTAGAAATTTTAGACGAAATTGAAGAAAAACTTGCGCTTGATACTGCTCCAATCACTTGGCCTATTGGTATAGGAAAGAATTTTACTGGCACTTTTGATCTTCATAATAATTGTTTTCGCCAGCAAGACCATGAAGTTATTTCACAAACGATTTCTGATCTTCGCGAAATTGCAAATTTGCTTCCTGAAAATCAACAAACACTCTTTATTGAAGGAGTAGAGCTTGCTCGCAGTGCTTGCAAGAAATTTAATCTTAAAGCTTTCTATGAAGGGTATATGACACCTGTTTATTTCGGTTCAGCTTTACGAAATTTTGGTGTCCGTGATTTGATTAATGCCCTGATTGATTTTGGTCCAAGCCCTCGTGATCAGGTAGCCGATCAACGAAATGTAGTGGCTACTGAACCCAAAATGACCGGTTTTGTCTTTAAAATTCAAGCTAATATGGATCCTAATCATCGTGATCGTATTGCATTTTTGCGGGTGTGTTCAGGAACACTTGAACGCGGTATGAAAACGAAGTTAGTACGAACAGGAAAATCAATGACACTCTCAGCACCGCAGTTTTTCTTTGCGCGTTCACGTCAAATTGCTGATCAAGTGTATGCTGGTGATATAGTAGGTATTCCGAACCACGGAACTTTGCGTATTGGAGATACCTTGACTGAAGGAGAAGATATTCTCTTTAAAGGCCTACCAAATTTTGCACCAGAAATTTTACGTCGCGTTCACTTAGGTGACCCGATGAAAGCAAAAAAACTAAAAGAGGCTTTGCATCAAATGGCTGAAGAGGGAGTCGTACAGTTATTTATCCCTTATGATGGTTCCCCAGCTCTTATTGGTGTTATTGGTGCTTTGCAAATTGATGTTTTAACAGAACGACTTAAAGTAGAATATTCTCTACCTGTGAGTTTTGAATCATCGCGTTTTAACGTATGTCGTTGGATTTCTGCAGAAAGTAAAGAAGAACTTCAAAATTTTCTTACTCATCATCGATCCGCTATTGCGCATGATTTAGACAGTGATCCAGTTTTTTTAGCAGAAAATCATTTTTCGTTAAATTATGAAGCAGAAAGAGCTCCGAAAATAAAATTTGTCGCTTTTAAAGATTATCAGATACGCTCTAAATAAAAAAGGATCTTTAATTTTAAAAAAGAAATTATTATAAATAAAAACATTAAAATGAACTATGATTCTTTTGTAAGTTTAAAAATTTTATAGTGAATTAGACTATTCTTTTTCTAATCGTCACGAAATACTTATATATATCATATGACAATAATTTTTAAACTTGAATATTCTATAGAAATGGAAAAACTAAAGAGAAAACTGCTCTCCCAAATAAATTTCACGAACATCAGCATTATTGATAATGTCGTTCGGACAACCATGAACTAGCACTTTTCCTGCGTGAATAATATAAGCACGATCAACAAGCTCCAATGTTTCACGCACATTATGATCCGTTACTAAAACGCCAATACCACGTTGAGTTAAATGACGAACAAGCTGTTTAATATCAGAAATAGCGATGGGATCAATTCCTGCAAAAGGTTCATCAAGCAACATAAAGTTGGGGCGAGAAGCTAAAGCGCGTGCAATTTCAAGACGCCTACGTTCACCTCCCGATAAAGAAAGAGCGGGCATTTTTCGTAAATGATCAATTTTGAATTCGTGCAAAAGGGCATCCAACTCTTCATGGCGTTTAAAGCGATCTTTTTGAATTACTTCCAAAACAGCCTTAATATTATCTTCTACTGAGAGACCACGAAAAATTGAAGCTTCTTGCGGTAAATATCCAATCCCTAAACGAGCACGCCGATACATTGGCAAATGGGTAATATCAAACCCATCAATCTCTATTGAACCACCATCGGATTTTACTAAACCTGTAACCATATAAAAGCAGGTCGTTTTGCCAGCACCATTAGGACCCAAAATACCGACAGTTTCTCCAGCATGAATATTAAAAGAAACACGATCAACAACCTGTCTTCCTCGATAAACTTTAACTAAATTATGAGCAACTAAAGTCCTATTTGAGGTTTTTTTTAAAACCCTACTCGTAAGGTTGTGTTCAATCGTCTTTTTTTCTCTTTTGATTCCAAACATGAAATCTTAACGACCATTCTTTGAGCTTGATTTTAAAATAATCGAAACACGATTCTTTTTTCCAGGAGTCTTACATCCTTCAAGAGAAGCTTTTCCAGTTTTCATATTCGCTGTTAATATGCATCCTTGAGCGACATTATCGCCATCAGTCAACACAACATTATTACCTGTTAAGATTATCATATTCGATTGTCCATCAAAAATAGCTTTATCACCCGTAGCAGTTTGTTTTGCCGTTTTTATATAAACCTCACCTAAGGCTTCTACTTTTTGAATATCTGTCGAACCAATCTTTTCAGGAAAAATCAATTGTTTCCTCAACTGATTTATACCACCTGTTATATGTGCTTTATTATAATAAATAACTAATTTTGACGTTCGTAAAAGTCGTTCGCCCTGCATCACTGAAACATCGCCATTAAAAACAGCAATGCCTTCCTTATCACGTATTTCTAAAGAATCTGCGTGAAGTTCCATTGGCTCTTGCCCATTTAACCCATCGATTCCAAAATGAGTGACTGCAGCATATCCATTAATTGATCCCAATATCGCTAGACTTAAAGTTAAGAGACTTACCTGTTCTTTACACGATTTTTTTGTCTTCATTCTTAATTTTTTTTCTCGTATAAATGTACATACGCCTTCTATAAACACTACTCCAAGTTCCTTCTATTATTTTTCCTTCTTATCAAGAACAATACGTACCCCCTTTTGGAAATACATAACTTGCTCTTTCTCACAAACTTGCAGAGCATTTGCTATAAGATGAAAATTGGCGCTTTGAATATTCACAGGCTGATCTGTATTAAATTGGCTTTTAGATAAATCAATATTTGCAGCTATAAATTTTGCAATTATTCCATCTTTCGTTGTAACCGTAAAAGGTTCATTGAATTGTAAATGACTTTTAATATTATCATAAACTCCTCCTTGTGCATCAATAAAAATTTGCCCCTGTCCCTTTGTAGGGACTTCAGCTGTAATATTCTTTAACCCAATAATTCCAGAAGACTTACGATCTTGAAACGCCTTTTCTGCTTTAATCCAGTAAGGCTTATGAAAATTTGTATAACCTTCTAATCTTGGATTAAGCATTGTTAATTGTGCTATTTCCTCTTCTTCATGACTCGAAAGCACCTTATCAAAGGAAAAAGAAATAGAAAAAAATGTGAACCAACAAAAAATTAATGCTATAATCAATGCAAGAAATGGTAAACAAATTTTTAACAAGCGAACTTTACGGGAATGAAAATAGGTTTTTTTTAAAATATTGGTAAAAGATGATTCTATAGAAAAAAATTCATGTTGGTTACGCACAGTCATATTGTTAATTTCCCAGATATTTCGCTTTTTTTATTTATAGAGTTTTTATAAGGCATGTTTTAAATCTTATTTATTGCAATCTTTCTTTTACTGGCTTTATTTTACTTTTAATGATTTATATATTGGAATATGCATATCTTATATATGTAACGTGCATATATGAAACACACAATTATAACAAAAATCTTTTTTCGTATGAAAGAGAGGCTATTTTGGTTAAATCAGAACTTGTACAAATTATTGCTCGTCATAATCCGCATCTTATGCAGCGCGATGCAGAAAATGTTGTGAGTGCTATTTTTGAAAAAATTTCAGCTGCTCTTGCTAATGGTCAACGTGTTGAACTCCGTGGTTTCGGTGCTTTTTCTATAAAAACACGTTCAGCTCGTAATGGTCGCAATCCACGAACAGGTGAAACTGTTATGGTCGAAGAAAAATGGGTTCCCTTTTTCAAAACAGGTAAAGATCTACGTGACCGGCTTAATAAATGAGTAAATCCATGATCATTAAACGCTTTCTCTTAGCGGTTATTTTGGCGCCTATTACAGCTTTTTTGATTGGCTTTATCGTTGCTAATCGCCAAGTTGTTATATTAACGCTTAATCCTTTTCAAAACAATTCTGAACATTTTACTTATCAAGCTCCTCTTTTTGTTTGGCTTTTTACTTTTTTTTGTTTTGGTCTTTTGTTAAGCAGTATAATCAATTGGTTTGCACAATACAAAAACCGTAAAGCCTTAAAAGAAAGCAAAGCTCAAATAGAGAAATTAAAAATATCAATTGCTAATAAATCTAATACGGTAGCACTCTAACAAAATCTTTTCTATAGTGCTCAAAAGATAACAAATCTAAAGATGTTTTCTCTTGTTTCCTGTACATAGTTTAATTACCTTACGGCTCTTAACATCATAAGGACTTCAACGAATATTTAAAATAATCCCTTTTTAGGACAATATATTACGACACTCAATATGCCTGTACAATGTTTCCAACCACACTCTCATAAAGTATACCCACAAGAGAAATTGCCTTTCATTTTAGAAACAGGTGCAAGCACAGATTATGCTTTAATTGATTCTGGGAATGGAAAAAAATTGGAGCGTTATGGTTCCTACCGTATTATTCGGCCAGAAAGTCAAGCGCTATGGCAACCAGCTTTATCACAGAAAAATTGGGCTAATGTTGATGCAATTTTTACAGGTAACCGAGATGAAGAAGGAGTTGGTCGTTGGTATTTTCCTAAAAAGCCTCTTGGTGAAACATGGCCACTTTCTTGGAATGGCTTATCTTTTCTGGGACGTTTTACTTCCTTTCGCCATGTGGGTGTTTTTCCCGAACAAGATGCTCATTGGCGTTCACTAGAAGAACAAATTATTAAAACCAATCGTCCTGTTAAATTATTAAATCTTTTTGGCTATACAGGCATTGCTTCTCTCATTGGTGCACGTTCAGGTGCGATTGTTACCCATGTTGATGCTTCTAAAAAAGCTATCAGTTGGGCAAAAGCTAATCAAGAAAAAGCAGGATTATTAGATCGTCCCATTCGCTGGATATGCGACGATGCAATAAAATTTGTTGAACGTGAATTACGCCGTCAAAAAAGCTACGATTTGATTCTTCTTGATCCTCCTGCTTATGGACGCGGACCTCATAATGAAATTTGGCAATTGTTTGATCACTTACCAGCCATGATTAAAAACTGCCGCAAACTCTTATCGAATAAACCACTTGCTGTTGTTCTCACAGCTTATTCTATTCGTGCTTCCTTTTATACGTTTCATACTTTAATGCGTGATGCATTTATAAATCTTGGTGGTACGATAGAGTCAGGAGAATTGATTTTGCGTGAAGAATCCGCTGGACGAGCTCTTTCTACTTCACTTTTTAGCCGTTGGATTGCTTGAACATGTGTAAACAAAAAACCGGCAAAGTGAAAGAAATTACATCCCTTAGCAATCCTATTATTAAATATTTTAAAGCACTAGACAAAAAGAAAAATCGTAATCGAGAAAATATCTTCATGGCAGAAGGGTTAAAATTAGTCATTGATGCTTTAAATCTTGGTTGGACAATTCACACACTTATCGTTTCTAAAAATTCACTAAGTAATTCCACCATTGAAAATACCGCTGCAAATACTATAGCTAATGGTGGTTTTGTAATTAAAGCCTCACAAAAGGTTCTGGAATCCATTACCCACCGCGATAATCCACAAACGGTTATTGGTATTTTTAAGCAACAATGGCACTCTATTGAAAAAATAATAAGACAAATCGGTGATGTCTATATCGCCCTTGATCGTGTGCGTGATCCTGGAAATCTTGGAACTATCATCCGTACTGTTGATGCAGCAGGAGCCAAAGGAATTATTTTAATTGGAGAGACAACAGATCCCTTTTCACCAGAAACAGTACGTGCAACAATGGGATCTATATTTTCCGTACCACTTTATCGTTGTAATGAAAGTACTTTTTTAAATTGGTCTACACATTTTAAAGGGATGATCGTTGGTACGCACCTTAAAGGATCTGTAGATTACCGCACAATTGATTTTAAAAATGGTCCGATTATACTTTTAATGGGAAATGAACAACAAGGTTTATCAGATGTTCTCGTAAATCACTGCCATAAGCTGGCGCGCATCCCACAATGTGGGCATGCCGATTCACTTAATTTAGCAGTAGCAACAGCTATTATGCTCTATGAAATTCGTCGTTCTTACTTAACTCTTGAAGTCATGCAGGGATAAAAAATGACAAGGAAATCATTGCTCTTTCTTTTTTTCACTTTAATCTTTACAGTGGGACTTGATCAAGCAATCAAATATTGGATTATGCATAGCTTACAATTAGGAGCAGAAATACCGATTTTTTCTTTTATTTCTCTTTATCATGTCCGCAATACTGGCATTGCATTTTCATTCCTTTCTTCCTATCCTCATTGGGGAATTATTGCTCTTACACTCATTATCATTGTTTTTCTTTTATGGTTGTTGAAAAATACTGCAAAAGACAAATTTTTATCGCATTTTGGTATTACCCTTATTATTGGCGGGGCAATTGGTAATCTCATTGATCGTGTTCGTTTTCATTATGTCATAGATTACCTGTTATTTCATATTCGTGATGTTTTTTCTTTTGCCGTTTTCAACCTTGCTGATACTTTTATCACACTTGGTGCTGTTGCTGTTTTAATTGATGAATTTTGTATATGCGCTAAAAAAAAACGTTATTCTAATAACACATCTCTTGAATAAAGAAATTCTGTGATTTTTTTTGATTTTACATTAACAGTTTCTGACCTCTTTCAAAGGCTCTATAGAGCTACATTAGCATAGAAAAGCTCGCTTTTCTGTGTTAGTATATATTAATATATAAATAAAAAAATACACTTTTTCTTAGATCTGTTAAGGTTCTCATGATTATAGGGTATAGATAAAAATTTTTAAAACCTTCTTACAAACACTAAAGATTAATTCTCACAGAAATCGTTATTATAATTAATTAAAACAATAGAGCTCACTCAAAAGAAAGAGAATATTAGAAGCGTTCTTTCCTTTTGAAGGATCGTATATTCACTTTTTTATTTTACAAGCGACTTAGAAAACATTAATCATATTGAATTTTTTTGCTTATCCATTTTATTTTTCTTTAGCCACTAAAATTAACAAAATTTGTACTATCATCATAATACTGTTTTTACATCAATCACATTACACTTCTCTTAATACTCTAGAGAAAAATAACCCTTTATTACTAATTTTTAAACTTTTCTTTTAATAAAAAACTCTTGTAATTTCCAAATAAATCCCCATAATAGAGGGAAGTGTGCTAGAATTCCATTAAGGCTTTGAGAACCTTTGTATTCGCCTAACAAAAAAGGCTTATATTTTAAGAGCATAAAGGAGTATAAGCTTCTTTTAACTCGAGTACCTTAAGGAAACATATGCTAAAGGACTTATATTATGGCTGATTTTAAAAATTTACGTTCGGCATCTATTTCTCATGCCGATGCATCAATTGATCAAGGGTTGCGCAGTTATATGCTGGGCGTTTATAACACAATGGCCATTGGTTTGCTTATTACAGCTGCTGCCGCTTATGCAATCGCGTCATTGGCTACAACAACAGATATGAGTCAAGCTGTAGCCCAAATCAATGGAAGTGTTTATTTAACATCATTTGGTGTGACATTTTATATGTCACCGTTTTCTTATGTTATTATGTTTGCACCGCTTGTAGCTGTATTATTTCTCAGTTTTAAAATTAATACGCTCAGTACTAGTGTTGCGCGCAGCCTCTTTTTTGGTTACGCTACTCTTGTAGGGCTCTCGCTATCGTCTATTATTCTACGTTATACGCCAGAAAGTATTGTACAAACATTTGTTATTACTTCTGCTGCTTTTGGTTCTTTATCACTATACGGTTATACTACAAAACGAGATCTTACAGCTGTAGGTTCATTTTTGTTTATGGGCTTAATTGGTTTAATGCTTGCTACAATTGTGAACATCTTTCTTGGGTCAAGTGCTTTACAATTTGCAATCTCTGTGATTGGTGTTCTCGTTTTTGCTGGTTTAACAGCTTACAATACACAAAACATAAAGTTGATGTATTATGAAGGAGATGGATATGATACTCGCAGTCGTAAAATTATTATGGGTGCATTGAATCTATATCTTGATTTCATTAATATGTTTGTTTTTTTATTGCAATTTCTTGGTTCTAATCGCGATTAATAAAAATTATTATTTAATTTAAAAGCCTTGTTTTCTTAAAAACAAGGCTTTTTTATCTTTTATATAAGTGCTGTCTTTAAATCTATTGACATGATTAAACACTAAAAATAACAAAAAACTAAAATTTTGTTGGCTTATTACATTGATCCAGAAAAAAATTCATAATTCTTTATTAAGAGCAATCTATAATCACTCTGGTTATCATAAAAATGTAATCAACTATAATGATAACTATGATCTTACTATAGCCTCTTATAATGTCCACAAATGTGTTGGTGTTGATAAAACTTTTAATCCTTCTCGTATTGTACGTGTTATCGCTGAATTACAAACAGACATTCTCGCCCTTCAAGAAGCGGATAAGCGTTTTGGTGAACGCACGGGTTTGATTGATCTTCAACTCTTAAAAGCTGAAACAGGATTAATTCCAGTGCCTTTAAAAACTATGTCACCGAATGGCCATGGCTGGCATGGCAATGCTCTTTTTTTGCGTCAAGGATGTGTACATAATATTTCACAAATTACTTTACCTGGTTTTGAACCCCGTGGCGCTATAATTGTAGAATTAAAAATGAAGTCAGGTTTTATTCGTGTTATAGCAACTCACTTTGGTTTGTTACGTCATTCTCGTAATCAGCAAGTTAAAATGCTTCTTGCGCTTCTTAAAAAATATTCTGTTATGCCTACACTTCTCATTGGTGACTTAAATGAATGGCGCAAAGGTAAAGGCTCATCATTAAATTTTTTTTCCCCTTACTTTGATATCACACTTGGTAGCGTACCAAGTTTTCCTTCTCGTTTTCCTTTTTTAGCTCTTGATAGAATTTTTGCTTTTCCTCATCAATTATTGATAAATGTTGAAAACCATTATTCACCACTCGCACGTATTGCCTCTGATCACTTGCCTATTAAAGCATACCTTAACCTTTCAAAAGCAATGTCTACTCTTAAACATAAAATGAATAAAACAAATTAATGTGCCTCATCCCAATTTTGAGCAGCTATAACTTTCACTTCAAGCGGTACAGATAAAGATAATGCTGGCATTGCAGCATTTTCCATAACTTTTTTAATGAGAATCGCTGTTTTTGTACTTTCAGATTTGGGGACTTCGAAAATAAGTTCATCATGGACTTGCAATAACATTTTAGCCGACAATCGTTCTTTTTCTAAAGCATTTTCCATTTGAATCATAGCACGGCGAATAATGTCTGCTGCTGACCCCTGGATTGGCGCATTGATAGCAGCTCGTTCATTAAAAGCACGAATTTGTGGTTTAGCGGTTTTTATTTCAGGATAGTGAATACGACGTCCAAAAATGGTCTCTACATAACCATGATGACGTGCAAATATTTTTGTTCTTTCCATATAATCCTCTATTCCTGGAAATCTTTCAAAATAGAGTTGAATATAATCGCTAGCTTCCTTACGTGAAATTCCCAATTGGCTCGCTAATCCAAAGGGCGAAATGCCATAAATAATACCAAAATTAATAGCTTTTGCACGTCGACGTATTTCTGATGTCATTCCTTCAACTGCAACTCCAAACATTTGGGATGCAGTCATAGCATGAATATCCTGACCTTTTGTAAATGCTTCTTTTAATGCCGTTATATCAGCAACATGAGCAAGAATACGTAATTCAATCTGACTATAATCAGCTGATAATAATAAATACCCTTTTGAAGCAACAAAAGCTTTTCGGATTTTTCGTCCCTCAGCAGTTCGTACTGGAATATTCTGCAGATTAGGTTCTGATGATGATAATCGTCCCGTTAATGTTGTTGCTAGGGAATAATTTGTATGAACACGACCAGTTGTAGGCAAGATATAAGAAGGTAAAGCATCTGTATAGGTAGACTTTAGTTTTGTAAGTTGGCGCCAATCAATAATTTTTCTTGGTAAAATATGGCCTTCAGCAGCTAACTCTTCTAAAGTTTGTGCAGATGTTGACCATTGGCCACTTTTCGTCTTAGCACCACCAAGTAAGCCCATTTTACCAAAAAGGATATCCCCTAGTTGTTTGGGTGAAGCAATATTAAATTTTTCACCAACAAGCTGATAAATTTCCTCTTCCAAATTTAAAGCAGCCTGTGCCAATTCTCCTGAAAGGCGTGATAAAATCTGTCGATCGACAAGAATTCCACGTTCTTCCATTCTTGCGAGAATTTCTATCAATGGACGATCAAGACGTTCATAAATTTTTGTCATCTTTTGTGCAACAAGCTGTGGCTTTAATACTTGCCATAGACGAAGCGTTATATCAGCGTCTTCTGCCGCATATAGTGTAGCTTGTTTCAAATCTACTTGTGCAAAAGAGACTATTTTTCTTCCACTATGAGTCAAATCTTTGTAACTAATTGGCTTATGCCCAAGCCAACGTTTAGATAAAACATCCATACCATGTGTCGAAATTCCAGCCTCTAAAGCATAAGATAAAAGCATTGTATCGTCAAAAGAGCACATTACAATATTGTATTGTTTCATGACTAACCAGTCATATTTTATATTCTGGCCAATTTTTAATACGGCTTGATTTTCCAATATAGGTTTTAAAAGTGCTAAAGCTTTTTGTGTTTCAATTTGTGGAACAATACGCCCACCTCCCAAAAGATTTTCTTCTTCTGCAACATGTTCAAGTGGAACATAGGCTGCTTTCCCAGGTTGTAACGCCAATGAAAAACCAACAAGCTTTGCTTGCATAGGATCAAGAGAAGTTGTTTTTGTATCAAAGGAAAAATAACCTTGCTCTTGCGCTTCTAACAGCCATTCTTTTAGAATTTCCTCATCAAGAATAGTTTTATAGGCATCTCTTGCAATTTTTTGAATAAGAGCTTGATCCTTGCGTTTTTGTGCTAAAATTTGTGGAGAATTCTCAAAAAAATCATGAAATAAAACTGTATTATTTTCTTTGCTACTCAAATCAGTCTTGTACGTAGTTTCTTTCCATTCAATATCTAGCTCTAACGCATCAATAACCGCAGCATCACATGCCGTCTCTTTTGCGACACGACGTGTTAGTGCTGTAAACTCCATAGCTTTCAAAAAAGCGATCAAACGCGGACCGTCTTGTGGTTTCAAAATGAAATGATCTAAGTTTTTATCTACAGGAACATCTGTTTTAAGTTTAACGAGTTCACGAGAAATTTTTGCTTGTTCACTATAAGTTTGAATATTTTCACGTCGCTTTATTTGCTTAACTTCTGTCACGCGTTGCAGTAAAAGATCAAGAGAACCAAACTGATCTAATAATTGTGCTGCAATTTTGGGGCCAATACCTGGAATACCTGGTATATTATCTGTTGGGTCTCCAGTTAAAGCCTGCAAATCAATCATTTTTTCAGGCATTACACCCCATTTTTCTATGACCTCAGAGATACCTATATGCTTATCTTTCATGCTATCATATAAAGACACATGTTTGTTTACTAATTGCATCAAATCTTTATCAGAAGAAATAATCGTTGTTTTTGCTCCAACCTGTGTCGCTAATTGCGCATAGGTAGCAATTAAATCATCTGCTTCAAATCCTTCTTTTTCGATACAAGGCAAATTAAAAGCTTTTGTTGCTTGTCGTATGAGTGCAAACTGAGGAATAAGATCTTCTGGAGGAGCTGCTCGATTGGCTTTATATTGAGGATAAATCTCCTTGCGAAAAGTATTAGATGAATAGTCAAAAATAATAGCAATATGGGTTGGAACAACACCAATAGCGGTATTACGGGCGTCACAGAGTAATTTCCATAGCATGTTACAAAAACCAGCTACGGCTCCTACAGGAAGTCCATCCTTTTTGCGTTTTAAAGGTGGTAGAGCGTGATAAGCACGAAAAATATAGCCTGATCCATCAACCAAAAAAAGATGATCATTTTCTTTCATAACGATTTTATTTCTCCCTTTTCATAAAAAGAAAATACACTTTTATATTTTTATTGATCCTATTTTAAAATCTGTTGGTTTTGCCTCTAAAAAGCCATTTTTTATTGTCATAGGTTTGGAATATCGTTGCATTTTGTGTTCAGTACCTAAAGCTTTTCTTTGCTGTTACGGGATATAATAGCTTTATTTTGTTCCTCCTATGATAGCTGGGGTGCAATGTAGCGATAAGGTCGTTGTGGTGTTCCCCTCCCCACAACGACCGTATTTTTTTAAGAGTTGATAAAAACCCAGAACAATTTTTATTTTAAATAATCTTGAAGTGATTCCATAAAGCTTTGTCACCTATCTTTTTGATTAAATCGGCATGCATATCTTTTTCCTGTTTACTTAATCTTTGAGGCAAAGCTTGGGAGCGTGTTTTTATCGTATAGAAAGCATTTTTGTTATCTTGAACATTCATAACATCACAACTTTCATAATTATCAAAACTAAATATTCCCTGTTTTCCACCAATTAACTCAATATACACATCAGCGAGAATCTCTGCATCAAGTAGAGCCCCGTGAAGAACACGATGACTGTTATCAATTCCAAAGCGTTTACATAAAACATCAAGAGAGTTAGGCCCCATAGGAAATCTGCGCCGTGCTATAGATAATGTATCGATGACATTATCACTATTAATAAGAGGCTTATTAACTCGCTCTAATTCCGCATTAAGAAAACCGATATCAAAATTTGCATTATGAGCAACAATTGTTGCGTCATCAATAAAATCTAAAAGCGCATCGACAATATCATCAAATTTTTTTTCATCTTTTAAGCGTTCATTCGTCAATCCATGAATAGCAACAACTTCATCAGGAATAATAACATCTTGTGGATTTAAATAAACATGAAATCGACGTCCTGTAAGATAACGGTTGATCATTTCTATACAACCGATCTCAATTATGCGGTCACTTTCTTTATTTAATCCCGTTGTTTCAGTATCAAAAATAATTTCACGCATTGTCCTAACTCTTTTAAGAACCATCTTTTAATAGATTTTTTATCACCCGTAAAACTTGTTGACGTGTATTTTCCAAATCTTTTCCCGTATCAATAACAAAATCAGCGTATTTTCGTTTTTGTTTATCGGATAATTGTTTAGCATTAATGATTGAAAATTTTTCTTCGCTCATATTCGGCCGACTCATTGCACGTGCCTTTTGTATTTCTGGTGGAGAAGACACAACAACTATATTATTAACACGACTCTCACTTTTTGTTTCAAAAAGAAGAGGAATATCAAGAACAACTAATTTTTTTTTCTGCTGACGTGCTATGTTAATAAATTCCCTTTCTTTTTCTCGTACCAAAGGATGAATTATTTTTTCTAAAATCTTTAATTTTTTACTGTTATTGACTAAAATTTCAGAAAGTTTTAGACGATTGACTTGACCATTTTTAGTAACACCAGGAAAAGCACGTTCTATAAGAGACACTGTTGGTTCACTGCTATAAAGTTGGTGTACAACCTCATCTGCACTAAAAACAGGAATACCAGCTTGTTTAAAAAAATAAGCAGTTGTTGATTTTCCCATTGCTATTGATCCAGTCAATCCTATAATCTTCATAATTTATCTTCACCTGTGCCTTCTAAGATTGCTTTTCGCAATTGTTTTGTTACCAATGATTTCACTGCAAATCATTGTTCAAAACTAGGAACAACTTAGTATAAAGACATCCTGTCCATCGATTATTTTTATTTGCTTGCTGTAATAGAAATGTCATTAATAGAATATAAAGAGTATTTTTCACAAATGTTATTCGCTTAATTTTATAAAAATCGCAAAAAATTTTTGTTTTAATTTTCATAAATGCTAATGCTTGCCATATTTATAAAATTTCCGAAGTACTCAGCTAAATTTTCTGCATGTTGTTTTATACTATTAAGTAAAAAATTCATTCAAATTTATGTTTTTGAAAGCATACAAAAGAATATTTGCAATCACTATCTGTAAAAATGAACACTGTTTCCGCAAGTCGTCTATGATAAAAGCCGTCAAATTAGCATAAAAACTATAATTACCATGATTTATAACGTAATCTTTTTCTTAAATCATAGTATATTAACAATACCAACAATTGTAATCATCTGATCTTTATAGATTACTAAATGGAAAATATTTTTCTTATATAATAAAGCATTACTTTCACAAAAATTTCTCATTTTTGCAAATAGCAAATATAAGCAAATTTTTTAATTTTCCAAATGTTACTTTTTTTGCAAGAAAATTATAGTAAGCTTATTGTTTGAGCTAAAAATCGTGGATTTTTGGCGATTTTGAATGATAAATCGAATAACTAACAATAAAAATGCACAAACATATTTTCTTTTTACCGTTTTTTATCAAATTAGCTATCAATAATTCCTAAATGACGTAATTTGATTAATAAAGGTAATAAAGGTAAACCAATAATAGTAAAGAAATCCCCTTCGATTTTTTCAAAAAGATGGATTCCTTCTCCTTCAATCTGATAGATTCCTGCGCTTCTTAAAACATCTTTTTTTACACACTTTAAATAATTTTCGATAAATTTTAGTGAGAGAGGACGCACTGTCATATGAGCGCTAAAAACCTCAGACCAAATTTTTTTACCATTTTGAACTAAAGCAATGGCACTATGAAGAGAATGTTTTTTTCCTGATAACATATGTAAACGTTGACGTGCTTCCTCATCATTTTTTACCTTATGAAAAATTTGACCTTCAAAATCGAAAACTTGATCACAACCAATAACGAATGCATCGGGAAAACGACCAGAAACATTTTTTGCCTTCATATTAGCAAGAAAACAACAGAGTTCTTGAGGAGTTTTTATTTTTGCTGTTTTTTCTATTTCTCTCTCATCAAAAGAAGCTCCTTCAACAGAAAAACTTAAACCAGCTCTCTTTAACAACTGAGCGCGATAAGGACTAAGAGATGCTAATATTAATATTTTTTTCATCATATTTTCTTCTCCTTTCCTTCACGAAATTGCGATAAAAGCTCAAAAACTGCTGCAGCTGTTTCTTCAATAGAACGTCTTGTAACATCAATAATAGGCCAACCAAAACGTTCACAAATACGTTTTGTGTAAATAAGTTCTTCAGCTATGCTAATGCGATCAGTGTAGCTTTCAAAAGAAAAACCATCTCCCAAATCTCTATTTTCACGAATATGTGAAATTCTTTCAGCTGAAGCAATAAAACCAACAATTAAGGCGTTCTTTGCTTCAAAAATAGTTTGAGGTAAATTAATTCCCTGAACAAGAGGAACATTAGCAGTTTTAATTCCACGATTTGCTAAGTAAATACTGGTTGGTGTTTTAGAGGTCCTTGAAATACCTATAAGAATTACATCCGCATCTAATAAACTATCTGGAGATTGCCCATCATCATGTTCTATTGTAAAATCTAAAGCTTTAATACGACGAAAATAATCTGCATTAAGTTCATGTTGTGCACTTACACGTAAATTTTTAGGTTTTCCAATATAAGATTGAAAGACATTTAAAATAGGGTCTAATATATCAACACAAGGGACAGATATTTTTGCGCAGGCTTCATCAATCAATTGTTTAATTTCTTTATCAATAATCGTGTAAAGAACAATTCCTGGTTCTTTTTCTATCTCATTAATGACTCGCTGCAACTGCATTTTACTGCGAATCATTGGATAAACATGTTCTATAACTTTTCTTATTTTATACTGCGATGCTACAGCTCTTCCAGCAGAAATTAATGTTTCTCCCGTCGCATCAGAAATCATATACAAATGAAATTTTTTTTCACCCACAGAAAATTTAATCCTTTGTTAATCAGTGTGTATAAAATTTTATAAATTTTAAAAAGCTAAAATTTAGAAATTTATTATTATTATTATGCACAAATTTAAAAACAATAATAAATAAATTTATCTTATTGAAAAAAACAAGGATAATATCTTTAAACAGTTATTTATTATTGTTTTTTTTTCTTTTTCCTTGTTGATAAAATTGAGGATAAATGAAGGATAAATAATAATCCACATTAAACACAGGTTTTAATAAGAATAATCCCTTCAAAATTTTAACTTTATTAAATTATATCTCAAAAAAAATTTAATATATTCCAAGTGATATCTAAGTGATTAGATATATCAGCTCTTAAACCCTAACGAACTTAAATAAAATTCCATATTCATTTTATAAAAAAATAAAACAATATAATTTTCCTAAAATAGCTTATGAAAAAATACCTTCTTACAGAACAAATTTGTTTTTTCTTTAATATTCGTGATTGAGTAATGCTTGCAGTTTAAAAGAGTTGAGTATATAACGTCCTTATCTAGAGGAATATTCTTTATCCTTTTAAAAACTCTAGAAACAGTTCCCCCATTAATCAAAGAGCATATTTTATGCAGGAAATGAAATTACAAGAGCTAAAAAGTAAAAATCCAGTTGAACTTGTTTCTTTTGCTGAAACATTGGAAGTTGAAAATGCTTCTTTAATGCGCAAACAGGAATTAATGTTTGCTATTTTAAAAAAACTTACTTTACAAAATGTAGAAATTATAGGCGAAGGTGTTGTTGAAGTTTTACAAGACGGATTTGGATTTCTTCGATCTGCTGATGCTAATTATCTTCCAGGACCAGATGATATTTACCTTTCACCAACACAGATACAAAATTTTTCATTAAAAACAGGAGATACCGTCGAGGGACCAATACGAGGACCAAAGGAAGGAGAAAGATATTTTGCCCTCCTTAAAGTTAATAAAATTAATTTTGAAGATCCTGAAAAAATTCGTTACAAAATTCATTTTGATAATCTTACTCCTCTTTATTCAAATGAGCGTTTTCAAATGGAAGTGCAAAATCCTACGGATAAAGATATGTCATCACGAGTAATTGATTTGATATCTCCTCTAGGAAAAGGGCAAAGGGGATTGATTGTTGCACCACCACGAACAGGAAAAACAGTTTTATTACAGAATATTGCTCATTCTATTACAACAAATCATCCTGAATGTTATCTTATTGTTTTATTAATAGATGAACGTCCAGAAGAAGTTACTGATATGCAACGTTCTGTAAAAGGGGAAGTTGTTTCTTCTACTTTTGATGAACCAGCAATACGTCACGTACAAGTCGCTGAAATGGTTATTGAGAAAGCTAAAAGATTAGTTGAATATGGACGTGATGTTGTTATTCTTCTTGATTCAATTACACGTCTTGGACGCGCATATAATACTGTTGTTCCTTCATCAGGAAAGGTTTTAACAGGTGGTGTGGATGCAAATGCCTTACAACGTCCTAAGCGTTTTTTTGGTGCAGCTCGTAATATTGAAGAAGGAGGATCTTTAACTATTATAGCAACAGCTTTAATAGATACGGGAAGTCGCATGGATGAAGTTATTTTTGAAGAGTTTAAGGGGACTGGTAACTCAGAAATTGTTCTTGACCGTAAAGTTGCTGATAAGCGTACTTTTCCAGCTATGGATATTATTAAATCAGGAACACGTAAAGAAGATCTTTTAGTAGCTCGTCAAGATTTACATAAGATTTTTGTTCTTCGTCGTATATTAGCACCTATGAGTGTAACAGATGCTCTTGAATTTTTAATTGATAAATTAAAACAAACAAAAAATAATAGCGAATTTTTTGATTCAATGAACACGTAATTTTTTTTGGATTAGGATTAATCCTGTGGATACAATCTTTGCTATTTCAAGTGGATTGTTGCCTTCAGGGGTTGCAATTGTTCGCCTTTCTGGCCCTCGTGTGAAATATATTGTAAAAACACTTTGTGGTTGTTTACCTAAAGCGCGCTTAATGCATTATGGTAACCTTACTGCTCGTGACGGAAGTTTTTTAGATTCTGCCTTAACTGTTTTTTTTCCTGCTCCTCATAGTTTTACAGGAGAGGATTGTGCCGAGTTTCATTTACATGGAAGTAAAGCAGTTGTTAATCGCTTTCTTGATGAATTAACTACATTTGAAGAATGTCGTCTTGCAGAGGCAGGAGAATTTTCGCGTCGAGCATTTATTGAGGGTAAATTAGATTTAATTCAAGCAGAAAGCCTTGCTGATTTAATTCAAGCAGAAACAGAAAGTCAGCGACGTTTAGCTGTTATGGGTACGAGTGGTACTTTAACAAAACTTTATCGTGATTGGCGCCACATACTTATAACAGCACGTGCTTTAATAGAAGCAGAACTCGACTTTTCTGATGAGAATGATATTCCTAATTCAGTATCTGATAAAGTTTGGAAAGATATAAAAAAACTTTATCATTCGTTGTGTGAACATATTTCTGCAGGAGAACGTGCAAGTATTTTGCGTGATGGAATTAAAATTGTTATAGTAGGTGCTCCAAATTCTGGAAAATCGAGTATTCTTAATCGTCTTTCTGGGAGATCTGTTGCTATTGTATCAGAAGAAGAAGGAACAACACGTGATGCTTTAGAAGTTAGATTGGTATTGAGTGGTTTACTTGTTCTTTTTACAGATACGGCTGGTTTAAGGAAAACAGAAAATACGATTGAACTTTTGGGAATTGAAAAAGCAAAACAGCATATTGTGGAAGCTGACTTAGTTATTTTTGTTTATGATATGAATAATCCTCAAGAGATTAATTTACCAAAAACATCAGCTGAAATTTGGCATGTAGGTAATAAACTTGATCTTTGTGAAGGAAATAAAGCACGTTGGCCAATACAATTTTCGACATTAAGTGGTTTAAATTTTGATTATTTTATAAAAGAGATAGAATTATTTTGTTTACGTCGTGCTACTGAAATTGGAGATGCTATTCCAGCAAGAAAAAGGCAGCTTCAATTATTGAAGGAAGCTGCTGAAGAAATTAATGCATCTATGAATTCTACTTCTCTTGATTTAAGTTTATGTGCAGAACATCTTCGTCGTGCAAGTCATATACTTGGGCGAATTGTAGGTGATATTGATGTTGAAGATTTACTTGACGTTATTTTTTCAGAATTTTGTGTTGGTAAATGATGATTCACGTGAAACATTCCAGTTCTTCTGTAATTATTTTATAGACAGATTAACAAGATTATGTATTTTATAAGTTTTGTTTATATAAAATTTAAAATCAATTCTGTATGGAATGAATTAAATGCAATCATATGATGTCATTGTTATAGGAGGTGGACACGCTGGTTGTGAAGCAGCTTCGGCTTCAGCGCGTGTTGGAGCTCAAACAGCACTTATTACATATCAAATATCAACAATTGGAACAATGTCATGCAATCCCGCTATTGGCGGACTTGGAAAAGGGCATTTGGTTCGTGAAATAGATGCTTTAGACGGTTTAATGGGGCAAGCAGCAGATGCTGCTGGAATTCAATTTAGACTTCTTAATAGAAAAAAAGGACCAGCAGTAAGAGGTCCACGGACACAAGCAGATAGACAATTATATAAAAATAAAATTCAACAACTTTTGCAGGAACAAGATAATTTAATTCTTATTGAAGATGAAGTTATTGATCTAATTGTTAAAGATAATCGCGTATCAGGTGTTGTTTTAAAAAAACAAGGAAGTATTTTTTCGAATGCCGTTGTTTTAACAACAGGTACATTTTTGCGTGGATTAGTCCATATTGGCAATAAAACATGGCCTGCTGGTCGTATGGGCGAAAAATCAAGTATACAACTCGCCGAACGCTTAAAGAATTATAGTATAAATCTTGGACGATTAAAAACAGGAACACCTGCTCGGCTTAATAAAAAAACAATTTTTTGGAATAAACTTTCTAAACAACAGGCTGATGAAGACCCTGTTCCATTTTCTTTTTTGACAGAAAAAATTGAACAACCTCAAATTGAATGCGCCATAACACGAACAAATGAAAAAACACATCAAATTATTCGTGAAAATATTCATAAATCAGCTTTATATTCTGGAGCCATTGAAGGATTAGGACCGCGATATTGTCCTTCAATTGAAGATAAAATTATCAAATTTGGTGATCGTGATGGACATCAAATTTTTCTAGAGCCAGAAGGATTAGAGAATAATACGATTTATCCAAATGGTCTTTCCACATCTCTTCCTGAAGAGATACAACTCTCTTTTTTGAGAACAATTGAAGGTTTGGAAAATGTTGAGATTTTACAACCTGGTTACGCAATCGAATATGATTTTGTTGATCCTAGACAACTGTTCAAAACTTTAGAATTACGATCTTTGCCAGGTTTATTCTTAGCAGGACAGATAAATGGTACAACAGGCTATGAAGAAGCTGCAGCTCAAGGTCTTTTAGCTGGATTAAATGCCGCTCGTAAGGTTGGTGGTTTGGAAGAAATTATTTTAAGTCGTTCTACAGCTTATATTGGTGTTATGGTAGATGATTTAATTTTACGTGGGGTTTGTGAACCTTATCGAATGTTTACATCGCGAGCTGAATTTCGCTTATCACTTCGAGCTGATAATGCAGATACCCGCTTAACACCTTTAGCACAAGAATGGGGTATTGTGAGTCAGACTCGTTGGAGTTGCTATCAACAAAAACAACACCATCTTGATCAAGCACGTTTAATGTGTCAAAAACTTTTTTTAACGCCTAATGAAGCATTTGTTCATGGCTTGCAAATAAATCGTGATGGAGTTAGACGTTCTGCTTATGATCTTTTAGCTTACCCTCATATGAATGTAGCACGTCTTGCACATTTTTGGCCACAATTGCATTCAATCGATGCCAAAATAGTTGAAGCTTTGGAAATTGAAGCTCAGTATGCGGTCTATTTAAAAAGACAAACACAAGATATTATAGCTCTTCAACGCGATGAGCATTTAGAAATACCTTCTTCTCTTAATTTTCAAGAAATTTCTGGTCTTTCGAATGAGTTAAAAACAAAAATTCAACAAATATCGCCGCGTTCAATTGCTGATGCACAAAAAATTGATGGTATGACACCAGCAGCATTATCTCTAATCCTTACATATATTCAACGTCAACGACGTGAAAAAGCGAAATTAGCTTAATGGTTATTTCTACAGAACAAAAATATCAAGATATTTTAGAAATAATACCCTCTGTTTCACGTGAAACGATGAAGCATTTAATAGAATTTGAATCTCTCGTAATTCAATGGAATATACATATTAATTTGATTTCTGCCACAACAATACCAGTTTTATGGAAACGTCATATTTTAGATTCTGCACAAATTTATCCTTTGAAAAGTCAATTTCTACACTGGTGTGATCTTGGATCAGGAGGAGGTTTTCCCGCCATTGTTCTTGCTATTTTTCTCAAAGAGAAAAAAGGTGGGCATATTGATTTAGTAGAAAGCAATGGGAAAAAAGCAGCTTTTTTACAAAATGTTATAGCAAAACTTAATCTTCCAGCAACAGTTCATCATTGTAGAATCGAAGATGTCTATAAAAAAATAAAAACACCAGATATTTTAACAGCAAGAGGTTTAGCTTCATTAGACACTCTTTTACATTTTATGTCACCTTGGTTAACACAAAAAACAGTTGCTCTTTTGCAAAAAGGTAGGGATTACGTTAAAGAAATAAAAAATGCTACTGCCAATTGGCGCTTTGATCTGCTAAAACATGAAAGTAAAATTGATAAAAATTCTGTTATCTTAGAAATTTCTCATGTTCGATCATGTAAAAAGGGTAAAGCAAAATGAGCGAAACACGAATTATCGCTATTGCAAACCAAAAAGGTGGGGTAGGTAAAACAACAACGACAATTAATCTTGCAACAGCTTTGGCTGCTATTGGTAAAAACATTCTTATTATGGATATTGATCCACAAGGAAATGCAAGTACAGGATTGGGAATTGATCGGAATAGTCGTCCTTTATCATCTTATGATGTTTTGGTTTCTGGAATCTCAGTTGCAGATGCTGCTTTAGAAACAGCGGTGCCTAATCTCCACATTGTTCCATCTACACTTGATTTATTAGGCATTGAAATGGAAATTGCTTCTTCACAAGATCGTATTCAAAGATTGCGTAAGGCTCTTTGTCATGATTCCAAAATAGCCAAAAAATTTAATTATATTTTAATTGATTGTCCTCCTTCTCTCAATCTTTTGACATTAAATGCTATGGGGGCTGCAAACTCTGTTCTCGTTCCAATGCAGTGTGAATTTTTAGCTCTTGAAGGCTTAAGCCAATTACTTGAAACTGTGAAACAAGTAAGGTCTATTTTAAACACATCTTTAGAAATTCAGGGTATTGTTTTAACAATGTATGATGGGCGAAATAATCTTTCAAATCAAGTTGTCGAGGATGTTCGCTCTTTTATGGGAGAAAAAGTTTATCGTACTGTTATTCCTCGTAATGTACGTGTTTCTGAAGCTCCTTCTTTTGGAAAACCAGTACTGCTTTATGACCTCAAATGTGCTGGTAGCCAAGCCTATCTGCGGTTGGCGTCGGAAGTTATTCAACGTGAAAAACAAGCGCAAGCTGCAGCTTAGAAAGTGTAAAGAAATAATTGTAAAAAATTTAAAGAGAAAAATTATGAGTGATGATCAATCAAAAAAAAGACTGGGACGCGGGCTAGCAGCATTGATTGGGGAGATCAACTTAAACGGTAATCCTGCGTATTCGGCGAGTTTTGATAAGTTCACGTCGAAACCGAGTGTTGCTCCTATAGCTTCTGAAAAGTTTGTTCCTATTGAATTTATTTCCCGTAATCCAAATAATCCAAGACGTCAGTTTACTGATTCGGAACTTGATGACTTAGTACAATCAATTCGTCAACATGGTATTGTTCAACCTATTATTGTTAGACCTTCACGTACTCATCCTAATCAATTTCAATTAATTGCTGGTGAACGGAGATGGCGAGCTGCACAACGAGCCAATTTAAATCAAGTACCAGTTATTATTCGCGATGTAGATGATAAGACTGCTTTGGAATTAGCAATTATCGAAAATGTTCAACGAACTGACCTTAATCCTATTGAAGAAGGGATAGGATATGAGCTTTTATTAAATGAACACGGATATACTCAAGCAGATTTAGCAGAAATCATTGGAAAAAGTCGTAGCCATGTCACAAACACTCTTCGCTTGTTGAAACTCCCACAAAAAGTGCAACAATTTTTGATAGATGGTCATATTTCAGCGGGTCATGCACGTTGCCTTATTACAGTTGAAAATCCACAAGAGTTAGCAGAAAAGATTATCCATGAAGGACTCTCTGTACGCCAAACAGAAATACTTGCACAAGAATATGGAAATTCTAAGATTAAAAAACAGACTTTAGTAAGAAAAGATATGGAAACACAATCTTTAGAAAAATTGCTTACTGATGTGATTGGAATGAAAGTCATCATTAGACATGGTAAAAAAGGTGGTAATTTGAAGATTCATTACTCATCATTAGAACAATTAGATGATATTTGTCGGCGTTTACAAAACTAATTTAAAGATATAAATCCAATTGATATATTTAAAATTGAATCTCGAATTTTTCTATTTTAAAAAAGGACATTATCGTAAATAAAGTTAAAAATGATCTTTTCTTTTACGGATTTCAGCAAAAACTTCTTCATCTGTTGCTTTTTCCATTGCGAGGTTTTTTCGTAAAATAGGATCATCCCAACGAAGAAAAGGATTTGTTTCTTTTTCTTTTCCTAAAGTTGTTGGCAAGGTCATAGCATTTTGGGCACGTAACGAAAAAACTTCTTCTGCTCTTTGATGAAGTTTTCTATTTTGTGGATCAATCGTCAATGCAAAAAGAGCATTTTTTTCGGTATATTCATGTCCACAATAAAGGATTGTTTCATCAGGAAGTTGACGGAGTTTTTTTAAAGATGTTAACATTTTTAAAGGAGTTCCTTCAAAAAGACGTCCACAACCGAGTGAAAAAAGTGTATCTCCAGCAAAGAGTAATTTAGCTTGAGGAAAATAATAGGATAATGCTCCTAATGTATGGCCAGGTGTTGAGAGGGCCATAAAAGTTTGTGTACCAAAACAAAATGTTTCATCAGGTTGTAGTGTATGATCAAGAGGAGTAATTTTTTTGCTTTCTGCTGCTGGTCCAATAATCATAGCATTATAAGCTTGTTTTAATTCTGCCAGTGCTTCTACATGATCATAATGATGATGAGTGACAAAAATAAATTGAAGTGTCCAGTTACGCTTCTTCAACATATTATAAATTGCTTTGCCTTCAGGCGCATCGATTGCAGCAGTACACCCACTTTTTTCATCGTGAATGAGAATGCCAAAATTATCTTCTCGACAGATAAATTGTTCAATTAACATCTATCTTCTCTACGGTATAATGTTAAATTTATGAAGCAATTCATAGTGATAAATTCTCGATGCGCGATGTAAGAATAGGATTATTAATCTTCTTTTGTTAAATTTTTTGAATGTTTTATGATAAGAGGCATTTGTGTCAGCATAAAGAGAAATGTTAGAGGCATAACGCCAAAGACTTTAAAATTGGTCCAAAAATTATCGCTAAAATTTCGCCAGATGATTTCATTTAGAACAGCAAGAAAAATAAAAAAATATGCCCAATTATAGGTGAGTTTGTTCCATCCAGACTCGTCAATTTTCAGACCAGAATCAAAAACATAACGCAAAAGGGGTTTTTTAAAGAATAAACCACCAAATAAAATAAAAGAAAATAGGCCATTAATGATTGTAGGTTTCATCTTAATAAAAGTGTCATCGTGAAGCCAAAGAGTTAGAAAACCAAAAACAAGGATGAATATTCCTGAAATAAGTGGGATTACAGGAATTACACGTGTAAGAAACCACGATAAGCTTAAGGCAAGAGTAATTGCTATCATAAAAAGAGCTGTTGCGGGAAAGATAGGTTTATCAAAGTCTTTAAAAAGCGCGATATTCTTTATCAACCACTCACCTTTATAATTAGCAAGGAAAAAAACAACTAACGGACCCATTTCTAAAAGAAATTTAAGAATTGGCAAAGACGGTTTTTTTTGCATATTATTGTTTTTTTTCAAATTAGAGTCATTATCTGCATTTGGTTTGAAAAGAGAAAATTTCATGTGTATTTTCCTATAATAGCTTCAGCAAAATCAGAGGCAGAAAAAGGTTCAAGATCTTCAACATTTTCGCCTACACCAATAAAATGAACGGGAATTTTATGTTTAGATGCAATGGCAACAAGAATTCCTCCGCGCGCAGTACCATCAAGTTTTGTCATAACTAAACCATTTACACCAGCTATATCACGAAAAACATTCACTTGGTTGAGAGCATTTTGCCCAGTGCTCGCGTCAAGTGTTTGAAGAACAGTATGAGGTGCTTGAGGATTATGTTTACCCAAAACACGAATAATTTTTGCTAATTCATCCATTAATTCAATTTTATTTTGTAAACGTCCCGCTGTGTCAATAAGCAAAACATCATAGTTTTCTTTTTTAGCTTTTTCATAAGCATCAAAAGCTAAGCTTGCAGCATCAGCACCAAGTTTTGTTGAAAAAACAGGAGCTTTAGCACGTTCCCCCCAAATATGTAATTGTTCAACAGCTGCAGCGCGAAACGTGTCTCCAGCAACAAGCATAACTTTTAGACCTCCCATAGTTAGTTTAGCCGCTAATTTTCCAATGGTTGTGGTTTTTCCGGTTCCATTTACACCGACGAGTAAGATAACATGGGGTTTGTGATTAAGATCAATTTCTAATGGAAATGCAATTGGCTCAAGTACCTTTTTAATTTCGTTAGTTACAATAGTATAAATATCTTTTGGTGACAAATTTTTTTCATAATAACGCGTTGATAAGATATCAATAATGCGTGTGGTTGTTTCTATACCGAGATCTGCTTGAATGAGAATATCTTCTAATTCTTGTAATGTGTTTTCATCGAGTTTTTTCTTGACAAAAAGCGTACCAATTGAATCACTTAATTGTTGTGAAGAACGAGATAATCCTTTTTTTAGGCGCTCAAACCATGCTGCTTTTTTTTGTTCAACGGTTAAGGCGGATAAAGGCTTTTCATTTTTTTCTATAATTGTATCAGTAACAATCACTTTACGAGAAGATTTTTCAGGAAGAGCAATTTTTTCACTAGATTCGATAAGTGTTGTCTTTTGTATTTTCTTTTGCTCGCATTCTTCTTTTTGTGCATCTATGGAAGAATATTTGCTGTTTATCTTTTCACTTTTATATTCATTTTGCTCTTCTTCACTGATTTCATGGGAGATAAGAGGCTGCTCTTTTTTTATTATTTTTTCTTTAGATGTATTAAAAGAGAGTATTTTTTTGATAAAAGACTTTTTCATGAGGGCTTTCCTGCTTAGGCTGCATTCGATTCAGGAAGTGTGGCAATTAATTTATTTCCATCGTGATCAACAATGAGAGCTTTAACGATTGCTCCAGCTTTAACATCTTTAATTTGTGTAAGTGTATAATCTTCTGTTCGTCCAATTCCATCTCTTTCGACAAGAATTGTTTGTTGGCTATTTTTTAAATAAATAAGATGTTTTTGGTAAGCTTTTTCCCCTTCTTTACGTAATTTTTCAGCGCGAATTTTAATTATTTCACGACTAATTTGTGGCATACGCGCAGCTGGTGTTCCTTCTCTTGGGCTGAAGGGAAAAACATGGAGATGTGTCAAACCACACTCATGAATTAAAGCCAGACTATTTTGAAACATTTCTTCTGTTTCCGTAGGAAAGCCAGCAATTAGATCAGCACCATAAACTATTGTAGGGCGTTTAGCTCGTAAATCTTGGCAAAACTGAATTGCATTTTCACGCAAGTGTCGTCGTTTCATCCTTTTTAAAATCATATTATCACCTGCTTGTAAGGATAAATGCAAGTGTGGCATGATTCTTTTTTCATATGCTAAAAGATTAATCAACTCTTGATCTGCTTCGATAGAATCAATGGATGAAAGACGCAATCGTGGCAAATCAGGAACATGGTGTAAAATAGTTGAAACTAATTTTCCTAAAGTGATTTTTCCAGGTAAGTCAGGACCATAACTTGTGAGATCAACACCTGTTAAAACAATCTCTTGAATACCATTGCCTACAAGTTGTTTAATTTGTTCAATAATGATGCCCATAGGGACTGAACGTGATCGTCCGCGGCTATAAGGAATGATGCAAAATGTACAACGATGATCGCATCCATTTTGTACTTGGACAAAAGCACGTGTGCGTCCTTCTAATGCATTAATCATATGTGGTGCAATTTTATGAACTTCCATAATATCATTAACACGCAGTTTTTCATCATGATTAATGCCGAAATCAGGAAGTTGACGGTAGGAATGAGCATGGAGTTTTTCTTCATTGCCTAAAATGAGGTCGACTTCTTTCATCAGAGAAAAATTTTTTGCTTCTGTTTGTGCTGCACATCCCGTGACGATAATACACGCATGAGGATTTTTGCGCTTCGCTTTTCGAATTGCTTGTTTTGCTTGTCGTACAGCTTCAGCGGTGACGGCACAGGTATTAAAAATAATAGCACCACCTTTAAGTTCATTAAGACCAGCAGAAGTACTTTCTTTGCGTATGATTTCTGATTCATAACTATTGAGTCGACAACCAAAAGTCACAATTTCTATTGTCATTAAAAAGAATCCTTTTTGTAGTCTCCTGTTAAAGGGTTTAAAAGACCGCTAAATTCATATTCTACAGGACCGGTCATAATGACGTGATCATCTTCTTGGTAAAGAATAGAAAGATTTCCTCCCAGTAAATTAACATCAATACAACGTTCTGTTAATCCGCGGCGGTAAGCTGTTACTGCACTGGCGCAAGCTGCACTGCCACAGGCTTTTGTTAAACCTGCTCCACGTTCCCATGTTCGTAAAATTAAACTGTTTCGTGATGTTACAGAAGCAATGGAGATATTACACCGTTCCGGAAAAAGTGGGTCATTTTCAAGTTTTGGTCCATATTTTTCTAAAGGAATATGCTCAATATTATTTTCAACAAAAAAAATAGCATGAAGATTTCCAATAGAAACAAGAGAAGCATCTTTTAAAGGTCCGGCTGTTATTTCTACGTGATTGGTATCAGCGACTTCACGAGCAATAGGCATATTTTTTGCATCAAAATTTGGGCGTCCCATATTAACAGAGATTAGACCATTAGCTTGACGTTTCCCTTCAACAATACCAGCAGGTGTTTCTAATTGAAAGCTTTCACCAAGATTATGTTTCGTCAGCCATTCGATAACGCAACGCGTACCATTACCACAAGCTTGTGCTTTTGAACCATCCGAATTCCATATCTCAATGCGAAAATTAATTTCATTTTTAATTGAGGGGTGAATCGTCATAAGTTGATCAAAATATGTTTGTGGATTTTTAGCTAGAGCAAGAATTGCTTGCTGTGTAATATTATGTGTGCTTTCACGCATATCAGCAACAATAATTTTGTTTCCAAGACCGTTCATTTTGCTGAATGGTGTTTCCATAAGATTTCTCTATTTTTTGTGCAATAGTAAGTCTAGCAAAGAATATAATGACTGAAAATTTTACAAATTACCAGCATTGACAGAAATAAAATGAAAGGACGTGAATGTTTTTCTTCAAAATGAATAATTTTTGTTATGATCACATGTTTTTTATTAGGTTTTTCTTATTTATTAATTTATTTTTGTAAAATAGCGTATTTTCATAAAATACGCTCGCTTGTTTTTTAAGTAAGTTTATTATTGTCATGAGAAAGAGTGAAGATATGACATTCCCAAAAATCTCATTTTTCATTGTACTATTTATTATAGCGATCTTAAGTGGTTGTGCAAGTTCGCAGTTTGGTAACAGTGATGGAAACAACATAGCAGAAGTTTTTTATCCTGTTCAGCAACTGTTAGAGCCTGAAACATCTGATACATTAAATTCTGAAGTGTTAACTTCCTCAAATTATGAAAAGGAATATGCTCAAGATGACACACAGTTAACTCGCTTTGAAGTACCAGACAATGCAGTTGATTTGTTTCCTACAAATATTGTTGGCGTATGGAATCTCTCTATTGGTAATAAGTCTTGTCGAATTGCAACTCCACAAACAAAGTTTGGTTCAGGATATCGAGCTGGTCCTTTAAATTGTCCAAGAATATTTGCTAAAGTGAATTCGTGGGCTGTTAAAGAAAAGAAATTATATTTTTATGATCGATCTGGAAGTGTTGTCGCGGTTCTTTATTCTTTTGGGAAAGATTATTTGGAAGGACGGACGTTGGATAATCAACCCGTTGTTTTAGACCGTTAAATCATTTTAAACTCCTTATAAAAAGGCAAATATTACGTGCACGAATTTGCATTATTTAATCACAAAATGATGCAAAAAAGCATTTATGTCTATGAAATTTACATTTGTTCAGAATGATTTGAAAAAAGGATTTTGGGATGGTTTTAGTTTCAGCGCGCTATGAAGAGCTTGTTTCCAAAGGAGACATTAGTTTCGATTCAGCTCAACGGGATTTAACAAAACATTTTGATTATTTATTACAAGAAATTTCAGCACAAAAGATTTCTCGACCTTGGACGTTTTGGCGTTTTTTTAAGAAACAAACGCATTCTCATGCTTCAAACCGATGTGGTACTGATAATTTCGTTCAGGGATTGTACATTTATGGCGAGGTTGGGCGTGGCAAGACTATGCTCATGGATTTGTTTTTCTCTTGTTTGCCAGAAGGGAATAAAAAACGTGCTCATTTTAACGATTTTATGGCTGATGTACATGAGCATATTGATGCACATCGGCAAGCGTTTAAACATGCAAAATCCAAACAAAATGATCCTATTTTAGCAGTTGCAGAAGATTTGGCACGAGAAGCACATGTGCTTTGTTTTGATGAATTTACGGTGACAGATATTGCGGATGCAATGGTTCTTGGTCGTCTTATTACTGCATTATTTAATCAAGGCGTTATTTTTGTTGCTACGTCAAATGTCGCTCCTGATAATCTTTATTACAATGGTTTGAATCGAGAGCTTTTTATGCCTTTTATTCAAATTTTAAAAAAACATGTATGTGTTATTAATCTCGATGCAAAGACGGATTATCGTCTTGAAAAATCAAATCCACAACATGTGTATATCACCCCATTGGGACAAGCAGCAGATGAAAATATGGATCAAGCATGGACATTCGTTTTACGAGGTCAAAAGGAAACATCAGATGATTTATCTGTAAAGGGACGTTCTATTCATATTCCACGTTTTAGAGATGGATGTGCACGCTTTGATTATCGAGATCTTTGCATAAAGCCTTTAGCTGCAGCAGATTATTTGGCGTTAGCAGAGCATTTTCATACGATTTTTATTGATCATGTTCCTGTTATGGATGATGCACATCGCAATGAAGCTAAACGATTTATTTTGCTTATTGATGTTCTTTATGAACGTAACATAAGACTCTTTATGTCGGCAGAAGCAGAGCTTGGGCAATTATATAAAGGACGGGCGCAGACAATAGAAACATTTGAGTTTCAAAGAACACAGTCGCGCCTTTTTGAAATGCAAAGCCAAGATTATCTCAATATTTGGGCAGAACAATTGTTAAAGAAATAAGCGAATCTTTACTTTACCTTTACGTAAACTGCTTCAATAATAACTTATTGAATTGACAAATGTTGTAATAATTCTGTTGTATTTTTTTTAAATTCATTTTATCGATACAATTGTAATTGATTGCTTTAATATTTTAGGAAGCAGTTTTTAGTCGTAAAAAGAAAGTTTGATGAATTTTGATCATCTTATGTCTAAGTGGTCTTGTTAAAAAGAGGATTAGATTAAGGGAAAATATTTAATCTGTTAGCGCGGGGGATTTTGCGCTTAGTAAAAGGAAATAAAAATGGCACGAAAGAAGATAGCTTTAATCGGTTCAGGTATGATTGGTGGTACTTTAGCGCATTTAATAGGACTTAAGGAACTTGGAAATGTTGTTTTGTTTGATATTGCAGAGGGAATACCGCAGGGTAAGGCTTTGGATATTGCAGAATCATCACCAGTTGAAAACTTTGATGTCAATTTAGCAGGAACGAATACTTATGAAGCTATTGCAGATGCTGATGTTGTTATCGTAACGGCAGGTATTGCACGTAAACCTGGTATGAGTCGTGATGATCTTTTAGCTACTAATTTAAAAGTTATGGAACAAGTTGGCACGGGAATTAAGAAATATGCGCCTTCAGCATTTGTAATTTGTGTTACCAATCCTCTCGATGTAATGGTGTGGGCATTGCAAAAGTTTTCTGGTCTTCCGACGCAAAAAGTCATTGGTATGGCTGGTGTTCTTGATTCAGCACGTTTTCGTTATTTCTTATCTGAGGAATTTAAAGTTTCTGTTAAAGATGTAACAGCATTTGTTTTGGGAGGTCATGGTGATTCGATGGTCCCCCTGATCCGTTATTCCACTGTTGCTGGTATTTCTTTGCCTGATCTTGTGAAGATGGGCTGGACAACGCAAGAGAAACTTGATCAAATTATCCAACGTACAAGGAATGGAGGGGCAGAAGTTGTGAATTTGTTAAAAACAGGCTCTGCTTTTTATGCGCCGGCCTCTTCTGCTGTTGCAATGGCCGAGACTTATTTAAAAGATACTAAGCGCGTTCTTCCTGTTGCTGCTTATCTTTCAGGTGAATATGGAGTTAGGGATACGTATGTTGGTGTTCCTGTTGTTATTGGTGCTGGTGGTGTTGAACGAGTCATTGAAATTGATTTGAATGACACTGAAAAATCTGCTTTTGAAAAATCAGTAAATGCAGTGCACGAGCTTTGTAAAACATGTGCTGCTATCGCACCTAATCTCGGATGATTCAAAATAGTTTTGTTAGGTAAAGTAAGGTACCTTAAGTGTTTTAAGAATCAATTTAGTGTTTCATAGAAGAAAAGGACAAATATATGAATATCCATGAATATCAGGCCAAACGTCTGCTTCATGAATATGGTGCGCCAATAGCGAATGGTGTTGCTATTTATTCTGTAGAACAAGCTGAAAAATGGGTGAAAAAATTACCAGGACCGCTTTATGTGGTTAAAAGTCAAATTCATGCTGGAGGACGTGGAAAAGGGAAGTTTAAAGAACTTAGCTCTGATTCAAAAGGTGGTGTTCGACTTGCAAAATCAGTTGAAGAAGTTATTACGAATGTAAAAGAAATGCTTGGTAAAACTTTGATAACTAAGCAAACGGGTCCGGAAGGTAAACAGGTTAATCGTCTTTATATTGAAGATGGAGCTGATATTGAGCGGGAGCTGTATCTTTCACTTTTAGTTGATCGTACAATTGGTCAAGTTTCTTTCGTTGTGTCGACGGAAGGAGGAATGGACATTGAAATGGTTGCTGAAGAGACACCAGAAAAAATATTTACTCTTCCTATTGATCCTACAAAGGGCGTTACTCCTTCTGATTGCATGAAACTTTGTGACTCGTTAAAATTATGCGATAGTGCACGTGAAGATGGTGAAAGGTTGTTTCCAATACTCTATAAGGCTTTTTGTGAAAAAGATATGAGCCTTCTTGAAATCAATCCGCTGATTGTAATGGATAATGGCCGTTTACGTGTTCTTGATGCAAAAGTTTCTTTCGATAATAATGCGTTATATCGTCATCCAGATATTTTGGAATTACGCGATCTTTCAGAAGAAGATTCAAAAGAAATTGAAGCATCAAAGCATGATCTTGCTTATGTTGCTCTTGATGGGACGATTGGTTGTATGGTGAATGGCGCTGGTCTTGCTATGGCAACAATGGATATCATCAAACTCTATGGGGCTGAACCAGCAAATTTTCTTGATGTTGGTGGTGGTGCTTCAAAAGAAAAAGTAACTGCTGCTTTTAAAATTATTACAGCTGATCCGAATGTCAAAGGCATTTTAGTCAATATTTTTGGTGGGATTATGCGTTGCGATGTTATCGCTGAAGGTGTGATTGCTGCTGTTAAGGAAGTTGGTTTAAAAGTTCCTTTAGTTGTTCGTCTTGAAGGTACTAATGTTGAACAGGGTAAGGCAATTATCAGTGAAAGTGGTTTAAATGTTATTTCTGCTGATGACTTAGATGATGCTGCTCAAAAAATTGTTGCAGCAGTGAAGGGAGCTTAAACCATGTCAATTCTTATTAATAAGGATACAAAAGTTCTTGTTCAAGGGCTTACGGGGAAAACGGGGACATTTCATACAGAACAAGCACTTGCTTACCATGGTACGCAAATGGTTGGCGGTATTAATCCCAAAAAAGGCGGAGAAACATGGAAGGGATCAAAGGGTGAAACTCTTCCTATTTTTGCCAGTGTTGTGGAAGGTAAAGAAAAGACTGGAGCTGATGCTTCTGTTATTTATGTTCCTCCTGCGGGGGCTGCTGATGCTATTATAGAAGCTATTGAAGCTGAAATCGGTTTAATTGTCTGTATTACAGAAGGTATACCGGTTATGGATATGGTCAAGGTTAAGGCTAAATTAGAGCAATCAAAGTCGCGTTTAATTGGTCCTAATTGTCCGGGTATTCTCACTCCTGATGAATGTAAAATTGGTATTATGCCAGGTTCTATTTTCAGAAAAGGTTCTGTTGGAGTTGTGTCAAGATCGGGAACTCTAACGTATGAAGCAGTTTTTCAAACGAGTCATGAAGGACTTGGGCAGACAACAGCTATTGGTATTGGGGGAGATCCCGTTAAGGGGACTGAATTTATTGATGTGTTGGAAATGTTTTTAGCTGATAATGAAACCGAATCTATTGTTATGATTGGTGAAATTGGTGGTTCTGCTGAAGAAGAAGCAGCACAATTTCTAAAGGATGAAGCAAAAAAAGGTCGTAAAAAACCAATGGTTGGTTTTATTGCTGGTCGTACAGCTCCTCCGGGACGGACAATGGGACATGCTGGTGCAGTGATTTCTGGTGGTAAAGGTGGGGCAGAAGATAAAATTGCGGCAATGGAAGCAGCTGGAATTCGAGTTTCTCCTTCACCATCACAAATAGGCAAGACTTTAGTTGAAGTGTTGAAGGGTTAAAAGAAGAATTTATCTGAGTGGATGTCATCCATTCAGATAAAATATGGATATAAAAATAAAAACTTTTTTACAATTTTCCGATTCTTATTTTAAAAAGAAAAGCGGGTACATTAAGGAGACGGAACGAGTGTTCCGGAAAAGTATATGGCAAGGCAGGATGAGAAGAATGATCTTTTTACACAAACATCATTTTTATATGGTGGAAATGCCGATTATATAAATCAACTTTATGCCGAATATAAAAAGAATCCTACCAATGTTGATCGACAATGGTGTGATTTTTTTGAAACTTTTCAAGAGAGTAAAGAAGATGTGCTCAAGAATGCTGAAGGAGCGACATGGCAACGGGATCATTGGCCATTAAAAGAAAGTGGAGAGCTAGTTTCTGCTTTAGATAGTGATTGGTCTGCACTTGAGAAGCATTTTGGAGATAAATTAAAAGAGAAAGCAGCTGTTAATCCTGTACAAAATGGAAAAATGTCTCGTGAAGAATATATTATTCAAGCAACACGTGATTCTGTTCATGCGCTTATGATGATTCGTGCTTTCCGAGCTCGGGGGCATCTTCATGCACAACTTGATCCACTTAAACTGGCTGGAAATCGGGAAGACTATAAAGAGTTATCACCAGAAGCTTATGGTTTTAGTCCTGCTGATTACGAACGTCCGATTTTTATTGATAATGTTTTGGGATTAGAGTACGCAACCATCCCGCAGATGCTTGAAATTCTTAATCGTACGTATTGTTCGACGATTGGTGTAGAATATATGCATATTTCAGATCCTGCTCAAAAAGCTTGGATTCAGGAACGTATTGAGGGGCCAGATAAACAAATTGCCTTCACACAAAAGGGTAAAAAAGCTATTCTTAATAAGCTTATAGAAGCTGAAGGTTTTGAGCAGTTTTTGGATGTAAAATATAAGGGCACAAAACGTTTTGGTCTTGATGGGAGTGAAGCGCTTATTCCAGCTCTTGAGCAGATTATTAAGCGCAGTGGTGCTTTGGGGGTACAAGAAATAGTTTTTGGGATGGCTCACCGGGGTCGTTTAAATGTTCTTTCTCAAGTTCTTGAAAAACCGCATCGAGCTATTTTTCATGAGTTTAAAGGTGGTTCTTATAAACCTGATGATGTTGAGGGATCAGGTGATGTAAAATATCATTTGGGGACTTCTGCTGATCGTGAATTTGATGGTAAAAAAGTTCATTTATCACTTTTGCCTAATCCATCTCATCTTGAGATTGTTGATCCAGTTGTGATTGGAAAGGCACGTGCTAAGCAAGATCAACTTATTGGTTATAATCGCACGGAGGTTGTACCGTTAAGTGAACGCTCAAAAGTTTTGCCGCTTCTTATTCACGGTGATGCAGCTTTTTCAGGGCAAGGTGTTATTCAGGAAACGTTTGGTCTTTCAGATTTGAGGGGTTACCGTGTTGCTGGTTCGATTCATGTGATTATCAATAATCAAATTGGATTCACAACTAATCCACGCTTTTCACGTTCGTCACCTTATCCATCAGATGTTGCGAAAATGATCGATGCACCAATTTTTCATGTAAATGGAGACGATCCAGAAGCTGTTGTTTTTGTAGCAAAAGTAGCAACGGAATTCCGTCAAATCTTCCATAAACCGGTGGTCATCGATATGTTTTGTTATCGCCGTTACGGACACAATGAAGGTGATGAACCTTCCTTTACACAGCCCCTTATGTATAAAGCGATTCGTAATCATAAAACGACAGTTCAACTTTATAGTAATCAACTAATAGCTGAAGGAGTCATTGATCCTCAAGAAGTTGAACAAAAGAAACAAATGTGGCGCGATAAGCTTGAAAGTGAATTTGAAGCGAGTGCTTCTTATAAACCTGATAAGGCTGATTGGCTTGATGGGAGTTGGACAGGTATTAAAGCTGCTAGTAGTAGTGATGAACAGCGCTATGGAATGACAGGTGTTGAATTAAAAACCTTAAAGGAGATTGGACGAAAACTTGTCGAAGTTCCATCAGATTTTCATATACATAAAACGATTCAGCGTTTTTTAAATAATCGTGTTCAAATGTTTGAATCTGGTGAGGGTATTGATTGGGCAACAGCTGAAGCTTTAGCTTTTGGTTCTTTGTGTTTAGAAGGATCACCGGTTCGCCTTTCTGGTGAAGATGTTGAACGTGGAACTTTTTCGCAACGTCATGCAGTTCTTTATGATCAAGAAAATGAAGCCCGTTATATTCCTTTAAATAATTTACAACAGGGACAAGCTATTTATGAGGTTGTAAATTCTATGCTTTCTGAAGAAGCTGTTCTTGGTTTTGAATATGGATATTCACTTGCTGAGCCACGTGGTTTAACACTTTGGGAAGCACAATTTGGTGACTTTTCTAATGGTGCTCAGGTTATTTTCGATCAGTTTATTTCATCCGCTGAGCGTAAATGGCTTCGTATGTCTGGTCTTGTGTGTTTATTACCTCATGGTTTTGAAGGACAAGGGCCAGAGCATTCTTCAGCCCGTTTAGAGCGTTTTCTGCAATTGTGTGCAGAGGATAATATGCAGGTTGCAAATTGTACAACTCCTGCAAATTATTTTCATATTTTGCGTCGCCAAATTAGACGTGATTTTCGTAAACCATTGATTTTGATGACACCAAAATCACTTCTGCGTCATAAACGAGCGGTTTCTTTTTTAAGTGAAATGGGGCCTGGAACAAATTTTCATCGCTTGTTACTTGATGATGCAGAATGCCTTAAAAGTTCTGTGATTAAATTACAAAAAGACAGCAAGATTCGCCGTGTTGTTCTTTGTACAGGTAAAGCTTATTATGACCTTTATGAAGAACGTGAAAAGAGGGGAATTGATAATGTTTATTTGTTACGTGTTGAACAGCTTTATCCTTTCCCGGCAAAGGCTCTGGTGGACGTATTGTCGCGCTTTCTAAAGGCAGAAATTGTTTGGTGTCAAGAAGAACCCAAAAATATGGGAGCTTGGTCATTTATTGAGCCTTATTTAGAATGGGTTCTGACTCATATTCGTGCACGTTATTCGCGTGCACGTTATGCTGGGCGTTCTGCAAGTGCATCGCCTGCGACTGGCTTAATGTCGAAACATCTTGAACAGCTTGCCGCGTTTCTTGAAGACGCGTTAGGTTCTTAATTTATTACTACTCTGACGTATGGAAAAATATTATGGCTACTGAAATCCGTGTTCCTACTTTGGGCGAATCAGTTACTGAGGCAACAATTGGCAAATGGTTTAAAAAAATTGGTGAAGCCGTAGCTATGGATGAGCCTTTGGTCGAGTTAGAAACTGATAAGGTAACTGTTGAAGTTCCTTCTCCTGTTGCTGGAAAGTTATCTGAAATCATTGCAAAAGAAGGTGATACAGTTGAAGTGAATGCTCTTTTAGGAATGGTTGAAGCAGGAGCTGATGGTGTTTCTGTATCATCCGCACCACCTGCATCACCTTCTGTGATATCTACGCCGACATCTTCTCCTATGGCAGCGTCTGTATCGACTTCCTCTTTAGGAGGAACGATGCCTCCTGCTCCTTCAGCAGCAAAATTAATGGCTGAAAATAACATAGAGAAAAGTGATCTTTCAGGTTCTGGAAAGCGTGGACAGATTCTCAAGGGAGATGTTCTTAATGTTTTAGCGCAGGGGACAAAAACATCAGCTTCTGTTTCTTCTGCTATATTTGTGGATACAGTGCACGAAGAGCGTGTTCGTATGACAAAGTTGCGTCAGACAATTGCACGCCGTCTTAAAGATGCGCAAAATACAGCAGCAATGTTAACCACATTTAATGAAGTTGATATGTCTACTGTTATGGATTTGCGTAAACGTTACAAAGATCTTTTTGAAAAAAAGCATGGTGTTAAGCTTGGCTTTATGGGCTTTTTTACCAAAGCTGTTTGTCATGCATTAAAAGAACTTCCTGCTGTTAATGCGGAAATTGATGGAACAGATATTGTTTATAAAAACTATGTTAATGCTGGGATTGCTGTTGGAACGGATAAAGGACTTGTGGTTCCGGTTGTTCGCAATGCAGATCAAATGTCAATTGCAGAAATTGAAAAAGAAATTGGTCGTTTAGGGCGCCTTGCTCGCGATGGAAAATTGGCGGTCGCGGATATGTTGGGTGGAACATTCACTATTACTAATGGCGGCGTTTATGGGTCATTAATGTCAACACCGATTTTGAATGCACCACAATCTGGTATTTTGGGAATGCATGCAATTAAAGAACGTGCAATGGTGGTCGGAGGACAAATTGTCATTCGTCCAATGATGTACTTAGCGCTTTCTTATGATCACCGTATTGTAGATGGGCAAGAAGCTGTTACTTTCCTTGTGCGTGTTAAAGAAAGTTTGGAAGATCCGGAACGTCTTGTTCTTGATTTATAAAAACACAGTTTTTGAGGATGAAAGGGGAGACAGATGTCTTATGATGTTGTTGTAATTGGAGCTGGTCCAGGTGGTTATGTGGCATCAATAAAAGCTACTCAATTGGGTCTCAAAACTGCGATTATCGAAAAACGTGCAACATTAGGTGGTACGTGTCTTAATATTGGCTGTATACCTTCTAAAGCATTGTTACATGCTTCGGAATTATTTGCTGAAGCGCAACATGGTTTTGAAACGCTAGGTATTTCTATTTCTCAGGCTAAGCTTGATCTTGATAAGATGATGGCGCATAAAAAGGCTGTTGTAACAGCTAATACAAGTGGCATTTCTTTTTTGATGAAAAAAAATAAAATTGATACTTTTCATGGCACTGCAAAAATTTTAAGTGCAGGTCAGATTGAAGTTCTTACCAAAGATGGCAATCAACACAAGATTGAAACAAAGAATATTATTATTGCTACAGGTTCAGATGTATCAGGTATTCCAGGTGTGAATGTGGAAATCGATGAAAAAGTGATTGTGTCTTCGACAGGAGCACTTGCACTTGAAAAAGTTCCTGCACGCATGGTAGTTATTGGTGCGGGTGTTATTGGCTCAGAGCTTGGTTCCGTGTGGAGTCGTTTGGGTGCTAAAGTTACTATTGTAGAGTTTCTTGATAAAGTTTTAGGATCGATGGACGGTGAAGTTTCACGACAATTTCAGAAGTTAATGGAAAAACAAGGGATTGAATATAAGCTTGGTGCGAAGGTAACAGCTGTGACTCAATCTAATTCAGTTGCTAAGGTAACTTTTGAAGCTGTTCGAGGTGGTGTTGAAGAGACTTTAGAAGCTGATGTTGTTTTGATTGCTACAGGACGCTCTCCTTATACAGAGGGGCTGGGTTTGGCTGAAGCAGGTGTTCAGATGGATGAACGCGGTTTTATTAAGATAGATGCACAGTGGCAAACTAATGTTCCAGGAATTTATGCGATTGGTGATGTTGTTAAAGGTCCAATGTTGGCCCATAAAGCTGAAGAAGAAGGTGTTGCCGTGGCTGAAATTTTAGCTGGTCAAAAAGGCCATGTTAATTTTGATGTTATTCCCAGTGTTGTTTACACACAACCAGAAATCGCTAGTGTAGGTAAAACAGAAGAAGAGCTTAAAGCGGCAGGTATTAGTTATAACATTGGAAAATTTCCTTTTATGGCAAATGGGCGTGCACGTGCAATGCAAAAGAATGATGGATTTGTTAAAATTCTTGCTGATAAAAAGACAGATCAAGTTTTGGGTGGGCATATTCTTGGATTTGGTGCAGGTGAAATGATCCATGAAATTGCAGTTCTGATGGAATTTGGTGGTTCATCAGAGGATTTAGGGCGTTGTTGTCATGCACATCCTACTTTATCGGAAGCTGTGCGAGAAGCAGCTTTAGCGACATTTTCTAAACCTCTTCATACCTAAAGTTACTTTCTAACAAGATTCCATAGTTCTTTTTGAAAGCAGAATGGGAGAGTTTTTTCCCTTAATATCTTTATGTTTTGATAAAACCGCTTTTTTAAAGGCGGTTTTATTGTATTTTCATTCCGTAAATAAATTAAAATTGTAATTTCTTATCGTCTTGTTGTTCTCTTACATAAGTTGGCAGTCCCATATGATCAAGATATTTTAGAAAAGGATGTGGCGGTAGTTCTTCTATATTCACCATAGTTTTAACATCCCATTCACCGGTAGCGATAAGCATAGCTGTTGCTGCTGCAGGAACTCCAGCTGTATAAGAAATTCCTTGTGCACCAGTTTCATTAAAAGCTTGTTTGTGATCAGCTATATTATAGATGAATACTTCTCTTGGATTTCCATTTTTTGTGCCTTTAACAAGGTCTCCAATACAAGTTTTTCCTGTATAATTTGGTGCTAAAGAGGCAGGATCAGGTAAAACAGCTTTCACAACTTTTAAAGGAACAACCTCTTGACCTTCTGCTGTTTTGATAGGTTGTTCGGATAAGAGTCCAAGATTTTTAAGAACGGTAAAGACAGTAATATAACGTTCGCTGAAACCCATCCAAAAACGAATATTGGGAACATCAAGATTTTTAGATAATGAATGGATTTCGTCGTGTCCTGTCATATAAGCCGTTTGTTTTCCAACAACGGGTAAATCCCATTCATGACGGATTTCAAACATTTGATTAGAAGTCCATTTTTTATTTTGCCATGACCATACTTGTCCTGTAAATTCCCGAAAGTTAATTTCTGGGTCAAAATTTGTAGCAAACCAACGTCCATGGTTTCCGGCATTGATATCAATAATATCAATATCGGTAATTGTATCGAAATAGCTATCGCGTGCTAATGCTGCATAAGCATTTACAACACCAGGATCAAAACCTGCGCCTAAAATAGCAGTGATACCTGCTTTTTCGCATTCTTGACGTCTGGGCCATTCATAATTGCCATACCAAGGGGGTGTTTCACAAATTTTTAAAGGATCTTCATGAATCGCTGTATCGATATAAGCGCATTTTGTTTCAATACAAGCTGAAAGAACAGACATATTAAGAAAAGAGGAGCCAACATTGATAACGATTTCGCATTTTGTCTTTTGAATAAGTTTGACAGTTTCTTCAACATCCATTGCGTTGAGTGTATGACTTTTGATAATGTCTTCTACTTTTGTGGCTTTTTTTTCTTGAATGGAAGCAATGATTGCGTCACATTTTTTTTGTGTTCGTGAAGCGATATGAATTTCACCGAGAAGATCATTGTTTTGGGCACATTTATGAGCAACAACTTGTGCAACACCGCCAGCACCAATAATAAGAACGTTTTTTTTCATTGTGGGTTCATCTCCTTTTAATACTGCTGCATGATGATTTTTATTTGTTGTGTTTGTTATGAAAGGCTATTTTTATAATCATTATAGCTAAATTGACGTTGAAGTGTTAAGGTCCCATTACATTCTTTAATGACAATAGCCGGCATTGCAACGCCATTAAACCAATTTTTTTTAACCATTGTGTATCCTGCAGCGTCTTGAAAGGATAATTTGTCACCTATCTTCAGGGGTTCAGGAAATTGAAATGTTCCAAAAATATCTCCAGCAAGACAAGATTTGCCGCAAACCATAATCTCATAAGGACCATGATTTGGTTCTAATTTGGCATTTTCACGGTAGATTAAAAGATCAAGCATATGCGCTTCAATTGAACTGTCAACAATGGCAAGATTTTTTTTATTATATAATGTGTCAAGAACGCTAACTTCTAAGGTAGTACTTTTGGTAATGGCGGCTTCTCCTGGTTCCAGAAAAACAGTTACACCATAGGTTTGAGAAAAATGTTTTAAGCGTTTTGCTAAATCTTCTAAAGGATAATTTTCAGCGGTAAAGTGAATTCCTCCACCGAGACTGATCCAATCAATTGCAACAAAGAGTTCTTTAAATTTTTCTTCAATGTGGTTAAGCATTCGATTAAAAAGATTAAAATCACTATTTTCGCAATTGTTATGGATCATTAAACCGTTAATGAGAGGTAAGACTTCTTTAATAGCATCCTGATTCGTTTCTCCTAAACGGCTAAAAGGACGGGAGGGATTTGCAAGATCAAAATTTGATGCACTGATGCCTGGGTTTAATCTTAAGCCTCGTTGAATTGTTTTTGTTGTGTTAGCAAAGCGTTTCAATTGTTGAATTGAGTTAAAAATGATTTTATCTGCATAACCACAGGCTTCGTCAATTTCATTATCGGCCCATGCAACTGAATAAGCATGGGTTTCTTTTCCAAATTTTTCTTTTCCTAAGCGGAGTTCATAAAGGGATGATGATGTGGTGCCATCCATATACTGGGACATAACATCAAAGAGACTCCATGTCGCAAAACATTTTAAAGCAAGTAAAACTTTTACTCTTGATATTGCTCGTAAGTGAGCAATAGTCTTCATATTTTTTATGAGTTTAGATTTATCGATAAGATAATAAGGAGTCCCAATCATTGGCTATTCGTTCTCGTTTGAAGGATCTTATTGTTCATATTAGCGTTTAGTACATATAGCAACAGAATGTCTCAAGGAAAAAATAGCAGTGAGAAAATCTATTTTCATTTGGTGGCAGTAAGAAGACTTTCTGTAATTTGGTTTTTATTCAATTGTTTTGAGATGTATGTTATGTTCATTATTAAAAACTTATATTCCATTTTGTCTATTGTAACGATTGCCAGTATTTTTATTATAACAACCAATATTTCTAATATGGTGCATAAGAGTGGTGTTAAGGCAAAAGCAGTTGATCAGCTTTCTGTTCAAAATGATTCAGCTTTTTTGAAAGTTACTGGGCGTAAGGAACTGAATGGTTTTAAAGGTTATCGTCATTATCGGCATGGTTATCGTAAATATAATGACGGTTGGTGGTATCCTGAAAAAGCATTTGTTGCGTATACATCTTCAGATGTGAAAAATATGCCTCGAAAGATTATACCAGCCCAAAACGACAAATCGACGACTTCTTTTGTTCTAGAGGAAAAGAAGCTATGGAATATGAAGCAACATATTGCGTATTGTAAAGCTCATTATCGTTCTTATACTCAAAGTGATAATAGTTATCAACCTTTCCATGGACCTCGTAAGCAATGTTTTTCCAGTTTTTTCAAAGGGTAAAGGATATAAGAGGTAAAAAACTTTGAAATATTTTATGTAGATTTTGTGTATGAAGTGATCATTTTGTGAGAATTCTTTACATTTTTAAGTTTTATTTAAATCTATTGTTATAAGTGTGAAAGGAAGAATGATTTTACATTTTTTATTTTGCCAATGATAGAATATTAAAAATAAAATGGAGTTCAGCTAATGACAACACGGGAAGCAATGTTAATATTGCTTGTTTTGCTTCCTTTTAGTGGTAGTTTTATCATTGGTTTTTTTCGTTCAACTGCTAGAAATAATGAAGCTTGGTTTGCTGGAGCTATTGCACTTTTTAGCCTTCTTTTGACAATTATGCTGTATCCAGCGGTTTGTAGAAACGGTGTCGTACGTTTAGATCTTTCTTGGCTTCCAGAATGGGGGGTTAATCTAACCCTCCGCATAGATGGTTTATCATGGCTTTTTTGCCTTTTAATTACAGGGATAGGGTTTCTTGTTGTTGTTTATGCACGTTATTATATGAATCCAGCAGATCCAGTTCCACGATTTTTTTCCTTTTTTCTAGCCTTTATGGGGTCAATGACGGGAATAATTTTATCAGGAAATCTCGTATTTTTGGTGATTTTTTGGGAACTTACTAGTATTTTTTCTTTTTTATTGATTGGTTATTGGCACCATAATACCAGTGCGCGTGATGGTGCGCGTATAGCTTTAACAGTTACTGGTTTAGGCGGTTTTGCACTGCTGATCGGAGTTTTATTGATTGGCCATATTGTTGGTAGTTTTGATCTGGATAAGGTCCTAGAATCTGGAAATCTCATTCGGTCCAGTTCTCTTTATATTCCGATTCTTATTTGTATTTTATTAGGAGCATTAACAAAAAGTGCACAGTTTCCATTTCATTTTTGGTTACCCAACGCAATGGCTGCTCCAACACCTGCATCGTCTTATTTACATTCGGCAACAATGGTAAAAGCAGGTTTATTTTTGCTTGTTCGACTGTGGCCTGTTTTATCTGGAACAGACGTTTGGTTTTGGCTTATTGGTATTTCAGGATTAATAACATTACTTCTTGGTGCTTATTTTTCAATGTTTCAGCAAGATTTGAAAGGTCTGCTTGCTTACTCGACGCTTAGCCATCTTGGTTTGATTACTACGCTTTTGAGTCTTGACAGTTCCCTTGCCTGTGTTGCCGCGATCTTTCATATGGCTAATCATGCTACTTTTAAAGCGTCATTATTTATGGCAGCTGGTATCATTGATCATGAGACAGGTACGCGTGATATGCGTAAATTGACAGGCCTTTTTCGTTATATGCCTATTACAGGAACTCTTGCCTTAGTTGCGAGTGCTGCAATGGCTGGTGTGCCTTTGCTTAATGGTTTTTTATCAAAAGAAATGTTTTTTGCTGAAACAGTTGAAATCCATATGGAATCTTGGTTGAATCGGATTACACCTTATATAGCAACATTAGCCAGTTTGTTTAGCGTAACCTATTCTATACGCTTTATTTACAGTGTTTTTTTCGGACCTGAACCTGTTCATTTACTCAAAAAACCACATGAGCCACCACGTTTTATGCGTTTTCCAATAGAATTATTGGTTTTTATCTGTTTGGCAGTGGGTATTTTTCCTAATTTAACAATCGGATCTATTTTAGATAATGCCATAGTAGCTGTTTTAGGACCGACAACATTTTCTTATAATTTAGCTGTTTGGCATGGTTTTAATACTCCCTTAATTATGAGTTTTGTTGCTTTATCAGGGGGTGTATTGCTTTATATTTTAGGGCATCATTATTTTTTATCATGTAATGAGGGAGTGCCTCTTTTTCGTTCTTTAAAAAGATTACGTATTTTTGAGCGTATTTTTATGATTATTTTTTGGAAATGGCCATGTGTAGCAGAATCTTTTTTATCAACACGTCGTTTACAATTTCAGTTATGTTGGGTCCTTTTCGTGTGTTTTGCATTTGTTGGTCTTTTACTGTGGTGTGATGGGTTAATTTCAGCAGGTCCATTGCCACTTTTTCCTCTTGATTTTTCTTTTATTGTTATTTGGTTGATTGGCGGATTTTGTGCATTTTTAGTTGCTTGGCAGGCCAAGTTTCATCGTTTTGTATCATTAATGCTGTTGGGAGGCGCTGGTTTAATGACTTGTGCGACCTTTTTGTGGCTTTCTGCTCCTGATTTAGCGGTAACACAATTGGTTGTTGAAGTGGTGACGACAGTATTGTTACTTCTTGGTTTACGTTGGTTACCTAAGCGTTTGCATTCTTCTTCCTCTGTATCTGTTGGATCTTTAGTGTATTTACGTCGTGTTCGTGATTTTATCATAGCATTTGTCAGTGGTGCAGGTGTAGCGTGGCTATCATTTGCGGTAATGACGCGTCCACAAAGAATGACAATTTCTGACTTTTTTCTTACACGGGCTTATTTTGATACTGGTGGGCGCAATGTTGTGAATGTTTTGTTAGTTGATTTCCGTGGTTTTGATACAATGGGAGAAATAGTGGTTTTAGGTGTTGTTGCACTGACTGTTTTTGCTCTTTTACGGCGTTTTCGTCCTGCACCTGAAAGCATAGCTCCTTTTCAACATCATATGCAGACGGTTTTTGATAAAGAACGGATTAATTATCAAGAGAGGGATACTTTATTAGATTATTTATTTATTCCTTCTGTTATTATGCATTGGCTTTTTCCTCTTATTATTACTTTTGCAATTTATCTATTTATACGTGGCCATAATCTTCCAGGAGGTGGATTTGCTGGAGGTATTACTTTGGCAATAGGATTTATTTTACAATATCTTGCTACTAATATTCGTTGGGTGGAAAGTCATTTAAGGGTTTTGCCTTTGCGTTGGATGGGTTTCGGTTTGTTATTATCGGTAGCAACAGGGGGGGTAGGTTCTTGGTTTTTTAAATATCCTTTTTTAACATCTTTTTTTCAATATATGAATCTTCCTTGGGTTGGAAAAATTCCTATTGCATCTGCTTTTTTATTTGATTTAGGGGTGTTTTCTCTCGTGATGGGCGCAACTATCCTTATTTTAATTGCAATTGCACATCAATCCATTCGCGTTTATCGAATTAGTAAAAAACCTAATTTGAAAAAAGGAGAAAGTTAGTGGAAGTTGTTCTTTCTTTAGGTATTGGTGTTCTCGTTGGATCCGGTATTTGGCTGCTTTTACGTCCACGAACTTTTCAGGTTATTCTTGGTTTGTCGTTAATTTCTTATGGCATAAATCTTTTTATTTTTTCAATGAGCAGGCCTCGTAGCAATGCAGCCCCTATTGTTGATCCATCTCGTGCGATCAATCCAGAAAACTATGCTGACCCTCTTCCGCAATCTTTGGTTTTGACAGCGATTGTAATTGGTTTTGCAACGACAGCTTTATTTCTGGTTATTCTCTTGGTGTCACGTGGTTTAACAGGTTCGGATCATGTTGATGGACATGAGGCAAAGTGATGGAAATTTGGTTACAGCATCTACTTATTTTGCCTATTCTTTTGCCATTAAGTACTGGAGCACTTCTTCTTTTCTATGATGAACGTAATTCACAGCTTAAGTCACTTATTAGTCTCTCTTCTGCGGGTTTATTGATTGTTATTTCTATTTTATTGTGTCTACGTACTCTTGAAATAGCGCCGGCTTCAGATGTTTATCAACTTGGTAATTGGCCCTCTCCTTTCGCTATCATTTTGGTTCTTGATCGCTTAAGTGCTTTGATGCTTTTACTTTCAAGTGTATTGACTGCTGCTACGTTTATTTTCTCACAAGCTTATTGGTATAAGGTAGGTCCCCATTTTCAGTCATTGATGCAATTTTTGATAGTAGGCATTAATGGTGCTTTTTTGACAGGTGACTTATTCAATTTATTTGTATTTTTTGAAGTTATGTTAACTGCTTCTTATGGGCTTGCTTTACATGGATCAGGTCAATCACGCGTTCGTGCTGGTATGCATTATATAGTGATTAATCTTTTTGCTTCATTTTTGTTTTTAACTGGTACGGCTCTAATTTATGGAATAGTGGGCACGCTTAATATGGCTGATTTGGCGGTTAAAATAAGATATATCGCTTCTACGGATATTGTTTTATTTGAAATAGGTGTAGCCCTTTTAAGTGTTGCTTTATTGCTTAAAGTTGGTCTGTGGCCACTTAATTTTTGGTTGGTACCAACTTATTGTGCAGCAGCGGCTCCCGTGAGTGCTTCTTTTGCGATTTTGAGCAAGGTGGGTATTTATGTTATTTTACGTTTAACATTGTTATGGTTTGGTCCTGAAAGTGGATATTTTACCCATTTTGGTTCTACGATTTTATTTTATGGTGGGCTTGCGACTTTAACTTTTGGTTTTATTGGAGTGTTGGCTAGTCAAGTTTTGGGTCGTTTAGCGGCTTATAGTGTTCTTGTATCTTCTGGAACAGTGTTAACAGCAATTGGGACTGGAAATATACTGTTAACAGCGGGTGCGCTTTTTTATATTGTTTCTTCAACTTTAGCCTTGGGAGCTTTTTTCTTTTGGTAGAATTAGTTGAGCGTGATCAGGACGTCACCACTGATGTTTTAGATGTTACAACGGAAGTGTATAATGATGAAGAAGAGGAAGAAGATGATGAAGTAGGTACTTATTTACCGGTAACTTTGGCAATTCTTGGTGCTTGTTTTGCTATTTGTGCTATTTTAATTATTGGATTACCTCCTTTATCTGGTTTTATTGCAAAATTTATGATGATTATGGCAATTTTAAATCCCAAAGAAGGGAATTCTGCCGCATATATGCCAGTTTTACAGGATTGGCTTTTTGTAATTTTTATTATTATTTCCGGTTTTGCAACTTTAATTTCAATGACAAGAGCCGGTATTCGAATTTTTTGGGTTTCTCTTGAAGGTAAAATTCCACGTGCGCAAGTAATCGAATTTACACCTATTGCTGCTCTTTTAGTTTTGTGTTTTGTTGCAACAATGATGGCTGGACCTGTTAGCCATTATATGTATGAAACTGCTAAAGTTTTACACTCTCCTAAAAATTATATCAGTAGTATTTTAACTGATTTTTCTCTAAAAAAGATGGAGAAAAATTGATGAATCGCTTCTTTGCATATCCTTTTTTTAGTTGTGCGATTGTTTTAATGTGGGTGATTTTAAACGGTTTTAATTTAGGCCAATTTCTTTTAGGCATTGTTATTGCTTTGTTCAGTAGTTTAATGATGCAGCTTATTGAGATGAAAACAGCCACCATTAAGAGTTGGAAAGCGGTTTTTCTATTATTATTCCGGGTATTTATAGATTCTATCTCTTCAAATATTTCAGTAGCTTGGTTTATTTTAACAAAAAGGCGTAAAAAACAAAAATCTGGTTTTGTTGTTATTTTTCTAGCGCTTGAAAGTCAAGTTGCCTTAGCTATTTTAGCATGTATCTTGGCAGTTACTCCAGGTACTGTTTGGGTTGCTTATAATAGCAAAAATAATCAACTTTTAATTCATGTCTTAAATTTAATAGATGGAAATGATTATGAACAGTTGATCAAGCAGCGATATGAACAATTGCTTTTGGAGATTTTTTCATGAGTATGGTTATTCTTTATTGGGGACTTTATCTTTCACAGTTTTTTTTAAGTTTGGCGATGATTCTAGCATTGTTTCGACTGGTTCGTGGTCCAAGAGCACAAGATCGCATTGTTGGTTTGGATGCTCTTTATATGACTGCTATCCTTTTATTTCTGACGTTTGATATTCGTTCAGGAACAACTATTTATTTTGAAGCTGTTCTCATTATTAGTCTTTTAGGTCCTATATCGAGTATTGCTTTGACAAAATTTTTAATGCGTGGAGAAATTATTGAATGAAAGATGATATTTCACTTTGGAGTGCTCTTATAATTAGCTTTTTTTTAATACTGGGATCTAGTCTTACTCTCATTGGAACAATAGGGCTTGTACGTTTTTCTAATTTTTATGAACGTTTGCATACATCTTCATTGAGTACAAGTTGGGGAGGAAGCAGTATTATTATTGCTTCCTTTTTTTATTCAATACATGTGGATCATGTATTTGTTATTCATGAGATATTGTTGATGATTTTTTTGTTTATGACAACACCAATAACCTCTATGTTGTTGTCACAAACAGCAGTTCATCGAGATCAATCAAAGGATTTTTTAAAAGAACCACTTTCTCTTTTATTTCATAATCATAAAAAGAAGAAATCGTGAAATTTAAACGAATGTAAACCTAATGGATAAAAACTTATTATTGCTTATCTTCTATTTTACAAAAAATAGGTTTCTTTTCTTCTGGATCATTAATAAGGTCAAAAAGTGTAACTTCGTTTTTAGATTCCCACCAAATATACTGGGCTCCTGCGTATTTTGATCCTGACGCAGCGATGACATTTGCACCGACAATGCGTTCACCTTTCCATTTAAAATCGATTAACGAAATATTATCAGCATTGAGATAAGTTGCTTCGACTTTTTCTTTATTTGTTCCAGTATCACATTGATAAACAACCTGTTTTATCATAGGCTCCGGGACATCTGGTACATTGATTACCAAAGATCCAGCGAAGGCAGTAATCGGATTGAAGGATAATAAACTTAAGTAGAGTTTTTTCATAACGTTTCCTTAATGATTCAAAGTAACAATCGTAACTTATATAGTGGTGTCTACGGTAGGATTCGAACCTACGACCCCAGGATTCATACCACTTCGATTTTCACCGCCAGCTTTATCAGCAAAACTGTTTGTGGTCTGGACTGTCTCTTCACCTTAAAACTTATGCTTTTTAGGTGCTGCCCGTTCAGTCTCTACACCTTTCTCTTTAATTTAAAAAGAGACTTGGCTCGGGATTGACATACAAATTCCTGTGAAGTTTTCCCCGAATTTGAGCAGATTCACTTTTAGAATTTCTTCTGAAAGTGCCCAATTTCTTAGGAATCCTGTGCTCTATCCTACTGAGCTACGCAGACCCAATCATATTTAATTTTATAGCGAAAACGTTGAGTTTAATCAATCATTATAAATATTTATGAGCCCGTTTTCATTAATTTTTATTTTAGAAAATTTAAAATGATATTCAATGCGATCAAGATGTTTTGCAATGAATGATTAACTGAGCTTACATGTTAGGGCGAGAGTGAGACTATTTTCTTAATCTTATACTGTTAAAGTCATTAACATTTCAAGTTTTGGAATATCCTGTAATTTTGTAGGTAAACCAACAGCTTTAAAATGTATTTGAATAGGTTGTGTTAGTGTGGGACTTATTAAATTCAGTTGAGTAGAAAATTGGTGAGCTAAATTATTTCAATCGCTACACTTTCACCATGGATTAAGCAGTTTGAATTGTAGGTAATTGTTCTTTCAAGCATGTGTCCAAATGTGTGGCCAAGATTAAGGAATGTGTGTGCTTTAGTTTCATATATTTTGTTGTGCAATTAGCATTGTGTGGATCGTGTAATATTTTATGCTTCTTAATGTTTGCTATGATTACTAATCGTTAAGTTTGCTTTTGCATAGCTAGAGTAGCATTATTCTATGAGTTTTGGTGATTTTTAAGTCTTTTTTAAAGCAATAGCCAGGATACTTTAAAACACGTTCAATGAGAATATTAAGATCTATTTTGTGCTATATTTAATTTGAGGTATGGTTTTTCAGTATATAAGCTGCTTTGCTTGTTGCTAAAATGAGGGAGATTTTTTAAGGATATTTAAATGATATTTTGTTCAAAAGTGTGAAACTTTATTTTTCATAAGTTTAAAAGAATTCAGAAATTGTTGTTTGTGCTGCTTTTTCGATTTCTTGATCAGTATCATAAATAAAGTAAATTATACATAATAACGACATGTTTTTTAATCATTGATTTTTCTGCACTCATGAGACCGGCCAGTATGAGTGTTTAACAATTAAGATACAGTAACAGTTGATTTTTTATTTATGTTGTGGGGATATTTTAAAATAATTATTATTCATGATTTTATTTCGATATTTATTTATCTTAAAGTTAAGACCTGTTAATCTTTATCAGATACGATAGAAAATTAAGATTTTTTTGGAATAGTTTATTTTCATGCCAACATTAACTCGATTTTTAATAATATTTTTCATTTTAATTATTATTTTTTTTAGCATTATGGTTGCACTTGTGGTTTATGTTGAACCAGTGACCGTGGATATAAATGTTGATGTGCCTTTAGATTTATTAAAGGAATCTTCGAAAGAAAATACATGAAAAATGATGCTGTCATAGATCGTTTTCTTGAAATGATGAGTGCGGAGCGAGGGGCTTCTGTTTGTACACTTTTAGCTTATCAACATGATTTACAATGGGCACAAAATAAATTATCTTCGCACTCTATTTCGTTTTTTTCGGCGCAAAGAGAAGATTTAATCAATCTTTTATCTCTCATGCAGAAAGCTGGTTGCGCAGCAACTTCACAAGCGCGTCGGTTATCAACTTTACGTCAATTTTTTCAATTTCTTTATGCTGAAGGATTAAGAGAAGATGACCCTTCTAGTGATATTGATTCACCACGTCAAGGACGTCCTTTGCCGAAAATTATCAGTGAAGATGCGATGGCAAAATTATTAGATTTTGCGCAATTGGAGACAGAGCAAGCAGAGTCTGGAACCCAGAATTATTACCGTGCTTTGCGTTTTCAGGTGTTGCTTGAAATGCTTTATGCGACGGGATTACGTATCAGTGAGTTAGTTAGTCTTCCAGTTCAAGCTGTGCGAGGAAAAGAGCAATTTATTTTGGTTCGCGGGAAGGGTGAAAAAGAGCGAGTGGTACTTTTATCAGAGAAAGCACGTCAAATTCTGTTGCAGTGGTTGAGTGTGCGTGATCAGAGAAAAGATGCAACAAGCATTTACCTTTTTCCTGCTCGTTCATCTACTGGATATATTGCACGCCAATTTGTTGCTCGCGGATTAAAAGATCTCGCTAAAAGAGCAGGGATACAAAGTGAAAACTTTTCTCCTCATGTATTGCGCCATGCTTTTGCAAGCCACCTGTTGCAAAATGGTGCTGATTTGCGTGCGGTTCAACATTTGTTAGGTCACCGTGATATTTCTACAACTCAAATTTATACACATGTATTGGAAGCTAGGTTGCATCGTTTGGTTAATGAGCATCATCCGCTTGTTGATTAGTGTAAGGTCAGGTAAAGAAAAGATGATCTTTTGAAAAATACTTTATAAAATAAATTATAAGTGTATAAATTATACAAAACAAGTTGGATGCAATGTATAATTATCTTGATTTTGAAAAACCAGTTGCTGATCTTGATCTGCAAATTCTTGAATTAAAAAAAATCGCTCAGGAAAAGGATAGCCTTAATATGAGTGATGAGATTGCACGTCTTGAAACGCGTTCTCAAACAGCTTTGAGAGATCTCTATAAAAAATTATCACCATGGCAAAAAACACAAGTAGCTCGTCATCCTGATAGACCTCATTTTATGGATTATTCAGCGCAATTGTTGACTGATGTTACACCTTTGGCAGGTGATCGTAAATTCGCTGAAGATGCAGCTATTCAAGCTGGTTTTGCACGCTTTAGAGGTGAAGCAATTGCTTATATAGGTCAAGAAAAAGGGCATGATACCCAAACCCGCTTGCACCATAATTTTGGTTCTGCACGTCCAGAAGGATATCGCAAAGCTGTTCGTATTATGGAATTGGCTGATCGTTTTCAATTACCATTACTGACTTTTGTTGATACGGCGGGCGCTTATCCTGGTGTGAGTGCTGAAGAACGTGGGCAGGCAGAGGCAATTGCACAATCAACAGCTGCAACTTTACGCTTAAAGGTCCCTGTTGTTTCCGTTATTATTGGAGAAGGAGGTTCTGGGGGAGCGATAGCAATTGCGGCAGCTAATAAAGTTTATATGTTGGAGCACTCGATTTATTCGGTTATTTCACCAGAAGGTGCAGCTTCTATTTTATGGCGCGATTCAACTCGTGCAAAGGATGCTGCGACGAATATGCGCATTACTGCTCAAGATCTTTATAAGTTACAGATTATTGATGGTATTATTCCTGAGCCTTTGGGAGGAGCACATAGAGGAAAAGAAATTGTAATTGAAGCAACAGGTAATATTATTTCAGACGCTTTAAAGTCTATGGCTGGTAAAGATGGTGAAATTATTAAACAAGAGCGTTGGGAAAAATATCTTCAGATTGGTCGTTCTTTGAATTAATATATTTACTGTCAAGGACCTTTTTTAAATGAAATTAAAGAGATTGTTTTCAGCAGTGCTTTTTATTCTAACTGGAATGTTAATGGCATGTCAGGAGAGGTTACCTACTTCTTTCAAAGCTAAAATTGAACAATCATTGCCTCGAGAAATCCTCAATAAAATGGCTATGAACGATATTGATCAGTATGCACCAATTATGATGCGATTTTTTAAGGAAGATAATATTGCTGAAATTTGGAAACAAAATCGTTCAGGAGTATTTGTTCTTGTTGTAAGTTATGACATTTGCAAATGGTCAGGTCAGCTTGGGCCTAAATATCGAGAAGGCGATTTTCAAGCTCCAGAAGGTTTTTATACCGTTCAGGAAAACCAAATGAACCCTTATTCGAAATATTATCTTTCTTTTAATATAGGTTTTCCTAATCTTTATGATCAGATTCATGGCCGTACAGGGAGCTATCTTATGGTTCATGGAGCTTGTTCTTCTGTAGGCTGCTATTCAATGAATGACAGGAATATGGCACAAATCTATGCCTTTGCACGGGATGCTTTTAAAGGCGGGCAAAAAGAGTTTCAGTTACATGCTTTTCCTTTTCGTATGACTGATGCTAATATGCAACGTCATTATACAAGCCCTCATTATGAATTTTGGATGATGCTCAAAGAAGGCTATGATTTTTTTGAAACAAATCGTAAACCTCCCAAAATTACTGTTTATGATAAACGTTATGTTTTTGAACATTTTATTGATGAAGATTCAGTTGCTATGGCTTTCTAAGGATGAGCTATATTAAGAATATACAATTTTTCAGTTATAAGAATAATATAACGTGAATTGTATGTAAGCAGTTGATTTGTTACTGTGCAAAGGAGATTAAAATTTTACTCCTGGAATGAGTAAAGGATTATCTAAAATAGCAGTTTTGTCTGGAGTATCTAGTGCTGGTTTATTTAAACAAGCATCAAAGAGTTTTTGTATTGCCTTTTTTTCAACACTATGAGTAATGATGACAAAGCGAGTTTTTGTAATGCCTTTTGGCCACTTTGGAAGCCTTATTGGTGGATGAAAAAATGTTTGTACACCATGAAGAATAAGTGGACTATGTGGATTATCGTGCAATGCGATAATGGCTTTTATACGGAGTAATTTTTCACCATAAAGATCTTTTAAGAGGTTGAGAAAAACTTTTAACGTAGCAAAGTGAATCGGTTCATTACAATCTAATGAAAAAGCGCGAAAATTTTGATAATGAGAATGATCATGTGGAACAGTGGGAAGCCATTTTTTTAGCTCTATGTTACCTTCTTTTTTATTCCGAATTATTTTATTTATTAATTCATGTGAGTTGCATTGATCAGAATGGGAAATGATGATTTGTGCCGTGGGATTAAGAGCTTTGAGTTTGTTGGTGAGAAAATCTAGGGGAATTATATGATCAATAAGATCAGTTTTTGTAAGGATAATTTTGTCAGCAAAAGCGAGTTGTTTTTGTATTTCAGGATGAGATTCAAGAATAGGAGGAGAGTTTAATACATCAAATGTTGTAATAACAGCATCAATCTCTAATGCTTGAGTTAAAATAGGATGGTTTAAAAGAACTTGTAAAATAGAAGCAGGATCAGCTAAACCCGTTGTTTCAATTATAATGCGATTGAATTTTTTGAGATATTTTTTTTGAGTATGATCAATTAAATCAACTAATGTATCGACTAAATCACTGCGCAAATTACAGCATAAACAGCCGTTTGTTAATTCAATAATTCCTTCTGTTGCTTTTTCAACAAAAAGATGGTCAATGTTTATTTCACCGAATTCGTTAACGATAACAGCACTGTTAGCTAAGAGAGGATCTCGAAGCAAATAATTAAGCAAAGTTGTTTTACCAGAACCTAAAAAACCGGTGATGAGAGTGACAGGAATACGTGTTGTTTGCATTTGAAATATTAAATGTGGTTGACTGCTTTTATCATAGGAGGTGAATAGGGAGGTCGTTTATATGGGATGGGAATTTCTCGTACTATTTTTCCATTGATTTTCAATATCTTCGGTGCGCTGATGAGCTTTACTTGCAAAGGAAGAATGGAGGAAGGTAAAGCGGTAATGAAAGGCGAGGTGAGAATAATATTTCCTTCTTCATCATAAGAATTTAGACGCATTTTTATAGCTTCAGGTGTACATATTTGTTGTCTCATATCGGTTATTTGTGATATTTTCGTACCATAAGGTTCTAATGTTGCTAATGTTGATTGAGGAGATCCTTTGTCCGAAAATCCTGCATTGAGCAATTGTGCTGCTTTTTCTTCTCTTTTATTGATGCTCTCCGATCCTAAAATAACAACGATAATTGTTCGCTTATTTCTGGTTGCTGAAGCGACAAGATTGAAACCGGAAGCACAAATAAATCCCGTTTTCATGCCATCTATGCCATCAAAACGACCAATAAGATTATTTGAATTAGATTGAATTTTTTTTCCATTGCCAAAATCAATGGCTGGAATAGAGAAATAATGAGTATATTGCGGAAATTCTCGGCGGATTTGAACCGCTAAAAGAGCCATATCCCGTGCTGTGGAGTAATTATTTGGATTTGGTAATCCACTTGTATTTGTAAAATTGGTTCCAAACATACCTAGACGTCGAGCTTCTGCATTCATTTGTTTTACAAAAGCTTCTTGTGAACCCGAAATAGCTTCACTTATAGCAATAGCTAAATCATTTGTGGATTTAACCAAAGTAATTTTTAAGGCCGTATCAAGTGTAAGAACAGAACCAGCTTTATAACCTGAATTAATAGCAGGCGCTTGCGCTGCATTTTTGCTGATGGTGATATGCTTGTGGGGTGAAATTTTTCCTGTGCTCATGGCTCGGAAAATAATATAAGTCATCATTAGTTTTGTTAAAGAAGCAGGATACCAACGTTCAAAAGCTTGATTATGCTTTAATATGCGTCCAGTTGTGGCATCAACAGAGATGAAAGGATGGGCTAAACTTAGAGAGCTCATTATACTCAGAATAAAAAAGAAAAAAAGTGTGTAGAAGAGTTGATGCATAAAATAAATTCCCCCATTATTTTGACATTATAAGTGGTTTGGCATTGTTGGAGTTTTATTGTAAAGATTTTTGTTTATTCATAAAGAGGATGAATCTTTAATTACGTACAGGTCCTTTCCAATGATGGCCAAGCATTTGAAGTCTTTGAACAGCAGAGGGTGGCATAGGAGGAGGATTAGGGTCTTGAGCAGCTAATAGGAGTAATTCATCACAAGCTTTTTCTGTTTTTTGAATGAGTTGATCTAGAAAATCACGTTTATTTAAACCAGCTTTGATAGGAGGAAGAATACGAACACGGATTGTTCCTGGATAGCGACGAAAATTATTACGTGGCCAATATAAGCCAGCATTGTGGGCAATAGGAACAACTTGAAGTTTAAGCTCATTGTAAAGAGCAGTAATTCCTGGTTTATAATCTGGATCTTGACCAGGTTGTTTACGCGTTCCTTCAGGAAAAATGAGAATTTCGCGCCCCTGCTTCGCTTTTTGTTTTGCATTGTGTAAAATGATTTTGAGGGCTTTAATAGGACTTGTCCGGTTAATCGGAATAACTTGTGTTTTTGCCATGTACCAACCGAAAAGAGGGATCCACATTAATTCACGTTTGATAATAAGGGCGGGATCATCAAAATAGGGAACAAGGCTAAAAGTTTCCCATGCGGATTGATGTTTTGGAGCAATGATGTAAGACCCACTGGGAAGATTTTCTATACCTTCAATTTCATAGTCTGTTCCAGCAATATGTTTTTGTAAAAACAATGTAATACGTGCCCACATTTTAGGCACAATCCATGCTTGTTTACGCGGCATTAAGAAATAGAAAGGCGCGTAAAAAATCATCTGTACAAAAGTTGTTATGTAAAAAACAAATGTAAAAAGAAGAGAGCGAAAGATAAGCACTACATTTCCCATTTCATGTCCATCAAGAAATTCTATTTATAATGCAATTTATATGAGAAAACATCTTTAATTAAAACTTTTTCAAATACTCCTTTTAAAATATTTAAAATTATAAGGAAAGAACCATATGACATTACAGAGTAATAAAAGTAAGTTTATTCCACGGATTTTATCCATTGCGGGTACTGATCCTTCTGGTGGTGCTGGAATGCAAGCCGATTTAAAGGTTTTTTCGGCAATGAAAGCTTATGGTATGAGCGTAGTTACAGCTGTTGTTGCACAGAATACACAGGGTGTGCGTGCTTTTCAGGCATTGGATGCTTCTTTTGTTGCTGATCAAATTGATTCGGTTTTTGAAGATATTCATGTAGACGCCGTCAAAATTGGAATGGTGGCGAATGCTCAGATTGCACAGATTATTGCAGAACGTTTGGCTCATTATAAAGCTCGTTTCATTGTTTTTGATCCGGTTATGGTGGCAAAGAGTGGAGATGTTCTGTTGAAGCCTGATGCGATTGAAGTTATTCGTAGTGTTCTTATTCCCATGTCAACGTTGATTACACCAAATTTACCTGAGGCAGCAATATTGTTGAATCATGAAGTGCAATGGTCATTAGATGCTATGTATCAGCAAAGTCCACAACTTTTGGCATTGGGGTGTGGTGCTGTTTTATTGAAAGGAGGGCATTTAGATGTTCTTGCTTGCAAGACTACAAATTATTACGATCTTTCTAGTCCTGATATTTATTGTGATTCCAAGGGTGTTGTAATGCTGGAGGCTTTCCGTTTCGGTACAACCAATAATCACGGCACAGGTTGTACTCTTTCGGCTGCGATTGCAGCACTCTTACCTAAGGAACCTTTATTTGATGCAATCAAAAGAGCTAAAAATTATTTAAATAGCGCTTTATTTGCTTCAAGTACTTTAAACGTAGGAAAAGGACGTGGTCCACTTCATCATTTTTGTGAACTTTGGGATCATAGATAAGAAAGACTCTTCAAAAAGTTTATAGTTTAAAAATAAGTTTACATTCACTAATGGAGCGGGCGATGGGATTCGAACCCACGACCCCAACCTTGGCAAGGTTGTGCTCTACCCCTGAGCTACACCCGCTTAAAAATTTGAACCACTTTTTACCTAAACAGTCTCTGTATGGCGTAGGCTTTTCCGAATTGCAACAAAAAAATAACGTTTCAGTAGATTTATTTTTTTGTTTTTTAAAAATAAGAGTAAAAATTGATTTTGAAAATGCTTAAGCTCATTAAGCTCTACAATTATTTTATACGCAACAGTAATATGATCGTATTGAGAATGGTGAGATAGTCTGATGTTGTCATTATTATTTTGGATATCAGTGCTTTTTCTTTTGCATAATTTGTTGATTTCAATTTATTTTTTAAGATGTGAAATAAGATCTTAAATGTGCTTCTACATCGTCTCATGAATGAATAGTTCTTTTTTCATTTTTATAAACTCTTTAATCTTTATGACTTGATTTATTAAATATGTTATCAAATCATAGAAGTGTTTATCATATTTATTATATTTTAAGATTTGTTTTGCTCAATTGATACTGACCATATTGAAATCTTTCTGATCCAAATACATTGGAAACCAACTGATACAAGAAATACTTTTCCTTCTTTTCTACATTTCGTAAGTCGTCGGTTTGATTAGCATCTGTATGAACAGAATTCATAATAACTTGCTCTCCTATACCACCTCTTCCATAGATATGTGCTCTATCTGTCTGTGTTTGGCAATCAACAATCCAGTCGTTGGTTAAATTTCTACTTTAGATTGTGATAGTACGCATTTTTATGGTCAGCATGACTGATTTTCCCAATAACAATCGTATTCATTAAACGCTTTTTTAAATCTGTGATTTTTTTATCACGACGTTTGAGCATGATTGTTTCCTAATGGGGTGATATTTGTTTTTATTTCTTGTTCCTGTTTCAGTGATTAAAATCGACAAAAGCTCATTTTCTGCCGTAAAAATATTCATCAAATAGGTACCTTTTTGTCTATTTGAACTAAACGAGCAAAGACTTTTAAAATTAGCTCTATTTGAGATGCAATATTTATTTGTGGCAAAGGGGGAAAATTCATTAAAGAGAGTTTTGGTAATTTATTTAAAAAGTTTTGTAATGAAGCCAGTATTAAAAAATCAGCTCGTGGTTTGAAAAAATTAGTGGTAGCAAGAGCTGCAAACTTAGATAAGACAGTTTTTATTACACTTCAAAGTATTTTTTTGCTGGATAGGTGGTAATATAATTGCTCTTTATATAAAAAGCACTGATTGCAAAAGGCTTGTTATCAAAACGGTAGAAAAGTATCTAAAAGGTGAAAAGTAGGATAAAAAACATAATAAAATCAATAATTATAAAATCCTTTCCCTTTAAATAAGATATTGATTTTGCCTTTTGGCATGGAAATTTGATAAAAGTAAAAAATCAAATGAGCGTTGTTCTCTGATAAAGGATTGTAAATCACTAGAAACAGTCATTTTGCGCTATAAAAGTATTGAATGGAATCTAATATATCTTCAGAATCACTACACAATGCCTTTAAGAGGCACTATCAAGAAAATTGTAGATTTCTCCTTTTTAGATAAGGTTTTATTATTTTATGTGATTTCTTGAGTATTCGTTCAGAAATAGCTGATTTTGTGATATTTTTAACTAACTAAATAAATATTAAGAGGAAATTGTTATTAGAGTGGTGAATTCCGTACATTAGATTTTTGATTATAGAAATCAGATTTTGCTTTTGCTTAGCGTAAGGTCATTTTGGACAGTTAGTGAAGAAAGAGTGTAAAAAATGTAAGATAGAGGTAGTGAAATTGGACTATTTCAGAAGATTTGTGATAAAGTTTTTGATGATGTATTTTTAATGGATTAATATTTTGGCTCAGAAAAAAGCACATGAAGTTGATCAGTTTTTAAAACATTTTTCGCGTTCTTTTCCTATCGTTTTAATTTATGGACCGGATCGTGGTCTTGTTTGTGAGCGTGCACAACGTTTTGCCAAGCTCTCTCAGGTGGCAATAGAAAATCCTTTTTCCACTGTTCGCTTAGATGCAGCTGAAATCGATAAAGATCCTGCGCGATTAGGCGATGAAGCACGCACTTTATCGCTCTTTGGTGGTGATCGTTTGATATGGATATCTAATGGTGCTAACCAAAAAGGCTTTCTTAAGGCGCTTAAACTTTTAATAACAGAACCACCAGAAGCCAGTTTTATTTTAATTGAAGCGGGTGATTTAAAAAAAGGAGTAGGATTACGCAATATTATTGAAACAGCATCAACAGCAATTGCTTTGCCTTGTTATGCAGATAATGCCCATTCTCTTGATATCTTGATTGATGAGATTTTAGATGAATTCAATGCAACTCTTTCTTTGGAAGCGCGTCAATATTTGCACCAAAATATCGGAGAAGATCGTCTTGCATCACGGAGTGAATTGGAAAAGTTGTGTCTTTATACCTTAAAGAAGGCTCATATTGCTTTTGAAGATGTAAAAGCTATTGTTAGCGATGTGAGTGCTCTTTCTCAAGATGAAGTAATTGATGCTGTTTTACTAGGAGATTTAGCGAGTTTTGAAATTTATTTTAGCCGTTGTTGTGCTGTAAACAATACATCTTTTTTTGTTTTAAATACGGCTCAAAGGCATTTTCAACAATTACAGCTTTTACGTTATCAAGTAGAAATTGAAGGTAAAACTCCTTTTATAGTCATTTCTCAGGCGCAACCACCGATTTTTTTTCAAAGGAAAAAAATAGTTGAACAAGCCTTAAAATATTGGAACTTAGAGAAAATTTTGTATGCAATGAAAAAAATACAATCAGCTATTTTAGAAAGTCGTAAAAATCCACTTTTAAGTGAAGTAATCATTCATCAAGCCTTACTGAAACTGACGATTATTGCAAAGCATCAGAATAATTTTTAGGATATCTGACTGTATTTACATCAGATTTTGGTGGTATTTATATGAGCATGTATAGTAGAAATTTTATAGGGGAAGTTTTGCTTTCTCAATTATTATATATAATACGGCGCCGTTAGTTTGTTATATTCCATCATACAACAAACCACTTTGCTAATTTTTAGAAGGCTATGAATACTGTTCAATCATATGATATTTAGGAAGTTAATGACAGATATTATGTGCTACTTAATGACGTTCATTAGCTGATGCTGCCTTTAGATTGATAATTATTGCTTGTTTATTAGTATGATATAAAAAATATTAGCTACCGTTTGCTTGTCTATATTAAGAACTAATGATAAATTACTTAACTCCCCTAATATCCGAAAAATAATTGCATAAATTATTTTATACATCATACGAACGCTTTGTTGGTAATATCGTTAAGAATATTTATGTAATTGCCTTCTCATATCAGATTTTCAAAAATAGAGATTTTTTGTTATCAAATCTTCTAGGTCCATATTTTTATCAGAGTTTTTAGGAGAAGAATTTCTCTCATAAACAAGCTATAATTTGTTGTGATATATCTAAAATTTAAAAACATATCAGCTAAAACTTCACTCAGTTCAAATACTACGCTTGTATGAGCTATCACTGATTTGAAGAGCTCCTTCTGATTTAATTTTGTACAAAATAACACTGTAGCTTAAAACCACTTGTTTGAGACTCTTTGTATTTATTATTGTTATAATAATATACCCCCTATCAAAAACAGTATTATTTATTGTCTAATTTATTAACTGCTTTTAAGCAGTAATTGGATAAAAACTAAAATACTGTAAAAATATAACCTATCGGACGTAAAGATAGAGTATTTTCTGATACTTATTTTTTATACTTTTTCATAGTTCCGTAACTAGACTTAACAATTTTTTCTTTTTTAATTTAGCTTTTATAGTTTCTAGTATATATTTTATTTCTTAATATAAAAAGCTTTATATAACATTCACTTTCATATTTGCATACTGATATATTTACACAGTAAGATTTTGTGTATTTTTAATAAAAACATTAGAAGTTTTGGCAAAGCCGTTCTTTATTATGATATTCTCAGCCTTTTGGACCTCAGCCTTTTGGACCTCAGCCTTTTGGACCTCAGCCTTTTGGACCTCAGCCTTTTGGACCTCAGCCTTTTGGACCTCAGCCTTTTGGACCTCAGCCTTTTGGACCTCAGCCTTTTGGACCTCAACCTTTTGAACCTCAGCCTTTTGAACTATATTAATTTCATTAATCATATAAGCTTTTTGAGCACTAAGATTTATAATCTCTCTCTCATTAAGAACGTTAGTTATGTTCTCATTAAAAGCTTGTATTTTGCTTGCATCAAAAACTTTTTCTTCTTTTTCATGGAGAATTTTCATCTGGTTCTCATCATGAAGAAATTGACTGCCGTCAATTGCTTCATTATTAAAAAAACGTTTATCAACAATCTCAGCCTGACCAAAAACTTTCATTTGGCCTGCAATTAAGGTTTCTCCTAAAATTTTTACTTCACCGAAAATTCTAGCATGTCCATAAATTTTAGCACAACCATAAACTTCAGCATTTTCGGTAATTGCAGCAAAGTCATAAATTTTTGCTTCATCAAATATTTTACTATTACCGAAAATCTGAGATTTTCCGAAAACGCAAGCATTGCCAAAAATATTGGCAGACTCCCAAACTTCTGCAAATTCGTAAACTCTGGCTTGACCAGAAATTTTGACTTGACCAGAAATTTTGACTTGACCAAAAATTTTAGCATTTTCGAAACATTCGACCGCTTCACTAATCACAGCATTTCCATAAATCTGTGCATTACCATACACCTTAGCTTTTCCCGCAATTATGGATTTCTCAAAAACTTGAGCATTTTCATAAATCATAGCTTCGTTATAAACTTCAGCATTACCACAAACCTTGGCAGTATCTGAGATTATACTACTACCATAAACTTTGGCATTTCCCCGAACTTCGGCATTGCTCTTAATCTGAGCATTGTGAAAAATCTTTACATTTTCATTAACTACAGCACTTCCATAAATCTGTGCATTACCATAAATGTTAGCATGGCCATTAACTGTGGCATTTTCATAAATTTTGGTATTTCCATAAATCTTAGCGTGACCAGAAACTTGTGCATTATTCGCAATTATTGCATTGTCGTAAATCTTTCCACCACTAACCAAAGCATTGTGGTAAATAGCAGCATTTCCATAAATCTTGCTATGTCTAAAAATCCTGGAATTACCAGAAATTATGGTATTACCATAAACTTTACTGTTGCCAAAAACTTCGCTTTGCTCCTTAATCTGAGCATTACCATAAACTTCAGCTTTGCCGTGAACTCTACTTTTGTCAGTAACAAGAGCATTCTCATAAATCTCGGCATGGTCAAAAATCTTTACATAGTCATTAATCTTAGCTCTACCGTGAATTTTTGCATTATCATAAACGTCGGTATATCCACAAACTTGAGCGTGTCCATAAACGCTTGCCTGACCATGAATTTTAGCATCGCCAATAATGTTAGACTTGCCATAAATTCGAGCATTACCGTAAATTTTGGCAGATTGAGAAATACGAGCTTTATTATGAATTTGGGCATTTCCATAAACTTTGGCATTATCATACACTTTAGCATCTTCGTAAACTCTAGCGTTTCCAAAAACCTTAGCGTTGCCGTAAATCCAACAATCACCCTGTTGTGATAAATTTGATTCATTTTCAATAAAACCGCCAAGATCGCCCTCTGTTACATTTCCAAAAGATCTAACGGCTATAATACGATAAGGTGCAGGATTCTCTCCTGTTAATATACAGCGATATTTTGTTTTTTCGATTTCTATTGCAAGCTCTTTTTTTAATTTTGATGAAAGCTCTTTGGTTGAAGGAATGCTGTCTTTTAATTTTGATGAAAGCTCTTTGGGTGAAGGAATGCTATCTTTTAACTTTGATGAAAGCTCTTTGAGTAAAGGAATGCTGTCTTTTGATTTTTGTAACAGTTTTTCTGCTGAAGCAATTTTCTTTTGTGAGGGCATATTAAATCCTTTAACATACTTAATCCCCACCCAATTAATTAAATATAACAATATAATAAATTTTCAGTAGAAATTATTATATTATTTAAGATAAGAAGTTACCTTAAAGATAATTTACAATCAAGTTGAAAATATGTTTTATCAATTATTTATTTTTGGTTGTTGCTAAATTACAAATAATTCATTGAAGTGGTTTTAATGGGTAAGTTATATTGCTAACTGCTTCAACAGGATAATAAGTAGCATTATTAGTGATCTTTTTTGTTTTGTGAAGTTTTAAAATTGTCGCTGCATTACTCATTTGAAGAGAGACCGATTATTTGCAATATTCTTATAGGATTAAAGAAAAATATTTTTTATTATAAGTGTTAACAGACTGCTCTCTGTATTTCTAAATTATAATGAGTTTCCTTTCTGTAATGCAGTAAAATGCTTGCAGATTAGAAATATTTGTAAATTTAGGATCTTCTTTTGCAAAGATTACTCGATCGTTTATATTTGCATAATTCTTTTGTAAATTGCTTATTTTCGTTTAACTGTAATAAATGTTAAAAAATCTTCAATACCTTATTTAATATAGGAGATACGATATAATTCTTTAAGAAAAGTTGTTGGTATGATCGTCATAATAAGGACATATAATTTTCTAAATGCAAAAGCTTATAGATCTGTTTAGAATGATTTTTTGACTTATTATCTCAGGAAAAGCAATTAAAATCTCAGGAAAAGCAATTAAAATGTGCTCATTTGTCATTGGTAATTATCACGCTGTCGTGAGCCATTTCTTTGTAGAATTTATAAGAAGATGACGGTGTTTCTTATGTGTATTAACTCAGACATTAGCGTTCTCATATTCATATAAATAAAGTGAGAAGTATTGATTATTCTATTATGTAAGAGCTCTTCATAAATCTGTACTCTCAAAAAGTATGTAATATACGGCGTAATTGATGCAATTATTCTTTTCCTATGAGGATGACGATGATTTATGATTATTTTTAAGTATGAAGAAGCAATTGTAACCAAATAATTAGTAATCTGAGGGCAGAATTTTTTGAAATTGGTTCAATTTAGGAAACATATAACATTTATAGCCCATCCTACAAATATTATTAAGTCAGTATAATGTGTATATTTTACTTTTCCAGAAAATCAAATAAATGATTTACTTGATGGTGAAATAAATCAAATTAAAGCGTCACATTTTATGCGACTGAATCATTGTCATAAAGTATTTTATAAGAGTATAGAGATTGTACAAAACTTTATAAATATATGCAAAAAGCATTAGGTCTAATCATTTTTTTGATGAGTGCAAAAATTGCTCCCATAGTTCTTATAAGGTATAGAGTGAAATCTATTTATTTTCAGATCGATTAATTTAAAGGTGAAATTCTTTGCATCTTTATTTATTCATGATACGTGTATGCTTTAAGATATTTCATAATATGAGATTTGGCCTAAAATGCGTTTGTTGGGAATAGAAACAAGTTGTGATGAAACAGCAGTCGCTGTTATTGAGCACAACAATAAGGGAAAAAGCCGTATTCTTTCCAATATTGTTTGGAGCCAAATTGACCACCACGCGCCTTATGGTGGTGTTGTTCCTGAAATTGCTGCACGCGCTCACATTGAAATTCTTGATGGTTTAATTCTTCAAGCGCTTACAGACGCTGATCTGAAACTCAAAGATATTGATGCCATTGCAGCAACAAGTGGTCCTGGTTTGATAGGAGGACTTTTAGTTGGGCTCATGAGTGCAAAAGCACTAGCTTTTGCTACCAGAAAGCCTTTTATTGGCGTCAATCATCTAGAAGGACACGCTTTGACAGCTGTTTTAACGCATAATGTTAATTTTCCTTATTTATTGCTCTTAGTTTCAGGGGGGCATACTCAAACAATCCTTGTTCATGAGGTGGGGAATTACCAGCGTTTAGGAACCACTATTGATGATGCATTAGGAGAAGCTTTTGACAAAACCGCAAAACTCTTAGGTCTTTCCTATCCTGGTGGTCCAGCACTTGAAAAAGCTGCTTTATTGGGGGATAAAAATCGTATTTCTCTTCCACGACCTTTGAAGGGTGATAAGCGGTTAGATTTCTCCTTCTCTGGTCTTAAAACGGCTGTTCGGCAAGTTGCAACAGCTATGGCACCTTTAACAGAAAGTGATGTTTCCGATATTGCTGCAAGTTTTCAAGCAGCTGTTATCGATATATTGCAGGATCGCGTTGGTCTATCGTTACAACAATTTATCAACCATTATCCGTTTTCTCGTCATGAGGCATCTCCTCTCCCTGCTTTAGTTGTTGCTGGAGGAGTCGCAGCTAATCAAGCTATTCGTTCTAGTTTGCAAAAGCTTGCTCATCAACACGGTTTTGAATTTATTGCTCCACCTCTTTCTTTATGTACGGATAATGCTGCAATGATTGCTTTTGCTGGTGCTGAACGTTTAGCACGGGGACAAGTAAGTTCTCTTGATATCGGACCTCGATCACGCTGGCCATTAGATGAAAAATCTCTTCCTTTAGTCGGGACAGGGCGTCGTGGAGTAAAAGTATAAATCTGGAAACTTATTAAAGTTTATAAAGGAAATTTTATGGCTTATTGGCTTTTCAAATCTGAACCTTCTAAGTGGTCGTGGGACATGCAAAAACAAAAAGGATTTGATGGTGAACAATGGGATGGTGTGCGCAATTATCAAGCACGCAATAATATGCGCGCTATGAAATATGGCGATAAGGGTTTTTTTTATCACTCAAGTCAAGGACTAGAAATAGTTGGTATTGTGGAAGTATGCGCTGAAGCACATCCTGATTCTACTAGTTCAGATCCACGCTGGGAGTGTGTAGATATTCGTGCTATTTGTGATATACCAAATCCCGTTTCATTAAAACAAATTAAAGCTAATCCAAAATTAAAAAATATGATGCTGGTTAAAGCTATGCGCTTATCGGTACAATCAGTTACAGAAGATGAATGGAAAGAAATCTGTTCTATGGGAGGATTAAAAGTAGCATAGCTTTAACCTAAAATAATAATTTTTGTTTGCCGATTAATATAAGGTAAAATACGTTGCATATCACGATATGAAAGTGCGATACATCCTTCTGTTGGCGTATAATTATTTTGTGCTAAATGTATGAAAATAGCACTTCCTTTTGCCATCTTTCGTTCTGTAATATTCCAATCTAGAATAAGGCCCATATCATAGAGGCCATCTTCACGTTGCATCTTTTCAGCACTTTTTGGATAAGGAAGACGTACCAAACGATTATAATTGGCATCTCCACTTGCATCACACCAACCGTCGTGTGCTTGAATATGCCGGATTGCTAAAATTGAACGTGGGAAATAACGGTAAAAATTATTGCGAAATCCCCCTAAACAACGCATATTGGCTAAAGGAGTAGCACCATCACCTTCACGTTTAAAAGCAGAGATACCAGCTCGCCCTAAAGCACAAAAAAAGCGATGCTGACCAATACACAGAATACCCCGTGTCTGCATACCTGTTTGTCGACGGATAACAATAGAAGAAACAAAAGCTTGTTTTTTATATATTTTCTTTTTTAATGTCACTTGCAAGCAATCCTATTTTCATGAAATTATTCTTTCTTCAATCTTAGTGAAAATACATCTTATAGGAAAAAAAATGAAGGACTATACCCTTTTAATCGTTGTGGATGATAACGATCTTCGTTCTATTCTTGTAGAACAATTGCAAATTCATAAAGAGTTTGAAGTGCTTCAAGCAAAAACTACTGAAATAGGGATTATAGTGGCTCAAAAAGACAATGTTGATCTCGCTATTTTTGATGTAGAACTTCCCGATCTCGATGGTCGTGAAGCTGTAAAAAAATTACGCTCCCAAGGATTTCGTGCTCCCATTATTATGATGACTCATTGTGATACAGATTGCGATACTATTTTAGGTTTTAAAATGGGTGTTAATGATTATGTGACAAAACCTTTTCGTTTTTCAGTGCTTTTAGCTCGTATTCGCGCCCAATTGCGCCAATATGAACACAATGAAGATTCTTTTGATCTTGGTCCTTATATTTTTAAACCTAGAGAAAAATTCCTTATTGATCAGCAGAACAATATAATTAACCTTACAGAAAAAGAAACAGCAATTCTTAAATATCTTTATGAGACTAGAGATAAAATTGTAAGTCGTGAAACATTATTGGAACACGTTTGGGGCTACAACGCAAATATTATCACGCATACATTGGAAACCCATATTTATCGTTTGCGTAAAAAAATCGAAAAAGATCCTTCTAAAGCAAAAATTCTTGTTACCGATCATAATGGATATCGTTTGAATCTTTAATTGTGCTGGAGGCGCGCTGTTTGAAATACAATTCAGATAACATTGTTCTAAGATAAAAATTTAGATTAAAGTGGTCTGTCTCTTTGTACATGTTTGTGGTGTTAGTGTAGGAATAAAAATGCGTCGCGACTGATGACGTTGCACAAAAGAACCTTGATAGACATGTTTTTCTGCTGAACACATTAAAAGTCCACCAAAATAAGGAAAAATATGACTTGCTAATGATTCATAAAAAAATGAACATAACCGCGATATACAGTTTAAAGAGGGCATATAATGGACAATTTCTTGTACTGATTCAGTAATAAAATTGGTTTCTTTCAATAAACGAACTATTTGTTGTCGGCTATAAGATTTGCCATAACCAAAAGGTGTACGATCATTACGTGCCCATAATCCATAACGATTAGGAACAATAACAATAAGGCGACCATTAGGAATCAAAACACGCCATATTTCGTTTAGTGTTTCGTATGAATTTTCTGTATATTCAAGTGCATGTATTAATAAAATGCAATCAATCGAAGCATCCGGAAGAGGCAAATCTTCTTCAAAAACAAGTGCTGTAGCAACTTTATCGGGATAAGGCCAAGGTGATGCTCCTTGACTAGCAGGCATAAAAGCACAACACTGCTTTGCACGTTTACGCAATGCAGAAAGATAAGGAAGTGTATAGCCAAGGCCCATAACTCGTTTATCTATAAGATCAGGCCAACAGACATTTAACTGATCATAAACTGTCATTTGCATACGCATACCAAGCGTAGAAGTATAAAAATCTTTTAATGTAATTATATCCAATTTAAAATACCGTTTAGAAGCAAATTTCAAGTATCGCAAGTTTTCACACACTTAAATTTATATGGAATTCTGCTTTTTTGTCTCAAGAAGAAAAATCTTAATCTTTAATTTCCTTCATCCGAATGATTTTAAAAGCATGGGGAAAAAGTTATTTTATCGTCTCCTTTATTATAAGTAATTAACTTTATTATTATCTGTAGTGCTTTTTTATTGCATAATAATTTGCACTATATTTTCAAAATAGTCGCAAAAATTTTTTCTTCAATTAAAATGAAGTAATCTTTCAAGATAATTCTTTTCTTCTTCTGAAATATACTCATTGCTAAGGCGTTTGCGAATTTCATCCAAAATTTGCCGTGCGCGCATTCTATCATTTGCTTTTGGTTCAATTACACCTTCTTGTTTTTGGTCAATTTCTGAGGAGAGTGGACGCCCTAATGGATCTTTACGGTTATGAATGGCATTCTGATTATTTTTTTCTTTATTGAGCATGTTACGCATCTTTTTTAATACATTTTGTGCGCCTTGTCGTAAAGCTTCTAAAGCATCTGATTGATTTTGTATTGACAATTCATAGTCTTGCTTATCAAAAGCATCTCTTGCAGAATTCATTTTCTCTTCTGCTTCTTTCAGGTCATCACTTGATTCAAATCCTTCTGCTGTCAATTCTTTTTTCAATATTGATAATTCAGATTGCAACTCATTTTGGCGTTCTTTTAAGGATTCACTCTGTACTTTGGGCGTACTGTTTCCATGTTGCTGATCTGTTTTTAAATTGTGTGTATCATTAAGAATTTCTTGCTGACGACGCATTAAATCACCAAGTTGATCTATTTTTTCTTTCATTTGTGTCGTTTGATTTTTGTTTTGCCCGTTTGTTTGATGACTTTTCCGTATTTGCAAATGATCAAGTGTTTGTTCAATTTCAGCTAAAAGTTGTTCCGCTGCAGAAGAAGAACCCATTTTAGCCATTTCTTCCATTGAATTCAGTTTATTTTGTAATGTATCTATAGAGAGATTAGCCTCTCTTGAATCTTTATCTTCTGGTGCTTTTTCAGCTAAAGCATGGATATAATCATTTACAGCTTGTCGTAAATCTGCCATAAGTCGCTCGATTTCAGCAGCAGAAGCACCATGCTGCAATGCATCACGGAGAGCAGCTTGTGCTTGTTTTAATCTCTGTTGAGCAGACTCGAGCTGATTATCTTCAATACCTAAAGCAATTGTCCATAAATAATCAACGACATCTCGCAATTGATCCTCTGTTTGTGCCATAGAAAGCCTTGTCCATGCACTCTGTAAAAGAAGAAAATGAGTTGTATTTTGAAGACCATTTTCTGGACGTAAAAGCAAAGCAGAAATCATATCAAGTACATGCTCGCGTTTAGATGCGTTAAGAGCCAATAAACGACGTTGTTCATTGATTGCACGTGCAACAGGATTTGCAAAAATGCGCTCTGGTAACGTCATGATAAAAGTTTTACTGCGTCCCTGTTGGTCAGCACCATCTTGTACTATCAAAGTAATTTTTACTTCTGAACCAGCCCACGGATGGCCTGATAAATCTTGCACTGTCCGCATTTTACCTTTTCCACCACGTGCTAAAAGAAGTTTTATTTCAGGTGCTTTATAAAGGGGAGAACTATTTTTTTCTTGATCAAAAAAAGGTTCTATTTCAACAAAAGCATTTGTAGCTCCATAATCATCATCCATTTCATACTGCAATTCTAATGATCCAGATAAAATTCTTCCTGGTTTTTCTAACCAATGAATCGTTGGTAATTGATCTTTAATCATGCGTAAATGCCATTGTTGTTGCTTATGGCGCGACGCTAAAGATAAATAAATTGAACGCTCTAAGTGTGTTTCAAAACGAATAATTGAATTATTTAAAGCCGGTTGTTCGTTCTTCTTAGTAAGTGAAATTTTCTGGCCATCTTCTTCAGAGATTGCTGTTACTGTAACACCAGCACCATTGACAATACGTACAACAACCTCACTACCTTCAGGAATTGTAAATTGTGTTGTTTCATTTTGCGTTAAATAAATGGGTGCAACTCCTGTATAAGCAGGTGGTGTAACCCAAGCATCAACGCGCATTAATGTTTTATCAACGGTAGGACGAAAATCAAATGCATCTGCTAAACGTCCGCCTGATGAACCAAAAGAAAAACTAAAAGCACAAACACAAAATAGAATAAATAAAGCTCTAAGAGCCATGGGATCGTAGGAAGCACTCCTGAGATAAATTAATCCAATTCGCAAATGATGCAATTGTTCTGCCATACGGCGCTGATGTTCACGCCAAATATTTGTAGTTGTATCTTCTTCATCTTCAAAGTGTAAACGATCTTTTTGAACATTGAGAGGTTGGTGTTTGAGATTATTTGTTTTTTCGATATGGTCATTAATATCTTTGATTGTGGGCAAACGGAAACCGAAAAGCAGAAAAAGACTCCCCGTTGCTATAAAAAGCACGAGCCATAGAAGAAATAAATGCGCCCAATAACCAAGAGCATTGAAAATGCCAAACCAACTCAGCGAATATAAAAGGCTCAGAGCAAGAAAAAAGGGTAATAATCGTGGCCATATTCGCTCACAAAATAGGATACACCAAACAAGAATGCGCACAAACAAAAGCTTTAGTTCTGAAAAACTTTTGATGTTTTTATTGTTCATAGATAAATAGTTACCTTTTTTTATAGCGGTGCATTGAAATCATAAGATTCATACAAAATAATTATGAGAAAATAAATTGTTTCATGAGAGTTGAGTGAAAATAAGACTAAGATATTTAAAAATTTTCAATCCAATCTGGAATTTGATCGAGTCCGATCAATTGTTCATAATCAAGACGTGGACGAATAACTGCATACCGCATATCTTGAACTAAAACCTCTGGTATTAAAAGTCGGCTATTATAAGTATTTGACATAACCGCACCGTAAGCCCCTGCTCCTGTAACAACCAAAAGATCTCCTTGCGACAAGAGCGCTAAAGAACGATTCAAACCTAAATAATCACCCGTTTCACAGACAGGGCCAACAATATCTGCATTGATCAGCGGAGTATCTATTGGTTTTTCTTTTACCAGGAGCACATTTTGCCAAGCTTCATACAGCGTTGGGCGAATGAAATCATTCATTGCTGCATCAACAATAACAAAATTTCGCTCTTTTCCCCTTTTTAAATGTATTACAGATGTGACGAGTATGCCAGCTTCACCAACAATACTACGTCCAGGCTCTAGGATAATATTGATCCCTAAAGGGGCAATATGTTTTCTAACAAGAGCCGCATACTCAAAAGGAGAAGGTACGGAGTGATGTTCAGAACTATAAGGAATTCCAAGTCCTCCTCCAATATCAACATGGGTTATAGTATAACCATCATTCCACAACTGACAGATAAAATCTGCCGTAATAAGAAAAGCATCTTCAAAGGGTTTTAAATTACAAATCTGACTGCCAATATGTATATCTACACCACAGATGTATAAACCAGGCAATTGAGCGGCTTTTTTATATACTTCTCGTGCTGATGAGAGTGGAATACCGAATTTATTTTCAGATTTCCCTGTTGTGATTTTTTTATGAGTTTTTGCATCCACATCTGGGTTAATTCGCAGTGAAATGCGTGCTGTTGTCGAAAGTGCAACAGCACGTGCTGATAATTGTTCAAGTTCTGGTTCTGACTCAACATTAAAACAATGAATATTTTGCGTAAGAGCAAAATCAATCTCTTTCACTGTTTTACCAACACCAGAATAAACAATTCGATGAGCAGGAATACCGGCAGCAAGTGCACGTCGGAGTTCACCTTCTGATACCACATCAGCTCCTGCTCCACTCCGTGCTAAGAGTCGTAAAATTGCTTGATTAGAATTCGCTTTGACTGCATAAGCAATCAGATAAGGCATATCTTGAAATGCTTGCTGATAGTTTTCAAAATTTGTAATAAGTGTACGCGCTGAATAGCAATAAAAAGGAGTCCCTACCTTTTGCGCAAGAATAGAAAGTGAAAGGTCTTCAGCGTGAAGTTCGCCTTGATAATAAGAAAAGAAATGCACAAAAAACCTATTGTATCAGCTGATCAAGAAAAAAAGGTTTATCTGCTTTTCTTTCAGAAATAAATGCTTCTTGTGAAGGATTCATGATTGTTGAAGATGGTAAATCTAATATTTCTCTCCGTCCACATCCAAATATGATAACATTGCAGAAAAGAATAATTATTAAATTTTTCACAATGGTTATCATATATCTTTTCCTATTATGTTGATATTGTTTCTGTCTTATTTTTTGTATTAAAAAATAAAATCACTTAAGCGGCTATAAGGCGCTTTTTCCAATAAGCAATTTGACGCAGAACTTCTGAAGGTGCTGTTCCACCAAAACTTTTCCGGCTTTTAACGGATTTCTCAACTGTCAAAATATCAAAAATGGTTGCATTGATATTGGGATGTATCGTTTGAAGTTCAACTAATGTTAGCTCATTAAGAGTGCACTGTTTTTTTTCTGCTAATGCTACAATAGATCCAGTAATATGGTGCGCCTCACGAAAAGGAAGCCCTAATTCACGAACAAGCCAATCAGCTAAATCAGTTGCTGTTGCATATCCAAAATGAGCTGCTTGTTTCATGGCTTCTTTATTAACTTCAAGATCACCAATAATTCCTGTCATAGCTGCTAGCGATAATTCCAAACTCAAAGCTCCATCAAATACATATTCTTTATCTTCCTGCATATCTTTTGAATAAGCAAGGGGTAAACCCTTCATCACTGTTAAGAGTCCAATCAAAGCAGCATTTAATCGCCCTGCTTTAGCACGTATAAGCTCGGCAGCATCAGGATTTCTCTTTTGTGGCATAATAGATGAACCCGTTGAAAAAGCATCTGATAAACGAATAAAATGAAATTGTGCACTCGACCAAAGAACAATTTCTTCTGCTAAACGGGAAAGATGCATAGCACAAAGAGTCCCAACGCTTAAAAATTCTAATGCAAAATCACGATCTGAAACACTATCAATCGAGTTACGCGTTGGCTCACGAAAACCTAATGCTTCTGCTGTCATAAAACGATCAATCGGAAAACTTGTACCTGCTAGAGCAGCAGCCCCTAAGGGGGATTCATTCATTCGTTCAATGGCATCATGCATACGCGATAAATCTCGACTAAACATTTCAACATAGGCCATCATATAGTGACCAAATGTAACAGGTTGTGCGGTTTGTAAATGCGTAAAACCTGGCATAAAAGTATCGACATGCTGTTCTGCTCGAATCAGGAGTTGTTTTATCAGCTCTTTTAAAGCTTGTGTCATTTTTTGCATTTCTTCTCGTACCCACAAACGAAAATCAACAGCAATTTGATCATTTCGTGAACGTGCTATATGTAAACGTCCTGCAACAGGGCCAATTAATTCACTCAGCCGTGCTTCAATATTCATATGAATATCTTCAAGTTTTCGTGAAAATGTGAATGTACCCATTTCAATTTCTTGATGAATCTTCTTTAAGCCATGGGTAATTTTTTCATAGTCGGATTGTGAAATGATTTTTGTTTGCGCTAGCATGGCTACATGACAAAGTGAACCTTCAATATCTTGTTTATAAAGTTTTTGATCAAAATCAATTGAAGCGTTAATTTCTTCCATAATTGCGGCAGGTCCTGCTTTAAATCGACCGCCCCACATCTGGTTTTTTAATTCTTCATCTGCCATATCTTAAAATACCTATTGAAAAGGACAAAAATTATGATTCATAAAATTTTTATCAGCCGAAAAAATAAGAATAAAAAAACACAATATTTTCTTATGTTTTTTATGATTGTTTTAAGTTTATACACAACAATTAATCAAAATAACAACAGAAGAGCATTCTTTCCAAATTTTATTTCAGAGGCAAGAGCTCAAGAAACAGATATCAATAAGCAACAGACGGAAAAAATAGGAGCAATTAAAAAAGCAGCAAAGGGCTTTTTTACACATATACGATTTGCCGATACTCTTTATGATATGAACCAATTGTCTTTTAAAGATATTGAGGGAAAAGATCATAATTTGTCCGAATTTAGGGGAAAACCAATACTCGTCAATTTATGGGCTGTTTGGTGCGCACCTTGTCGTGCAGAAATGCCAGAATTAGCACGATTAAAATGTGATATGGGGGGAAATAATTTTGATGTTATAGCTATTAATATTGATAAAAATACTTCTGCTGAAAAAATTCAAAAGTTTTTAAATGATGCTCATGCTGATAATTTAGTTTATTATCGGGATAATACAATGAATATTTTTCAGGATATTAGAAAAAAAGGACTCGCTTTAGGTTTGCCTATCACATTTCTCATAAATAAAGATGGTTATCTTATTGCTTCGTTTAATGGCGCTGCTCCATGGGCTGATGATGATGCAAAAGCGCTTATAAAAGCCGTTATTGAAGAGAATTTATAACTTTCATAATTAAATTTTAAATGGAGTGCGATTAAATCTAGAACTCATGCATAAAGCAGGTATATTTTTGCAATAAAAAAGGCAAGGTTCACCTGTTAGATAGCTTTATTTCTAAAGATTGTTTATTCTTAACAGTTTGACCAATCACACTTTCGATAAGAAAATACCTCATTGATGAAGCACATTCATTTAGGCTGCAGAATTTGTATTTCACGCGCTCAAAGAAGTTATATTTGTACAAATGAATTTCGTTTATGATTATCATTTAAATTTTGTTATCTATAGAATGAGGTTTACAGTGAAAATCGCTCTCACGATAAGGGATTTTTAGGAGAAAACAAACAGTTGGTTACAATCAATATTTCAAGCTGATAAAAGTTTTATATTATGATCAATTCCGGATTTTAGAAAATGAGTATCAATTCCATTTCCGAAAATGATAGGCGTTTTTTGTGTTTGTCTTTTGCATTCAATCAATAGAGAATGACTTTAATGGATCTGTGCGTTGTGCATGATCACGATAAAATATAATTGCTGCATTTATTTCTCCTCCTAAAATAAAAATTGCACTTAAGATATACAGAAAAATAATTGCAACCATAATAGAAGTTAATCCTGCGTAAGTAGAAGCATAATTAAACATTGTTAAATATTGGGCAAAGGCAATAGAGGTTAAAAACCAAACAAATATTGTCACTAAAATACCTGGTAAAATATCTCTTACTTTTCGCTGTCCCGCTGGCAACCATTTGTGAACAATTAAAAGACTCGTAAAAAGAACAACTATCGCAATTATATAACGCCATAAACGAATTATGCCAATATATTCAGTAATCTGAGAAGAGTGGTTTTGCATAATTTTAATCAGTAAAGGTGCTAAAACCAATAAAAAGCTAATAACAACAAGACCTACTGTCCCAATAATGACGAAAAATAAACTTTGAAAACGACAAAAAAACAAGCTGCGTCGATCAATAACACGGTAAGCTTTATTTAATGCTGTACGCAAAGCACCCACACCATTTGAAGCAAAATAAGCGGCTCCAATAACTGAAAGTGTTAATAAATCTCCCCGTTGTGTGGTGAGGACAGTAATGATTTCTTTAGAAAGAGGTTCTGCAATTGCATCCGGCAACAATTGTACAAGTGCTTCAATTTTTTGCGGTGTATATGTAAATGCTCCAAGAAAACTAGCAAGAGATGTCCCGAAAATAAAAAAAGGAAAAAACGCTAAAAGTCCCGAAAGTGCAACATGACTCGCAAAGGCACTCCCATTATCACGAAAATAATGACTCACTGCGTTAAAAAAAATACGGTAGCTATACCAAAATGCCCTTTTTATCACATTTAAATACCTTTGGATAATAGCTTCACGCTTAGCATAGTTTTTTCATTGGGAATATATAAAAATAAAAAACATTTGCACAATAGGAACTGTTTATCAGAATGTTCATCTATGGTAGAGGTAAATATTGTCTACCTTATATTTTAACATTGTGAAGAATATATCGGAAATAAAAGGGGAAAAACGATTTTAGAGCGTTTTAAGATTGTACTGGATAAATTTATAGGAAGGAACGTTCGTAAATGAAGCTGAATTATTTTAAAAATAATGAAGTTACGGAGGGCGTTTTAAAGAGTGCATAGCGTTTGATTATACTCATGAAAATATCATATAGTATGCTTCTAGAGGATTTTCTCGTATATACTATGAGAAGCATTTTTTCAATTTGGGTGTTTATATTTTTGTGTCTTTTAAGAATTTCCATTCTCAATTCTCAATTATTTCATTATTGTTTGTAAAATATTATAAGACTAAACATATTCATTATTTTTATTTTAAAAAAGGATCTTGAGTAAGAGAAATTTGAAAAGATTTTATTTGTCCTTATCATACACTGTTCATAAGAAGCCCTCTGCAAAAAAGGATGTTATTCGAAAAACATCTAATTTTTAAAGTTTTTTTCATTTTGATATCGTATTGTAAAAAAGCATGTGGTAAAAAAAGTGATCATTATGGTAAATTCTTCAAGATCAAAAGAAAAATTAAAAAGTTCTAAGGCATCTAAGGCATCTGTTGTTAAATCTGAAATTATAGCTCATGACTCAGAACAAGAAACACAACACTCAAAAGAGCCGATAATAACAAAGCAAAGCGATGTTGAGCGCAAGACTGTAAGTGGTGTTGCTTTTACTTCTTTAATGGTTTCAGGGATTATTTGTGGTCTTATAACTATCAGTCTTTGGGTAGGTCTGCAAAGAGCAGGTTTTCTTCCATCTTTTTTAGTGGTTGATCATTTGGAAGAAGAAAAAAATCTTCAGATTACTAGGCATGCAAAAGAAAAAGCAGAAGAAACAGAGAAACAGTTGAATCATATGCTTCAACAGTTTGATGTATTGAAGAGAGAGTTTTCTTCTTTTTCATCACAACAGGTTGAAGCTTTTCAAGAAGATGAATCTTTTCAAAAAGAGAGAAGCAAATCTCTTGCACTCTTAGAAAAAAAAGTAGATGCTTTCGAAAAGAATATACAGACTTTAATGAGAATATCAGAAGATGTAAAGACAGCTTTATTTGTTGGAGAAAGTAATAAAAACGATATTATTACTTTAAAACAACAGTTAGATACTGTCCAAAAAGAAATATTCACTCAAAATAGCGAAAAAAATGGGATAAATACTGCACGGTTTGTTGCAGTCAATGCATTAAAAAACGCTATAGATCGTGGTGGATCTTATGTGCGTGAATTGGAAACAGTACAACATTTTTCATCTTCTGTTGAAGGATTGGATTTGTTACAGAAAACAGCGCATACTGGTCTTCCAAGCTCTGCAAAGCTTTCAGCTGATTTTGCTTATGTTGCAGATAAAATTGTTGGGACGCAAAATAGTCTTGCATCGGATGCTGATTTTTTAAAGAAGATTGAGATATGGATAAAAAGTTTTATTGTTTCGCGTCCAATTGGATATGTTGAAGGGATAACAGTGCCTGCAATTGTGGCACGGATGGAAGTTTCTATTCAGGCTGGGGATTATGAAAAAGCTTTAGCTGAATGGCAAACTTTACCTCAAAATGCTAAACATATTTCGGTAGATTTTATTGATCAACTTAAACGACATCTTGCTGTCCAGCACGTTCTTCAACAGTTGTTGATTGGAATGCCAAAAGAAACTTCCGAAGCTGCAAAAATGTAAATAGGATCAAAAATGATACGTATTTTTATTTATATTTTTGTCGTTTGTGTGATCGGTGCAGTTTTTAGCTGGGGTGCCAATAATAATAGTTTCTTGGTCATAACATTTTTGCAGATGCGATTTACTGTCTCATTGCTTACGATTATTAGTGGGATTGTTATCCTGTTGATGGTATTAGTGTTTTTATGGAAGTTTTTTAGAATTATTTTTTCCATTCCTAGAACTTTATACAGCTTTTTTTCAGGACGTTACCAAGAATGTGGTCGCAAAGCCCTTACGCAAGGTCTGCTTGCTGCTTTTGCAGGTGATTACGCGGCTGCACAAAAAATGGAAAGACGTGCATTAAAATATCTTATAAAAGATTATGAACCATTGATAAAGCTTTTAAGGGCTCAAATCTTATCTTTGCAAAAAAACTCTATGAAGGCTATTGCGCTTTATGAAGAGATGCAAAAAGATGAATCGACAAAGCTTGCTGGGCTTTATGGTTTGTTTCGTGAAGCTATGAATACAAAAGCTTATGATGTCGCACAGCACTATGCAGAAGAGGCACTCGATTTGTCACCAGCGCTTTTATGGGCTCAACAATTTGTCCTTGATCGATTAAGTGCTGAGGGTCAGTGGAATAAAGCGCTTGATGTTTTTTATCGAGCGCAAAGAGCTTTGCCACGTTCTGAGCATTGTACTTCAGAGCGTAAGTATACCCATGCTCTTTTATTAAGTGGGTTAGCACTTCACCTTACGGAGACTCAGCTCGCAGGAGCACGTAAAGCTATTTTAAAGGCCCATAAGTTGATGCCTGATTTTGTACCAATAACGGTGCTTATGGTTGATATCCTTTATCAATTAAAAGAAGTTCGTAAAGCTGATAAAATAATTATTAAAGCTTGGCAGGAAAATCCTCATCCTGATTTGGGAGCACTTTATCTTAGGAGAGAAGAAAGCGCAGTTGGCCGTTTGAAAAGAGCTAAAACACTTGCTTCTTATAATAAAGAAATATTTGAATCAGCTTTTATTGTTGCAAAAGCTGCTTTGGATGCAGGCGAATTGGAATTAGCAAGAGAGTACGCACAAAAAGCACTCACTTATCATCCGCGTGAAAGCGTTTATTTATTATTAGCAGATATTGAAGAAGCAAAAGGTAATGGTCAAGGGAGTCGTCAATGGTTGTCTTTAGCATTACGAGCAGAACCTGATCCAGCATGGGCGTGTGATGGTTCTTTCTTTTCTTCTTGGTTGATCGTTTCTCCAATCAGTGGTCGATTAGGCCGTTGTGAATGGAAAGTACCTCCCCGTTGTTCTCCTATAACATTAGAAGTCGATAACGTGATGCTGAAAAGAGAATGCAAAAAAGGCGTTGTGGATGAAAAAGAAGTTATTAAAAATAAATCCTTTGAAGAAAAATCATCGATAGGGCCTGATTTTTTATTAAAGTCGCGCACAAAAAAACAGAATAGAAAAAAAGTCGATCAGATACCTTTAAATGTTGAAGATTTAGAGAATAAAGAAGCAGAAGAAGAGAGTTCTTTGCCAAGAGAGAAATTTCAATTATTTTAGAGGTGTTGTAGACATTTTTGATAAAAATAAGGTTCTTATTTATTCTCAAATGAATGAAATCTGATTATAAAAATGATTGGTTAAAATATGTTTTTAGCGAAAACATATCTTGATAGAAAACAAAGAAACGGTAAACTAAAAATTGCAGTTGTTTTGCATCGCCAATCTTCACAGACTGGTTTTTTAGGGCAATTTTTACAAAGAAATGGTTTTGCTCTTGATTTTTATTATCCTATTTTAGGACAGAAACTTCCTAAAACATTGAAACATCACGCTGGTGTTGTCATTTTAGGTGGTCCGATGAGTGTGAATGATAAGGATGCATATATTCATGAGGAAATTGATTGGATTTCATTATCTTTGAAAGACAATAAACCTTTTTTAGGGATTTGTCTTGGAGCACAGATGCTCGCAAAAAATTTAGGCGGGCGTGTTGCTGCAAAAAGTGATAAAAGTGTAGAAATTGGTTGGTATCCGTTAGAGGGGACTTTGCAGGGAAAGACCCTTATGAATTGGCCAAAAATGGTCTATCATTTACATAATGAGGGCATCTATGATTTGCCTAAAGAAGCTGTTCTTTTGGCAACAGGTCAAACTTATCCGACACAAGCTTTTCATTATGGAAAAAATGCATGGGGTTTACAATTTCATCCTGAATTAACGCGTGTAATGATACAACATTGGTTGAAACATTCAGCTCAAGAATTGACTAAAAAAGGCGCCCAATCTGCTTTTGCACATTTAGAAGGTTATTCACTTTATGGTCACGTTTTGTGCGAATGGTTTGACAATATGTTACAACATATTTTTGGTGTTCCTACTGCCTGCAATACGAAATTGTGAATTGTATGGATTCTGAAAATCATTCTTAAAAAGAGAAATTTGAATTAAAGAAATTATATCAAACAATACGATAACAAAACATCCAAAAAAGTATGATCATTTTTATGGAAAAAAGGAACAATCAAGAAATGAGATGAGCACAGTCCTTTTTCTGCTTGCTTCATCACTATGAGTATGGCTTGTTGATATGCGTCATATTTTTAGGATGAGTGACGATAATGCTCATCATTTCCGTATTTTATTTTTGTTCTCTTTTTTCAAAAGCAAACAACAGCGCATATATCTCCTTGCACTTAATCTACAAGGAGATCAATAAAATCTTTTCTAAGGTTGATCGTGAATGTTTTAAGTTTGAAAAGCAGTATTTTTAAGTTGGGCAATCATACTTGCTGTAAAAGTAAAGCGAGAAACATTGAGATCACCTTCAATGAGTGCATGAACGCGGTTGATGATATTGTGAATTTGATCTTCATCAGATTTTATCCAAGCTGCTAGAGAATCATTTTTTTCATTATAATTTTTTAAGATTTTTATAACGATTTGTCGCAAGCTATCAGCGATGTTTTCTTTAGCTTCACTTAAGGCCATACCATCGTAATAATCGACAATAGGAATTGTTTGGCTTGCTTCATTGATACGATTTATACGAATAACCTGAGCAAGTGAAAAATAGATTTCTGCAGTTTTCATAAGATCACTTTTGCTTTGTTCTGCAATCAAAGAAATATCACAGATCATTGGAGCAACATCTAAAAGAGCTAATTGTCTTGCTAAAGCTTTTGGAGCTCCTTCTTCATTGTATTGTGTTGCTTTTTCTTCAATTTTTTGACTGATATCTTGATCATTGGCGTGCAGAAGCTTTTTTTCAATCAGGCTACGCGCTGTTTTAATTGTTTGCACAAGCTCTTCTAATGGCACTGAGAGATCCATATTGCGCAAGCCCCAATTGGTTGCTTCAAAAAGCATTGAAGTGATTGCTGCATAGAATTTATTTTGATTCAATCCTGGTATTTTATTATCAAGATTATCAATTTGGCTCGAAAGCTGAGGAATTTCAAAACTATCTCGGATGATAATAAACACACGAATAATGTTTTCAGTTTTTTGACCTGTTATATCTTGCAAGTGATTAACAAAAGTAGGTCCACCGCGGTTCACAATATCATTAGCAATAAGAGTTGCAATAATATCACGACGTAATTGGTGTTCAATGATTTCCTTTTTAAAATTTTGTTGAAGTTGAGTTGGAAAATAATTCAACAAGGTTGTATCGAAATAACAATTGTCAACAATTGGATTGTTTGCAATTTCTTCTTGTAGAGTTAATTTAGCATAAGCTAAAATAACTGCAAGCTCTTGGCGGATAAGTCCTTGATTTTGGCTCATTCTTTGACGTAAAATTTGCTCATTGGGGAGAATTTCAACTCTACGATCTAGAAGTTTTTTCTGTTCTAAATCATGCATAAAACGTATTTGATAAGGTAAATCAATAACACTTCGTTTTTCAGCTAAGGAAAGCGAAAGCGGTTGCAAATAATTATTACGCAAAACCAATTGCTCAACTTGTGGGGTCATTTGTTTCAACAACTCATTACGGGCTTCACGAGTCAGTTTTTTTGTGCGTAGAGCTGAGGCAAGAACAATTTTAATATTAACTTCAAGATCAGAACAATTAACACCTGCAGAATTATCAATGGCGTCGGTATTACAGCGTCCGCCGTTTAAAACATATTCAATCCGACCGCGTTGTGTAAGACCGAGGTTTGCTCCTTCACCGATAACTTTTGCGCGCACTTGTTCACCGGTGATGCGAATGGAATCGTTGGTGCGATCGCCGACTTGAGTATCCGTTTCGGTTGTTGCACGAATATAGGTTCCAATACCACCAAACCATAAAAGATCTACAGGGGCTTTTAAAATGGCTGAAATAATTTCAAAGGGTGTTCCTGTTTGCTTTTCAAAACCAATAGCTTGTGCTGCTTCAGGAGAAAGAGTGATTGTTTTGGCAGTTCGTGAGAAAATACCGCCCCCTTTTGAGAGTTTTGTTTGATTATAGTCTTGCCAGCTTGAACGAGGAAGTTGGAAGAGGCGCATACGCTCTGCATAACTTGCTGCTATGTCTGGTTCGGGATCGATGAAAATATCGCGATGATCAAAGGCAGCAATAAGCTTTGTTTGTTGAGACAGTAACATTCCATTCCCAAAAACATCTCCCGACATATCACCAACTCCAATACAGGTGAAGGGAGTTGTTTGAATATCGTGATTAAATGATTCTCGAAAATGTCTTTTTACAGCTTCCCATGCACCTTTAGCTGTAATACCAATTGCTTTATGATCATATCCTGCGGATCCTCCGGATGCAAAAGCATCGTCAAGCCAAAAATTATTTGCTTGGCTAATAGCATTAGCGGTATCAGAAAAGGTTGCAGTACCTTTATCGGCAGCAACGACAAAATAAGGATCATCGCCATCGTGACAAATGACATTTTGAGGCGGGTGTATCTTACCATCGATCAGGTTATCAGTAATCGAAAGGAGTGCTGTAATGTAGTTTGTGTAAGCTTGCCGTGCTGCTTCTGTTATAACGGCACGATCATTGGTTTGAGGAAGGCGATGAGGGAAAAATCCACCTTTCGCACCCACAGGAACAATAACGGCGTTTTTGACTTGTTGAGCTTTAACGAGATCTAATATTTCAGTACGATAGTCTAATGCACGGTCAGACCAACGAATACCACCACGGGCGATAGGACCAAAGCGTAAATGGACACCCTCAACTTCAGGTCCATAAACAAAAATTTCTCGATAAGGACGTGGTTCAGGTAAGCCTTCAATTTGGCGTGGATTTAATTTTGTTGCTATGATACGTCGTGGGCTTCCATCAGGAAGAGGAGAATAGGCATTCGTTCGTAAGCTTGCAACAATGAGATTACGATAACGACGCAAAATAAGATCATCATCCAAACTTGGCACTTTCTGCAATTTTTCTTCAATGCGTTGCTGAATGATTTCTTCATTGTTGAGTCGTTCTTTTTCTTTATGGCTTTGATGAAATTTCAAATGAAATAAAGCATAAAGATCTTTAGTAATTTCAGGATAAGCGTTTAAAGTTTGAGCAACGCGTTTTTGTGAATAAGGAATTCCAGTTTGTTGGAGATAGCGTCCATAATGACGCAAAATAACAATTTCGCGCCAGTCGAGTTGAGCTGTTTGTGTTAAGGCATTAAAAGCATCATTGTCCGCATTTTGTTCCCAAACGGCTTCAAATGTTTCAGCATGCTTTTGTGCATTTTTATCGAGATCAATATCGAGTTGGAAATCACTTTCCAATTGCATATCATGAAGATATACAGAATGCCCATAGCCGTCTGGGAGCTCCAACGTCTGTTCAGCAATAACCCGAAAGCCCATATTTTCAAGAAGGGGTACACGTTTGGAAAGGGCAAGGGCTTCGTTACGATGAAAAAGTCGCAGAGAAATATTGTGTTTCTCTTTATTGTGGGCGCGGTAAAAAGTAACGAAAAGAGGTTTTTCGCTATTAAGGCTTAAGATATGGTCAGCATCTTTAATAGCATCTTCAGCTGAAAATAAATCACGATAGCTATTAGGAAAGTCACTGGCTAAAGATATTTGTTGGTCTGTTGCTTTATGAATAAGAGCTATGGCTTGGATGCTATCTTCCCAATTTTGGGTTATAGAGCGAATATGATGTTCAAGTGTGGTACGCTCAATGACAGGAGCACTGTGACTTCCTTTACGATGGATAATGTAGTGAACGCGGATAAGCGTACTTTCTAAGAAAAGTGGATAAGATTCAAAGAAATCACCTTTATAGGTTTCAACAAGATATAGTCCAATTTTTTCGCGGATATTACTACTATATTGATCACGCGGTACATAGACAAGAATCGAAACAAAACGTCCAAAAGGATCAGTGTGAGCAAGGACCCGTAAGCGCGGACGTTCATCCAATTGCATGATAAGCTCTGCATTTTTTGTCAATGTATCGACATCAGAGCGAAACATTTCATCTCTTGGGTAGGTTTCTAAGACACTCATCAATGCTTTTCCAGAATAGTCGGTCTGATTATATCCAAGGCGTTGAATAATTGTCTTCGCTTTTTCTTTTAAAAACGGAATTTGCAGAATAGAGTGCGTATAGGCTGAGGATGTAAACAACCCAACAATACGTAATTCTCCACATAGATACCCTTCTTTATCAAAAATCTTAAGACCGATATAATCCAACCAAACAGGACGGTGGATTTTTGAGCGGCTGTTGGCTTTTGTAACAATAAGCAAATTGTCACTTTCCATAAAAGATAAGACTTCTTTGGGGCGTTCTTCTACGCTCGCATCACCAATAATGCGAATAGAAGCATTAGTGAGAATACCTAGCTCAATACTACCGGTTTTAAAGGCTTTTTTGGGTTCTTGGCCTTTGGTAAAGTCATAGGTCCGCATTCCAAGGAAGATGAAATTATTGTCCATAAGCCATTCAAGAAATTCAATGGCTTTTACCCCTTCATTTTGGTAGTTCGATGGAAGATTTGTTTGATAGGTATGAATATGCTTCTTGACTTCTTCAAGCATCGGTTTCCAGTCTTGTACAGCCGCATTGGCTTGTTCAAGAACGAGAGTGATTTCATCTTTAAGCTTTTTTGTCTTTTCTTTGTTTAATGATTCAATATGGATTTGCATCAAGCTGATACGTTGTCCAGAGTCACATTCAAGAACAGGATGTGCGATTAAATAAATGTGATTTATTTGCTGTTTAAAAACATGCAATATAGAATCAAGAAGAAAAGGTTTGTTATCATTAACAAGTGTAATAACAGTTATAGATTTATCATGACGCGTTAAAGCGTGCTCAAAACAAATTGTACTTTTACCAGGCTGGTGGGACTTAAATGCTTCGATGGCTACATTTGTAGCTTTGTGAAGTTCATCTTGCTTATAGAAAGCAATATCTTCTTTATCAGTATGAGAAAAAAGAATTTGTTCTATTTTATTTTCAGTGCTCTTTAGATTTAGTGCTGTTTGTGTTGACACAATCATCCTTCCTTTATTTATTGTGGCAACCTTTTCTTTAAATCCTAAGAGCAGGTCCTTATGCCATTTTTATACTGTAACATCTTCTTTTTGAAGTGAATAGTTATTTGTTGTTGCTAAAATAAAATTATTTTCTACTTCGTAAGAAGTGTTTGGTTGTTTTAAGAAAGTACATCTTGTGCGTAACAAGAATATTTTCATTAATTTTATTGCAGGGTAAGAGCATATTTTAAAAGTGTATAATGAAAGTAAATATATTATGACATGTTTACCAGAAAAATTTTTAAGCGGTTATCAATCTTTTATAACGAATCATTTTACGCATAAAGTGGAACGTTATTGGCAATTAGCAGTGGAAGGACAGAAACCTGAAACTTTATTGATTGCGTGTTGTGATTCGCGCGCGATACCAGAAATTATTTTTGATGCGAATCCTGGTGAAATTTTTGTGGTGCGTAATGTCGCCAATTTAGTTCCTCCTTTTTCGCCTGATTATCAATATCATGCAACATCAGCGGCTATTGAATTTGCAGTGCAAGTGCTGAAAGTTAAGCATGTTGTTATTTTGGGGCATGCGCATTGCGGGGGAATTAATAATGTCCTTAATGGAAAATGCACATCTTTATCATCAAATGATTTTATTGGTCGATGGATGAGTCTTTTGGCTCCTGCTGCAGAAGAAGTAACCGAGAATAAATTGATCACTCCTTTAGAGCGACAGACTGCATTAGAACGACTTTCTATTCGTTATTCATTGCAGAATTTGGAAACATTTCCATGGTTAAAGGCTCGTAAAGATCAAGGACTTTTGACAATACACGGTGCTTGGTTTGACATTGCAAATGGTGAATTATGGAGTATGGAACAAGAAACGGGTAATTTTGTGCGTGTTGAGCGTGGAACTTCTGCGCAGATATAAGTGATTTTTATTTTAGTTTTCATATAAATAAGGTGCTGTGTGATATATCTTGACAAAGAAAGGTTTTTGTTGTTTGAAAGAAACAGCATTCAATGACAAGATTAATTTGGAGCCACCGCCTGGGACCCTGTTATGGTATAAAAAGATCCCAGAGGTCAACATCCGACAACGCGTTGCGTCCTCGGGTGCTATGTTGATTTGTTTGTTATGAAGCAATGAGGTAAATGATGTTTGAAACTTTGCAAGAACGTCTTGGTTCCATTTTATCTAATTTAACGGGACGTGGCGTTTTATCAGATAAGGATATAACAACAGCGCTGCGCGAAATTCGTCGTGCTCTGTTAGAGGCTGATGTTGCTTTAGATGTTGTTCGTTCTTTTACCGATAGAGTTCGTGAGAAAGCCGTTGGGACTACAATTGTTAAGTCCATTAAACCCGGTCAAATGGTTGTGAAAATTGTTCATGATGAACTGGTTCATATGCTTGGGGGAGAAGGTGTTTTAAGTGATCTCAATGCGCCGGCACCCGTTGTTATTATGCTGGTTGGTCTACAAGGATCAGGGAAAACAACAACAACAGCAAAACTTGCAAAGCGTTTAAGAGACAAACATAATAAAAAAGTTTTAATAGCATCATTGGACACACGTCGTCCTGCGGCGCAAGAGCAGCTCCGTCAATTAGGGGAGCAAGTGCAAGTTCCGAGTTTACCGATTATTCCTGATCAATCTCCTGTCGATATTTCTGCGCGTGCAGTGCAAGCTGCTAAATTAGGGGGATATGATGTTGTGCTTCTTGATGCAGCAGGACGTAACCATATTGATGAAGCACTTATGCTTGAATTAAAAGAAATTAAAGCAGCTTCGCAACCTTATGAAATTATGTTGGTGGCCGATAGTCTTACTGGTCAAGATGCGGTTAATCTTGCCCGTTCTTTTGATGAGCGTATAGGAATTACAGGAATTATTTTAACACGTATGGAAAGTGATGGGCGTGGTGGAGCTGCTCTTTCAATGCGTGCAGTGACAGGCAAGCCGATTAAAGCAATCGGAACTGGTGAAAAGATGGATGCTCTAGAAGAGTTTCATCCCGGTCGTATTGCAGATCGTATCCTCGGTATGGGTGATATTGTTTCTTTGGTTGAAAAGGCTGCTGAAACAATTGATCGTGAAAAAGTGGCGGCTTTTGCGAAAAAAATGCAAGCCGGAAAATTTGACCTGAATGATTTTGCCGAACAGTTGCATAAAATGAAAAAACTGGGTGGAATGGGGGGTATTATGGGTATGATGCCAGGGTTAAGTAAGGTGAAGAATCAAATTGCAGCGGCAGGTTTTGATGATTGTCTTTTTAATCGGCAATTAGCAATTATTTCATCTATGACACATGCAGAGCGCGCTAGTCCTGAGATTTTAAAACATAGTCGTAAACAAAGAATTGCTAAGGGGTCGGGGACAAGTGCAGCAGATATTAATAAGCTTTTAAAAATACACCGCCAAATGGCTGATATGGTAAAAGCTATGAGAGGGAAAAATACAGGCGGTTTTATGGAGAAAATGTTAGGGAAGTTCGGTTCCAAAACGGGATTTGGTGATATGAAAGCTCCTGATACTATACCCGATTTATCAGAACTTGATTCAATTCAATTCTCAAAACTGCAAAATCAGATTGGAAAGGGTCATTTAGGGGGTGGATTACCTGGACTTCTGGGGCGCGAATTAACATTTCCTGGTCTTTTAAAGGGGACGGAGAAAAATTCTCCTTTTTCTAAGAAAAAGTAAAAAGACAAAAAGAGAAGGAAGTGTAATGCAGGGAAAAGCACCCAATGATTTAGGGCATTTGTGGACATCGTTTGATCATTTTAATGCAGCGCTGGGTCATTTTTTAGCAAAAAGATTTTATTGTATGCAAGGGACAGAAGGGGATAAAGTGCGTCATAGTTTGCTTGAAGTTGATTGTGCGTATGAGCAGTGTCAGGTGGTGCATTTGCAGCGATTAACGCGAGACAGTTATCTTAATCCGAATCTTGCTAAGAAATTTACAGGTCATTATTCAAGAAGTGATTGATAATCAAAAAATAATTTTTAAAGAACACAGAAAACAAATTAGTTTAAACGACAAGTCAAGATGACAACAGGAGAAAAATATGGCATTAAAAATTCGTTTGTCCCGTGGTGGTTCAAAAAAGCGTCCTTATTATCATATCGTTGTTGCGGATGTACGGAGTCCGCGTGATGGACGTTTTCTTGAACGTGTTGGTGCTTGGAATCCAATGTTGCCTAAAGATGGAGAACGTGTAAAACTTAATGAAGAGCGTATCCAATATTGGCTTGGTCAAGGAGCTCAACCGACAGATCGTGTTCTACGGTTTTTAGATGCCGCTGGTTTAAAAAAGCGTCCGGCACGTAATAATCCTCATAAAGGTGAACCTGGTAAAAAAGCACAAGAACGTATAGCTGCAGCAAAACAAGCTGCTGAAGAAGCGTCAGAAACAATTTCAAAAGAAGAAGCATAATGAATGAAGTAAATCAACAATGTGAGCCTTAAAAGCTTATACAATGTAAAATTTCACTGTTAGTTTTATTTTAAAAAGATTTGTTTTCTTTAGAAGATGGTTTGGTTTTTTTAAAGTCAATAAAGGCTTTAAAAGTCAATGGCGCGCCCATTTATTTCCCAATCTCCATAACGTGCGGGATCTTTTCCACCCCGTCCGCCGTTTTCTAATGGCTGATTTTCATTTGTTGCACATTTACGTCTTTCTTCAGCTTCTTGAAGGGCACGTTGTGCTTCAGGGGGAATCGGTGTGTGTTGGGGAATAGTGGTATTTTGTGTTTTCATTTTTTTGTCTTTTTTGTTCATTTGTACCTCAATTTCATTGAAGAAATAACAAGAGAGCCCCATCATATAATAATATTCTATCATGGAGTTTTAATTATGAATAGAGTGCGTACAGCAATGCTTTTAGCTTTTATGACTGCCCTTTTTATGGGATTTGGTTATCTCATTGGAGGAAGCAAGGGTATGCTTATTACGCTTTTAATGGCAGGAGGCTTAAACTTTTTTTCTTATTGGAATTCAGATAAAATAGTTTTGCGTATGTATGGAGCGCGTGAGGTTGATCAGTATTCTGCACCAGTTTATTTTAATATTGTGCGTGAATTAGCTCAGAAAGCTTCTCTTCCTCAACCGAAGGTCTATGTCATTGATAGTGCACAACCGAATGCTTTTGCTACGGGGCGTAATCCCCAAAATGCTGCTGTTGCTGCTAGTACAGGGTTGTTGGAAAAGTTAAGTGCAGAAGAAATTTCTGGAGTTATGGCTCATGAACTCGCGCATATTGAACATCGTGATACATTAACGATGACTCTTACAGCAACAATTGCAGGAGCTATTTCAATGCTTGGTAATTTTGCTTTATTAACGGGAGGACAGCGTAATTCTTCAAGGTCTTCTCAAGGTACCGGGACATTTGTGGGTATTATTGCTATGTTGATAGCCCCTTTCGCGGCTATGTTGGTGCAAATGGCTATTAGTCGTACGCGTGAATATGCTGCTGATCGGAGAGGTGCTGAAATATGTGGTAATCCTTTATGGTTAGCTTCGGCTTTGAGAAAGATTGCAGGGGGTGGATATACGATTTATAATGAAAAGGCGGAACATCATCCAGCGACAGCTCATATGTTTATTATTAATCCTTTGAGTGGTGAAGGTGCGGATAGCCTTTTTTCTACACACCCAGCGACGGCAAATCGGATTGCAGCATTGCAACAACAAGCCATAGAAATGAATATATCAACAATTGATCAAGGCATTATCAAGCACTATGAGGAGAATAATCTGAAAGGGTTAAATAATATCTTAGACTATGAAAATCTCAATTTTAAGGATAAGAATAATCCGTTAAGCGATGAAGAGACAAATGCTTTACTACAGGCGAAAACTCGTCCTGCTTGGCTTCGTCGTAAAAATCCGAAGAAGTTTTAATCATAAAGATTAAAAGAAACAAGGTGGAATAAAGGCATTGTGTTGAAAGATAAAAAAGCGGGGCATATGTTTGAGAGAGATGTGCCTGGGTTAGCTGTTCGGCAAGTGTGCGTTCGTTTGTTAGGTGCAGTACTTGATAAGCGTACATCTCTTGCTGGTTTGACAGATAATGAGTATGGTCATCCACAATATTTAAAGCTTTCATATCGTGATCGTTTATTGTGTCGCGCTATTTTGGGAGCGGCATTACGTCATCGAAGCCAGATTACAGTGGCTTTATCACGCTTTTTAGTGCGCCCTTTGCCAGCACAAGCATTTTCCCTGCATCATCTTTTACATATTAGTATAACGCAAATTCTTTATCTTGATATTCCCGATCATGCAGCGATTGATTTAGCGGTACGTGTGGCAAAGATTGATCCGCGGATGCCCCGTTTCTCGGGATTAGTGAATGCTATCTTACGTAATTTTGCACGTGAGGCGCCTATTTTGCGGATGCAAACGCCTACAATTAAAGCTATTCCAATGTGGTTCGGGCAACTTTTAGTATCGACATATGGAGCAGAGAAAGCTGATCAAATTTTAGCCATTCAAAGTATAACACCTCCTCTTGATTTGACGGTGAAATCTGATAGTGCTGGTTGGGCAAAGCGGTTGGGAGGCATTGTTTTGCCTAATGGTTCAGTTCGCCTTATTTCTTCGGCTTATTCTGTTGCTGATTTACCAGGTTATGCAGAGGGAGCTTGGTGGGTTCAAGATGTTGCAGCAGCTTTACCTGCTCGTTTGTTGGGAAATGTGTGCGGCAAAAAGGTAGCAGATCTTTGCGCGAGTCCTGGAGGAAAAACCGCGCAATTGGCTTTGCAGGGAGCAGATGTAACGGCTCTTGATATTTCAGCCAATCGATTAAAGCGTTTAAGGGAAAATATGGACCGACTCAATTTTTCAGTGCACTATTGGCTTGGTGATTTAAGACAATTTCATCCTGATCAACTTTTTGATGCTGTTCTTCTTGATACACCTTGTTCTTCTACGGGGACAATACGTCGTCATCCAGATATTTTATGGACAAAAACAATGGACGATGTCACCAAATTAGCAGAGGTGCAATATGATTTGCTTTTAGCTGCGATTGATTTAGTGAAAAAAAATGGATGCATTGTTTTTTCTAATTGTTCATTAGCAAGAGAAGAGGGTGAAGATCTTGTTAAGAAAATTTTAGCAATACGTCATGATATTGTTTTAGAGCCTATTTTAGCCGAGGAAATGGGTGCTATGGCACATTTGATATCAATGGAGGGTTTCTTGCGCACAATCCCTTCTGATTGTTGTTATGAAAATTTTAATACAGAAGAAAAATTATTCTTAGGAATGGATGGTTTTTTTGCCGCACGTTTCCGAAAGGTACATTAATTAACGTTTCATTTACTCAAATAGTTGAAGCTGTATTGGATAAATGTAGACGGAGATATGGTTGTGGTAATTACAGAGATTGCTCCTCAGATAAAAACATCAACCGTTGTATATGGCATACAACACTTTCTACGACGTTTACGGGCAGGACCACTCTTTCGTTGGCGATTTTCTGGTTTTCGTCCACAAAAGATTTTAGCGTATCCAATTGATTTGCATCTCGCTGATCCAATGATAGCGCGTGAGTTTTACCATGGTCGTTTTGCTTTTTCTGGTTGTACGGTTCAAGCGGGTGCTCTTTCTCCTTTTTCATTGGTACCGCCAATATTGCAATGGGAAAAAGCATTGCATGATTTTCATTGGTTACGTCATATGACTGCTGCACAAAGTGAGTTGGCAAAAGCTTATGCGCGTTCCTTGGTAGAAGATTGGTTGGAGCATCATAGTAAGAAGATAAAAGGGCCTGCTTGGAGTGGAGCCGTTGTGGCAAGGCGCCTCATTTCATGGATTTGCCATTCGCAAATGTTATTAGAGGGGGCGAATAAAAGCTTTGAAAAGCGTTTTTTACGTTCACTTGGTTTTCAGTTTCGCTATTTGCGCATCTTGATTTGTTGTATGGAAGCAAATGAACAGCGTTTACAAGCCGCAATTTCTTTAGCACTTGCATCTTTAGCTTTGCCCGTTTCTGCAGCAGCAAAGAAAAAAGTACAAACTTATCTTGTTTATGAACTTTCGCATCAGGTTCTTATTGATGGAGGACATATTTCCCGTAGCCCTGCTATTTTGCTCGATTTATTATCGGATTTATTATCTTTGCGCCATCTGTATATGCACAGTAATGAAACGGCTCCGCGTATTTTAATTGATTCTATTGAGCGTATGCTGCCTGCTTTGAGATTTTTTATTCATGAAGATCAAACAGTAGCTCGTTTTAATGGCGTTGGACCTATTATACCAGCGTGTTTATCGACTATTTTAAATTGTGATGAAACCGTTGGGCACCCTTTTAGTTATGCCCGTTATTCTGGTTTTCAGCGTTTACAGGCTAATCAAACGACAGTTCTTGCAGATACGGGAAAATTTCCACCCGCTTCTTTTGCAGAATATGCCTGTTCAGGTTGTTTGTCATTTGAGATGTCCTCGCAGGGAAAACGCTTTATTATTAATACAGGAGTTAATCCTTATGGTTCTGCAGAATATCGACATTTTGGGCGTTTGACAGCAGCACATTCAACGGCAACAGTGAATGATTGTTCAGTGGGTGCTTTTCGTAAAAAAAGGAACAATGATGCTTCTCTTTTACTTAAAGGACCGACAAATATTCAAGTACAACGCATAGAAGATTTAGAAAAAATTGGCTTTATTGCGTGCCATGATGGCTATGTGAAGCCTTTTAATCTTATGCATGAGCGTGGCCTTATTTTAACTAGAAATGGAGAAATGATTGAAGGTTTCGATCATTTTTTTACACCGCAGAAAAATCAATGGTATAAATATAAAGCCAATCAAAATGAAGACGATAGTGTTGCTGTTCGGTTTCATCTTAATCCGCAGGTTGAGGCTTATTATGATGGCAATCGCGTTTCCTTAGTTGTAGAAAGTGGGCAGGAGTGGCATTTTATGTCACCCGATGCGGACATTTTTCTCGAAGATTCAATTGATTTTGCTCATTTAAAAGGTCCACAACGCACACAACAGATTGTTTTATATTTTCGTACTGCATTGCAGAGAAAAATTCATTGGCGTTTTATACGTCATAGATTAGCATAATCTTCGCTTGGAAAGATCAACCAAGATAATTCTATTATTTGTGGATTGGAGCATTGTCTGCATGTCCTGTGGGTATGTTTTGGCAAAAGCTTATGCTATGTCCATAGTGGCTTTTTTTGAATTTTAGCCATTTTATTTTAGGATTTCTATTATGGTTGTTATTGCAAAACAATTTTCTACGGTGGATCTTCATCACGTTCGTCGTGCTCTTCTTTCTGTTTCTGATAAAACTGGTTTGATTGAGTTTGCGCAAACGCTGCATGCTTATGGAATTGAATTAATTTCAACGGGAGGGACATCCAAAGCGTTAAGTGCTGCTGGTTTACCTGTTACTGATGTTTCTGATATTACAGGGTTTCCAGAAATAATGGATGGACGCGTCAAGACACTTCACCCTTTGGTTCATGGTGCTTTATTAGGAATAAGAGACGATCCAGACCATAAGGCGGCTATGGAACAACATGGTATCAACGGAATTGATCTTCTCGTGGTTAATCTTTATCCCTTTGAAGAAACTGCTCGGTTAGAGGGAGATGCGCAGATAATTCTTGAAAATATTGATATTGGTGGACCGGCGATGATTCGTGCAGCTGCTAAAAATCACGCTTATATTGGTGTTGTAACAGCAGTTTGTGATTATGCATTGATTGTGGATGAATTAAAACAACAGGATGGGTGTTTAAGTTTTTCATTGCGGCGTCAATTAGCAACACGTGCTTATGAGCGTACAGCTGCTTACGATGCTGCGATAGCGGCTTGGTTTGCGAAAGATTTAAAAATTCAAGCTCCGTCTTGGCAGAGTTTTTCTGGTCATCTTGAAAATGTGATGCGCTATGGAGAAAATCCACATCAACAAGCGGCATTTTATCTCTCTGGTGATAAACGCTTTGGCGTTGCTACTGCGACACTTTTGCAAGGCAAAAAACTTTCTTATAATAATATGAATGATACCGATGCAGCATTTGAACTTGTCTCAGAATTTGATTCTCAAAAAAGCGCGGCCGTTGCTATTATTAAACATGCTAATCCCTGCGGTGTTGCAGAAGGGCAGAATTTAAAAGAGGCTTATTTGAAAGCTTTGGCGTGTGATAATACCTCAGCATTTGGTGGTATTATTGCTTTAAATCGTCCTCTTGATGAAGCCTGTGCAGAAGAGATTGTTAAAATTTTCACTGAAGTGATTATTGCTCCTGATGCTACAATGTCTGCACGCGAAATCATTGCTCAGAAAAAAAATCTTCGTTTGTTGATAACAGGAGGAATGCCTGATCCGCGTGATAACGGGCTCGTTGCTAAAACACTTTCAGGAGGGCTTTTAGTGCAAACACGTGATAATGCAGTTGTTGATGATTTTGAATTGCAAGTAGTCACAAAACGCGCACCAAGCCAAGACGAAATGCGTGATCTTAAATTTGCTTGTCGTGTTGTTAAACACGTCAAATCAAATGCTATTGTTTATGCAAAAAATAATACAACGGTTGGGATTGGGGCTGGCCAAATGAGTCGTATCGATTCAGCAAGAATCGCAGCACGGAAGGCTGAGGAAAGCGCACAAAAAATGGGCTTAACGGAATCTTTAACGAAGGGATCTGTGGTCGCATCAGATGCATTTTTCCCTTTTGCAGATGGCTTGTTATCTTTGATTGAAGCTGGTGCAACAGCGGTTATTCAACCAGGTGGATCGATCCGTGATGAAGAAGTTATTGCAGCAGCTAATGCGCATGGTTTAGCAATGGTTTTTACAGGAGTGAGACATTTTCGCCACTAAATTTATGGTCTTTTTTCATTTTTTATTCTCAAAAATAAGAAGAGTAGGCTTCTGTGTTATAAATGCAAATCAGTTATGCAATTATAACACTCCTCATTTTTGTAATTTGTTTTATCTTCCTTGTTTAGGAATTTAACTATAATAGTTTGGTAAAAAATATGAATATTTTACGTTCTTACAGCCAATGGCGTCGTTATCGTCGGACAGTTAATGCGTTAAGTCGTCTTTCAACATATGAGCTTAGTGATCTTGGCATTAATCGTGCTGATATTAGTTTGGTTGCATGGCGTTCTTCACGTAAATCATTGTAATATTATTTTTGATAAAAATTTAGAAATTATTCAGCGTTCTAAGGAGCGCTGTTTTTATTTATAATGTTGTCAGTCAATTTTAAAGTAAAGACGGTATTGTCTGCTGGTTTAGAGGGTGTACTATGTTCTTCTTTAGTAAGGAGAAAGAACGGAAAAACAGAAAAATAAGCTGTCATTTGTTCTGCTTTCGAGAAGTGTTGGTATGGTTTTGAGCACAAGAATGAAGTCTTTACATTTAAGTGTGTAAGGGAGGATAGTTTTTGTGTCTTTTTCAGTTTTTATATCGTATTAGAAGAAGAGATGTCCCTAAAACACCAGCGGCTAAAATAAACCACGTTATTGCATATATTAAGTGGTTATTGTGAAATTGCACAACAGTAAGGCCAGGAATGGGAAGATTTTCTTGTGACACTGTTTCTGATTGCGCATCAATAAAATAGGGAGCAACAGGAGAAAGGTCTAATTTTTGGGCCATAGCAGGGAGTTCGCGCGTATGCCATACATTTTGATCAGGTTTGTTTTTGCGTGGAAACACCCCATTTTTTTCACTCATCCTTAAAAGGCCTGTAATCGTAATCTGATTTAGAGTATGTGCAGAATTATTATTAAACGAAGCGTTTTTTTCCTCTTGTTCAAATTGATGACGTGCTTCCATAGGAATAAAACCGCGGTTGATAAAGGTCACTGTGTTATCGGTTGTTTTTAAAGGAGTTAAAACCCAATAACCCGTGGTATTTTGTGCAACAGCGGTTACGAGAATATTTTTGTTTGTAAGAAGCTTTCCGGTGATTGTAACAGGACGATATTCATCTTTGTTAAAAGTAATATCTGGCCATTGTTTGTAAGGTGGCGCTTGGATAGGTGTGAGATGGACACGTTGATTAGCACTGGTAATAAGATTTGTTTTCCATTTTAGTCGTTGTATTTGCCATACACCTAATGCACTAAAGACAGTAAACAGAAATACCCATAAAATACTCAATAGAACAGAAAAAAGACGGATGTTTTTGCGTTGGAGATTTATTTTAGAATGGCCCATTTTCATCATGATAATGAATATCTTTTAATATGAAAAGAGCTAAAAGAAAGTATTTTATAGGGTTTTACCAAAAAAATAATAAAATAACCGATAGAGGAATGAAAAAGTTTCTAAAAGACTTGACCTTTTATAGCCAACGACTTATAAAAACTCAGTTTTCCAATAATGCCCGTTCAAGGTTATGGGTGGATTTTTTGTTTGCATCCATTTATTTTTCTGGCGTTGGAGTTTGGAATTTCTTAAATTTAAAGGTGAAATCTATGTCTCGTGCCTGCGAATTGACAGGAAAAGCGGTCCAGTATGGCAATAATGTCAGCCATGCAAACAATAAAACCCGTCGTCGTTTTTTACCAAATCTTTGCAATGTGACATTGATCTCGGAATTGCTTCAACAGAGTTATCGTTTGCGTATTTCTGCAAATGCTTTGCGTTCGGTTGAGCACCGCGGTGGTCTTGATAACTTTTTGATTAAAGCTGATGATAAGGAATTGTCGCAGCGTGGGCGTTTATTGAAGCGCCAAATTATGAAAAAAAAAGCTGAAAGAGTAGCTTAATTCTTTTATTTTCCTGCAGAATAAAAAGTTTTTTCATTGAGGGAAGCGTTTAATTATTTAGGCCCAATATTTTATTTTGATTCTATTCTCTAGGTTAAAGGAATGTCTTCAGCATATAAATCTTTAGCTGCGCAAAAAGAGAAAAGTCGTCTTTTTTTTGCAAGCTTTGCAATGTGTATTGCTGTAGTTGCTTCCAATATTTTGGTTCAATATCCTGTTAATTTCTTTAGTTTGGATGAGCTATTAACCTATGGAGCTTTCACATATCCCTTTGCTTTTTTAATTAATGATTTGACCAACCGCTTTTATGGTCCCGGTGCAGCAAGGCGTGTTGTGTATGTTGGTTTTATTTCTGCTGCTTTTATTTCTTGGATATTAGCTACACCGCGTCTCGCAATTGCTTCTAGTACAGCGTTTTTATTTGGGCAATTACTTGATATAATAGTTTTCACACCTTTGCGGCGTAAAACATGGTGGAAAGCTCCTTTAATAGCAGCATTAGTGAGTTCAGCTTTAGATACAATTTTGTTTTTTTCTCTTGCTTTTGCAAGCAGTTTTTCTTTTATCGATCAATTGGTTGATTATTCTGATGGTTCTATTATTGACAGTATCAGTGTTATGAGTATTGAAATTCCTGTTTGGTTTTCACTTGCTTTTGGTGATTTTTTAATAAAAATTATTATGAGCCTATTTATGCTTGTCCCTTATGGGGTAATTTTAAAGAGTTTTCGGACTCCTTTTTATCAAGGGCGTTGAGAAGAGACGATGTCTTTTGTTTATTCAACAATAACGATATTTATTATATTATACTGCTGAAATAGAAAGATTTTTATTCTATTCTTGGCACAAGATGATGTGTAACAATATTTATATAAGATCGGTGGTTGATTGGGTCTTTATCTCTTCAGATTTTCTTTTTTAAAGAGTGCTGTAAGCTGTTTTGTTATGGCATTTGCTAACTCTTCAGCGTTGATGATTGTTACAGCGCGTTGGTAATAACGTGTTACATCATGGCCGATACCGATAGCGATAAGTTCTATAGGGGAATTTGCTTGGATTTCTTGTATCACAGCGCGCAAATGTTTATCTAGATAATTACTGGGGTTAACAGAAAGAGTTGAATCGTCAACAGGAGCACCATCAGAAATAACGATCAATATTCGACGATGTTCATGGCGTGAGATCAAGCGCTGATGCGCCCAAATAAGGGCTTCTCCATCAATATTTTCTTTCAGTAATCCTTCTTGCAGCATTAATCCTAAATTGCGTCGAGCACGGCGCCATGGTGTATCAGCGCTTTTATAAATGATATGACACAAGTCATTTAGACGCCCTGGATGAGAGGGTTTATTTTGATGAATCCATTTTTCGCGCGATTGTCCTCCTTTCCATGCTTTTGTGGTAAAGCCTAAAATTTCTACTTTAACTCCACAACGTTCAAGAGTTTGTGCTAAAATATCAGCACAAGTTGCTGCAACAGTAATGGGGCGTTCTCGCATGGAACCTGAATTATCAATAAGCAGTGAAACAACAGTATCACGAAATTGTGTTTCACATTCCATTTTAAAAGAAGGCGGTTGCATTGGATCAATAATAAGGCGTGGAAGGCGTGTTGTATCAAGATAACCTTCTTCTAGGTCAAAGTTCCAAAAACGATTTTGTTGTGCCATGAGGCGGCGTTGGAGTCGGTTTGCTAAGCGTCCAACAATGTTTTGGAGATGATTTAATTGTTGATCAAGATAATGACGTAAATGATCTAATTCTGTTACAGAACAAAAATGAGTCGCATCCAAAATAGCATCAAATTCATGGGTAAAAATTTTATAATCAGCCAAATTTTCCATTTTCTGAGAAGCATGAAGAAAGTATTTTGATTTGCTGAATTTATTTTGTTGAGAATTTTCTTGTTCATTTTGAGGTGTATCATTATCATTTGACTGAATAGTTTTTTCTTTGCCTTTATTTTGTGCATCATTACTTTGTTCGGTTGTTTTTTGTTTTTCACTTTGAGATTTTTTTTCGTTTATAGTTTCTTCTTCTGTTTGATTTTGTGTATCGTGGTTCTGTCTCTGTTTTTTAGAAGTGCGATTCTTAGGGTTTATTTTTAATGGATTCGCCATTTCAAGGGCTACGAGCATTTGACGTGCTATTTGTGCGAAAACATTTTGGTTATAAACATGAAGTGTTAGCTCATGTAATTCTGTTGCGACTTTTTTTTCTATGGATTGACGCCATAGTTCCAAGACAAGTCCGGCTTCTTTTGGGGGAGAGCGTTTTGTTATTTTTTCACGCAATAAAAGCGCAATCGCTTCTTGAAAAGGAGCTTCATTTTGATTCCTTATCCTCTGATAACAGGCTTTTTGATATTTATCAGCAAGCATTATATCAAGATTTTGTGCGATTCCTTTCATTGTTAAAGTGCCAATTGCTTCAATACGTGTTTGTTCAAGTGCATCAAAGATCGCTCGTGCTTCTGGTTCTATCGGGGCAAATTGGGTGTGAATATGGCTATCATGCCATGCTTTGCGGAGTGCTATAGAATCGCTTAATCCACGAGTAACAGCTATATCTTTATCGGTTATTTGTTGAGGTAATTCTGGTAAACGTGCACAATTCTTGCTTAAGGATGGTTTGTTATGACTAAACATAACGTTAAGTTCGCGTGTGTTAGCAATGGCGCGAATACAAGTAGATGTAGCTCTTTTAAAAGTTTCAATATCAAAGTGGCTCTTAGAAGAATGTTTTGCTGAATTTTTGCTATTATCACCTTCTTTTGCAGCCATAATTGACGCATTCCTTAAGGCAAGACATGATGAATCAGTGATTCAGGAAGCTCATTTCCAAAGGCACGTTGGTAAAATTCTGCAACAGTTGTTCGTTCAAGTTCATCACATTTATTGAGAAAAGTTAAACGGAAAGCAAAACCAATATTTTGAAAAATTGTGGTATTTTCTGCCCAAGTTATAACGGTACGCGGGCTCATAACTGTAGAAATATCTCCATTCATGAAAGCTTTGCGCACCATATCAGCAACATGTACCATTTGTGAGATGGTTTTTTTACCCTCAGTGGTTTGGAAATGTTTGACTTTCGAACAAATGATATCAACTTCTTTATCGTGGGGTAAATAATTTAATATTGTTACAATTGACCAACGATCCATTTGCGCTTGATTGATTTGTTGGGTGCCATGATACAGTCCCGTTGTATCGCCAAGACCAATAGTATTTGCTGTTGCAAAAAGTCGAAATGCTGGATGAGGAGTAATAACACGGTTTTGATCAAGCAAACTGAGGCGCCCAGAGGATTCAAGTACTCGCTGGATGACAAACATAACATCTGGCCGTCCTGCGTCATATTCATCGAAAATAAGGGCAATATTATTTTGATAAGCCCATGGCAGAATACCATCTTTAAATTCGGTGATTTGCAAGCCATCTTTCAAGACAATGGCATCTTTTCCGATTAAGTCAATGCGACTAATATGTCCATCAAGATTAATTCGAATACAAGGCCAATTAAGACGTGCAGCAACTTGTTCAATATGCGTTGATTTTCCTGTACCATGATAGCCAGATATCATAACACGTCGGTTAAAAGCAAAACCTGCTAAAAGTGCTAAAGTTGTTTGTTGATCAAAAAGATAATCGGGATCTAAATCAGGAACATGAGAGCTTTTTGTGCTAAAAGCAGGCACTTTCATTTCAGTATCAATATTGAATACATCCTTTGCCCAGACTGTTGTGTCAGGCATATTTGAGACTGTAAGATTTGTTTTTGTCATCATTTTTGAGGAAGATATCCGCTATTTATTATTTTGTTGTCAAACACTATAGAACATGGACCACTTATGCAAATGCTCTAATGGCAAAAGAGATTGGCTGTGAAGGAGATGCTGTGTTGCATGATCGTTTTTCAAAAATCTTAAATGTTTAATCATTGAACAATAGAATGGAGTATTTGAATATAGATTTTAACATCTACCAGATTTTTTCAGTAAATTATAGGCATGGAGCACGTTACGAAAGCGTTCTTCTGAAGAACGATTCCCACCATTAGCATCAGGGTGATGTTTTTTAACAAGCTCCTTATATTTTGTTTTGATATCTTCGGCTGAAGCATTTTCTTGTAAGCCCAAAGTATCAAAAGCTTTAGCTTCCAAAGGTTTTAGTTTTCGTGTATCCGTAGTCTTTGAGTGTCGTTGGGTAAAAAGTTTAAATGGATTACGCACACGATTTTGGTAAGCAGCGGTTCCAGATCGAATTTTTGCGTAATCGGAAGCTGTTTTTTTAACCGTGCTATTATTACCTGCAGACCATGTTGGACGATGCCCTGTAAGAGCATCTTTTTGAAACTTCGCAATGTCTTCATCGCTGAGACCTGAGAAATAATTAAAATTTTTATTATAAGCACGGATGTGTTCAATACAAAAATAGAGATATTGACCTTCGTGATTGCGTCCTGCTGGTGCTTTGTGCGATCCTGCTTTTTCGCACCCTTCCCATTGGCATTGTTGTATTTGTAATTGACTCTGTTTTTTTTTGTTTGAGCTAATACGAATTGAGTCGAATAATTTAGATGTTGTTGTCATATTTTTGCCTTATGCAAGATCGATCTTTTTGATAAGAATTGACTTGTAAAAAATTTCTTTCCACATTTAATTTTATTAAATATTGTCTTAAAAAATTAGTTACAATATCCGTTTTTGTGAAGGAAAAAAAATGTCTTGTACGGTTTATACAACAATTGAAACAAAACTGCGTGATGCTTTTTTGCCGCAAAAGCTTGAAATAATTAATGAAAGCCATCTTCATGTAGGTCATCCTCACGAAGAACATGCTTTTGATGGTAAGGGGGAAACACATTTCCGTGTGAAAATGCTTTCTTCTTCTTTTTCTGGTATGAAACGGGTAGAAATACATCGGGCTATTTATAAAGTTTTGGAGCAAGAGTTGGCAACAAACATTCATGCTTTAGCGCTTGAGATTGAAAGTGTTTAACATGTTTTTCTCAATTCAAAAGTTTTTAGGCACGGGGATGTGCTTTTTGATAGATTTCTAATAAATGATTTGTATCAATATGGGTATAGATTTGTGTTGTGGATAGGCAGGCATGGCCGAGAAGTTCTTGGATAGTGCGCAAATCTCCTCCCCGTGATAAAAGATGGGTAGCAAAAGAATGGCGTAATGCGTGTGGTGTGGTTGTTTCTGGTAAGCCAAGACGCGCTCGTAGGTTTTGGACAGTTCGTTGAATAATAGCGGGTTGTAAAGGTTTTCCCCGGACACCAAGGAATATTGGCTGAGTGTTTACTAAAGGATAAGGACAGCATTTTAGGTAATTCTCTATCGCTTTATGGACAATTGGAATCAGTGGGATAAGACGTGTTTTTCCTCCTTTTCCATTGACAGATAAGCTTTTTATACTGGGATCAGCAAATTGCTCTGGAGTGAGTGCTAAGGCTTCTGATATCCGCATTCCACAACCATAAAGAAGAATCAAAATAGCGGTATTACGAGCAATAATCCAGGGTTCAGTTTCTTGTTGATTTTCTTCTTTGACTATACGGAGTGCTGATTCTATGGTCAAAGGTTTTGGTAATGATTTTGGATGTTTTGGTGTTCGTACAAGTTTTGCGGCAGGAACATTAACAAGTTTTTCCCGGGATAAATAGTTAAAAAAAGAGCGTAAACTTGCCATGTTTCGGCTTAAGGAGCGAGCACTTATGTTTTGTGTTCGACGATAAGCTAAATAAGCACGCAAATCAGCTACACGCAAATCAGCAAGATCGTCGAGAGTTGGTTGATATCCTAAATGTTGACAAAGAAAAAATAAAAACTGCCTTGTATCACGCTCATAAGCAACGGCCGTATGAAGAGCCATTCGACGTGTTTGTGTGAGATGATCCAGCCAATTCTTTCTCGCAATGAGGAGGGTATGATCAGCTGGAACTAGAGGAATTTTTTCATTTATACTGTCATATTCGAAGAGCATTTTTAGTTAAGAGCGCTTTTCTTTTTCTTAGTTTTTGTTTCATTTTCTTGACTGTTTTGTTTTTTTAACTCTTCATGAGTGAGTTGATTTTCACTTTTTACAGAAAGAATCTTTAAAAGGTTATTCATTGACATAAGATGCGCAAAAATCCATCCAAGAAAACCATTTTTATGCAATTTAGCAAGTTGATGAGCAAATAATTTATTGAATTTTTCTTCATCAACCATCCAGAAATCTTCTAATTGCGCTGATACACCTCTGTCATTTTTCACATTGATTGATTTTTGACATAAAAGGTCCATTTCTACAAGGGTCTCGATAAATTCAGCGGTTTTTTCCATACTGATTTTAAAACTTTCAAGAAAATTAATACATTCTTCCATAAAGGGCGAAATAGATCCATCTGAATTGAAAAGATCTTTCCCTGAAACTTCATTAAACATACCTGATTGTTGATCAAAGCAAACAGAAAATTCTTTTTCATTTTGCATTTTTGCAAGAACAAAAGGATAGCGACGGACAAAAGCAGGAATATAAGTATCTTTTTTCCACTGTTTATCAGAAGTAATGTAATCATTATCGTTATTAGAAAGGCCTACGAGTGCAACGGACGTATAATGGCGTTTTTTCTGCTCATCTTCCGCACTCATAAATAGGATGGGATAATCTATAGCGGCTTGAAAATATTCAGCACTGGCTAAAGGAATCCAATGGGTATCCTGTGCAAAAGACATATCGTTTAATGGGCTGAATTTAAGATTTTTATGAGTGATTTTGTTCAGTGGAGTCACATTTTTGTAAAAGAGCATGACATTTGCCATAATATTTTCTCCTTATGATTAATTTCTATTTTGTTACCAAAATGAGCCTTTTTAGAAGATTTTATGTGGCAACAATATCGAATGCGAGTTACAGGATGAATTAAGTACTTTAAGTTTATAATGATTCTTTCTTTTTTAAATAAAAAAATTTAATTATAGGAAGTGTAATGGAAAAAGTATGAAAAAGAAAGTATATCTTGCCATTATTGGTGCGGCGCATGGAATTAAGGGGGATGTTGTTGTTAAAGTATTGAGTTCTAACCCTGAGAGTTTAAAGAGCTATAGTGTTTTTTATGATGAAACAGAACGTTCTTATGAAGTTGTTAGCTTTCGTATGCAAAAGAATAATGCAATTATACATTTTAAAGGAATAGAAGAACGGAGTGCTGCAGAATCTTTAAGGGGAATCAAACTTTATGTTGAAAGAAATCAATTGGCTGATGATTTGGATGAAGATGAATTTTATCAAATAGATTTGATTGGCCTTTGTGTTTATAATTGTGCCAAACAATTTCTAGGTAAGGTAAGTGGTTTCTTTAATTTTGGCGCTGGTGATTTAATTGAAATACAGTTGGTTTCTGGTAAAAAGGTTCTTATTTCCTTTAGCAAAGCTGCTGTCCCCGAAATTTGTGTTGCTTCTGGTTTTCTTATTGTGGATCCAATAGCTGCTGGTTTGTTTCATGATCAAGAGTAATATGCATAAGTAATGTGCGTAAATTAAATGAAGGGATGAAGAGTTATCAATATGGGATTTCATGCGCGTATTTTAACACTTTATCCTGAAATGTTTCCAGGAATTTTAGGATATTCTTTAGCAGGACGGGCTTTAAAGCAAGGAATATGGTCGCTGGAAACAGTGCAAATTCGAGATTTTACTTTAGATAAACACCATAGTGTTGATGATACACCAGCTGGTGGTGGTGCAGGTATGGTCATGCGTGCTGATGTATTAGCAGCGGCAATTGATAGTTGTCCATTGGATACACCAAGATTATTACTCAGTCCACGTGGGCAATCTTTTGATCAAGCTTATGCACATTCTTTAGCAGTTGGGTCAGGGGTGACACTGATTTGTGGGCGTTTTGAGGGGGTGGATGAGCGTATCATTGAAGCACGGCAATTAAAAGAAATTTCTATTGGTGATTATATTCTTTCAGGAGGAGAAGTTGCTTCCCTTGTTGTGTTGGATGCAATTATACGGCTTTTACCCGGTGTGATAGGGAATAAGATTTCTGTAGAGTGTGAAAGTTTTGAAAATGGTTTACTTGAATATCCACAATATACACGCCCTCTTGTTTTTGAAGGACGAAGCATTCCATCGGTTTTAACATCGGGTCATCATAAAGCTATTGCTAATTGGCGGCGAGAACAAGCTGAATTGCTCACGCATCAACGTCGACCTGATCTTTATGCTCTTTATAAGAAAAAACATCAGAAAGCTTGATTCATCTCAAAAAATAATATACTGTTAGCGTAGTTTTCTTCAAAGAAATTTTCTGTATATTCTAAATTTTAAGTGTGTATCCCAAAATTAAAAGATGGTTTATTCGCTTTCTATATTCAACGTAGCCTAAAGAGTATTTAAAATTTTTTTGGTGAGAGTTTTAAGCGCTCTAACTGTTCGAAAAGAACGCGAAGGATAAAAAGATGAACATTATAGCACAGCTTGAGGCTGAACAGTGCGCAAAAATTGAAGCAAAACGTCAACTGCCTGTATTTCAGGTTGGTGATACAGTGCGTGTGATGGTTCGTGTGACAGAAGGTACACGAACGCGTATTCAGGCCTATGAAGGGATTTGTATCGCTCGTTCAGGGGGTGGTGTAAATGAAACTTTTACAGTCCGTAAAATTTCTTATGGCGAAGGGGTTGAGCGTGTGTTTCCAGTTTATTCCCCTCTAATTGAAGGGGTTGAGCTTGTTCGTCGGGGTAAAGTTCGTCGTGCGAAGCTTTACTACCTACGTGGTCTCAGAGGAAAAGCAGCACGTATTGCTGAAAAGAGAGAGTACCATAAAAAAGATGCAAAAAGTGCAAAAGAAACAGAAGAGAGCGCTGTTGTAGACAATGTTACAAATGTCTCAGAATGAATTACTCAATAAATTATATGAATGAGATTTATTAAAAAATGCAGCTTTAAGGCTGCTTTTTTATTGTAATAATTAAAACAAAAAAGGAATAAAATATCCATTTTTAAAAGAATTATAATAAAATTTTTAATGTCTCTTTTGTTTTTTATTATTAATTTTTCTCATAAATAAAGAACATTTACAGAAGAATATATTTTGTGAGAATAGAATTTTTGATGAGAGAGTATCTTAGGATAGGAAAAATTTTGATATTTTCGGCGACGGTTATTTAAACTTAAGCTCTTTAGAAGAGTGTATGATGCATATAGTAAGTGAAGGATCTTATAAGTTTTCACGCAATGAAGTTGGTAGAGGTGTAAATGTTCAAGATTGAATTATAAAGAACGGCTGATTTGTCATAAAACTTAAAAAATTAACACTATCTTTTTTATAAAGAGTCACAATCATAATCATTATAGAATAGATCCGCTGATCTTAAGGAAAAGTAGAGTGAAAGATATGTAAAAAATATGTTTATATTTAAGAAATAATGTTAAACCTTTGACGTGAAGATAAAATTGTACTAAACAGAGGAAGTTTTATGGTCTATGGCTATATAACAAATCGGTTTTTTTATGCGCGACCTTTAATCCGTCATTTTAATAACCGGCCTGTAATGTTAGTCCCTTAGGACTGAACAAGTTGAAATGATTGTGCACTGAATCACTTTGCGTGGATTTTCTCGTAATGATAAGGTTGCAGTGAAAGCCAGGTCAGGATGTTTTATGATAGAGACAACCACAACAAAAGATCGCCCTCGTTCTCCTCACTTAAGCGTTTATCGCTGGTCAATTACTATGGCAATTTCGATAGCACATCGTATTACTGGTATAGTGCTTTATTTTGGAATGTGTTTTTTGGCTCTTTGGTTAGTTTCAATTGCTTGTGGTGCTGATACATTTAAAATGGTTAACAAGATTTATGGATCTTTTCCTGGGCTTTGTTTTTTGTTTTTTTATACATTAGCTGGAGTTCATCATATCGTTGGATGTGTTCGCCATATTGTTTGGAATCTGAATCCTCGTTATTTAGCAAAAGAAAAAGCGACCTCAACTGCTTGGGCTACAGTTTTTATTTCTCTTATTGTCACGATTGCACTTTGGGTCATTGGGTACGGCGTTGTTTAGCCAGGGGTAGAAAAAATGAAAAAAGATTTGCGAACAGAACTTGGAAAAGTACGTGGCTTCGGCAGTGCGCATACAGGAACAGAGCATTTTTGGTTAGAGAATCTGGTCAGTTTTGCTAATGTGCTTCTTTGGACACTTTTTATTATTCTCGTTATGTCATGCGTGGGAAAAGATTACAGTGTTGTTCATGCGAGACTTTCCCATCCTATGGTTACAGTTTGGATGGGGTTGATGATTTTTTCAAGTCTTTATTACATGAAATTGGGGATGCAGGTCGTTATTGAAGATTATATTCCACATGAAGGTATGCGAATATTCTTTTTTGTATTGAATATTTTATTTTGTTTTATTCTGGGCAGTATAATGATGTTTGCTCTTTTGAAAATCGCATTAGGGGCTTGAAAATATGGTGAGAGCAATATCATCTCTAGGTGCTAGAGTGGGGCGTGCTGCCTATAACTATGTCGATCATAAATTTGATGTTGTGGTTGTTGGTGCTGGGGGAGCTGGTTTACGTGCGACCCTTGGTATGGCTGAGCAAGGATTAAGAACAGCATGTATTACAAAAGTTTTTCCAACGCGATCACATACAGTTGCAGCGCAAGGCGGCATTGCGGCATCCTTGTCGAATATGGGGCCTGATAATTGGCAATGGCATTTATATGATACGGTGAAAGGATCTGATTGGCTTGGCGATACCGATGCTATGGAATATTTAGTGCGAAATGCACCGGCAGCTGTTTATGAATTAGAACATTATGGGGTTCCTTTTTCGCGTACACAAGAAGGGAAAATTTATCAACGTCCTTTTGGTGGTCATACCACAGAGTTTGGTGAAGGCCCACCAGTTCAACGTACTTGTGCTGCAGCTGATCGTACTGGCCATGCAATTTTGCATACGCTTTATGGGCAAAGCCTTAAGCATAATGCGCAGTTTTTTGTTGAATATTTTGCCCTTGATTTGATCATGACAGATGGTGTGTGTACAGGTGTTGTCGCTTGGAATCTTGATGATGGTACAATTCATCGTTTTTCTGCGAAGATGGTTGTTCTTGCCACTGGCGGTTATGGGCGGGCTTATTTTTCAGCAACATCAGCGCATACATGTACAGGTGATGGTGGCGGGATGATTGCTCGGGCTGGGTTACCGCTTCAGGATATGGAATTTGTTCAATTTCATCCTACGGGGATTTATGGTTCTGGTTGCTTAATTACAGAAGGTGCACGTGGTGAAGGTGGCTATTTAGTGAATTCTGAAGGTGAGCGCTTTATGGAACGTTATGCACCATCTTTTAAGGATTTGGCGTCGCGCGATTTGGTTTCACGTTGTATCACACTTGAAATTCGGGAAGGGCGTGGTGTTGGTGCGAAAAAAGATCATATTCATTTAGTCCTTAATCATATCGATCCAGCTATATTGCATGAGCGTTTACCCGGGATTTCTGAATCAGCTCGAATTTTTGCAGGGGTTGATTTGACCAAAGAGCCAATTCCTGTTTTGCCAACAGTTCATTATAATATGGGTGGTATTCCTACCAATTATTATGGAGAAGTTTTAAATCCAACCCTTGATTCTCCTGATCGTGTTCAACCAGGTTTGATGGCTGTGGGTGAGGCAGGATGTGCATCTGTTCATGGGGCTAATCGTTTGGGATCAAATTCATTGATTGATTTAGTCGTTTTTGGACGTGCTGCTGCAATTCGTGCAGGAGAAGTCATAGATCGCGATGCAGAAATCCCAGCGCTTAATGAAGCCGCAGTTGATGCAATTATGGCACGTTTTGACCGTTTACGTTTTGCTCAAGGGCAGGTTCCAACAGCTATGCTGCGTGAAAAAATGCAGCGTGCGATGCAAGAGGATGCTGCGGTATTCCGTACAGCAGATTCTTTAGAACAAGGATGTCAACGGATCAGTAAAATTTGGGATGAACTTTCTGACCTTAAAGTAACAGATCGCTCACTTATTTGGAATTCTGATTTGGTAGAAACATTAGAGCTTGAAAATTTGATGGCGAATGCAATTACGACTGTTTATTCTGCAGCTGCTCGTTTGGAAAGTCGTGGTGCTCATGCACGAGAAGATTATCCAGAGCGTGATGATAAAAATTGGCGTCGTCATACACTTTCGCATCTGTCTCAAGATGGAAAGGTGACATTATCGTATCGTCCTGTTCATGTTGATCCATTAACGTTTGAAGAGGATGGTGGTATAGATTTAAAGCGTATTATGCCTAAAAAGCGTGTTTATTAAGGGGAAAGTGAGTTATGGTACAAATTAGGCTTCCCAAAAATTCTCAAGTTAAAGCTGGAAAAGTTTGGCCTAAACCTGAAGGTGCTACGCATTTAACAGAATTTCATATTTATCGTTGGTCACCTGATGATGAGAAGAATCCGCATCTTGATACTTATTACGTGGATCGTTCACTGTGTGGCCCGATGATTCTTGATGGGCTTTTATTTATTAAAAATCATATTGATCCAACTTTAACACTTCGTCGGTCATGCCGTGAGGGCATTTGTGGTTCATGTGCGATGAATATTGATGGCACCAATACATTGGCTTGTACTAAAGGAATGGATGATGTAAAACATCCAATTAAAGTGTATCCACTTCCTTCTATGCCTATTGTAAAAGATTTGGTTCCTGATTTAAAGCGTTTTTATGCGCAACATCGCGCTATTGAGCCTTGGCTGAAAACTGTTTCTCCTAAGCCTGCAAAAGAATGGTTACAAAGCTATTCTGATCGTCAGAAAATTGATGGTCTTTATGAGTGTATCCTTTGTGCATGCTGTCAAACGTCGTGCCCAAGTTATTGGTGGAATGGTGATCGTTATTTGGGGCCTGCTGTTTTACTCCAGGCTTATCGCTGGATTGTTGATTCTCGTGATGAAATGAGCGGTGAGCGCCTTGATAATTTAGAAGATCCTTTTCGGCTTTATCGGTGCCACACGATTATGAATTGTGCGCAAACTTGTCCGAAAGGTTTAAATCCAGCTAAGGCGATTGCTGAAATTAAAAAGCTTATGGTTGAACGACGTCTTTGAAAATTTACCAGCTAAAATAGAAAATAAGTACAGGCTCATTGGCGGTTCGTATATGTGTATTTTGAAGGTAAATGAAGTAGACGCGGCTTAAGTATAAAGTCTTTTCTGTATGTTTACTTTTTGCAGAGTGGTTATAGTTGCTTGCAGGAGAGTGTTATTATATCACTCCTTATTTGTTGTTGATATACAGGAGATTGAAGGCGTTTATTTTCGTTGTTAGAGTGGAAGTCCACGGAGAAGGCGTGGTGCGTTGGAGGTGAGTCCAGAAGCTTCTTGCATAAGATATTTTTTTATTTTTGGCATTTGATTAATAAGTCCAAGGCCAACATCGCGAAAGAGGCGTAGGAGTAAGATATCATTCGAAAAAAGTCTGTTGAGCCAGTCATTACTAAGAGACATTCGTACAGTTTCAAAACGTCGCCAACTTTGATAGCGTTCGAGAGCTGTCATTGATCCGATATCGAGGCCCAATCGTGCTGTTTCGATGATGACTTCAGCTAAAGCGGCACTATCACGGAGTCCTAGATTAAGGCCTTGTCCTGCAATAGGGTGGACTGTGTGGGCGGCATCTCCTATGAGAGCAAAACGAGGTTTGATGCATTGATTTGTTAAGGAAAGAACGAGGGGAAATGCTTGGCGTTCACCATTCCAAGAAAGTTTTCCAAATTGATGACCAATACGCTTTTCTATCTCTGCTTCAAAAATTAAAGCGTCTGCTTTAAGATAAGATTGGGCGGTGTGATGTTTTTCATTCCATACGATAGCTAATCGGTTGCCTTTGAGAGGCAGGAGAGCAAAAGGTCCAGCAGGGAAGAAATGTTGAATTGCTCGGCCATGGTGGGCTTTTTCATGTTCGATAATGCATGTGATTGCTGTTTGTGGATAAAAATGAGCAAAGCTTTTAAGATCGGCTTTTTCTCGTAATATAGAGTGTGCTCCATTCGCTGCAACCAGCAATTTTGTTTGCCAAGTTTCTTTATTACTTAAGGTAACGGTTGTATGTTGCTTCTCTTGATGAAAATGAACGACAGTGGTTTTTTCGATAAAAGAGATATGCAAATCTTTTGCACGTTTTTTTAATGCACTGATGAGCCTTTTATTTTCAACCATACTTGCAAAGGGTTCTTTGGGTGTTATATCTCTTTCAAAGGTTAAAAAAATTGGTTTGATTGGATCATTGAGACGTGCGTCAGTGATGGTTATTGAATGGATAGGTTGAGCGTAAGGTTTGATATGTTTCCAGCACTGTAGTTGTTCAAGCATACGAATAGAAGCGGCAGAAAGAGCAAATGCTTGTGTATTTTTGGGAGATGTGCTGCTTTGGGAAGTGGCATCCACAACATTTATTTTCAGTTCAGGGGCAGCCTGTTTGAGAGCTACAGCAAGAGTCAAGCCAACAACTCCACCGCCTGCAATAAGAAGGTCACATTGTTTTATTGTTTGATCGGTGTAAGAAGTCACGTTGTTTCTTTCACTTTTGGCAGTTATTTCATCTTAAATGATATGGATATTGATCTTATTATCATTTTTTGTGCAGTCTTATTATCATTTTTTGTGCAGTCTTAAAGAGAAATTGTTGTTATTATATTGGTTAAAACTGTATTAATATTTTTTATGTTACAAATTTTAGATATAATTCTTGCTTTAAGAATCTTACGTTCGGGATTGATGAATGCATCGGGGTTCCTCTCTTTATGATTTGCCCAAAAAACCAGAATATCGAAATTCGCATTTTATTGAAATGTTTTTGCAACAAATAGGGGTTTTGATTGGGTTTGGTCTTCTAGGGCTTTTGATTTTTTGTATCTTAGCTTTAGCAACATGGAATTTTGTAGATCCATCATTGACTTATGCTAGTTCTAATGAGATCACAAATCTTATGGGATGGCCTGGTGCAGTTTTTTCAGATCTTGCTATGCAACTTTTTGGTTTGGCAAGTCTTGGTATTTTGTTGCCTCCATTCTTTTGGTCACTTTTGTTACTTGCACAAAAAAGAATTCATAATTTTCTGTTTCGTCTTTTTTTATGGTTGGTTTCAATAATTTCGTTTACAACTGCATTTGCTTTAATGACCCCTTTTGCATCTTTTACAAATTGGCCATTGCCGATTGGTTTTGGAGGAGTTTGGGGAGATAAGATTTTAAATGTTATTTCTTTTTTATTTTCTTTTTCTTCATCTATAGAGAGTGTGTTGTGGGGTATTGCTTTGGCATTTGCCAGTTTTGTAGTGGCTACTTTTGCTGGCAATGTAGTGTGGCGACGTCAGACCGATACAAGTGAAAGCGAATCAGTTCGTGTGGATCCAGTTTTTGAGACATTAGAAAATGAAGAATATTCTCATAATGAACTCCATAGTGGTTTCTTCTCTACAGCTTTTGGAGCAGTTTTGCATTTTCTTTATTTTTTACAAGCCCGTTTTGAGCGTTTTTTTTCGTTTATGAGGTGGTTTAGAAAAATAGAAAATTCATTTGATCGAATTGAGCCGGTTTTTTTTGATGAAAAAACAGAATTTCAGGATTTCCAAAATACAGCTCTTTCTGCTTCTGATAACTTCGTGGTAAAGACTTCAAAAGCGCGTTCAAAATATCGTTTTACTCTTCCACGGCTAGATTATCTTGCTATTCCTTCATCAGCAGTAAAAAATATGCGTCTTTCCCCTGCTACTTTAAGAGCCAATTCTCAGGAACTGAAAAATATTTTATTAGATTTTGGGGTTAAGGGAGAAATTATTGATGCACGTCCTGGTCCAGTTGTAACCTTGTATGAATTTGAGCCGGCTGCTGGTATTAAATCTTCTCGTATTATTGGGCTAGCAGATGATATTGCTCGCTCTATGCGTTCTATTTCAGCGCGTGTTGCTGTTGTTCCAGGACGGAATGTTATTGGAATAGAATTACCCAATGCATCTCGTGAAATAGTCTATTTGCGAGAAATTTTACAGGCGCGGGAATTTTTTGGGACTGAAGCAAGATTAGGGCTTGCTTTGGGTAAAACCATAGGCGGTGAAACAATTGTTGCAGATTTAACGAAGATGCCTCATCTTTTAGTGGCAGGCACGACGGGATCAGGTAAATCTGTTGCTATTAATACAATGATTTTGTCTCTTCTTTATCGCTTAACACCTGAACAATGTCGCTTAATCATGGTTGATCCTAAAATGCTCGAGCTTTCGATTTATGACGGCATTCCTCATTTATTGACGCCCGTGGTGACAGATCCTAAAAAAGCAGTCATTGCTCTTAAATGGGCTGTTCGTGAAATGGAAGAGCGCTACAGCAAAATGTCAAAAGTCAATGTTCGCAATATTGATGGATTTAATGCTCGCTTAAAAGAAGCAAAAAAACAGGGTGAAGTATTAACACGGACGGTTCAAGTTGGATTTGATCATAAGACCGGTGAGCCCTTATATGAAACAGAGACCCTCGATTTAAATCCTTTACCTTATATTGTTGTTATTATTGATGAAATGGCAGATCTCATGATGGTTGCTGGTAAGGAGATTGAAGGCGCTGTTCAACGTTTAGCGCAAATGGCACGTGCTGCTGGTATTCATGTTATTATGGCAACACAACGTCCTTCAGTCGATGTTATTACAGGAACAATTAAAGCAAATTTTCCTACACGCATTTCTTTTGCTGTAAGTTCAAAAATTGATAGTCGGACAATTTTGGGGGAACAAGGAGCTGAACAATTATTAGGGCAAGGGGATATGCTGTTCATGATGGGAGGAGGACGTATTCAACGTATTCATGGAGCTTTTGTTGCAGATGATGAAGTTGAACAGGTTGTTGCGCACCTGAAAGACCAAGCAATGCCTGATTATTTGGAGACTATTACACAAGAAGTTGCAGATCGTGAAAGTGGTGTTTCATCTGTTTCTTCCTTAGAAGATGAGCCTTATAGAAAGGCTGTGATGGTGGTTCTGCGTGATCGTAAAGCTTCAACTTCTTATATTCAGCGCCGTTTGGGTATTGGCTATAATCGTGCTGCTTCATTAATTGAGAGGATGGAAGAAGAAGGAATTATTAGCCCAGCTAACCATGCAGGAAAACGAGAAATTTTGGTGCCTGCTTCAGAAGAACCCTTTTAAATAAAGTTTTTTAAAACATATTTTTAGAAAGTTCTTATCATCTATTGCTTATATAAAAATCAATAGAGTATGTATGGTGAGCACATGAGGAGCATGATGTATGAGGGTGTATTTTTTTACGTTAAGAAGAACGTTTAGTCTTATTTTGTTATTTTTTCTGTTGAGTAGTCCTGCTTTTTCGCAGTCAGCAAAGCAGTTTGCTCGGGCTCAGAATATTATTAATCATTTTGCGGCGATCAAAGTGATGACAGGGGATTTTATTCAATTTAATCCAAAGGGAAAAATGACAAAAGGAACATTTTATTTAGAGCGTCCAGGGAAAATTCGTTTTAGTTACAAAGGCGTGCCATTGCAGGTTATTTCAGATGGTAAATCTGTAGGGGTTAACAATCGGGCTTTAAATACATGGAGCTTTTACAAGTTGTCTCAAACACCAATGAAATTTTTATTAGGGAATGTGATTCATTTATCGTCAGAAAATTTGTTAGCATTTCGAGAGGATCCGACAACAATCATGATTGTTTTACGGGATAAAACAATTGGAAAAGGGCAAATAAAGATGATCTTTGATTCTCAAAGTTATGCGTTGCGACAATGGGCAATTCTTGATCAACAAAATTTAGAAACAACTGTTAAAATCATGAATGTGCGTACAAACGTTAGATTTTCTGATGATATGTTCGTCATTCCCCATAAAAATACTGTGACGCTACAAAGTCGGAATAACAATTAATGCTTTTTCATATTGCTACTTGGAATATTAATTCTATTCGTTTGCGCCTTTCCCAGGTTCTTCAGTATTTAGATATTTTTTCTGTAGATATGTTATGCTTACAAGAAATAAAATGTCCAGATGATTTATTTCCACGTCAATTTTTTGAAGCAGCAGGTTATCAGCATATCGCATTGAGTGGTCAAAAATCTTATCATGGCGTGGCGATTATTTCTCGTTTGCCTTTTATTAGTGTTGAAAGGCGTTTCTTTTGTCAAAAAGAAGATCGTCGTCACCTTTCAGTTGTTATTGAACTTCATGGGAGAAAAATTCGGATTCATAATTTTTATGTTCCTGCTGGTGGTGATGAACCTGATGTAAACAAAAATGAAAAATTTCGTCATAAACTCGATTTTTTAGAAGAAATGTCTTCTATCCGTGCGGATCAGGGAGATGGTTTAGAGTCTCTTTTGTTAGGTGATCTTAATATTGCTCCTTTGCCAGAGGATGTTTGGTCTCATAAGCAATTATTGAAGGTTGTTAGCCATACGCCGATTGAGACAGAGCGTTTACAAGCTTTATGTTGTGAAGGTGGATGGGTTGATTTGATGCGGATGAAATTTCCAATTCCTACTAAACTTTATACCTGGTGGAGTTATCGTGCACGTGATTGGGCACTTTCTGATCGCGGTCGACGGCTTGACCATATTTGGTCTTCACCAAATTTAGTGCCTTTCGTTAAAGAACTTGCAATTTTTCGTGATACACGGGGATGGCCTCAGCCTTCAGATCATGTCCCAGTACAAACTTTATTTGATTTTTCAGGCAATTTAAAATAAGCATTGAATGAAGAAAAGGAATGGATTAATTCTCGAAGAATGCAGAGGAATGGATGAGGATCAGTCATTTAAAACAGATTCTATCAAAAGGGTTTTTGCATCCTTTTTGTCTGTTTTTTTTTGTTCTGCCAGGGTGTGTTGTTGGCCCCGATTATCGTAAAACATCTTTTTCTGTTCCAGCAATTTGGGGGCAACATTCTTCTGTACAAACTCTTGAACATTCCGCTACACTTGCGGGTTGGTGGCGAAATTTTAATGATCCGATTTTAGATGCGTTGATTCATGATGCAATCGCTGCAAATAATAGTATTGCGGTTGCGAAAGCGCGGGTTCGTGAAGCGCGGGCTAGTTTAGGGCAATCGATTGGACATCTTTCGCCAAGTATTTCAAGTTCCATTGTCGGCACTCATGGTTCTAGTCAGTCTGATACTTCTTTGAGTCAATATCGTGGTGGTTTTGATGCAAGTTGGGAGCTTGATCTGTTTGGGGGACATAAAAGAGCAGTTGAAGCAGCACGTTATGGCCTTGATGCGGCGGTAGAGGATCTGCGGGCTACAATGGTTACTCTTTTAGGAGATATCGCAACGAATTATGTTGAAATGCGTGGTTGGCAACAAAAACTGTCGATTGCGCGCTCTATTGCTGCGTTGCAGCGAAAAACAGCGCAATTAATAGAGGCTAAATTGAAAGCTGGGGACATCTCAGAGCTGGATAATTCAAATGCACGAGCACAAATGATCAATACAGAGGCCGATATTTTACAGATGGAAGTGAATTTATCGATGAGTATTCATCGTCTTTCTGTTTTAACTGGGCGTGTGCCTATAGCATTACAGGATTTTTTGCAAAAAAGCGCTAAAAAGAAACAGATTCCAAAACCAAAATGGCCAATCTCTGTGGGAATTCCTGCTGATATTTTGTTGACACGTCCAGATTTACGACGTGCTGAGCGTCAATATGCTCAAGCGACAGCGCGAATTGGTCAACGCGAAGCAGAACGTTACCCTTCATTAAGCTTAACAGGTAATATTTCTACAACAGCAGAATCCGTGGGTCAATTAGCAAAAGGTTCGACGATTGGTTGGTCCTTTGGACCAAATATTCGCTTTCCTTTTTTTAATGGAGGACAAGTGGTTGCCTCGATTGCTGTAGCGCGTGCTCAGCGTGATCAAGCTTTTATTGCTTATCGAGCGGCAGTGTTAGGAGCTTTAGAAGAAGTAGAGAATGCATTGGTGCGATTGTACAAAGAACAACAGCGTTTAAAAAAGTTATTGGCTGCAAATGCAGCTTATTCACATTCATTGAAGCTTTCGCAAGACCTTTTTGAAAGTGGTAATACCAGCTTTCTCGAGTTACTCAATGCTTATCGTTCCTACTATTCTTCGCAAATGTCATTGAGTGATAGCTCTATCACTTTGGCAAAGCATTATATCGTATTGATGAAGGCATTAGGAGGAGGATGGAATGGTGTCGTTGATGTATCTCGTCCAGAGGTCGTTGATAAGATTACCAGTTCACATGTGAGGGCGAAACAATGATGAAATATCTTATGGAAAAATATGCAACCATAAAACGCAAAAAGCTTTTTTTATTTTGCAGTGTGGTTATTATCATCTTTGCCTTTAAGATGCTCTTTGTTTTATTTGGGAGTAAAAATACACCAAATTATATGACAGCAGTGGTTACGCGTGGTGATATTGAAGAAACGGTTTTAGCTTCTGGAATTGTGCGTCCTTATCGATTGGTGGCTATTGGTGCGCGTGCAACAGGGCGTGTGGTTTCTGTCCGTGTTTCATCAGGAGATTTTGTAGAAGAAGGAGATCTTATAGCAGAGATTGACCCTACGGATCAGGAAAATGATCTGAAAAGAAAAAAAGCAGTCTTGTCCTATTATTATGCGAGTTTAAAAGAGCATGAAGCTTATCTCACTTTGGCAAAACAAAATTTAGAGCGTCAAAATAAACTGATTGAAGCACGAGCGGTTTCACGTGCTAATTTTGATGATGCAGTCACGCAAGTCAAAATACGTGAAGCTCAAATTGCTCAACTTCAGGAACAGATTGTGCAAGCACAAATTGATGTGAGAAGTGCAGAAGTGAATTTAAGCTATACGAAGATAACAGCGCCTTCTTCAGGAACAGTTTTAGCAACCGTTGTCGAAGAAGGACAAAATATTAATGCAACTCAGTCAGCACCGACAATTGTTATTTTAGGAGATTTGACGAAAATGACAATTAAGGCGCAAATTTCAGAAGCGGATATTTTAAAAGTTCATGCAGGACAAGATCTTTATTTCACCATTTTAGGAGACGCAAAACGTCGTTATGAGGGATCATTAGAGACAATAGAACCTGCTCCTGAAGATATTCGTAGCGATATTAGTATTAATCCTAACATGTCGGGATCGAGCTCTTTAGCGTCATCAGCTATCTATTATAATGGGCTTGTGCATGTTAACAATAAAGATCGTTTTTTGCGCACTTATATGACCGCTCAAGTGCATATTATATTAGGGCGTGCTCGAAATGTCTTGTTGGTTCCAAGTGATGCTTTGCGCAATGAGACAAAAGAGCGTAAAGCATGGGTGCAGCTTTTGGTTGGTCGCGATAAAGTGATTACAAAACAAGTAATAGTCGGACTCAATAATAAAGTGATGGCTGAGATTGTTTCTGGGCTTAATGAGGGGGATGTGGTGGTGGTTGGTGCACGAGATGGATTGCTCGTATCTTCTAATTTACAGAGTGAAAATAGGGCTTAAAACATGATAACAGAATCGAAGGATACTGTTCTTGTCTTGGAAGATGTCGTCCGCGAATTTCGTGCAGGTGAGACATTGATCCGTGTTTTAAAAAACATTAATTTAACCATTAAGCGTGGCGAGATGGTTGCAATTGTAGGAGCATCAGGTTCAGGAAAATCTACGCTCATGAATATTTTAGGCTGTCTGGATCGACAAAGTTCAGGGCGCTATTGGATTGCTGGTAAAGATACGGCTTTGCTTTCAGCAGATGATTTATCAGCTTTGCGACGCAATCATTTTGGTTTTATTTTCCAGCGTTATCATTTGCTCAAAGAATTAACGGCTCTTGGAAATGTTGAAATTCCGGCTATTTATGCAGGATGTTCAGTAGAAATAAGAAAACAACGTGCACAGAGCCTTTTAACACGTTTAGGAATGCGTGATCGGATGGGCCATTATCCCAATCAGCTCTCAGGAGGGCAGCAGCAACGTGTTTCAATTGCTCGTGCTTTAATGAATGATGCTGATATTATTCTTGCAGATGAACCAACCGGTGCTTTAGACAAAAAAAGTGGTCAAGAAGTTTTGCATATTTTAGATGAGCTTCATCAAGAGGGACGGACTATTATCATTGTAACGCATGATATGCAGGTCGCCGAAAGGGCAGATCGTATTATTGAGATCAGTGATGGGGAGATTATTTCTGATACTGTTTCAAAAATTAACAAAACACCTAATAAGGAACACTCTTTTCAAAAAGAAGGTAATTTCAAAAGTACTCAACAGTTGGGAATTTTCCGCGCTTTTATGGGACGTTTTGGTGAAGCGTTTGTTATGGCTTTATTGGCCATGAATGCCCATCGAATGCGGACTTTTTTAACAATGCTTGGGATGATTATCGGTATTTCTTCAGTTGTTGCGATGATTGCTTTGGGAAATGGTACCCAGAAAAAGATTCTTGAAAATTTAAAGAGTTTCGGGACCAATACTTTGACAATTATGCCAGGTAAAAGCTTTTCTGATCCACAATCGGGAAAAATAACCAGTTTAGTGGAGGCAGATGCAGAAGCACTGTCTGAATTGCCTTATGTTGCTGGTGTTACGTCTCAGATTTCGGTAAGCTCGATGGTGTATTATAATGCAATTGAAACAAAGGCTATTGTTGTTGGTGTAGGAGAACAATTTTTTGAAATACAGGGGCTGAAAATCATTCAAGGAAGGTTATTTGATCAATCAAGTGTGCGTGATCGGGCTGTTGATTTGATCATAGAAAAAGAGGCGCTTTCTGTTCTTTTTCCCCATAGTCAAGAAAATCCTATTGGAAAAATTATACGTGTGGGGAATGTGCCAGCTCGTATCATTGGTGTTGTGGATTCACAAAACAATAGCGGTGTTTCAGATACAATACAGATTTATTTGCCTTATACGGCAGTACAAATGCGCTTTCTTGGTAGAACAGATGTTCGTGCTATTATTCTTAAAATTGCTGATAACGTTGATTCACATTTAGCAGAAACTATGATTCGGCGTTTGTTAATTATGCGGCATGGGCAAGAAGATTTTTTTATTAAAAATTCGGAAGAGTTTCGCAAAAAAATTGTGAATAGTACAGATATTTTAACGCTTTTAGTGACTTCAATTGCAGCAATTTCACTCATTGTGGGCGGAATTGGAGTCATGAATATTATGCTTGTTACTGTTTCTGAGCGGATTAATGAAATTGGGGTACGTATGGCGATTGGTGCACGTCAGAGTGATATTTTGCAACAATTTTTAATTGAATCAATTTTGGTTTGTCTGATTGGTGGAAGTTTAGGGGTTCTCTTTGGACTTGCTATTGGGGGGATATTTATGTTGGGAAATTCTCCTATACAATTGATTTATACTGTTCGTTCAATCATAATAGCTGTTCTCTTTGCAGCCTTTATTGGGGTAGGCTTTGGTTTTTTTCCAGCACGAAAAGCTTCACGGCTTGATCCTGTCGTTGCTCTTGCACGGGATTGAGAAACTTCATTCAAGAGGATGATGACTCTTTTCGTAATTGTAAGAGCAAAGGATGGTCTTGTTTATAAGATTGTTGAGTTGTTTTTGGAATGTTAAGAGTTAAAAATATCTATGATGCAGGGAAATATGAAAAAAGGATTGATTGTCTAAAGTGAAAAGACAGTTGAAAATTTTTTTACAAAGAAGACAATATGATTCTTATTTTTACACTGATGCTTTTGATATATTCAAGGGCAAGAAGACGTATTTGATTGGCTTGTTTTATCCAGTTATCCGCAACATTTTGTTTTATCGGATAGGCAATAAAATTGACGTCAGGCATTAAATATTTAAACTCAAGTAAAGAACGGATCATATGATAATCGTGAGTAACGATATAAAGTGTTTTATAGCGATGCTTTTTGATCCAATGAGCACTTTCTTTAGCGTTTCCTTGAGTGTTGACTGCTTGATGATCAATGTCAACACAACAGGAAAAGAGTCGAGGATTGATGTTCATGATACGGATCAGTCTGTTGGGATGTGTTGTTGTGTTCACTCCGCTGATTAAGAGTCGCGAACCAAGCTTTTTTTGTAAAAGCTTTAATCCTGTTTCTATTCTGTTTTTTCCTCCTGTAAGGACAATAATAGCATCAGCTTTCGGTAAAGGCTGTGGAGGAGTAAGCTGCCCAACTTTTTCAGTAAAGGCAACAAAAGTAAAACAAAAAATGAGAATGATGATCAAAATAAAGAATGCTGTTGGTGGCAAATAGTAAAAAAATCGTTTACGTTTTCTCGTAACATCTATTCTGTATTTAAGAAGAGAATTTTGCGGTCTATCATGGGCAAAATTGTTATGCGAAAAATTGGGATCAGGAGTATTGTGGGTCATAAAATTAAAATAAGCCGTTGTCGCATTGATCGATTTTTTTAAGTTGTGCGAGAATCGTAATTCGATTGGTAAGCGCTGTGATGATAGCAACACAAAGAATAAGAATGAAAATTTTTCCATAGGTGGTCAAACTAATGGAAAAGTGCCCAAATAAAGCGATAATTTGACGCGTTTTTTCTAAACCTAAATTGTAATTTGTCCAAAAAAGAAAAACATTAAAGAGTAGTATACTGATCACACCGCCATATAATGCACCGCGGAATGCAGTTTTAAAAAAATGCCAATCAAACTGTTGGGCAATGAAGACGGTTTCAGTACCCAGAAAATATAAGACATTAATGATATGTGCATTTTCTGCTAGCGCGTTACATGTAGCGAAAATAATTGTAAGGATTAATGAGCCAAGAATGAGAGCTAGAATTGCAAAACCAATAAAAACAGTTGTTTGTGTCATAGTGCTAAATCGATTCATCCAAAAGCGGTGATCATCGAATTGACCACCTGGAATTTGTGTTTTAATAGCGTGACTGATTGCTTGAAAATCAATTTTTTCATTTTCTTTCAAAGTGACAATGATAAGTCGGGGAATGGGAAATTCTTTGAGGGATATACCTGTTCCAAGCCATGGTTCGAGTAATTGTTCAGTGGCTCTTTGATCAATAATTTTGGCGTTTTGTACACCTTGAAATGTTTTCACTAATTTAACAGCATCATGGAGAGATTTTTCAATATCAATATTTTCAATTGGACGGATTTGAATCGTTGCTTCATAGCTTATTTGACTGCTCCAGTTATTGGCAGCGCGTTGTATTAAATCAACGCTGATTAATGTTAAGCTTGAAAGAAATGTCATAATAGCAATGACTGCAACTAATGCTTGCCCAGAGATATTATTACTAGGAATAAGAGGTGTTCTTTTTCCTTTATCAGCTGTAAAGATGCGTTTTAGAATGTAGAAAATGGAGGAAGATTTATTCATAAATTGTCATCCGTCCTTGGTGAAGAATTAAACGCCGCGCTGAAACTTGCTCCATCAATGAGATATCGTGGGTAGCAATGACGACAGCTGTGCCAAAACGATTTAATTCAATAAATAAGCGAAGTAAGCGCGATGCTAAAGATGGATCAACGTTTCCTGTGGGCTCATCTGCGAGAAGAATTTCGGGTTGATCAATAAGAGCACGTGCAATCGCTACTCTTTGTTTTTCTCCACCTGAAAGGACGGGTGGTAAAACATGAATATAATTTCCAAGACCAACCCATCGCAAAAGATCTTCCACTTCACTGCGATAGGTTGCTTCTTCTTGTCCTTTGATGCGTAAAGGCAGAGCAACATTTTCATAAGTTGTCATATGATCAAGCAATCGAAAATCTTGAAAAACAACCCCAATACGTCGTCGTAGAGCAGGAAGCTCTCGTCGTTTAAGTAATGCTGTATCATTGCCAAATAAATCAATGTGACCACGATTTGGTTTGATTGCAAGAAACATAAGACGCATCAACGATGTTTTTCCTGATCCAGAAGCTCCGGTTATAAATTGAAACGACCCTTCGGGAATGTGAAAGCTAATATCCCGGAGGATTTCGGGTCCCATTCCATAGCGCAAACCAACATTTTCAAAACGAATCACTTTTAAATACCACTTCTGTTTTTGGAGTGAATATGATGACAATGCTCTCTTAAGCACTTAATTTACTTTCTTTTTCCAATGTTATTGTTCTATTGGTAACCTCAATTATTTTCTATATTTTGCCGGTTTGCAATAAGATCATCGATGACTTGTGGTTCGGCAAGGGTTGAAATATCTCCTAGGGTATCAAGATCATTTTCAGCAATTTTTCGCAAAATACGTCTCATGATTTTTCCTGATCGTGTTTTGGGCAATTGGGCAGTAAATTGAAGTTTATCTATTATTGCAATAGCCCCAATTTCTTTTTTTACATGTTGAATAAGATTTTGGTGTAACTCCTCACTTGATGTTATCCCTTCCATTAAGGTTACAAAACTATAAATTCCTTGTCCTTTAATAGAGTGAGGATATCCTACAATAGCTGCTTCTGAAACAGAAGGGTGTGAAACAAGGGCTGATTCAAGTTCAGCAGTTCCTAGTCTGTGACCAGAAACATTAAGTATATCATCAATTCGTCCTGTAATCCAATAATAGCCATCGCTATCCCGTTTACATCCATCGCCTGTAAAATATTTTCCTTTATATGTGGAAAAATATGTTTGGATAAAGCGCTCATGGTTATTATAAAGGGTGCGCATTTGACCAGGCCATGAATCAGCGATACAAAGGCTTCCTTCTGCTTCTCCTTCCAAAACATTTCCTTGCGCATCAATGATTTGTAAACGGATGCCAAAGAATGGATGTGTAGCTGATCCCGGTTTGAGTGTTGTTACTCCGGGGAGAGGAGTGATGATATGTCCTCCTGTTTCTGTTTGCCACCATGTGTCAAGAATGGGACAACGGCTGTCTCCAATGGTATGATAAAACCATTCCCATGCTTCTGGATTGATCGGTTCGCCTACTGTTCCTAAGAGGCGAAGAGAGGTTCTTTGAGAGCGGGTGACATATGAGTCTCCTGCGCCCATTAAAGCACGAATAGCCGTTGGTGCGGTGTAGAGTGTATTGACTTTATGTTTATCGACAATATCCCAGAATCTCCCTTTATCAGGGAAAGTTGGTGTGCCTTCGAACATTAAGGTAGTCGCACCATTACATAAAGGTCCATAGACCAAATAAGAGTGGCCAGTGATCCAGCCAATGTCAGCTGTACACCAATAAATTTCATGGGGATGGTAATCAAAAACATATTGATGTGTCATCGATACATAGACAAGATATCCACCTGTTGTATGCAGAACACCTTTTGGTTTGCCTGTTGATCCTGAGGTATAGAGTATAAAAAGAGGATCTTCTGCATTCATTTTTTCAGGGGGACAATCAGTTGGAGCTTGAAGTGCTTCTTCATGGTACCAGAAGTCACGTTCTGCAACCCAGTTAATTTTTTCATTTGTGCGTTGTATGACCATGACGTGGTTGACATGCACATTGTGGCGTGCTGCTATATGAATAGCTTGATCAATATTCTCTTTTAAATTAATTGTTTTTCCTCCACGTAAACCTTGATCAGCAGTAATGATAAAAGTTGATTCACAATCAATGAGACGCCCTGCAATCGCTTCAGCAGAAAAACCAGCAAAGATAACTGAATGAATAGCTCCAATACGGGCACATGCGAGCATAGCGTAAGCTGCTTCAGGAATCATTGGTAGATAGATGGTGACTCTGTCTCCTTTTTTAATACCGTATTTTTTTAAGATGTTTGCAAAACGACAGACTTTTTCATACAGAGAATTATAAGTTATTTTTTGATCAATATTGGGATCATCACTTTCCCAAATAAGTGCGATTTGATCACCGTGATTTTTTAAATGACGATCAATGCAATTATAAGCTACATTGGTAATTCCGTCTTCATACCATTTAATCGATACAGAGTCATTAAATGAAGCGTTTTTTGCCTTTGTGTAGGGTTTAAACCATTCAATACGGCGACCATGTTTTGCCCAGAAAGCTTCTGGATTGTTAATGCTTTCTTGATACTGTTGTTGGTAGGTTTCGTAGTGAATGAAAGCATTTTTTTTGAGATGCATTGGTACTGGATAAGTTTTTTCAGACATTGTTTCCCCCCTATTTTATTGATGTCAAAAAGATTGCTCTGTTGCTCTCTTGTTATGCTATTTTTGAGATACATTGGATCTGGTAAGTTTTTTCAGACATTGTTTCCCTCCTATTTTATTGATATCAAAAAGATTGCTCTATGGCTATCTTGTTATTCTATTTTGGGGACAACTTTTTCATGAGTACTTTGATAAGAATGAAAATTTTATATTTAACTTAGTTTAAGTCATAGGCTTGAATAGTTAATTTTATGCAATGAAGATCAAAAAAGCTTTTTTATGTGTGTTTGTAAAAGGTGGAAAGTCTTAAAAAAGACAATCATTAAAAGGAGCGGGGACCAAATAAAGCTGATCCAATACGAAGAACATTTGCACCAAATTGGAGAGCGATTTTAAAGTCATTGGACATGCCCATAGAGAGTTTTGAAAGACCAATTTCTTTTGCAAGTTTTGCTAAAAGAGCAAAATAAGGGCCGGGATTTTCTTGAATAGGAGGGATGCCCATCAGTCCAACGATATCAAGCCCATAATTATTTTTGCATTGAGCAACAAAGGCTTTCACTTCGTGTGGAAAAATGCCACTTTTTTGTGGTTCTAATCCTATATTGACTTGGATATAGCAGGGGAGATGCTTTTTTTGCTTGTGCATTTCTTCTGCTAGGCTTTTAGCTATTTTTTCTCGATCAACAGTTTGAATCACATCGAAGATTCTGACAGCTTCTGCTGTTTTGTTGGATTGTAAGGGACCAATAAGATGAAGTTCGATTGTGTTGAATTTTTGTCGTAAGGAAGGCCATTTTTCGGCTGCTTCTTGCACGCGATTTTCAGCAAAAAGGGAGTGGCCTGCTTGTAGAAGAGGAACAATATTGTTTGCGGCAACAGTTTTTGAAACAGCAATGAGTTGAATATTCTCCACGGGGCGATGATAGTCATGACATGTTTTGGCAATGTCTTGTTGAAGGTTTTTCCACGCGTCAATAGAGGAAATATGAGGTATATTCATAGGGGTGTGCTTTCTGTTTTTATGCAAGAATGAGATAATTTTTTTATAAAAGCTTTAAAATAATTCATGAAAAGGTTGACGATAAAGTTAATCCGTGGTGAATCTTGCAAGAATTTTGAAGTTAATTTTATAAAGAGTATAACGGGAATGATAAGCGAACGCTATAATCCACGTGCACAGGAAAAAAAATGGCAAGCGATTTGGGATGAAAAGAAAATTTTTCAAGTCGCTGATAATGGTGAGCATGAAAAATATTATGTTTTAGAGATGTTCCCTTATCCTTCTGGACGTATTCATATGGGGCATGTGCGCAATTATACTATGGGCGATGTTGTTGCCCGATATAAGCGGGCAAAGGGATTTCATGTGCTACATCCAATGGGATGGGATGCTTTTGGAATGCCTGCTGAAAATGCTGCCATGCAAAATAAAGTCCATCCTAAAGTATGGACCTATGACAATATCAAGGTCATGCGAAAGCAGTTGCAGCAACTGGGTTTTTCTTTGGATTGGTCCCGTGAATTTGCTACATGTGATGTCGACTATTATCATCGTCAACAAATGTTATTTCTGGATTTCTATCAGAAGGGGCTTATTGCACGGCAGGTGGCTAAAGTTAATTGGGATCCCGTTGATCAAACAGTTTTAGCGAATGAACAGGTTGTTGATGGTCGTGGTTGGCGTTCTGGTGCATTGGTTGAACAACGCGAATTAACCCAGTGGTTTTTCAAAATCAGTGATTTTAGTGATGATTTATTGGCGGGACTTGAAACGCTTGATCAGTGGCCAGAAAAAGTACGCATTATGCAAAAAAATTGGATTGGCAAATCACAGGGGCTTCTGATTCGTTGGGCTTTGCATAAAACCAATATAGTGGATGATGTCTGTGATGCATTTGATGAGATTGTTTGTTATTCAACACGTCCTGAGACTCTTTTTGGTGCTTCTTTTTTAGCACTTTCTGTTGATCATCCAATTGCAAAAGCTTTAGCGCAAAAAGATAAGACACTTGATACTTTTATTAAAGATTGTCAGTGTCATGGTACTACAGAAGCGGCATTTGAGACAGTGGAAAAACAAGGATTTCGTACGCCACTTTTTGCTCTTCATCCTTTTGATCAGACGGTGCGTCTTCCTGTTTATATCGCTAATTTTGTTCTCATGAATTATGGAACCGGAGCTATTTTTGGCTGCCCTGCTCATGATCAGAGAGATTTGGATTTTGCTCGAAAATATAATCTTGCTGTGCGTCCAGTAATTGTACCAAAAGAAAGTGACGCTAAGCAGTTTGTCATTGCTGAAACAGCTTATATGGGCGACGGCGTGATGATGAATTCAGGTTTTTTAGATAGTTTGACACCGCAAGAAGCTTTTCAAATGGTTGCTGAACGGCTTGAGAAACAGTTGCTCAAGGATCAGCCTCAAGCACAAAAAACAGTGCAATTTCGATTACGGGATTGGGGAATTTCGCGTCAGCGTTATTGGGGCTGTCCGATTCCTATAATCCATTGTACGGATTGTGGTGTCGTGCCTGTCCCACGTGATGATTTGCCCGTTGTGTTACCCGATGATGTCACTTTTGATCAGCCCGGTAATCCACTTGCGCGCCATGATGAATGGCAAAGGGTGGTTTGTCCTTCTTGTGGTCAGTTGGCAAAACGTGAAACCGATACAATGGATACTTTTGTTGATTCTTCTTGGTATTATGCACGCTTTACAACACCCCATGCCCAAGAACCAATAGACCAGAAAATAGCAGCGCAATGGTTACCTGTTCAGCAATATATTGGTGGGATTGAACATGCGATTTTGCATCTTTTATATGCACGTTTTTTCACACGTGCAATGAAGATGATAGGCTATGTTTCGGTAGATGAGCCTTTCAAAGGCTTGTTTACGCAGGGTATGGTTGTTCATGAAACCTATCAAGATGAGAAAGGATGGGTTTCGCCAGCGGATGTCGCAATTGTTGAAAAGGATGGAAAACGTCATGCCTATAAGTTGACCGATCAAAGTGAAGTAAGGATTGGTTCAATTGAAAAAATGTCCAAATCAAAAAAGAATGTCGTTGATCCTGATGACATTATCGCTTCCTATGGGGCGGATACTGTACGCTGGTTTATGTTATCGGATTCTCCTCCTGAGCGTGATGTCATTTGGTCGGAATCTGGAATTGAAGGGGCGCACCGTTTTGTGCAGCGTGTTTGGCGTTTAGTGGCTTTAAGTGCTCCGGTTTTAAAGGAAGCAAAGTCATGTGCAGGACAGCAAGGAGCTGCTTTGGAGCTTTCCAAAGCAGCCCATCGCACACTTTGTGCTGTAGAAGATGATTTAGAAAAACTCGCTTTTAATCGAGCTGTCGCACGCCTTTATGAATTATTGAATGTGATTGCTTCCTCTTTAAATAATATAGAAAATGCTGAAGATGAGATGAAGTCTGCACTGCGTCAAGCAATGGATTTTTTCATTGCAATGATCGCTCCTATGATGCCTCATTTAGCAGAAGAATGTCATGCTGCTTTGGGTGGGAATACACTGATGTCGCAGTGCGCTTGGCCTGCTTATGATTCTGCATTAACGGTTGAGGAATATATTACTTTACCAGTGCAAATTAATGGCAAAAAACGAGGGACTGTCACTCTTGCTGCAGTGGCTGATAATGCGGCAATTGAAGAAGCGGTTTGTGCTCTTGACTTTGTCCAAGCACACTTAGCTGGCAAATCTATTAAGAAAATGATTATTGTTCCAAAAAGGATTGTTAATGTCATTATTTAATGGATTGAGTGTTGCTATTTTTTCTTGTTTGTTTGCTTTTCTTAGTGGATGTACCGTTGAACCACTTTATCGTCAGGTTTCACAGGGATCGACATCCGCAATTTCTCTTTTGCATGGTGGGACATCAGAAAAGATTTCTACAGGACTTTCTGAGAAATTTGCAGCCATTGTGATTGAAGAACCCTCTGATCATTTCAGTCAAATGGTTCGTAATCATTTATTGTTTCTTCTCTATGGGCATGGAGGAAAGCCTTCTGTACCTCTTTATCAATTGTCATTGCAAACATCGGTTTTTACACGAACATCTTTCGAGATAGATATAGATAATGACCAGGAAGGGGATGGAAGGGGACACCCTTCTGTTGGGACAATTGTGAGTAGAGCTTCTTATCTTTTAAAGACTATGAACAATGAACTTATTGCGAAAGGGGCAGGAACAATAAGGGCTTCTTTTGATCGACTTCGTCAAGAATATGCAACGGTGCAAGCTGAAAAAAATGCGCAAAAACGCGTTGCTGAAGAATTAGCTGAACGCATTTTTATGTTGCTTGCAAAAGATCTCGCAAAAAATTCTTCTTTGTAAAAGCTCAAATTCTTTCACAATTAAAAGGATATGAAGAAGTTTTAGACACGGTATAGCCAAAAAAATCTTATTCTCGTCCCTTCAATTTATATTTTTGTTTGTTTCAACATCCCAGTTGAGATGTTTGAAGAAGAATCATAATATTTGTAGGGTTTTAAATGCTTTTTAAGCGATGCTTTGTCCCGTTTTTGCCCAGTCCGCCGCAAATGTTTGTAAGCCCTGGTCGGTTAGAGGATGTTTAATCAGATTTTTTAGGATTGCTGGTGGAACAGTTGCAACATCTGCACCACTTAATGCTGCTTCTTTAACGTGATTGACAGAGCGGATAGAAGCAGCCAAAATTTGAGTGTTGAAATTATATTGGTCATAAAGAGTACGAATTTCATGGAGCAGTTCAATACCATTATATCCACAGTCATCGATTCTTCCGATAAAGGGTGAAATAAATGTTGCACCTGCTTTTGCAGCTAACAAAGCTTGATTGGCCGAAAAACAAAGGGTAAGGTTTGTTTTTAATCCTTGTTCAGTGAGGGCTTTACAAGCTTTTAATCCATCAAGTGTTAAGGGAAGTTTGATGCAAATATTGTTGGCAATCTTTGCTAAAACAGCCGCCTCTTTCATCATATTATCGAAGTCAGTTGCAACAACTTCAGCAGAGACTGGTCCGCTGACAAGAGCGCAAATCTCTTTGATGGTTTCCAGAATATTCCGTCCAGATTTGAGAATGAGAGAAGGGTTGGTTGTGACACCATCGACTAATCCTAAATTTTGTAATTCTTGGATATCTTCTCTGTGAGCACTATCCACAAAAAATTTCATTTCACATCTCCTTGGTTTTTAAAAGTTTGTTTTTAACACTTCCATTGGTTCTTTTTGTCTATGTTATGCGTCATTCTTTATAGAAAAAGCAAGGATTTGGTTGATGGATAGAGAAGTGGTACAAAACGTCTTGAGACGAAAGAAAATCGATGAAAAAAGTCTCTTATCTTATTGTTTCATTCTGGGATAGTTATTGGATTGGTTATATAAAGCACAGACCAGGGAAAAAATAGGGTAGTACAAGAATAGAAAAATGCGACAATAAAACCAAAGTACTATTGATGAAAAGGTGATGTCCATTGTGACAGAAATGAAAATTGTTTCGGTTGTGGTGCCGATCCCAGTTTTTCAAGCTTATAGCTATGGGGTAGAACCGCATATAGAGGTCAAAGTTGGTTCTTTTGTGCGTGTTCCTGTTGCAGGACGCGAGATTTGTGGTTTTGTGGTTGCTGTTGGTGAGTCGATCTTTGAAGAAGAACAAAAGGATCATTTAAAGAACATAACCGCTGTTTCTGTAGCGCGTGATAAATTGCGCTTTGTGACGCACGTTTTTGATTGTCCGCCATTAAAAGCTGAGATGATCGCGTTTTTGCGTTTTGTTAGTCAGTATACCATGACGCCTTTCGGTCTTATCGCGGGGTTAGTTTTACGTGTACCGACAGCTTTAGATCCAGAAGAAAAGATGGTGGGACTGCGTTATTGTGGAGGGAATGTGGCACGATTAACACCAGCACGATCGCGCGTTTTAGACTTGGCGCGTGATGGAATGATTTGGAATCGTTCTGATCTTGCTCATGCGGCCAAAACTGCGCTTTCCGTGGTAGATCTTTTAAAATCACTTGGGGTTTTTGAAGAAGTTATGGTGCCAGCACAAGCAGTGGTTGCTCTCCCTGATCCTGATTTTTGTCCACCTGTTTTAGAAGGAGCACAGAAAGCGGCAGCGAATGTGTTGCGAGAAGGTGTTTTGTCTTCTCAATTTCAGGTTTTTTTGCTTGATGGAGTTACGGGATCTGGAAAAACAGAAGTCTATTTTGAAGCGGTAGCTCAAGCGCTAAGGGACAACAAACAGGTTTTGATTTTACTGCCAGAAATTGCTTTAACACAACAATTTTTAGACCGTTTTCGTGCGCGTTTTGGAGCTTCAGCAGCTGAATGGCATTCTGATTTAACCCCACGTCGTCGTGAACGTGTGTGGCGGCAAGTTTTAGAAGGAAAGGTGCGGGTTGTTGCAGGAGCGCGTTCAGCGCTTTTTTTACCCTTTCTGGATCTTGGATTAATCGTTGTTGATGAAGAGCATGATGGTGCTTATAAACAAGAAGAGCGTATTTTTTATCATGCGCGGGATATGGCTGTGGCGCGCGGATCTTTTGAGCGTTGTCCTGTTATTTTATCATCAGCGACTCCTTCCATTGAAAGTCAAGTGAATGTTTTATGGAGGCGTTATCAGCGGGTGCATTTGCCTTCACGGTTTCAAGCAGCAGCACTGCCGGATTTGCAAGTCATTGATATGCGTAAAGGGGGTGTAGAAAAAGGACGCTTTATTTCTTCTGTTCTTGAACGAGCTTTAAGAAAAACTTTGGAAAAGGGTGAGCAGGCGCTTTTGTTTCTCAATCGGCGTGGATATGCGCCTTTAACACTTTGTCGAATGTGTGGACATCGTTTCCATTGTACGGATTGTTCAAGTTGGTTGGTTGAGCATCGTTTGCGAGGACAGCTTAAATGTCATCATTGTGGTTATTATGAACCTCTTCCAGAAGCGTGTCCAGAATGTGGGACATTGGATCATTTAGTGGCTTGTGGGCCAGGGGTGGAAAGAATTGCCGAGGAAACACAGAGACTTTTTCCACAGGCACGGTTGCTTATTTTATCTACTGACTTAAAAGGAAGAATCAGTCAATTGCGGCGAGAATTAGAAGCAATTGCAAAGGGGGATGTGGATATTATTATTGGAACACAGTTAGTTGCTAAGGGGCATCATTTTCCCGGATTGTCTTTGGTTGGGGTGATTGATGCTGATTTAGGGCTTGCCAATGGTGATTTACGTGCAAGTGAACGTACCTTTCAACTTTTGTCTCAGGTTACAGGGCGTGCAGGGCGTATGGGATTAGAAAGTTTAGGATTGTTGCAAACATATCAACCAGATCATCCGGTTATAAAAGCTTTGCTTTCACAACAGCGTGAGGATTTTTATAAGCGTGAGATTGCAATACGCCAACATGATGTTTTGCCTCCTTATGGACGACTTGCAGCTTTGATTATTTCTTCGGAAAAACGCCAAGTGGCGGAAAATTATGCCCGTGCATTGCGCCAGGTTGCACCATCGATGAAAGGTGTATCGGTAATGGGGCCTGCAGAAGCACAGTTGGCACTTGTGCGGGGGCGTTATCGTTTTCGCCTATTATTTCATGGGCAGCGCTCTTTTGATTTACAAGGGTTTATTCGTGTTGTTCTATCTCGTGCACCAAAAAAGCCTAGTTCGGTTCGGGTTCAGATTGATATTGATCCGCAAAGTTTTCTCTGAAAAGTTTAGGGATATTTGTTTGTTAAAAGACTGTTTTAAAGGGGGAGTTGTTTTGAAAAAGATGGGATTTATCCTTTTTATTTTGAGTTGGTTTATTGGGACAGGAGCGCACGCATCGGTTTCTGATGTCATTAAAAATAATGAAAAAAAGGAAATGAAAAGTGCCGATGCGACTGTTTTTGTTTTTACTTATCGCTTAATAAGAGAAGTGGAAAAAGTTTTTCAGCCAATCATTGCTTCTCCACAAAAAACAATGCAGTCCCTTTGTGGTTTTCCAGTTGTAAATGCTCGCCAGTTGGTTTACGCCTACGCGGTTTTTTATGATGATATAATTTTGCAAGATATTATGGCCTTTAATAAATTATTGAATATTGATCATAAGGCTGTTGTCGGACCTTTGACAGCACAAATTTTGCAGCATTTAAAAAATCATCGCAAATTGATGGAAAAGGCACGTATATTGGATCTTTCAGGAGATGTTGTGAAAGCTCTTTTGATGGATGAAAGTTTTAAAATCGATATTTTATTATCCAAAGTTGGACAAGAAATTTCCTCTTCAGTGTTCGACACCTTTCATGAAGGAGATATGAGAAACTTAAATCAGGTCTCAGCCAAGATTAAAAATGGACTCAAAAAAAATTGTGTTCCTCATCCATCAACTGAAAAGCTATTTTAATTATTTTAACGAAAAATTTTCAAAAAGCACTACTTTGTGGTGTTGCGAGTCAATTATGTCTATGCTAGAGATTGGAAAATTTTTTGTTCTGAGTTTCAAGAAAAAGATTTTTAGAATTTGAAATATGTGGTCCATTTTTTCTGATCAATATCAGAGAATCCCTTAAGGAAAAGAGGCGGTATTTCGTGTCAGATTCAGTTTCTCTTGTCCCATTGCCGCTCGTGAGCCAGCGTTATGCAAAAGCTTTTTTTGATTTGGTTCAAGAAGCAGGATGTGTCGAACATGTGGAAAAGGAAGTGGCGTCTTTATTGAACATTTTAGAGCAAAATGAGGATTTAAAATACTTTGTGCACAGTCCGTTTTTTTCAGAAAAAGAACAAAAGGAAGCGTTAAATGTCCTTTGTGAAACTATAGAATTTGCGCATGAAGAGGCAGGTCGTATTTTTCGCAATTTTTTAGGGGTTATCGCAGCTAATCGTAGGCTTTTTGCACTCTCTAGTATTTTACGTGCTTTTCAGCGTCATATTGTTCTTTTCCGGAGAGAGTTTTTTGCGCAAGTTGTTTCTGCATATCCATTAAATGCTGATCAGAAAGAAATGTTGCGCACGGCATTGGAGAATGTTGTGAAAGGAAAAATTGTATTACAATTTTCCAGTGATCCAACAATTCTTGGTGGGTTTATCATTCGTTTAGGGTCATGTCAGATTGATGCGTCCCTTATAACAAAATTATCTTCACTTAAGCTTGCATTGAAAAAAGAGGTCAGCTGATGGATATTAGACCGTCTGAAATTTCAAAAATCCTAAAAAAACAAATCAAAAGCTTTGACCAAAAAGCTGAAGTTTCAGAAGTTGGTTGGGTTTTATCTGTGGGTGATGGAATTGCTCGCGTTTATGGTTTGGATAATGTCCAGGCAGGTGAAATGGTTGCTTTTTCCAATGGTGTGCAGGGGATGGCGCTGAATTTGGAAATGGATAATGTTGGGATTGTGATTTTTGGATCAGATCGTGACATTCATGAGGGCGATACCGTTAAGCGGCTCGGGGCTATTGTGGATGTTCCTGTAGGGCCTGCTTTGCTTGGTCGTGTTGTTGATGCACTCGGTAATCCCATTGATGGAAAAGGTCCTATTAAAGCGAAGGAGCGTCGTCGTGTTGATGTTAAGGCTCCTGGTATTATCCCACGTCAGTCTGTGCATGAGCCAATGTCAACTGGATTAAAGGTTATTGATGCCTTAATTCCCATTGGACGTGGGCAGCGTGAATTGGTGATTGGTGATCGTCAAACAGGAAAAACAGCGATTTTGCTCGATACATTTTTAAATCAGAAGCATTTTCATGACAATGATACTGAGGAAGATCAAGACAGAGTATATTGTATTTATGTGGCAATCGGTCAAAAACGTTCAACGGTTGCACAGTTTGTTAAAGTTTTAGAAGAACGCGGAGCTCTTGACTATTCAATTATTGTTGCAGCGACAGCTTCTGATCCTGCTCCGATGCAATTTATTGCTCCTCTCGCTGGTTGTGCTATGGGAGAATATTTTCGTGATAATGGTCAACATGCGTTGATCGGTTATGATGATCTTTCTAAACAGGCTGTTGCTTATCGTCAAATGTCTCTTTTGTTACGTCGTCCTCCTGGTCGTGAAGCTTATCCAGGAGATGTTTTTTATCTGCATTCTCGTCTTTTGGAGCGAGCTGCAAAGCTTAATGCTGATTATGGTTCTGGATCTTTAACGGCACTGCCAGTAATTGAAACACAAGCCAATGATGTTTCTGCTTATATTCCAACCAACGTGATTTCGATCACTGATGGTCAGATTTTTCTGGAGACAAATTTATTCTATCAAGGGATTCGTCCTGCAGTGAATGTTGGTCTTTCTGTTTCACGTGTTGGTTCTGCTGCTCAAATTAAGGCAATGAAGCAGGTTGCTGGTTCTATCAAGGGTGAATTAGCGCAATATCGGGAAATGGCCGCTTTTGCGCAATTTGGTTCAGATTTAGATGCGTCAACGCAGCATCTTTTAAATCGTGGTGCACGTTTGACCGAGCTTTTAAAACAGTTACAATTTTCACCACTTAAAGTAGAAGAACAAGTTGTTGTTATTTTTGCTGGTGTGAATGGTTATCTTGATTCATTAGCTGTTTCTGATGTTGGGCGATTTGAACAAGGGCTTTTAACACTACTCCGCAATAATCATGTGGAGCTCTTAGAGGCGATTGCTGAACAGAAACAAATAACGGATGAAATTAAAAGACAGATGGTTGTTGTTCTTGATTATTATGCAAAGAATTTTTCTTAATTGATTGGTGGAATGCTTGAATGGCGTCGCTAAAGGATCTTAGAGACCGTATTGCCTCGGTTAAGGCAACGCAGAAAATTACCAAAGCTATGCAAATGGTTGCAGCAGCAAAGTTGCACCGTGCGCAAGAAGCGGCTGAATCTGCACGGCCTTATGCTCAGCATATGGCTACTCTTTTAGCGCATGTGTCTGCTGATCTTGATCCAGTGGATTCCCCAGCTTTGATGCGTGGTACGGGTCGAGACGATAAGCATCTCTTGGTTGTATGTACGGCTGAGCGTGGTTTGTGTGGGGCTTTTAATACGCAAATTGTTCGTCGTGCGCGTGAACACATTAATAGCCTTCTTTCTCTCGGTAAGACAGTTAAAATTTTAACTGTTGGAAAAAAGGGAGCGGATATTTTACTTCGTGATTTTAAAGCTCTGATGATTGATCATATTGATTTGCGCTCTGTGAAACAGATCAGTTTTGCAGAGGCGGTTAAAGTAAGTCAACGTATTATTGACCTTTTCAATGAAGAGGTGTTTGATGTTTGTACACTTTTTTATTCTGAATTTGTGTCGGTTATTAACCAGTCTCCAAAGGCCGTCAATTTGATTCCAGTCGTTGCTCAAAAGGAATTTTCTGATGAGGGTGGTGGTGTTAAAAAAGAAAAAAAAGGTGGGAGTGTTCAAGCAGCTGTTTATGATTATGAACCGGATGCAGTTTCTCTGGTGGATGCGCTTGTCGCACGTAATCTCTCTGTACAAATCTTCCGTGCTTTGCTTGAAAATGTCGCGGGTGAAATGGGCGCAAAAATGAGCGCTATGGATAATGCATCACGGAATGCCGGTGAAATGATTAATAAATTGACGGTAACGTATAATCGTCAGCGTCAGGCGCAGATTACGACCGAATTGATTGAAATTATTGCGGGCGCTGAAGCGCTTTAAAGTGAGAAGGTAAAGATTAATGATGAAAGCAACAACGTCAAAAAAAAGAACAGCAAAGGGTGAAGAAAAAAAATCAGTTGCTCGTTCAGGCGTAAAAAAGACTTCCTCAGCAAAATCGGCAAAAAAGACCAAGGACTCTTCTAGTCTTGCGCATGTTGATTCTAAGACTGTTTATCACAAGGGATCTATTGGTGAAATTAGGCAAGTGATAGGCGCTGTTGTTGATGTGCATTTTGAAGGAGAATTACCTCATATTCTTAATGCGTTAGAAACAGAAAATTTGGGCAATAAGCTTGTTCTAGAAGTTGCTCAACATTTGGGTGAAAATACAGTTCGCACCATTGCGATGGATACAACAGAGGGCCTTGTTCGTGGTCAAAAGGTTTATGATACGGGAGCGCAAATTTGTGTGCCTGTTGGAGAGGCAACTCTTGGTCGTATTATGAATGTGATTGGGGAACCTGTTGATGACGCTGGACTTATTATGGCGACTAAAAAACGCTCAATTCACCAAGAAGCGCCTCAATATGTGGAACAATCAACCGAATCAGAAATTCTTGTTACTGGAATTAAAGTGATTGATTTGCTTGCTCCTTATTCGAAGGGGGGAAAGGTTGGTTTGTTTGGGGGAGCTGGTGTTGGTAAGACTGTTTTAATTATGGAACTCATCAACAATATCGCAAAAGCACACGGGGGTTATTCAGTGTTCGCCGGTGTAGGAGAGCGTACACGTGAAGGGAATGATCTCTATTATGAAATGATTGAGAGTCGTGTGAACGTTGACCCGAGAGAAAATGGGTCCACTGTGGGTTCAAAATGTGCTCTTGTTTATGGACAGATGAATGAGCCACCAGGGGCACGTGCACGTGTAGCACTTTCAGGCTTGACAATTGCAGAGAATTTTCGTGATGAAGGGCAAGATGTGCTTTTCTTTGTGGATAATATTTTCCGTTTTACACAAGCTGGCGCTGAAGTTTCAGCTCTGTTGGGACGTATTCCTTCTGCTGTGGGGTATCAACCAACCTTGGCAACGGATATGGGAGCTTTGCAAGAGCGTATTACAAGTACCAAAACGGGGTCTATCACGTCTGTTCAAGCTATCTACGTTCCCGCTGATGATTTAACTGATCCAGCGCCTGCTACGTCTTTTGCGCATTTAGATGCCACAACGGTTCTTTCCCGTTCAATTGCAGAGAAGGGGATTTATCCAGCAGTTGATCCACTCGATTCTTTTTCGCGAATGCTGGATCCATTGATTGTGGGTGAAGAGCATTATACTGTTGCTTGTCAGGTTCAGACTATTTTGCAGCGTTATAAATCTTTGCAAGATATTATCGCTATCCTTGGTATGGATGAATTGTCTGAAGAAGATAAATTGTTGGTTGCGCGGGCGCGTAAAATTGAGCGTTTCCTTTCGCAGCCTTTCCATGTAGCGGAAGCTTTTACTGGGGCTCCTGGAAAGTTGGTTTCTTTAGAAGAGACTATCGAAGGATTTAAAGGATTGTGTGCTGGTGATTATGATGATTTACCAGAAGCAGCTTTTTACATGGTTGGTTCGATTGATGAAGCAATTGAAAAAGGAAAACGTTTGATTGAAGAAGCTTCTTCATAAAAGGTGCTCTGTGATGAATGTTTGTCCTAGAAAAACAAGGGGTTCCCGTGGAAAATAAAAGAACAGAATCTTTCTTGTTTGAGCTTGTATCACCTGAAAAACTTATCTTTTCAGAAAAAGTGATGTCTGTTGTTCTGCCTTCAGTATCGGGATATTTAACGATTATGGCTAATCATGCTCCTTTAGTGGTGAGTCTCGTTCCAGGTGTTATTAGGGTTATGTCTTCCTCAGAAGAAAAAATATTTGCTCTTTTAGGAGGGGTTGCAGATATTACATCTTCGGGGTGCTCTCTCTTAGCTGAAACCGCTGTTGCCGTTAATCATTTATCTCTTCAGGATCTTGAACAACGCATGGCAGAAGTTCGAGTCATGGTAGAAGAAAACACGAGTGGTGGAACTCATCATAAAGTGGTAGAGGTTTTTCAGAAATTAATTTCTATGGATGGTGCTTCAGTACTGACATAATGAAATGCGAGAATAGAAAGATGAGTAACGAGGGGAACAGTGGGGGATCTGCCGCAGAACTTGGGTCTTTCACTCATCCAGGTGTTATTTTTGCAGGACCTTTGCCAAAATGCTTCACTTATATTTTTGCTTCTTTTATTTTACAATGGGCTTATGGCTTAGGGGCCAATATGGTTCAATCCAATATTATCGAGCTCACAGGAGATTTCAACACAACACTTATTGAAACGACATGGTTGGTCAGTGCTTATATGGCACCGCATGTCAGTATTGCAATCATGTTGATTAAGATTCGTTATCAATTCGGCTTAAGGAATTTTGCTGAATTATCGATTCTTGGATTTGTTGTAGTGTGTATTTTGCATTTGTTTATTACGGATTTACGTTCAGCTTTGATTATTCGTTTTTTCGCTGGTATTGCTGCTGCACCAATGGCCTCGTTAGCCTTTCTCTATATGATGGAGGCTTTTGCACCGGAAAAAAAATACACTATCGGTATCAGTTTAAATTATATGAATGCGGCTTTAGCAGTTCCTTTAGCTCGTTTGATTTCACCAAGTCTTCTTGAAAATGGCGGATTTTCTAGTCTTTCAGCAATGGAGATGGGACTTGTTTTGATCGGTTTAGGATGTATTTTTTCTCTCCCACTTACACCAGTTGTTTGCAACAAGGTCATTAAGAAATTAGACTGGGTAAGTTATAGTTTGATTGCCCTTGGACTTGGTTTAAATGCTATCGTAATGTCTATTGGCAAATGGTATTGGTGGACTGAAACGCTATGGATTGGTTGTGGGCTTGCACTTGCCGTTTTCTCTTTGACGATTGCTATTATAATTGAACTGAATAGAGAAACTCCGTTGATTGATTTACGGTGGCTTTTTAGCAAAGAAATGATCCAAGTTGTTTTGGTTTTGTTGGTGTTTCGAATTCTTTTATTAGAGCAATCAACTTTAGCTGCGGATTTCTTTAATCTTTTTGGTTTGTTAAATCGTGATATGGCCCCTATGTATTTTGCGGTTACTTTTGGTACCCTTTTAGGGGGCGGTGTGTGTGTCTTTTTTTTACGAATGGGTCGGGAGGATTATTTTTATCTTTTATCTTTGAGCTGTTTAGCACTGGGCTCTTATTTAGATAGTCATGTGAGCCAGTTAACCCGTCCAGTGGATATGATTATAAGTCAGGGCTTGATTGGTTTTGGTTATGCTCTTTTTTTGCCTCCTGCTTTATGTAATGGTTTTGTTAAAGCGAGTGCCCGAGGACCCAATTATGTTTTAAGTTTTATTGCAATTTTTTTATTGGCACAAGTTACAGGAGGGCTTATGAGTGCAGCTCTTTTTAGTAGTTTGCAATTTTTTTTCGCACGTCATCATTTTGAATATTTAACACAAGAAATTACAACGACGGGCACACTTATTTTTGAGAAGATAAATCACTTATCTTCTCCTTACAGTGCTTTAGTTTCTCATAGCTTAAAGAGTGAAAAAACGATATCAAGTCTAACGGATCAGTTGCAATTGACAGCAAATGTTTTGGCTTATGATGATGTTTTTCGACTTTATTTTTATATGACAATGATTGTTTTAATTATTTTTCTCCTCAAAATATTTTATAAATCATATTTTTATGAGAATTTTATGATGTTGTTAAAAAGTAAAGTGTGATCAGTAAGGATGTGTGAAAAGCAATGATCAAAATCTTGCGATCAAAATCAACCATTGTTGCCTTTCTGTCCGGTATAATGGGAATTGTATTGATTTTATGGGCTTGGCAATTGCCGCCATTTGTGAGTACCCTTCAAAAAACCGATAATGCTTTGGTTAAGGGGAATATTACTCTGATAAGTCCGCAAGTTTCTGGTATCGTGAAACGGGTTTATGTTCAAGATTATCAAAAAGTTGAAAAGGGAATGGTTTTATTTGAACTGGATGATACCCTTTTCCGATATCAGCTTGCACAGGCGCAAGCAATTCTTGAGGCAAAAAAAGCAAAACTTGCGAGTGTTTTGTCACAAATTCAATTGTTGCAAAAGGAAATTGATAGGCTAATAACCGAGTTGTCTCATTCTAAGGGTTTAAGTTCTCAAGGAACTTTGCCATTATCTTCTGCTGCTTCACATTTAGCCGCGACATTTGAAACAAAGAGCCAGTTGCACAAGAAATTAGAATTTGAACGACAAGGTTTACAATCGGATATTGTGGAAGCAAAAGCGGGTGTTGAAGTCGCTGAGCTAAATTTAGCGCACACTAAAATTATTTCTCCTGCTGTAGGACATATTGGATCGGTTGGCATACAAGTAGGGCAATATGTAGAGTCTGGTATGCGGTTGGTGGCTGTTGTTTCTGATGACATTTGGATTATTGCCCATTATAAGGAAACACAGATTTCTAATATGCGTATTGGACAGCCTGTTGTTTTTTATGCTGATGCTTTAAAGAATCAAAAATTAACAGGCCGTGTGGTACGCTTTGCTCCTGCGACAGGATCAGAATTTTCATTATTAGGAACAGAGACTGCACATGGTAATTTTATCAAAATTGCGCAACGCATCTCTATTCGTATTGCCATAGATCAAGGGCAAGAGGGAATAGAAAAACTTATTCCTGGAATGTCGGTGATTACCTATGTTGATACAGCATCCCACCATTCTAAGGATTGAAATATTCTCTTTATTTTATCCTCAAGTGTATTTTCAGTTTAGAGGATTGCGTTGGGTTTATTTTTTTATTGTTATTTTGGTTTTAAAGAATGGTGCGAAATTCTTATCTTTGCAAGATAAGAGAACAGAGTGCCCATTTTGGATGAATGGTGAAAAAACTGTTCAATGAATCCTTAAAAAAGGAGCACTTAGTGCGTTGGTTAGTTTTTGCGCATTAAACAATAGCTGGTTAAAACGAGTCCAGCAGTTAATAAGAGAGTGGTTTTAGGATTGTCTTTTGCCTTCTTTTTGAGCTCTTCGGCATGGTTGTTTATGTGATAAAGAGCGTGGTGTCCTTTTTGTTTCCATTTTTTCAGCATTTTGGAAATGCTATCGAAACGATTGTTTTGAAGGGACTGACGGTTGATGGTTGTGAGCTCCTCTTTTAATTGCGCAATGCGTTTTTTGATTTTATCATTTTTACTGCAAGGGCTTTGAAAGATATACATGGGTTTACTCCTTCTTATTTTTAATGTCTTATAGCAAATATATAAGATGGGAATTTTCTGTGGAATTTGATATAACGGATTGAACATTGAAAGGTTGCATTTTCTTTCTGAATCTCTGTTGAGCGTTGGTTTTTGATGTTTAAAAAGAGAGACTCTTGAAAGAATTTTCTCATGAATCCATTCTTTTGAATTGTGCTATGGTGCGTATTACCATAAGGCTAGATAAGTTCAAGTTTTGAAAGTTTTGAAGAGCTGATGAATATAGCACATTATTTATCTAAACCTTTAGAGCGTCATCGGTCTGTTGCGGTTGCGGTTGGTGATATTATGATTGGGGGCGGGAATCCAATTGTTATTCAGTCTATGACCAATACGGATACGGCTGATATTGATGCGACGGTTGCTCAAGTTGCTGCTCTTTGGCGTGCAGGATCTCAATTGGTTCGAATAACTGTTGATCGGAATGAAGCAGCAGCGGCTGTTCCTAAAATACGAGAGCGGTTGGAACGGTTGGGTATTTTTGTACCATTGGTAGGGGATTTTCATTATATTGGCCATACGCTTTTGGCTGATTATCCTGCTTGTGCAGAAGCGCTTTCAAAATATCGCATTAATCCTGGCAATGTTGGTTTTGGTGCAAAAAAGGATAAGCAATTTCTTCAAATTATCCAGATGGCATGCCATTATCGTAAACCTATACGGATTGGGGTGAATTGGGGGTCACTGGATCATGTGTTATTAACACGGCTTATGGATGAAAATGCTCGGCAGGAAAAGCCTTTGTCTGTTACTGAAGTTATTCGGGAAGCTGTCGTTCAATCGGCACTTCATTCAGCTCTTTTAGCGGAAGAAGCTGGTTTAGGACGGGAATATATTATTCTCTCTGTTAAAATGAGTGATGTACAAGATCTCATTGCTGTTTATACTATGTTGGCACAACGGTGTAATTATGCTCTTCATCTCGGGTTGACAGAGGCGGGCATGGGGACAAAAGGAATTGTTGCTTCATCTGTGGCTTTGGGAATTTTATTGCAACAAGGAATTGGTGATACAATTCGTATTTCATTAACACCTGAGCCAGGCGGTGATCGAACGCGAGAAGTAAAGGTCTGTCAGGAACTTTTGCAAGTTATGGGATTTCGGCAGTTTGTTCCTGTGGTTGCTGCGTGTCCAGGATGTGGTCGGACAACGTCGACGGTTTTTCAACAGTTAGCACAAAAAATCGAAGCAGATTTATGCAAAAATATGCCAATTTGGCGGAATAAATACCCTGGTGTTGAAGGTTTAAAAGTTGCTGTTATGGGGTGTATTGTTAATGGACCAGGGGAATCAAAACATGCCGATATTGGAATCTCCTTACCTGGGGTGGGAGAAAATCCAGCGGCTCCTGTTTTTATTGATGGCAAAAAAGTAAAGACTTTGCGCGGTCCTCATATTGCCGAAGAATTTGAAGCGATTTTAAAAGAGTATATTCATACCCGTTTTGGGACATAATGGATAGAAGAGGAGTATATTGTTCCCTCTGCTTTGTTCTCAATTGCTGAGATATTTGAAGAAATTTTAGAAGAATATATTGACGTGTATTTTTGGTATGGGTGATACAAAACAATTATTTCGTTCTACTTGCTTTTATTTTATTGATGATCCCCAAAAAATGGGAAGTGTTAATTTTTACGTGTTGCAATAAAGTGTGCTGCTTGTTTCAATGGGATTGCTTTTGCTCCAAAAGGAAGAAGAAACTCTTCTGCTTTTGTGATAAGTTCATCTCGTTTTTTTTTAACTTCGTCAAGGCTATAAAGATTGATGAGTGTTGCTTTGTTGGCTATTTGATCTTTCCCTGCAGTTTTTCCAAGAATTTTTGTATGAGAAGTAAGGTCAAGAAGGTCATCGGTCAATTGAAAAGCTAAGCCAATATGTGTCCCAAAGGAGGCTAGTTTATGCGTTAATGTTTTGGAGGCTCGACCCATAATAGCACCTGCTTGACAAGCAAAACGGATAAGAGCAGCTGTTTTCATTTGTTGTAAAGTGATCGTTGCACTTTCATTTTGTGGTTTTTTTTCAGCTTCTAAATCGAGCATTTGTCCACCGATCATACCGCCGAGACCTGCAGCCTGTGTAAGAGCTGTAATCAGTTCAATTCTCGTTTTTGAAGAAAAGGAACAGGCTTTATGGGCAATGATTTCAAAGGCAAAAGTGAGAAGCGCATTCCCTGCTAAAATTGCAGTGCCTTCATCAAAAGCTATGTGAACAGTTGGTTGTCCACGTCGGAGTGTGTCGTTATCTAAAGCAGGAAGATCATCATGAATGAGTGAATAACAGTGAATACATTCCAATGCGACACCAATATCAAGAGAGTCTTCAGGAGAGATATCAAAAAGAGCAGCACTTTGAATTACCAAGAAAGGACGTAAGCGTTTGCCGCCGTTCAAAACACCATGGCGCATGGCATTGATGAGAATTTCAGGCCGGGTAATTTCATCATTTTTGGCTTTATGACTAAGAAGTATATCAAGTCGCTTTTCAACATTCTGCGCATGTTTTGCAAGAAGAGTCGTGAATTCATGCATCATTTCTTCCTTTCTTCTTTGCAAAATGATAAGGTTCTTTTTATGATAAAAAAATAAAGAATAAAACGGTTATTTTCACACTCTTAAATTTTGTAAAAAAATAAAAAGAAAGAAAAAGATGGCGATGGGGCGAATGCGTTATTTGATCAGTTTTCTTGTGTTTTTATTTTTATGTCCAATTATTTTGTTGTTCATTTATCGTTTGGATTGTGTTCACCCTATTTCTACTTTAATGATTCGTGATTGGGTGAGTGATAAAAAATACAAGCGTGAATGGGTTGCACTGTCTGATATTGCATTTTCAGTTCCATCTGGAGTTATTATGTCCGAAGATGGGCGATTTTGTCATCATTCTGGCGTTGATTGGGCTATGTTGATCGATATCTTAAAAACAGATTCAAAACCTTTGAGAGGAGGATCAACAATCAATATGCAAGTGATTAAAAATCTTTTCTTATGGTCTAATAGATCTTATATCCGCAAGATTATAGAAATTCCTTATTCTGTTATGGCTGATGTTATTTTATCAAAAAAACGAATTATAGAAATTTATTTGAATGTTGCAGAATGGGGGCCAGGAATTTATGGAATAGAAGCTGCCGCTTTTTATTATTTTCAAAAGTCTGCACGAAATTTAACTGTGCAACAGGCTGCTGCTCTTGTGGCAAGCTTACCTAATCCTTATTGGCGTAATCCATATCAACCAATCGATAATTTTATAGCTTTAACTCATCTTATTGAAAAACGAATTCGTTTTTCACGTGCTTATACACACTGTCTTCATTAAAGAAGAGTGAGAATTGTTAGAAAAGAAAAATAAAAAAATTATATAAAAGTCTGGTCAAAAGATTATAATCAATGTATAAAGAAATGGAATTTTATTTTATTGTTGACAGAAGTTGTCATTTTGAGCATTAGCGCTTCTGTGTTGATGAGTGTGGAGTGTCCTGTTATGGCTGTACCTAAACGAAAAACTTCTCCGTCTAAACGCGGTATGCGCCGTTCGGCTGATGCCCTTAAAGCACCAACTTATATCGAGGATAAAAGTTCTGGCGAGTTGCGTCGTCCTCATCATATTGATTTGAAAACAGGTATGTATCGTGGGCGTTCGGTTTTGCCTGCTAAAGAATAAGCTTTCTCTCAGTTACCACATAAGTTTATTGTTCCTGTTGTCTCCTGAGTTTAGTCAACAAAGGGCTTTTCCGCATTCCTTGCAGTTAACTGCTTGTTCTTTTGATAAGGGAAGTTTTTTGTTTTTGTAGCGATTATATATAATAAAAGTTCTGGCGAGTTGCGCCGTCCTCATCATATTGATTTGAAAACAGAAGATTGTAGGCGTTCGGTTTTGTTTGCTCAAGATCAATTGTCTATCAGATGTCAATAATCAAGTTGATCGCAAATTCTGTAATCCGGATTAAATGAACCGGAAGCTTTTTCATAGTTTATACAGTTCATTGTTTTTATCATAAAAGCTTTTATTGTGTTTACAATCTACTTTATAAAGCTATAGTCTCTCAGAAAAAGAGAGACTATAGTGTGTATGCGACTGCGACGTTGATATATTAAAAGAAATCCTTCTGCTTGCAATTGCAAAGGATGAAAGCTTAAGAAGCAGATCAAGGAATAATTAAAAATTGACTTTTTACCAATTTATCTTGTTATAAGGCAAAATTTTTCAGGAGATTACGCAGCGTAAACAGCATTATTTCCTTCATCAATCTCATTTTTAAAATCGCATTTCGACTTTTTATCGAGGTGTTTTTCTATTAAGTTTATTGCTTCTGTTTCGGTGAGATTATTGATAATAGCAATTTCACGGGCCATACGATCGAGAGCAATAGCGTAGAGTTGACGTTCTGAATAAGATTGCTCAGGTTGTAGAGCTGAACGAAATAGATCGCGAACAACTTCAGCAATAGAAATAATATTTCCTGAATTAATTTTAGTATCATATTCTTGAGCACGTCGTGACCACATAGTGCGTTTAATGCGTGCTTTTCCTTGAAGAATTTTAAAAGCACGATTCACAGAATCAACTGTAGATAATTTGCGCATTCCAGTAGAAAGAGCTTTTGCAACGGGCACTTTTACATCCATTTTATCTTTAGCAAAGTGGATTACAAAAAGTTTTAATTTATGTCCTGCAACTTCTTGTTCTTCAATCGCCATAATTTGACCTACTCCATGGGTAGGGTAAACGATATACTCAGAAGTTGAAAAATCTTCAGCACTGAAAGAGGTATTTCGTGGGGGTGCCATATTTTAGTTTACTCCCTTTATGGCCAATAATAATATTGGCAAACGGATTAAATGCTTTAAAGCTAAATATCTTTAGAGTTGAGCGTTGAAGCTAAGTACTTTAAGGCCAAAAAAATGCTTAGCAAAATAGTTATGTTAAGACTTTGTTAACATAAAAATTCAAAAGAATCAATCATTTCTCTTAAGAATTTTGTATACCCATACAATGGTTTAAACTTTTGGAAAGATCTTTTGTTGAGAAGATGAGGTATTATTCGCCATTTCCTGGATTTTCTGAAAAACATTTTTCTAGTTTATTGGGAATACCATCCATTTCTTTTGCTTGGGGAAGTGGATCTTTTTTTGTCATTAAATTAGGCCATTTCTTTGCATAACGGAGATTGAGTTCTAGCCATTTTTCGAGTCCTGGTTCAGTATCTGGTTTAATCGCTTCAGCTGGGCATTCTGGCTCGCAGACACCACAATCGATGCATTCATCAGGGTGAATAACAAGCATGTTTTCACCTTCATAAAAACAGTCAACAGGACAAACTTCAACGCAATCAGTATATTTGCACTGAATACAATTGTCAGTTACAACGTAGGTCAAGATCAAACTCCATTTTCTGTCTTAGTGATCTTTAAAAAGGGTTTATAAGCGTGCGTCTTTATCACGTTTAAGTTGATCACGCAGCACAGCCAATTTTGCAAAAGGTGAATTGGAATCATGATTTTGTGTTCGCGATGATTTATTGTGTAAGGAAGCCGTTTTCTTTTTATTATATTTATAAGAATGTTGAGTTTTTAAAGGTTTTTCTTGAGAAATTTTATAGAGTGTATTGCTTCCTGGGGTGGAAGTTTTTTGGCTCTTCTCTTGCCATTTTTGTTGAGAGCTATTACGCTTCCGATTATGTTGTGTTTGTTGAAAATGATAATGCCATAATAAAATAGTTTTATTTTCTGCTTTATTTTGTATGTGTTTGGCAAAATCACCAACGGGTTCAGCTTTTGGTAGACAATCTGTAGCACAAGAGTGCTGTTCAAGAGAAGAAACCGTTTTTATTTCGGCTTGGGGTGTGTTGGAGTGTTGTATTGTTTTCCAAAGATCACCTACACATTCTGCTTCAGGAAACAGTGTCCTTGTTTTTGAGCCATTATGCGCCAAATCTTGGTGGGCGAGATTTTGTGTAAGCACAGAATTATCGTAACGATTCGATCGATAACCAAGTCCTTTAAGAATTTCCTCCATATCAGTCTCATTGGCTCCAAGAGTAGACATCATCGCTGGAGTCACAAAAAAACTTTTACCATCATAGGCGCCGTCTGGTTTTGGCTCTAATCCTGGTTTCCAATGGAGTGCAGGGCGAATAAGATTGGCAAGACGTTCTAGAATATCAATACGTACGGCACGTTTGCCTAGAACTTGATAACCCGCTAAACGATAAAATGTGGGGTTATATGTTGGGTCCGCAACAAATGAAGTTCGTCCGTTGTTCAAAGCAGCTAATATTTCATTTAATCCTGTTTGATCACTGTCTTTATTTTGGAGACACCAAAGCAGTGTGAGTGCTTGGATCGGTGCTGGTTTGAGCATTCCCATAACATAGATATTAAAAGCACCGAAGCGAATGCCGAGCTGTCGAAGATTTCCCCGTGCTTCTTGGTCAAGATTTTTAACCATTTTGGCAACACTACGACGGGGTAAAATGCCTAAAGAATCGAAAAGTTGTGAAGCAAGTTTAGCTGTTGAATCTGTCAAATGATCAGCATTGCGTAAATCTAAGAGCGGTTTTAAAATTGTTTCAAAATGAAAGATTACAAAACGCTCTAATCGCGCTATTACTTGATCACGAGGTTCGCCTGTTAGTTGTGCATCTGCTAAGAGAAGAACTTTGGGCTTTAAAATATCTGTTGTTGCAATGAGTTGTCCGACAGGTTGACCAATCCAGCGAATAATCCCATCGGAACTGAGTGTAAAATCCCCATTAGCGGCAGCACAAAAACGTGTTGCACGTTTCGTAAAGGCAGCAATTAAACTTTCGTTATTGATATTGTTTTGTTCATCAGTTTCTTTATCTGTATCTGTGTTGCCTTTATTGATATAAAAACGAAACCCCTCAAATCTACCACTTCCACTTTTTTCAATAAGAACATCATCCTTTTGAATAATTTCGCTCTCCATGATCATTTTCTTTCTCAAAGTTTTATGGGGTAAAAGGTTATTCTTAATAAGACCATTTTGCATTCTCTTTAGCATTTTAGCATGTTTATTATGCTTGCTTCAATGTGTTCTTATTGTCTTTTTGTAGGTATTTTAATTTTCGATATTGTCTTATCAAGACAACTATACAACTTTTAATTGTAAATATAGGCAATAATGTTAAAATTTCTCTCTTATTTCACAATTAAAGTGAGTGATAAAAGACACTAATTTCTCTTTTATTTATCCTTTTTAATTTTTTTTCTTCATTTAGTTATGTGGTGAAAGCAAGCATTTGCAGGCATTTGCTGTGTAAAAACCTATGCGTGAAGAAATAAGTTGTGTCGTCAAAATAAAAAAACAATTGCGATTGTAAAAATACACGTTAAAGTAGTATTCGTAATAATAAACAACTTTAAAGTTTATTAGAGCAAATAATGATGTCGTTGTCAAAACAACTTAGAAAATAATTTTAATCGCAAGGGATTATTATGAGTAGTCATTCACATGTTGTGTATAAAAGCAGTAAAAATTATAATAATACTGACACAAGTTTGGGTCGCAATATGATGCGTTCTGCGAAGCAGGCGCCCTATCTTGAACGAAAAAAGGAGCATGATTTAGCACTGCGATGGAAAAATAAACGTGATGATAATGCTATGCACCAAATTGCAGCGGCTCATATGCGTTTAGTTATTTCAATTGCTAGCCGTTTTAAACGTTTTAAAATGCCCTTAGGTGATTTAGTTCAAGAAGGATATGTGGGACTCTTAGAAGCAGCTGCGCGTTTTGATCCTGATCGTGGAGTACGTTTTTCCACCTATGCGACATGGTGGATAAGGGCTTCTATTCAAGATTATATTTTACGGAACTGGTCAATTGTTCGGGGAGGAACGAGTTCTTCGCAAAAAGCACTCTTCTTTAATCTTCGACGTTTGCGTGCTAAATTAGCGCAAGATGATAATACTTTGACCAAACAAGAAATTTTTCGTGCGATTTCTGAAAAGCTTGGGGTTTCAGTGAATGATGTTGAAAAAATGGATTTCCGTTTTTCTGGGACGGATAATTCATTAAGTCTTTCTATTTCTGAGAACGGTGAAACTCCAATTGCTAAAATGGATTCTTTAATAGATGATCATCCTCTCCCTGATTCTGTGATTGAGCAAGCAATTGATGGGCAACGGCGGGCGCAATGGCTTCATGAGGCTTTACAAATTCTCAATGAACGAGAACTCGAAATTATTCGTTTTCGCCGCTTAAATGAAGAGGGCACAACCTTAGAAGTGCTTGGTGAAAAATTGGGGATTTCAAAAGAACGTGTACGCCAAATTGAAGTGCGGGCTTTGCAAAAACTTCGGTGTGCTTTGTTAACAGTGAATTCTGCAGAAGTTTATCAAGTATAGGATAAGTATTCGGTGCTTCTTTGAAAAAAATTAAAATTATCATTGTTGAATGAGGAAGCAAAAATATTTTTCTGCATTCATTCAGAAATGATTTTAACATATGAGCTTTCAAGAAGAGTTTGTGTTGGTGACAGTCCATTAATCACCCGAAAGAGTTTTTCTTTGTGTGGTGTATCTTGCATTTTATCCGAAAGGCTTAAAATTGTATCTTTCTGTTCAACGCGGACGATATGAATCTTTAAAGGGGGTAATTTCCTCAGCTCTTGAGGAGAAAGGGTGTGAAAACTTTCGGTTGTATTTTTTGCGATAGCTTCAAAATTTTTGGAATGATGAGGGGCAGCTGTTAGAAAGCGGAAAACACGATTTTTGATGGGAATAACAACTATATCAAATTGCCATTGTTTATTAGTCGCATGGGCATGGGCAGCAGGTAAGCCTTGAATTATTATTGGTTGAACAGAGGTTTCATCAAGTCCAGAAACCCAACCGCTTTTCAAGTAATCGCTTGCAGATATGTTTGTTGGAAAAGGGATGGCATCAAAACGAATAGCAATTTTATCTGGACCACTTGCAATGACAGCTGGAGAAGAATTGTTTATGGTAAAATTGGTTGGAACTGAGAAAGTGACGCCCCATTTTGGATGGACAAATTTATTCTCTCGTATATATCCTTTTTCAGGGTTATCTCCAAAAATCATGTTATCAAGGCTCTTAAGAAAGGTATCACGATCAGTGTTTTTAGTCTTAGGATCAGATGCGCTTATTTGATATGCTTTATTAATAGCTAGGCGAATTCGTTGTGGGGTTGTAGGATGGTGGGATAAAAAGTCTAATGAATCATTCGTTGTTCCGGAGATGTTGCGAAAAGCTTTATAAGCTTCCATGGATTGCAAAAAGCGTGGAAAAGCAAATGCATCATATCCAGCATGATGGAGCATTTCAATTCCAATGGCATCAGCTTCAAGTTCCTGATTCTTTGAAAATTGAGCCAGAGTTTGTTCTGTTTTTACAGTGTTGTGCAATTTCATGTCAGAGGATAATTCAACATGTGAGGACGTGTTGTTCGTGTATTTCAATTCTACTTTTTTTTGTAGGCGTAAGATACCATGATTAGCCGTAATATGCGCTATTTCATGTGCTAAGACAGCAGCGACTTCTGAAGAGTCATTAGCAAGTGCTAGCATTCCACGGGTTACATAAATATAGCCACCAGGTAACGCAAATGCATTTACATGGGCTGAGTTTAAAATTGTAACATGATAGGTTTGATTGGGGTTGTGTGAAACGGCAACGAGTTTTCCTATAATTTTTGCTAACATACGCTCAAGTTTTGGATTATTATATTCCTGACCATAAGTTTTTAAAATGCGGGGATGTTGTGTAGCACCCAATGTGGCATAAACATCATTGTTGTTGGAATGAGTCGTTTTTATAGGGAAATCTAAAGGATGTAAGTGATTATTCCCTTTAAATTTTATTTGGCATGCGACAAGGAAAAGAGAGAAGCTTACGAAAAATATTCTATAAATTGTGTGGTAAGAAAAGAATTTTTTTGGAAAAAATCTGAATCCTTGAATCATTGCTTTTTTCATTTTTTATTATTTCAACTTTCAGCTTTAAGATTTTGTTTGCACTTTATATTTAAGAATTTTTATAAGGATTCTTGAGATGTTTTCATGATTATAATCTATAGCAGTAATATATTAAAGGACGTTTTATACAAGGCATAATATGGCATGAAAACATTTACAATATTATTAAATGGCGACATTTGCGTTACGCAACGTTTACGTGATCAAATTCGTAACAGTCGCGTCATTGCTGCTGATGGGGGGATACGTCATGCTGAAGTATTATGCGTTGTCCCCGAATTGTGGTTAGGGGATTTTGATTCTTCTGAGCAGGATTTATTGCAGAAATATAGCCATATTGCACAGGAATTTTTTCCTTCTGATAAAGACGCAACCGATAGCGCATTAGCTTGTGAGCGCGCTTTACAGGAAGGTGCTCAACGACTTATTTTATGTGGTGCTTTTGGAGGAGAAAGAAGTGATCATACTTTATCTCATATGACTCAAGCAATAGCAATGGCAGAGAAAGGCATTTCAGTGTTATTGACCAGTGGTTGTGAAGAAGGATGGCCAATCATATCAAACTCTTTTTCTTGTGATTTGCCGAATGGATGCTTGTTTAGTATTATTGGATTTTCTGATTTACAAGGTTTAACAATGTCAGGGGTTAAATGGCCATTGTTAGACAAAAATGTGCCTTTTGGATCTTCTTTAACACTCTCTAACCGTATTTGTGGAACTTTTTATTGTTATTTGTATTCTGGTAAAGCTATATTATTAGCGTCTATACCTGTTTCATAGAGTCTTTTTGTCTGTGTAAGGCAAGTCGTTTATATGTATGAGATAAGTAAAAAAGCAGGAGCAGGAAAATCAGGGGGACTGATATAATAGTATAACGTGATTTTAGACTTTAAAGTAGAAAAAGAAAAGTAGAAAAAGAAAGGGTTTAATATGTTAAAACCAGTTTTTACAATGGCAGTTATTGCAGCTGTTGGGTTGAGTTCAACAGCATGTACAATGTCTGAACGAAAAATTACAGAATATGGTGTTGGAGGTGCTGCATTGGGTGCTTTAGCTGGTGCAGCGCTTGATGGTGGAAAACTTGGCGCAGTAACGACAGGTGCGGCTGTTGGTGCTATTGCAGGAACCGTAACAGGTGTTGCTGCAGTTCAAAGAAAAAATCAAAAGAAAATGGTACAACAGCAAGTGATTCAACAGTCTGGCTTATGCACCTATCGTGATGGAAAAGGGTATGTGTATAAAGCACCTTGTACTCATCAGACACCACATCAGATACCACAATTGTGCACTTATACTGATCAAAGAGGACAACGTTATCAGGCTCCTTGCCATTAATCATGTGAATGGCTATTCCACTTCTGCGGCTTGATCGTATTTTCTTAACCTTTGGAGGGCATCCTTTACTCGATCAGGTGAGTTTATCAATTGGTCAAGGTGAGCGTATAGCTCTTGTGGGCCGTAATGGGTGTGGAAAATCGACGCTTTTAAAAATTGCTGCTGGATTATTAGAGCCGAGTGGAGGCGAGGTTTTTCGCCACCCTCTGGCGACGGTCCATTATGTGTCGCAAAACCCTGATTTTTCAGGATTTGATGATGTTAATGCTTATATACAAGCTGGTTTAAATGAGACTCACGATAGGCAGTGGGTCAACACTCTTTTGGGGAATTTTGGTTTTTCGGGTACAGAAAAAGGAGAAACCCTTTCTGGAGGAGAAAAACGTCGTCTCTCATTATTACAAGCAATTGCAGTGCAACCCGATATTTTGTTGTTGGATGAACCAACCAATCATCTTGATTTACCAACGATCGAATGGTTAGAGGGTATGTTATGTTCTTTACGATCAGCGATTGTGGTTATTTCGCACGATCGGAGGTTTTTGGAAACGGTGACGCGTTCAACAGTTTGGATTGATAGGGGCACAGCTAAAAGGGTTGAAAAGCCTTTTTCTGAATTTGAAAAATGGCGTGATAAAGTGCTCGAGGAAGAAGCGCGTGATCAGCATAAATTGAACCGTCAGATTGAACGAGAAGAACAATGGTTGCGTTATGGAGTTACTGCACGACGTAAGCGCAATGTACGGCGATTAGGAGCGTTAAAGGAATTGCGTCAGCGTTCTCAGACCTATAAAGGACCTCTCGGAAATGCCTCATTTGAGGCGTCTAAAAGTCAAGAATCTGGGCAACTTGTGTTGGAAGCGAGGAAGATTTCAAAATCTTATGGGGATCGTATTCTCGTTAAGGATTTTTCATGGCGTCTTCAACGGGGGGACAGGGTAGGCTTGGTTGGCCGAAATGGTATTGGAAAAACGACATTGCTTTCTGTTTTAATAGGGCAGGAGCCTGCGGATCATGGAATCATAAAGCGGGGATATAATTTATCGATGGCCTTGCTTGATCAACAGCGTACTGTCAATGAAGAAGAAACATTAGCGCAGTATTTAACGGGAGGCAGAGGCGATACTCTTTTAATTAATGGGCAAGAGAAACACGTTGTTTCTTATATGAAAGATTTTTTATTTTTACCAGAACAAGCACGCACGCCGCTGAAGGAGTTGTCAGGCGGTGAAAGAGCGTGTTTAATGTTGGCACGTCTTTTGTCCCAACCTGCAAATTTTTTGATTTTAGATGAGCCCACCAATGATCTTGATATGGAAACACTTGATCTTTTACAAGAATTTATTACTGATTTTCCTGGAACAGTTTTGCTGGTAAGTCATGATAGAGATTTTTTAGATCGAACTGTATCTCATATTTTAGCGCCTCAAGGGGATGGTCATTGGATCTTATATGCTGGGGCTATAGTGATATGGAGGTGCAAATAAAAAAAGCTGCGCTTCCTTTGCGTAAAGAGTCGCAAAAATTAACAACTCTGGAGCAGAAAAAACAAACATCATTACGTACAAAAACAGCACCCCGTAAATTATCCTATAAGCAAACATACGCTTTGGAAAAATTACCGGAACAGATTACTGTTTTGCAGAATGAAATCAAGAAAATTGAAGATTCTCTTTCTGATCCAGCGCTTTATTGTTGTGACAAAAATCGTTTTGAAGATTTATCCATAGCACTGGAAGAGAAGAAAAAGCTCTGTGCGCAAAAAGAAGAAGAATGGTTAGAACTTGAGCTTTTACGTGAAGAAATAGAACAAAAATGTCTCACTGATTAAGTCATCCCCAGGGCGTCTTTATAAAGTTGGATTACTGCTTCTTCTTCAATTCGTTGGTGATCTTCTTTTTTGCGGAGTCTTATGATGCTGCGGACTGCTTTACTGTCAAAACCAGATCCTTTAAGCTCCGTATACACATCTTTGATGTCATCAGAAATTGTTTTTTTTTCTTCTTCTAACCGTTCAATCCGTTCGATAAAACTACGCAGTTGATTAACGGATATAGCTTGTGTGGTATCAATCACATCGCTCATCGTATTCTCTCCGAATATATATATTGTTTATTGGACTGTTGATAATAAACCCTTATTGGGGATGCCTTAAGAAGGGGTAGAGAGTCAAGCTCTACGTTTTTTTTTAATCTATTGATTTTAATTTTTTGTATAAACGAGTTGTCTACATTGAGATAAAGAGATCAAGGAGTAAAAAAGAGATAGAAAGAAATATATAGAGTGCTATAATTTTGAAAAAAGAGAAAAATGGATATTTTATTTTCAATATTTGCCTTGTGAAAGTGAACTTATGAATTTTAAAACGAAGATAAGGAGCAAGGACTGTGCTAAAAGAGTTTAGAGTTTTGTTCTTCAATATTCTTTTTTTCTTCTCTGCTTTTGAGTGTGCGAAAGCTGATTTTCGCGTTTGTAATACAACGCAAGAGTCTGTCGGTATTGCTATTGGCTATCGTACAGTTTCAAATTGGGTTACTGAAGGTTGGTGGATTGTTCCAACAACAGAGTGTAAAACTTTGATCGATGGCCCCCTTGCATCACGATTTTATTATTTATATTTCGAAAACACGCGAAAAAAAGGGAGTGGGGTAGGGAAAGTTATGATGTGTGTCCAAGATAGCCAATTTACGATTGAAGGTATTCATAATTGTTTTGTAAGAGGGTTTCAAAGAGCTGAGTTTGAAGAAATTGATACCGGTGATCAAACCAATTGGATGGTGCAGCTGACCGATAAGCCTGTATCGCACGATTCAAGTGTACTCAAACCCACCCCTATATCTAACGCTTCACCATCTAAGGCGGCTACATCTGTGCCCCTGTTTGTCCCTTCTGCTGAGCCTCTTTCTTCACCTGTATCTATTCCTGTTCCTACACTTGCACCTTCAAAACCGTCATCTTCATCATAAAATATATCGTTGCATAAAGTGTCAGTCGCTTTTTTCTTGCTGATATTTGGATCTGTTTTCATGAATGACAAACTTTTTAAAGCTACGATAAAAAGCTTAATTCTTAAATATGAAAGAGTGTTAAAGGAAATAAAGTCTTTTCTCTTGGTTGAGAGGAGGCTCACTGGGTCCTTTGTTTATGTGTTAGTACGGTCGTTTAAGGATCCAGATAAGCATATATTTTGTTTTATTCCTGTAGAGAAGATTCCTCTTTATTGTCTTTGAGTAATTGATAGGTGATCTTTTCAATTCTTTTCGTTGTTTCTGTTATAATTTTATCCATCATACAGTCTTTTTTCTTATTTTCTTCGAGAAGAGCTTTATAACTTTCTTGTAATTTTTTATTTTCTCGTTTTATTTCTTCCATTTCATCTATGATCATAATACCGGCCATAAGGGAGAGACGCTGATCACCAATTTCCCCAAAGTTTTTTTTAAGATGTGCAATATATTGATCCAATTTAGCAGCGAGCTGAATGAGATATTCTTCTTGCCCTGCATCGCAGGCCATACGGTAAGTTTTGCCATCAATCGTGACAGAAACGGTTTCCATTTTTTAAACCTTTATCGATCAACTACAACACGAATTGTTTCCATAACTTTAATCAGACGTTTAGAAACGTCCTTGTTGATTATGGTCAATCGTTCCGTCTGCGCTTCGGATTTATCAAGTTCTTGAGCAAGACGACTACGATCCGCATTCATTCGTTGAATTTCTTCTTCCCATTCGTTGCTTTTATCAATAATAGTATTGTGATTGATAACAGCAACTTCTAAATTTCTGAGTGCTTTTTCCAATTGTTCTAGAGCTTGTGGTAAAATAACAGTCTCTTGATTCATAATGAGTGCATTCCTTAACAGTCATTTATGCAAAAACGAATCACTTATATTCTTTTTGCATCTTTTTCATTTTTAAAGATATAGGCTATTTTAGCAAGCAAAGCAGAAGATTGATGTGAATTAAAAACTGGATTATTTGACATTATAGGCAGAAGTGTGGTGTGCATAAGGATGATAAGGAAGGATGTTCTTTTAGTTGATATGAGGTATAGGTGCAAAGTGTGCGCGTATTTTAAGAATTAACCGGCATAAGAACGGCATAAAGAATGATTAAGATAAAAGTAAATTTTACAAAAAAGTGGTCTATTATTTATGACAAATAACGAACAACAAAATCAAATGGCCCATGCCATTCGTTTTCTTGCTATTGATGCAATTGAAGCTGCTCATTCTGGTCATCCCGGTTTACCAATGGGAGCTGCGGATATTGTTACTGTTCTTTACACAAAATTTTTAGCCTATGATCCTAAAGATCCACATTGGCCTAACCGTGATCGCTTTGTTTTATCTGCAGGGCATGGGTCAATGTTACTGTATGCTCTCTTGTATCTTTCTGGTTACGAGGATGTCTCTTGTGAGGATTTGCGCAATTTTCGCCAAATAGGATCTAAGCTCGCCGGTCATCCAGAATATGGACATGTCGCTGGGGTTGAAACAACAACTGGTCCTCTCGGTCAGGGGCTTGCGAATGCTGTCGGAATGGCATTGGGAGAACGCTTGCTCAATGCCCGTTTTGGGGAGTTAATTTGCCATTATACTTATGCTCTTGTGGGAGATGGGTGTTTAATGGAAGGGATTTCTCAAGAAGCGATAACCTTAGCAGGACATTTAAAACTCAATAAGCTGATTGTGTTTTGGGATGATAACGATATTTCGATCGATGGGGCTATTTCATTAACCGATAGTACAGATCAAATAGCGCGTTTTAAAGCATCTGGCTGGAATACTATCAAAGTGAATGGGCACAACCAGGCTGCTTTAACGCGGGCTATTGAAGCGGCACAAGCTTCTTGTAAACCGACGTTAATTGCTTGTAAAACAACGATTGGTTTTGGAGCGCCTAATAAAGGTGGAACGAATAAGGTTCATGGCTCTCCTTTAGGAGCAGAAGAAATTGATGCAACCCGTAAAGCTTTGGGGTGGGAAGAAGAACCCTTCGTTGTGCCGGCTGATATTCTTGATAGTTGGCGTTTGGCTGGTTTGAATGCTGCAAAAAAACGAAAAAAATGGGAAGAGAAATTTCTTGCTTTATCTGTTGCAGAGCGGGTTGAGTTTGAGCGATTGATGCGTGGTGATCTAATCGGAAATTTTGAAAATGCTGTTGATGCTTATAAACAAAAATTGACTGTTGAATGCCCTGCTGTTGCAACCCGTAAGGCCTCTGAAATGGCGCTCGAAGTTATCAATGAGGTTGTTGAGGAAACAATTGGTGGTTCTGCTGATCTTACTGGATCTAATAATACCAAAACAAGTCAGATGAAAGCTATCTCTGCAGAGGATTTTTCAGGACGCTACCTCCATTATGGAATTCGTGAACATGCTATGGGTGCGATGATGAATGGTCTTGCACTTTATGGTGGTTTTATTCCTTATGGTGGGACCTTTTTATGTTTTTCAGACTATATGCGTCCTGCAATGCGCCTGTCGTCTCTTATGGGATTGCGGGTTATTTATGTCATGACCCACGATTCAATTGGTTTGGGTGAGGATGGTCCTACCCATCAGCCAGTAGAACATTTAGCAACATTACGTGCGTTGCCGAATCATTTTGTTTTCCGGCCAGCGGATGCTGTTGAAACACTCGAATGTTGGCAATTGGCTTTAAAATCAAGAAAAACACCTTCTACTTTGGCTTTAAGTCGGCAAAATTTACCTCTTGTCCGTCAAGAATATATAAAAGAAAATCTCTGTATGTTTGGGGCATATGAATTATTAACAGCCAGTGATGATGCTCAAGTTACACTCTTTGCTTCTGGTTCAGAGGTGCATATTGTTGTCAAAGCGCACTCTGTTTTAGAAGAAAGTGGGATTCCAACACGGGTGGTTTCTGTCCCTTGCTTTGAATTATTTGCACAACAATCTGCTGCGTATCAAAAGGCACTCATTGGTGATGCTCCAATTAAAATTGCTGTTGAAGCAGCTATTCAACAAGGGTGGGAGCGCTTTATTGGCTGTGATGGAGTCTTTGTTGGAATGGAGGGATTTGGAGTCAGTGGGCCATGTGATGCCCTCTATGGGCATTTTGGCATTACCTGTGAGGCTGTAGTGGCAATTGTTAAAGAAAAACTTGAAGAGATTAATAAGGAAGTGATGATATGAGTGTTCGCGTTGCAATTAATGGATTTGGACGGATTGGACGTAATATTTTACGGGCTGTCGTTGAAAAAAAACGCCAAGATATTCAGATTGTGGCGCTTAATGATTTAGGATCGGTGGAAGCAAATGCGCACTTATTGCGCTACGATTCCGTTCATGGGCGTTTTCCTGCTCCTGTGAAGGTGGTGGGGGATAGTTTGGATGTTGGATGTGGTGCGATTAAAGTGATCGCTGAACGTGATCCGGCACAATTGCCGTGGAAGTCTTTAGATATTGATATTGTTCTCGAATGTACGGGGCGTTTTACAGCGCGTGATAAGGCGTGTCTTCATTTAGATGCAGGGGCAAAGCGTGTTTTGGTTTCTGCACCTTCTGAAGGGGCTGATTTAACCGTAGTGTATGGAGTCAATCATCAGGCATTGAGCAAAGAGCATCGTGTTGTTTCGAATGCTTCTTGTACAACGAATTGCTTGGCTCCCGTTGCACAAGTGCTCCATCAAGCAATTGGAATCGAAAAAGGGTTTATGACAACGATTCATTCCTATACCGGTGATCAGCCTGTTTTAGATACAATGCATAAAGATCTTTATCGTTCGCGTGCTGCAGCTCTTTCTATGATTCCCACATCAACAGGAGCTGCTAAAGCAGTGGGATTAGTTTTACCAGAACTAAATGGTTTGTTAGATGGTGTGTCACTGCGGGTTCCAACACCCAATGTTTCTGTTGTGGATTTAACGTTTACTGCTAAGCGTTCTACGACTGTTGAAGAAATTAATGCGGCTATTCGGATGGCTGCTGAAGGATCTCTAAAAGGAATTTTGGATTATACAGAGGAAAAACTTGTGAGTAGTGACTTTAATCATGATCCACATTCAGCAATTTTTCAGAATGATCAAACCAAAGTGATTGATGGAACATTGTGTCGCGTTTTGGTTTGGTACGACAATGAGTGGGGTTTTTCAAATCGGATGAGTGATACGGCTGTTGCTTTTGCCAAAACATTGTGAAAGAAGGATTTTTGATCCTTGTTGTCGCATAAAAAAGAGGGTGTTTTGAAAAAAATCTGATGTTTTTGAGGAGCATCAAAAAATATTTTAGCGCAAGAAAAATGGTGAAGGAGTGCTATGAAGGCTTTGAATATATAAAGAACTGATGAACAGTGAGCTAAAAGTGCACGCCAAGGGAAAGAAGAGTGTTTTCAAGGATAAAGAAGAAGAGAAAACAGTTATGGAATTTCAGACACTCGATGATGTTGATGTAACAGGAAAACGCGTGCTGGTGCGGGTGGATTTTAATGTCCCTATATTGAACGGGAAAGTGTGTGATGCAACCCGGATTGAAGGCCATAAAGACACACTTGTTGAACTTCAAAAGCGTGGGGCTAAGGTTATTATCCTGTCTCATTGTGGTCGTCCCAAAGGACAAGTTGTTCCAGAATTTACCGTGCGTTCTGTCGTTGAGGTGCTCGAAAAAATCATAAATCAGTCGGTTTTATTTGCAAGTGATTGTATAGGGGAGGTCGCTCAAAAAGCAGTCAATACAGTACAAGAGGGGCAAATTCTTTTGCTTGAAAATGTGCGGTTTTATCCGGGAGAAGAAAAGAATGATCCTTCTTTTGCTCAAGCTTTAGCGCACAATGGGGACCTTTATGTGAATGACGCTTTTTCTGTTTCTCATCGTGCTCATGCTTCAGTAGAAGGGATTACACATCTCTTACCTTCTTACGCAGGGAGGGCGTTGCAGAAAGAATTGCGGGCATTAGAAAAGGGTTTGGATCGTCCGATGCACCCAGTGGTAGCGGTTGTTGGAGGGGCTAAGGTTTCTAGTAAGCTTTTTGTTCTTAATCATTTGGTTGAAAAGGTTGATTATTTGGTTATTGGCGGTGGTATGGCCAATAGTTTTCTAGCAGCACAAGGTGTTTCTGTTGGTCAATCATTGTGTGAAAAAACGCTGATGACAACAATAAAAGAAATCATTGAGAAAGCACAGAAAAATCACTGTACACTCCTTTTACCTTTGGATGTCATTGTTGGATTTCATTTCGCAAAAGAAACACCGCATCAGTGTTATGCTCTTGAGGATATTCCTGAAGAAGGAATGATCTTGGATATTGGTCCTCGTTCTATTGCACATATTCAAGCAGCAATTGATAAGGCAAAAACGCTTGTCTGGAATGGTCCACTTGGTGTTTTTGAAATGTCTCCCTTCGATCAGGGAACGGTGACAGTTGCACGGTATGTTGCAGAACGCAGTCAGCAGGGACAATTGGTATCCATTGCTGGAGGAGGAGATACAGTTTTTGCGTTAAATCACGCAGGTGTTGCCAATGATTTTACCTATCTTTCAACAGCAGGTGGGGCGTTTTTAGAATGGATGGAAGGGAAAGGTCTTCCTGGAATTCTCGCTCTTCAGCATGTATGAAGGGAAAAGCATCCGATGACTTCAGCAAATGGGCTGATCGGTTATTGATTTTATAGCGTGGAAAAAGAGGAGCTTGATTATGAGTGAGCGTCTTGAAGATATTGCAGTTTCTCTGGTTCGTCCGGGAAAAGGCATTTTAGCAGCCGATGAAAGTACAGCAACGATTGGAAAACGATTCCAAACCATTGGTGTCGAATCTACCGAAGAAAATCGTCGGGCTTATCGTGAAATGTTGTTTTCAGCAAAAGAAGCAATGGAAATGGCTATTTCTGGTGTGATTTTATTTGATGAAACAATTCGTCAAAAAGCATCAACAGGGCAAATGTTAACAGATCTCATTCGTCATACTGGTGCTGTGCCAGGCATTAAAGTTGATACAGGGGCTAAGCCTTTGTCTGCTTTTCCTCAGGAAACAATTACAGAAGGATTGGATGGTCTGCGTGAGCGATTGAAGGATTATTATGCGTTGGGTGCGCGTTTTGCTAAGTGGCGTGCGGTGATTGCAATTGATGAACATTCTTTGCCAACAAGGGGTGCAATCAATCAAAATGCTCAAGCTTTGGCACGCTATGCTGCTTTGTGTCAGGAAGTTGGACTCGTGCCAATTGTGGAGCCTGAAGTTTTGATGGATGGTCCGTCGCGTCAGCATTCAATTGCTCGCTGTTTTGAAGTAACACAAACAGTTTTAAAAAGAGTCTTTGAAGAATTATTTCAAGCACGTGTTCTTTTGGAAGGCATGATTTTAAAACCTAATATGGTTATTGATGGCAAGGATGCACGCAAGGCTTCCGTTGATGAAGTCGCTGAAAAGACAGTTCGTGTTCTAAAACAAACTGTTCCTGCTGCTGTTCCAGGAATTGCTTTCCTTTCTGGAGGGCAATCCGATGAAGAAGCAACAGCGCATTTGTCTGCTATGAATAGTTTTGGTTTATTGCCTTGGAAATTGACTTTTTCTTATGGACGTGCGCTACAAGCTGCAGCTTTGAAAGCATGGGGTGGAAAAGCCGAACAAAGCGCTGCGGCACAAAAGGCTTTTTATCATCGTGCGCGCATGAACCATTTGGCGGCTTTAGGACAGTGGACAAAAGAACAAGAACAGTCTTGTGCATAATGAAAAATAAAGGAGAAGATAAAAACAAATTTTAGATTGTCTTCAATCCCTGTCCTTTATGATGGAAATGATAGACAGGGGTTTTAGATGTATAATTTTTCCTTCTTCTCAAGGGGTGTATTCTTTAGTAAATACCCTTCTTCGTGGTTTGAGCAGTATTGATCGGGGGAATTTATCTGACCGAAACAGCACTGATACAATCCGTTGCGTATAAAGAGAAGGCTGCAAGACCGTAAGAGTAGTTTTGAGAGTTTAAAAGAGAATAGTCTCTTTATTTGTCCTTTATCCTTTTTATTGCATATTGAGGAGAGGAGACCATGCTGGGTCAGAGGCATCATTTGGAGTGGGCAAGAGGCGTTCATTGCGTCCGGTAATATCAATTGTGTAAATTTTTGAGCCTTCTCCTGGATTTTGACGAAAGAACATCAGTACTCGGCCATTGGGTGCCCATGTAGGACCTTCATTATGGAAACCTGTTGTTAAAATGCGCTCGCCTTTTCCATCAGGATGCATCACGCCAATGGAAAATTGACCCTGAAATTGTTTTGTGAACGCAATATAATCCCCACGCGGAGACCAAATAGGTGTGGAATAGCTTCCTTCATTAGAAGAAATACGTTGGAGATCACTGCCGTCTACGTTCATCGTATAAATTTGTGGTTTTCCATTCCGATCAGAGGAAAAAACAATTTTAGTGCCATCTGGTGAATAAGAGGCTGATGTATCAATCGCTTGGGTTGCTGTTAAACGGGTCATTTTCCGTGTGCGTAAATCCATCGTATATAAATTAGCACTTCCATTGTTTTGTAACAAACTCATAATCACCTTTTGTCCATTCGGAGAAAAGCGGGGAGCAATGGTCATGTTATCAAAACTTCCAATCAATTCTCTTTGTCCTACTTCCATTTGCTGGAGATAAACATGAGGTGTTTTGTTTTTCCCATAAGCCATATAAGTGATTTCTTGTCGCTTAGGAGAAAAACGTGGCGTAAGGATAAGTTCACTGCCATCGGAAAGATAGATTAAATTTGCTCCATCTTGATCCATAATTGCTAAACGTTTGATACGCGCATTCTGTGGTCCTGTTTCATCAATAAAGACAATGCGGGTATCAAAATAGCCCTTTTCACCTGTCATTTTGCTATAAATTTCATCTGCAATCATATGGGCAACACGGCGCCAGCGTTCCGTTGCTGTATAAAAGCGTTGTCCTTTGATTTGTCGCTTGCCTGCAACGTCCCATAAACGGAAATCAACTTTAAGCCGTCCATCTGTTTCTCTATAAATTTTTCCTGTGACTAATCCTTGAGCGTTTATTTTTTTCCAATCAGGAAAGTTTGGTTGTTGATCGGGATTAGGTGTTATTTCAGGAAAAGAAGATTTCTGCAGGGGAAAAAAAAGGCCTGATCTTTCGAGATCTGCTGCAACGACAGCTGCAATTTTAATGCCTAATGAATCGTGAGAAACAAAATCCGCGACGGCAATGGGAATGGGGTTAAAATCAGCCTTTGCAATCGTGCCTTTCAGCTGTGCATATGAAGATGAAAAACCGGAAAACCATAAATATACACTGAAAAAAAACAAGGAAGAAATTATACGTTTTATCACAGTCATGTGGTCTTCATCCTTTCTTTATATAAAAACTGTTGTTTTATGGTGCTGTTTCTTGAAAAGGATCAACATTAAAATCAAAGCCTTGTCCCCATAAATTATATTGATCACGGGGAAGATTTTCATAGGGTTGGCACGAAAAAACAGCAGCATAAACTTGTTGTGTCATGATAGCAAGCTGACTTTCTTCACCTTTGAGAGGATCGATCTTTGGTTCGCCTATCACATTTCCATTATTATTTAAATAAAATTGTAAACGCACAACAGGGCGATTGTTCAACTTCCCTCCGATAGCAACAAGTTTGAGCTTTTGTTGAATACAGGTGCCTACAATATTAACGAGTGTTTGTGCTTTTTTTTCGGAATCACCAATATTTTTTTGCGCACCTAAAGCTTCTGGTTTGTTGGAACGTTTTGCACCTCCCCCTTGGGTTTTTGCACGATTAATAAGCTGTGTTTTTTCCATTGCTAAAATGTCTTCAATCGTTTGTTCTCCTTTGGGAGGAGATTTTTGTGCCTTTTGAAGATGAGAAGGGTCAACCGGCTTTTCCTTTGGTTTAAACGATGGGACAGGAATAGTGTCTGGAAGCGTCATTGTTGGTGTTGATTCATGAGGGCTTTCCTCAGTAAGTTCTTCTAGTATTTTCTCAAGAGGATCTTCGGGCTTTGTTTGTTCTAAAGCTGTAGGAGGAACTGTTTGGTCTGTTGATTCCGGTTCTTGTGGCGGTGTTTTCACTTCATTTTTTGTCAGTTCTGGTACTGGGTGGAATAAGGCTTCTGTTTCTGTTGTTGTCAAATTTTGCGTTTTTAGGGATGTTTCAGGGATATCCGATGCATCTTGTTGTCCAAAAGAAGAAGGTGTTGCATCTATAGATTGCACTTTTTCTTTTGGCTGAAAGGGCGCTTGAAGATCCATCGTTCCTTCACCAAAATGACGCGCATCTTCTTTTTCTTGTGGTTGCGTCGTTGGTTTGGGAGCAGAGTCTTCAAGAGGAGGAGCGTTCGATGAGCCTTCTTGAACAGCAAGCTCTTGGTCAAGAGAAGATAAAGTAATCGGAGCCATTTCTAAGGGGTGTTGCATGAAAGGAGAAGAGGGAGTGAAGTGTATTATTCCCCAGCTGAAAAGAATGAAATGCAGTGCAAATGATAAAGTTAAACTTTTCTTCATGCCGTGATGAGAGCCTTTTTCCATTTGTATGCCTTGCTGTTTTGTTTTTTACTCTTGCAAGGAGTTTTGAGATAGATAATGCAACAGTTTATAGAGAATTTTATTGTCCTAAACTGGCCAAAGCAACCTGCGAAAAACCTGCTTTTTGAATATGTGCTAAAAGTTGCAAAACTTGTTGATATTCAACAGTTTTGGCGGCACGGACAAAAATACGTTTGTTCTTTTGCTTAGGATCCTCGGCTAAGAGGGCTTTGAGGTGATCAATCAAAGCTTCTTTTGTATCGTAGTAGTTTTGATTGATAGCTAAACGCCCTTGGGCATCAAGCGAAACCGTTAAGGGGGTGCTTTCCATTTGCACGGGTCCTGCTTGGCTGTGGGGGAGATCAAGAGGAACACCGTTTACCAAAAGAGGAGCGGATACCATAAAAATAATCAGTAAAACGAGAATAACATCGACAAAAGGTGTAACGTTAATTTCGCTCATTAAAGAAGTGCGTGAACGGCGCCGTCTACGTGTCGTTTTGTGAGCGGAAGAAGCAACAGAGAGTCCCATAGCACACCTCTTTATAAGGATGAATTGTTGGATGTTGTTTCATCAATTCGCCGTGACAAAATTGTCGAAAATTCATCAGCAAAATTTTCTATTTTTGCTATAATCTGCCCACTTTCACTTGTCAATTTATTGTAAGCAATAACAGCGGGAATGGCCGCAAACAAACCAATGGCAGTGGCTAAAAGTGCTTCTGCAATGCCTGGAGCTACAATTGCTAGCGATGTATTTTGAGAGGCAGAAATAGAAAGAAACGAATTCATAATTCCAACAACGGTTCCAAATAAACCAATGAAAGGACCTGCAGATCCGAGAGTTGCTAAAAAGCCTAATCGTGATTCTATTTTTACACTTTCACGGCCTAAGGTTAGATCCATTGCTTTATCAATTCTAGATTGGAGGCTTAAGGGTGTGGGCAATCCTTTTGAGAGTGACTTTTTCCATTCCGTCATTGCGGCAAGAAAAACAATTGACATACTGTTATTTCGTTGACTTTTATAGGTGCTGTAAAGGTCGTCTAAAGATTGTCCTGACCAAAAATTTCGCTCAAAATGGTGGATATCACGCCGTATTCGTCGATAAGAAACGATCTTATCAAAAATAATAGCCCAGCTCCATATAGAGGCAAAGATTAACCCAAGCATAACAGCTTTTACAATCCAATTGGCTTGCATAAATAGGCTTAATATTCCTATTGTTTCTGGACTTGCAAATTCTACTTGTGCCATGATCTTTTAACCTCTTCAATGAAAGATTCATTTCTTTACAGTCCATTACAGCATATTGTTTTATAGTTTCTAAATTTGACAAAACAAAGTTGCGTTTTTTTAACAAAAATGTCTAAAAAGTTTCTTTATTTTCTTCCAAGAGCAGTTTACCCTTTAAGGACTTCTGATCCAAGATTGCTTTTTAAAAGAGCAGAGGAGAGATTCTTAGGTAAACGGCGCGGTTTTGCTTCTTGATTAATGAGGGCAATTTCAACTTTTGCTTTAATTAAGGTCATTTCATTGCGCAAAATGATCTGATTCATAAAAAAGCGCGCCCCTTGAATGCTTTGCAGGGATGTTTTGATAGTCAAAAGATCATCAAGCGTGGCTGGTTTGGAAAAGGTGATGTCCATATGACGGACGACGAAAAATAATTTCTCCCCTTGGCTATCCGAGAGTAATTCATTGTTGTTAAATCCCATATCACGCAGAAATTCTGAACGTCCTCTTTCTAAAAACTCAAGGTAACGTGCATGATAAACAACACCGGAAAAATCCGTATCAGCCACATAAATTCGTGCTTGAAGAGTATGAGAAGAGGAAGAAGGTGATTGTGTTAAAGGTGTGGTTTTATTCATTGTCTTGCTCCCACAGAGAAGATTGAGAAGACGTCTTCGTTGATGAAGAAACCTTTTTGATTGATTCTGCTGTTGTGGGAGGACAAAGTCTTAAATGTGTCCAGGCTTTTTCTGTTAAAATCCTCCCACGTGCTGTTCGTTGAATAAAGCCTTGTTGAAGCAAGTAAGGTTCGATAATATCTTCAATTGCATCACGCGGTTCTGAAAGAGCCGCAGCAATTGTTTCAATCCCAACCGGCCCTCCTAAAAAAGTTTGCGCAATGAGGATGAGATAACGGCGGTCTAAAGGATCAAGGCCAAGATGATCAACTTCAAGACGTGAAAGAGCTGCATCAGCAATTGTATGATCAATTTTTTCAGCCTTTTTGACTAAAGCAAAATCACAGACACGTCGTAAAAGACGCCCTGCAATTCTGGGGGTCCCACGGGAACGGCGCGCAATCTCATGAGCGCCATCATCACTGATCTGAACTGAAAAAAGACGCGCATTGCGTTGAACAATGTATTCTAATTCCTCTATGGTATAAAAATTTAATCGGATGGGAATGCCAAAACGATCCCGTAAAGGGGTGGTCAGTAATCCTAAACGTGTTGTTGCTGCAACTAAGGTAAATTTAGCTAAGTCAATTTTGACTGAACGAGCCGCAGGACCTTCACCAATGATAAGATCAAGTTGATAATCTTCCATGGCCGGATATAAAATCTCTTCGATAGCCGGGTTTAAACGATGAATTTCATCAATAAAAAGAACATCTCGCTCTTCTAGATTGGTTAAAAGAGCTGCCAAATCACCTGCTTTGGCAATGACAGGTCCTGAAGTCGAACGAAAATTAACACCTAATTCCTTTGCCATAATTTGTGAAAGTGTTGTTTTTCCTAAACCAGGAGGTCCAACAAATAAGACATGATCTAAGGCTTCATGTCGTGTCCGCGCTGCTTCAATAAAAATTTTTAAATTCGCACGGGCAGCTTCTTGACCAATAAAATCATCTAGGGTTTGAGGCCTTAAGGAGCGATCCGGATCGTTAGGAAGAGGGATAGATCCGAGAAGGCGGTGAGAATCATCTTTATGCATTATGCATTGTTCCCTTGATTTTGTGAGGAAAGAAGTTTGAGACTATGGCGCACAAGAAGTGCTGAGGAAATCGTTTCTCCTTTAAGAGCAGAAACGGCCGAAGCTAAAGCTGTGGCCGCTTTTTCATGATCAAAACCAAGCTTGATTAACGCTAATAAAGCATCGTTGGTTGGCTGATACTCCTCTTCTGAAGAAAAAGTCAAAGAAGACGAGAAAGCAAGATTCTTATTGTCTTCTTTAGAAAATTGAAGCGTTTTGTTTTTGAGTTCGCTTACAATTCTTTCGCTGACTTTTTTGCCAACGCCTGGAGTACGACTGATCGTCGCAATATCGTTGAGGGTAATTGCTTGGGTGAGCTCATTAACGGATAAGGATCCTAAAATTGCCAATGCAACTTTTGCGCCAACACCCGGGACATTTTGTAAAAGGCAAAACCATTCTTGTTCAGATTTTGTTGCAAAGCCAAAAAGCCGAATCGCTTCTTCACGGACATGGGTTTCGATGAATAAACTGAGACTTTCACCTATGGCTGGTAAAGAAGAGTGAAGGCGGTTAGGGATAAAAATAATATATCCAACACCCTGCACATCGAGAATAATGTGATCGCTAAAAATATGTTCAAGAATGCCTTTGAGTTTCCCAATCATGCGCTTGCCTTTAAACGGTTAGAGGGACTTGTGTGTTGAGGACTATGGCAAATGGCAAGGGCTAGGGGCGTATTGCGTTTTCCAATCCTGCGCTTGCCTGTAGAGGGGTCAGAAGAATGTGTGTGTTGAGCGCTGTGGCAAATGGCAAGGGCTAGGGGTGTGTTGCGTTTCCCAATCATGCGCTTGCCTTTAGGCGGTAAGAAGGATTTGTGTGGTGAGCACTATGGCAAATAGCAAGGGCTAGGGCATCGGCTGCATCACTGCTATCAAATTCAGCTCGAGGGAGAAGAATTTTCACCATCATGTGAATTTGCTCTTTCTCTCCATGTCCCACACCAATAACTGATTTTTTGACTTTATTCGGAGCATATTCGGAAATAGGAAGACCTTCTTGAGCAGGAACAAGGAGTGCAATGGCACGGGCTTGACCAAGTTTTAAAGTGGTCGCAGCATTTTTATTGACAAAAACATGTTCAACAGCTGCTTCATGGGGCATAAATTGATGGACAACTTTTGAAAGCCCTTCATAAAGTTCACATAGTCTAGAAGCAAGGTCATTCTGCGCATTAGAGTGAAGTGTTCCCGATGCTACAAAATGGAGATGATTGCCGCATAGGTCAATCACTCCCCATCCTGTACGTCGAAGTCCAGGATCAATTCCTATGATGCGAATCGTGTCTACCATAAAATCCAGTTTATTTGATTTCTTAGTATTTTAATAGATGGAGTTAACGAATAGAACAAAAGAAGAAAATATAAAGTAAAGAAAGTTCAAAAATATTTGAAAAAAAAAAGACAAAAATATAACCTTAAAAAATTGTTTTTTCTTTTTAAAGGCCTTTATAGAGAAAAATAGAAGAAGAAAGTTTAAGAGGGCATTAAGGGTGAAAGTGCTTAAAGGCGCTGAAAAGCTGTTTTAAGCAATTGAAGTTGTTTATTGACTGGATTGTTTTGAGATACAGTCTGTAAAGAAGTGTGTTTTTTATCATAGTTCATATGCTGCATTCTTTTTTCTAATCGAAGCGAGCGTTTGACAAAGTGACGAAAAACTTCTGGCAATTCTTTCCAGTGTGCAGATTTTGATTCAAGGGATGGGGTGGAAAGAGAGACTTTTGCGATCTCTTTTTGAATTTGTTCCGGCGACATTTCCCCTTCACGCTCGGCTCGAATTAATAAAAGCTGAGAAGCAATTTGCATTAAACGTGTACTCAAATACATTGCTTCTTTCCCATAAATTTCAGAGAGCTCTACCGAAAGATCGCGGGCAATTAAGCGACCTTCTGTATCAATATAAGTTGCTGTCTCTTCAATCAGGGCCATTGTTTCTTCATAAAGACGATTAAACACGTTCTCAAAGGCATTGTGTTCAATCATGACAATGGCTTGATTGTGTGGACGCTCATGTACGTTCACCACCTACTATACTCCAAAACTAGAACAATTTTGGGAACATTTAAAAAATAACACTACAGAAATTTCTTTTTTCAAATGCCTCCTGAAGGGTAATAAATACCTTTTTTAGCATTATTGTGCAATGTCCTTTTTAGGCTAAGGTTAATGAACTTGAAGGAGAAGGGTTTCTCCGTTTTTTTTACAGTGAAGTGGAATACGCATTTTTGTTTTCATAATAATAAGCGATCATAAATTGAAGACAGAGGCCACTCATGATCAAAAAACTATCCCATATAAATGTACTGTTCATTGCCGTTTTTAAAATCTGTCCGCACATAGCAAAAAGAGTTCCAGTTACAAAAACCGGTAAGCTCTGTTTTCCTAAAATCGCTAAGGGATGTCGTGTTGAGACATGAAGCTTTTGATGTATCCAAGGAAGACAAATAAGCAAAGAAGATAAAGAAAGAATATGCAACAGACGTGGGAGGCTTAAAAAAGTTTTATTGAAATTAATCAAAGGGGAAGACCAACTAAGCCAACTAAAGCTTCCCCACCAATTTAAGCGTACCCATAACAGAGAAAAAACAAGATAGATGATAGAGAATGTCAACAAAAAAGGGCGAAAGGGAATCGATTTCTTCTCTTTGAGAAAGAGAGTCGTTGTGAGGCCAATAACAAAGAGAAATTGCCATGAAAGAGGATTTAAAAACCATTGCCCTTGAAGAGGATAAGAAGGAGGCGCAATCCTATAAAGGCCACAGAGAACATAAAGTGTGAAGGAGGTGAAAAGAAGAAGCCCCTTGTGCCGACAGCTCAAATAAAGCATAAAAGGCCCGAAAATCATGAAAACAACGTAAAGCGAAAGAATATTGTTATAGCCAAGTTGATGACCAAAGCTTAAAATACTCAAAAATGCCAGAAAAGGGTCTGTAAAAAATAATCCTACGTTATTCATAGAGGTGAATTTCTCTAAATGCCACAGGGAAAAAGCTCCCCAAAAAAGGCCTAAGGTGACAAAAGTAGTAAAGAGATATGCTTTATAAAGGCGAAAAGCTCTTCTCCAAAGTTTGCTCATCAGAGAAGAAAAAGGTAACTTATACCAACGCGCATGAAAGCTAAGTCCAAGTGAAACGCCTGAAAGAAGGACAAATATTTCTGCTGAATCAGAAAAACCAAAGTTTTTATGGGTGAGATGTTCATAAAATGTACCAGGAATATGGTTGATGAAAATTGTCAACAGCGCTAAAGAACGACAAACATCAATCCGTGTATCACGGGGAATCTGTAGATTATGATGAGAAGACGTTCTAGAATATGTCATGAAGGGGCCCTTAAGGTATCAAATAAAGAGTCTGTTTTTAAAAGCGCATGACCATAAAATGGTTTTTAAGTGTGAGTCGTGCAATGCAATGTTGAAAGATGCAGGATGACAAAACAAAAAAGTGAACCAATTGTGCAATGTCTTTCTCCTCAGTTGATTTTGACAGTCGATGTCCGTCGTACACTCAATCCTGTTTTATTTCGTCAGATTTTGCAAACGCAATCTTTTGTTTGCGTTATTTTGTATGATTCGCAAGGGGAAAAAATGGGGAAAGAGCATTTGCAAAAGAGTGGACACCTCTATGCTCATGATATTCAGCAGAATGGCGCAGCTTTGATTATTGCTGAGCAAAGTTGTGTTGTCGGCCGGATCAAGGCGGATGGTTTGCATTTAGAAAGCCATTTTAATCTTTCCCAAGTTATCGAAAACTTGAAAAAAGAAAAAAAAATAATTGGTTGTGGAAATTTTCAGAATCGCCACTCTGCAATGGTTATCGCTGAAACAGGCGTTGATTATCTTTTCTTTGGAAAATTAGGTGCCGACAAAAAACCTCGTGCCCATCCTCGAAATATTCAGCTGGCACAATGGTGGGCAGAGATTATGAACACGCCCGCCATTATTCAAGCGGGGAGTGAATATGCATTTTTTGATGAAACTTTGGAAACCGCTTGTGAATTTATTGCCGTGGAAGAAATGATTTTTATGCAGGATGATCCTTTGAGGGTGCTTGATATGATAAAAGAAAAATGTCAAAACGTTCTTCTACGGACGGAGAGGGAAAAGTCATGAATAAATTTTACAGGGTATTTATTCTGGGAACAATCGCATTTGTGATGGCTTTTGGAAGTTCTTCACAGGCTCAACAGGGAGGGCAAATTGTAGATATCTCTCAAAATATTCAAGAGGCTCAAAAAATTGTGATGCCTTTAGAAGCCGGTCAATATGATGAAGCCTATGATTATTACACCAAAGGGTATTATGTAAAAGCTTTTCGTGCCGCGCTCATGCGTGCCGAACACAATGATCCAATTGCTCAGACTTTGTTAGGGCGAATGTATATGGAAGGATGTATCGGACCTGTTGATGGGAAACAGTCCGCTTTGTGGTTTGAACGCGCTGCAAATCAAGGAGAACCACAAGCACAGCTCCGTTATGGTTTGATGTTGTTTGATGGAAAATTCATCGAAAAAAATATAAATCTTGCCGAAGAATTCATTCAAAAAGCAATGCATGCTGGTGTTAGAGAAGCTTATTTTTATGCTGGGCAAATTCACCTTTATAGAGCCTTGCACGAAAACAAAGCATCCGAGGAGGAAGATGTAAAAGAGAGTGATGTAAAAAGTCGAGAAAATGAGAGCATAGAACAAGCGTTAATATGGTTCTTAAAAGGTGCTTCTCTTGGAGATCCTGAAGCAGCTTTTGCTGCTGCGAAAATTCTTTCTGTAGGCACTTTTACAATCCCCAAAAATGATGATAATGCGCGCAGACTTTTGGAAGTTGCAGCACAAAATAAACATTTAATGGCTCAAGTTATTTTGGCACAATGGTTGTTGCAGGGACGTGGAGGAGAAAACGATTTTCAACGTGCTTTTAATTTATTTTTGGACAGTGCACATAAAAATATTGTGGTCGCACAGGTCAATTTGGCAAGGCTTTATCGCGATGGGATTGGGACAACCGAGAATCTCATTATGGCTGCTGCGTGGTATTTGATTGCAAAAGTTCAAAAAGCAAAAATTCCCGATCTTGAAACCATGATTGAGAGGATGGATAGAGATCAATTACAAAGAGCAGTGCAACAAGCAAAAAAATTGATCTAATAATTTTTAGAAGGCATTTAAACGAAAGTTTAAAGTTTTATGGTGGTGTAAAATATTCATATATTCAATAACACAACGGTTTTTGTAAAAAGTAAAATAAGAGGTCTCCTCTGTTCTTGTCAAATTGGAGATGAACAATGAAAATTAATGGAAATGAAATTCGACCTGGAAATGTGATTGAACATCAAGGAGGTTTATGGGCAGTTGTGAAATGTAATGCCGTTAAACCAGGAAAAGGAGGCGCATTTAATCAGGTTGAAATGAAAAATGTGATCGATGGTACAAAGCTGAATGAGCGATTTCGTGCCGCTGAAACCGTTGAAAGAGTGCGACTCGAACAAAAAGATTTTACTTTCCTTTATCAGCAAGGGGATGTTTTGGTCTTCATGGATTCACTTTCCTATGAACAGCTCGAATTGCAAAAAGATTTCGTCGGCGAGCGTGCTGCTTTCTTAAACGATGGAATGACCGTGACTGTAGAGCTCTACCAAGAAAAACCCATTGGGGTATCTCTGCCCGATCAAGTAACTGTAACCATTGCTGAAGCCGATCCCGCAATCAAAGGACAAACCGTTACCTCTTCTTACAAACCAGCTGTGCTTGAAAATGGAATTCGTATTCTTGTTCCTCCTTTCATTAATTCAGGAGAGCGTATCGTTGTGGATACCAATGAGTTGAGTTATGTACGTCGTGCAAATGAAAAAGGATAAGAGATGGCTCATTCTGCAATCATGCATATTATGGTGCAGGCCGCTATAAAAGCGGGCCGTTCTTTGGTGCGTGATTATGGTGAAATTCAAAATCTGCAAGTATCTTTGAAAGGCCCAGGAGATTATGTAAGCCGAGCAGATTATAAAGCTGAGAAAATTATTTTTACTGAATTGAGCAAAGCAAGACCAAAATTTGGCTTTCTGATGGAAGAGTCTCAGGAAATTATCGGAGAAGATTCTCAGCATCGTTTCATTGTTGATCCTTTGGATGGGACAACAAATTTTTTGCATGGTCTTCCTTTTTTTGCTGTTTCAATTGCTTTAGAACGTCAAGGGCAGATCGTCGCTGGTGTTATTTATAATCCTATTCTTGATGAGCTCTTTACTGCTGAACGTGGCTGTGGGGCTTTTCTCAATGATCGCCGTTGTCGTGTCGCAGCACGACGCCAATTGGAACATTGTATCATCGCTACAGGGGTACCTCATTTGGGATATCCAAATCACGGAAATTACTTGGTGGAATTACGCAATGTAATGGCTGAAGTTTCTGGAATTCGTCGTTTCGGCGCTGCTTCTCTTGATTTGGCTTATGTGGCTGCTGGAAGGGTCGATGGCTTTTGGGAAAATCATCTTCAGATTTGGGATATGGCCGCTGGACTTTTGATGATTCGTGAAGCAGGTGGATTTGTAAGCGATAAAGACGGCGGGCAAGATATTTTTGATAAAAAAAATATTGTTGCTGGTAATGAGATTATTTACACCCAATTACGAAAAATTCTCAAAAAAGGAACGTGATAAAATACAAACTTTTTACAGAGGAAAGCAGCTTTTACAGAAGAAAGAAAAGCGAGGCTTTACGAAAAGTAAATGTCTGGCGAGAAAAATGGGGATGGTTTTCTTTTTCGTTTGAGTATTGATCAGCGTTGTTTGAAGGGAAGCACAAATCAGTTGGCATATATTCTTTAGATTTGAGGTTTTGGACTTTATTTTTTTGAGGATTTTCTTTTTTTATTTTCTTGAGATTTGTTTGGTTTCATTTTTTGTGAAGTTTGTTCAGGCGAAAATTGCAATTTAGCTAAACGGGCATAAATTCCATTTTTCTCAATCAATTGTGTGTGCGTTCCTTCTTCAACAATAGAGCCTTGATCCATTACAAGAATACGATCTGCTTTTAAGACTGTTGCTAAACGGTGAGCAATGACCAAAGTTGTGCGATTTTTCATGAGTTCATCTAAGGCTTTTTGTACCAGCTTTTCGTTCGTTGCATCTAAGGCTGATGTTGCTTCATCCAATAATAGGAGAGGAGCATTTCTCAAGATCGCTCGTGCAAGACCAATGCGTTGTTTTTGTCCTCCTGAAAGCGTGATGCCTCTTTCACCTACTTGAGTGTCAAAACCCTTTGGTAAGGAGTCGATAAATTCAGATGCATTGGCTGCTTGGGCTGCAGCAATAATTTGTTCTTGATTAGGATTGTGAGCACCAAAGGCTATATTTTCGCGAATTGTTCCTTCAAAAATATCGATTTCTTGAGGAACATAGGAAATCGAAGAACGTAAATCGTGAAGGGAAAGGCGATTAATGTCAATGCCGTCAAACTTGATTTGACCACTAATAGGATCATAAAAACGCAGAATAAGGGAAAAAAGAGTACTTTTCCCTGCACCTGAATGGCCAACAAAAGCAACAGTTTCTCCTGCTTTGATAGAAAAAGATAAATCACGAAAAATCTTTTTTTCTGGTCTGGAAGGGTAGCTGAAATGAACACGATCAAAAATAAGAGATCCTTGAATGGGAAGGGCACGCGATAAAGGAGATGCAGGTGTTGTAATAGTGGGTTTCTTTTGTAATAATTCAGCAAGACGTTCTGCTGCTCCTGCTGCTTGCACTAATTCTGCACCAATCTCGGATAATTGTGTAAAGGTTGTTGCTGCAAAAACCGCATAGAGAACAAATTGGCCGAGAGTTCCGCTTGTCATGGTGCCATGCAACATATCCTGTGATCCAATCCATAAAATAGCGACAATACTACTAAAGACTAGAAAAATCATAAAGCCTGTGAAGCAAGAACGAAGAATCACAGAAGTACGAGCAGTTTGAAAAACACGTTCAATTAACATTGAAAAACGTTCAGAGATATCTTTTTCGGCTGTAAAAGCTTGGACCGTGCGAATGGCGCTCACCTGTTCAGAGGCTAAAGCATTGGCTTCCGCCAAGCGGTCTTGCGTTGTGCGTGTGCGTGTGCGTACTTTGCGTCCAAAAATAATCAGGGGAATTGCAATCAGGGGAATGGAAATCAAAACTAAAAAGGAGAGTTTAGCGTTTGTGATGACCATCATGACAATGGCTCCAATCACAACAATAAGATGACGCAATGCTGTCGAGGTTGTCGATCCTACTGCTAATTTTATTTGGGTTGTATCCGTTAAGAGGCGTGAAACAATTTCTCCTGAATGGGAATCATCAAAAAAATCAGGAGAAAGGTGCAGAATATGCTGAAAAACATCACGCCGTAAATCAGCAATAAATCGCTCACCCAATGTAACGACACAATAGTAACGGATGGCGGAAGCCAGAGCAAGCAGGAAAGCTAAGATAAATAAAATACCAAAATAGAAATGAATTTTGCCATTGCTTGGAGCCGAAAAACCATGATCAAGCATTTGACGAATGGCAACGGGTAACGCAAGAGTGACAAAAGCCGCAACCAATAAAGACAGAAAAGCGCAAAATATAAGCCAATTGTAGCGTTTTATATAAGGGATAAAACTGGACAATAAAGAAAAAGAATATTTCGCTTTAAAAGGCTTCTTAGATTTTTCTGAGAGATTCAGGAATTGCATGGGATTTTGTATCTTAATTGGGTTGACAATAAAATTTTAAGAAATTCAAACATTTTGAATACTTGTTTTTTCATGTGTGCTCAGCTATTGAAATTTTAATTGAATAAGTGTATCAAAAAGACAAGGAGAGCGCACTTAAAAAATACATAAAGTGCTATTTCGTTGTGTGGAAATAGAAAGTTTGTCGTATGAAACCCAATATTCACCCTGATTACCACATGATTAATGTTGTGATGACTGATGGAACCAAATATGTGACGCGTTCAACATGGGGCAAAGAAGGGGATACCCTGAATTTGGATATTGATCCAATAAGCCATCCAGCTTGGACTGGAGGGTCGCAAACATTTGTCGATCGTGATGGGCGTGTTTCTAAGTTTAAAAATCGCTTTGGGGGCCTTGGCTTCTAAAATTTTCAGGAATATGCGGTATAAATTGTATGCGTTTCGCAAGAGCTCTTAAAGAGAGCTCTGTTTTTTTTTTGCAAAGAAAAAATAGGACGCATTTAATTGCTTAAGTCAAAAGGGAAGGCTTTAGATGGAGAAAGCCTTATTTTGATAGAGAAGCGTAAAAGATCTTTGAAGAATCCCAAAAATAAGTGAAAAACTCAAGAGTCCTAATCCTCGATCAAAAAAGTTATAGAACAAAGAAATAAAAAACTCTAGAATAAAGAAAAAGTGCTGAAAATTCTGCGTGTGAAAAACAAAGGCAATGCTGTTTTTAGAAAATAAAAGAAAAAAGCCTCTCTGCATTTAAAGATAAAGAGGTCAAATAAAAATCCTTCCTTAACGAGTGAAGATTCTTTTTCAAACAGGGTGTTTGCTTCTTTTTTCCTTTTCGTTCTTTTGTTTTGCCTATGAAATTTCCGTCAATAAGGAACGGAATAAAAGATTATGCCGACAATTTTGCTAAAATTTCATCACTAACGTCAAAATTGGCATAAACATTCTGCACATCGTCATCTTCTTCTAAGGTTGCAATTAAACGTAAAACAGAAAGCGCTTTTTCTTCATCAATGGGTGCTAGGGTGGTTGCTTTCCAAATGGTTTTGATAGATTCTGCTTCGCCAAGTGTGGTTTCAAGAATTTTCGAAACTTCACCGATATCCTCAAAGGCACAGAAAATATGGTGGCCTCCTTCTTCTTCCGATTGTACGTCTTCAGCTCCTGCTTCAATGGCTGCTTCCATAATAGTGTCTGCGGTGCCAGATTCAAATTTATAAATAATTTCACCAATGCGATTAAACATAAAGCTAACGGAACCTGTTTCTCCTAAGGCGCCTCCTGATTTTGTAAAAGCAGCACGGACATTTGAAGCCGTACGATTTCGGTTATCGGTTAAGGCTTCAACAATAACAGCCACACCGCCGGGACCATATCCTTCATAGCGGACTTCATCATAATTTTCGACATCACTCCCTGAAGCTTTTTTAATCGCGCGTTCAATATTATCTTTCGGCATTGATTGTGCTTTTGCATTTTGAACCGCGAGTCTTAAACGTGGATTCATTGTTGGGTCAGGAGAGCCTTGTTTGGCTGCAACCGTAATTTCACGTGCAAGTTTGGAAAATATTTTTGAACGCATTGCATCTTGGCGTCCTTTACGGTGCATAATATTTTTAAATTGTGAATGGCCTGCCATGGCTTACCTTTTTGTTTGGATGATCAAACATTTCCTCTTTGAAGAATAAATGTATCATAAAAAGAATGAAAGAGAATAAAGAAAACCTTTATAAAAAAATTCTCCTCAAAGGTAAAGACATTCTGATTATGATTGTTATAAGAGAGATCTCTTGTCGTGGGGCAAAAATCAGGGTATAAAGATCGTGATTTCATAGTCATTAAGTGACTTATTAGAAGGGGTGAAAGTCTTCTATGATGAAAGGTCATAGCGCTCCAAAGTTTCAGAGTGGGCAATAACTTGCCTCAAAAAGAGGTCGATAAAAGGATATAATAAATATGTCAACGCAACTTTTGATGCCTAAAGCAACAGCTGTTTGGTTAGTCGATAATACAGCACTTTCTTTTGATCAGATTGCGGAGTTTTGTCAATTGCATGTGTTGGAGGTCAAAGCAATCGCTGATGGTGAAGCTGCACACGGAATTAGAGGTTTGGATCCTATTAGTTCTGGTCAGTTAACACGGAGTGAAATTGCACGTGTTGAAGCAGATGCAACAGCGCGATTGAAAATTTCTGAATCAAAAGTGCGCGTTCCTCAAGTTAAACGCAAAGGGGCACGCTATATTCCTTTGTCTCGACGTCAAGATCGTCCGAATGGTGTCTTATGGTTGATTCTCAATCATCCTGAATTAAAAGATGTGCAAATCGCTCGATTGATTGGCACAACCAAAGGAACGATCGAGCAAATTCGTAATAGAACCCATTGGAACAGTAATAATTTAGTTCCTCTTGATCCGGTAGGATTAGGGTTATGTTCGCAAATTGATTTGGATTTTGAATTGCAACGAGCAGCAAAAAATCTTCCTCTCCCTATAGAGGGAGACAAAACTTTACTCCCTACATCGGTGACAGAAAATGTTACTCTTGATGAGAGTGAACTTGAAAAAACTTTTGACAAAAATCTCGATGCTGATACTGTGTTTGCTAAACTCAACGCTCTGCAAACAAAATCTCAAGAGGAAGAGCAAGAATAATAAGCAAAGCTGTATAAATGAGGCAGAAAATCTTAGATAAACTGAAAAAAAGCATTTTAGAAAGAAAAGGAGGCGAAACATTCACTGAAAACGTGGGAAGAGGGGAGAAAAAAGAGAAAATAAAAGAGGATAAACTTTTATTTTCGGAAAGATTGTGAAAAGAAAAGCATCTGTTTATGAACTCTCTTCGAAATATTGTTCGCTATCCACTTGCGATAGTTTTTTGTTTGTTATTAACTTTGATCGGTTGTACGAGACAAGATATGGGTGCAGAAAACTCTTCCGGTCATTCTGGTTACAAGAGTGTCCAGGCGGATTTGTCATAAGACTTCACTGTTAATGTTGGGGATCGTGTTGCTATCCGTACTCTTCTGTTATGATTGAAGGTCATGCTGATGAATGCGAAATATGTGCATACAATTTAGCTCTTAGATAATACTGTACTATTGCGGTGCGTGGTCATCTCATTTCTTTCTGTTCATGATGATGCTAAAAATTAAGGAGAACTGGTTTATGAACTCTTTTCGAAATATTGTTCGCTACCCACTTGCGGTAGTTCTTTGTTTGTTATTAACTTTGATCGGTTGTGGCAAAAAAAGTATTGATGCAACAAATTCTCTCGGTCAGTCTGGGTATAATAATGCACAGGCGGGTTTGTCACAAGACTTCACTGTTAATGTTGGGGATCGTGTTTTTTTTAGTTTGGATTCCTCTTCTATTGAATCGGATGCTGAATATATTTTAGCCCGTCAAGCAGAATGGTTGCTCCGTTATCCGCACTATTCTATTACGATTGAGGGGCATGCCGATGAACGCGGAACACGTGAGTACAATTTAGCTCTTGGACAACGCCGTGCTGTTGCGGTGCGTGATCACCTCATTTCTTTGGGTGTCTCTTCCCAACGAATGAATACGATCTCTTACGGAAAAGAAAGACCTGTAGCAGTTTGTGATAACATCTCTTGTTGGAACCAAAATCGGCGTGCCGTTTTGGTCATTAATAATACGGGAAGTTATTAACAAATAAAGGGTTGAAAGAGACCCGTCAGTAGTTTGGGTAAAGGAATGAAATGCCGAGAAGGGATAAAAAGAAAAGAAGATAGAGGCAAAAAACAGAAAGGGAACAACAGAGTGGAGAATTTTCTTCTCATTTTGGCTTCGTTTATGGGCTTTTTTGTAGAATATTTAAAAAATTCTTTTCTTCCTTTTTCCGTCAGAAAGAAAAATATTCTATGCTTTTTAAAATCGAAAAGTGTCAAACTGTGTTTACATATAACAGTGTAATACAGAGAGAAAAGCGATTTTTGATTAAGAAGCAAGAGCGCTTTATTTAATCCATAATTCCTTTGTGTATTGAGTTTCTCAAGAGATGGATGAGGGAAACTGTAAAGAAGGTTGATGCGGAAGGGGATGAAAGATAATGCGGTTTTTGATCAAGAAGCAAGAGTGCTTTATTTGATCCATAATTCCTTTGTGTATTGAGTTTCTCAAGAGATGGATGAGGGAAACTGTAAAGAAGGTTGATGCGGAAGGGGATGAAAGATGATGCGGTTTTTGATTAAGAAGCAAGAGTGCTTTATTTGATCCATAATTCCTTTGTGTATTGCGCTTCTCCAGAGATGGATGGGTGAAAACTGTAAAGAAGGTTGATGCGGCAGCCAATTATAATCCCTGTAATGATTGTCTAGAGGATATAACGCAGAGCAATCATAGGAAGGAGCACTCAAGCAAAGAGGTGCATTTTTTCTACAATGCTGTGAGGGGCATATACTGTATCATATTTGCTGTGATCGAAGGTTTTCTTTATTGTGTGGATGCAAGAATTTTTACGCCATTTATTAAGTGTTTTGATCATCAATTCTTGAAGACATGCAGCTGAAGCTGTAGAGTGATAAAAAGAGTTTTATGAAGCGCTATCCTCTTTTATGAAGAGTTGGAAAGATAAAAATACTTTATAGTTTTGCGATTTTGCCGATTTTAATTCAGTGTATAATGGATTGATCAAAAGAGTAAAGTTTGTGATAACTTAAAGATAAATCAAAAGAGACTAAAATATTAGAGGTGTTTTTGTCCGTGCTTTAAATGAGGAGTGCAGTCGTTCTCAGTGTCTATTAAATTAGCAAAAAATCTTTTTAAAAAAACAGACTTTGCTCATTGTCAGAAATTGATTTTAGGGGTTTCTGGAGGAGGCGATTCGTTAGCTTTATTGTTTTTGGTCAAAGAGCATTTAAAAACAGTGCCTCTTGCTCCAGAGGTGATTGTTGTAACCATTGATCATCAATTACGTGAGGAATCAGCGTATGAAGCAGAAAGTGTTGCAAAGATTTGCCATGCCTTGCAGATAAAGCATATCGTTGTACGGTGGGAAGGTAAAAAGCCGAGGACACAAATAAGCGAAAAAGCGCGGATTGCACGGTATGATTTACTGTTCAAAGAAGCACAAAAACAAGGTGCAACACTGATTATGACAGGGCATACGCTCAATGATCAGGCTGAAACTTACCAAATGCGTGTTCAACGAAGTCAAAAGAAAACAGACGGTGCACAACAAGAAATTCCAGAAATACTTTGGGAAGAGAGGGGAAAAGAGAGGGAATCTGCAAATGAAGAAATGCAGATCTTAAAGGAAAAGAGTCAAAAAAGATCTGCTGAAAATAATGAAGAAAGATATGAGCGCGGTTTATCTTGTATGCCAAGGGAAGCTTTGTTGTATGGCAAAGTACGTTTGATTCGGCCGTTACTTGGGGTAAGGCGTAAAACGCTGCGTGCTTATTTATCTTTGCAGGGATCAAAATGGATTGATGATCCAACAAATGAGGATTTAAAATTTGAACGTGTGCGTGTGCGTCATGTTCTTCATCAAAAAAAGCTGACGGAAATTGCTCAAAAGGTTCATAAAGCTGCATTGCAACGTCGGGTTCAAGCGCAAAAAGTTGCAGATTTGATCTTAGCCTTGGATATTACTGTGGAGTATGGGCGCTGTTTTATCGGACAACCTCCTTCCTTTTTACAGAAACATCATGCTTTTCCCTTTGTTGTCGGGCTTTTTATTGTTCTCATGGGGGGAAGTTCGTATTTGCTGTCTTCTCAAAAATTAGCCGTTCTGGACCAAAAATTATCTTTGCATGACCCAGAAAAAAAACGGTTTACTCTAGCTGGGGCGGTTATTGAATATAGCCGAAAAGGAATTGCTATATGGCGCGAAGCACGTCATATTCAAGAAGCAATGATTGCTCCGGGAGAAATCTTTATATGGGATCAGCGCTATCAAATTATCAATCATGATACGTCAGCCATACGTGTGGGGCCTGCGGATTTGCTTCATCTGAAAGCTTCTCTCGATCAAGGAAAAAGTGATCTCGAATCCCCTCATTTCCCCTCTTTGCAATCGTTGGTGATGATTTCTCATGAAAAGGGGGTTGATATTCCAGAATTAACACCTCATTTTTATTGTCAACACAATATTATAATAAAACGAATTATGGCACCATTTCATTGGTTATTATCACAGGAGGATGCAGCGATTGTCAGTGTTGTAGGACCTTTTTTTAATTTTAATCATGAATAAAAAATGAAAATTTACAGAAAAAAGGGGAAAAAGGATGAAGAAAAATCATTTTAAAACAGAATAAATAGCTCTTATATCTTGGCAAGGAAGAAACAAGATTATATGTTGAACACGACTCTTAAGAAACTCTATTTAAATAAATGGGCTTAATATGAATTCCAATTATCGTTCCCTCTTGATTTGGGGGATCATCGCCGTTGTTTTAATCGTGTTGTTTTCTCTTTTTAATGGAGACAGTCAGCGTTCTGGAAATGGCGAAGTATCCTATTCTGAGTTTTTACAAAAAGTTGAGAATGGCGAGCTTAAAACTGTCACTATTCAAGGGCAAAAATTAGTAGGAAAAACGACAGATCAGAGGGTGGTTTCAACCTATGCACCAAGAGATCCAGGGTTGGTGCAAAAATTGGAAAACAAAAAAGTCAATGTTAAAGCAATTCCAGAAAATTCTGGGAATAATATCTTTCTTAATTTATTATTTTCGTTGCTTCCTGTTATTATTATCGTGGGCGCGTGGGTTTTCTTTATGCGACAAATGCAAAATGGATCACGCGGTGCGATGGGTTTTGGGAAATCAAAAGCAAAATTGCTGACAGAAGCTCATGGAAGAGTCACTTTTCAAGATGTTGCTGGTGTTGAAGAGGCTAAGCAGGATTTACAAGAAATTGTTGATTTTTTGCGGGAACCACAAAAATTTCAACGCTTAGGTGGACGTATTCCACGGGGCGTTTTGCTCGTAGGACCTCCAGGAACGGGGAAAACTTTGCTTGCTCGTTCTGTTGCAGGGGAAGCGAATGTGCCCTTTTTTACCATTTCTGGATCCGATTTTGTAGAAATGTTCGTCGGAGTTGGAGCAAGCCGTGTTCGTGATATGTTTGAACAAGCCAAAAAAAATGCTCCTTGTATTATCTTTATCGATGAAATTGATGCTGTAGGCCGTCATCGTGGTGCAGGATTGGGCGGAGGAAATGATGAACGCGAACAAACATTAAATCAGCTGTTGGTTGAAATGGATGGATTTGAACCCAATGAAAGCATTATTTTAATTGCTGCAACAAATCGTCCTGATGTTCTCGATCCTGCTTTATTAAGACCTGGACGTTTCGATCGACAAGTTGTTGTGCCCAATCCCGATGTATCTGGACGGGAACAAATCTTAAAAGTTCATGTGCGGAATGTGCCTCTGGCTCCTAATGTTGATCTGAAAATATTAGCAAGAGGAACGCCGGGATTTTCCGGAGCTGATTTAATGAATCTTGTCAATGAAGCTGCTTTAATGGCTGCAAGCCGGAATAAAAGAGTGGTCACAATGCAAGAGTTCGAAGATGCCAAAGATAAAGTGATGATGGGGGCTGAACGGCGTTCAACTGCTATGACACAAGAGGAAAAAGAACTGACAGCTTACCACGAAGCAGGACATGCGATTGTCGCTTTGAGTGTTCCCGTTGCTGACCCTGTTCATAAAGCAACAATTGTACCAAGAGGAAGGGCTCTGGGTATGGTCATGCAATTGCCAGAAGGGGACCGTTATTCTATGAGCTATCGGTGGATGATTTCACGTTTGGCTATCATGATGGGGGGAAGGGTTGCCGAAGAATTGAAATTTGGAAAAGAAAATATCACCTCTGGAGCAGCTTCTGATATTGAACAAGCAACAAAGTTGGCCAGAGCAATGATCACACGATGGGGATTTTCCGATATTCTCGGAAATGTTGCTTATGGTGATAATCAAGATGAGGTTTTTTTAGGTCATTCCGTAGCAAGAACACAAAATATCTCTGAAGAGACAGCCCGTATGATCGATGCTGAGGTCCGTAAGCTGATTGATGATGCTTACAAAAGTGCAACAAAAATTTTGAAAGAAAAAAAGAAACAGTGGTGGGCTATTGCTCAAGGTTTGTTGGAATATGAAACCTTAACAGGTCAAGAAATTAATAATATCATTCAGGGCAAACCTCCTGTTCGTGCACAAGCAAGTGAAGATCAGAATCCGCGAACCTCTGTTGTGCCTAAAACGGGGAAAAAAGGAAAACACGATACGTCTCATCTTGAAAAAGACAGTTCCAATCACGAGGGTGAGGCTAGTGATGCTGAAACAAAATCACGAAGCACAAAAAATAAAACCGAGACCAATAAATCTGATAAAGCTGAAACAGGAGATGTTTCCAGAAGTAAAGAAAAAACGTCAGAAAAGTCTCAGACTTCTGAACGAAAGAAAAAACAAACTCCTGCTAATGATGCTTAACTAAAACCTATTATCCTTAATAGCTCTGTGCGTTATCAACACAAAAATCTATTAAAATTCTTTAGAGGATTTTAAGGGCAGAAAGGATAGTGTCTAGGAGGGTGAAAGGTGCGAAGGTGGGATTTAAAAAATCAATTCAGAAAAAAGAGAGGTCTTGCAAAGGAGGGTGCAGTAAAAGCTGGACAAAAATTAAGATTCTTGAAAGATAAAATTATTGACGGAGAGTATAGAACTCTGAGCAGTGTGTTCTATATCCTCTTCTGAGGAGGATGGGAAAATATTGTCTTAATAAGAGATTTCCTTCTTCTTCTGAGTTTGTTCAAAAAGTTGAGAATGGTGGGCTTAAAACTATAACTCTTCAAGTGCAAAAGTGAGGTGAGAAAATGATAGATCAGAGGGTGATTTCAACTGATCTATGCATCAAGAGACTCGGGGTTTGTGCAAAATTGAGAAAAATAATCAAAACATAATAAATGCAGTATGTGGGGGCTGTCAGAGAAACGGATATGTAAAAGGAAAAAAAATGGCACGAAAATATTTCGGTACAGATGGAATTCGAGGGAAAGCCAATCTTTTTCCTATGACACCAGATTTTGCCATGAAAATAGGAATGGCCGTGGGTGTTTTATTTCGCACAAAAGAACAGTCACATCGTGTGGTTATTGGAAAAGACACACGTTTATCTGGGTATATGTTAGAAAATGCTTTGGTTTCAGGATTGACCGCTGCTGGAATGGATGCTTTCTTATTAGGACCGGTGCCAACCCCTGCTGTTGCTATGTTATGCCGTTCCTTACGGGCTGATTTAGGCGTGATGATTTCCGCTTCCCATAATCCTTTTTATGACAATGGTATTAAACTTTTTGGTCCCGATGGTTTTAAACTTTCCGATGAAATAGAAATCAAAATTGAACAATTGGTTGAGAAAGATCTTGTACATTCTTTAGCAGAAGCTTCAGAAATCGGTCGTGCTAAACGTGTGGAAGGGGATATTTATCGCTATATAGAATATGCTAAACGAACTTTGCCACGTGATGTACGACTGGATTCTTTGCGTATTGTTGTCGATTGTGCCAATGGTGCTACTTATAAAGCAGCGCCACGGGCATTATGGGAATTAGGAGCAGAAGTCTTTGCGATTAATAATGAGCCAACAGGTCTTAATATTAACCAGAAATGCGGATCAACCGATCTCACCTCTTTAAAAAGGAAAGTACATGAAGTGCGTGCCGATGTCGGAATTGCTCTTGATGGCGATGGTGATCGGGTGATCATGGTTGATGAAAAAGCGCAAACTATCGATGGGGATCAAATCATTGCTGTTATTGCTGAGCATTGGTATAAAACCGAACGGTTGCAGAGAAATGGAGTTGTTGCATCGATTATGTCAAATTTGGGGCTTGAGCGTTTCTTAAACAACAAAGGATTGGAACTCATTCGTACAAATGTCGGAGATCGCTACGTTGTAGATGCTATGCGTCAAAAAGGATACAATGTGGGTGGGGAGTCTTCTGGGCATATTGTCTTAAGTGATTTTGGAACGACTGGTGATGGATTGGTCGCTGCCTTGCAAATTCTCGCTTGTATGCAGGAAAGTCAGATTCCTATGAGCCAGTTATGTCAGCGTTTTGAAACTGTTCCACAGATTTTAAAAAATATATCCATTAAAAATAAAAAGATCTTACAGAACTCTAAAGTCAAAACTGCAATTGATCAAGTCCAGAAACGTTTAGGAAAAGAAGTCCGGTTGGTAATTCGGCCCTCTGGAACTGAACCCTTCATTCGCGTTATGGCTGAAGGAGATGATCAAAAAGTCATTGAAGATGGTGTTGCAGAGATTAGCACTGTTCTTGTCCAGTATGATAGCATTCAGGCATAAGTGTATAAAATAGCGGACAACTTTTGAGAAAATGATCGGCTTCCCAGTGTTTGTTGCTGTGAATTTCTCTGTTTGATTCCCTAAATTTATATAAGAGGAAGGGAAAACTTCTTCTTTTTTTCTTTTGTGGAAAGAAATCTCTCACTCTTTTTACAGGATGAAGAGCAGCTATAGTTGTTCTATCAATTCGGTTCTTATGATCAGCAAAGGGAAGAGATGACAATAATCACTCAATATAAATGCTTTCTTTTATAGGCATTGGATATGAGAAATCGTTGAGAAGACTCCATAAGAGAAACAGATATTTTGAGGTGAAGATTATTCTCTTGCTGTCTTTGAAGAAATTGATGGATCAAAAGCAGTGATGTGCTTGTGGGCAAATTTGCTTTGTGAGATCAAGCAGAAGAGAATGTGTCATGGGAATGAGGAAAATATTATATTTGTTGGATGCGTTTAACTCTCGTTATAAACAATATGAAAGTCATTACAGGGTGCGTTCTTCTGAAAATAAGAGGTCTTTTTAAAAGCTTTACCTTGAAAAGAAAGCTTCTCGAAGAGAGTTTTTGGTGAAGAGCAAACCTCTTTTAGATGCATGAGACTCTCCCCCTATTTCTAGGGGTGGTCTTTTTTATTTTTTTTCAAAAGAAAATAAGTGATAAACCCAAGAAGAGGTCCTCCTAATTTAACAAGAGGTAAATGTTTGTTCAGGAGCGTAAGACTGGAAAGGGCTGAAGCTGTTATAAGCTCATGACGCTGTTTTTCCCACTGCTTCTGGTGATCGCGACGATGATACGATTTTAAAAGCTTGCAAAGAACAGCGCTAAGTCCTGCGATAAAAAGCCAAATCAAAAATAATGTACTTGCTGCCGCAAGAGGAGACATCACCAAACAGAATGCGAGAAAACCTATGATGCATAAAAAGATAAGAGCTATAAATAATGCAAGTCCAATAATTCCATAGCAAAATGTTTGGATTTGAATCTTCTTCACAGTACTTTGGATTCCTCCACCAACAAGGTGGTTCAAAAGGGGAGTAATCATTTTATACATTGGTTAACGGCGCAATAAGTGAGAAAGAATAAAACCAATGCCTGTTGCAATGAGAAGCGCTTTGCCAGGATGCTCTCGAACTTGTTGATTGACTGTTTTTTCTAAATCACTGTACTTGCTTTTCGCTTGTGATAAGAGTTCCTCACTATTTTCTTTCGCTGAACTGTAAAGTTGTTCGGCTTTGTTTTTTGCTTCGTTCATTTTGTTGGAACTAAAGTCACTGACGGTCGAGGTGATGCTTGCAATTTCATTGCGTAATTGATCCAATTGTTTCTTTAGTTTTTTTTCTGTCTCTGTTTTGTTGTTTGCTTTATTATTTGCCATAGTCATTGTTCTTTCTATTGACTGATGTTGCACATAGTATTGATATCATTTGACTGAAATAAAAATTTCCTCGTCATGCTTTGTAACGTCATAAAATCTTCTTGGTTCCCTGATCTATTAAGGAACAGTTTTTTTAGATGACAATTCTAACAAAAATGGGGGGATTTGCTTTTTACAACATTGTAAAGAAGAGTGCTCTACAAAAACAAGGGACATCTTCGATAAATAGACTGATGTAATCGGTCCTAATAATGTGAGATTTTCTTTATAAGTTAGAAAAAAAGAAATATAAATAACATCTTAAAAAAATCTTCTTGATGATAAAAAAGATTAATCGTAAGTAATAAAGAATGATTGACTTGTTTTTTGCAAATTTATACCTTTAAAAAGCGAATATAAAGAAGAGTCGGGAAGTATAAAGGGGGAATAAAAATTTAAATATAAGGATTTTGAATAGAATATGACATCTCATACAGTTCCTTTAGAAAACAATACAAATGCATTACCCATGCATGATTTCTCTCCTTTTTCAATGTTTATGGCTGCTGATTGGGTTGTGCAAGCTGTTATTATCGCTTTATTGTTGGCTTCTCTTCTTTCCTGGACCATTGCTTTTTTTAAAATTGTTGAATTCACTGTTGCAAAATATAAAGCACGGCGCGTCTTTCAATTAACGAATGATGCTCAAACATTTGCAGAACTCATAGCAAGCTTTCAAAAGATTAAAGGAACTTCTGTCTTCTTTTTGGAAGAAGTTCTCAAAGAAATACGTCTGTCGTCTCAACAGCTTTGTCTTATGAAATCCAAAGATTTGCATCAAAACCAAAGCGAAGTTTTTCCTTATGATATCCTTTCTTGTGGAAATATCGATGGAGTGAAAGAACGTGTTCATTCGCTTTTATCACGCTCCTTGTTTGCTGCAATGCGGCGTATCGCTTGCGGAAGTGCCGTTCTCGCGACGATTGGATCTGTGGCGCCCTTTGTTGGTCTTTTTGCAACCGTGTGGGGGATCATGAATGCCTTTATTGGAATCGCAAAATCCCAAACAACACGGTTGGATGTCGTCGCACCTGGAATTGCTGAAGCTTTGCTGGCAACAGCTATAGGGCTCTTTGTCGCAATTCCTGCTGTTATTCTCTATAATGGTTTTATACGTTTTTTGAATGGATATCGAAATGATTTAGCCGATATCGCAGCGGCAATCGAAAGACTTATAAGTCGTGAATTCGATAGACAACAACAGAATAAAAATTATCAGCTCAGCCATGAAAATAGATCAATATGATAATTGGGAAAACAATGAAGAAGGCCTCCATAGTGAGATTAATATAACGCCTTTCATTGACGTCATCTTAGTGCTGTTGATTGTTTTTATGGTCGCTGCGCCTTTAGCAACGTCTGTTCTTCCTGTTCAGTTGCCTACTCTTACGCAAACCCCTATTGTTGCTCAGACCGATGAGCCCATTTATATTACCTTGAAAAAGGATCATGCTCTTTATATTGGAAAAAATCACACCAGCAAAACAGAGTTGATTGATCTTTTGTTACAGAAAACGCAACGTAATTTCGAAACAAAGATTTTTATTCGAGCAGATAGCGAAATCGATTATGGAGCTGTTGTGGATCTCCTTAATCAAATCCGAAGTGCTGGATATACTAAAATTGGTCTTGTAGGGCTCCATAAAGCTGCAATAACTGCTCCTAATTTTGCGGTAAATGATCCTATTGAAGATGATGACTGAATATATTCTAGAGTATTTGCTCCTTCTAGAATCTGTGTTGTCCTCTCTGTGTTGTGGGCTATTTGGGAGTATGGAACTTTTGTTCAGAGGACACTGTGGCATCTGGGGCAGAGGCAGTCTCTGTGCTTTGTCTATATGGAGAGGTGTGCGGGGGCATTTGCTGTTCTAGAATCTGTGCCGGCCTCTCTGTGTTGTGGGCTATTTGGGAATGTGAAACTTCTTTTCAGAGGATACTGTAGCATCTGGGGTAGAGGCAGTCTCTGTGCTTTGTCTATATGGAGAGGTGTGTGAGGGAAATATTGCGGTCCTGAAGAAGAGAGGTGAGAGTGTTATTCTTGTCCTGTTGAGCCAAAGCCTCCCGTGCCGCGTTCGTTTGGAATGGCTTGGAAAGAAGCAGAAAGGGGATCTGCTTGATGAGGATCAAATTCGCAAACATCAACTTGGGTAACTGGGGCAATAACCGTTTGTGCAATGCGCATTCCACGGTGGATGGAGAAATCTTCTTGCCCTAAATTAATGAGAAGGACTTTAACTTCACCACGGTAATCGCTATCAATTGTTCCAGGAGTGTTTAGGCAAGTGATGCCATGTTTTAAAGCAAGGCCAGATCGTGGACGTATTTGTGCTTCGTACCCTGGAAGAAGATGAAAGATAAAACCAGTGGGTATGAGAATACGCTGTCCTGGGACGAGATTCACAGTTTCTTCTGGGGCAAGAGCAGCCCGCAGATCAAGACCTGCAGATCCTGCCGTTGCATAATGGGGAAGCTCAAGCCCCTGTCCGTGATCAAGACGCTGAATCCGCAGAGGAAGTTTTTGTACCAGGTGAGAAAAAGTGTCTTTTTGAGGTGTCGAAGGGGGAGTATTTAAAGAATGAGGCATGGCAAGGAATTTCCAAAAGATAAATCAAGTTTATATCCTAACAAAAGCCTTCCTACAAAACAAGCAGATATGATTTCATTAACAAGTACTCCCCTTTTTGGGCTCAGCTTGTGCCAATCAAAATCCCTGTCGCAAAAACTAAAGCGCCACCGAGGATAATCTGAAGAGAAGCTTGTCATGAGGGGGTGGATGTGAATTTATATGATTTCATTAACAAGCGCTCCCCTTTTTGGGCTCAGCTTGTGCCAATCAAAATCCCTGTCGCAAAAACTAAAGCGCCGCCAAGGATCATCTGAAGAGAAGCTTGTCATGAGGGGGTGGATGTGAATTTATATGATTTCATTAACAAGCGCTCCCCTTTTTGGGCTCAGCTTGTGCCAATCAAAATCCCTGTCGCAAAAACTAAAGCGCCACCGAGGATAATCTGAAGAGAAGCGCGTCGTAAGGGGGTAGACATGAATTTATTTTGGATCCAAACAATGGCTCCTAACTCAAAAATGACAATAATGAAAGCAATAAGCGTTGCTAAGAAAAAAGAGTCAATCAAATAAGGAATCGTATGTCCTAGACCACCAAGCATTGTCATCAGACCGCAAGCAATCCCTCTTTTTATAGGTGAGCCACGGCCAGATAATTTACCATCATCATGGAGAGCTTCTGTAAATCCCATTGAAAGACCAGCACCAATAGAAGCAGAAAGGCCCACTAAAAAAGTTTTGTATGTATCACCCGTAGCAAAAGCTGCTGCAAAAATAGGAGCAAGGGTGGAAATGGAACCATCCATTAATCCCGCAAGGCCAGGTTGAATCCACGTTAGAAGAGTTTTCTTTTGATGAGGAGTAAGGGTCGATTGTTCTGTCTCTACAGAGGAGGACTCAGCAGCAGAAAAGGATGAAAAATCAGAGATTTCAGGCGATGAATCTAAGGTTCCTTCATTTATATGGCAAGAAAGGTTCAGTAATTGTTTGTGGTGTTGGAGCTCATTATGACTCATGGTTGCAAGAATCAAAGCTTGAGTGGGACAAGATGATTTGAGTGCTTGTGCGTATTTTAAATACAATGCAGCATGGTCTTTTTTTAATTGGGTGGCATGAGCGACAATTTCTTGCGCTGTGCAGGAAGAACAAACCTTCTGGGGTGTTGATGAAAAGAAATGCTTAGGCATTGGACTCATATGATTAGTTTTAGAATTATTCTAAAATATAAAACGAAAATAATGAAAGTCAATTCGAAAACTTTCTGATCAAAGTAAAATTGTGGAAGAGGGAAATTTCCTTTGTCGAAAAAATTCCGCTAAGTCGGTAAAGAATACCAATAAAATATCCTGTAGGATGACAATCCTTAGATGCACTTTATAGAGAATGAAAACGTTCGGAGATGTTTGCTGTTCGAGGAAATAAGGGGACTCTTAAAACGTCAAAAGAAGAGTATCGTCTCTTTGATAGAGGAATCTATGGATTTTGGATAAAAAAGAACGAAAAGAGCTCTTTGCTTTCTTCTGGAGTATGGTGGGGAGGATGATGAGGAATTGGTGGAGGTGAATGGAAAATCGATTTTGTACAGTGAGAGGTATGCTACTTAAGTGATGGCACGAAAGGAAGGTATGTTCTCTTGTCTTTGGAAAAAAGAAAGCGAACTCTTTGAGAAAGGGATTTCATCTGAAACATTTTTGAAAAGTGTACCGTTCTTCTTTCTGGCAAGAAATCATTGAAAATAATGGATAAGGTGCAAGAAAAAACACGAAGCGGGCAGTGCTTCTCGTTACTTCCTGAAGAAAGAAAAATAGAAAACATCGTCTTGAGGAAAAATGCTTTTGAAAGGTGAAGAGAACAATTGAAAAGAGGAGGATTTTGTTCGTATTATGGGCTGTTGTTTGTATTTTTTATGGTTTTTACTGTTTTTTCAAGAGTCCTTTTGAAGCAACAAAGAGGCTGATAAGCATCAGAACTAAACTAGCAACAGCATTCCAGCCAGCAAAGGAAAGAAACAAAAAATATCCCGCTGCTTGATTACAAGAGGGAGATTGAATAGCGTTTAATTGATTTAAAAGGTGAGAGGCATCCGTTATGATCATGGTAGAGTGTGACGTGCAATTATTCGGTGCGTCCCAAAAGCGATATTCAGCGCCTGCGTGGTAGATTGCTAAGATAAGGCTGATGACCATGAGGATAAAAATACCCCAGAATAAAGAGCGTATCCAAGCAGAGGAGGGGAAAAATCGTGTTGATAAGGCAGCAATACTCAAAAATATCAGAGAGCCATAATAAGGAAAGCGTTCAATGATGCATAACTTGCAGGGAAGAATGCCACCAATATATTCGAACACAAGGGCAATGCCAATCGGAATCAATAAAAGGATAGCAAGAATAAAAATCCATAATTTTTGCTCTTTGCTCTTCAGTGTACAGTGAAGATGTTGGCTAAAAGAATAGTCAGAAAAGATCACTGTATGCACACCTTAAAGAGAAAAATATGATTTGAGAAAAAGAATGTATAATCCATAAATGAATAAAAGCAAAAGAAAACAAAGGGGCATAAACCATTTAAAGTGATCGGAAAGCCAGTCAGTCGCTTGAGAGCCAAAACGTTGAATCAGCCAAGCAAAAAGATAAAAACGTGTCCCACGGGAAAGGATACAGAGAAGAATAAAAAGCCAAAGATTAAAATGGGTAACGCCTGCAAGAAGGGTGGTTATTTTGATGGGAGGAAGATGGGTGAGACCTGAAACAGTCAGTAAAACTGCTAAAAATTCTTGCGTTGTATCATTGTATAATATTTGAAAATTTTCATATTGATCGGTCAATTCTAACAGAGGCTTAACAATCGCGTCAAAGGCAAAATAGCCAAGACACCATCCAACAATACCCCCAAAAACAGAAAAAAATGTTGCAATAAAGGCATAAAAATACGCCTTCTTAGGGCGGACAAGCGCGATGGGAATATACAAAACATCCGCTGGAATAAAAAAAATAAAACTTTCAATAAAAGCAATAAAACCAAGCCAATAAGGCGCTGTACGGCGCTTCGCCAGTGAAATTGTCCAAAGCTTTACTGAGTTCAAGATCATTATTTCTTCCGACAATTCAAAGAGGCAAAGAAGATCAAAAAAATCTTAGGAAGCCTGAATGAGACAAAAATAGCCAATTTTTGCAAAAAAAAAATCTAGTGTTGACGAATCTTCTGTTCTTTATATAGTGCAAAAAAAGAGGGGACAAGTGTGTTCCTTATCAGATGTCGTGCGGGTGTGGTGGAACTGGTAGACGCGCCAGACTCAAAATCTGGTTCCGAGAGGAGTGTCGGTTCGAGTCCGACCACCCGCACCACTTTATTTCATATTCCCTTAATTTAAAGTATAAGATCTTTCCCTCCAAAAATAGATCAAAATCTTATCAGAGGATACTGTGGTATCTGGGGCAGAGGCAGTCTCTGTACTTGTCTGTATGGAGAGGTGTGCGAGGGAAATATTGTTGCTCTGAAGAAGAGTGGTGAGAGTGTTATTCTTGTCTTGTTGAGCCAAAACCTCCCGTGCCGCCAATAAAGGCATAGAGCGTCTTTTGAGGGCAAACAAGTGTGATGAGAATATACAAAACGTCCCTTGGGATAAAAAATAAAACTTTCAATAAAAGCAAAAAACCAAGCTAATAAGGCGCCGTTTGTTTCCAATACAGCTCGTGGAGAGACAGCGTCTCTCCGATCTTTCTGGTGCTTATGCAGAGCTTCTTTGAAAGATTTGTTGAACGGCTTCTCTTTGCCGGATTCTCTTCGGAGGGAAGTCAAAAAGATGTGCTAAAAGAGTTTTTTGTAAAAAAGAGAGCATATGTAAAAAAGAGAGCATATAAAGAGGCACATACAGAGAAAATGAAGAGACAAGAAGAAGTATAAGGGTAGAAGCAATGGGTGGGGACTCCAAAGGTGTGTGTTAGAACATGGTGATGAAAGAGGTGATTCGTGCTTTTTTCAAAAAGTTTAGATGTCTTTGTGCGATTTGCAGTGCGGCAGTGAGCAGCAAGCCAGTCTCTTTTCAAGAAGTTAAGACATGTTTAAGATATCTTTGTGCGATTTGCGTAGCCCCAATGAACAGCAAGCAAGTCTAAACAGTCGCGTAAATGATCAGCAAGAGAATTTTGTTTGCGTTTGGAGGGACTTAATTCTTTAAATGCTTGATCATAACCAACCACTTGTTCAACCAGTCGATACCCAAGAGTCCCTAATTCGATTTTGACTGTTTGTAATTGTTTGAGGGCATTTGTTTGGGCTTCTATTGGGTGGGTATATCGCTGATCGCTATCCACTTTTTGAATGGTCAAATCAAGACTCATTTGTGCATCACCTTGGCATTGACGCCAATAAACATAAAAGCGTTCCGCTGCTTTGTATTGCGCTTGGTTGATATGTCCTTTCTTATATAAAAGGGCAATGGGACGGTTGTGGGCATCAATAAAAGCAAGAGTGGTGCGTGGGTTTTTTGTGCTGATTGGAGATGTAGGTTGAAAGGCAGGATTACTCGTTTCGATGATCACTTCTCGAGTTTTTAGGTGACCAATGGATTTCTTTTTACAGCGAGAGCAGGAGGAGAGACAGGGATGGGAGGATTGTTGTTTTTTGCTGGAGGGAATGGTGGAATCTGTTTTTTGTGAATGGGTCATGATGTTTCCTTCTGAAGAGAGTGGTGGTGTTATTTGAGAGGAAAAGCACTGAAGTAAAAGCTTTAAGGGGTATGAATGTTGGATGATTGAAGGAATTTGGGTTGGTTGATGGATTGTTCTTAAAGAGAATTATTCTTTTGTATTGCAGGGTTTTTCTGTGCGGCGAGAGTAGGGGGAGAGACAGGGATGGGAGGATTGTTGTTTTTTGCTGGAGGGAATGGTGGAATTTGTGTAGCGAGGGAAGATAAAGGAGAAAAAGAAGGAGATTCTTGTGGAAGAGGAGGTGTAGAAAAACAGTTGACTGTGGGAGAGATGATGGGGCTTTGCTTTGAGTCCAAAGAGCTATTTTGGTTCTGTTCAATATAGCATCGGGGTGTTAATGGAGCAGAAGAAGAACAACGATAACGGTAAGTTTTAGGATCAAACCAGAGCCCAATTTTTCCTTCAAAATCCCCAGAGCGTTGTTTGGCAATATTGATAATAACACCTGGGCGTTGTGCTAAGTGCGCTTTTTCTTCTGGTTTATGGGTAGACAAAATTTTGTCTTCTAAAGAACGGTTCCGCCAAATGGTGATGATGTTAAAAGCATTGGCACCAATTTCTGAGGCGCCTTTAATATCTTCTGTGCCTGGGACATCCTTTTCTAAACCACTTTTGCGTGTATGTGTTACAAGATGAATGTGAACAGCGTTTAAAACTGCCCAATCAACTATTTTATAAACAGCTTGTTCTTGTCTTGCATAGTCATCGGAGGCGATCCCAAGGCGCATCAAACTGTCTATAATAAACTGGTCACAGCCATATTTGGCACGGCAATAGTCAAAAATATCTAAGAGGGCATCAACGCTTGATTTGCCTACATGCTCGTACAAAATAAGACCTGCATCTAAAAAATGAAGAACGCGTTCAATCATTTCTTTCGTTGGTTGGTCCGTTCCGCCAGTTTGTTTCGTTAAACGACGTAAAGATTGTTCTCCTTTCATTTCAAGAGAAGCTAAGCAAAGACGGCTTTTTTGCGCAATCCAATGGGGAATGCAATCCGATAAAAGTTGGCTTTTGCCAGCACCACTGGCTCCACTCCAAAGGGTCAATTCCGCAGGGCGAAAATAAAGTTTACCATTCAGTTTTGAATAGGGAACTGTATAGCCAAGATGCTGTTTTGCAGAAGGATAAAATAAGTTTATAACTTGCTCCTTATAATCCAAAACATGGCGTAACCCCTTGGGGGTAAAACTTTGAGCTTGCAAAAAAGCTTCGTGGATGATGGAAGCGTCAACACCTGCTTGTAAACACGCATTCGCATCTTTGCCAGGAAGGCGGACGCGATAACATCGATGGCGACCAAGGCGATGGGCAATCTCAAATGCTGCTTCTTCCCCCGGTGTATCCATATCCGTAGCAAGAAAAATAGTTTCAAAAGACTCTAAACGATCAAATTCATTCTCAATCCAATTTTGTTTGCCTCCTTTCCCGCCGCCAAAGGGAACAGAAACAGCTGGATATCCATAGGCTGCTAAAGAAAGCGCATCAATTTCTCCTTCAGTGATCACAAGAGTTCGGTCCGTTGAAGCACAGTCTTTGAATGACAAAGCTTGCCAGCCAAATAAAATCGGTTCACATTGAGAGGCTGTTGGTTTTGCTGTTGCACCGTTTTCGGCTAAGCGCTCTTTCACTAAGGCGAGGGTACCATCTGGTTTATAAAAAGGAAAAATAATCTTATTGCCCTCTTCGCCAATCCGGTATTGCTGTAAAATTTCAAGGGGAATGCAACGCTCTTTGTGCAAATATATTTTAACCCGCTGTTGCGGAATATTTGCTTTCGGAAGAGGAGGAGCACGATAATGATGGCGAGGAGCCATGAAAGGTTTTGGACGAGAAAGATTGAGATAAGCGCGTGCTTCATCAAGCGCCTCAGGAAGACTGATCCCTTTAACACTACACCACAGGTCAAGAAGATCTCCGCCATTGCCTTCAGCAAAATCATACCAAAGCCCTGCTTTTTTGCCGCTTAAGCTGATCGATAGGCTTTGTCCTGCTTCGCCGTGGATATTGCCCACAACCCAAGAATTGCCGCGCTTTTTCCCTTGTGGAAGCAGCATTTCTGCTATGGAGCCTGCTTGGGCGGTAAGTCTTTGTTTAATTTCAAAAAGTGTGCTCATTGTTATCGATGTGTTAAGAAACTTAATAATTGATAAGGCCGCTATAAAGCCTTTCTTCGTGGTCGTTGCTTAGGGCAGATGCAGAGTGGGCCGAAAGAGCGATAGAGGACAAAGCAGCAAGTCGTTTATCATTTTCTTGTAAACGCTCAATTTCACGGCGGTACCAATTACGCCAGGTGGCTGTCCAATCAACTTTTTTTGCATCTTTGCCACTTTTCGCTTGCCAATAATCACGAAACTTTTTTTCTTGCCAAAGGGCTTGTTCTTCATTGAGCCCTTCTGAAATTGCTGCTGCAATGTCAGCACGCCACTCAGGGGGAAGTCGACACCCTTTGACGTCTTTTTTGGGAGAAAGACTGTCACAAAAAGAGGCAGAAGAAACAATCGCAGACGGTTTCTTTTGTGAAAGACCGTTAGGTGTTTCTTTTTCTTCTGTTTTCTGATCAGGGGAAAGTTGACACCCTTTGACGTCTTCTTTGGGAGAAGGACTGTCACAAAAAGAGGCAGAAGAAACAACCGCAGACGGTTTCTTTTGTGAAACACCAGTAGGTGTTTCTTTTTCTTCTGTCTTCTGAGCTTCTGAGTTACGTTCAACATCTAAAGGAGAGGCGTTGAGCAGATGCTGAAATTGTTCGTTGATTTTCTTGCGTTTTTTTGCTGAAGAGCGTCCCGCAGAGGATTTTTGCTCAAGTAATTTTGCGCGTTCATGAAAGACAATTTCACACCGTGTGTTCCAAAGACCACTGGCGAGCTGTAATATTTTCCCTTCCGTTATTAACATCTCTAAAACGCTTTCAAAAGTTCGCTTGTCACAACCACAAAGACGCGCTAAACGTTCTATTGATAAATTTAAAGGGCGCCCTCGCGCGTACATTTCATTCAGTAAAATTGTATAAATGCCAATTTCATGTGCCCGCATTCCACGGACTCCACCAAGGAAATCATTCTGGTACCAACAGACATAAGGAAGTATCGAGGATTCATAATGCGGAGCTTCTGAGTGTAGAACTTGTTTCATAGGGAAATAAACTTTCTTCTTTTTCGTCTGATATGAAGGGGTAAAAAGCAAAAAATATATTTTTATGTCTCCCAAAAACTATATTGGTTACATTTATTATTTTGAAAAATATTGCTGTTTCATTTTTGTGTTGTTTCGCTTTGTTCTGGTAGACGATCATTTTTTTGTGTATTTCCTTAAAATTGACTCATCAATTATGCAGAATTTAGAGAGTTGCAATTTTACAATTTGAGGTTGTATAAAAGATGGAAATTGAAGAGGGCAAAATAACAATATACGGGTTTTTGAAAAATGACTGTCTAATTCTTAAACTTTGACTTGGGGTGTTGTTTTTTAATAAAAAAATGATGAATCCTCCAATAAGTGAAAATTTCCGTTAATTTTATCCTCTTTAGAAGATAAAGCAAGTCAATTTTATTACAAACAGATTTTTTTAAGATAGGCTATAGGGTGAGACTATGAATATTGATGGTTGGCGTCAAAGATTGCAGGAAGCACTTCAAAAAAGTGGACGGTCAAAAAGGTCTATCTCACTCTCTGCAGGGAAAGGAGCTGGATATTTGCACTCCATTCTCTCTGAAGGAAAAGAGCCGACGATTGAATCCCTCTATCGTGTCTGTCACGCAATTAATGTGAGTATGAGTTATATTCTCTACGGACAAGAGACAATGCCTGAAGATCAAGAGTTTATTGATCTCGTTTTGCAGGTTTCTCCTGAGGAGCGGAAGGCCATTTTAACTCTTTTGCGTCGATCTCTTGACGGAGACGAAACAAAATAATCTGTTGTGTTTTTCGGTCAAGTTTTGTCCAAGATTGTAATAGTTCGAAATCACGCATTTCAGCCCCCGTCTGTTGAAAATATATAGATTTAGAATAATCGGAAACAATGCAGAGCAAGATGGGAACAAGAGAACAGTCATTTTCGTTCTTGTTTTCATTTGAGCATTGGTAAAAGTCATAATATATCTTTTATTAAGGATAAAATAATTGACATATCTTCCATAGAGGATATAAGACTAACGCTATATTTGATCATGTCAAGACAGAGCTTAGCTTTATCAACTGTCTAAGGGAGAAATATTCATGAAAAATATTCCATTCGTTAAAGAGGATGAAATTCTTATCATTCTCTGTGAAGATGAAATCAACGATACGTATGATGGTCCTCTTGAACGAGAAGAAGTGATCGAACTGGTCGAGAATAAATATGATGATGTGGTTCGACTTTTACGGCTCGATTTAAGGTCATTACATGCCGATGATGTAAGCGAACAAATCGCCGAATTATATATGAATATGAAAATTCGTGATGGCTATGACCAAGATGAACAAGTAGCTCCTTTTATTTTTAATAGTGATGCTTATCATGCTTATTTAGATCAAAAAATTGCCCAAGAATATGAAGACAATCTCTATGGATCTTATGAAAAACAGCATCGTTTGCGTTGGTCTGATGTGTTGAATGAATATTGAGGGGAAAATAATGAAAACTTACCTCAAAACATTCTCTTATGGATTACCACTCTATTATGCCGGATATGCACACAATATCATCAAATTGGAACCACAACAAAAAAATGCCTGTTCTTTTATTTCACACTATGAAGCAGAGGCAGTAGCACGGAAATTAGCGCTTCAGTATCAGCGTGATGATTTTTATATAGCGCAAAAATAGGAATGCATTTCCTCATTTCTTTATGCCCATGATCGTACAAAATTAATTCCAGAAAATAAAAAACCGTAAGCAACAAGAAAAAGTGAGTCCAGTTGCGCGATGCTGGGTGTGTGCAGTTCTGTGGTGTTGTTTTGTTGGAGCTGTGTGTTGCGCAATGCTGGATTTGAAAGGTTTTCAAAGAGAGACAAGAGCGGGAAAAAGGGAGAATATTGAAAATGCCAACGATTATTGATTGTGTTCAAGGAACAGACGAATGGCGCCAAGCACGGAATGGTTTAATTACTGCTTCTTTGTTCGAGATGGTCCTTGCACAAAAACAAGATGGAAAAAAAACGCAAAAATATACTTCTTTAATGATGAGGCTTGCTGGAGAAAGAATAACAGGAAAGCCTATCGAAGAGGGAACAACGTTGCCTATGCGGCGCGGCATAGAATTAGAACCACAGGCACGTCAGCTTTATGGAACTCTTACACAGACAGAACCTGAATGCGTTGGTTTTATTTTGGCCGATGATCGTTTGAAAGGAGCTTCTCCAGATGCTTTGATCGGGACAAATGGGATGTTGGAAATCAAAACAAAAAAACCTGAAATTTTAATCCCTTATTATACGCAAAGGAATTTTCCTCTTGAACATAAAGCGCAATGTCAAGGAGGGTTATGGATTGCACAACGTGAATGGATTGATTTAATGATCTATTGGCCGGATATGCCGCCTTTGATTAAACGTGCTTATCGCGATGAGGCTTATATTCGAAGGCTTGAAATAGAAATTAACCGATTTAATGAGGCTTTGGCAGTGATGGTCCATCGTCTGCAAACGATTTCTTTATAAACAATGGTGGAAAAGGATGTTGTAAAATTACAGCAGTTGGGAAAGAAAAAGCCATGAATTCTACGAAAAATTTTAGGGAGATAGAGAGTGCAAATTTGAGGAGAAAAGGCAGAAAAAATAAAAAAAAACGAGTCCACATGCAGAAAATAAAAAGAGAGGTTTCTGCGTGAATCAAGAAAGCATCGTCAAAAAAGGGGGTTCTACACATATGGTGCTGCGAGAGAGGATTGAACTCTCGACCTCTCCCTTACCAAGGGAGTGCTCTGCCACTGAGCTACCGCAGCACTTTGAATCTTCGTGCCGCCTTGTGCCATATTGTTACAAAATAGGCAAGAGAACATTGATCCATTCTTGCAAGTCAGTCTATCTTATGTCATGACAAAAAAGGTGATATAAGAAGCAAAAAGATAAAGGGGAGATAGAGTGTGTATTGAATGGGCTCCCGGTTATCAAAAAAGTGAAATTGTTCAAAAAAATGTGTCATGACACAAATGGATCAACAAAAACAAGACGATAATAAAAAATACAAAGATGAGAAAAAAAAGCAACGCCAAGAAAGGCTAGCCCAGCAATTGCGAGCTAATTTAAGACGTCGAAAAGAGCAAAATCGAAAACGATTTCAGGATAATTCCTAAAAAAGACTTCCGATTAAGGTATTTTTACGGCATTTTTGCAACCAAACCTCTTAATGATTCGTTTCAAAGTCAGAAAAAAGACGCTTCAAGGTATTCACTTGTTTGAAAGGAAACTCTTCAAAGGATCCTTTCTAAGGGGCACTTTGGCGTGGGTAAAAAGGGTCAAACATTATGGATTCTATTCACATTATTGGTGGAAATCCTCTTAATGGTGTTATTCCTATTTCAGGAGCTAAAAATGCTGCACTTCCTCTTATGGTTGCTGCCTTGCTCACTAAGGAGACACTTACTTTGAAGTATATTCCGCATCTCGTTGATGTCGAACTCTTATTGAGAATTCTCAATCACCATGGGATCGGTTATGCTGTAGAGGGGCGAACAGCACATCAGGAAAGCGGGTATTCAAGGACAATTCACTTTACAGCAAAAAAAATAACAACAGTACATGCTCCTTACGAATTGGTCACAAAAATGCGTGCAAGCTTTTGGGTGATCGGTCCGCTTCTCGCACGATGTAGAGAAGCTTACGTTTCCTTACCTGGAGGGTGTGCTATCGGAACAAGACCCGTTGATTTTATTCTGGAAGGTCTCAAAAGTCTAGGCGCACACATCGTTATCGAACAGGGCTATGTTCATGCAAAAGCACCAGAAGGTCTTCAAGGAGGGCGGTATCGATTCCCTAAAGTAACCGTTGGGGGAACACATGTGCTCTTGATGGCAGCCGTCATGGCAAAAGGAACAACCGTTCTTGATAATGCTGCTTGTGAACCAGAAGTGACAAATCTTATTCAAGCCCTAAAAGCTATGGGCGCGCGCATCTCTGGAGAAGGAACACAAACCCTGACCATTCATGGAGTGGAAAAACTGCATAGTGCCAAAGTCCAAGTGATTCCGGATCGAATCGAAGCAGGAACTTATGCTATGGCCGTGGCAATGATTGGTGGAGACGTCTTTCTGAAAAATGCAAACCCTCATCATCTCACCGAAGTTCTCGAATGCCTCAAAAAAACAGGCCTCGAAATCGAAATAAAACCAGAAGGGATCAATGTAAGACGAAATCCAGAGCAGAAAATTATGCCAGTGGATATCAAAACAGGTCCTTTTCCAGCTTTTCCGACAGATCTACAAGCACAGTTCATGGCTCTTATGACACGGGCGCAGGGAAATGCTCATATCACCGAAACAGTCTTCGAAAATCGTTTTATGCATGTACAGGAATTAATACGTTTGGGAGCACAAATTACACTCAATGGACAGACAGCTCTTGTCTGTGGAACAGAGAATCTGCAAGGTGCACAAGTGATGGCAACAGATTTACGCGCTTCCGTCTCTCTTGTTATTGCCGCACTTGCTGCACAGGGAAAGACAATCGTTAGTCGCGTTTATCACCTTGATCGAGGCTTTGAACGGCTGGAGGAAAAGTTGGCGCAATGTGGTGCAAATATTCAACGCGTCACAGGTTGAGAAAATATATCTATGTTTGTGGAAAGTCGTTCCTGAAGAGAGGAAGTCTGAGATCTCCTTAAGAAAAAGCTCCAGAGACGAAAACAATGATAGCTTATGCGCAAAGAATGATGGCGTGTGTGGGTGCGTGGGGTCCTCAGGGAGAATTTTGTGTGGACAAATCTCTGGAAAAGCTGAGGACAAGCTGTAGAGAAAGAGAGTAGTGTCTTCTTTCTGGACTTAAGATTTTTTCACCTTTTCAGCAAACAGTGCATGGACAGGACAGAGAGAGGACTGTAAAAGGGTAAGAGCCTATATGCTTTGCAAAGGATCATCAGGTTCACAGGCATTGCTGTATGCGCAAAGAATGATGGCGTGTGTGGGTGCGTGGGGTCCTCAGGGAGAATTTTGTGTGGACAAATCTCTGGAAAAGCTGAGGACAAGCTGTAGAGAAAGAGAGTAGTGTCTTCTTTCTGGACTTAAGATTTTTTCACCTTTTCAGCAAACAGTGCATGGACAGGACAGAGAGAGGACTGTAAAAGGGTAAGAGCCTATATGCTCTGCAAAGGATCATCAGGTTCACAGGCATTGCTGTGTGCGCAAAGAACGATGGCGTGTGTGGGTGCGTGGGGTCCTCAGGGAGAATTTTGTGTGGACAAATCTCTGGAAAAGCTGAGGACAAGCTGTAGAGAAAGAGAGTAGTGTCTTCTTTCTGGACTTAAGATTTTTTCACCTTTTCAGCAAACAGTGCATGGACAGGACAGAGAGAGGACTGTAAAAGGGTAAGAGCCTATATGCTCTGCAAAGGATCATCAGGTTCACAGGCATTGCTGTGTACGCAAAGAACGATGGCGTGTGTGGGTGCCTGTTTCCTTAAGAGGAGGCTGAAGTGGTGAGCTCTGAAAGGGAGAATGAACCCCAAAAATCTGGAATTTCAGGCTTTAAATGGGGCCCAATGCGGACAGCGGAAACTTTTTCAGCAAGGCCAGTACGGTCAGAAAGCTCAACCGCTAAACCACAAAGCGTTGCTGGTCCTTTCGCAGGCTCATAAAATTTAAACTTTTTTTTATAAAGAAAACGGTAAAGAGGTTCTTCTTTATCCATTCCTAAAGAGGAATTATAATCACCGCACATGCCTGCATCCGATAAGTAAGCGCTTCCGCCCTCTAAAATTTGTGCATCAGCCGTCGGAATATGTGTATGCGTGCCGACAATAACACTGACACGTCCATCAAGAAAGTGACCAAAACACTGTTTCTCACTCGTTGCTTCCGCATGAAAGTCAAAAATAATCGCGTCCGCTTGTTCACGCAGAGGACAGGCTGCGAGAATCTTATCTGCAGTGTGAAAAGGGTCATCTACTGTGCAGGGCATAAAAACAGTGCCCATCACATTCGCAACAAGAACACGAGCACCATTCTTCGCTGTCCATAAACCAGAACCTTTTCCAGGAGTGCCTTCAACAAAATTCGCTGGACGTAAAAAACGATCGCTATAAGAGGCATAGCTCAAAGTCTCTTTACATCTAAATGCATGATTGCCCGTTGTGACAACATCAACGTTCAAAGCTAAAAAATCTTGGTAAATTGTCTCGGTAATGCCAAAACCATTGGAGGCATTTTCACCATTAACAACAACAAAATCAAGGTGCCAGTGTTCAATCAAACAGGGAAGAATCTGGGAAACAACTCTGCATCCCGTTTCTCCAACAATATCACCTAAAAATAAAAAACGCATACGCGTTTTAATCACACTTTAAAATGCAAGAAAACCCTTTTCTGTAAAAATACCCTGCAAAAGAAGATCCTCTGTTCTCGGAGGAATAAAAGCAGCTTCTTGGCACGAAAAACCAAAACCAAATAAATGGACAGGGTGATCTTGGGTGCAGAAATTTTCAACGATCCGGTCATAGTAGCCTGCTCCATACCCAAGTCGATGACCGTGATGGTCAAAAGCAGAAAGAGGAACAAAAATAAAATGTGGCAAAACAACAGCCTGTTTAGAACTCGGGCAAAGAATGCCAAAATGCATCCGCTCTAATTCACTTTCATGCGAAAAACGGCGAAAAACCATCGTCGTATGATCAATAATTGACGGTAAAGCCAAATGACCCCCTCGTGATGTGATAAAATCAAACAAGGGACGAGGATCAATCTCCGAACGAATAGGCCAATAACCAGCAAAAATAATCCCTGAAAGATTATTCACTTTTTTGTCAAGATATTCTGCTGCATGAGAACAGGCGCGATGCGAAAAAATAGAACGGTCCTGTAAGGATAAATGCTCCCGTTGTGATAAACCCCAGTGGCGCAAAGAATTGCGAACCGATAAAGAAGAAGAGGTGCTTTCAGGAAAATGGGGCATTGCTCATCAATGGGGTTAGAGAATTGTGTCAATCAGGTTAAACAATAGCCGAAGCGCAAACAAATACAAAAAGGTGAACCGCAACAACCGATGGAAAAAGTTGATTCCGAGTGCCTAGTATACTAGGTGGGCACCGTGTGAAAAAGCCCACGAGCTCTTTCAGGGACAGCTCCCTTGGAAATCAATAAGGCCTCAGGAATATGTTATTTCCTGTCGCGAAGTGCAGAACACCTTCGACCATTATAAAAGAGTTTTAGCTTTTCGGCTAGAGAAAAAATGATTTCTCATAAATCTCTAAACTTCTTGATCTGCGTGTTGGGATACAAGAAAATCAAGGCGCTGATGAAGAAACTCCATTTGTGGATAAAAAGAAAGAGCTGTTTCATAAGCCTTGATCGCAAGATGAGGACGATTCGTCTCTTCCATAATGATGCCAAGCTCAATAAAGGCTATGTAATGCCGAGGTTCAAGCGTGAGAGCCTGGAATAAATCAAACATCGCAAGCTTAAAATCACTCAATTGAATATGAAGCCAAGCACGTTTTACCCAAGGTTCAGCATAGGTCGGAGCAAGAGCAATCACAGAATCAATCCTATCAAGAGCAGCGTTATAATCTGATGCTACAATGCTTTGTTCGGCCCAGATCATTAAAAGGTCAATAGTTTCACTGCCCGAGCGTGACCATAAACGCTGAAGTTGACGACTAAGATTCTTCGCTTCCTTAACATTAGAACAATATTTCAATTCTTTGAGAAGGCGTACAATCTCTTGTTCTTTACGATCACTCGCAAGAGATTGATGTGCATGAGGCGGCAATGCATAATCTTCAAGAAGAATTGTCCCCGAGTGAGGATTTGACAAGGGAGAACTGTCAGACCGTTCCGAAGGAAAATCAGGAATTATATCCTCTAAAGGTAAAAGAGATTGTGGAGAAGGTGCTTCTTCAAACGGGGAAGAAGGAGAGTTTTGTCCATAACTGGGAGAGAGAGAAAAAAAAACGCTGAAAAATAAAAGAAATATACTCTGCTGTCTTAAAAAATTTGAACAGAAAAAAATAAAACCTTTTAAAAAAACAAAAGACCTTAAATGAACATAACAAATAAATGCCCCCACAAAAACAGCAGAAATCAGAAACCTGTCTTTTAAACCCATTATCCCTGACGGGCTCTAAAACGCGGATTTGTTTTATTCAAAATATAAACACGACCTTTACGGCGAACCAACCGATTGTTACGGTGACGTTCTTTGAGTGCTTTGAGCGAATTTTTAATTTTCATCATCATCACCGTTTATATATAGTTCAAGCAAAAATCGCTTTCTTAAGATAAGAAAACTCTGCTCTTGAGACATAAGATATTATAAAAACATTTCCACTTCTGTCGTGAAAAATACTGAAATTTTCCACCATAATGGGTAAATGAAAACGGTGGATTCATAGCAGGAAGTCCTCTTTTTGTCAAGTACACTTTCCTTTAGCGATATGTTTGATAGGGGGAGAGAATGCTTCTTCAGGATTGATGCCCTTTGATAAAGGAAGAAGGGCCTAAAATGGAGAAAGCGGGAAAGTGAGGTGTTGCGTGCGGAGAGTTCTTAGGAGCAGGAGAGTGTTGTGGTAGGGGAAGAGAGAGGTTTTAAAAGTACACTCTTTCTTTTCTGAAGGGAACCTGTTGAGTTCTTTATTCTTTTGCGTGGGAAGTTTTTGTTGCTGGTCCCGTTAATTGAATGACATGGCCCATTTTGCGTTCTGGTTTGATAAGAGTTTTGCCATATAAATGGACTGACGTTGATTTTTGCTGTAAAAAATTTTGATAATCTTTCAAATTCGTACCAAGAAGATTTGTCATTTCACAATTGCTATGGCGTGAGGTATCCCCTAAAGGAAGAGAACAAATAGCACGGATATGCTGTTCAAATTGTGAAGTGATGCATGCTTTTTGTGTCCAGTGACCCGAATTATGTACACGAGGCGCTAATTCGTTAACCAAAAGACTTCCATCGGCTAAAACAAAAGATTCAACACAAAGAACACCAACATAATCAAGAATGTCCATAATCTTAGCGTTAATCTCTTGTGCTGTTTTTTGAAGCAGTGGTGAAGCTTGTGAAGGTACTAAGGTTTTATAAAGAATGCCACTCTTATGCTGATTTTCACAGCAATCATAAAAAGCATATTCTTTTTGAGGATTTGATGCTGATACAACAGATATTTCAAATAAAAAGGGGACAATCTCTTCTAAAATGAGAGGTTGATGATTAAGTGCAATTAACGCCTTATCGATGATTTCTTCACTCGGATGATGAAGACCAATTTGATGCTTGCCATCATAACCAAAACAGCGTGTCTTCAAAAGACCACTTCCTCCCAAGGCTGATAAACCCTCAATAAGAGAATTTCGGTCATGAACCGCATACCATTTAGCCGTTTGAATTCCATGGGTGTTCAGAAATTGTTTCTCAAGAACGCGATCTTGCGAAATCGCCAAAATTTGAGAAGAGGGATAAAGATAACTTTTTTGTTCAATATATTGTGCTGTTTGCAAAGGAAGATTTTCAAACTCATAGGTTATCACATTGCAAACAGAAAGAAGATGCGTTAATGCCGTTTGATCGTCATACGAAGCAAGAATATGCTCTGTGCTAATATGAGATGCTGGACAATCAATCTCAGGACTCAGAACAAGTGTTTTAAAGCCAAATTCTGCTGCTGCAATTGCTAACATTCGTGCTAATTGACCGCCTCCAAGAAGGCCAATAGTTTTGTCAGAACATAAGTCTTCAGAATAATGAGACATCTTTACTTTCCATCGTTAAAGTTATTGCTTCGCTGGCTGTTTATTCTTTGCATCAGTGTTGTTGCTGTAAATGTTCGGATAAAAGAGTATTATCATGAGATATCCTCACTTTCCATCGCTGGCGTTATTGCTACGCTGGTTGTTTGTTCTTTGCGCCAGTGCTGTAAACGTTCGGATAAAGCATCATCATGAACCGCAAGGACTGCTGCGGATAAAAGAGCGGCATTAATCGCTCCTGCTTTGCCAATTGCTAAAGTACCAACCGGTACACCCGCTGGCATTTGTACAATCGAAAGCAAAGAATCTTGACCCGATAAAGCTTGAGAGTGAATCGGAACACCAAAAACAGGTAAAGGAGTAAGAGACGCTAACATACCAGGAAGATGCGCTGCTCCCCCAGCGCCAGCAATCAGAACTTTAAAGCCAGAAGCTTTTGCTCCTCTCGCAAATTGATAAAGTCGCTCAGGAGTGCGATGCGCCGAAATGATCTGCGTCAGATGAGAAATGCCAAGGTGAGTTAAAATATCTGAGCTATGGCGCATGGTATGCCAATCTGATTGGCTGCCCATTAAAAGTGCTACGTCATACAATTTTTCAGCCATTTAATATCCTTTTCATTCTGCAAGAGGCTTCATTCTCTCTCACTGGGCGCTTTGTCTTTTGATATTATCAAAGGGCGATTCAATTGCTTTTAAAAGTTTTGTTGCTTTTTTGCAAAGTTAATGAGTCAATTTTACTCTCCTTAAGATGAGAAAATAAATTTTTAAGTTCAATCTTTAAAGAAAAAAACATAAAATAAAGCATAAAATACTGGCTTCGTTGAGAAGAAAAATCACAAAAAAGTACAGTGATTATCTCAGAACCGGTTTTTGTTTTTTATGAACCGGTGATCATATGAAATGAAGGAAAAATCAAGAGAAGAAAAAATAAAGAGTGAAAATACGCTCACAAACAGTATATAAAGAAAATCTCTCTTTCTCTCTTAAATCCTTGTTCACAAAATCAAAAAAATAAGATATGGAAAAAGAACGTTAACTTATCATATAAAATCAACGACATATACTATAAAAGGAAATCGCTCTTTATGTCTAAAGAAGAAGTACTGGAATTTTCTGGAATTGTTACAGAACTTTTACCAAATGCAATGTTTCGGGTGAAATTAGAAAATGATCATGAAATTATTGCCCATACCGCTGGAAGAATGCGAAAAAATCGTATTCGTGTCTTAGTCGGCGATAAAATTATGGTGGAAATGACCCCTTATGATTTATCAAAAGGACGAATTACATATCGCTATAAATAACCATCAAAAGGAAAAATTCTGTATCAAAAATTAACCCAAAATTGGGAAGCGTTATTGCAGAAGTGAATGCTTGTGAAAAATAAGGTCAAAGAAAAAACGCTTCAAGTGCACTACAAAATATAGAGGTGTGAAAAAAATAATTTAAATAAAACGGGGACGTTGGGACAAAAGTGCATGCACTCAAAATTGGCGAAAGGGGTTCTATTATGGATATCAATTTGGTTCTTGCTTCTGCTTCTCCGCGGCGTTTAATGCTTCTCGCACAAATAGGTGTTGAACCAGAATTTGTTTATGCAACCAATATTGATGAAACACCAAAATCAAGAGAGCATCCAGCAAATTTAGCAAAGCGTCTCGCAAAAACAAAAGCCCTCGCAGCACAGGAAAATTGGTTAAGAGATCAGAAAAATAATGCAAAAGAACCGTCATCAAAAAAATATTTAATTTTAGCTGCAGATACAGTAGTGGCAGTGGGGCGTGTCATTTTCCCTAAAGCAGAGGGAGAAGATGAAGCATACGAATGTTTGCGTTTTCTTTCAGGGAGAGCCCATAAGGTATATAGTGCTATCTGTCTCTTGAATGAGTGTGGAAAAAAAAAGATCAAGTTAGTTGAAAGTTCTGTGCGGTTTAAACGGTTAACCAAAACAATGATAGAGGCTTATGTGGCTTCTGGAGAATGGCAAGGAAAAGCCGGAGGGTACGCAATTCAAGGAAAAGCCGGGGCTTTCGTGACAAATATAATAGGGTCTTATTCCAATGTTGTGGGACTCCCTTTGGCTGAAACAATAGATCTCTTAATGACTTATCAGTATCCATTGCTTAATCATTGGTGCGAAAATTTCAGTGAAGGTGAATAAGACAAAGTGGGCGAAAATTTAATGGGTAAAGGAAAAAAACAAAACTTTACAGAAAAAGGTACCTTGAAAAACAATGAAACAGCGCAAAAAAGACGGAAAAAAAGCAGAAATATATCAGCCGCCCTTACAAAATAATTTGCGTCCATCGCGCCCCTGTCCAGAATGTGGAAAAATGTCTCAGCAGGATTCTTACCCTTTTTGTTCATCACGGTGTCGTGCAATCGATCTGAACCGTTGGCTGTCTGGGGCATATGTTTTGCCTCCACCTCCTCAAAAAACCGATGAGGAAGAGTGAACGAAAAATAAAATGCTTCAAAAGGAAAAAGTGCCATCTTTGTCTTTGTGGTTAAAATGAAATGCTGTTAGAATTTTTTTAACATATGATTTATGTTTAACGTGAATGCTTTTATCCGTGCTATTTGCGTTGGTTTTTTCAAAATATATGTCGGTGTTTGTTCTTTTATCTTCTTCCTTTATCTGTACCAAAACAAAAAGAGCACAAACTCGCTTGATATCAGGTTTAAGAGGTTCTGGTAAAATGTTTAGAGCATGACATAATGATACTCTTGAAAAAGAGTTGTAAGAGCGTGCCTGATGGGGAAGAATGGACAAATCTTACTGTATGGGAAGGCGCCATGGGGGAGGTTATGGAGCAGAATATCAGGGAATGTTGAGAGAAGTTTTAAGAGAAGGGCTGTGGAGAGGCAAAGCAGATGTTACAGTATCATTCTTCTCTTTAATTGAGCCTTATGATGCTTTTGAAAAAGGGCTGTAAGAGCGTGCCTGATGGGGAGGAATGGACAAATCTTACTGTATGGGAAGGCGCTATGGGCAGGAATATCAGGGAATGTTGAGAGAGGTTGTAGGAGAAGGGCTGTGGAGGAAAAAGGTTTTCTTTTTCAAAAGAGGTTTTATTTCCCTCTTGCTATAGGAAGAGGATGTTCCCATATTTCTTTATTGTTAAAGTAAATTATTGTTTATGGGTGTGTGGAAGATCGTGAAGACGCTTGAAAAAAGTGCTTAGCGGTAAAGTACAAGCTCGTGAAAACAAAGAGCCTGTGAAGGCAGAGAGAAAGAAAAAATGAATTTGGAAAAATATAGCGAACGGCTTCAAGGTTTTTTACAAGCAGCGCAAAGCAGTGCTCTTTCTTCTGATCATCAACAGTTTATGCCTGAACATTTCTTGAAAGCGCTTTTAGAAGATAGCCAAGGGTTGGCCGTTTCTTTGATCCAGAAGGCAGGAGGCAATTTGCCAGCTATTCAAAAAGAGCTCAAAGAAGCGCTCGATGCTATGCCAAAAGTACAAGGCGGAAATGGGCAGCTCTATATGTCTCAGACTATGGCAAAAGTTTTCGCAAAAGCAGAAGAAATTGCTCAAAAAGAAGGGGATCAATTTGTAACAGTAGAACGTGCTCTACAAGCTTTGCTTCTCGAAAAAAATGCAAAAACAGCCGATATTTTGACAACAGGAGGAGTCACAGCGCAGGCTCTTGATGAAGCCATCAAGACAATGCGAAAAGGAAAAACAGCAACAAGTCGTCATGCTGAAAGCCAATATGAAGCGTTGGAAAAATATGCACGTGATTTGACAAAAGAAGCACGAGAGGGAAAACTCGATCCCGTAATTGGACGAGAAGAAGAGATCAGAAGAACTGTTCAAGTCTTATCGAGACGGACCAAAAATAATCCCGTGTTAATAGGAGAACCAGGAGTCGGAAAAACCGCTATTGTTGAAGGACTAGCTCTCCGTATTGTCAATGGTGATGTCCCCGAAACGTTGCGGGATAAACAACTCTATGCTCTCGATATGGGAGCCCTGATCGCTGGGGCAAAATATCGAGGCGAGTTTGAAGAACGTTTAAAGGCTGTGCTCTCAGATGTTCAAGCCGAAAATGGACAAATTATTCTCTTCATCGATGAATTGCATAATCTCGTAGGAGCCGGAAAATCCGATGGGCCTATGGATGCTTCCAATTTGCTTAAACCTGCTCTTGCTCGCGGTGAGCTCCATTGTGTAGGCGCAACAACGCTCGATGAGTATCGAAAATATGTCGAAAAAGATGCTGCTCTAGCACGACGTTTTCAACCTGTCTTTGTTCCTGAGCCAACCGTGGAAGATAGTATCTCTATCTTGCGTGGAATCAAAGAAAAATACGAACAACACCACAAAGTACGCTTGGCCGATAGTGCTTTAATTGCCGCTGCACGATTGTCCCATCGCTATATTGCAGATCGTTTCTTGCCCGATAAAGCAATCGATTTGATCGATGAAGCCGCCGCACGTTTGAGAATGCAGGTCGATTCAAAACCAGAAGAACTCGATGCAATCGATCGGCGCATCATGCAGTTGAAAATCGAACAGGAAGCTTTAAAAACAGAAGTCGATCCCGCAGCAAAAGAACGCTTGAAAATCGTGCAGACTGAACTCGAAACACTGGAAAAAAATTCAGCAGAAATGACACAAGCTTGGCAGGCCGAAAAACAAAAATTAGGATATGCTGCTGATCTGAAAAAACAACTCGAAGAAGCACGAAATGCTTTGGCTATTGCACAACGAAATGGACAGTTCCAACGCGCTGGTGAATTGGCCTATAGTGTCATTCCTGAACTCGAAAAACAACTCAATGTTGCCGAAAATGATGATCAACAAAATAATCTCGTCGAAGAAATCGTTACAGCTGAACATATTGCGCAAATCGTTTCACGGTGGACAGGAATTCCCGTCGATCGAATGCTCGAAGGGGAACGAGAAAGATTATTGCGCATGGAAGACGAAATCGGTAAACGAGTAGTCGGACAAGCTGAAGCTGTACATGCTATCGCACGCGCTGTACGACGCGCGCGCGCTGGATTGCAAGATCCTAATCGTCCTATCGGGTCCTTTATGTTCCTAGGGCCAACAGGTGTTGGAAAAACCGAACTCACAAAAGCACTCGCTGCTTTTCTTTTTCAAGATGCTCAGGCTATGTTGCGGATTGATATGTCCGAATATATGGAAAAACACGCCGGAGCACGCCTGATCGGTGCCCCTCCAGGATATATCGGATATGAAGAAGGAGGCATCCTCACCGAAGCTGTCAGACGGAGACCTTATCAGGTTATTCTCTTTGACGAAATTGAAAAAGCCCATCCCGATATTTTTAATTTGCTTCTTCAAGTGCTTGATGAAGGACGCTTGACGGATAGTCAGGGCCGAACCGTCGATTTTCGAAATACTGTCCTCATTATGACTTCTAATCTCGGAGCCGAAATCTTGACCGCATTGCCAGAAGGACAAATAACACATCAAGCAAGAGATGAAGTGATGCAAGTGGTAAAAGCTGCTTTCCGTCCAGAATTTCTGAATCGCGTCGATGAAATTATTCTCTTTCAAAGATTACAGCGCAAAGATATCGAAGCAATCGTTGATCTTCAAATCCAACACTTACAAAATTTACTCAGTGAACGCAAAATTGCCTTGCAGATCAAACCAGAAGCACGAACTTTGCTCGCGCATAAAGGCTATGATCCTCTCTATGGTGCGCGCCCCTTAAAGCGAATGATGCAAAGAGAAATTCAAGACCCTCTCGCAGAAAGTATTTTAAAGGGCACAATCCATGATAATACAACCGTGACAATTACAAAAGAAGGAGAGCAATTGATCTTTTCTCCTGAAACAGAAAGCGAAAAAGTAAACGCTTGAAAGGGTAAAATGACAGACAATAAAACTTGACAAGGTGAATCTAAACAGCTATCATAAAGGCATAATCACAATTTCGTCTTTATTTAAGTGTTCTGCATTGGTTGTATGAAATCAGCAGAAGTTTTTTGTTTGTGTTTATAATTTATCTTGGCAATTGAAGCTGATTAAGAAATGGTAATTGGGGAGATTTTCTAAAAAAGCACAGGAAGAAAATCTCCCGTTATTCAAAAGCATTTCTTAAGAAAAAAAAATACAATCTCTTCATGCACAAGATTAAGTTTCTTTCTCTTAAGAAGAACCTTCTTCCCATAGAACAGACCTACTTCTCTAAAGAAAGAGCTCTGTTTCATTGGCTCTTTTGTCGCATTGAACTTTATGAAAGGCTAAAATTTGCTTAATTACTTTTTTTACTGCCCAGACTCCGCAGAGCAACACAGCTTCCCACACTGTCCTTGAGGATATTGAGTCATTGATCGTGTCTGGTGAAAACGTTTTTTCGACAAATTTTAAAGTTTTGCATATGAAAAAGGAACTCTCTGATGATACAGGATAATTCTCTTTCTTTGAAGGGGAAAGGACGGCCAAAAGGGACGGTGAATAAAACAACAAAGATTTTCAAAAAAGCACTTCTTACTGCAGCTGAACAGGCGGGAAATCAGTATGGTCGTGATGGTTTGGTTTCTTATCTTTGTTATCATGCGATCAATAATCCTGTTCCTTTCTTTTCTCTGTTAGCAAAAGTTTTGCCTTTGCATGTGATGGGAGAAAATGAAGAAAAGACCAAGGTTATTTCGCGTGTTGAGATTGTACCGATGGTTTCTAATATCGGTGATCTAAACGATCAAATAACGTCTTGACACATCGGTACTTGATTTTGGCACACCCAACCGCCACTTACAAAAATAATGATAAACGCAAGCCGAAGAGGCCGACAAAAAATACGGAACGTCTAAAAATGAAAAACAAGCAGCTGATAAATAACGATTTAAAGATTACCTAAGCCATACTCTATTCCCTGATTTTAAAGGAATATAGAAATTCTTCTTTTCAGCGATTGAGGAAGGTGGTGTATGTTCCAGGTTTATGTTTGAATATCTACAAGAAACCCATAAATGCGAAGAGTTTTTTAAGAAATTGTGAGTGATTTATATTTTAGGGTATGGCTTAGGTAATCTTTAAATCGTTATTTATCAGCTGCTTGTTTTTCATTTTTAGACGTTCCGTATTTTTTGTCAGCTTCTTCGGCTTGCGTTTATCATTATTTTTGTAAGTGGCGGTTGGGTGTGCCAAAATCAAGTACCGATGTGTCAAGACGTTATTTGATCTTAACTCTTTGTGTTGAGGAGTGGAATTATACTCTTCGGGATCACTTTTGTTATGGATGATGTTTTATGATTTTTGGATCAAGAGTCTTAAGGGCAAGGATCTCGCAGAGAGCAGATATCTATTTTTGAAAAGTGTATTCTTTGAATAGGGTCATATAGTGCTTCATAATGAGAGAGAGTTCTATCGGTTAACAAGGGTTATAGTGCACAATGACAACCGTTCAGATTGCCTTGATTCCAAAGCTCATCCCTGTTTTTACTGGAAAAGCTGATGTTCGTGCTGCTTGGGGAGGGAGGGGATCAGGGAAAACACGCTCCTTTGCTTTGATGACAGCTGTGATTGGCTATCATCATGGAAAAGCCGGAGAACGAGGCATTATCCTTTGTGCGCGACAATTCCAAAATTCATTGGCTGAAAGTTCTCTCGAAGAAATTAAACGTGCTATCGAGGCCTATCCCTTTTTAAGCGACTATTATGAAATTGGCGATAAATATATTAGATCAAAAGACGGCTGTATCGTTTATGCTTTTGCTGGTCTTGATCGCAATATCGCTAGCGTTAAATCTATGGGGCGTATTTTGCTCTGTTGGGTCGATGAGGCCGAGCCTGTAACCGATGCCGCTTGGCAAATCCTGATTCCAACGCTCAGAGAAGAGGGAAAAGAGTGGCATTCCGAATTATGGGTGACATGGAACCCATGCCGAGAAAATGCTGCCGTTGAAAAACGGTTCCGTTTTACCAAAGATCCTAATATCAAAGGCGTTGAAATTAATTGGCGCGACAATCCAAAATTTCCTGCGAAACTTAATCGCGATCGACAAGCTGATTTAGAACAAAGGCCTGAACAATATCAACATATTTGGGAAGGGGAATATCTGCAGGCAATGCAAGGGGCTTATTACCAAAAATTGCTGCTTGAAGCAGAACAAGAAGGGCGTATTACTACAGTGCCGCGTGATCCTCTGATCCAGGTCAAAATCTTTTGGGATATCGGCGGAACCGGCGCTAAAGCCGATGCAACCGCTCTATGGGTGGCGCAATTTGTCGGACGCGAAATTCGTGTTCTCGATTATTATGAAGCACAAGGACAGCCCTTATCAGAGCATATCGGATGGGTCTGTCAAAAGGGCTATGAAAAAGCACTGATGGTTTTGCCTCATGATGGAGCTACAAAAGATCGTGTCTATAATGTCAGTTTCGAAAGTGCACTCCAACAAGCTGGTTTTCGTACCCAAATTATCCCTAATCAAGGTGTCGGTGCTGTCAAAATGCGGATCGAAGCTGTAAGACGATTATTCCCCGCTATATGGTTTAATCGTGAGACAACAACCGCTGGGCGAAAAGCCCTTGCCTGGTATCACGAAAAACGCGATGAACAACGTAATATCGGTTTGGGAGCCGAACACGATTGGGCAAGCCATGGTGCCGATAGCTTCGGGCTGTTATGCGTGGCCTATGAACAACCCAGTGCTCACAAAAAACGAGAGGCTTATCGGTCGTGTCCCTCTTCTTCTACAACATCATGGATGGCTTTTTAATGAATATGCAGATTGCTTCTAATTCAATTGAAACCCTCGAACATCAGGCGCTCTTTCAAAAGCTCGTTAACTGGTATCAAGAGGATATTGTTCATGTCGAGCAATGGCGAAAAAATGCTCAAGAAGATTACGATTTTTATAATGGGCGACAGTGGAATGAACAAGATCTTGCTGTTTTACGGGAACAAAACAGACCCGTTATGACATTCAATCGTGTTGCGCCCTTGATTAATGCTGTCGTTGGAACCGAACGCAATAATAAACGCCATGTTCAATTTATTCCACGACAAGAAGGCGCTGCTATCGCTAATCAAATCCTCACTGGAGCAGCAGAATGGTTTCGTGATGAGGCGCATGGTGAATATGAAGATTCCGATGCTTTTCAAGATACGGTTATTTGTGGGATGGGATGGACCGATACTCGGCTCGATTATGAAGAAGATCCTAGAGGAAAACCCGTCATTGCACGGCTCGATCCTATGAAAATGGTGTGGGATACAAGTGCCGTTAAACCTAATCTTATTGATGCTCAGCGGGTGTGGTATATCGATGAAAAACCACTGGAAATTGCACAAGAAATGTTCCCAAATGTGCATTGGAGTGAGCTCAATGCAGATTGGGTGCAACAGCAAACGGGAATGAGTTTGCATAGCGTTGGGAATGGAGATTACCAAAATGAAAGCTTCGGGGAAGGTGAAAATATTCTGCAAAGCCCTAAAATGGTTACTCTGGCTGAATGCCGGTGGTTCGAACGTGAAGTCATCTATAAGGTGCTTAATCCTCAAACTGGGCGGTTTACTGAGTATTCTGAACAGGACTTTGAACAGATTAAAAAAGAATTTCCTCTGTTTCCCGCAACAAAAATGACAAAAAAAGTTGTCAAACGCGCTTTCTTAGGAAAAAAATTGCTCGAGCCTCCCGATAAACCATTGGTCCCTTCTAATCAATTGGGGTGGGAATGTATTACTGGGACATTCGATAAATTAAGTCGACAATTCTATGGAATCGTACGTCCAGCCAAAGACCCTCAACGTTGGGCTAATAAATATTTTAGTCAAGTCATGCATTTGCTTAATAGCCAATCCAAAGGCGGTATCATGGCAGAGCGGGATGCCTTTGATGATGATCGACAAGCAACAGAAAGTTGGGCAAGAGCTGATAGTATTACTTGGCTGAAAAATGGTGCTGTAGCCGCTGGAAGAGTCCAACCAAAACCTGTCGCCCAGTTTCCAAATGGCTTTTTTCAACTCTTTAATGAAGCAAAGGGTGCTATTTCTCAGGTGACAGGATTGTCTCCCGAGTTTGTAGGAACACGCTCCGTCAATCAACCAGGTATACTCGAAGAAAAACGCCGGCAATCTTCGCTCAATCTTTTGGCTGCTTTCTTTGATGGATTGCGTCGCTATCGACAACGACAGGGAAAAATAATTCTCTATCTTATCCAAAATTATCTCTCTGATGGCCGTTTAATTCGTATTGCTGGAGAAGATAATGCTAAATATGTGCCCCTTACACGGGAAATGGTTACAAGTTTGGAATATGATATTGTGGTAGATGATGCACCAACAAGCACAAATGAAAAAGAACGGACATTTTCCGTTATTATGCAATTGTTGCCGCTTATGCAACAATTTGCAACGCCAGAAATGATGCTCGACTTTCTGCACTATTCACCTTTACCTGCATCGCTTATCCATAAAATTACACTCAAAGCACAGCAAAACAGTCAAGTGCTTACTGAGCAACAAGGGCCCCAACAATTCCCAGAAGGAGCAGAAGGTATCCGTGTTGCACAAGCTCTACAGAACCTTGTGGGATGAGTTTACTATTTCCAGAAGGAGCAGAAGGTATCCGTGTTGCACAAGCTCTACAGGATTTTGAGGGATGCATCTTCTGTTTCTAGAAGAAGCAGAAGGTATCCGTGTTGCGTAAGCTTTACAGGATTTTGAGGGATGCATCTTCTGTTTCCAGAAGGAGCAGAAGGTATTCGTGTTGCGTAAGCTTTACAGGATTTTGAGGGATGCGTCTTCTGTTTCTAGAAGGAGCAGAAGGTGTCCGTGTTGCGTAAGCTTTACAGGATTTTGAGGGATGCGTCTTCTGTTTCTAGAAGAAGCAGAAGGTATCCGTGTTGCGTAAGCTTTACAGGATTTTGAGGGATGCGTCTTCTGTTTCTAGAAGAAGCAGAAGGTATCCGTGTTGCGTAAGCTTTACAGGATTTTGAGGGATGCGTCTCCTGTTTCTAGAAGGAGCAGAAGGTGTCTGTGTTGCGTAAGCTTTACAGGATTTTGAGGGATGCATTTATTGTATATGTGCTCTGCGTGGGTATGGGGGCATTTTGTTGTTTTAGGCAAATGAGGAAAGCATAATGAATGAAGAAACTTTAACATTGGAAGAACAGCACGCATGGGAAACGCATTCTTTGCAAGAAACAAGTGATAGTTTGGAAGGAAATTCTGGGAGAGAAGAGGGAGGTAATGTCCTTGCAGAAGAGGACGATGAAAATGAAATAGTCTCACTGGAGCAGGAGAATGAAGGCGATCAGAGTGAAGAGCCAATGCAAGCTCCACCAGATCCGCAAAAAGACTTTATGGGCTATCTGCAATGGCTTGGACAAATGCTTCAAAATAAACAGCAGACATCAGAAGTGCAACAAACTGCTTCGCAGGGGCAGGGGGCTTCAGAAGCAGAGCGGTTGCAGTCTTTTTTTCATCAGTCTGTGGAGACTGTCAAAAAAGTACATAGCGATTTTAATCAAGCTGCTGATTTTGTTTATGAGATGCGTGCAAAGCAATTGGCTGCTTGTGCTTCTCTTTATCCTGAACTAGCAGATCCGAACGTTATTGATGCTATGATCGGCGATGAGTTGAAAAAGATTGTGCAAGATTGTCGTGAAAAGAATAAAAATCCGGCCGAGATGATTTATACAATCGCACAGACTATTGGCTATACAACACCACAAAATCATAAAGGTGAAATTCTACAAAATTATCAAGGGCAAAGTTTACAAGGAATGAAGGAAACAAAGAGCCTACAAGAAAGTGTATGGGAGGAGAAAGCTCTTCAGGAGAGGCAAAATTCTGCCCGTACCCTTGTCGCTTCTAATGGTTTGAGCGCCAATGGGCCAATTTCTTTGGATCTTCTCGATAAGATGTCCGAAGGAGAATTTAATGTTTGGATCGATAACCCAAAAAACAAAGCTGCTTTTAACCATTTAATGAGTGGGGGAGGGCTGTAAAGAGAGGAAAAATACTAAAAAATTAAGACACTAAAAATAACTTTCTGTTCTGAGCATTAGGATAGGAAACAATAAACGCCCGGTACAATACCGGTTTTTTTATATCAAAAATTATGAGGGGGAAAAATGGCTGCAACTCACATCGGACTTAATCATCCAATGGCTGTACGTACATGGTCAAAATTACTGAATCAAGAAGTCTCAAAAGCAATTTCTATTGCACCACTTATTGGAAGAGATTCCAATAGTATTATTCAATTGAAAGATGAAACCAATAAAGCGCATGGAGATTCTATTAGCTTTGGTTTACGTGTCCAATTGTTTGGTGAGGGGGTTACTGAAAAAGACCTTCTTACAGGAAAAGAAGAAGATTTACAATTCCTGACGGATCGCTTGGTCATTAATGAACTTTCTCATGCTGTTCGTGTTAGAAATGAAGGCACAATCGATCAACAGAGAACTTTACATAATTTACGGACAGAAGCCAAAAATGCTCTTGTCGATTGGTATGCAGATCGTTTGAGTCTGATGTTCTTTCTTCATGTCTGTGGTTTTACAGCAAATAAAATCAATTTTGAAGGACGAACCATGGCGGTAAAACCTGTGCATTACGGATTTAATCCACCAACTGAACCAACCGACAAACGGATACTGCGTCCTAATGGAAAAACAAAAGATGCAGATCTTAAATCAAGCGATATCTTTACTCTTCAGTTGATTGATAAAGCTGTCGAACGCGCTAAACTTGCTAACCCAAAAATTAGACCTGTGCGTGTCGATGGAGAAAATGTTTATGTCCTTTATCTCCATCCAACACAAGTTACACAATTGCGATCCAATACAGAGCCAGGGCAATGGCTTGATATCACTAAGGCCATTTACAGTGGAAGCCGTATGAAAAATCCCATCTATAATGGATCATTGGGTATGTATAATGGAGTCATCTTACGAGAAGCAGAGCATGTCACAGAAGGTGTAGGACCGGCATCTGAGGATGGTAAGACGATCCCTATGCTTCCTCATGTGCGTCGTGCCGTTTTGCTAGGGGCACAAAGTACTGTTATTGCTTTCGGTAAGGATCGGGGAGCAACACGCTATAAATTGGTGGAAGAGCTCTTTGACTATGAACGTGAGTTTGGTGTTGCTGCAAAAACAATTATTGGTATGAAAAAAACACGCTTCAGTTTGGAAAATGAGCGTGAAAAAGCTCAGGATTTTGGAACCATCGTGATTTCAACATACGCTCTCTCTTCTTAAAAAAGATTATAAAATTCCCTGCCAATTTTTAAACTTTTGGGAGGGAATAAAATAAAAAGGAAGCACTCATGCCTATTCCTGGATCTTCTTTAACAAAATCTTCTGCTCAATCTTATTCATTTGTTTCAAAAATCTCCGATCATGCCAAAACATTTGGGCAAATGGTGGCGCTGATTCAGGATGAAGTCGATGATACAACAGGTGAATATTCTATTCAAATTCAAGATTCTATTGTAACTGCTCTTCGCTTGTGTGAACAGGAGCCCTTTTTCTTCAATAAAATGCGGGAAATGCGCTTTAAAACACAAAGCGGAAAAACATGGTATGGATATGAAGATACCGCTTTTCTTGAAACAGAAATGGTTATTGAATCTTTGGTTCTTGAGAAAAAAGAAGCAAGGCGAATACCCCTTCTTTATAAATCAGGGAAAAAAGCACAAAAAGAATATAAAAGTCATTCAGTTCAAGGAACACCCGTATTCTACACCTTTTTGGATCAACAAATCGGACTGTTCCCAACACCTGATACTGTTGAAACTGTTCGCCTCTTCTGGAGACCAGCGCATTTTTCTGATAGTCTCGCTCTGCAAGATCAGAACCCTTGGTTTGTTTATGCTTTCGATTTAATTAAAGCACGGGCAAAGTACGAACTCTATAAAAATATTCTCAAAGATGCTGAATGTGCTGCTGTCGCGTTTAGCGATTTTCAAGAACAGCTCCAACTCTTGCGTTACGAAACATCGCGTCGCGAAGGATGCTCTCATATTCTTTCAACGGGGTTTTAAATGGCTTTTTTTCCTCTTGCGGATTATCGTCCCGATGTTGCTCATATCAATAGTCTCTTTACCGATGAACTTGTCAATGTGCTTCCTGCAGATGGATCTTATATCCCAATGCCAAATTTTAGTCCATTATCAGAGCCTTGTCCGGGGACTATTTTAGGCGCTATCGCTGTCAAAACAAAAAATGGTGTGTCGATTATTGCTGGAACAGAAAAAAAAATCTATCAGCTCAATAATACAACTTTGCAGTGGAAAGATATTACGCGTAAAAATAAATCCTATTTTGCTAATGTTGATGCACCTTGGTCTTTTGCGTTATTTGGCGATTATGTTATCGCTGTTAATGCAAATGATAAGCCTCAAGTTATCGATATTAATCAAGATGAAAATTTTAGAGATTTAGGTGGAAATCCTCCACAAGCAGGAATTGTTCGCGTTTGGGGCGATTTCGTTTGTCTCATGAAATTACCCGAACATCCACGACGCGTTCATTGGTCTGGGTTGAATGATGCTGAGTTCTGGACTGTAGGGAAAAAAAGCTGCGATTATCAAGATTTTCCCGATGGGGGATATGTGCAAGGAGCAACAGAAACAACAAATCCGTTAATCTTTATGCGTTCTGCAATTTATGCCGGCTCTTTTATTCCTGGATCTAAGATTATCTTCAGTTTCCAGAAAATACATGATAAACGTGGTGCAAAAAACCCTGAATCAATAGTTTGTCGTGGGGATCTCGCTTTCTTTGCTGATGAGGGAGGATTCTATCAAATTACTACAGATGGGCGAATTTCTCCGATCGGATTCGAAAAAGTCGATCGAACTATGGTGGCAAAAATCTCAGAAAATCAATTATCTACTCTGAGTGCTGCAATCGATGGCGTGTATAACCGCGTTTATTGGGTTATCGATGCCGATGAAACGATCGAAGAGCGGATCTTGCTGATCTATGATTGGGGATTGCAAAAGTGGACCAAAGCGACTGTAAATATCAAAATGATTTTGCCTATTTTTCTAACCGGGTATACCTTAGAAGGGCTTGATAGAGTTTCAGAAAGTCTGGATGATTTACCTTTTTCTCTCGATAGTAAAGTGTGGCAAAATGAAACACCAATTCTGGGAGCTTTCGATCGTGAAGGGAGACTCGGATCATTTTCTGGATCCCCTATGGCTTGTGTCATAACCTCACAAGAAATGGGACAGACAAATGGTATGATAACCAGGGTGAGAAATATTATGCCCCAGGTGAATAGTAAAACATTTTATTTGTCGGTTGGTATGCGCTTTCGTCAAGCCTTTGAGGAAGAAACTGTTTGGTTGCCAGAAAGACAACCTTCTACGCATACGGGACAAATTCATTCTCGTGCTAGGGCGCGGTTTTATCGCTTTAAGCTTCGGATACCAGAAGGAGTCAATTGGTCTCATGTCACTGGATTTGATGTCGAGTTGAGGCCTGCCGGCATGCGTTAAGCATGCCAAAGAATAGGGCTTATGCGTTAAGCATACCAAAGAATAGGGCTCATGCGTCGAGTTTGCTAAGGCACAAAACTAGAATGGTGAGGATGCTAGGGTAAAAGCTTAATATGGTGAGTATGCTTGGGCAAGATGCTGATGCGGTGGGTTATTCAATCAGGAGGTATCAGTATAAATGAGCGCAATGGAGGGTGACAATAGGATTCTCCGGCTGTTTTTGGTGATGTATCGCGTGTTTCTTCCATAGGTAGGGCAGATTGAATGGCAGGATTATGTTTGTGGATAAGAGAATGCTCTAGATAAATGGTGAGAGATTTTATGGGGATAAGGGATGTATTGAGTATAGCAACAAAAAAACTTCTGGCGAGAGCAAAGTTAAGAAGTTGGGATGCTATACCCTGGAAGAAAAAAGCTAAAATTGTAACACAACGCTCAGATCATGAAGATTTTTATTCTCTTCATTGTACGCATCAGTGGTCTTGGGAAAAAATGGCTCTTTATCGAGAGGCTATGAATGCAGCTATGCGGAAATATGCTCAACGATTTCCTCATGATGTGTGTTTGAAACATATGGCTGAAGAGATCATTGGTGGGCAGGCGCAGCTGTGGTTGATTTTAAAAAATAGAACTGAATTTAGTGCTTTTGTAATAACCAAAATTGAAAAAACGCACGATGGAAAAAAACGCGTTGTTATTTTAGACCTTGCTGGCCAGGGAGGCATCAAACTGGTTTCATTGATTGATCAACTCGAACAATGGGCACGAACTATCAAGGCTGATGAAATTTTGACACTGGGAAGATCTGGGTGGGCGAAAATGCTTGTTCATCACGGATATGCTATCAATTTTATTCATTATAGAAAGGTTTTAAAGCATGAGAAGACGGACAAGCCCTCAGGTTCAAACAACGACACAAACGAACGCTCCACCCTCGTGGGCGGAGGATATCTTAAAACAGGCAAGCGCTGAAGCTCTCAATTTGTATAATAAAGGCATAGGGGGAAATGTCTATCAAGGAGAACGGCATGCTGATTTAAGTGAAACAACACAAAATGCTCTTAAGGGTTTAGAAAATGCAGCCAATCAATATAACAATTCAGTCTTTAATGAGTGGCTCAAAGAACCTACAAAAAGTGCTCAAAATCTCTCTGAGATGGCCGCCGGAAATTGGATAGGCAATAATAGCAAATTTAATGATGCTCTTAGCAGAGCACTGAATAAAACATCCGATGTTGTTAATCAATCTATGGCAGGAGCAGGACGTTATGGCTCTGGTGCCCATACCGGTGTGCTTACCGATGAATTGGGAGCATTGGCAACTCAGGCAACCGCACAACAATATAATCAAGATATTAATCATATGCTCAACGCAAATCAGATGATTGATCGTTCGATGCAAAATCAAGTGAATACAGCCAATAATTTCTATCAAGGACAAAGCAATGCTCAAAATAATGCTTTGAAGGGCGGAATGGTACAAGATGCAAATAAGCAGCATGCTTTGGATGTAGAGCAAGAAAAATGGCGCGAACAGGATAATCAAGCCTGGAATCAATTGGAAAGATTGCTGCAAATTGGAACCAAAGCAGCCGGTAATTATGGAACAAAAACAGGAGAATCCACAACTATGCCTGCAATCACAAAGGATCCCTTACGTGATGCGCAGCGCGTGCTTGGCTTGTTGAAAGGCATTATTGGTCTTTCTGATGTAAACGTTAAAGAAAATATCGTTCTTGTAGGGGAGAAGAACGGCTATCCCCTCTATGAATTTAATTATAAAGGAAATTCGCAACGCTATCGCGGGGTTCTTGCTCAAGATCTCGTTCGTTTGAATCCCGATGCCGTTTATATGAATATAAAAACACATTTATTGCATGTGAATTATAACAAGCTCGGCTTTGGATTGGAAAAGATCAAAAAACCAAAGAAAAAATTCTTTGCCTTTTTTTCTTCTTTCTTTTCTTGGTTGTGGTCTGCAAAAAAAGGATAAATCCTATGAGCTCAATTTATGATTGGTCACTTATTGCGGCTGAGAATGCTCGCGCCGACGAAATAATCAACTGGGCTGAAGGACAACCTCCAAGTTCAGTGAATGATAGTGCTCGTGCAATGATGCAGCGCGTCAAAGAATATTTATCCGATATCGGGGGAACCGTTGAGGTTAAATTCACTATAACGGCTGAAGAGAAAGAAGAAAGTAAGAAAAAAACCTCTATTCATTTGACAACTAAGGCTCCTTATGCAGCTTATCAAAATGGTATTGTGCTTCGATTTAAAGCGCAAGAAACGAATGTCGGAGCCACAAGTGTTGTCTTAAATCAATTGTCTTCTCAGCCAATTTATAAAGGAACACAGGAGGGACTCCGACCGTTGACCGGTGGCGAGATGCAAAAAGAAGGGCTTTATGAACTGATCTATTATTCGGAAATCGGTGAAAAAAAAGAAGAAGGATGGTATTTAACCAATCCAGCTGTTGTTCTCCCTAAAGTCAGTGTTTTTCCTTCAGGCTTTATTGCTTCTTTTGCAACGGAAAAAATTCCGGATGAATGGTTATTGTGTGATGGTAAAGCCTATGCCCGAGGGGAATATGCAAGCCTTTTTGAGGCTATTGGAGAAGTGTGGGGGAAAGGAGATGGCACAACAACTTTTAATGTTCCCGATTTTCGTGGTATGTTTTTACGGGGATTGGATAGTGGAAAAGGAATTGATAAGGACCGTATTTTAGGAAGTGAGCAAAAAGACTCTTTTAAATCTCATGACCATACAGGAACAACAGACAAATCAGGATTGCATGATCACATATATACAGGATACGAAGCGGCAGATGATGCATTAGGAGGGGGAGGACTTCTCAGACGTAGATGGACACAACAAAGATATACAGCTGATTCTGGAGAGCATACTCACAAATTAATCATCGATAAAACAGGGGGAAATGAAACACGTCCCCAAAATATGGCCGTTATTTATGCCATTAAGATATAAAATCTTTCTGTGCTAAAAACAGAGAGAATTTCTGCTTTCCTATGGGGAAGGGGCAAAATATTGGTTGCAGTCTCTTGAGAAACACCATGATGGAAAAAATGCGCTTTTTAAAGGTTTCTTTCTTGCTAAAGATGCCTTTCATAAAGGCTTTCTTGTCTATTCTTCTTTCTTCGTAGGATAAGGGAAAGCATCGATGTATCTACAATCGTTATTGTGGAGGTAGAATAAAATTGTGCAAAGGATCAAGGAATCCTACATTTTTAAATGAGGAGCTAGCTTGGTTTTCTTCTTTCATGAAGAGAATGCTTTTGCAAAGATAAAATATTTTCCATCAATAAAAATGATCTTTATCCTACATTTTCTATTCTTTCCAACGCATTATTGGAAGAATAACGAGAATTTCATCTCAAATTATTGAAAATAGAGGCTCTGACAGCTGCTCAATAATGCGTTGGAAAGAATAGAAAAGTTTCCTCATGGACTGTTGATAAATCCAAGAATAAAGGAAAAAATAAAATGGCACTCTTTCCATTTTCAATTGCTGATATTGATGATCCTAGTCATATTCGTGTTGTTCTCTATGCGAGTGGAAGAATGGGACATGCCCCTTTAAATGCATTGTTGAAGCAAATCCTGCAAGAAGGAAAGCGTGAAGATAAAAAACACCAAAAAAACTATATACAACTTTTACAGCGTATTACGGCTTTGGAAGAACAATTGACAACAGGAATAAAAGATCATAGCTTTTCATCAGAAAAAGCGGGAAGATTTCCAAAATGAGCACTTAATTGTCAGCTGGAGAATTGTCAGCTGGAAAGTGCATGATTAGGGGAAAACCATCGATTTTAATCATCCTATAGGCGGTTTATGGAATCAGGAAAATGCGGAAAATATCAAAAGAGGGGCTTGCACTCATTAAACAATGGGAAGGATTACGCTTAAAGGCTTATCAAGATGTTATTGGCGTGTGGACAATTGGATATGGACATACAGAACAAGCAGGAAAACCTGTTGTACAAGATGGCATGGAAATCACACAGGTTGAAGCAGAGACTATACTTCGACAAGATTTGAAACAATTTGAACAAACTGTGGAACGCGAAGTCACTCAGTTTTTAACCGATGAACAGTTTGCAGCTCTTGTATCCTTTTGTTATAATATAGGAACAGAGGCATTTTGTAATTCCACGCTCTTAAAAAAGCTGAACAAAGGAGATTATGAAGCCGTACCAGCCGAATTGCAAAAATGGATAAGAGCAGGAGGAAAACGTGTGCAGGGATTGGTGCATCGACGTGCAGCAGAGGCTGGTTTATGGGCTAAAGGGGCTTATGTTTCTTCTAATTATCAAAAGGTGGAAACAACGAAGAGCATGCCTTTTTTCAAAGCAGAAGTTTTTGCACCATTGATTGCATCTTTTTCAGGTCTTACAGGATTTGTTACGGGACATGGTCCTGTACAGTGGGCTTTGGCTGGTATTATGATTGTGGCTGTGATTGTGGGCATTATCTTGTATATTGATACAGTGAGGAAAGAACAAAAGTGATTTTTTTATTTCGATGGGGTTTTGCTATCCTTTTGGTTATTGTCATTGCTTTGAGTAGCTTTTTTTATGGACGTTCTTTTGAACGGACAAGGTCCTTGATACAAGCGATATCGGCTCTTCAAAATCGTGAGAAAATTAATGCTGAAACTTTTACTCTTTCCCCTTTTAGCCTCTGTCGTGCTCTTGGAGGGATGCCAAAAGAATGTGCCGTTCTCTTGCATAGGATGGAAAAAGCCTCCAATCATTAATAAACCAGCGCATTTAGTTCAGCAAGAACCTTTGTTATCACGCTGGATCGTGGAAACAGATCGCTTTGGAAAAAAGCAGAAATGCTGGTGAACATAAAATAAATTTGATTTTCAAAAAAGCCCAATGGCTAGAATGAAAAAGAGGGAAGAATATAACGATACAAATATTGAGTCACGCTCATTTGCTCCTTTTATTGATCTTATTACACCATAAGGATGATGGTGTGTGTTCTTTAATTGATTATACTCATGAAAAATTGTGCAAATTGAATGAAGAAAAAGAAAGAAAAGAAACAAGATGAGTGTATTGTAAAAAAAGATTTTAGCCTTGGAAAAACAATAAGATTCTTTTCTTAAAATGAACGAAAGATTGCTTTTTGATGTAAGACAATTGATAATAGTTTTTTGTTCTATTTAACTTTCTTCTCAAGTATGATCTGTTCTTGGTAGAGTAAAGGATACGCTGTTCATGGAAAAAAGACTCCGCGCCAGGCGAAAATCCTATCGCAAAAAGTTATATAAAAAAATTACTTTTTTTTGTATCGTTCTTTTTTGTGTACTGACTTTTTATTTTGTGGTGAAAACAATTATCGGTCACTTTTTTTTCAAACAAGAGGTCGTACAAGAAGAACCTGTTAAATTAACTATTCCAACATTTGATTTTCGTGTTTATTGTAAAGAAATTGCAGCTTTAGCTGTGCCCGATATGGTGCAACAAGTCTATCATCGTTGTTTTCATCTAGAAAGTGATGCTTTTTTTGCGATTCGCAAAATGTGGGAAGAGGTTTCCGATGATGCTAAGAAAAAATGTATAAAAATTATTCGTCCAGGAGATGGAAATTATTTTTTGCTGCGTGACTGTCTTCTAGGTGAGCAGGAAAAAGGTGAAGGAAATAGCCAAAAGCATCATCACTTTTAAGGTCTCCACTTTTAAATTTCTTGACATTTATGTAAAGCAAAAATTGCCCTTAAGAGTATCGAGTGTTGCCCGATACCAGAAGGTTTCTTTCAATGATGTGACTCTTCTTTTCAGAGAAAAAAGAATTGTCGAGAATAAGATTCTTACTCAAATTGCTTAATTTTATTGCTTCTCAATTTATATTCATGTTCTCTCTCAGACTCTTTTTTCTCTATAATCTTTCTGCCTTGTTTATAGTATGTGCTATTTGTTCTGCGTATTTATATATACTGCTAGAAAAGGATTAAAAGCTCCTAGTTTTAAAGGCAGAGAGGATTGTGAGAGGTGATCTAGTATATAGGCAATATCATCTGCAAACACATCCAAAGATGGATCTTTGTGTTGATCAAGTCGGTTGCAGGAACGCTGACATGTCTGGCATGTTTCAACAACAATAGCACCTGAACTCTTGTCTAGATTAGAAGAAGAAATGTTTTGGATTGATTCGCAAAAGGTGCATTGAAGAAGTGGATAATACCATAAGGTGCCGCAATAAAGACAAGAGCAAAGTCGTGTGCCTTCTTCTAATCCTGTCTCAACAACAATGCTGGCTGAATGGGTTCCCCTACAGGAAGGGCAAAGATTCTGTTGTTGTATCTTTATGATTTCAGTATTAAGCTGTGAAGCTGCCAGAGAATAAATAATTTGTAAAACGCCAGTAATAAAAAGGTGCTCTCCTTCTTGTTGTAGTGGAATTTCACAATTGAGTATATTGCTTCCCCAAAGGCGCCATTGATCTTGTCGAAGATGCATTCTGCTTAAAGCTTCTTTTTGTTTTATAGGGAGTGCATAAGTTGACATATTGTTTAAAAAATCATGCACAACGCTTTCATAAAAACCCAATTCTAATATCTTTGATCGATCAATAAAAGGAGTAGACATGGTGCTAAAACGAGCAAGTGCACGAGAAAAATCTTTAAATCGTTTGACTGATTGTTGTTGGATTGTGCAAAAATGAGCTAGAAAGAGAAGGGTATCTTTAGCGGAGTGAGTGGTGGCTAAAGATGTAAAGCGCTGAGCTCGTTTTGCAAACAAAGCTTCACTCTCAGGAAATTTTATCATAAATGGGGTGTGTGTTGTAGAAGGAGTGTCTAATCCTTCTGAATCTTTTTGGTGTAGCATGGATATCACTCTTTTGTATTTTGCTTATAACCTTTTTTTCTTATAAAAAGCTTACAATTTTCATTTTTAAGATTACTTTAATTTATTTTGCTGTGCGGATCTGCGTAGTATGGAACTTTTTTCCGCTTTTAGGGATTGTCAGTATGAATTTTTTGAACGAAAATTAATGAGTGCGAAAATATGAAGAGTGAAGTGTCTTGTGAAAAGGATATTTTGCTTCACATTCGTCTATTAAACGGCATTAGGATTCAAACGAACGAGATCTTGAGCAGGAACTCGGCAATAGCATTGCGAATTTCCTTTATAATTAAATTCATAGAGGGGGGAAGCCTTTTTATGATATTAAAAAATAAAGGAGTGTCTATATTCGGAAAAATGGATTTTAAAAGGAGACATATTCTTTTAAATCCACAACAGATGTGTGTATATTTGCGTTTTTGTGTTGTTTTTCGACAATAAAATGATTTTTTTTAATGAAATTGTGATTTATTTGAAAAAAACACTTGGCATTTTCTGTGAACATCTCTAGGTTTCTGCTTGTCAGCGGAGAGATAGGGAATTTTGGGTTAAGTATTCCGTACTGTTTTTGTGTGATATTTCAAAATATATATCTTTATTAAGAAGCCAAGGAATATCGTTTAAGTTAAGTGAAACGGGGATGGTTCAATAACTAAATTTTGAAAGTGATAAGCATTATAAAAAATAATGCAATAAGAGAAGATTTAAAGAGCAATAAAATCCAAAAGGGATAAATATGAGGCCACAGCAGAATAGACGCGTACGCGGTCGCAATAACAATGGCAATAATAATCGTCGCGGTCCTAATCCGTTATCTCGTAATTATGAAAGCAACGGGCCAGATGTTAAAATTCGTGGAAATGCTCAGCAGATCGCTGATAAATACATAAGTCTTGCACGTGATGCGCAAGGAGCGGGTGATAGTGTTATGTCTGAGAATTATTTGCAGCATGCTGAACACTATTTGCGTATTATTTTAGCAGCTAATGATCAAATGTCTTACTCTCATAAGCGTGATGAAAATAACGAGCAGGAATGCGAAGACACAAGCGCTGAAGAAAGTACAAGAGAGGATAATAATAGAGAGGATAATAATAACGAAAGACCGTCCTTGCAAGAGCATTCATCAAGGAATGGTGATGGGCGAAAAAATCAAAGAAAAGGGAAGTATACATCTGATACATTAGATGAGAATTTTCGAGCTGATAAAGCTGAGCAGCAAGAGCAACAAACTGCTGAAGAAGGAGCTGAAGCTTCCAAATCATCACGGCGTCTTTCACGTTCTCGTAGGGTTCGTGTTTCAGAAACTTTATCCTCTAAACAATCAACGGTTGTTTTAGACAGTGCTGAAAAAGTTATCACATCGGCAGAAAAAATTGTTCCTCTTCCTTTATTAAGCGAAAAGGAGCAGAAAAAACCACGTCGGCGCCGGGCAACATCTTCTTCTTCAGTGGAAGAAAATACTTAAACATTTTAAGATGTTTTATTCATTTTAGAAGGTGATATTTTTATTTATTCTTCTTCGATTCATTATAAAGAAGAGTCAGAATCCATTGTTTTTTCTGTGATGTTGACCGAAAAAACCGAAAGAAGCTCACCGGTGTGGTAATTATAAATCATAAATTTCGTTTGTCCTTCTGGTGTTAAGAGTCTCAAGATCATATTTTGTTGGGAAAGACTTTGCGATAAAATTTGCGTTTTTGCAGGTAAAGATAAAGTATGATGAGGCACTGAAGAAGATAAAGGCTGTGCCGATTTTAGCGTTGTCTCAGATTTTATAATTTTATAAATGACTCCAGCAAAGACAGCAAGAATTAACAAAAGTGTGATAGAGATGGAGATGATCATCAAACGCATCAATTTCTTTCTCACCTGTTCCACGGCAGGATCTAATGGTGTGTTTTGTGAAAGAACGCAGGGCTCACTGTTTTGAGCTTTGGAATCATACATTGGTTTATGCCTTACTGTTATTGAGTGCTGATATTGATTTTTGCTCGTTAAACCAAATGTATACTTTTAATTGTTTTCGTTCAATGGGAAGATGCTGGTGGAGGAGAATAGTTTTGCCCATTTGCGTTACAATGCTGAGCTTACGGTCTCATCAGTATTTTGTTCTTTTAGGAAAAAATTGCCTTTGTTTGTTACAGACCAGATAAGGGTTATTTCTTGTTGTGGTACGCTGGCAGAGATATTTGTGCATTGAGCGAAGATTTGTTCTCCATAAGAGGTAAATTCTTTAATTGAGGGTATAATTTTTTGCTCACATGCTTGTGCTGTGGGATAAATTTTAACCATAGTTTTATTGGAATAACAACTGTTAAAATCATCTGTACATGAAACCAGTAGAAGAACAGCAAGAACAGGATTCATAATGTACTTATCCGAATAAAATATAGAGTATTGAGAAATTGTGTGAGAGGTAGATCCTCTGGATTCTAAATAATTTCAAAGGATTTTCGTTCCAAAGAAATACTCTATCTTGCTGCTGTAGGAGGAAAAGAAAAGCTAAAAAGCGCCAAGCTTTGATAATTCGGGGTATAAATTCCCTGTTGCTTGAATGGCTTTATTCTTATCCGTAATGCTCGATCGCTTGATTTTTATTTTTCAGTCGCAATGCTCGGATGGCTTTGTTCTTAGTCGTGATGCTTGGATCACTTTATTCTTATCTGCAATGCTCGATCGCTTGATTTTTCAGTCGCAATGCTCGGATGGCTTTGTTCTTAGTCGTGATGCTTGGATCACTTTATTCTTATTCGCAATGCGCGACCGCTTGATTTTTTAGTTGCAATGCTCGGATTGCTTTACCTAAGACAAAATATCAAAATAATTGTTAGAAACAGATAAACAATAAATCAATCCTTCGTCCGTTAATTTTAAAAAAGCTGAACCATCTACTGCAATGGGAACGATTTTGTCTAAAACGGTATTTCCAAAACAGGCTTTCTTATGTGCAGGAAGAAAGATTTTCTTTTTAAATTCTTCACTCCATGTGATAAAAAGTTGTGTTTTTCCTTGGGCTATTGTGCTGACTGTGCAAGTAATAGAAACAGTTCCTTCGTCTTGTGATAAAGCACCAAAAGAGAGCGAATTAATAATTAATTCATGAAAAGCTAATCCAATATGCAAAACTGCATTTGGAAAAAGATAAGGATCAATACCCTTGATGGAAAAACGCGCCTTTTCTTTTACTAAATAGTTTAAAATTTGTGTTTTTACCAATTCATGAAATTGAGCACCACGCCAGTCAGAGTCGGTAATCAGATCTTGAGAATGAGAAAGAGAATGAAGACGTCCCTGAAATTTTCGTAAGAAGGTTTGCAGCGATTCTGTATAACGGGCAGTTTGGGTTGCAATACTTTGGATAATTGCTAAAAGATTTTTAGAACGATGACTGACTTCCCGTAGTAATATTTTAAGCACTTGTTCGCGACGGCGTAGACCTGAAATATCAACGCCTGTAGTGATGATACCAATGATTTTTCCATTTTCATTCCGGTGGCAATCAATAGAAAATTTATACCAAATGGTTTGTTTGGACATATCTTCAAATCGTGCTTCAATAGCCTGTGTTTTCCCTGTTGATAAAACTTGCAGTTTGATGGTCTCCATATTGTCCGCAAGATCGACTGAGAAAAAATCACTGTCACGACATCCAACTCGCCATTTTTCTTTCAAAGGTTGCGGCAGGTTTTCTGCCCATAAATAGATCAGATTTGTTGTTTGATATAAAACACAAATATCAGCGCCACGGATTGCTTGCAGTAAAGCGCTGAGGTGTGATCTATCTATAGATGTGGTGGAAACAGGGGGCACGAACATAATCATTCCCTTCTGTTAGGCTGCTTTAGACGCATTCTCTTGGAAAAATAAAGCTTGTGAGATAAGGGCCTTTACCATATCAGGATTAAAGGGTTTGGTGACCAAAAAGGTTGGTTCTGGCCGTTCTCCAGTGAGCAATCTTTCAGGAAAAGCCGTAATAAAGATCACTGGGATACAATCATTTTTTAAAATATCGTTGACTGCATCAATTCCAGAACTGTTATCGGCTAATTGAATATCAGCTAAAATGAGGCGTGGTTTTTTCTGATGATACATGACAACAGCTTCATTATGGGTTCTTGCGATTCCTATCACTTGATGTCCAAGGCTTTCCACCATTTGTTCAATATCCATGGCAATGAGAGGTTCATCCTCAATAATCATGACTTGTGTCGCAATTTGTTGAGAAATATCAAAAGAGGCTTGGCTGAGGAGTTCATGAAACTTTTGTTTATCAATTTTCATGATTTCTCCTGCTTCACTTTCATTAAATCCTTCAACAGCAATGAGCAAGAAAGCTTGTCGTGCACGGGGAGTGAGATAAGATAATTGAGCGCTGGCTTTTTGTTCAAAACCGAATTGCGGCAATGGCTCAGCAATATTGGGCGTCGTTTGATCAAAAAGGTGACAAAAGAGTTGATACGTTCCAATGCGATCACTGGACGTTTGGGGGAAAATAGAAAAATCAACAATGAGTGCTTCTAACATGGCTGCGACATAGGCATCACCAGAAGTTTGGTTGCCTGTGATGGATCGAGCAAATCGTCTCAGATAAGGAAGATGAGGGGCGATGCGTTGTGATAGGGACATGATTTAAAACTCCTTCAGCTTGCGAAAGCACTTTTATTTTTTCAATCCCTTATGGATAAAAAAGTTCCTGCTTTCGGTCTGGAACTTTTTAGGAGGGACTATATTTACAACTTTAAAGAGAAAAATCTTCTTTCACTACTATATGGGTTAAGGGGCTAAAAAATGAACAACTTTGGTGAAAAAAATCTCACCGATTATTTTACATTTGAAGATGATCTTCTCGGCGCAAACAGTGAAATAGCACTAAAATTGCGTCAATTTTATATGCAAATTCAAGAAGAGCCACTTCCCCTACGTTTGCTGGAGCTTTTGGACAAATTAGAACAAGCAGAACAAGATAGTCTTCGTTCTGAAGAAAAAAGGTTTGATCCCTTATGACGCAGAGCTCAAAAGATTTTAAACAAGAATTGCTTTTTGTTTTACCAGCTTTACGGGCTTTTGCTGTTTCTTTAAGTGGCACGCATGATAGAGCTGAAGATTTGGTACAGGATACCCTTATGAAGGCGTGGGCTAAGCAAGAAAGTTTTGAAATTGGTACTAATATAAAAGCATGGCTTTTTACGATTTTGCGCAATGAATTTTATAGTCAAATGCGGAAAAGAGGAAGAGAAGTGCAAGATAGCGATGGCGTTTTCACTCAAAATATAGCTGTTCATCCTTCCCAATATGGGACGCTCGATTTGCATGACTTTAAAAAAGCCTTAAACACATTATCAGCTGAACAAAGAGAGGCAATCATTTTAATTGGGGCCTCTGGTTTTTCTTATGAAGATGCTGCAGCTATTTGCAATTGCGCTATTGGAACAGTTAAAAGCCGTGTAAGTCGTGCACGCAATCGTTTGCAAAAGCTTCTCGAAGTTGATGGTGATACTGATTATGGTCCCGATCTTTGTTCGGCTGGAAGCATCTTATGTTCTTTTAGTGATTAGGAAAATAATGATGGGTGAGAACATGGTTTATTATTGTTATCGCTACAGAGAAATCAAAATTGTGAGAATGCGCAGAGCCTTTTATCTCGCCTTCTAGGAACAAGAGCAAAAACGAGGATATGGAAAATAACTCTCTTTCTTCAACTCTTAAAGAAATAAAATAATTTTTTTCTAAACTGAAGAGTGCTGATTTTTGGATTCATTGATGGAAAGTATATGATAACAAAGGCGAATTTGTCTTCTAAAATACCCATTTCTGGTTCAACAACATCACGTTGGCGGTGGGGAGCAATTATTGTTTCTCTTTTCATGGCTTTTTTGGCTTCGACCTTTATTATTCTATTATCCAATGCCGTTGATCAGGAAATTTCACAGTTGGATACAAGCTCAGAATTGCGTGAACAAGCAGATTTAGCCCTTATTAGTTTAATCGATATGGCTGCAGCAAATCGAAGCTATGAAAAAAATCGTCGGGTGGAAGATAAAGTGCGCTTTGAAACAGCGGTTCTTCATCTTGATGATATTCTCAATTATATTGCCCTTCTTGTTCATTCTCATTCACAATGGTATACCTGGTTTACAGCTTTTAAAAAAGAGATCAAAGCACGTACAGCAATTATGAAGGACCATATGATTGCTCTTGATGCATCTTCTGGTCAATCCGTTCATTCTTCGGCGTTTCCTGAAGTTAAGACAACTCAAGTCACAAGTTTGGTTCAATTAATGGCCAATTTTATCGATGGCGATGATATTGAACGACAAAAAAAACGTGAAGATATAGCGCTCATGCGTGCTGCTTTGACTCTGGCTGCTATTGTGTCTGTTGTGAGCACTTTTATTTCTGCCTATTTTGTGATTAACCGTTTTCGATCCGATATTCAGTCTTTAAAAACCTATCAGTTACTTCTTCATAGTGAGAATGCAGCTCTTGAAGCTCGTGTCAAGGAACGAACACAGGAGTTGGAAAAGGCTCGTAATTATGCGGAAAAAGAACGTTGTCGTGTTGAAATGTTGTTACAGGACGCGAGCCACCGCATTGGCAATTCCCTGGGTACGGTTTCTTCCTTGCTTGGTTTGCAATTAAATCGAAGCAAGAATGAAGAGGTTCGTTCTGTTTTGGGAGCAGCACGAGATCGCATCCAAACAATATCAGCAGCGCATCGTCGTTTGCGTTTGAGCGATGATATGGAGACAACATTATTGGCAGATTTTCTTAATTTGGTTGTGCATGATGTTGAATTGGCTATACCATTTGAATTACGTGAAAATATCACTCTTCATAAGGATTTCAAAGACTGCCGATTATCTTCAAGAGATGCTACAACGCTCGGAATTATTCTGGGTGAATTGCTTACAAATTCTTTAAAACATGCTTTTCCTGATAAACGCCATGGGAATATTTATATTTTTTGTGGACCTCAGAAGAATGGAAAAATGGCTCTGATCGTTGAAGATGATGGCGTGGGGATGTGCAGTCAAAATGCAGAGCTAAAAACGGGACTTGGTCGTTTGGTTATAGAACAGCTTTGTATGCAATTTGGTGAGAAAGCACTGTTTGAAACATCTGCTTTAGGAGGAACAAAGGTGATCATTCCTTTGCCAAAGATCATAGGAAACTGTTCGGAGCGTTTTTAATGCTCTCTTTTAAAAGAGATTATATTCTTTGATCAAAATTTTCATTGATACAAGCATTGAAATTTCTCAATAAAACTCTCTGTAAAAAACATGATAAAATTTGGCGAAAAAAGTTCTCAAACCATCGACAGTATGCAATCATAACAATTCGTCAAAGCTCTCATATACAGGTTAGGAGTACAAAAAGAGTTTTACTGAATTGCTCCCAAAAAATTTCTTTAGTCCTCTCTTTTACAGAATTTGTCTTTGATCAAAGAGAAGGGGAAAAGAGAAAAGAAATCTTGAAAAGCGTTTTTCAAAATACAGTTTTTACTTTCTTCTCTTTTTTCTCATGAGAGCAAGTGAAAAATGTTTCTACTGAATCGCAATGATACAGGAGAATTCACTATGATCTATAGGGGTATGATGAACTGTTGGATCTCTATCGTAAAAAGTGAACTGAGATTCTTTAAAGGAATATTTCTATACTATTTTCTTTATTTAATCTTTTAAAACTTTATCTTTGACTTAAACGATTAATCGATACAACAATATCAGTGATGTCCTCTCGTAGAAAAACAGTAGTTTGCCTGATATATGAATCAATTAAGATGCATTTTCTGGCTGTGTTACGCTGTATATTAAGGAATCAATATTTTTCTTTTCTTTCAGAAATGCTTGTAGATCTTTGTCTTTTAAAGATTTACTATCAGGCAAACGAATACGCATAGGATCAACTTTTTTACCATTCACAATGATTTCAAAATGACAGTGAGGTCCAGTTGCAAGACCAGTCGATCCAACATATCCAATAATTTGTCCTTGTTTTATTTTGACGCCTGGACTAATATTAGGAGCATAATTATTTTGATGTGAATAACTACTGACATAGCCGTTAGCATGTTTAATTTCTGTATGGTTGCCATAACCGCTTACGACTCCAACTCTTGTCACCACACCATCTCCAACAGCAATAATGGGTGATCCCTTTGGTGCTATCCAATCGACACCTGTGTGCATGCGCACATAACCTAAAATAGGGTGCTTCCGTGGACCATAAGGTGAGCCGAAAATGCCATTAGGGATCGGCTTTCTAAGCAAAAAAGGCTTTGAACTTTTTCCCTCTGAATCATAATAATCGGCACTCCCATTCGTGGATTGGTAATGGTAATATTTGTACGTAACACTCCCAAAGGTTGCACTTATATAACGGATTTCAGGATCTCCATTGGCGGAAGAGGAGGCCGTTTGCAGTTGTGTACCATTTTTTGTATTTTTACTGTTTTTTTCAGCCTGTTGTTTAGGAAGAGCGTAAAATATTTCGAGCTGATCAGTTGGTGTGATGCGGCTTTTCATATCAATATTCATTGCAAGTAAACGAATAAGATGCTGTGAAAGAGATTGTGACATATTATGGCTGAGAACAGCTTGATAGATTGCATCATAAACTGTTGGTAATTGTGCCACACTAACATAAGAATGAGGCTGACCATTTTGAAATGCAGTTTTAAGGGCATGTGACATTTCTGGTTCTGTACTTGCAACAAATTCGTTGTTATCATTGAGGGCAATTGTCAGAATATGATTCATTCCTTGGTAAATACTTGCCCGAACAAGATGATCTTCTTCACCGTGTTGTGTGACAATTCCAATGCGTAAAAGATTTCCTGCTTTGAGTGTATCTGAACGGTTCAATTTCGCTAATGTTTGTGCAATTTTCTCCATCTGTTCTTGTGGATAGTCGGATTTTTGAAGCGCTTCTAAAATTGTCTTCTTTTTACGAATGGGAATAATGTCTTCAGCATAATTTTTGGTGAGATCAATTCGATGATTGCTTGCTGTAATAGTGACATTTTCTTGGGTAAGACGCACATTAGGAATCTTTGGTACTTTAAGAGAAGGTGTTGAAATATCGAGTTGTGCGGGGTCTAAAAAAGGAAGAAGTGAAAGTTTCTCATTATTTTTATCCA
>NZ_CP019780.1:1145000-1170000 GCF_002022485.1 Bartonella sp. A1379B | reverse complement strand
GGCTAGGGGTGAAAGGCCAATCAAACTCGGAAATAGCTGGTTCTCCGCGAAATCTATTTAGGTAGAGCGTTAGTTTTATTCTCCAGGGGGTAGAGCACTGGATGGGCTAGGGGTCCTCACCGGATTACCAAACCTAACCAAACTCCGAATACCTGGAAGAAATAACTGGCAGACACACGGCGGGTGCTAACGTCCGTCGTGGAAAGGGCAACAACCCTAACCACCATCTAAGGTCCCCAAGTTATGGCTAAGTGGGAAAGGATGTGAGGATCCCAAAACAACCAGGATGTTGGCTTAGAAGCAGCCATCATTTAAAGAAAGCGTAACAGCTCACTGGTCTAAATAAGGGTCTTTGCGCCGAAAATGTAACGGGGCTCAAGCCATACACCGAAGCTGTGGATTTACTCTTATGAGTAAGTGGTAGCGGAGCGTTCCGTAAGCCTGTGAAGGGAGACTCGTGAGAGCTCCTGGAGGTATCGGAAGTGAGAATGCTGACATGAGTAACGATAAAGGGAGTGAGAGACTCCCTCGCCGAAAGTCCAAGGGTTCCTGCTTAAAGTTAATCTGAGCAGGGTGAGTCGGCCCCTAAGGCGAGGCCGAAAGGCGTAGTCGATGGGAACCACGTTAATATTCGTGGACCTGTGGGAAGTGACGGATTGCGTAAATTGTAAGGTCTTATTGGATTGATCTTGCAGTGAAGGAATTCCAGGAAATAGCTCCCACGTATAGACCGTACCCGAAACCGACACAGGTGGACAGGTAGAGAATACTAAGGCGCTTGAGAGAACTACGTTGAAGGAACTCGGCAAATTGCACGCGTAACTTCGGAAGAAGCGTGACCCTTTAGCGGGCAACCGTTAAAGGGTGGCACAGACCAGGGGGTAGCGACTGTTTACCAAAAACACAGGGCTCTGCAAAGTCGCAAGACGATGTATAGGGTCTGACGCCTGCCCGGTGCTGGAAGGTTAAGAGGAGATGTGCAAGCATTGAATTGAAGCCCCAGTAAACGGCGGCCGTAACTATAACGGTCCTAAGGTAGCGAAATTCCTTGTCGGGTAAGTTCCGACCTGCACGAATGGCGTAACGACTTCCCCGCTGTCTCCAACGTAGACTCAGTGAAATTGAATTCCCCGTGAAGATGCGGGGTTCCTGCGGTTAGACGGAAAGACCCCGTGCACCTTTACTATAGCTTTACACTGGCATTTGTGGCGATATGTGTAGGATAGGTGGTAGACTTTGAAGCAGGGGCGCAAGCCTTTGTGGAGTCGTCCTTGAAATACCACCCTTATCGACATGGATGTCTAACTGCGGTCCGTTATCCGGATCCAGGACAGTGTATGGTGGGTAGTTTGACTGGGGCGGTCGCCTCCTAAAGAGTAACGGAGGCGCGCGATGGTAGGCTCAGAACGGTCGGAAATCGTTTGTTGAGTGCAATGGCATAAGCCTGCCTGACTGTGAGACTGACAAGTCGAGCAGAGTCGAAAGACGGTCATAGTGATCCGGTGGTCCCGTGTGGAAGGGCCATCGCTCAACGGATAAAAGGTACGCCGGGGATAACAGGCTGATGACCCCCAAGAGTCCATATCGACGGGGTTGTTTGGCACCTCGATGTCGACTCATCGCATCCTGGGGCTGGAGCAGGTCCCAAGGGTATGGCTGTTCGCCATTTAAAGCGGTACGTGAGTTGGGTTCAGAACGTCGTGAGACAGTTCGGTCCCTATCTGCCGTGGGTGTAGGAATATTGACAGGATCTGTCCCTAGTACGAGAGGACCGGGATGGACGTATCTCTGGTGGACCTGTTGTGGCGCCAGCCGCATAGCAGGGTAGCTATATACGGACGGGATAACCGCTGAAGGCATCTAAGCGGGAAACCCACCTGAAAACGAGTATTCCCTGAGAACCGTGGTAGACCACCACGTTGATAGGTCAGGTGTGGAAGTATGGTAACATATGAAGCTTACTGATACTAATCGTTCGATAGGCTTGATCGTTCTCATTCCCTCTATTCATTTAAAAAAACAAAACAAATTAAAATAGCAATAAGACAACTTCTCTTTCCTTTCTATGCTTTTCGCTGACTTGGTGGTTATGGCGGAGCGCCTGCACCCGATCCCATCCCGAACTCGGCCGTGAAACGTTCCAGCGCTGATGGTACTTTGTCTTAAGGCACGGGAGAGTAAGTCGCTGCCAGGTCTGCTAAGCGCATAGAAAGAATTCTTCAACACTCTTCAAAAAAATATCTAAAAATCGTCGTATCCTTTCTGCGACAATTCTTCCGTGACGCGGGGTGGAGCAGCCCGGTAGCTCGTCAGGCTCATAACCTGAAGGCCGCAGGTTCAAATCCTGCCCCCGCAACCAGTCTCGGATCAATAAGTTTGTATCAATAAAATAATCCTTAAAATAAACGCGACAAGAGATCGGTAGGCGATCCAACACAAAAAAAGACTCCTTCCTCTTTGGAGCGGTGTTGTTGGGGAATAATAAAAAACCACTGGAAAAAGATCCTTCTCAGGTGAGACATCCGTTTTGAAGGCATGATGCATCATGAGGGAAAATATCCAGGTCACTTCAAATCAATGTACTAGACGTCAAGAGAGAAGCGGGAAGAGGATCCGTTTCAGATGAGACGTCCGTTTTGAAGGCATGGATGCGTCATGAGGGAAAATACCCAGGTCGCTTCAAATCAATGTACCGAGACGCCAAGAGAGAAGCGGGAAGAGGATCCGTCTCAGATGAGACGTCCGTTTTGATGGCATGGTGCATCATGAGGGAAAATACCCAGGTCGCTTCAAAGAAAAAGGGTCTTTAATAAAAAAGCTGCACACGTGGTGCAGCTTTTGTAAAGCTGGTTTTACTTTGTAGAGTTCTTAAAGGTTGATCAGCCTCTTTTGTCTCAAAATCGAAATTTTACAATGTGTAAGAATGAGACCGTCTCTTATGACCATAATATCCAGAAATGCTGGCAATTACAGCACCAAGAAGGCTCGCAAAAAAACTCCACAATCCAATCTTAGAAGCTGTGCTTATGGCTTTATCCGCAATTGCAAAACTGTTTTGGGCTCCTTTATGAGTAGGAGCATTCTGCGAGAGAGCTTCTACCTGTTTGTTCAGTGATTGAATAGCTTCTTTAGTTTTTTTGTTCGCTGTTTGATAAATATCAATCGCACGTTCTGCAGTATTTTCTGCTTCAGCTTGTGATAGTCCATTGTTTGTCAGCTGATGGATGACATCGCGACGATCAATCTGGGTGTTCAGCTTTTTAACACGATCCGAAAGGCGTTCGCCGAGTTGTTTAACCAAAAGACGATAGTTAGAAGGATCATTCTTAAAAGATGTGATGGTAGAACGAAGGTCTTTGACTGATTCTCTATAAGCGTTATAGAGATTGTCCGGATTGAGGGCTGGAATATCACTTTTATTTAAAAGTGCCTGTAAGTCATTGCTGAGTTTGTTAAAATCAAACAGAGCATTCCTTTTATCGTTGAAAAAATCCTCAAAATTTTTACGGTCTGTGAGAGGAACAAGTTTGCCACCTTCTGAACTAAAATCACTGATCGCTTGTTTCGTTGTTGTTGCAACTCCTGAAACAGTCTTAGCGCCTAAATGAGCCGCGCCAGAAAGTAAAATTGCACTTTGGAGCGCCACCAAAAGCATAAAAAGGGCCCAGGTCAAAAAACCGTGAAGCGCCCCTGAGTGATCCGAAAAACGACCAGCAACATAACCTCCAAGACCAAAGCTTAGACAAAAAATAAAAATTGAACTCACCCCAACAGAGAGAAAACTCTTCTCTAGTGAAAAGGGAGAAAAAAAGGTCATTTGGTTTAAGCCTAAGGCTGCTAATAAAAATGAAAAACAAACCGATGTTGCTAAAAGCGTTAGTAATCCAGCAAAAATCGAGGACCAAGATAAAACAGACGGTCTATAGTGACAATTCTCCGTCTCTAAAGAAAATTCGCCTGTAAAATGTCGCTCTAAGGGATGCTTCGTTGGGATCCGCGTTTCCATATCTCTCTCTCCTTCAATAATTCTTAAACTTAAAATGAGAAAAACCAATGCAAGTTCCAAAAAAAATGAAAAAAGGAAAAAACAAACTGAAATCAAAATGCTAAAAAGCTTAAGAAGGAGACAAAATAATACGCAGCAAGTATAGCCTATCTCACTCCGCACTGTGAAAAAAGAAAATCACACAAACAATATTGCTCAGACTTCTTCAAAAGGAGAAACCATACAAAAAACATAAAAATGAAAAAAAACAAAAACTGTCAACTCGCTGAGCATTTTAAAGTAAGCAACAGATAACAGAAAAATAATCCAAATATACAATAATTAAATATCAAATAAGAAATTGGAAAAGGCCTTAAGAGAATGATTTTAAAAGCGTGAGGAAAGATTTTATGAGATAAAGCTTTTTGATTATATGTTGTTTTTTAGCTTCTTTGATGGCACGTTTAGGGAAACAATTGATATCATTAAGTTGGTGATAGAGGTGAATTGTGGTGGTGTATAACCGCAATTATATAAAATCGTTGCAGCGTTTGTTATGATAAGATAGACACAGTGATCTATCAAGACACATTGCTGCTAGAGAAAAACAATGGCTATGAAACAAGAAAGAACAAAAGCCCGTTTACCCCGCGGTTTTATTGATCGCACAAGCGCGCAATTATATAGTATTGAAACAATGGTTGCTCAAATTCGTGAGGTTTATGAACTTTACGGTTTTGAGGCATTGGAAACGCCGATTTTTGAATATACGGATGTTCTTGGTAAATTCTTGCCCGATTCAGATCGACCAAATGCTGGTGTTTTTTCTTTGCAAGATGATGATGAGCAATGGATGTCTTTACGCTATGATTTGACTGCTCCGTTAGCTCGTTATTTTTCCGAGAATTTTGAAACTTTACCTAAGCCCTATCGAAGCTATCGTTATGGGCCAGTTTTTCGGAATGAGAAGCCAGGACCAGGACGTTTTCGACAATTTATGCAATTTGATGCCGATATTGTTGGGGCACCAACGGTGTTGGCTGATGCAGAAATCTGCATGATGGCAGCAGATAGTCTAGAAAGATTAGGGATTCAGCAGGAAGATTATGTTATTCGTTTGAATAATCGGAAGATCTTGGACGGCGTTTTGGGATTGATTGGCCTTGGCGGAAAGGAGCAGGAGGAGAAACGCTTAACTGTTCTGAGAGCTATTGATAAGCTCGATAAATTTGGTTCAGAAGGGGTTCGCTTGCTTTTAGGGCAGGGGCGTTTGGATGAAAGTGGTGATTTTACCAAAGGAGCGGGACTAAAGGACAAAGAAATTGAGTGTGTTCTTGCTTTGATGGCTGTTAGTGCTGAGACAGCTGAGGAAACAATTGATAATCTGAAAAAGATGGTTGAGCATAGTGATCAAGCGCTTGAAGGTCTCTGTGAGCTTGAAGAAATGCAAGCGATTTTTGCTGAAAATGGCTATCAGAACCGTATCAAAATTGATCCATCAGTTGTGCGAGGATTAGAATATTATACAGGACCTGTTTTTGAAGCTGCTCTACTTTTTGATATTTTTAATGATGATGGGCAAAAAGTTGTGTTTGGATCTGTTGGTGGAGGGGGACGTTACGATGGGCTGGTTGCTCGCTTTCGTGGGGAAAATATTCCAGCAACAGGTTTTTCTGTTGGTGTTTCACGTTTGATATCTGCTTTGCAAAATCTTGGCAAACTTCCTGTGAAGGAAACGATAGGTCCCGTTGTGGTTTTAATGATGGATAAAGAACCAGAAGCTCTCGTACGCTATCAAAAAATGGTCATGCGTTTACGCCAAGCGGGGATTCGATCTGAACTCTATTTAGGTGCATCAGGGATTAAAGCACAGATGAAATATGCTGATCGGCGTCGTGCGCCGTGTGTAGTTATTCAGGGGGCACAAGAGCGCCAAGAAGGAAAAATTCAGATCAAAGATTTGGTCGAGGGAGCACGTTTATCCCACGAAATTAAAGATAATCAAACATGGCGTGAGAGTCGACCAGCACAAATAACTGTCGATGAAGATCAACTCGTTCAAACAGTTCAAAATATTCTCGTTTCTCAAAGATCATAGAATCTTTAAGGCTCAAAAATCATAAAATCTTTAGGAACGGAAAAAACTTAAAAATCCCTTCCCTTTTTTATATAAAAAATAAGGGAAGGGAGGGAAAAATCAGGTGGGAAAATAACCGCTACAATTACCCTTGTAGGATCTTTAAAATATTTTGTGGTGAGGAGACTTCGTAAGGATCTGTGGCACAATTGTCTGATATGCCTGGCTCTTCAAACCATTGTTCAATTATGCCATCCTGAATCACAGCAGCATAGCGCCATGACCGCATACCAAAACCGATATTATCTTTGGCAACCAACATTCCCATTTTCCGTGTAAATTCACCCGATCCATCGGGAATAAGTTTCACATTTTTAATGCCTTGGTCTTTTCCCCATGCATTCATAACGAAAGCATCATTTACGGAAACGCAATAAATTTCATCAATACCTACTTTTTTAAATTCATCATAGAGTTTTTCAAAATCAGGAAGTTGAAAAGTTGAGCAAGTAGGTGTAAAGGCTCCGGGCAGGGAGAAAAGAATAACCCGTTTTCCTTTGAAATAAGTGTCGCTGTTGACATCTTGCCACCGATAAGGATTATCGCCACTCACTGATTCATCACGAACACGTGTGTGGAAGGTAACATTGGGAACTTTTTTTCTAAACATGATTGCACTCCTGTGCTTTATATAAGAAGGGTATTTCCGACAATTTTGAGTTTTGTTTTATCTTTAAGGATGTCGTATAGTTTCTTTAATTTGCAGGTATTTTATGTTTGCGTCAAGAGAAATTAATAATCAATTTTAAGGGAGTATTCATGTTTCAATTAAGTCATTATGCTTTGCAGGTGTCAGTATGACGGCGAATATTATTTCATGACGGTGAATATTATTTCGACAACGGCTTTTAAAGATCAAAAGCTTGGAACGTCTGGTTTGCGCAAAAAGGTATCGACTTTTCAACAGCCTCATTATGTTGAAAATTTTATTCAATCTATTTTTAATACTGTGGGACCTCTTAAGGGAAAATTGCTCATTTTGGGAGGAGATGGACGCTATTTAAATCGGACGCTTATTCAGATCGTGTTAAAAATGGCTGCTGCCAATGGTGTTGGATGTATTAAAGTCGGTAAAGGAGGGATTTTATCTACACCTGCTGTTTCGCATCTTATTCGCAAGTATCATGCTCATGGTGGTATTATTTTCTCGGCAAGTCATAATCCTGGAGGAGAACAGGGTGATTGCGGGATAAAATATAATATTTCTCATGGGGGACCAGCACCTACTTCTTTGTGTAATGCTATTTTTGCTGCATCACAACATTTGTCTTTTTATAAAATTGTTGACGTTTCAGAGATCGATTTAGATAGGCAAGGAACGGTATTTATTGGGTCTATGCAGGTTGATGTGATCGATCCCGTTGCAGATTATAGTGCGCTGATGCAGGAAATTTTTGATTTTGAGTGTATTGCTCAAGCGGTTTCTGAGGGATTAAACTTCCGGTTTGATGCAATGCATGCTGTGACGGGCCCTTATGCGCAAGAAATTTTTGAAAAATGCTTAGGATTTCCTGAAGGAACAGTTGTTCATGGAATACCTTTACCGGATTTTGGTGGCAAACATCCAGATCCGAATTTGGTTCATGCTAAGGATTTATATGATTTATTAATGTCAGAGAAAGGGCCTGACTTGGGAGCTGCTTCTGATGGCGATGGAGATCGTAATCTTATTATTGGTCGCCAACAATTTATCACTCCTTCTGATTCTCTTGCGATTATGGCTGATCATGCTTCTTTAATTAAAGGATATCGACGAGGTCTTGTGGGCGTTGCACGCTCTATGCCAACTGGGCGTGCTGTCGATTGCGTTGCAGAGAAAAAAGGATTGAATTTGTTTGAAACGCCAACGGGGTGGAAATTTTTCGGAACACTCCTTGATGCTGGAAAAATAACTTTTGTGGGAAGAAAGCTTTGGCACAGGGTCGGATCATGTGCGCGAAAAGGATGGATTATGGGCTGTTTTATTCTGGTTGAATCTTCTTGCTGTTACAAAAAAAACAGTGGCGCAAATTGCTCAACAGCATTGGCGTACCTATGGACGTTTTTATTTTTCACGATATGATTATGAAGAGGTGGAGTCCCACAAAGCTTTTGCAATGGTAGAACAATTATCCGCATGCTTACCAGAGCCAGGAACAAAAGTAGCTGGATTAACGGTCGAAAAGGCCGATGATTTTATTTATCATGACCCCATTGATCATAGTGTGAGTATACGGCAAGGGGTCCGTATTTTTTTTGACAATGGGGCACGTTTAGTGGTTCGTCTTTCTGGGACGGGAACAACAGGAGCTCTTGTTCGGCTTTATCTTGAACAGTATGAGGGAGATCCCCGTAAGCATAATCAAGATCCACAACAAGCTCTTCATCCTTTAAAGCAAGCTGCTTTTGAGGTGTTAAAAATCAAACATCATTTAGGACGAGAACAGCCCGATATTATTACATAAACGTTTTTTTGGCAATAATTCTTCTCTTATTGTGGATGAATCATCTTTTGAGGATCAACAAGTCGATCATAATCAGCAGCAGAAACACCTGCTTTTAAAGCTTCTTCACGGAGACTTGTCCCATTTTTATAGGCTGTTTTAGCAATTTCAGCGGCTTTTTCATATCCAATTTCTGGAGCAAGAGCAGTAACCAACATGAGAGAACGTTCCATCAAAGCGTGAATATGCTCTCTATTTGCTTGTAATCCTTGGATACAATATGTCTCAAAAGAGCGCATACAATCTCCTAAAAGATTAAGTGATTGCAATACATTATATCCAATAACTGGCTTATAGGTATTGAGTTCAAAATGTCCTTGGCTGGCAGCAAATGTGATGCAGCTATGGTTGCCAAAGACTTGGCAAGCAACCATGGTCAAAGCTTCACATTGTGTTGGATTGACTTTTCCCGGCATGATAGAAGAACCTGGCTCATTTTCTGGAAGGTTCAACTCACCTAATCCTGAACGAGGTCCCGATCCTAAGAAACGAATGTCATTGGCAATTTTGAACAGGTCAGCTGCTAAGGCATTGAGGCTGCCATGAAAATGCGTAAGAGCTCCGTGATGAGCGAGCGCTTCAAATTTATTATGAGCGGTTTTGAAAGGGATCCCTGTAAGAGTGCTTATTGTTTCGGCAAATGCTTTATCAAAGCCCGATGGAGCATTGAGACCTGTTCCGACGGCTGTGCCTCCTTGAGCAAGCATTTGAACATCGGTGAGTGCTGTTTCAATTCGTGTGCGATTGGCTTCTAGAGCGGTACGATAGCCTGAAAATTCTTGTCCTAATGTAAGAGGTGTTGCATCTTGAGTATGGGTTCGCCCGATTTTGATGATGTCGGTAAATTCTTTTCTTTTTTCTGTAGGCTCGCAATAAGGGCATCAAGAGCTGGTAACAGATGTTGGCGTGTTTGCAGTGTGGTGGCAATATGTAAGGCTGTGGGAAAGGAATCGTTAGAGGATTGGCTCATATTCACATGATCATTCGGGTGAACTGGTGTTTTGCTTCCAAGAGCTCCTCCCAAAAGGACATTAGCATGGTTGGCAATGACTTCATTGACATTCATATTGCTTTGTGTGCCGGAGCCTGTTTGCCAAACAGAAAGAGGAAAATGAGCATCGAATTTTCCTGCAAGGACTTCATCAGCTGCAGTAACAATCGTTTGCCCGATATTTTGCGGAAGTTTTCCTTTTTCCATATTAACGAGAGCTGCGGCTTTTTTAATAAGACTTAAGGCATAAATTACGGTCAAGGGTTGTTTTTCTATCCCTATATTAAAATGATGAAGGGAACGTTCCGTTTGTGCTCCCAATAACGATCATTACGTACGGCGATTGTTCCAAAACTATCAGTTTCTTGACGAGTTGTAAGCATGACGACCCCTATGATGATTCATTTAAGTTTTTTATACTATAGATTAATCAAAGAAAAATTAAGTGCTAAAATTTTTTATAATGGAAAACAGTTAACAAGACTATTGCTCAAATTTTCCACGAGAGAAAACGGAGGACGACAAAAAGGTGCAGATTAATTTTTATTGAGAACTCTTGACATTGTAACAAGGCATTTTTATATTTGTTTTATTGTTAGCACTCGTCGCAAGAGAGTGCTAATAGGAACTTAAGATTAATTCAGTTATATTAAGTTTTAAGGATATAAAACATGGCTAATATACAATTCCGCCCACTTCACGATCGTGTCGTTGTTCGTCGGGTTGAATCTGAAAATAAAACAGCTGGTGGGATTATCATCCCTGATACAGCAAAGGAAAAACCTCAAGAGGGTGAAATTATTGCGGTTGGGAATGGTGCTCTCGACGATAATGGAAAGCGCGTTCCTCTAGAAGTGAAAGCAGGAGACCGCGTCTTGTTTGGCAAATGGTCTGGAACTGAAGTTAAGATTAATGGTGAAGACCTCTTAATCATGAAAGAGTCTGATATTATGGGAATTTTGGGTTAATCCAATTTCTCAATTATTTTATTTGATTATTTAAGACAACTCCAAGGAGAAATTAAATGGCTGCTAAAGAAGTCAAATTTGGCCGTGAAGCGCGTGAGCGTTTATTGCGCGGTGTTGATATCCTTGCTAATGCTGTTAAGGTAACGCTCGGCCCTAAAGGGCGCAATGTGGTAATTGATAAATCATTTGGCGCGCCTCGTATTACAAAAGATGGTGTATCTGTTGCAAAAGAAATTGAATTGGAAGATAAGTTCGAAAATATGGGCGCGCAATGTTGCGTGAAGTGGCTTCGAAAACCAATGACATTGCAGGTGATGGAACAACAACAGCTACTGTTTTAGGACAAGCAATCGTACAAGAAGGTGTAAAGGCTGTTGCTGCTGGGATGAACCCAATGTGTCTCAAGCGTGGGATTGATGCAGCTGTTGAAGAAGTCGTTGAAAATCTTTTCAAAAAAGCAAAAAAATTCAAACTTCAGCAGAAATTGCGCAAGTTGCAACGATTTCCGCAAATGGTGCTGTTGAAATTGGGAAAATGATTGCCGATGCTATGGAAAAAGTGGGCAATGAAGGCGTAATCACAGTGGAAGAAGCGAAAACAGCTGAAACTGAATTAGAAGTTGTTGAAGGTATGCAATTTGACCGTGGTTATTTGTCTCCTTACTTTGTGACAAATGCTGAAAAGATGGTTGCTGATCTTGATGATCCTTATATCCTGATTCACGAAAAGAAACTGTCTAATTTGCAATCTTTGCTTCCTGTTCTTGAAGCAGTTGTGCAATCCGGTAAACCTCTCCTTATTATCGCAGAAGATGTGGAAGGTGAGGCTTTGGCAACCCTCGTGGTTAATAAATTGCGTGGTGGTTTGAAAATCGCTGCTGTTAAAGCTCCAGGATTTGGTGATCGCCGTAAAGCGATGTTAGAAGATATTGCTATCTTAACATCGGGTCAGGTTATTTCTGAGGATGTTGGCATTAAGCTTGAAAATGTTACCTTAGATATGCTTGGACGTGCAAAGAAAGTTAATATCACTAAAGAAAACACAACCATTATTGATGGTGCTGGGCATAAGGCTGAAATTACTGCACGTGTTAACCAGATTAAAGCACAGATTGAAGAAACAACTTCTGACTATGATCGTGAAAAACTGCAAGAAAGACTCGCAAAACTTGCTGGTGGTGTTGCCGTTATTCGTGTTGGTGGTGCAACAGAAGTTGAAGTGAAAGAAAAGAAAGACCGTGTTGATGATGCCTTGAATGCAACACGAGCAGCTGTAGAAGAAGGTATTGTTGCTGGTGGTGGAACTGCACTCTTGCGTGCTGCAAATGCATTGACTGTCAAAGGAAAGAATCCTGATCAAGAGGCTGGTATCCACATTGTACGCCGTGCTTTACAAGCGCCAGCACGTCAAATCGCGATGAATGCAGGTGAAGAAGCGGCAATTATTGTTGGCAAGGTGCTGGAAAATAATTCAGATACGTTTGGTTACAATACCGCGACAGGGCAATTTGGTGACTTGATTGCTTTAGGAATTGTTGACCCAGTAAAAGTTGTCCGTTCTGCTTTACAGAATGCTGCATCGATTGCAAGCCTTCTTATCACAACAGAAGCAATGGTTGCTGAACTTCCAAAGAAAGAGACACCAATGCCTCCAATGGGCGGTGGTGGAATGGGCGGAATGGGCGGAATGGATTTCTAAGTCGCCTTCGTCAAAGATAAAAGAAAAACGGGCCTACTGGCCCGTTTTTCTTATGCTTGTTCTTTCATTTTATGACCAAATCAGCTAACAAATTTTTGCTTTGCTCATTTCAGTATATCTTGTGTTCATAGATCTTTTTTCTTGTTTATTGGATGCATGATTTACGATCAATAATTTCTCTTGAACAAAGGCGGGATGTATGACTCAATTGCCTCAGTGTCCTCAGTGTGATGGTCTTTATACTTATGAAGACAATGGTCATTTTATTTGTCCTGAATGTGCGCATGAGTGGCCTCAAAACAAGAATGAAAAGCTTCCTATCTCTTTTGAAGTTTATGATGTTAATGGTCAGCTTTTAGCAAATGGTGATAGCGTGATGGTCATTAAAGATCTTAAAGTGAAGGGGTCTTCATCTGTTTTAAAAAGCGGTACAAAGGTTAAGAATATTCGTTTGGTAGAGGGAAATCATAATATTGATTGCAAAATACCTGGAATTGGTCAGATGGCTTTAAAGTCAGAATTTGTAAAAAAAGTTTAATACCAAAAAATGATCATCCTACACTGATGCCTCTTTTTCAATAATAAAGGAAGGAAGAGAGAGAAAGAGCGTCAAAATACTCATTTTTATTTTGCAAGAAAGTATCCAATTCTTACTTGCTCTTTATTATAGAGAGAGAATATTCTTCTTTTCTTCCTGTACTGTTTTTTATGCACTCCATAAGTTTTTTTGAAAAAATAGTTATTCATATCAAAAGTTTATGAGCAGAGTCAGTAAAAGAAGAGAGAGCATAATAGTAAATAGTATTGTGTTTGGATCTTGTTTGTTAAGAATTTAAGTCATTGGTGAAGAATGCAATGGATGCCGAATGAGAGACAAATATCTTTTATCGGAATTCTATAAGATTACAGTTATTACTGTTGCACTTGACTTTACTATTCGTTATTCCATTTTTTCCTTTTGCATTCATGGTATAATACATATCTATTCTTAATTCAGTATATAAACTATTGAATCAATAGTTATATTGTAAAAAATATCAGTAGATGATTATGCAGATTATACTATTATAAAATGTGTTATAAATTTGTATCAAAATTAAGAAGATTTATGAGCGCATCAGCAACCAATGTTCAGTCAATATCGAGAATGTTGCTTTAAATTTTCCAATTCCTGAAATGTGTTTGCGCTTACTGTTCAAGAGTTATCATTATACGATAATTATTTAAATTTCGCCTTAATCGTCCGGAAAGCTTTCGTTTTCGTTCGGGCGAATTTGTTATGATTGGTTTGCCGAATGCAGAAAAGCCAATTTATCGCGCTTATTCAATTGCAAGCCCATATTGGGATGAACAGCTCGAATTTTTTTCGATCAAGGTTCCAGGAGGACCATTAACAGAACATCTTCAAAAAATTAAAATTGGTGATACAGTTTTAATGCGTAAAAAATCGACTGGAACTTTAGTTCTTGATGCTCTTATCCCTGGAAAACGTCTTTATCTTCTTTCAACAGGGACAGGTGTGCTCCTTTTGCAAGTCTTATTCGTGATCCCGAAACATATGAAAAATTTTCCCAGGTGGTGCTTATTCAAACAACACGTGTGTGTAATGAACTGACATATGCGAAAGATCTTGTTGCTTCTTTAGAGCATGATCCGTTAGTTGGTGAATATGTAAAACAGTTGAAATTTTATCCTATGACCACCCGCGAACCTTCAGAATATATGGGACGCATTACCACTGTTATGGAAAGCGGTGCTTTTTTTGAAAGAACTGGATTGCCGAAAATCAATCCTACGGAAGACCGTGTTATGATTTGTGGTTCGATGGCAATGCTGAAAGATTGTGCTAGGATATGTGAAACCTTTGGTCTTGTTGAAGGAGCCAATAATGCTCCGGCGACTTATGTTGTGGAACGGGCCTTTGTGGGATAAAAGAGCAACCTGTTTTACAGAATAAAAGGTGCTCATTCGTTTTTTAATTTTCCATTCCGATCGATATGAGGAAACATTTCAAAATTCTCTTTGTGAACTCTATTTATTAGATGAACACAGAAAGTGGTAAGGTATTCTTATATTATTATAGCTTTCTGTAAGAAAAATTATATTTGAACAAAAGATAATTCAGGATTTGAAGAAGAGTGATTTCATCAGCAACTTCGGCTGAAAATGAAGATATGCATAAGATGTCGGTAAATTCTTTTTCTTTTTTCTGTAGGCTCGCAATAAGGGCATCAAGAGCTGGTAACAGATGTTGGCGTGTTTGCAGTGTGGTGGCAATATGTAAGGCTGTGGGAAAGGAATCGTTAGAGGATTGGCTCATATTCACATGATCATTCGGGTGAACTGGTGTTTTGCTTCCAAGAGCTCCTCCCAAAAGGACATTAGCATGGTTGGCAATGACTTCATTGACATTCATATTGCTTTGTGTGCCGGAGCCTGTTTGCCAAACAGAAAGAGGAAAATGAGCATCGAATTTTCCTGCAAGGACTTCATCAGCTGCAGTAACAATCGTTTGCCCGATATTTTGCGGAAGTTTTCCTTTTTCCATATTAACGAGAGCTGCGGCTTTTTTAATAAGACTTAAGGCATAAATTACGGTCAAGGGTTGTTTTTCTATCCCTATATTAAAATGATGAAGGGAACGTTCCGTTTGTGCTCCCCAATAACGATCATTACGTACGGCGATTGTTCCAAAACTATCAGTTTCTTGACGAGTTGTAAGCATGACGACCCCTATGATGATTCATTTAAGTTTTTTATACTATAGATTAATCAAAGAAAAATTAAGTGCTAAAATTTTTTATAATGGAAAACAGTTAACAAGACTATTGCTCAAATTTTCCACGAGAGAAAACGGAGGACGACAAAAAGGTGCAGATTAATTTTTATTGAGAACTCTTGACATTGTAACAAGGCATTTTTATATTTGTTTTATTGTTAGCACTCGTCGCAAGAGAGTGCTAATAGGAACTTAAGATTAATTCAGTTATATTAAGTTTTAAGGATATAAAACATGGCTAATATACAATTCCGCCCACTTCACGATCGTGTCGTTGTTCGTCGGGTTGAATCTGAAAATAAAACAGCTGGTGGGATTATCATCCCTGATACAGCAAAGGAAAAACCTCAAGAGGGTGAAATTATTGCGGTTGGGAATGGTGCTCTCGACGATAATGGAAAGCGCGTTCCTCTAGAAGTGAAAGCAGGAGACCGCGTCTTGTTTGGCAAATGGTCTGGAACTGAAGTTAAGATTAATGGTGAAGACCTCTTAATCATGAAAGAGTCTGATATTATGGGAATTTTGGGTTAATCCAATTTCTCAATTATTTTATTTGATTATTTAAGACAACTCCAAGGAGAAATTAAATGGCTGCTAAAGAAGTCAAATTTGGCCGTGAAGCGCGTGAGCGTTTATTGCGCGGTGTTGATATCCTTGCTAATGCTGTTAAGGTAACGCTCGGCCCTAAAGGGCGCAATGTGGTAATTGATAAATCATTTGGCGCGCCTCGTATTACAAAAGATGGTGTATCTGTTGCAAAAGAAATTGAATTGGAAGATAAGTTCGAAAATATGGGCGCGCAAATGTTGCGTGAAGTGGCTTCGAAAACCAATGACATTGCAGGTGATGGAACAACAACAGCTACTGTTTTAGGACAAGCAATCGTACAAGAAGGTGTAAAGGCTGTTGCTGCTGGGATGAACCCAATGTGTCTCAAGCGTGGGATTGATGCAGCTGTTGAAGAAGTCGTTGAAAATCTTTTCAAAAAAGCAAAAAAAATTCAAACTTCAGCAGAAATTGCGCAAGTTGCAACGATTTCCGCAAATGGTGCTGTTGAAATTGGGAAAATGATTGCCGATGCTATGGAAAAAGTGGGCAATGAAGGCGTAATCACAGTGGAAGAAGCGAAAACAGCTGAAACTGAATTAGAAGTTGTTGAAGGTATGCAATTTGACCGTGGTTATTTGTCTCCTTACTTTGTGACAAATGCTGAAAAGATGGTTGCTGATCTTGATGATCCTTATATCCTGATTCACGAAAAGAAACTGTCTAATTTGCAATCTTTGCTTCCTGTTCTTGAAGCAGTTGTGCAATCCGGTAAACCTCTCCTTATTATCGCAGAAGATGTGGAAGGTGAGGCTTTGGCAACCCTCGTGGTTAATAAATTGCGTGGTGGTTTGAAAATCGCTGCTGTTAAAGCTCCAGGATTTGGTGATCGCCGTAAAGCGATGTTAGAAGATATTGCTATCTTAACATCGGGTCAGGTTATTTCTGAGGATGTTGGCATTAAGCTTGAAAATGTTACCTTAGATATGCTTGGACGTGCAAAGAAAGTTAATATCACTAAAGAAAACACAACCATTATTGATGGTGCTGGGCATAAGGCTGAAATTACTGCACGTGTTAACCAGATTAAAGCACAGATTGAAGAAACAACTTCTGACTATGATCGTGAAAAACTGCAAGAAAGACTCGCAAAACTTGCTGGTGGTGTTGCCGTTATTCGTGTTGGTGGTGCAACAGAAGTTGAAGTGAAAGAAAAGAAAGACCGTGTTGATGATGCCTTGAATGCAACACGAGCAGCTGTAGAAGAAGGTATTGTTGCTGGTGGTGGAACTGCACTCTTGCGTGCTGCAAATGCATTGACTGTCAAAGGAAAGAATCCTGATCAAGAGGCTGGTATCCACATTGTACGCCGTGCTTTACAAGCGCCAGCACGTCAAATCGCGATGAATGCAGGTGAAGAAGCGGCAATTATTGTTGGCAAGGTGCTGGAAAATAATTCAGATACGTTTGGTTACAATACCGCGACAGGGCAATTTGGTGACTTGATTGCTTTAGGAATTGTTGACCCAGTAAAAGTTGTCCGTTCTGCTTTACAGAATGCTGCATCGATTGCAAGCCTTCTTATCACAACAGAAGCAATGGTTGCTGAACTTCCAAAGAAAGAGACACCAATGCCTCCAATGGGCGGTGGTGGAATGGGCGGAATGGGCGGAATGGATTTCTAAGTCGCCTTCGTCAAAGATAAAAGAAAAACGGGCCTACTGGCCCGTTTTTCTTATGCTTGTTCTTTCATTTTATGACCAAATCAGCTAACAAATTTTTGCTTTGCTCATTTCAGTATATCTTGTGTTCAATAGATCTTTTTTCTTGTTTTATTGGATGCATGATTTACGATCAATAATTTCTCTTGAACAAAGGCGGGATGTATGACTCAATTGCCTCAGTGTCCTCAGTGTGATGGTCTTTATACTTATGAAGACAATGGTCATTTTATTTGTCCTGAATGTGCGCATGAGTGGCCTCAAAACAAGAATGAAAAGCTTCCTATCTCTTTTGAAGTTTATGATGTTAATGGTCAGCTTTTAGCAAATGGTGATAGCGTGATGGTCATTAAAGATCTTAAAGTGAAGGGGTCTTCATCTGTTTTAAAAAGCGGTACAAAGGTTAAGAATATTCGTTTGGTAGAGGGAAATCATAATATTGATTGCAAAATACCTGGAATTGGTCAGATGGCTTTAAAGTCAGAATTTGTAAAAAAAGTTTAATACCAAAAAATGATCATCCTACACTGATGCTCTCTTTTTCAATAATAAAAGGAAGGAAGAGAGAGAAAAGAGCGTCAAAATACTCATTTTTATTTTGCAAGAAAGTATCCAATTCTTACTTGCTCTTTATTATAGAGAGAGAAATATTCTTCTTTTCTTCCTGTACTGTTTTTTATGCACTCCATAAGTTTTTTTGAAAAAATAGTTATTCATATCAAAAGTTTATGAGCAGAGTCAGTAAAAGAAGAGAGAGCATAATAGTAAAATAGTATTGTGTTTTGGATCTTGTTTGTTAAGAATTTAAGTCATTGGTGAAGAATGCAATGGATGCCGAATGAGAGACAAAATATCTTTTATCGGAATTCTATAAGATTACAGTTATTACTGTTGCACTTGACTTTACTATTCGTTATTCCATTTTTTTCCTTTTGCATTCATGGTATAATACATATCTATTCTTAATTCAGTATATAAACTATTGAATCAATAGTTTATATTGTAAAAAAATATCAGTAGATGATTATGCAGGGATTATACTATTTATAAAATGTGTTATTAAATGTTGTATCAAAATATAAGGAAGAATTTATGAGCGCATCAGCAACCAATGTTCAGTCAAATATCGAGAATGTTGCTTTAAATTTTCCAATTCCTGAAAATGTGTTTGCGCTTACTGTTCAAGAGGTTCATCATTATACGGATAATTTATTTAAATTTCGCCTTAATCGTCCGGAAAGCTTTCGTTTTCGTTCGGGCGAATTTGTTATGATTGGTTTGCCGAATGCAGAAAAGCCAATTTATCGCGCTTATTCAATTGCAAGCCCATATTGGGATGAACAGCTCGAATTTTTTTCGATCAAGGTTCCAGGAGGACCATTAACAGAACATCTTCAAAAAATTAAAATTGGTGATACAGTTTTAATGCGTAAAAAATCGACTGGAACTTTAGTTCTTGATGCTCTTATCCCTGGAAAACGTCTTTATCTTCTTTCAACAGGGACAGGTGTTGCTCCTTTTGCAAGTCTTATTCGTGATCCCGAAACATATGAAAAATTTTCCCAGGTGGTGCTTATTCAAACAACACGTGTGTGTAATGAACTGACATATGCGAAAGATCTTGTTGCTTCTTTAGAGCATGATCCGTTAGTTGGTGAATATGTAAAACAGTTGAAATTTTATCCTATGACCACCCGCGAACCTTCAGAATATATGGGACGCATTACCACTGTTATGGAAAGCGGTGCTTTTTTTGAAAGAACTGGATTGCCGAAAATCAATCCTACGGAAGACCGTGTTATGATTTGTGGTTCGATGGCAATGCTGAAAGATTGTGCTAGGATATGTGAAACCTTTGGTCTTGTTGAAGGAGCCAATAATGCTCCGGCGACTTATGTTGTGGAACGGGCCTTTGTGGGATAAAAGAGCAACCTGTTTTACAGAATAAAAGGTGCTCATTCGTTTTTTAATTTTTCCATTCCGATCGATATGAGGAAACATTTCAATAAATTCTCTTTGTGAACTCTATTTATTAGATGAACACAGAAAGTGGTAAGGTATTCTTATATTATTATAGCTTTCTGTAAGAAAAATTATATTTGAACAAAAGATAATTCAGGATTTGAAGAAGAGTGATTTCATCAGCAACTTCGGCTGAAAATGAAGATATGCATAACTTGTCCTGTCTTTCTTATTTGAAATGCGCCTATGGGTAGGAAAAATAATTACCTTTATAATCATAATAACTGAGGAGCTGTGATGCTGGGATAGTGTCATTTTCTTTTGATAAGGGTGTTCTCTTTTCATAAAAAGATATTCTGCGTGTAGAAGCAAATGACAGAATAATATAAAAGAAAAGGACGAATAGTTCTTGAAATTAAATAAAACCCGCGTTATGTCGATGTCATGGAAAAGAAATTTAAAGTTGCTGCTCTTTATTGCTTTGCAGATTTGAAGCATTATAGTCAATTGCAAAAGCCTTTGCTGAATTTATGTCAGACAAATGGCATTAAGGGAACTCTTCTTTTAGCAAAAGAGGGAATCAACGGCACTGTTGCTGGTTCCTGCAGTGCAATTGAAAAGTTAATAGATTTTATCACTGCAGAGCCTACATTTCAAATGCCCGAGATTAAATATTCATGGGCTTCAAAAATGCCTTTTCATCGTTTGAAGGTGCGGCTAAAAAAAGAAATTGTAACAATGGGGATTGAAGATGTTAATCCGTTAAAAGTTGTTGGAACGTATGTAGCACCTGAAGACTGGAATGCTCTTATCCAAGATGAAGAAACACTTTTAATCGATACACGGAATGATTATGAATATGCGCTTGGGAGTTTTCAAGGAGCCATTGATCCTTGTATTAAAACATTTCGTGAATTTCCTGAGTGGATTATGAAACATGAAAGCGATTTGAAAAAGAAAAAGAAAATTGCTATGTTTTGTACAGGGGGTATTCGGTGTGAAAAATCAACCGCTTATGTCCGTAGCCTTGGTTATGATCAAGTTTATCACTTAAAAGGTGGTATCCTCAAATATTTGGAAACTATCCCAAAGGAAAACAGTTTGTGGCAGGGAGAGTGTTTCGTTTTTGATGAGCGTGTTTCTGTAGGACATGGTCTCGAAGAATGTGGACGCGAATTGTGTCGCGCCTGTCGTTCCCCTCTTAGTGCTGAAGATAAGCTATCCTCTCATTATGAAGAAGGTGTCTCTTGTGATGCTTGTTATAATACGCGGGATGAAAGTGATAGACAACGCTTTCGGGAACGTCATAGACAATTTCAATTATTAAAATTGCGTGCAGCGTATCCTCATTGTGAACAATAAAAGCCTTCTTTTATATCATTTTTAAAAAAGAATATTTTAAGACTGAACATTCTCTAATTTATGGTTAGATATACAGATAATAAGGGTACAAGCTTGTTCTTGTTTCCGAGTGATATGTTTCTTTTTTGCATCATTTTTTGATTAAAAGTTAAAAAAGTTTTAAAATTAAAAAAAATGATTGAAATGAATAAAAATTGGCTTTATACGCGATGTTGCCCAAAGTCGCACGTGCCTGTGGGTGTCCGCTGGTTCTCAAATGGTGGGATTAACCGGTACGGTACCTGGAACTAACCGCTCCAGTCATTCTTATGACCAATCAAAAGAATGAGGACATCTTGAAGCAACGACGGTGCGGGCCTTTCTGGTGTCTTCCAGCTGTTCAAATGCTGGGATAACTAAAGAGGCACACCTCATTGCCTTCAGTGCGGAATTGGCTTCTCAACTCCAATCAAAAAGGCAGACAACGTAGAACAATGCGGTTTTCGCGCTGTTTTTTCGTGGCATGCAATGCTTATTTCTTCCCGGTTGTTTTTAATCGGGTGAGAGAGTGGATGTATGTCTTTTGTTTTTTTTGCTATTGGCAGCGTTTGCTGCTCATTGGCGTAAAGTTAGGGATGTCTTGTCCCTAGGGAGAAGTGCAAATGGCAACACAACGTATTCGCGATTTTCTTGCAACGCATCGTTCTGAAGGGCCCTGTTTGGTTGTTGATCTTGATGTTGTTCATGAAAATTATTTAAATTTTGAAAAGGCTCTTCCACAGTCACGTATTTTCTATGCAATCAAAGCAAATCCAGCACCTGAGATTTTGCGCTTGCTTGTTTCTTTAGGATCGTCTTTTGATGCTGCTTCTGTAGCAGAAATTGAAATGGCTTTAGCGGCAGGTGCTACAGCTAATCGTATTTCTTTTGGTAATACGATTAAGAAAGAGCGCGATATTGCGCGTGCGCATGCGCTTGGTATTTCACTTTATGCCATTGACTGTTTTGAGGAAGTAGAAAAAGTTGCTCGTGCTGCACCGGGAGCTCGTGTTTTTTGCCGCGTTCTTACTGATGGAGAAGGAGCAGAGTGGCCGTTATCGCAAAAATTTGGCTGTGTTCCTTCTATGGCTGTTGATGTCTTACGTTATGCGCATCACTTAGGTCTGCAGGCCCATGGTGTTTCCTTTCATGTGGGTTCTCAGCAGACAGATTTGAATGCATGGGATCGTGCTTTATCGGATACAGCTTTTGTTTTTAAATCTTTGGAACAAGAAGGTATTCAGTTGCAATTAGTGAATATGGGCGGTGGTTTTCCGACACGTTATTTGAAAGATATTCCAACAGTGCAAACCTATGGTATGTCCATTTTTGATGCATTGAAAAAATATTTTGGGAATCGTATTCCTGAAACAATTATCGAGCCAGGGCGCGCGATGGTAGGTAATGCGGGTGTTATACGCACAGAGGTTGTTTTGATCTCTAAAAAAGGAAAAAATGATAACGTCCGTTGGGTTTATCTTGATATTGGCAAATTTAATGGTCTGACTGAAACTATGGATGAAGCCATTCGCTATCCTATTGAAACGGCTCATGATGATCAAGCAATGGAACCATGTATTTTAGCTGGTCCGACGTGCGATTCGGCAGATATTATGTATGAAAAAACGCCTTATTTGCTTCCTCTTTCTTTAACAATAGGTGATGAACTCTTGATTCATGGGACCGGTGCTTATACAACAACTTATGCATCTGTTGCATTTAATGGTTTTGAACCTTTACGATCGTATGTAATTTGAGATTTTGTATAAGGTACCTCTCTATTTTTGCCTAATGGGGTGTTTAAGGTGCGGTTTAATGGGTAACAGAGATGAAAAAGATTCATTTTCAAGCAAAAAATGGTGCACGTTTTACGCTTATGTCTGAGCAAGAAGCCGATGCTCTTCATCGGGAGAAACTTCTCGATTTGGTCATGGGGGAAGAACGTAAGCATAAATCATCAGAAATTTTACGTTGCGGCCGGTTTCCAGCTTTTGGACTTTCTTTTGTTGTTAAAAATTTTCTTGATGAGCTCGTAGGAAGTGTGCGTCTTTGGAATATTACTTTTCACAAAGGGCAAAATGAGATTCAAGGTGCTTTGCTTTTAGGGCCTTTAGCTGTGGCAACTGAGTGTTCTGGTCTAGGCATTGGGTCAGTTTTAATGCAGCATTCAATTGAAACAGCAAAACAATTAGGCCATGGTGCTATTTTCCTCGTGGGAGATTCTGAATTTTATCAGCGTTTTGGTTTTTCAAGTCATTTAACAAAAAATTTCGCTATGCCTGGAGTTTATGAAAAACATCGTTTTCAAGCTTTGGAATTGATCCCTCAATATCTTATTGGATGTCATGGTCTTTTAGTTTCAAGTGGAGACCTACAGGATTTAAGCCATAATCAGCATTATAAAGTAGCTTAAGATTTTAGAGTATTTCATTTTACTTGTTTGTTCATAATAACGCTGAGGCTATTTTTTCGTTTTTCATTCATGAAGTCATATCATTGATATTTAAGAATATGGTTAAATTCTTTTGTTGATACATTCAGTACCATAAATGCCTATTGCCCTTTATAACATGAAACTTAATGGCCGTGAGGAATATCAGCAGAGGGTGATATTTTTTTAAGAAAAACGGTTAAGAAGGTTAAAAGACTAAAGAGAATAGTCATCATAAAGAAAATATCGCTAAAAGCCATAACTGTCGCTTGTGTGAAAGTGATACCAAAAAGTTGTAATAAGGCAAGGGCATGTGAATCAAACGTATAAGAATGGAAATACATGGTGAGCTTTGCAAGCATTTCAGTTGCTTGGATATTTCCTGCATGGATGGTTTCAGCTATTCGTCCGTAATGGAGAGCAGAGCGTTCCATCATAACAGTACCGATAATAGCAAGTCCTACTGCACCGCCGAGATTGCGTGTTAAATTAAAAAGCCCAGAGGCATTTTTCATTTTCTCTGGTGATAATGACCCAAAGGCAATGTCATTAATAGGAACCATACAGAGCATAATAGAAAACCCACGAAAAATTTGAGGCCAAAAGAGTTCCCAAAAACCCCAATCGTCGGTAACCGCAGTGGCTAGCCAGGTTCCCCATGCAAAGCTGGTGAGTCCTATAGCAATCATAAGACGTGCATCAATACGTGTTGAAAGAAATCCAGCTATAGGAGCCGTCAAAAACATAGCTAAACCTGAAATAAAGAGCGTTTCTCCAATCATAAGAGCATCATAATGACGTATTTGACTTAAATAGATAGGATAAAGATAGGTAAGACCATAAAGTCCTATTCCAAGCATAAAGGAGAAAATTGCTGCAATCGAAAAATTTCGATTCGAAAAAGCTGTGAGATCAACAATTGGTTCTTTAGCAGTAAAAGCTCGCCAAAAGAATAAACTAGCCGCTAAGATCATAATAATAAAAAGATTGAAGATCAGTTGATCATTTAACCAATCATGACGTGCACCTTCTTCTAAAATATATTCTAATGATCCCAAGAAGATTGCCATAGAGAAAAGACCCCACCAGTCAAATTTAGTTATGAGAGAGGGTTCTGCTTTATCAAAATCAATTAATTTCCAAGTTAAAATTGAGATAATAATTCCAAAAGGTACATTAATGAGAAAAAGCCAATGCCATGATAAGACATGACAGAGATATCCTCCCACTGTTGGACCAATTGTAGGCGCTAATGTTGCGACTAGGCCAACGATAGGCGAAACGATTGATTGTTTAGAGGGAGGAAAAAGTGTATACGAAGCAACAAAAACACTGGGGATAATGCCTCCGCCAATAAAGCCTTGGAGTGTACGGTAAAAGGTCATCTGCTCAATAGATGTTGCTGTAGCACAAAGAATAGATGCAATGGTAAAGCCAGCTGCTGAGAAGCTGAAGAAAATCCGTGTTGATAACAAACGCCCTAAAAAACCAGAAAGAGGCAACATAATAACTTCAGCAATAAGATAAGACGTTTGAATCCATGAAATTTCATCAGCACTTGCTGATAAACCGGCTTGAATTTCAGCTAAAGAGGAAGAAACAATTTGAATATCTAAAATAGCCATGAACATACCAAAAGTCATAGCTATGAAGACTATGATTTTACGTATGTCTATGCTCTCTTTAGCATCAGTAGATGCAAGAGAATCTGTAGATGCAAGAGGTGTCGGATTTTTCATGATAGGATCATTTAACTTTGTTATAAAGAATCTTTATTTTGTTTCCTATTCCGTGTGTCAACGGTTACGGTAACGCTCATTCCTGCTTTGATTCTTCCACTTTTTAACGCATGTTCAGGAATAGAAATCCGAATAGGAATACGTTGCGTAATTTTTGTAAAATTACCAGTAGCATTTTGT
>NZ_CP019780.1:0-1140000 GCF_002022485.1 Bartonella sp. A1379B | reverse complement strand
TTTGGTGGATGCCTTGGCATGCACAGGCGAAGAAGGACGTGATACGCTGCGATAAGCTACGGGGAGGTGCGAATACCCTTTGATCCGTAGATTTCCGAATGGGGCAACCCACCTTAGATTGCTAGAAAATTAAGCTGCTTTCATAAAAGCGGTTTAATTTTCTAGTAATCACAAATAAGGTATCTACACCTGAATAAAATAGGGTGTAAGAAGCGAACGCAGGGAACTGAAACATCTAAGTACCTGTAGGAAAGGACATCAAAAGAGACTCCGTTAGTAGTGGCGAGCGAACGCGGACCAGGCCAGTGGCTTAAGTTAAGAAAAGTAGAATTGATTGGAAAATCAAACCAAAGAGGGTGATAGTCCCGTATACGTAAATCTGATTTAAGTCCTTGAGTAAGGCGGGACACGTGAAATCCTGTCTGAATATGGGTCGACCACGATCCAAGCCTAAGTACTCGTGCATGACCGATAGCGAACCAGTACCGTGAGGGAAAGGTGAAAAGTACCCCGACAAGGGGAGTGAAAAAGAACCTGAAACCGAATGCCTACAAACAGTCGGAGCCCAAGATACGTTCTGGGTGACGGCGTACCTTTTGTATAATGGGTCAGCGACTTAGTCTAACGAGCAAGCTTAAACCGATAGGTGTAGGCGTAGCGAAAGCGAGTCTGAACAGGGCGTTCAGTTCGTTGGATTAGACCCGAAACCGAGTGATCTAGCTATGAGCAGGCTGAAGGTAAGGTAACACTTACTGAAGGGCCGAACCCGTATCTGTTGCAATAGATTGGGATGACTTGTGGCTAGGGGTGAAAGGCCAATCAAACTCGGAAATAGCTGGTTCTCCGCGAAATCTATTTAGGTAGAGCGTTAGTTTTATTCTCCAGGGGGTAGAGCACTGGATGGGCTAGGGGTCCTCACCGGATTACCAAACCTAACCAAACTCCGAATACCTGGAAGAAATAACTGGCAGACACACGGCGGGTGCTAACGTCCGTCGTGGAAAGGGCAACAACCCTAACCACCATCTAAGGTCCCCAAGTTATGGCTAAGTGGGAAAGGATGTGAGGATCCCAAAACAACCAGGATGTTGGCTTAGAAGCAGCCATCATTTAAAGAAAGCGTAACAGCTCACTGGTCTAAATAAGGGTCTTTGCGCCGAAAATGTAACGGGGCTCAAGCCATACACCGAAGCTGTGGATTTACTCTTATGAGTAAGTGGTAGCGGAGCGTTCCGTAAGCCTGTGAAGGGAGACTCGTGAGAGCTCCTGGAGGTATCGGAAGTGAGAATGCTGACATGAGTAACGATAAAGGGAGTGAGAGACTCCCTCGCCGAAAGTCCAAGGGTTCCTGCTTAAAGTTAATCTGAGCAGGGTGAGTCGGCCCCTAAGGCGAGGCCGAAAGGCGTAGTCGATGGGAACCACGTTAATATTCGTGGACCTGTGGGAAGTGACGGATTGCGTAAATTGTAAGGTCTTATTGGATTGATCTTGCAGTGAAGGAATTCCAGGAAATAGCTCCCACGTATAGACCGTACCCGAAACCGACACAGGTGGACAGGTAGAGAATACTAAGGCGCTTGAGAGAACTACGTTGAAGGAACTCGGCAAATTGCACGCGTAACTTCGGAAGAAGCGTGACCCTTTAGCGGGCAACCGTTAAAGGGTGGCACAGACCAGGGGGTAGCGACTGTTTACCAAAAACACAGGGCTCTGCAAAGTCGCAAGACGATGTATAGGGTCTGACGCCTGCCCGGTGCTGGAAGGTTAAGAGGAGATGTGCAAGCATTGAATTGAAGCCCCAGTAAACGGCGGCCGTAACTATAACGGTCCTAAGGTAGCGAAATTCCTTGTCGGGTAAGTTCCGACCTGCACGAATGGCGTAACGACTTCCCCGCTGTCTCCAACGTAGACTCAGTGAAATTGAATTCCCCGTGAAGATGCGGGGTTCCTGCGGTTAGACGGAAAGACCCCGTGCACCTTTACTATAGCTTTACACTGGCATTTGTGGCGATATGTGTAGGATAGGTGGTAGACTTTGAAGCAGGGGCGCAAGCCTTTGTGGAGTCGTCCTTGAAATACCACCCTTATCGACATGGATGTCTAACTGCGGTCCGTTATCCGGATCCAGGACAGTGTATGGTGGGTAGTTTGACTGGGGCGGTCGCCTCCTAAAGAGTAACGGAGGCGCGCGATGGTAGGCTCAGAACGGTCGGAAATCGTTTGTTGAGTGCAATGGCATAAGCCTGCCTGACTGTGAGACTGACAAGTCGAGCAGAGTCGAAAGACGGTCATAGTGATCCGGTGGTCCCGTGTGGAAGGGCCATCGCTCAACGGATAAAAGGTACGCCGGGGATAACAGGCTGATGACCCCCAAGAGTCCATATCGACGGGGTTGTTTGGCACCTCGATGTCGACTCATCGCATCCTGGGGCTGGAGCAGGTCCCAAGGGTATGGCTGTTCGCCATTTAAAGCGGTACGTGAGTTGGGTTCAGAACGTCGTGAGACAGTTCGGTCCCTATCTGCCGTGGGTGTAGGAATATTGACAGGATCTGTCCCTAGTACGAGAGGACCGGGATGGACGTATCTCTGGTGGACCTGTTGTGGCGCCAGCCGCATAGCAGGGTAGCTATATACGGACGGGATAACCGCTGAAGGCATCTAAGCGGGAAACCCACCTGAAAACGAGTATTCCCTGAGAACCGTGGTAGACCACCACGTTGATAGGTCAGGTGTGGAAGTATGGTAACATATGAAGCTTACTGATACTAATCGTTCGATAGGCTTGATCGTTCTCATTCCCTCTATTCATTTAAAAAAACAAAACAAATTAAAATAGCAATAAGACAACTTCTCTTTCCTTTCTATGCTTTTCGCTGACTTGGTGGTTATGGCGGAGCGCCTGCACCCGATCCCATCCCGAACTCGGCCGTGAAACGTTCCAGCGCTGATGGTACTTTGTCTTAAGGCACGGGAGAGTAAGTCGCTGCCAGGTCTGCTAAGCGCATAGAAAGAATTCTTCAACACTCTTCAAAAAAATATCTAAAAATCGTCGTATCCTTTCTGCGACAATTCTTCCGTGACGCGGGGTGGAGCAGCCCGGTAGCTCGTCAGGCTCATAACCTGAAGGCCGCAGGTTCAAATCCTGCCCCCGCAACCAGTCTCGGATCAATAAGTTTGTATCAATAAAATAATCCTTAAAATAAACGCGACAAGAGATCGGTAGGCGATCCAACACAAAAAAAGACTCCTTCCTCTTTGGAGCGGTGTTGTTGGGGGAATAATAAAAAACCACTGGAAAAAGATCCTTCTCAGGTGAGACATCCGTTTTGAAGGCATGATGCATCATGAGGGAAAATATCCAGGTCACTTCAAATCAATGTACTAGACGTCAAGAGAGAAGCGGGAAGAGGATCCGTTTCAGATGAGACGTCCGTTTTGAAGGCATGGATGCGTCATGAGGGAAAATACCCAGGTCGCTTCAAATCAATGTACCGAGACGCCAAGAGAGAAGCGGGAAGAGGATCCGTCTCAGATGAGACGTCCGTTTTGATGGCATGGTGCATCATGAGGGAAAATACCCAGGTCGCTTCAAAGAAAAAGGGTCTTTAATAAAAAAGCTGCACACGTGGTGCAGCTTTTGTAAAGCTGGTTTTACTTTGTAGAGTTCTTAAAGGTTGATCAGCCTCTTTTGTCTCAAAATCGAAATTTTACAATGTGTAAGAATGAGACCGTCTCTTATGACCATAATATCCAGAAATGCTGGCAATTACAGCACCAAGAAGGCTCGCAAAAAAACTCCACAATCCAATCTTAGAAGCTGTGCTTATGGCTTTATCCGCAATTGCAAAACTGTTTTGGGCTCCTTTATGAGTAGGAGCATTCTGCGAGAGAGCTTCTACCTGTTTGTTCAGTGATTGAATAGCTTCTTTAGTTTTTTTGTTCGCTGTTTGATAAATATCAATCGCACGTTCTGCAGTATTTTCTGCTTCAGCTTGTGATAGTCCATTGTTTGTCAGCTGATGGATGACATCGCGACGATCAATCTGGGTGTTCAGCTTTTTAACACGATCCGAAAGGCGTTCGCCGAGTTGTTTAACCAAAAGACGATAGTTAGAAGGATCATTCTTAAAAGATGTGATGGTAGAACGAAGGTCTTTGACTGATTCTCTATAAGCGTTATAGAGATTGTCCGGATTGAGGGCTGGAATATCACTTTTATTTAAAAGTGCCTGTAAGTCATTGCTGAGTTTGTTAAAATCAAACAGAGCATTCCTTTTATCGTTGAAAAAATCCTCAAAATTTTTACGGTCTGTGAGAGGAACAAGTTTGCCACCTTCTGAACTAAAATCACTGATCGCTTGTTTCGTTGTTGTTGCAACTCCTGAAACAGTCTTAGCGCCTAAATGAGCCGCGCCAGAAAGTAAAATTGCACTTTGGAGCGCCACCAAAAGCATAAAAAGGGCCCAGGTCAAAAAACCGTGAAGCGCCCCTGAGTGATCCGAAAAACGACCAGCAACATAACCTCCAAGACCAAAGCTTAGACAAAAAATAAAAATTGAACTCACCCCAACAGAGAGAAAACTCTTCTCTAGTGAAAAGGGAGAAAAAAAGGTCATTTGGTTTAAGCCTAAGGCTGCTAATAAAAATGAAAAACAAACCGATGTTGCTAAAAGCGTTAGTAATCCAGCAAAAATCGAGGACCAAGATAAAACAGACGGTCTATAGTGACAATTCTCCGTCTCTAAAGAAAATTCGCCTGTAAAATGTCGCTCTAAGGGATGCTTCGTTGGGATCCGCGTTTCCATATCTCTCTCTCCTTCAATAATTCTTAAACTTAAAATGAGAAAAACCAATGCAAGTTCCAAAAAAAATGAAAAAAGGAAAAAACAAACTGAAATCAAAATGCTAAAAAGCTTAAGAAGGAGACAAAATAATACGCAGCAAGTATAGCCTATCTCACTCCGCACTGTGAAAAAAGAAAATCACACAAACAATATTGCTCAGACTTCTTCAAAAGGAGAAACCATACAAAAAAACATAAAAATGAAAAAAAACAAAAACTGTCAACTCGCTGAGCATTTTAAAGTAAGCAACAGATAACAGAAAAATAATCCAAATATACAATAATTAAATATCAAATAAGAAATATACGTTCATTTGGTAAAATGACTACTTTCATCCAAACGTTCCAAAAAAATGTTTTTTACTAAAATAGTCAAAAAATAGTCATGAAGTTTTTTTAAAAGAAATTTCAAATGGATGCATGTTATTTTATTTTGGCTATGCTCAAACGATCGCTGAGAATTCCGTGTAGAGATTTAGCTGTAAGCTGTGTTATTTAGATAAATAATAGAAAAATAGATGGTGCAGTTTTGTGCCAAGCGGGAATGTAGGGGGGAGTTTTGAGAGCTTTTCCGTGATTGTATAGAGAAATCTACTTTTAGTAGTGGGTGTAATTTAGGTTATTTAATTGCTTTCAAAACTAAGCATATTAAGTGTGAAGCTGTAATCAATTTTCAAGAGTAGCACAAATCCTAGCATTGTACTCAGTCTATTGTGATTGCGCAATGTATGAGTCGATTAAACAAAAAGGAGGAGTTTTATTATGTATCAGATTGATTACAATAGTTATCGTTCTGTAAAAAGCTTTAATCGTCGTGTTCGTTTTCTCGTTATGCATTACACTGCAATTGATTTTAAACAGTCGGTTGCAATTCTTACAGGTACTAAGGTTAGCGCACATTATCTTGTTCCTGATCCTTTGGAGAAAACGTATATTGAAGCGGGATTTAAAGATATGCGTATTTTTAATTTGGTTGATGAAAATGAATGTGCGTGGCATGCTGGTGTTAGCTCATGGGCTGGGAGAAGCAATCTGAATGATACATCTATTGGAATTGAAATAGTCAGTGTGGTGACTGATGATATGAATGGAATGCCTATATTTCCTCCCTATAATCCTATGCAAATTGATGCGGTTAAAGAACTTGCATTAAATATTCTACAACGTTATCCCGATATTACGCCAATCAATGTTGTTGGTCATAGTGATATTGCTCCTGTTAGAAAAAGCGATCCAGGTGCAGCTTTTCCATGGAAAGAGCTTTATACAGTAGGTGTAGGAGCGTGGTATGATGATGAATTGAAGAATTGCTATCAAGCGCAATTCTGTAAGAGTCTTCCTGCTAAAGCGGATATTATTGCTAAATTTAAGCAATATGGGTATGATACTTCAATTGCAAAAACAGAAGATGGATATAAGGCATTAATCCGAGCATTTCAGCTTCATTTCCGGCAAAGCAATTATGATGGGATTTTGGATGCCGAAACAGCAGCGGTTCTTTATGCATTGGTAGACAAATATTTTTCTTAAAATAATTTAGTTCATTTTCATTCAAATATTTGCGATTACGATAACAGTGAGTTGAGGGGGTTAATTTATTGATATTTGGCGGAGAGAGAGGGATTTGAACCCCCGATAGAGTTACCCCTATGCCGCATTTCGAGTGCGGTGCTTTCAACCACTCAGCCATCTCTCCATATCTTAGGATACAATAAATTCTATCTATCTTGTTTAATTTAATGACGGTGTGATAATCTCCAATTTCTTCGAATACAAGTTCTTTTTTTGCTTTTTAATGGGCTTTTCTTGACATAGAATAGAAATTCTATCATATATATTTACGTTTGAGCGTGAAGTAATTTGCGCATATTTGTGTTTTGTAGGTGTTTTCTATACCTTTTGAAACCATTAAGACTGATAAAAAGCAGCCTATTTTCTCTGTTGATAAAGTAAAATAAGAGCTGGATCGAACGAAAGGATAAAAAATGTTCGCAGTCATTAAAACTGGTGGTAAGCAATATCGTGTTGCTGAAAACCAGGTCATAAGAGTTGAGAAAGTTATTGGTGATGTGGGGAGTGTTATTGAATTAAACAATATATTGATGCTCCATGAAGGCGATAACATGACTGTTGGTACGCCTGTTGTTGCGGGCGCTTTGGTGACGGCTGAAATTGTAGAGCAGGGCCGTGCGCGTAAAGTTATTGCATTCAAAAAACGTCGTCGTCAAAATTCAAAGCGTACTCGTGGTCATCGCCAGGAATTGACAACGTTGCGTATTTTAGAAGTTTTAAGTGATGCTTCCAAAGTGCAAAAAATAGCTGAAAAGCCCGTTAACAAGAAAGTAAAAGAATCAAAAGAAACGAAAGCTTCTGCTTCTCTTAGCAAAACTGCTAAAAAAACGACTGAAAAAAAGGCTACGACAAAAAAGGTAGCTTCCAAGGCATCAAAAGGTGAAAAGAATTAAAGGAAGACAGTTATGGCACATAAAAAAGCAGGAGGTTCTTCGCGCAATGGACGCGATTCGGAATCAAAACGTCTTGGCGTTAAAAAATTTGGTGGGGAAGCCGTTATTGCTGGAAACATTATTGTTCGTCAGCGTGGTACACGTTGGCATCCTGGTGATAATGTTGGTATTGGAAAAGATCACACTCTTTTTGCTCTTTCAAATGGAATAGTTTCTTTTCGCAAAAAAGCAAGTAACCGTTCTTATGTTTCAGTTATTCCTATGGCAGAAACTGCAAAATAAGCAAGATATAAACATATATAGGATTTAAGCTTGCACGTTATTTCTCTACAGGTAGAGTGTAAGCCTTTGGAGAGGTGGCCGAGTGGTTGAAGGCGCACGCCTGGAACGCGTGTATATGGGAAACCATATCGAGGGTTCGAATCCCTCTCTCTCCGCCAAATATCAATAAAATCATGTGTTATCTAAAGGCTAGGGACTTTTGATCTTACTCTGTTTTTTCTGTCCTATCCTTCATTTTAAATGGCTTCTCTTTGTTTTCTTAGACATTTGCATGTAGGGCAATGCTATGCTCTCTTTTGTTTAATAAAGATTGCTTCCATTTCGGAAACTGTAACACCAACGTTAGCAGGACGTATTGCTGCTGATTTCTCATTCCTGAATTGATTTTAAATATCCACTGCATTGCCTGTTTTACGCAATAAATTGCCAAAACTTTCTTTAACGAGCTTATTTCCATTTTTCTCACGCATAAATATTTTATTTTCTAATAGAACCATTTTGTCAATTCAGTGTGCAGTACTCTGAATGCTCTACAGAAATATTTTTTGTAAAAGGTAAGAAGCTAAAAATAGTAGTCTTTGGTCTATAAAATTGAGAGAGCATATTTTACGTCTATAATAAAATTATGGAAAGTTTGAGGGGCAGTTATGCTTTCTATATTGCTTGCATTCCTTGATATTTTCATCTTGCTGAAGATATTAAAGGTGGTTTAGCGCTTGATAAGAGGCATTTGGTTATGAAATCATAGGTGTTTCTTAGCTAAACTTCTTGGTGAATTGTTGGCCAATATGATGTTTCAGCAGATTTTGCCGACGAGGATATAGAGTGGTTTGATGTTGAGTCTATTAATCGAGAACTTTTGTTAATAAAGCGGAGCAAAATCTGATCTATATAGCTTGATGCAGCTTCGGTTTATGATCAAAAAGGAATATTCCTCGTGCTGACTTTATCACCAGAGGCATTTTACATATATTACGAAAATACCAGTTATTTTTTCTATTGTAAGGGAGGAAGTTTTGATGAATATCAGATTTATTGTTTCATTTGTAGGAACAAGATTATAGACAATATAGGTGGTTCATTGTGATCAATCACGTGCTTTCGATATAGGAAGTCCATCGTGAAAAGAGTAGAAACAGGCTCCTCTGTGATTATCAATGAAGTCTTCATCAAGCTATCGATATTCCTTCATTTCTTTATGCATCTATATAAATGATGCTAAAAAGACTCCATTATATTATATACTCTTTGAATGTCAGTACAAAATTGCGGTACCTTTTTAATCAGTTCACCATAAGAAGGCATAGTAATTGCTGCATCTATTGTCGATATTAGATCTGCTATTTGTGTTTTTGGAGTCATGCCATTAGGAGAAGTAAGGAACTTTTTTGCATACTGAAACATTGGGTTTGTAAGTTCATTGGACGTTTTTTGCGCCAAAACGAAAATATTTTCTTTCCAGTTATAATTATAGCGTAGCGTGTGTATGTGTGTTGGTAAATTTGCCCATGCCATCTCTTTATTATAATCACCTTGTAATAAGTTTGCATAACGCCCACACAAAGTCATAAGTATGTGACGGTGGCGCACGGGATGAAATCTTGAAAAGAAATCATCGTAACCACGAGAGTATATATATTCTGATGCTTTTTGCATCTTGTCAGCATGTTCGGAATTTTCGTATTTTGTGCTCACATACTTTTCGTAGAGTGCATCATATTGATCTAAATTATCTACATTCGTACATCCAAATAATATGAAAGTAGATAATAAAATTATAAATCTGACGATGTGTATCATGATACTCCCCCTTTTTTCTATTACATAATCGATTCGTTTAGCTGATACAATTATGCGTAGTTAGCGTTTAGAGGGGTAAATTGAGATATAAACACAATGTTTAGTGTTTTGTGTTGATGTTGAGAGTATGCTTTATTTAGTATTGAATGACTTTATTCCATTTAATCGTGTTGTCTCTAAAACTGAGTGTATTGATTCTGTATTTCTTGCAAATACAGCTTTTTTATTATCTATAGGGTGTATTTCTGATATCAGAAATACACCTTAGACTCCAAAATACCCCTTAAGCGCAATCTGCCAAAAGCGGGACGTGGCCGTGTCAAAAGCATTCCGAATAATATTACGCATATTTTGAAAGAGGCCGTGATTAAAGCCGCTGAGAATGCAGAAAATAAAGAATGATGGTATTTCTTCATTTAGAAAAACAAGCTGTCAGTTGCAGAGTCGTTTATTTATCTCTTCTTGGCAAGGTTTTATCGTTACAGGTTATGGATAAAAATAGTTATGCTATAAAATGATAGGGTGTGTAGCAATAGCTTCTTTGTTTAATGATGACATGGCGAATTAAGATTGTTCTTAAGCTTATTCCTATTTTACAGGTAAGATATTGGTTTGTATAGCTTGGGGAGGTAGAGAATTGGGTAAGATCAGCTTCTTTGTTTGATAGCTGTTTAAAGAGCTGTCAGTTTATGATGGGTGGATTTCTGGCACTATTCTGTACGCTCGTTAGTTTTAGAATTCTCTTGATGAGAGTTTTTGGAAGAAATTAAATCTGCGGTAGAATCCTATGATTTTTAAAGGGCTTATTATAAGCGAGGTGAGTCATCGATTCAGTCGAAAGATGATCGTATAGATTTTCAGTTTTGTGGGTTTGATTGTAATGTCGCGGCTATCAAATTGATAGGTTGATTTTTGCGGAGTTGGGTTGATGAGATCGAGTCTGTTAAGGATACAGCTTGGTAAACGCTGATAGCAACTTTGCATGAAGAAGGAGAAGGATAACGTGCAGAGTTATGGAGCACATGGATCCTTTATGGGAATATGCTTCTGTTGAGAGACCGTTGCGCTTTTTCGAACGTGAGGCTGATGTGCATGCTGCATCTTGCCTCAGTGGATGTACAATTAAATATGCATTCTATACTGGCTCTTCTTTAATATATCTGGAGAGAAAAAACTTTATTGTTATCAGTCCAAATTTGGAAAGACGAATTTTAAAGCATAAAAAACAAAGTGAATACTTATTTCTGCAAAAAGATAGTTTACAAATAAGGTAATCAAGATTAATAAAAAACAGATTGATTATAATAAAGGCAGTTTTAAGCTCAAATTCGATTTTTGATTATTAATAAGTCGCCTTATACAATTTATTGAGGAAAGACATGGCAGAAAATTCAACTTTTAATCCTACATTTGAAGAAGAAAATGTTGTAACAAGTAAAATAACGAATTCTGTCGAAAGCCGAAAAGAAATTGGGAGGTTAGCAGAGCGTGTTTCTGGAGATCCGAAAATATTAGCTTCAGATCTAGATATGATACAGAGAAGTTTAGCTCTTGGTGAACGTGATGAACGAGATAAACGTTATATGGAGCATGTTGTTAAGTCTTTAAAAGCTCGATTAAAGGAAAAGTACCAAGTTGAAGACGATTCCAGTCTTTTTAAAGAAATTGATAATTATGTTAGTTTGGTTAGACAAGAACAGAATGAAAAAGTAGTTGCAGCAAAAAGTATAACGAGGAACTCTATTGAGAGTCGAAAAGAAATAGAGAGGTTATCAAAACGTGTTTCTGTGGATTCGGAGATATTAGCTTCAGATTTAGATATGATACAGAGAAGTTTAACTCTTGGTGAACGTGATGAACAAGATAAACGTTATATGGAGTATATTGTTAAGTCTTTAAAAGCTCGATTAAGGGAAGAGTATCAAGTTGAAGACGATTCCAGTCTTTTTAAAGAAATTGATAATTATGTTAGTTTGGTTAGACAAGAACAGAATGAAAAAGTAGTTGCAGCAAAAAGTATAACGAGGAACTCTATTGAGAGTCGAAAAGAAATTGAGAGGTTATCAAAACGTCTTTCCGGAGATTCGAAAGCTTCGAAAATATTAGCTTCAGATTTGGATATGATACAGAGAAGTTTAACTCTTGGTGAACGTGATGAACAAGATAAACGTTATATGGAGTATATTGTTAAGTCTTTAAAAGCTCGATTAAGGGAAGAGTATCAAGTTGAAGACGATTCCAGTCTTTTTAAAGAAATTGATAATTATGTCAGTTTTCTGAGACAAGAGCATAGTGAAAAGGTAGTTGCAGCAAATGAAAGTCGCAAAAAAATTGAGAGGTTATTAGAACGTCTTTCCGGAGATTCGAAAGCTTCGAAAATATTAGCTTCAGATTTGGATATGATACAGAGAAGTTTAACTCTTGGTGAACGTGATGAACAAGATAAACGTTATATGGAGCGTATTGTTAAGTCTTTAAAAGCTCGATTAAGGGAAAAGTATCAAGTTGAAGACGATTCCAGTCTTTTTAAAGAAATTGATAATTATGTCAGTTTTCTGAGACAAGAGCATAGTGAAAAGGCAGTTGCAGCAAAAAGTATAACAAGGAACTCTATTGAAAGTCGCAAAGAAATTGAGAGGTTATCAAAACGTCTTTCCGGAGATTCGAAAGCTTCGAAAATATTAGCTTCAGATTTGGATATGATACAGAGAGGTTTAGCTCTTGGTGAACATAATGGACGAGATAAAATTTATATGGAGCATATCATAAAGTCTTTAAAGAATCGATTAAAGGAAAGATATTACGTTAAAGAGAATTCCAGTCTTTTTAAAGAAATTGATAATTATGTTAGTTTGGTTAGACAAGAACAGAATGAAAAAGTAGTTGCAGCAAAAAGTATAACGAGGAACTCTATTGAGAGTCGAAAAGAAATTGAGAGGTTATCAAAACGTCTTTCCGGAGATTCGAAAGCTTCGAAAATATTAGCTTCAGATTTGGATATGATACAGAGAAGTTTAACTCTTGGTGAACGTGATGAACAAGATAAACGTTATATGGAGTATATTGTTAAGTCTTTAAAAGCTCGATTAAGGGAAGAGTATCAAGTTGAAGACAATTCCAGTCTTTTTAAAGAAATTGATAATTATGTTAGTTTTCTGAGACGAGAATATAGTGAAAACGGAGTAAAAATTTCTAGTCAAGCTGAGAGAAATGCCAACGTATCGGCAAATAGAGAACGCAGAGTTGGTAATTTCAAAGTAAAAATGCCTTCTTGTTTCAGGTAAAAATGTAAAATCCTACATTTTTTGTATTCATGGGGGGCAAATACTTTTATTTATTTCGATTTTAATAATCTAAAGCGTAATAATTCTTTAAATAAAAATTGATTTATAATATGCTTTATCAAAAGGTATTGCGAAATCTTATTTGCATCCCTTAAAATTAGTAAAAACAATAAGTTATATGTTGCTAAAAAGCACACGGTGCCCAAAAGAGGATTCGAACCTCCACGCCTTGCGGCACAGGTACCTGAAACCTGCGCGTCTACCAATTCCGCCATTTGGGCTATAAAATTCATCTAAGGTTATGAAATTCTTCTGTCAATGTCATTGCACTTAAATTTTGTCAAATCTTTCAAAAATAGTTTCATTTGCAGTCTCTTGGGGTAACTTTATATACTTTTTTAGATCTCTTATATTTTATGTGTTCTTGTAAAAATGAATTGAAAGATATGTATTTCATGAATTCTAAAATAGAGACCTGCTTCTACTTCAGAAATCAAATTCTTCAAGGGTATCAAGAAGAATGAAGCTGTGCAGAAAAGTACTAGAAATGCTTTGGAAATCGGTACAAGGTATTCTTAATATATTAGGAGATATTGATCTAGAAATTTTAAGTTTCGATTCTTTATTTTACAAACCCTTTTAGGATTTTATAGGTCAAATCAAACCTCTCTTTCACTAAGCAAGTCTAAAGTAATTGATAATAATTATAGGGATTTGCTCAAAATATTAGCATATCATTCAATAAAGCGAGACAAATTACAAAAATTATTAAGAAAACCAAAGAAGTGTGTCAGAAACGAAAATACTCCAAGTTCATTATTTAAAAACGATGGCTACGGTTTTTAAAAGTAAGGTTTATATTTTTTATAGTCATGGAGAGAGCTGTTATTGGACATATTCATTTGAAAGAATTTTCTCTATATGCATTTTAGGAGTTTAAGGCATAATGATTTCTTTTGATTTAATTGTTGAATCACTATTGAATTCATAAATAATAGGAATTCCGGTTTCTAATTCCTGCAACATGATTTCTTCATTATTGAGACCTTCAAGTGCCATAATAAGAGCACGAAGAGAATTACCGTGTGCTACGATAAGAACAGTTTGAGAACGTAAAATATGAGGTTGAATATGATGAAGATAATAGGGCCAAACACGTGCACCAGTATCGCGCAAACTTTCTCCATTAGGGGGAGCAATCGTGTAAGAACGACGCCAGATGTGCACTTGTTCGTCTCCCCATTTTTGACGTGCTTCATCTTTATTCAAGCCGGACAAATCACCGTAATCTCGTTCATTCAATGCTGTATTTTTCACTAAGTGAAGATTTGATTGCCCTAATTGTTCTAAAATATGCTCTGCAGTTTTTTGAGCACGCTGTAAGACAGATGTATAAGCAGTATCAAATTTAAATCCGGCTGCTTTTAAATTTTTCCCTGCTGTTATTGCTTCTTTATTGCCTTTTTCTGTCAACGCTGGATTTTTCCAGCCAGTGAAGCGATTTTCTAGGTTCCATTCGCTTTGTCCGTGACGAATTAATACAAGTGTGCGCCCCACGTTGAAATTCCTATAATGATTGTTGATTATGAAAATTAATCTTTTAATCCTAGAACATCAAGCATTGAATAAAGGCCATTTTTACGTTCTTTTGCCCATAGTGCTGCTTTTAATGCACCATAAGCAAAAATAGAACGTTTTTGCGCAAAGTGTGAAAGAACAATGCGTTCATTTAAACCTGCAAAAGTAACACTGTGATCGCCAATAACTGTTCCTCCTCGTGAGCAGATAAAGCCAATAGTGCCTTTTTTACGTTTACCTGTATAGCCATTGCGTTCGCTAATACTGACATCTTTAAGTGTAACATTGCGTCCTTTAGCTGCTGCATCGCCAAGAAGAATGGCAGTCCCAGAGGGAGCATCAACTTTTTCAGCATGATGCATTTCATAAATTTCAATATCAAAATCGTCAGCCTCTAACGCTTTAGCTGCTTTCTTTACAAGATTGGCTAAAAGATTAATGCCAAAACTCATATTTCCAGATTTGACAATGGTTGTGTGTTCTGCAAAGGCAGCAATTTGTTCTTCCTCTTTTTTATTAAATCCAGTCGTTCCAATAATGTGGATAAGACCTTTTTGGGCTGCATAATCTGCATAAATGATAGTAGCTGCTGGTTGAGAAAAATCTAAAATACACTCTGCCTTAGAAAAGGCCTCTTCAAAATCATCAGTGATGCGAATGTTCAGTGAGTTTGAACCAATCAATATGCTCGCATCTTTTCCTACAAAAGGTGATCCTTTGCGTACAATTGCAGCACTCAGTTTTACATCTTGCCTACCTTGGAGCGCTGTAATCAGTTCTCTTCCCATTTTTCCATTAGCACCAACGACTGCAAGGCGCATATTTTTCTCCTTATAATATTCTACTTTTAAATTATAGGCAAAGTTTCTTTTTTTTCAACTGTTTTTTTATTTATATAAGGATAAGGAAACATCTTTATATAGTGTTTTATTACAGATTGCTGAGTTATTTTTTCTCTTATTTTGTTATTTTAGTTGTTATAATGATACCCTAAATTTGCTTTTGAAAGATTATTATTTCCTTTTAAAAAAGGGAATCTTCATTTGATATTAAAGAGATAGAAGTTTCCAATCTTTTTAGAAAGAATGGTAGTGAAACAATGATGAGAGTTTCAGAGATAAGCTTTGCATAAAAGGTATAGGATTGTTTAAAGCGGATAGAATATTTATGTATTACAACGGATCTAAGCGAGAAAGTAATCTCTCGTTAATAATGAATATATGTTTTTCAATGATTGATTTGATTTATACTGTTGTTTTCATAAGCGCTTTTGTTGGAAAATTGAAGAAAAACTTTCTTTATATGAAGGCAGTTTTTAAGAATGGTATGCAATGGTTCAATAGATATCACTTTTAATAAAAGATTAGACTATATGCTTCTAGTTAAAAGTCGAGATCAGTATAATGAGAACTAGGCGCAATTCCCCGAATGCGATCCATTAAAAGAGGTCGAAAAGAAGGACGAGATTTAATTCGCGTATACCATTCACGAGCTGCAGGAAAAAGTTTCCAGTCAATTTCTGCTAAAAAGTCAAGTACTGAAATAGAAGCTGCAGCTGCTAAATCGGCATAAGATAGTTCAGATCCAGCAAGCCAATCACGGGATGCACAAAGCCACTCTAGGTAATTCATATGTGGCGGAATATTAGCGCGAGCATTGCGTAAAATTTGCGAGTTAGGTGCTCCACCACCAAGAGTTAATGGCATTTCACGTTTATAGATTCGTTCTCGTACAATATGGCGGGTCGCTTCATTTTCAAATTTGTTTAAAAACCACTCAACAAGGCGGCGTACTTCGGCTCGCTCTAAAGAAGTTTCGGGGAAAAATCTCTTTTCTTGCCGTAAACTACCACGTGTTTCGTCTAAATACTCGTAGATTACAATGGCACCTGATAATGGAACTTCACGTTCAGCAAGAAGGACTGGTAAATGTCCTGCTGGATTAAGTGCAAGAAACTCACTCCTCCTTGCCCATTCATGTTCTTCAATGAGTTGAGTAGCCACAACATATTCTTCAAGAACAATGCGTATAAAACGGGAAGCAGAAGAGAGAGGATAATGGAAAAGTGTTAGCATAATTTATACGATCAGATAAAGTCGATGGATTCTTTCAAATAATAAAATATTTTTATAAAAACGTTTGGCTATAAGCGCAAGACTATTAACCATTACTAGCTATATTTATAATACATTGATTAAAGATATATTGTTATGTAATGGCTTGTATAATAGCTGCGCGTAATTCTTCTAAACCAGAAGCTTTTTCCGCTGAAGTTACTAGAATTTCAGGATAAGCTGCTGGATGTTTAAGAAGTTTGGTTTTTGTCATTGTTATTAAAGCTTCAAGCGTATTGAATTTTATTTTATCACTTTTTGTTAAAACAATTTGATAAGAGACCGCTGCTTTGTCAAGGAGATTAAGGGTGTCAGTATCGTTTTTTTTTATTCCATGACGTGAATCAATCAAAACATAAACACGTTTGAGTGTTGTACGACCGCGTAAATAGTCAAAAATTAAATGTGTCCATGCATTAATGAGATTTTTTGGAGCTTCAGCAAAACCATAACCTGGCATATCTACAAATGCTACAGGAGGAAGATTGTGTGTTTGTTCATTAAAACCATCGGGTATGAAGTAATTTAATTCTTGGGTACGTCCTGGTGTATTAGACGTACGCGCTAAATTTTTTTGTTGAACTAATGCATTGATAAGAGAAGATTTTCCAACATTGGAGCGTCCTGCAAATGCAATTTCTGGTGGTCCTTCGGGTGGTAGAAATTTCATTGTAGGTACACCACGAATGAAAATCCAATTGCGGACAAAAAGTCCAGAAAGGTCAGGATATTGCGTCATTTGTTTATTTCTTTTTTAGAATCTTTTTGCACAATAGCTTTCAGATTATCAAAAAATTCAATTTTGACGCCTTGACATTTCATGATGATACTTTGCTGAATAATTGATAATATATTGTTCCATGCCCAATAGATGACAAGGCCAGCTGGGAAAGAAGCAAGCATAATGGTGAAGATAATCGGCATCCATCTAAAAACGATAACTTGTGTTGGATCTTGAGGAAGCGGATTCATCTGCATTTGTAGGAACATTGTTATCCCCATAATTAAAGGCCATGCTCCTAGAATAAGAAATGTTGGTACAGCATAAGGCAATAAGCCAAATAAATTAAAAATAGAAGTTGGATCAGGTGCTGCTAAGTCTTGAATCCACCCAAAGAAAGGTGCATGTCGCATTTCAATGGTAATATAAAGAACTTTATAGAGAGCAAAAAATATAGGGAATTGAATCAGTATGGGCCAGCAACCTGCAAAAGGATTAATTTTTTTAGTTTTATACAATTCTATGATTGCTTGTTGTTGTTTATTCCGATCATCTGCGTACTTTTCTTTAATTTCTAGCATCATTGGCTGTATAAGTTTTAGACGTGCTATAGACTTATAAGATTTATGAGCAAGTGGGAATAAAAGTATTTTTAAAAGTACTGTGATAAGAAGGATAGCAACCCCAAAATTTTCTGTATATTTATAAAGTATGTCAATAAGAGCAAACATCGGTTTGGTAATGAAATCGAACCAACCCCAGTCAATGAGAAGACTAAATTTATTAATTTTTAATTGATTTTGATAGTGATTAATGATTTCAACTCGCTTTGCACCAGCAAAAAGACGGTTGGTAATGGTTTTTGTTTCATGGGGTGGAACTGTTAAGAGCGCACTTTGCAGATCAGATTGATAATGGGTATTTAATCGATCAAAATAAACAAAACGGCTTGTATATTCTGTGTCTTGTGGAGGAATAACTGCTACAGCCCAGTATTTATCGGTTATACCAATCCACCCTCTTGTAATGTTAGGGAAAATCACACTTTTCTGACCATTTTGAGGATTAGGGCTAAGTTCTGCTAAAGCTGTATATTTTTCAGTTTTAAGCGAGTCACCGGCAATACCAATCATACCTTCATGAAGTAAATAGGTTGCATTTGTATCTTCTGGTGGAGCAGCGCGTGCAATTCGAGCATAAGACGAAAGATATACAGGGCTACTACTTTCATTGCTAATAGAATCTTTAATGGTAAACATGTAATGTTCATCGACTGAAAAAGTGCGGTGAAAAATTTGTCCCTGTCCATTATTATAGACTAAGGTGATGGGTGTTGAGGGTGTTAATGTTGTATTATCACCTTCAAGTTGCCATTTTGTATTGGATTGTGGCAAGGCCTGTGCTGGTAAGGATGAACTCGTAAAACCGAATTCAGCAAAATAAGTTGTTGGAAGCCCGTTAGGATTCAACAGAATAATTTCAGGTGATTTTTTATCTACTTTGAGGCGATATTTTTTGAGCAGAAGATCGTCAAATTTCCCACCAACAAGATTAATAGAGCCTTCAAGTTCATTGGTTTTGATCAAAACACGGTTTGTTTTGGCTAATTCTGCTTTACGGACTTCAGGTGTTATAGGACGATTGGCTACAGGTACTGTGTCATTTGTCGATGCATTATGAGAAAAATATGGATCATTTGTGGGAAGTGCTGCATTATGGTTTGATAATTTTTGTGTAGTTATTTTTGATTCTTGTAATTTTGCTTGTTGAGGAACAATGTACAAAAAATGCCATGCAACGAAAACCACAAAAGATAGCCCAATGGCGATAAAAAAATTACGATTATATTCCATCTATATTATCCTACTGCCGTTGTGTTTTTCGTTTTATTCGTCGGCTTAATTCATTAATGAGAGATGTGAAAGGTGCATGGAGAACATTACGATGGCCAATAATAACATAATCAGTTCCTGCTTCCATCTCATTTACTAGTCCAACTCGAACAGCTTCGCGCAGACGTCTTTTAATACGATTACGTTGGACAGCGTTGCCATTTTTTCGTGTGACAGCAAAGCCTACACGTGCGGTAAGAGGACCTTTGGTTTTTGCTGTTTGTTCACGGGGCTTTATTTCAAGTAAAAACAAAGGACCACGCCGCTTTTCTCCTGTGCGTGCAGCCAAAAAATCTACTCTCTTGCGAATGCGACAAGGGTGCTTTTGTTTCATATAAAAGATTCTTTGCAGTTTTGCTAAATGCTTATTCTATAAATCTGTATATTTGATCTTTATATACAAAAGCAAATATTCTGGTTCATTGGTGAAATTGATAATTAAGCAGATAGCCGCTTGCGACCACGAGCACGCCGAGCTGCAATAATTTTACGTCCACTAGCGGTTGCCATACGAGCACGGAAACCATGACGACGTTTACGAATAAGCTTAGAGGGTTGGTAAGTACGTTTCATTTATTTAAATACCGTGGTGTACGGCCCTTCTTGGTTCTATTATATACTTGATAAATAAATTCATTTATCAAAAATTTCTAAAGTGAACACCGTTTTCAATAAAAGAAAACATGAAAAAAGTCAATTGTAGAGTCTTTGTTAGAAATGTGAAAACAAACTGTTATTGAATGTGCATTGAGTTCGTCGTTTTATCGAGAAAATGATGATATAATTTGGATATGCAATAAATTCACGTGCATTTATAATGCGTCCTAAACGACCAAGAGTCGAGAGTTTAACAAGTTTTTCTACTTTTTCAGATAAAAGTTTATCAAATTTTAAGCAGCAGAAAGATTATCTTGTGCTCTTATTGACGTATCTTTTTGCGATCAGCATATGCTCTTTGTGTCCAAATAAGCTTCATAGATTATTTATTTCTATTTAGTTTACTTTGGTTGCTAGGCACCATTTTTCTGCTTCTGCTTTGAAGCCTTCAGAAGATATTATAGGGCCTGCATTAGTAGAATTTATTCTAAGTTGCACCTGTTTTCTAAACCATAAATTATGTGCACTTTTTTCTTTTTGTTCTTTTACAATATCACGCATGTAATCTCGCAACAGTTGTACATCAGATCTATCATATGCTTTTGCTGCTTTGGAAAATTTATTTTTTAGTCCATCATCAATGGGAAAGTTCACTGTTGTTTCAGTGATTTCACTCCTACGTTCTGTAGGACAATATAATTAAAATGTAACACATTAGAATATGATCAAAGAAAATGATCAATTATCCTATCATTAATTTATCTTCGTTTTTATATGATAATGAAAAATTGAAATAATTGAAATGTAAGATAAATTCTGTATTGTTTTTGTATTAAGAAAGAAGGATTTTATTTTTCATAGTTTTATATTTTAAAATTGTTTGTTTTCAAATTATCGGATGCATTGTGCTTTTGAATACAGTATCATTGTTTTTAATAAGAGAGAAATTAGGTAGGCGGTTAATTTGAAAATTTTTCATCCTTATTGCCGTATTATCTAGCATTTGTACAGAGAGGAAAGAGCGTGGTTTCTATTACACGCGAGGCAATCCGCAAAGAATTACATAAAGTTAAAGGCCCTAATTTTGAGAGTGATATTGTATCATTAGGACTTCTTTCAGAAATATTTATTGTTGATGGAAAGGTCTTCTTTTCGATTACTGTTCCTGATGGATGTCTGCAGGAATTTGAATCATTGCGTTGTACTGCTGAAGAAGTTGTGTCTGCTATGGAAGGCGTTAAAAGCGTTATAGTTACGCTTACAGCAGAAAAAAAATCGAAGACATTTTCTTCTCAGGTCAATAAAAATACAACTGTTCATGGGCCAAAACGTAAAGTAGGTGGTGCTTTACTCAGGAAGACACCGATAGAAGGTGTGCGACATGTCCTTGCAGTTGCTTCTGGAAAAGGAGGCGTTGGTAAATCTATAATGGCGATGAATATTGCATTAGCTTTACAAGATGCTGGTTTTAAAACGGGGTTAATGGATGCAGATATTTATGGTCCCTCTCTGCCACGTTTGACAGGACTTGTTAATCAACAACCAGAAATGATTCATGGTAAAAAGCTACAACCTCTTGAAAAATTTGGTCTCAAATTAATGTCGATGGGTTTTTTGATTGAAGAAGAAAAACCGATAGTATGGCGTGGGCCTATGGTAATGGCTGCGGTAACTCAATTACTGAGAGATGTTTTATGGGGGCCTCTTGATGTTTTGGTAGTTGATATGCCTCCAGGGACAGGAGATACGCAATTAACGCTTGTTCAACAGGTTCAGTTAACAGGGGCATTGATTGTTTCGACTCCACAAGATTTGGCTTTGATTGATGCGCGTAAGGCTATAGAAATGTTTATGAAAGTTGAAGTTCCTATTTTAGGGGTTATTGAGAATATGAGTTATTTTATTGCTCCTGATACTGGAAGACGCTATGATATTTTCGGTTATGGTGGAGCACGATCAGAAGCAGAAAGTCGGGGAATTCCTTTTTTGGCAGAAGTACCACTTGATCCAGTTTTACGATCTTCTTCAGATGATGGGGTGCCCATTTTTGTTGCTGATCCTGGAGGAGAACATGCCCAACTTTATCGTACAATAATTCACCAGGTGAAAGATAAACTTTCTTGAATTTTTATTTTTTCGTATGGTTCATTGAGACCGAATAATGATGAAACCTAAGGGAGTATTTTTATGAAAGCGACAGTGGATGGACGTCTTATTGTTGGGTTAGATGTTCCAGATATGAAGCAAGCAGAAAAAGTAGTTACACAATTAGGTGATTATATCAGTTTTTATAAAATTGGTTATCAATTTGTTTTTTCTGGAGGGATGGAATTCGTTAGAGATCTTATTCAAGCGCGAAAAAAAGTCTTTTTTGATATGAAACTCCTAGATATTGATTATACGATTGCGAAAGCTGTAGAAAATATTGCAAAATTGGGCGTTTCAATGCTAACGATTCATGCTTATCCAACAGCTATGCAAGCAGCTGTTTCAGCTGCTCAAGGAAGTGACTTATGTTTGTTGGGGGTGACGGTATTGACATCAATGGATGAAGTTGATCTGAAAAATGCCGGTTATAAAGAGAATATAGCAGATTTGACAGTTAAAAGAGCTGAACAAGCTCGAGAAGCAAGGATGGGTGGAATTGTTGCATCAGCCCGTGAAGCAGCCAATTTGCGGAAGATTATTGGAACTGATATGGCCTTAGTAACGCCAGGGATTCGTCCTGCAGGAAGTGATAAGGGTGATCAAAAACGTGTGATGACTCCGAGGGAAGCATTAGATGCTGGTGCAAGCCATCTTGTGGTAGCACGGCCGATTGTTCAGGCGATTAATCCTTTAGCTGCCGCTAAAGCAATTTTAGCAGAAATGGCTGGTCATCATCAGTGAAAGCTATCGGTGTAATCTTGTAGAATAAGAGAAGACCTAGGCTAGGATAAAGGAAGAGCATGAGTGAAAAGGCGTATTTTATAGGTTCTCACGCTTATTCTGCACCTGTTATGGAACAAGGGCTTTATTTGGTAGCAACCCCTATTGGCAATCTTGCAGATATAACCATTCGTGCTTTACAAGTTCTTGCAGGAGTTGATCTTTTAGCTTGTGAAGATACACGAGTAACGCGTATTTTATTGGATCATTATGGTATTCAGAGAAAACTCTTTCTTTATCATGAGCATAATGCACAAAAAGCACGATTGAAGTTGTTAGCAGCGTTGGCAGAAAATAAAACGGTGGCACTTGTATCAGATGCTGGAACTCCTCTTATTTCTGATCCTGGATTTAGATTGGTAGAAGAAGCACGGAAAGCAGGTCATAAAATTATTCCGATTCCTGGTGCATCAGCTCTTTTAGCAGCGCTTATAACGACAGGTCTTCCTACGGACAGTTTTTTCTTTGCAGGCTTTTTGAGTACAAAAAAAACGCAACGTCAGAAGCAGTTAGAACGATTAAAGGCTGTGCCTGCAACTTTAGTTTTTTATGAATCGCCTCACCGCCTTTTAGAAGCGTTACAAGATATGGTTCTTATTTTTACAGCTGATCGTCCAGCGGCCATATGTCGTGAATTAACCAAAAAATTTGAAACAGTGGATGTTTCTACTTTAGGAAATTTAGTTGAAAACTATCAAAAGAAAGATCGTATTCGTGGGGAAATTGTTGTACTGGTTGGAGAAGAAACCAATTCTTTCGAAGCAATAAGCCCTCATGAAATTGATAAGATATTGCTAGACTTAGCAGGTGTTCATCCTGCAGCCAAAGCGGCTGCTTTAGCTGCAAAAAAAACAGGGTATAAAAAACAGGAACTTTTTCAGCGTTTAACTCTTTTAAAGGGAAAAAGAGATGAATCAACAAAAACGTAGACGAGTCTCTTTTTATTGGGGTATTCGTGCAGAAAAATTGGCAGCTTGGTGGTTGCATTTGAAAGGATTTCGTATTGTTCAAAGGCGTTTTAAAACAAAATGTGGTGAAATTGATTTAATAGCAAGACGTGGAAATCTTGTTTTAATTGTTGAAGTTAAAGCACGTTCAACATTGGCTGAAGCAATGACTGCTGTTTGTCGAACAAGTGAAAAGCGTATTGAGGCGACAGCTGATATTTGGCTTGCTCAACAAAAGGATCGTTCCCTTTTATGTGTGCGTTTTGATTTGATTGCAATTTTGCCATGGTGTTGGCCTCATCATGTGCCGGCATTTTTTGAGCCTTCTCAATAAATATATTTCACCATAGTTGCCAAAGCTATTCTGTCTTATATGCCTATAGACTGAGAGAGAAGAAGAGATATTTCTCAAGATGAGGACAAGTATGGATGATTATGAAAAGTTTGCAACGGGATTACTCGTTGTTTTTGGAATGCTGATTATTAGTGGTTTAATGGCAGCGCATATTGTGGCTATGAATAAACCGGGCTTTTTGTTTGCATTATTGGCGGCTATTATTGGTTGGTTTTCTGCTTTTTCAATTTTATTAGATAAACCTAAAATTTATTTAGGAATGATTATTCTTGCTATTTTATCTGTTGCTGCTTCTATTGGCTATTATATTCAATGAAACAGATCACGCTAAAGTGATTTTTATGTGTATGCTCGCCTATCTGTTAGGATGCATTGTATACACAGATAAGAGATTTTTAAAGATAGGAACAGAAAAAGAGTATGTTCATTTTTTCATCACGCTATAATGTTTAGATTAAGCTATAGAGGTTTTTATAGAACAAAGTTTGTTTTCGAAGAAATGATCTATTTTTATTGGAAAGAACTTTGCGTGAATCTTGGGTAGTAATAAGCTTTATTTATGATGACGAGGATGAGAAATAGAAATGAGAATTGGTTTTCTTGGGACAGGTACAATTAGTGCTGCAATGGTGGATGGTTTAATGGCAAGTACTTTTGATGTACAGTCAATTATCGTTTCTCCGCGTAATGCACAGAGGGCAAAGCATCTTGCGCGTATGTATGAGAAGGTGACAATTGCAGAAAATAACCAAAAATTATTGGACGTGAGTGATTGTGTTTTTCTGTGTTTGCCCAATCAAGTTGCAGAAGAGGTCTTACGTAGTCTTTCTTTTCGTTCGAATCAGCTTGTTGTGTCTGTTCTTGCGATGGCGCCAATGGCAGAAGTTGAGGAATGGATCAATCATAAAGTTTATCGTGCTGTTCCTTTGCCTTTTATTGCAGAATGCAAAAATGTAACGCCATTCTATCCGGACCATCCGTTTTTACGCACGATGTTTAATGCGTTAGGGCGCGCGCTCGTCCTTCATGAAGAAAATCAGTTTAATCTTTTCATGACGGCAGGCTCATTGATGGGGGTTTATTTTAATTTTATAGAAACAGCGCATCAGTGGTTGGTAAACAAGGGATTAGATCCGCTTTATTCAGCAAATTTTCTTGCCATGATGTTTGGTAATCTTTCCGATGAAATGCGCAAGCAAATAGAAGACAATCATTCAACAGCTGTTAATTTTTCTTCCTTTGAAAGAGAGTTTTCAACGAAAGGAGGAACCAATGAATTTTTATCAAATTGCTTTTCTCATCATGGTGGGCAACATGCTTTAACAATGGCTCTTGAGAAAACTTTGCAAAAAATAAAAGCTTGTTGATAAACTCAATAAAAACTTGATTAATCATTTTTTATTTGATACCAATAGCCGCAGTGATAGGTTGAATTCTATTTTATTTATTCAATAGGCATGATGTCGCTCTGTCACTCGCTGCGTAGAACAGCATGTCCCTTTTTTATTTTTTCGTTATGGGGACGATATTATGGGTACAAGTTTACTTACAAATAAATCTGCAATGACTGCATTGCAAACTTTACGTAACATTGATGCTAACTTAGATCGCTCGAAAGATCGCGTTTCGACAGGATTGCGTATCAACAATGCTTCTGAAAACACTGCATATTGGTCGATTTCATCAATGATGAGACATGACAGTAACACGATGAGTGCTATTGTAGATGCAATTAATCTGGGTAAAGAACAAGTTGGTATTGCTGATACAGCAATTGGTCTTACCAAAGAAGCTCTTGATGATATTCAAAAATCAATGGTTTCTGCTCGTGAAAAGGGTAGCGATGACATTTCTAAGATTCAAGACTCTGTTATAGGAAATATGAAAAATATTTCTAATGCAGTTCAATCAGCTTCTTTTGGTGGAAAGAATATTCTCTCCAATGGAGGTCAGACTGTTGGTATGGCAGGAGGGTATCGTCGTGAAGGTACCGCTGTTTATGTTGATATGATTGATGTTGGTGGTCCAGAATTGAATTTTGGTGTTATTGGTCCTGATGGTGCGATTGATATGACTCAAGGTGTCTTGTCAGGTATCTTTGGAACCAGTGAAGGAGATGCCATTGAGAAGGGAATTGAAACCTTCGGTACTGCGCATACTAAGTTTAAGGAATTAGAAGATGTTGCAGTGAAGGCAAAGACTGCTCTTGCTAAGGCAGAAGCTGTGCTTGCTGCCAATCCTGAGGATGAGGCTGCTAAAAAGGCTGTACAAGACGCTAAAAAGGCTGTAGAAGACGCTGATAAGAAGGTGGGTGAGGGCAAAAAAGAATACGATAAAGCAAAAGGTGTATTCCAAAGTGTGCTTCGTGGTATGACTTTAGCTGATTTTACTGGATTGAAAGGTCTGGGTGAGTTGCACTCAGATATACAACGTATGATTTTGACGAGCGTTCAGAATACAGTGCGTGATGCAGTTAATGTAACTTTGACTGCAGGTTCTAAAATTGGAGCTGCTGTTAATTTGGTGAATATTCAGTTAAACTTTGTTAAAAAGTTGCTTGATAATATTGAAGTAGGTATTGGTGCACTTGTTGATGCTGATATGAATGCAGAATCTGCTAAATTGGCTGCTTTGCAAGTTCAGCAACAGCTTGGTATTCAGGCTCTTTCCATAGCTAATCAAGGAAGTCAGAATATTTTAGCTTTGTTTCGTAATTAGTAATTCATTGAGTAGAGTTTAGTAAATGTAGAGTAGAAAGGCCATGCACTGCATGGCCTTTTTTATGTCTTTTAAAGAGAGACAATAATGAAGTTGGGTTGATTACGAGCACTTATCTAAAGCTTATATTTGAAGATATGATGTACAATGTTATTCGCTTTGTTTTAGGAATTGAGTTTATCAATCTTGCACTATTAAAAATATTAAGAATTTTTTTGAATAAAATGCATTCTTAATTGAATTTAGAATATCCAATTTTTCTGGCAGAGATCTTTCATTACATATTTTTATAAATAGGTCCTTCATTTCCCTGTGGACAGGTCCAATGGATATTTTGATTAGGATCTTTTATATCGCAAGTTTTGCAATGTATGCAGTTTGAAGCATTAATCATATAAGTTTCATGATCATCCTGTTTGATCCATTCATAGACGGCGGCAGGACAGTAGCGTGTTGAAGGACCTCCATAGATTGCATATTCAGAGTTTTTTTGTTTTTCTATGGAAATTATTTTGAGATGGCAAGGTTGGTTCTTTTCGTGGTGTGTATTTGAAAGAGCGACACTAGAAAGACGATCAAAGGTTACAATACCATCTGGTTTAGGATAAGCAATAGGATAAAATTTTTCTTCGGGTTCAAGACATGCATAATCTTCTTTTCCATGAGGAAGTGTTTTAAATAAAGAAAAACCGAAAAATTGTTGCCACCATAAATCAAGACCCGCTAGCATGATACCATATTTTGTCCCGTATTTTGTCCAGAGTGGTTTAACATTCCGGACTGTATAAAGATCTTTGCCAATAGGACCTTTGCGCCAGTGGTCTTCAATTTCTGTAACTTCATCATGGGCCCGACCTTGGGTAAGAGCTGTGGCGATTTTTTCAGCTGCTAATATCCCAGATAATATAGCATTATGTGAACCTTTGATACGGGGTACATTGACGAAACCGGCAGAACAGCCAATCAGCGCTCCACCAGGAAAGGTGAGTTTTGGAACAGATTGCCATCCTCCTTCACTGATGGTGCGAGCACCATAAGCAAGACGTTTTGCACCTTTAAAAAGCTCATAGAGTTTAGGATGCGTTTTAAAACGTTGAAACTCTTCAAAAGGAGAGAGATAAGGATTTTTATAATCCAAATGCACAACAAAACCAACAGAAACCAAATTTTCTGCCTGGTGGTAGAGGAAGCCTCCACCACCAGTATAATTATCCAATGGCCAACCGGCAAAATGTTGAATTAAACCAAGTTTGTGCTTTTGAGGATCAATTTCCCATAATTCTTTAAGTCCGAGACCAAATTTTTGTGGTTCCCTCTCTTTGCTGAGATTAAATTTTTGTATAAGTTTCTTAGCAAGGGAGCCACGTACTCCTTCTGCAATGAGGGTATATTTTGCCAATAGAGCTGTACCTGGTATATAATTTGTTCCAGGAGTTCCATCTTTTTCAATACCCATATCTGATGTAAGGATACCAATAACAGCTCCATGATCATTGCAGAGAATATCGGATGCTGGAAAGCCAGGATAAATTTCAACGCCCAATTCTTCAGCTTTTTTGCTTAGCCAACGACAGACAGTTCCGAGCGAAACAATATAGCATCCATTATTTGATAAAATTGGAGGGCGGAGAATATTGGGAAATATTTGGGCATTTTTTGATGTAAGTAGAAAAAATTGATCTCTACTGATCGGTGTTGTGAAAGGGTGATTTTGTTCGTTTCTCCATTCTGGCAAAAGTGTATCGATTCCAATGGGATCAATCACTGCTCCTGACAAAATATGTGCTCCGATTTCTGTGCTTTTTTCAAGTATTATAATAGAAAGTTCAGGATTGATCTGTTTTAGACGGATAGCAGCAGAAAGTCCTGCTGGCCCTCCACCTACGATAACAATATCGCATTCTATTGTTTCACGCTGGGTATGTCTCTCTGCACTCATGATTTACAAAGCTTTTTCCAGTTCAGGAATAATATGATGAAGATCACCTACAAGAACGTAATCAGCAATATGCATAATGGGTGCTTCCTCATCATTATTAATAGCAACAATGGTTTGCGCATCCATTATTCCCGCTAGATGTTGGATAGCACCAGAGATACCAATAGCAATATAGAGCTTAGGAGCAACGACTTTTCCTGTTTGTCCGATTTGCCAATCATTAGGGGCATAGCCTGCATCGACGGCTGCTCGGCTTGCTCCTAAGGCAGCACCGAGCTTGGTTGCAAGCGGTAAAAGGAGTGCTTTAAACTGTTTTTCCGAACCGAGACCTCGTCCACCTGATACAATAATACGTGCTGACGTAAGATCTGGACGATCACTTTTGTTTATTTCTTCTTTGACAAAGAAAGAAAGATTTGGATGAGGAGCTGGTATTATTGTTTTAATAGGGGCAACATTTCCTTTAGGTGTTGGCGGGAAAGAAGCTGTACGCACTGTTATAATTTTTTGACGATCATTTGTACGTACAGTTTCAATAGCATTACCAGCATATATTGGTCGCTTGAAGGTATCAGGTGAGACAACAGCGATAATGTCTGAAATTTGCATGAGATCAAGAAGAGCAGCGACGCGCGGCATGACATTTTTTCCAGTGGTTGTTGAAGCTGCCATGATCACGTCATAAGCAGGTGCTTGTTCAACAATTGTCGCTGCCATGGGTTCAGCTAATTGATATGCTAAATAGTCAGCTTCGGCGACAAGTACCTGTCGAACGCCAACCAATTGAGCACATTGTTCTGCAACAGCATGAACTTTCATACCACAAACAAGAATGTCGATATCATTCCCAATGGATTGAGCAGCAGTGAGAGCTTTCGCTGTTTCTTCTGCTAAGGAATGATTATTGTGTTCAGCTAATAAAAGAATTGCCATAAGTTGTTGCCCTTTTATGCGTTATTACTTTTGATCATTTGTTAGCGCATTTTAAATGCAATTTGTTTTTTTGAGTGCACTAATAAGTTCAGTGACATTTGCTACTTTTATACCAGCTTGACGGGGTTTGGGTTCTTCAACACTGAGCGTTGTGAGACGCTTTTGCGTATCGACACAAAGATGAGCAATATCCTTTTGTTCAATGGGTTTCTTTTTAGCTTTTATAATATTAGGCAGGGAGGTATAGCGTGGCTCATTAAGCCGTAAATCAACAGTCATAACCATGGGAAGAGGAAGGCAAATAGTTTGTGTGCCGTTATCTACTTCTCGGGTGATTTGAGCTTGTCCATTTTCTATATTTAAATATGAAGCGAAAGTTGCTTGTCCCCAACCAAGAAGGCCTGCGAGCATTTGGCCAGTTTGATTGCATTCATCATCAATGGCTTGTTTCCCTAAAAAGACCATATCTGGTTTTTCTTCAAGAATAATAACTTTTAAAGTTTTAGCAATTGCTAAGGGTTCGAGTATTTCATCAGTTTTTACGAGAATAGCGCGATCTGCTCCCATTGCAAGTCCTGTTCGTAAGGTTTCTTGCGCTGCCTCTGGCCCAATTGAAACAAGAATAATTTCTGAAATTTTTCCAGCTTCTTTTTGTCGAATTGCTTCTTCTACAGCGATTTCATCAAAAGGGTTCATAGACATTTTAACATGGGATAAATCAACACCTGTGCTATCAGATTTAACACGTATTTTGATATTGTGATCAATAACACGTTTGACAGCGACAATTATTTTCATGATGATCCTCTTTGTTTATATGCCTATGAGTTTATAGTAATAATTATGGGAAACCAAATCATTTAAAATTGAATTTTATCATAGCTCTTTTTATTTATATAAGCTTCTCTGTATTTATTTGTATTTTTCTCTCTATTTTTAACGCATAGTTTTTGTTTCGTCTCAATATTTATTCTATTTGGTTATAAAAATAGGTTTAGCCTCCTTAATTTTATACAATTATTTTCAATTTTTTTACTATTCTTAAAACTCTATTTACTAAAATAGGTCACATTTTTCATTAATTAATATGATTCATATTGAATGTAGGTAAGGGGTGGGATCTGTGAGTATTAAACACGATGTTCTGAAGCCAGTTAAGCATAAACATTGTTCTCCTTCTACTGTTAATAAAATTCAGGAAATACAAGCACCTTATGGAATAAGAATGTCAGATATTTCTGCTAAGTTACGGTATGTTTATGAAAAAATGCAGATAAAAAAAGCGCATAATCGGTTGGCTAAGCAGGGCCCTGTAGATGATAGTATAGAGTCTTATTTAAATGAAATTAGTCGGGCTATTTTGGCTGAGCATTACGCTCGAAATCAGAAAGAAGAAAAACTTTTTGAAGATTTAGAGCAAATTAAAATACTGGTTCAAACTCTTCTTTGTGAAAAAGAAAATTTACAAAAAACAATCATAAAACAATGTAAATCCTCTTCACAATCAATTAATGCAGTTGTGTACTATCTTGCACATATAGTGCGTGAAAAAAATAAGAATTCTCAATCTTATGAAACGTCCAATATTTTGAAAAAAGATAAAATGCAGCCAGGACAAAAAAATACCGATGATGTATCAGAACAAGAGGATATAAGTTCCTTATCAACGAGTTCTACAGAATCATTGAAAAATTCTCTAACAGATAAAAATTCATCCGATGTTCACTTCTTAAGTGGTTTCTTTACAGGGGTTCGGCGTGCATTTTCTTTCAAAGAATAGTTTTTAGAATATACTTTTACGTTATTATGTAATCTTGTCTATTATTAGTTTTAGTGTGTTGCTCTTCAGTTACATGAAGAATATAAGAGATGTGTTATGAACGCTCATGTATATCTTTGCGGCAATATGTATGATGTCAAAGTTGTCTTATAAAGATAAAGATAAAAAATATTGAAAGAAAAAATTAAAAACAAATCTTAAATTTTTGAATATTTTGAATTAGTGAGTATTTATTTACCAATTGCTGAATTGTCATTGAGTATGCTGATTTTAATTAGCATGGGGGCGGTCGTTGGTTTTTTTTCAGGTCTTTTTGGAATTGGTGGTGGTTTTTTAATTACGCCTTTATTGATTTTCTATAATATTCCTCCTACCATTGCTGTTGGAACAGGAGCTAATCAGGTAATTGCGTCATCTGTAACGGGAGCAATTACGCATTTCAAAAAACGTACTCTTGACATTAAACTTGGTATTCTTTTGGTGATTGGAGGAGGAATTGGATCTTTGGTCGGTATTCAAGTTTTTTCTCTTCTCAGAAAATTAGGGCAGTTAGACTTTATGATTTCACTTCTTTATGTCTTCCTTCTTGGAAGTATTGGAAGTTTGATGATGGTTGAAAGTTTATGTGCTATGATGCGACGATGCAAAAAAGAAAAGGTCACTTCTCATTCTCCTCGTTATTATAATTGGATCGATCGATTGCCATTTAAAGTTTATTTTCAAGCGTCGATGATTTATGTAAGTATTATTCCAGTTTTAGGAATTGGTTTTGTTGTAGGGTTATTGTCTTCCATTATGGGCGTTGGTGGGGGATTCATTACAGTGCCGGCACTGATTTATCTTTTACACGTTCCGACCAGTGTGGTGGTTGGAACTTCGCTTTTTCAGATGACATTTGTATCAGCTTTTACCACCGTTCTGCAAAGTGTAAGTAACCAGTCGGTTGATATTGTTTTAGCTTTTTTACTTACGATTGGAGGGGGAATCGGAGCCCAATACGGAATAAGGACTGGACAAAAGTTAAAAGCAGAACAATTACGTCTGGCACTTGCGTTTCTTGTTATAATTGTGTGTATGCGCTTAGCTTTCCAGTTATTTATACGCCCTGATAATCTTTTTTCTCTTGTTATTCTTATGGGATGATAATGGATAAATTTTTCCTCTTATTTATCATGTCAAGCTGGTTTTGTGTTGTTTCTTTCTCTATAGAGGCACAGGGCAGTGAGGAAGTTGGATCAGAAGAGAAGGAGGTTATGCAGATTATTGTTACAACAAATACGATTACAGTTGGGGCAAATTTTTCTGGTCATGATCTTTATATTGCTGGTGTTTTGGAAAATATGAATCCGTTATTCCGCCAACAAAATCGTTACGATGTTATAGTTAGTTTAGAAGGGCAAACTCGATCGATCATTGTAAGAGAAAAGAAACGTAAGTTAGGAATATGGGTTAATGCAGATTCCGTAACTTTTAAAAATGCTCCTCTATTTTATTCAATGGCAACAACGCGTGAAATAGAGAATATCACTGATGCTGAGAGTTATAAACGTTTAGGTCTAGGATTACCTTATTTTTTTCTTTCAACCAATGAAAAAGATCAAGAAAAAATACAAAGTTTTCGTAGTGAGTTGATAAATTTGCAGAAAGCTAAAAATCTCTATCATGAAGAAGTGGGTGGTGTTTATTTTGGTTCTGGTTCCTTATTTACAGCACATTTTCAATTGCCTGCAAATGTTCCTGTTGGACGTTATCATGTGAATGCTTACCTTTTCCGTGATGGGCAGTATGTAAGTAGTGCGACAACTACTCTTGAAATTGTTAAAGCACATGTTGTCTATACCATTTTTCATGAAGCACGCAAACACAGCTTTTGGTATGGAATAGCTGCTGTTCTTGTTGCTGTCATTACAGGATTTTTGTGCCGTTTTGCTTTTCGGAAAGAGTAGAATAAAGAAAAAACTGTAAGGCGTTTAATTTTTCTGTTGAATGATGATATAAGAAAAAAGATAATAATATTTTATTGCTTAAATATAAACTTCTTTTTCTGAACAATGCTTCCATCAATCAATATTTGTATGCGATAAGAGTGAATGTGGTGTTGATATTAAAATAACATGGAAGAAATTTAAAAAATTATAATTCCTGTTGTCGGTAAAGATTTAAAAGTCTATCTTTCCTAAAAAAGATGAAAAGGGTTTCATCCAAGAAGATGTGTTATGGACAAAAAGAATGAAAACATATGTCATCTTATCAGTATAGTTTAGTCTATCATCAATATAAGCGAATTGAAGAATACGATGGATTTGTTTCTTGAAAAATCAGTAGCAACAAATGCGGCAGAGTTTAGTGTTTCTGAAATAGCAGGAGCTTTAAAACGTATTGTTGAAGAAAAGTTTGGTTATGTACGTGTGCGTGGCGAAATATCAGGTTATCGTGGTGTACACGCTTCAGGGCATGCCTATTTTGCTTTAAAAGACGATAAAGCTCGATTAGAAGCTGTTATTTGGCGAGGTGTGATAGAAAAACTCCAATTTCCTCCTGAGGAAGGAATGGAAGTGGTTGCTGTAGGTAAGTTAACAACTTATCAGGGATCATCAAAATATCAAATTATTATTGACTCTCTTGAGCCAACAGGGGTTGGCGCTTTGATGACTCTTTTAGAAAATCGTAAGAAAAAATTTGCAGACGAAGGCTTGTTTGATGAGGCGAAGAAAAAAAAATTGCCTTATATGCCTCGTGTTATAGGAGTCGTGACGTCACCAACAGGAGCTGTTATCCGTGATATTATTCATCGTATATCAGACCGTTTTCCTTTACATATTTTTGTTTGGCCTGTACGGGTCCAGGGAGAGACTAGCGGTCAAGAAGTAGCTGCTGCTATTGCTGGGTTTAACGCTCTACCTTTAGAAAGTGCTATCTCTAAGCCTGATCTTATTATTGTGGCGCGTGGTGGGGGCAGTTTAGAAGACCTATGGGGATTTAATGACGAAGCAGTTGTCCGTGCTGTTAGTGTATCTGCTATTCCAATTATTTCTGCAGTTGGGCACGAAACAGATTGGACACTCATTGATTATGTTGCAGATTGGCGAGCACCAACTCCTACAGGAGCAGCGGAAAAAGCTGTACCAGTTAAATTCGATCTTGAAACACACTTAGCTTCACTTAGCTTACGCTTTCGCGTAGGAGCGGCGCGTTATTTTAGTTTTTATAAACAAAAATTATCTGCTGTTGTACGAGGTCTTCCTACTGCTGATCAGTTATTTGCTTTGCCGCGGCGTAGTTTTGATGAAATTTCAAGTCGGTTACAACGTGCTCTTTGTGTTAATTATGATAAAAAACGTTTTTATTTTTATACACTTGTTATCCGACTTTCCCCACGTTTGTTGAATACTAAAAAAGCACAACAAAATACAAAAGAGTATACAGTACGCCTTCATCATGCTTTTTTACGTAATGTTGAAAAAAAACGTGCCCAAATAAAAATGGCATTTAGACTTTTAAAAAGTACATCTTATCAAAGTATTTTAGAGCGTGGTTTTGTTTTAGCCTTAAGGCAAGAGAATAAACCAATTAAACGATTAGCACAGTTTCCTAAAACAGGACAGATAAGCTTACGATTTTTTGATGGTGAAATTAATGTTTCAACTTGTAATTCTATGTCTAAGAGCGTTCCAAAACCGAAGAAGCGATTAAAACAGTGGCAGGATGATGATCAAGGAACGCTTTTTTGATAGGGTGAATATTCATGCTTGATAAAGGTCTTCTTATGGGTAAAGATGGAAAAATTCGTTGTTCGTGGGCAGGGACTGATCCACTTTATTGTGCTTATCATGATGATATATGGGGAAAGCCTGTTTTTGATGATCGTCTTTTGTTTGCACAAATTTGTCTTGAAGGCTTTCAAGCAGGACTTGCTTGGTTAACAATTTTAAGAAAAATATCCAATTTTTATGATGCTTTTGATGGTTTTGATTTTGAAAAGATTGCACAGTATGATGAAAAAAAAATAGAAATATTGATGCAAGATAAAGGCATTATTCGCCATCGAGGTAAAATTAGATCAGTTGTTAATAATGCTCTCAAAGCTCAGGAAATTATAGCAGAATGGAACAGTTTATCTCATTATTTTTGGTCTTTTCAGACACTACAGTCTGAACAATATGAGAAGACAGATTGTCAGACATGGAAAACTAATTCTGTAACGCCTGCGTCTATCCGTCTTTCTAAAGATTTAAAAAAGCGTGGTTGGATATTTGTTGGCCCTATTACTTGTTACGCTTTTATGCAGGCAGTAGGGATTGTTAATGATCATCTTGAAGGATGTTTTTGTCGATAAATTTGCACAATATTTAAATGTTTATGTAGGGTGTATGAGATCTTTTCAGTTGATAAATTAATATTTTAAGAAGAAATTTTGCATCTAAGCTTAAAAAAATCTCTCTTCACTAGAGTGCTTAATTAGGGGAGGGATATTGATGTAGTGCATAATTTAATATTTAGAATTTTATGATATTTCTGAAAGAGAATAAATATTAAAATTAAAAAGAGTATGTTTTTGTGAAACTCTATGATAAATTTATTTTTCAATGAATAAAATACATTGAATTGTATGTTGTTTTTTGATTACGGTAATTTGGGGAAGTGATCAGAGAGATTGGTGTTCTGTATTTTATAGCGTTTTGAAGACTTAAAATGCAAAGATGGCTTGTTTTTTAGTTTGGTCTTTAAAAGTTAGGTCGCTTTTAGTCGAAGCAGTTATTCAAAAAGATTTGATATATTTACAATACCAAAATATCATGCTACGGTCGTGCTTAATTATCAAAAAGAGATTTGGATATGGTGAGTAAAGTGTTTTTTATAATGCAATGAAGAAATAAGTTTTATTGATTAAGAAAGTAATAACTATGTATACAGAGATACTTGTGTTATGTTTACTTAGTGTTTTCTGATGTAAATTCATTGATTTATATGTAAGCGGCTGATCTATATAATAAAATTCTGGAAGGAAAGTCCATGAATATGAAAAAGAATATATTGAAAGCGAGCTGTTTTTTTGTTTCTGTTCTTGTATCTATAAGCATTTTTGAGCAAAAAACACTAGCAAAAACACCTGTTGATACGTTTGTAATGGCTTGGAATCTTGATGCAATTAAAACGTTTGATCCAGCACAAATCAATGATGTTTATAGTCATGAAATTATTCTCAATATTTGCTCTAGTTTGGCTGATTCTTCTCCCAATGATGCAACTAAGATTATTCCTAGTTTAGCAAAGAGTTGGGATGTTTCAGGTGAAAATAATACAGTAATTACCTTTCATTTGCGTGATGATTTGAAGTTTTCTGATGGTCGATCTGCTAATGCTCATGATTTTGTTTGGAGTATGAAACGGATTGTTGAATTGGATATGGCAGGTGCAACGGCATTTAAAGAGTATGGTATTACCAAACAAACAGTTGATGATGCTATTCAAGCATTAGATGAAAAAACTGTCGTGATGAAATTTGATAAGCCATATTCAGCAGAGCTCATTCTTAATAGTATTGCTGCTAATCGTGTTGCTCTTTTGCTTGATCGTGAAACAATTCTGAAACACGAAAAGAATGGTGATATGGGCAGCCAATATCTAGCGACTCATTCAGCTTGTGTTGGACCCTATCAGTTAATCGATTGGCGTGCAGGAGAAGCAGTATTGTTAGGTGCTAATCCTCATTATTGGGGGGGAAAAACCGAAACTCAAAAAAATTCTGATCCGCCATGTTGCTGAGCCAAGTACACAACGTTTATTGCTAGAAAAAAAAGATGTTGATGTCGCTCGTGATTTGACGGTGGATATTTTAGAAGATCTTCAAGAAAAAACAGATGTTAAGGTTGAAAAAGTATTGCAGTCAGCCATGTTTTATTGGGGATTTAATATGACACATCCTATTTTATCCAATGAAAAAGTGCGTTTGGCTCTGCGTTATCTTATTGATTATGAAGGGCTTGGTAAAACAGTGTTGAAAGGTACTGGTATTCCTCGTGCTAGTTTTATGCCTATCGGAAGTTTAGGTGCTTTAAATGAAAAAGAAGGATTGCCTTTTAAGCTTGATCTTGAAAAAGCTAAGCAGCTTCTAACTGAGGCAGGGTATCCAAACGGATTTGAAATAAGTGTTCTTATAGGAACTTCTAATTCTTTGCAGATTGTTCAATCCATTCAAGATAATGCAGCAAAGGTTGGTATTCGTCTGAACATTAAGCGTCTTGCAGGAACACAGCTTTTTTCAAAAGCTTATGCACGTGCTTTTGAAACAATTATTTTGGGATGGAATAGTGAGTCTGTAGATCCTCATACGACAGCTTCACGGATTGTTTTCAACCCTGATAATCAGTTTGAGTCTAAAAATACAGCTTATCCTAGTTGGCAACATGGGTATTTTGATGAAGAGATGAATCAAAAAGTTCAAGACGCTTTGTTTGAAAAAGATCAAACAAAACGGGCACGAAGATATGTCGATTTACAAAATGAATTTATGCAAAAAGGACCTTATGCTTTTCTGTATCAGAAATATAATGTTGTAGCCATCTCCCCTGTTATTAAAAAATGGAGTTGGAATAGTGCATCGCGCATTTTCTATCATACAATTGAAAAATAAATACATATTGGATTATGCGATGTGTAAAGGGTAAGTAATTCGCGCAATCGAGTAAAAGTATATTTCTCTATACATAGAACCTGAAAAATAAGGTGCTGTCTTATAATTGAATAATCATCATCGATTTTTGTTTGAAAGGGTTGGTACAATAAAAAATGCAAACTGAATGGCTGTATAAGAAAATGTTTAAGAGAATTTATGCTTTATTAGGATCAATTGTTTTTTTTAGTGGATTAATGCCAATAATGTTGCATGCATCCCCTAAAAATACATTAGTGATGGCATGGAGTATTGATTCGATTACCAGTTTTGATCCAGCACAATCTGTAGAAGTTGTAACGAGTGAGTTATTGACGAATATTTGCAGTGCATTGGTACAGTATGATCCACATAACTCTACAGAAATTCAGCCTGCTATGGCCAAATCTTGGGATGTTTTGGATGATGGGAAAAAAATCATTTTTCATCTTCGTGATGATTTAAAATTTGATGATGGAACATTAGCAACTGCACAAGATCTTGCTTGGTCAATGCAACGGGTTGTTAAATTAGGATTGAGTTATGCTCAATCTTTAAAAGATTACGGATTTACTGAAGATAATGTTGAAACAAAGATCCAAGCTCTTGATGATAAAACTTTACAAATGCAATTTGATAAACTTTATCCTTTGCGTCTTATATTGACTGTAATTGGACAATCTTATGCTTCTGCTTTGCTGAATCGGCAGAAACTCGAAATGCATGCTGTTAATAATGATATGGGAAATAAATATTTAGCGACTCATTCAGCGTGTGTTGGGCCTTATAAATTAGTACGTTGGGCTCCCGGAGAGCGCGTTGTTTTAGAAGCAACACAACATTATTGGGGAGACGCGCCGAAAATTGAGCGGATTTTAATACTTCATGTGGCTGAATCAGCAAGTCAGAGGTTCCTTTTGGAAAAGGGTGTTGTAGATATATCCCGTGATCTCTCTTCAGAAGATATATTGGATATTGAGAAACAAGAGGGGCCTCTTGCAATTCATCGTGTTTTACGTCCACAGTCTGTTTATCTTTCGTTGAATAATAAGAATGTAATTTTTGCCAATGAAAAAGTGCGTTTGGCATTTCGTTATCTAGTCGATTATGATACGCTCGGTAAAACTGTTTTAAAAGGGATTGCTATTCCTCGTGCAAGTTATATGCCGTTGGGGATACCAGGCGCTTTAGATGAAAAAGAGGGTGTGCCATTTAAGTTGGATTTGAAAAAAGCAAAACAGTTAATTAAAGAGGCGGGCTATGTAAATGGCTTTAAGGCCAATCTTTTAATTGGCAGTTTGTCCTATATGTCATCTGTTGCACAAATTATTCAAGAAAATGCTCGTAAAATTGGGATTGAACTTTCCATTGAAAAAATGTCACAAGCTCAATTATTAAATCGTGTTCGTGGTGGAAATTATGATATTGCTATTATGAGTTGGAATACAGCTGACCCTGATGGGCATGCATCTTCATGGCATCATGTTTTTAATCCTGATCCGACATTTACTAAACCGTATAATATGCATTTGGCTTGGCGGGCTGGATATTATGATGCAAAGGCAAATAAAATGGTGATGGATGCTTTATTTGAAGAGGATAAAAGTAAACGCTTCGAGCAATATCGAGAACTACAAAATTATATTTTAAATCACGGTCCTATGGCTTATTTATTCCAGACATATTATACTATTGGAGTAGGACCTGCAGTGAAAAAATGGGTCTGGAATAGTTTCAGGCTTTATTATAATAAAGCTGAAAAATATATGTAATCAAATGATGAACGAAGTCATATGTAATGTATGGTTAAAATTTATTTGACTGTAGGGCGAGAAATATCGCTAAACTTATGTTTCATAAGTTGGTAGGGAAATATTATGATAACTTCATCATTGTCAAAAACGGATATAGCAGCATCGCCGAATCAGAAAAATTTCTATATGTCGGCCTTTTTTTTCAAAATTTTTAAACTTTTTATTTCGGTATTTGTTACGTTAATTGGCTTAATAACCATTACTTTTTTTATTGGTCGCCTTCTTCCTTTAGATCCTGTTATTGCTATTCTTGGAGATAATATTAGTCAAGAAGCTTACGATAAAATGTTCTATCGTTTGGGCCTTGATAAGCCATTGATCATTCAATATTGGACCTATCTTCAAAATATTTTTTTGTTTGATTTTGGAGATTCTTTGATTTCAGGGCGTCCTATTTTAGAAGATATCATGCATGTATTTCCTCCAACGCTGGAATTAGCAACAGTTGCTATTATTATTGGTACAAGCTTTGGTATTCCATTTGGTATCATTGCAGCAATGTACCGTAATTCACCCATTGATTATTTTGTACGTCTTTTTACACTGTGTGTTTACTCAACGCCAACTTTTTGGCTTGGATTGATGGCGTTATTGGTATTTTACAATAAGCTTGATTGGATTGGTGGTCCAGGACGTATTGATTTTATTTATGAATATTCTTTTGAAGCTAAGACGGGGTTTTTTCTTTTGGATACTGCAATGCAAGGGCAATGGGAAGCTTTTGGCAATGTTTTCAGTCATATTATTATGCCTGCTTTAATTCTAGCTTTTGGTGCTATGGCTTATATTAGCCGTATGACACGTGGATTTATGATTGAACAACTCAATCAAGAATATATTATTACTGCACGTGTTAAAGGATTATCATGGCGACAAACAGTTTGGAAGCATGCTTTTCGCAATGCTGCTGTTCAGATTATTACTGTTGTTGGACTTTCTTATGCTTTTTTATTAGAAGGTGCTGTGTTAACAGAAACTGTTTTTGCTTGGCCTGGATTTGGACGTTATTTAACGAGTGCACTTTTGGCAGGTGATATGAATGCGGTTGTAGCTTGTACACTACTTATAGGGTGCTTTTTTATTGTTATTAATTTACTTTCTGATTTATTTTATAATATTTTCGATCCAAGGACACGTTAAATTATGGCAATATTGCACAAAAACGAACCCCAATTAAAACATTGGTCAAATAAGCCTGTTCCACAGTCAGTTATTCAGGCAAATATACAAAAATTTTATTATTCGTTAATCCGATTTTTTCGTAATATTTCTGCTTTATTGGGTTTTATTATTATTTTTTCTATTATTGTATGTGCGATTTTTGCACCTTGGATTGCTACCCATGATGTTGTAAGCAATGATCTTGCTCATCGACTTCTTCCACCATCTTCATCGCATTATTTAGGAACAGATGAATTAGGACGTGATATTTTTAGTCGCTTAATTTTTGGTATGCGTATTACCCTTTATATTGTTTTTCTAACTACCATTATTGTGGCACCTATAGGACTCATTGTAGGGACAACAGCCGGTTATATAGGAGGATGGGTTGATACTATTTTGATGCGTATTGTTGATATTTTTCTTGCTTTTCCAAGTTTGATTTTAGCACTTGCTTTTTCGGCTGTTTTAGGACCAGGTATTGAAAATGCTGCAATTGCGATTTCAATTGCAGCATGGCCACCAATTGCACGTTTAGCGCGTGCTGAAACTTTGACAATACGCTTATCTGATTATGTTTCTGCCGTTCGTCTACAGGGAGCATCTTCTTTTCGAATTATTCTATTCCATATTGCACCGATGTGTATTCCCTCGGTAATTGTACGGTTAACGTTGAATATGTCTGCGATTATTTTAACGGCTGCCGGTCTTGGTTTTTTAGGATTAGGCGCTCAGCCACCCAGTCCTGAATGGGGAGCTATGCTTTCAACTGGTCGTGAATTTATGATGACAAGTTGGTGGTTGGCGGCAGTTCCCGGTTGTGCAATATTGCTTACGAGCTTGGGTTTTAATCTTTTAGGTGATGGACTTCGTGATATATTGGACCCGCGCAATGAGTAAAAAATTATTAGAGATAGAAGATTTACACATTTCATTTCCTATAACAGGTGGTATTTCAGATGTTGTGCGTGGTGTTAGCTTTTCTGCTGTGAGAGAAAAAATTGGAATTGTTGGAGAATCTGGATCCGGAAAATCAATAACTGGACGTGCGATTTTAAAACTAAATCCGAAGTCAGCAATCGTTAAAGCTAAAAAAATGCGTTTTGATGATATAGATTTGTTATCTGCGAATGAGTCTCAGATGCGTACTATTCGGGGAAAACGTATTGCAATGATTTTACAAGATCCAAAATATTCGCTTAATCCGTTAATGCGAATTGGGGATCAGATCATAGAAGCTTACCGTGTTCATTATCGTGTTTCAAAAATGGATGCGTGGAAACAGACAATTTCTATGCTCGAATCTGTTCATATTCGTAATCCTGAACATGTTATGCGGTTATTTCCTCATGAAATATCAGGTGGAATGGGGCAGCGGGTTATGATTGCTATGATGCTTATTTCAAAACCTGATTTAGTCATTGCTGATGAGCCAACATCCGCACTTGATATCACAGTTAGATCTCAGGTTTTAACGGTGCTGGATGAGCTTGTAACAAAATCTGGAATGGGACTTATTTTCATTAGTCATGATTTGAATGTGATTGCTAATTTTTGTGATCGTGTTTTGGTTATGTATGCTGGTCGTATCTTAGAAGAATTGTCAGCATCTGATTTATCTCGTGCACGTCATCCCTACACAAAAGCTTTGTTGGCAAGCTTGCCACGGCTTGATAATCCAGTTGATGTTTTAGCTGTTCCTGAGCGAGATCCTAGTTGGTTAGATGGGCCTGCAATTGTTCATGGTGTTGAAAGAGGTTAGTATGACCAATTATGAAAATATTGTTGATGTTTCTGATTTATCTGTAACCTTCGGACGTGGTTATCGAGCAACGCCAGTTGTGAAAAATGTTAATTTTCATATTAAGCGTGGTGAAGCTTATGGTTTGATTGGTGAATCAGGGTGCGGTAAATCAACTATTTTAAATGCATTAGTTGGGTTAGTTCCCTGTTCGAGTGGACAGGTCATTTTTGATGGAAAAGAAGTACCGCAGAAAAAAGATAAGGCTTTTCTACGTCGTATTCAAATGGTCTTTCAAGATCCTTATGCATCGCTTCATCCACGAAAAATGATTTATACTGCTCTTTCTGAAGCTCTCTCCATCCATAACATGGATAATAAAGAAGAACGGATACAGAATGTTTTGGATTCTGTTGGTTTAGGTTCTTCATTTTTTTATCGTTATCCACATGAATTATCTGGAGGTCAACGTCAACGTGTTGCTCTTGCGCGTGCTTTGATTATTGAACCAGCAGTTTTGTTACTTGATGAACCAACATCTGCATTGGATGTATCTGTGCAGGCTGAAATTTTAAATTTATTAAAATCATTACGACAAGAAAAACATTTGACTTATTTAATGGTTTCTCATGATCTTGCTGTTATTGCACATATATGCGATCGTGCTGGGATTATGCACAAAGGTGTAATTGTTGAGGAGTTAAGCAATAGCGATTTGCGTCATTTACACGCAAAAGATGACTATACAAAGATGTTTTTTAAATCCAGTATTGAGGCTATTGTTCATAGAGAAGAGAGAGCATTATAAGTCTTATGAGGAGATCAACTTTCTTTTTTAGATAGCTTTTTTCAAAACTAGGAATTTTAAAAGTATAGGGTGAAAAGTTAATTTGAATGATCAGGTTATGTTCTGTGTATATGATTATACATGACTTCATTATAAATCCGAGCAATTAATTCTGAACAACTCGTATTATTCTTTGTGCTCATACTGCTTTTAATCATTTTATTATAAAAATTGAAAATAAAAAATACAGAAAAATAATTGTTTCATTTTTCCATATAATTACATTAAGTCCTTGAGTGATGAAAGAATAGTATTACTATAAAATTTTTTTAAGAAAAATTTATGTATTTTTTATTGCTTTCTATTCATTGATTATAAAAAGTTATTTATAATAATTCAGCAAAATTAATTGGAGTTATATGATGAAAATTTTTCTAAAAAATGTCATAAAATAAATATTGGTAGCGGAGGAGGGATTCGAACCCCCGACACAAGGATTATGATTCCTCTGCTCTAACCTACTGAGCTACTCCGCCAAAACAGATAAATCTGATTAAGTCATTTTATCTTTTGTGGATACTAAGAGGTAGAATAGTAAGATGTCAAGCATCGTTTTTAAGCTTTTCTCTTGTTATTCTGTTTCATCCCGGATATGGAATGAATTGAAAGTATAAATTTTATATAATTGACAAAATAAGGCATAAAAAATGGCGCCACGTGTAGCGGTTTTAGGGTGCGGTTATTGGGGTAAAAATCATATACAGACCCTTCAAACTCTTGGAGTTTTAGCAGCAGTTTCTGATACTGATGCTGATCGCGCTGCACATTTTGCAAATACGTATGGTGTTATAGCTATTACACCCGATGAGCTTTTTACTCATAAAGATATTGATGCACTTGTTCTAGCTTTACCCCCACAATTTCATACAGAAAATGCGCTACGGGCTCTTAAAAGTGGTAAGGATGTTTTGGTTGAAAAACCAATTGCTTTGAATGTAGCTGATGCTGAACTTCAAGTTAAGATTGCTCATGAATATGGGCGGATTTTTATGGTAGGCCATATTTTGCGTTTTCATCCTGCCTTTGAAAAATTATGTGAATTAATAGAGCAAGAAGCATTAGGAGATATCCGTTATATTTATTCTCATCGGTTAGGGTTCGGTAAATTTCATACACAAAGCAGCGCTTTATGGGATCTTGCTCCTCATGATCTTTCAATGATTTTAGCTTTGACAAAATGTGAGCCTTCTCAGGTGCATGGAGAAGGATCTGCAGTGATTAACCAGCTTTCTGATTTTGCGCATGTTCATATGACATTTCCCAATGGTATACGCAGTCACCTCTTTACTTCACGTCTTAGCCCTTATTGCGAAAGGCGCTTAACAGTTGTTGGTACAAAGGCTATGCTTGTATTGGATGATATGGAACCGTGGAATCGTAAATTAGCATTCCACAATTTTTCTGTTTGGCAGGAGAATAAAAAATGGGTTTCTAAGGTTGATAAGATAAATTATATTGATGTTTGTGAAGGTTTACCGCTTACTTACGAATTACAGCATTTTCTAAATTGTGTTGAGACACGTCAATTGCCTCGTACAAATGGGAAAGATGCTGTCGCTATTTTAAGAGTTTTAACTGCAGCTAGTGTCAACCATTATGAGTAAAAGATAAAGTATGCTTTCCTAATTGTAATTATCAATGGAGTTAATATGCAATTCATTGACCTTGGAGCGCAGCGTGCGCGCATCGAAGATAAAATTAATGCTGCAATTGCGCATGTTATAGCCAGTGGTCAGTATATTTTAGGACCGAAAGTAACAGAATTTGAAGAAAAGTTAGCAGACTATCTTGGCGTTAAACATGTTATTGCTTGTGCTAATGGAACAGATGCATTGATGATGCCTCTTATGGCTAAAAATATTGGTCCAGGGGATGCTGTCTTTTGTCCTAGCTTTACTTTTTCTGCAACGGCAGAGGTTGCGGCTTTGGTAGGAGCAGAGCCTGTATTTGTTGATGTAAGGTCCGATACATTCAATATTGATGTTGATAAACTTTGTGAAGCAATCGCAATGATTAAAAAAGAGGGACGTCTTAAACCAAAGGCTATTATTGCTGTCGATTTATTTGGACTTCCTGCTGACTATAGTCAAATTTCTCTAGTGGCTGAAAAAGAAAATCTTTTTGTTATTGAAGATACTGCTCAATCGATAGGTGGTAAAAGTGGTCATATTATGTGTGGCGCTTTTGGTGACGTTGCCGCAACGAGTTTTTATCCAGCAAAACCTTTAGGGTGTTATGGTGACGGGGGCGCTATGATGACCAATGATGATGATATGGCAGCCCTTTTACGTTCAATATTATTTCATGGTAAAGGTAAAACGCAATATGACAATGTGCGTATTGGTATGAATTCACGATTAGATACAATTCAAGCTGCGATTTTGTTAGAAAAGCTTGTTATTTTTGAAGATGAGATAGAAAAACGTGCAGCAATTGCTCAACGTTATTCTGAGAATTTAAAGGATATTGTGGCAGTTCCAGAAGTGGAAGAAAATGTTCGTTGTGCTTATGCACAATACACTATTAAGGTGAAAAATCGTGATCAGTTAAAAGCCTATTTACAAAAAAATGGCGTTCCTACAATGGTTTATTATAATACTCCATTACATTTACAACCAGCTTATAAAAATTTTCCCTATGTAAAGGATTCTCTTTCTGTTTCTGAGTATTTAGGAAGTTGTGTCTTAAGCTTACCTATGTATCCTTATTTATCTCAAAGCGATCAAGATAAAATTATTCAATGTATAAGAGATTTTTATAGTGCGTAAAATTTGTAAAAGAATCGCACTATTTATGGAACATTGTATACTGTAAGGTCCTGATTAATTCAGTCTATATCACTTTTCATATCTATTAATGATTTCATGCGTTCTTTCACTTATAACGCTGATATCAAATGGATCATGAAAGTTGAGAATATAGTCCTATTTATAGAAAAAGAAATTGCAAATATTCATGCCAGTATGAAGGAAAACATAAATATCCTCTCATTATACTAATATTTTGGTCAGATTGTATATCCTAAAAGACTGCAAAAAACTTTAAAATAAGAAAAATTATAAAAGAAATACGCTATTTTACAGATGAAACTTGAATAGTAAAAGTTTATCATTTGCAAATTAGCTATTGTTGACAGTGTGAATTCATAATAACAAAGTTTTCATGGCATTGATATTAATCAATGATGTTCATTGTTGATCTTTCAGTTATCAGCTTATCAAAAACGTCTTTTATTGTTTAGCTGTAATTAATTTTCAGGGAGGGGAGTTTTTTTAGTATTAACAATTTTTTTGCGAATATAAGATGCAAGGTCGTTTTTGTTTTTAGAGCCTTTAATTAATTTATTAATAGATGAGTCTTTACCCTCTTTTATAGCGATGTGAGCAGCTAGCGTGGCTGCTAATTCTTTTGTTTCTTCACATAATTCATGCAGTAGTTGATCTTTAGCAGCAGTATCAAGCTCATCTATTTGAATATTTTTTAAGCGTTTTTTATAATGCGCTATTTTCTCATGCATAGCTTTAATTTCCTTTATGAAAGTATTTGTTGCAAGAACATTATTTTTTTTCTCTACCGATTCTGTTTTAGGAGAGAGAAGGGGTGTGCATTGCGGTGGAAAATATGAAGAGCAGAGCTGTTCTTTTTGGAGGCTAAGTTGTATTTTTAGTTGAGCATATTTTTTTTGTAAAGAATCATATTTTTGTGCATGGCGCGCCAATTCTACGGCATGCTGGGCACAAAGAAAGTTTTGGTTTGCTTGTATTTCAATAAGCGATAACGGAATTTTTGCAGAAACAGATTTGTATGCAAAATGAAGAACTTTACGCCAAATGAGAGGGGAAATCAGTACTAATAACCAAGAAATAGTCGCAATTCCGAGAATAAAAAAAAGAATTGATTGGATAAACATAATGCCTCTTTTCAGTCAGAGTGTTAAAATGGGTTCCATGTTGGTGTGGGTGTTAATTTTAAATATCCCATATTGATGCTAAGGCGTGCGCCAATGCCTGTGCGTATCGGAATGAGCAGAGTATTATCCCGTTTAAGAATATGAAAGCCAACTCCTGCAATTAAATAGGCCGAACCTGAAATACCTCCATAGCGTCCCCATAAATTATTTATCTTATTAAGATCATAAACTAAGATCATTAAACGGGATCCTTGACCGCCAAAATCCCATCCTATAGAAGGACCTTGCCAAAAAACTTTATGCTGCCCATAGTTTTTTGTGAAGATTTTTCCTTCACCATAAGTTAATCCGGCAAAAAAAGCTCCAGATGCTTCTTCTCCTAAAATATAAGCACTTGGATGTCCGTGTCGTGAAAAAATTTTTTCAATTGCAGTGGCTATGCTTCCTGCTGTTTTCCCAAAAAAATTATGACCAGAAGAAATAATTTCTTGCAACGAGAAATTTTGATCATTTTCTTCTATTGGTGAGAGTTGGGCATTTGCAATATTTGTTATTATGAATAAAAGCGATGCAAAAAGTACAATATTCATATACCAACGTGATAAAAGAGAGTGTGTCATGGGATTTTTCCCTTTTAATTTTAAGTTAATTTATACACAAATAGAATTATAATGTTTATCCAATAGATAGAAAATAAGGCATAAAGTTATTTAAATTCTTAAATTTATTCTTAAAAAGAAGATTTTAATGTGATTGTTCAATTTCTGTACATACATTAGGTGCTAAGAGTTGCAGTTGAAAAACATTCAGAATTGAGGAGCTATATAAATATGACATTAGCTATTTCTTTGAAGTCTACTGATTTGGCTGCTTTGCTTTGTAGTCGTATTTGCCACGATTTAATTTCTCCTATTGGTGCTATTCAAAATGCTATGGAGCTTTATGATGAAGGTAATGCTGATGAAGATGTTTTACAATTAGTGCGTTTATCTGTTGCAAATGCTTCTGCACGTTTACAATTTGCGCGATTAGCTTTTGGGGCTGTAGGAGGAGTAGAGGACAAAGTAGATACGATTTTTGCTGAACAAGTGTCTCAACAATATATGAAAGAAGAAAAAGCAATTTTGAAATGGCAGGCTGCTTCTTTTCTTCTACCGAAAGATGAAATTAAACTTTTGCTTAATTTATTATTGATTGCAAATGCGACGGTTTCTCAAGGTGGTGAAATAGGTGTTGTAATTTTACAAAATACAGATCAACGTTTATTTCGATTCGAAATTCGTGGTAAAATATTACGTATCCCTTCTCATTTTATTGAATTATATAACGGAAAAATGCCGGAAGAGCTAATTGATGCACGTATTGCTCAGTTCTATTATACGATATTACTTGCTGAGATAACAGCTATGAAAATAAGCATACACGAAACCAGTGACTGCATTACTTTCGAATGTATAAAGAAGTTCTGAACAAGATAAAATTTTTCACTATATTAGAAAAAATAGCTGAGATGCTATTTAATGAATGATAATTATAGGATTTTTATTGATCGATAACAAAAAAAATCTCAGCATATAATATCTGAGATTTTAAGAGTTATGATTTTTGTTATTTAAGCAGTTTTTCGTATGTTTTCTTCAACTGGATCACGTAATACGTAACCGCGTCCCCAAACTGTATCAATATAATTGACGCCAGAAGATACTGCATCCAGTTTTTTCCGCAGCTTGCAGATAAAGACATCAATAATTTTGAGTTCAGGTTCATCCATACCACCGTAGAGATGATTGAGGAACATTTCTTTAGTAAGTGTAGTACCCTTGCGTAGAGATAGAAGTTCTAGCATTTGGTATTCTTTTCCTGTTAGATGAACAGGACGACCTGCAATTTCGACTGTTTTAGCATCGAGATTAACAGTAAGATCGCCAGTAATGATAACTGATTGTGCATGACCTTTAGAACGACGAACAACAGCGTGAATACGTGCAATTAATTCATCTTTATGGAAAGGTTTAGTCATGTAATCATCAGCACCAAAGCCAAAACCACGAACTTTATCTTCAATCCCTCCCATACCAGAAAGGATAAGCACGGGAGTCTTTATTTTTTCTAGCCTTAGAGTCCGTAAGACTTCATAGCCTGACATATCAGGAAGATTCAGATCAAGCAAAATGATATCATAATCATAGAGTTTACCTAGATCGATACCTTCTTCACCCAGATCAGTAATGTAAACATTAAAATTTTCTGATTTTAGCATCAATTCGATGCTTTTAGTGGTTGTTTTATCATCTTCAATTAATAATACGCGCATTTCATTTCCTCATCTTGCTCCTCCCGAATCAAGTGGAGCATTTTTATTTCATAACAGTTAGTAAAATGACTGTTCATAAAAAATAATTCACAAAATCAAACACTTAATATTTAAGTGCTTATGAATAGCTCAGCAGTACGCGTAACAATTGCCGCTGTTTCCCCCACTATCTTAGATAGTGGTTAACAAAATATTTTTATTTTTGAAAGAGGTGAATAAAATTATTTTAGAAAAATTTCATATTTTAAAAATTTGATAGGATAATCGGTGCTATATTTTATTAATTTGTGACGCAAAAAAGTTTTATAATTTACTGTTTTAAAATTTTTATATTTATTTACCGAGATTTAAGTCTCTTCGATTTAATAAGAGCATCATGTGAAGAAAGAGTTAGCGCTTTTAAAATAAGGCTTCGTTTGTAGTAGTTTAAAATGCTAAAGAAATTTAAATTAAAAATTGCTTTTTATTTTCAATGAAAAGAGTGAAAATAAAGGTATAGAGGGTATATATGAGCGCTAATTTGAGTTTTGGTGTAGTTTAAGGAGTATGAGGTATGAAGTCACAGCAGAATATGGTGCAATTAAAGATGTTTCAAGTGCGAGAGAAGCGTCGTGAAATTGCACAGCTTGAGATGATGATTACAGAATTTGAACGAATGGTATTAGAACTCGAAGAACAAATTGTTAATGAAGAGCGTAGATCGGGAAATAATGATATTCATCATTTCGCTTATTCAGCTTTTGCTCGTGCAGCACGACAGAGGCGTGATAATCTCACAGATTCGATTCGTGGTTTAAAGTTGCAGGAAACAAATGCTAAAATTGCCTTGAAAGAAATTGATACAGAGCTTCAACGTGCGCAAATTCTTGAAAAGAATGAGGATAAGACAGCAACAGATAATCATCATACTTTTACTCAACTCCATTCAATGGTTGGGTAGTTGAAACTCCAGATTCTATATAGATAGATTTTTAAATTTTATATGCTGAAAGAAAAAAATAAGCCAAGCTTAAAAAAGCTTGGCTTATTTTGAAATAAAATTTTGAACCGACATCATTATTTAATGCCTATATTGTTGGGTTTTAGTTGTCCGTAATCCAGCTAAACCGTGTTCATCAATCGAACTTTGCCATGAAAGAAATTCTTCTATAGTTAAAGTGTAACGTTGACACGCCTCATCCAAACTTAATAATCCACCTCTAACAGCTGCAACAACTTCAGCTTTGCGACGGATAACCCAACGCTTTGTTGTTGTAGGCGGTAAGTCGGTGATGGTGAGTGGACTTCCATCCGGACCAATAACATATTTTATTTGTGTTTTTATTAAATCAGTCATTGTATTTTCTACTGTAATATTTAAGAGCTAGAGACCTCAATATAATATATGAATAATATATGAGTTTTAAAAAAGAACTAAACTTGTTAAAAGAAAAATTAATAAAATCATTTGCAGATATTATAAATAAAACAATATGTTATAGTATTTATAGTAATTTTTTATGAAAAAACCTCTATTTTAATTGATTGTTTTTTACTTTAAGCTCCTTCTTTGACAGTCTGATATCACTCGTTAGTTGTAGGGAAGACAAAAAAATAATATAAACGGAGCATAGTGCATATATTTAGCAGGCATTTTAAAAAATAGAGAGTGAATGTATGTTTTTAAATAGTCTTGATTTGCCAGGGCACCCTAAAAATTCTCGTATTGTTGTTGCGATGTCTGGAGGAGTTGATTCGTCAGTTGTTGCAGGCCTCTTAAAAAAAGAAGGTTATGATGTAGTGGGGATTACCTTACAATTGTATGATCATGGTGCTGCAACACATCGTGTAGGGGCTTGCTGTGCAGGGCAAGATATTGAAGACGCACGTCGTGTAGCGGAAACTTTAGGTGTGCCTCATTATATTCTGGATTATGAAGAACGGTTTCGCGAGGCTGTTATTAATCCTTTTGCAGAAAGCTATGCGCATGGAGAAACACCCATTCCATGTGTCTCTTGCAATCAAACTGTTAAATTTTCGGATTTGTTAACAACTGCATATGAGTTAGGTGCAGATGCTCTAGCGACAGGTCATTACATTCGCAGTCGTGCCCATGGTGCACATCGAGCATTATTTCGTTCTCTTGATGCTGATCGTGATCAGAGTTATTTTTTATTTGCTACAACACAAGAGCAAATTGATTATTTACGCTTTCCATTGGGTGATCTTTCAAAAGAGCGTGTGCGTGAAATAGCGACCGAAATGGGCTTAGTTGTTGCCAATAAACACGATAGCCAGGATATCTGCTTCGTTCCACAAGGAAAATATTCTGATATTATTACAAAGTTACGACCAGAGGCTGCAAATCCTGGAGTTATTGTTCATATTGATGGGCAGATTTTGGGAGAACATTCAGGAATTGTTAATTATACTATTGGTCAGCGTCGTGGAATTGGTGTCTCAACTGGTGAAGCGCTTTATGTTATTTATCTTGATGTAGAAAATGCCTGTGTTATTGTTGGTCCGCGTGAGATGTTGGAAACACGTAAACTTTTTTTACGTGATGTGAATTGGCTTGGTGATGAACAATTAGATAATTTTCCTCTTGACGGTATTGAGGTTGCAGTAAAGGTTCGTTCGACGCGTCCTCCACGTTCAGCGCGTTTACATTATAAGCAAGGATCATTTTTTGTTGATTTGTTAGAAAGTGAGAGTGGTGTAGCCCCAGGTCAAGCTTGCGTTCTTTATAATGATAATAGTCATGAAGCACGTATTCTTGGAGGTGGATTTATTACGTGTGCAGAACGTGCCGCTGACACTGAAAAAATGTTGAAGAAAGTTTTATGTAATTTGAAAACGAAAACTTCATCCTTTTTCAAAGATGAAACATCCTTTGTATGTAAATAAATATATAAGATAAACAGGATATCATTTGATAATTTATTTTAAATATGAATGTTTTAATTCAATTGATCAAAATCAGCAAAATGTGCGAGGGTAAGACCTGACACTGTAGCAAGGTTGATGCTATCAAAGCCATAAGCCATAGGAATTCGCAAAGTCTCTGATTTTTGGAGAATATGTGTTGGCAAATCATTCCCTTCTATTCCAAAAATAAGTGCTGTGTGTTTTGTTGCTTTTGCATCTTTAAGATAGCAGGTAGCAGAAGGGGAAAGCGTGTAAAGTTTAAAATTCGCATTACTTAAAGCGGTTATAATGCTCTCAATATCATCTCCTCGTGTATAGGGTACACTTAACGCTGCTCCAGAAGAAGCTCTGATTGATTTTCTATAAAGAGGATCACAAGACGTTTTATCAAGGATAATACCAGTGCTAGCAAAAGCAGCTGCATTACGAAAAATAGCTCCCATACTCTCATAATTAGAGATGCCACATAAAACTGAAATCAAAGCTTTTTCTGGAAGATTTTGTAAAAACTTTTTTAATGATGGTAGTTTTTTACGTTCCCCAATGCCAAGCATACCACGATGAACATGAAAACCAGCAATATCATCCATGATTTTTTGCGGAACACAATAAATAGGGCATGTTGGTTTTGTTTCTTTTAAAATGGGCATAATACTTAAAAGGCGTGCTGCAACAACAAGCAATGATAAGGTAGAAAATTCTTTTGAATGCAGCAATGATGATAATATCGTTTTTCCTTCAGCAATAAATTGATGCTGTCGTCCAACGAGATCTTTTTCACGAATATTACGGTAAGCTTCCAAACATGGATCATCGGCTTCGTGAATTGTGGTGATGTTCAGAATCATATGAAATCCTTAACATTATTTTTTTTAAATCACTAGGTATTGAATAGAAAGATAAAAAATATTATTTTTAACTTTAAAGTAGAATATTATTGACAATATACAATCATAAGTATATATAACATGTACCGAGTGCGGCAAATATATTGTTTTCATATCGGGTACAGGATCTTAGGTCCCCGCTATTTCCTAAGCCTGTAAATCCTTATTAAAAGGAAAAAGAATCTGGGTTCCCAATGCCCAGGTTCTTTATTTTTATATTAGGAGATGTTTATTAAAACTTATTTTCTTCTATTTTAGGGGTGATTTTGACAATTATTTTTCTGTGAAATTATTTATAGTGGTTGTTGCATTTAAAAGTATAAGAGAAAAGCTGGAGTGAAACTCTTAGTTTTTTGTATTTTTTGATGTCTATTCATGTCATAAGGGTGAGTAATATAGGCAATGTATTAGGATTGCCGCATTTAAATATAAAAGTTATCCGTTTCAGTTAAAGGTAATAAAGAGAAAGCTGTTTAAGAAGCTGTTGATAGCCAGATTAATTGTATTTGATATCTGGAGAAAATCAACTTTTGATAAATAGTATCTAAGCTGCCTTTTTGTAAAGCAATTTGTATCAGAACTGTGGAAAAGTGATGATAAATTATAAAAATTAGTTTTATTTTCTCTTAATATTTCTTTTTATTTTAAGAGAGTGTTGGAAGATATATTAAAAATATTATCGCTCGTTATAATAAAAAAGATTATTGAGTTATGGATCCAAAAATACAGATACAAAGATTGACTATATTATCTATTGGAGCGGCTTGTATTGTATTTTCTTTAAAATATTGGGCCTATTATATCACAAATTCAGTTGCTCTTTATTCTGATGTACTAGAATCTATTGTAAATATTCTTGCCGCTTTAGCAGCGTGGTGGGCAGTTAAAATAAGTATGAAGCCTGCTGATCACGACCACCCTTTTGGACATCATAAAGCAGAGTATTTTTCTGCTTTTCTTGAAGGCGTATTCATCATTATTGCGGCAATTTTTATTTTAAGAGAAGCATGGCTAGCATTTATAACAGTTGAAGCACCAAAAAAACCTGGAATATGGCTTTGTCCTTATTTGGCAGCATGTATTATCAATTTTTTTTGGGGATGGCTTCTTATTCGACAAGGAAAAATTCATCGTTCTCCTGCTCTTAAAGCTGATGGAGTCCATTTAATGACGGATGTTTTAACTTCAGTTGGCATTTTAATAGGGTTGGTTTCTGCATTTATAACTGAATGGGCTGTTTTAGATCCAATTTTGGCAGTAATTGTCGCTATTAATATTCTTTTGCAGGGAGGTAAGGTAATTTATAATGCTATTCAGGGTCTCATGGATGTTGGGGTTGAATTAAATGAAACGATGCGGATTCGTAATCTTATTTCAATGAGTGCATCCGGTGCAATTGAAGTCCATGATTTAAGAACGCGTGTTGCTGGTAGGATTACTTTTATAGAGTTTCATTTAGTTGTACCAACTGATATGCAAGTAGGAGAGGCACACCAGATTTGTAATAATATTGAGAATGCACTTGAAGCGGAATTTAAAAATGTCCGTGTTACTATTCATATAGAACCTGAAAATGAAGCTAAATTGCGTTTTGGTACAGCATTTGTTCCTTTTGTGTAAGAATTTTATTGTTTTATAATTTATAAAGAGAGCGACTCTCAAAGAGAGAGTGAATATATGCTATGTTTATTGATATTGTTTTTTATGATTTAAGAGTACGTTGCAGGAACACAGAATTTTTTTTAAAGCATAACAAGAAAATTGTTACGAATGCTTCTACAATGATACTGAACTCTAGATTTATTATTGTATTCGGGATCAATAACGGTTTTCACTAAAGCGATTATGAATTGTTTCTTTTCGAAGGGAAAGACTTGAAATTATTTAGGCAAAAAGATGCCGATTTAAATTATCTTTTTTGTTTGTATTTTGAATTTCTTCACCCTTATGAACAGTATCACTGACCATAACTCTCTATAAATTATTGAATTAAGCTAGGTACGTTTATGTGGTCCTGTTACTTAATGTTGCATATTTTTGATTGTTCTCTTTATCCATAATTTACTCAAGAGGAATTTGATAGAAGAGCTAATTATTATAAAATAGCATATCTTAGTAAAAAACTTTCTATTTTTCGAAATATTAAAGATCAATTTTTTCAATACACGCTATTGTATTATTATGATTAATAATACAATAGCGCTGCAATTGGCAGTGCCATTGATTATGCAAATATTCAATAGCAAATAAGTTAAAACTTGCAGGGGGCTTTTTACTTCCGAAAGATTGTGATGCTGAAGAAACACCAACAATAGGAATCTTGCGCACTTTTCCTTCAATGATATTCAACGTAGGTAAATGAGTATGACCATGGAGAATAAGTTCGCAACCATGGTGTTTAACTACTTTTAGAAAACGCTCTATACCCCATAATTTTTTATGCCAAGAAGTAGCATGGTGAAAAGGAGGATGATGAATCATCACAACACGGAAGAGACCCTGTTTTTCTGCTTCATTTAAGAATTGGGATAAAGTTTTTGCTTGTTGTTTACCAAAGTAGCCTGAAGCTTGAAACGGTGGTGTCGCAATAGCTGAAGAGGCGCCTATAATTGCTATATTATTGCGAATACGCATATAGGGGAAAGGATTTTTTTGTGAGGAGTCACTTTTAATCCAAGGTTGGAAGTAAGTACAGGCTTTTTGGAATGCTCCGCGAACATAAGCATCGTGATTTCCAAATGTTAGGGAAATATTTTCAGGATTATTTTGAGCAAGTAACCAGTTGCGAGCTTGCGTAAATTCTTTATCCAAAGAAAGATTAACGAGATCACCAGAAATAACAATATGGTCAGGTTTTTTTTGTTTCAGTGCATGCATTAATGTTTCTAAAGCATCTGATTTCATTTGATTGTTACGTTTTTTTTTCCAATTAAGATATCCAGTGAGACGCTTTCCGCAAAGCTCCAATAAGGAAGGCTGTGGTAAGGGTGAAAGATGTACATCTGATATATGAGCAAGATAAAACATAGATGCTAGCATAGCGTTGAAAAAAATTTAGGCAATAAAAAATAGGCAAATACAAATGTTTGCATCCATAAAACCAGAGCGATTGTTCGCTTTAGAATTACAAGAAGATGTATGAAAAATGGCATAGGGTAAGGTATATTATTATGTGTGCTTAAATAAGTATAAACTACATTCAAGTAATTATAAAGTTGCTCAGAACTTTTAATGATTTTCACGATACCATACACTGGTCAACAATAAAAGACAGGTCAGTAATGCTAAAAATCCAGAAAAAATAGGAAAGTGAGAAATGTTAACCAAACGAGTTTTTGTTGCTTCTTTCAGAACAATTGAATGAGGAGAAGATGATACTTTTCCTGTTTGGGATTGAATCAATTTAATGGGAGGAAGATGAATATCATTTTTTTCTTTATTCCATAAACGCGTAACATGACCACCCGTTTGTTTACTGATAGGGATCAGTTTTTCTTCTGTTGAAATTAAATCAGACAATTCAGGATTATTGACTGCTCCTACAGTAGAAAGCACTGTTTGATCTCCATTACGAATAGTAAAGATCCCTGTTTCATCAGTCTGAATATTCCCTGTAAAGACACCTTCTTGTTCTTTCGTGAGAGTGATGTTCTTTTTTTTACCAGAGGGAAAAACTACTTCGACTGCTTCTGGGTGATCTTGGAGTGTTTGTCGACGAACTGTTAAATGATGATGATGACTCAAAGCACTTAATTTTTCTTCTTCAAGTTCTGGTTCTTTCATAAGCCAGTGGGCAATTCTACGGTAAAGAGCTGCATAAGGACCTCCACCTTCAAAACCTCGCGCCCAAAGCCAACTTTCATCGGAAAGTAACATTCCTACACGACCTTTACCAATATGGGAAAGAAGCAAAAGTGGTTGTTCATCAGCTCCTTTCATGATAGCAGTCGCTTTTCCTGTATTTTGGACTACAATTTGTCGTAACCATCGTCCCCATTGATGAGCAGGATGAGCAGGGGTTGTAAGACCCCGTGTAACAGGATGGCGCTCACCTTCTTTCGTGAGGGTAGGGCGAAAAGGTTTTTGAATTATGGTGCCATTTGGTAGCGCTGGTAGAACACTTATTAGAGGCGTTTTAGCTAATGAGAATTCTGTAGTAAACTCAGGTCCTGTTACTATCAGCAATGCTCCACCTTGTTGGACATATTGGGCAATATAATCATAGTAAATCAATGGAAGAACGTTAGAATATTGGTAGCCGTCGAGAATAACAAGATCAAAATTATTGATTTCTTCAACAAATAATTTGGTGGTAGGGAAGACTACAAGTGATAATTGATTGATAGGTGTATTGTCAGCTTTTTCAGGAGGACGCAAAATAGTGAAATGAATGAGATCGATATTAGAATCACTTTTTAAAAGGTCACGCCATGCTCGTTCACCATTATAGGGTGCACCTGAAATCAGAAGAACACGCAGATTTTCTCTAATGCCTTCAATAACAGTTATGGCACGATTGTTATTAAGACTTAATTCTCCTTCATGTGTGTCAGTTGTAACTTGAATAATGTTTTTTTCTGCATGAGATAGGGTGATTTCAGTTTGAAAGATAACACCAGGTGTTACAGAATGATGATCAACTTCTTGACCGTTAATGCTTACGGTAATATTTGCTTGTGCTGGTATGGGCTTTTTAGGGTGTCCTTTATCTTCTACTAAAATAGAGAGCATAAATGGTTTATTGATAAGAGCAAAGCGGGGAGGAGCAATAAATTTAATTTGGCGGTCAAATTCATCAGCTTTCCCTGTGATCAAAGCATTAATTGGGGCATCATGGTTAAGTTTTGATAGCTGTGGGATGTCATGCACTTGTCCATCCGTGATTAAAATCGTTCCTGCATAGCGAGAGGGTGGTATACTGGATATACTTTGTGTTAAAGCGTGAAACAAATTTGTTGATGGTGCATAATGATTATCAGAAAGTTTTCCAGCTTCAATAAAGCGTGGTTCGAATTGTGGGTAATGTGCTAGCGCATTTATTAATTGTGTATGGGCTTTATTTCTATCTTCCTCACGTGTTCCAAATGTTTGGCTTTCGCTATGATCAAGAACAATACCTACAACACTTTTAACAGGTTCACGTTGTTCTTTTGTGATCATTGGATTAAGGAGTGCAAGAATAAGAGACGCTAATGCTAGAAAGCGTAAAAAAGCTCCGCGGCGTTTTGTAATAAGCCCAATAACTATAAAAAAAGCGGGGATTCCTCCTAAAAAAAGAAGCCAAACGCTAGGCAAAAAAGGCTGAAAGGTAAGAGATTGTATCATTGCCTTCTTTCTCGGTTAAAACGCTCTAATAATGCAGGAACATGAATTTGATCGGCTTTATAGTTTCCCGTAAGTACATAAATAACAATATTCAATCCCGCACGAAATGCCCATAAACGTTGCATAGGATTATTAGGAATAAGTGGATATTTCCACCTGCCTTGTTCGTTTAGCGCCCAAGCAGCAGCAAAGTTATTTGCAGTGATGAAAAAAGAGCTAACATTATCTCCTGCAGTGATAGAATTTGTGTTTTTTTTGTTTATTGAAGATGATTCAACCCATAAAGGGGAACCACGATAAAGTCCTGGAAAATCAGGCATAATATAAAAAGAACGGGCAATAACATGTTCAGTTGATACTGGTTCCATCGTTGGAATATTTAATCCGCTTAATATCGTACGCAATCTTTGTGTGGCTGCGGTAGCTGTTTCTTCAAGGGTAAGATTGGTATTTATTTGATCACGAGTGTCAAATAAAACTGCGCCACCATTTTTCATGTAGGCATTGATTTTTTCAAGACTTTTTTGTGTTGGCATAGGGCTATTCGTATCAATTGGCCAGTAAATAAGAGGATAAAAACTGAGCTCATCCTTATCAAGGTCAAGCGCTACAACAGAACCAGGTGAAAGCATTGTACGTTCTGCTATAAATTGGCTGAGTGCTTCTAGTCCGCTTTTACTTGTTGTATCGATTTCATGATTATTGGTTACGACATAAGCGAGATGAGTAGTCCCTGCTGCTTTTATGATAGTATCATCATAGTTTTCTACAATTTCTGCTTGCATAATTGATGGATATAGAAAAAAAGCAATAAAGACTGCTATGAGAGGGAAAAGAAATAGCATATTGCTTTTCCTCTTAAAAAAGAGAGCTCCGCCTGTCCATAAAACTAAAAAACTATCGAGGGCTAATAATAAACTGGTTAGTCCTAATAGAAATCCAGTGAAATGTTTTTCTTGTGTATCATAGGGTAGAGTTTTATCACTTAAAAAATAAGGTGATGATGATTGTGTCGTTAAGTGTGATGCATGATTGAGTAGATTGAGAGCATAGAGATTGTTTTGAACACCATAGAGTCCAGGTGGAGTATGGTAGGATGGAAGGGGCGCTTTTTGTTCATCAGTAATGAGTGGAATAACATGAGAAGGAGCTGTTTGTAATTGACCGTTGGCATTGAGTATCTGCCAAGGATTGTATACTGTCGCTGTTTTTATTTGCGTTTGAGGTTCTTTTGCATGTGTACTAAGCGTAATAAGTTTTTGTAACATTTGTGTAAAAAAACCGGAAAGAGGAAGATTTGACCATGTAGGATCAGGTGCGATATGAATAAGAATGAGTATACCCTTACCATGGTTGGCAGCAGTAATGAGTGGAGTTCCATCTTCGAGACTAAGCCATGTTTTTTCAAAAAGATCTGAATTTGGTTCTGCAAGAATTTGGCGTAAAACAGTGACATTTTCTGGAAAAGGAAGGTCAAAAAAGAAGCTGTTTTTTGCAAAAGGTGCTAATTTTTGTGGTTTCGTCCACGACATAATACTGCCAAGTAAGCGTTCACCAGAACGTAATGATACAGGTAATAGGCTGTCATAATGTTTTGCAGAACTCAGATTCTCTCCAGCAAAACGGATAAGTATCCCTCCTTTATTTACAAAATGAGATAGCTTTTTTTCTGCTTCTTTTGATATATTAACTATGTCACCCATAATGAAAACAGATGGATTTTGGTTCAGTAAACGATCAATATCACTTGAAAGCTCTCCTCCTCCAGTTGTTATAAGTTGTGCATGACCTTGTAATGCTTTGATAACGTAGAACATTGGAGAAAGTAAGGGCTGTACCATTTCATTGATGTTGGGTGATAAAAGGGCAACGCGGTTTATTCGGCTACGGTTGTCGATTAAAAAGGTCGCAGCAGCTTGAGCTTGGTCATCAATTTTAATCCAGGCAATGTGATTACGTAATTCAAGTGGTAAATCAAAAGGAACAAGAGCTGTTGTTTCTCCTTCATGAAAGTTTGTTGTAAAACGAGCAAGGAGTTGACTTTTTAAATCATAAAGGCTGAGTGTTATTGGAGTCTCACCATAAGGAGTTGTACGAATGACACGTGCTGCCATATTTCCATTGTTATTTTCTATGTTTGTTATACCAGTTATGTTGGAAACATCATTCGCATACCATAAGAATGTTTTTGGCTTTAATTGTTTTATAAGGGTAAAAGCCTGACTATCTTCGTTTGTTTGCAAACCATCACTTAAGTACGCAATATCAAGAGGTTGTTCACCAATCTGTTCTACGAGCTTTTGAAGGGATTGGACGCGGTTAACAGGCCAAGGACGAGTATGTAAATGCAATAAATGTTGTTTGATGACTTCTGCAGAAAAAGGACCGATATCGTGAGCATTGTTTTCAGCTGTTGCAAGTAAATAAATGTTTTTTTGTTGTTTTTCTGCTTGTGTAATTAAAGATTTTGCAACTGCAATGCGTTTTTTCCATTCTTCAGCGGACGCCCATCCATTGTCAATGATGAGTGCAAGAGGATGAGAACCAGAAAATACAATCGGTTTTTGAATCCAAGTAGGACGCGCTAACGCTATTATGATCAGTGCGGCTATGGTTAGTCGTAATAATAATAACCACCAGGGTGTATGATTGGTAGTTTCCTGTTGATTAGTTTGTTTAAGCAGAAGGCGCAAAGGCGGAAAAAGTTCTTTATGAGGTTTTGAAGGTGTCGTTCTTAACAACCACCAAATAACTGGTAAGGCCAAAAGTCCAAACAAAAGGAAAGGAGCGTCAAAACTCAAAGTGATCTCCTTAGATAAGATTTAGAAGATTTCATTTTCTTTGTGAAGTTCACAATCACTTCTGTTAGGGGACGATCTGTTAAGCTAACCTGGTAAGTCCATCCTTGATGTAAGCAAAAATCTATTAATTTTTGTCGTCTTTCTTGATAGAGCTTGTGATAATTTTTACGCAAGTTTTCTGCTTTTCTCACGAGGAGTTTTTCTTTTGTTTCAGGATCAAAAAATTCTGTATGGCCTGTATAAGGGAAATGTTCTTCTGCTGGGTCGGTGACTTCAATGAGATGTGCATTGACTTGTTTTGTCTTTAAAACTGTCAGATGATCGATAATTTTTTCAGGATGATCAAGAAAGTCACTCATTATGATGGCTCGTGAAAAACGCGTTACAGTTGAGAAATTTGGAAATGAATTTTCAATTTGATGATTCGTTAAAGCTAAAGCCATACGCTCTATGACATTAGAGGATATAGTTGGAGCCATTAATTCAGGAATAGCAATATATTCGCCACTTTTTGCAAGAATTTTTGCTAATGCAAGGGAAAGAATGATGGCATGATTGCCTTTAGAGATTTTTGAAAAGCATGAACAATATTGCATAGAAGCACTTTGATCGGGCCAAATCCAAACGGTTTGCATCCTTTCCAATTCACGTTCACGTAGGTAGATATGTTCATCACGCGCTGAACGACGCCAGTCAATATGTGCGATGGATTCACCTTGCACATAAGGACGAAATTGCCAGAAATTTTCTCCATTGCCGTGTTTGCGTTGACCATGTCTTCCGGTTATTAATGTATTGGCAAGACGATTTGCTTGTAAAAGGAAATAGGGCATATTAGCTGCATCTTTCTGTAATGTTGCAGCAAGTGATTGTGGGCTTTCTCTAAAAGTTTGTTTGCCAATAGTCATCAGAGGGAATCTTTCATGAGATTAGCAATAATTTCTTTTATAGTTATATTTTCAGCATGTGCAGAAAAATTAAGTGCCATACGATGTTGTAAAACAGGTTGGGCGAGTGCTTGAACATCATCAAGTGAAGGAGCTAGACGTCCGTAGTAAAGGGCACGGGCACGAACGCATAGTGAAAGTGCTTGTGATGCCCGAGGACCAGGGCCCCAAGAAATATAAGTGTTTGCAAGGGAATTATCTTTATGAGGACGAGCTGAACGCACTAACTTCAAAATAGCTTCGACAACGCTTTCAGAAATTGGCATTTGGCGGACAATTTTTTGGATTTTTTGTAATTTTTTAATAGATAAAACGGGTTTTGCAATTTGGTTTTTTTTACCTGTCGTTTCTAAGATAATACGCCGTTCTGTCGCTAAATCAGGATAGTCAATGTCAATTTGCATTAAAAAGCGATCGAGTTGCGCTTCAGGAAGAGGATAAGTTCCTTCTTGTTCAATAGGATTTTGAGTTGCAAGCACATGAAAGGGTTTTGGTAGGTCATAACGTGTTCCAGCAATAGTGACATGGTATTCTTGCATGGCTTGTAAAAGGGCTGATTGGGTGCGAGGCGAAGCGCGGTTGATTTCATCGGCCATGAGAAGCTGAGTAAAGATAGGACCTTGAATATAACGGAAAGAACGTTGACCATTCTTATCTGAATCCATGATCTCAGAACCAATAATATCTGATGGCATTAAATCTGGTGTAAATTGGATGCGTTTTGCATCAAGTCCCAAGACGATTCCAAGTGTTTCAACAAGACGCGTCTTAGCAAGTCCCGGAACACCAACAAGAAGAGCGTGTCCACCTGCTAAAATAGCTGTTAAGGTGTATTCAATTACGTGACTTTGTCCAAAAATAACTTTGTCAATTGCTTTTTGTAGAATATCGAGCTCTTTGTGTGCTTCATCAATATCTTTAATAATTAATGAGGCATCATCATTGATACTCGCCTTTTCAGTAGAATGGGATAATGTATCATATTGACTCATATTTTTTCCTTAAAGCCATGTGTCGTAAAATGAGAATTTCTTTTATATGATTATAAATCTTTTCATGATTTGTAACAGAAAATGAAAAGAAAAGAAGCGTGATAAGCTGTTTTTTTATCTCTTCGCACAAATTAAGAATATTTTTATGGAGAAAGAGTGTGGTTTATAAAAAATATATTATGCATTGTATTTATTGAAATATAAAAGTTTGAAAGGGAATAATGAAAATTTGTTGAAAGGTTAAAGGGTGAATGTGACACACAATTTCAAACAGGTTGCATGGTTGCAGTCTAGCAATATTCAAACACTTCTTCGTGTTTTATCAATGGATGGTGAGGAAGCCCGTGTTGTTGGTGGTGCTGTACGGAATCAACTTTTGCAACAGCCTATCAGTGATATTGATATTGCAACAACCTGTTTGCCGCAGCAGATTATAAAGCGTGTAGAAGAAGTAGGATTTAAAGCTATTCCTACAGGAATTAATTTTGGTACAGTAACAGTAGTTGGTGAATCGTGCTCTTATGAGGTGACAACACTTCGCTCTGATATTCAGACGGATGGTCGTCATGCGGAAGTTGTCTTCAGCCGCGATTGGAAAAAAGATGCTGAACGTCGAGATTTTACTATCAATGCACTTTATTGTAATGCGGCCGGTGAGATCTATGATGAAGTAGGAGGTTTAAACGATATTGCAACTCGGACTGTTCGTTTTATTGGTGTTGCAGAGCAGCGTATTTGTGAAGATTATTTACGTATTTTGCGTTTTTTTCGCTTTTTTGCTTGGTATGGAATAGGGCGTCCTGATGCAGAAGGGTTGAAAGCGTGTACGCGTTTAAAACATGGTTTACACAAACTTTCACCAGAGCGTATTTGGGGAGAAATGAAAAAACTTCTGACTGCTTTGGATCCAACACGTGCTCTTTTATGGATGCGTCAAAGTGGAATTTTGACGTTCATTTTACCTGAGACAGAAAGGTGGGGGATCGATGCAATCCACTCACTTATTAAAACAGAGCAAGCTTTTGATTGGGAGGTTGATCCGTTTTTGCGGCTAGAAAGCCTTATTCCTCCTGATGTTATGCGTCTTCATGATATGGCACGTCGTTTACATTTATCGAATAAAGAAAAAATACGGTTAAAGGAATGGGCGGAACTAGAACTGATTAACTATGACTGTCCAGATATTCTTATGCAAAGACTGATTTATTTTTATGGTCGGCAACCAGTTTTAGATCAATTAGCTTTGTCTTTAGCAGCTGCACGGGATCACACCTTAAAGGACAGCAAAGCGGTTCAAAAAGAAGAATGTTATATCAGGCTTTATCAACTTGCTCGAAAATGGCAAATTCCAACTTTTCCTATTAGTGGCAAGGATTTATTGGAAAGAGGGCTGGTAAAAGGGAAGTTTTTAGGAAAAAAACTCAAAGAATTGGAATCATTATGGGTCGAAAGCGGCTTTTTGATTGATCGTAATAAATTATTAGAAAAAATTGAGCAGTAATATTCTGTGTTTTGTTAGGAGTTTTTTGAAATTTTCTTTTTATAGATTTTTTTGTTATTTGGTGTGTGATTATGCAATTTTATCGTAATGTAATTATTTGCAGCGTGAAAAATATGTTTTTGTTAATATCATTTCGTAAAGTTGTTTTAACAATAGGATAATTGAACTTAACAATTTTCATTTTTTCAATGTAATTTCTATCATCTGTTAAAAATTGTATCATTTGGTAAGATAACTTCTGTCATGAAGATTGGCCAGGCTGTAAGATTTAGTTTTATTATAAGGCTTGTCCTATTTCATTATAACCAATTTGACGAAGTGCCTCTCCTGTTACCATAGCGACGCTTATTGCAAGATTCAAAGAGCGTGCGTGTGGTAGCATGGGAATGGTTAATGCATAATCTGCTGCTTTATAAACATAATCGGGGACACCTGCTGATTCACGGCCAAAAAGTAAAACATCGTTTTTCTGATAATATATTTCTGTGTAATAGGTTTGTGCTTTTGTACTTAAGAGCAAAAGACGACGATTAAAGCGCTGCATGGTATCAATAAAACTCTGCCAATCAAGGTGACGTTCTAAGGACGCGCGTTCAAGGTAATCCATACCTGCACGTTTAAGATTGCGATCGGATAGATTAAAGCCTGCAGGTTCAATAATGTGTACATGCAGACCAAAACAAGCGCTAAGGCGTAAGATTGTTCCTGTGTTACCGGCAATATCAGGTTGAAAAAGAGCGATGTGAAGTGTCATATTGAATATTTGTAAACTGATTTATAAAGAAGTTATTTATAGCGATAGTGATTTTAAAGAGATAGTTTTAATTTATTGATTCAATAGAATACAATCAGCATATATGAAAAGATTTTTTTGAAGGTTATTTTTATGTTTATGGCGCAAAAGAGGAGGAGATAAAAAATTGAAATCAGTAAAATTTATATGATACGAAAGTAGATAATTCATATTTTTTTCAAAGCTTTGCCAAAAATATCATGAATATAAAGAGAATATGTTTTTTCCTTTGTATGTGCCTCAAAAATAAGATTAGAATTTTTGGGGCCCTTTGGTATTTATGCTAAAGGGTCATTGTGGCCCGGGCTGGAAGCAATATGTGTTTGTTACGATGGGCTCAAATATATATCTTTTCACGATTTAAAGGTACTGGGTTATGATCAGGAATAGATTAAAGTTTTGTATGTAATATGAAAGAGGTGATGGTTCTCATCGAGAAGAAAAGTTTTTAAAGAAATCTGGTATTGTGTCAGATTATTTTCCTTTTCCTTTTGCTAATCCTAAAGAAGCCAAATTTATGTATAATGGTTGCTAAACCTCCTGGTTTATTATTGATGACACGGACGCGCTTTTTTCTTTATCATTCTTTGCTTTAATTATTGATGTTTGATCAATTATAATTTTGATTATATTACAGCTCTTTAAACAGGGATATCATGAGACTTTAAAGGATAAAAAATTGCTAAAGGTTATTGGTATAATCCTTATTTTATTGTAGGGATATTTTGGCTTATGGTGTCTCCTTTAAAGAATATTCTTGTTTCTTATGAGAATGAAATAACAGAAGTGCATTATGGTGAGGTGTTTAATTTTTAATATGGGCTGCTGCTTCCCATATGGAAATTCGTAAGAAAGCTGGTTTTCGTATTATTTTTCATTATTTGGGAGTGCTTGTTTATAATATGAAAAGAAGAATTTGATCTGATCTAGTAAGGATTTAAAGAAAAATGAACACACAGAATAAGCTGTTTCAGAAACGCAGAGGGAACAAATTTTATAATGATGCATTGAGGATTTATAAAGTAAAAACGGAGAATTATAAAATGAAGAAAATTGTTTGCACTGCTTTCGTGTCAATTTTTATGGTTTCTGGTGCGTATGCTCAGTCTTTTACAACGACAACACCTTGTGAAAATGAAGTGATTTCATCAACAGGTATTGTACAGATTGGTTCAGATATTGCTGCGCGTTATATTACGCCTTCAGCAACTGATTTTGTTGCTTCAAGCCTTATTGGTGCTAATGTATACAATATGGAAGATGAAAATATTGGTGAAGTGAAAGATATTATTTTGCGTGAAAATAATGTCGAAGGAATTGTCATTGGTATTGGTGGTTTTCTTGGTATAGGAGAACGTTATATAGTTGTTTCTCCTGATACAATTCAGAAAACAAACGATTATGGTAAATGGAAATTTATTATCAATGCAACAAAAGATTCCTTAAAAGGCGCTCCAGAATTTAAATATGAAGGTTATTGGAATCGTTAATTTTGTCTTATCAGAAATAAAATAGCCGTTTATAACGCGGCTATTTTATTTGAAAGTTTTCTTAAAAACATAGAAAGAGTTGATACAAAGACGAATTTTATGGAGGATTAAGATTTAAGACTTTAAAGGAGTGTATTAAGTATTGTGCTTAAACAATATGATATCACCATCTTGCACAATATATTCTTTACCTTCATCGCGCGCTTTTCCTGCTTCTTTTGCTCCGTTTTCTCCACCAAAAGCAATATAATCTTCGTGGCTAATAGTTTGTGCACGAATGAAGCCACGTTCAAAATCTGAATGAATAACCCCAGCAGCTTGCGGTGCTTTTACTCCGCGCACAATTGTCCATGCTCGTGTTTCTTTAGGGCCACAAGTAAAGTAAGTAATGAGGTTAAGTAAATCATAGCCAGTGCGAATGAGTCTATTAAGCCCGGGTTCAGAAAGCCCTAAAGCCTTAAGATATTCTAACGCTTCTTCATCAGTAAGTTGGGCAATTTCAGCTTCAATGGAAGCGGCAATGACAATAGCTTGTGCATTCTGTGCTGTTGCCATTTTCTCAACTGCTTGGGTAAAGTCGTTACCATGAGCGGCCTCACTTTCACTGACATTGCAAACATAGAGAACGGGTTTTGATGTTAAAAGATTCAAACCATTAAGAATGCACCGTTCATCGGCAGAAATATCTTTAAGCATTAACCGTACAGGGTGTCCTGTTTGCAGCAATTTTAATGCAGCTTCCATGATAGGGAGAATAGCGAGCGCTTCTTTATCTTTTCCGGTTGCACGTTTGCGAATTTGTATGATTCGCCGTTCAAGACTTTCAAGATCTGAAAGCATAAGTTCTGTTTCAACGGTTGTAGCATCAGAAATAGGATCAATGCGTCCTTCTACATGTGTAATATTTTCATCTTGAAAACATCGTAAGACATGGATAATGGCATCAACTTCGCGAATATTCGCTAAAAATTTATTTCCTAAACCTTCACCTTTTGAAGCTCCACGTACAAGTCCCGCAATATCAACAAAACTAATACGTGTAGGAATTATTTCTTTTGATCCAGCGATAGAGGCGACTTTTTTCATCCGTAGATCTGGGACAGCAACTTCACCGGTATTAGGTTCAATCGTGCAAAAAGGATAATTGGCAGCTTGTGCTGCAGCTGTTTTTGTTAATGCATTAAAGAGAGTTGATTTCCCAACATTAGGTAATCCAACAATACCGCATTTAAAGCCCATAGATTCTCTTTCTTTGTTGATCGTAATTTATTTTTGTGGTCAAGATAAAGCTTTGTTAGTGTTTCTATAGCACGTTTTGAAAAGAGATCTAGTCTACAGTTGTTGTGATAGTATGAAAAAATAGACTGAATAATTGCATAATTTTTTTTTATATTACATTATTGAATAATGGTTGTACTCATAAATATTAACAGTGCATTAAGTTTTTCATAGTATGCAAAATTTTCGAAAATAAGTAATCGGAGAAAATATGAGATTGTTATCTCGTCGAACTTTTTTAATAGCAACGCCTTTGGCTTTGGCTGGATGTCTTACACGTCAATCAAATATGTCTATTTTTTCTCAACAGGACCAGTATATTCCACCGGAAATACTTGATTTATATGGGCCTGTAACAAATGAACCTTATTTTTTACCTGCAGTTAATCTTTCAATAATTGATCCAAAATTTTGGCGTCAACAAGTTAATTATCATACAGATTATTCTTCTGGTACATTAGTTGTAGATACTCAAGCATGTTTTCTTTATCTGATTGGTGAAAATGGCACAGCTTTACGTTATGGTATTGGTGTTGGCAAAGAAGGGTTGGCATTTACAGGTGTTGGAATTGTACAATATAAGCGCCGGTGGCCGCGTTGGGCTCCTACTAAGGCAATGATGGAGCGTGAACCAGAACGTTATGGACATTTAGGGCAGGGTATGCCTCCTGGTCCTGAGAATCCGTTAGGTGCACGAGCTTTTTATCTTTTCAAAAATGGGAAAGATACCCTTTTCCGTATTCATGGTTCACATGAAGCTTGGTCAATTGGTCGTGCTATTTCTAGTGGATGTATTCGTCTACTCAATCAAGATATTATTGATCTTTATAATCGTGTTCCTGATGGTTCACGTGTAGTGGTATTGCAGAATAGCGAAAATACATCAAGCGGGCTTATTTAATCATAATAAGTTATAAGATTTATTCGCTGAGTTTCATATTTCATTCAACTTTGATCCTTTCCTTCAGAGAAAAATATCAAAGGGTGTGAGTATGTCTTTTGTATTCAAGAAAGATGATGCTTTGTTGTAAATTTTTCCATTGCCAATGTAATTTTATTCATAAAACAATTATTGTTTCTTTTTATTAAGAGTTCCATGTTATTTGCGATTGCATCTAGTAAAGGGGTTAACCATTCTTGATCGGATTTTGTAAAATTTCCCAAAACATACTGGTTAACCAGCTCTTTGGGACCAGGATGTCCAATCCCTAAGCGTAGACGGCAGTAGTTGGTGCCGCAATGACTATCAATAGACTTTATACCGTTATGTCCATTACTTCCTCCTCCGATTTTTATTCTTATTTTACCAGGTGGTAAATCTAGTTCATCGTAAATGACAATAAGATTATTCAAGTCTAATTTATAAAACCGCAAGGCTTCGCCAATTGATTGACCAGACAAATTCATAAAAGTTTGCGGTTTTATAAGAATAATTTTTTCATCATTTATAAAGCCGTTTGAGATTTCAGCCTGAAATTTTTTTGACCATGGAGAAAATGAAAAGATTTGGTGAATAACATTAATAGCCATAAAACCAATATTATGGCGATTATTATTATAGTGAGAACCGGGGTTGCCAAGACCAGCAATGAGCAACATGTGCACCTCCGGTAAAGTATAAGAAAGCAAAAACTACTAAAAAGATAAGATCACATCTACTAAAGTTATTAGGTTTTTGCGTTGTTTTCATTGTTCTCTTGTTCTGAAGAATTATCGCTCGCACTTACGTTAGCAGGAGCAGCGATGGTAGCGATTGTAAAGTCTCTTTCCTGAATAACTGGTACGACACCTTTTGGTAATTGTACTGCAGAAATATGAATAGAATCACCAATGGAATAACTGGAAAGATCAATCTCAATTGCTTCAGGGATAGCATGTGCTAATGCTGTACATTCAATTTCATGGCGCACAATGTTTAAGACACCACCTCGTTTAATTCCTGGAGCTATGTCTTCATTAAGGAAGTGTACAGGAATGTGCACATGAACGATAGATTTTGCTGAAATGCGTAAGAAATCTACGTGTATAGGAAAGTCACGGACAGGATCAAGTTGATAATCTTTTGGTAAAACTTGAATTTTTTGTTGATCAATTTCAATCGTTGCAACAGTAGTACGAAATCCCCCAGCATGAATTTTATGGAAAATATCTTTATAGGGGACTGAAATTGCTAAAGGAGGCTGTTTATCACCATAAATAACAGCTGGAATAAGACCATTACGACGAAGTTCGCGGGAGGACCCCTTACCAACCCGCTCGCGTATTTCGGCTCTAAAAGTATAGCTTTTGCTCATAACTAAAGTCCTTTTTATATAATTTTTATATAATTGGAGAATCATGAAAACCAGTAGTGGTTTTTGCATGAATGCGAAGATATACGCTGTAAAACGGCGATTACCCCATTCTGTGTTGCCTCCAAGGGTGTCTACACAGAAGTTTGTTCTATAATTCAAACCATTTGGAGATGCAAGAGTTGAAGGAAAAATCCTTGGTTTCTACTTTTACAAAAGTATGCACGACAGATGCAGAATCAATATCAATTTTCAAAGATTGAATAATAGCTTTATGAAGGTTAAGATCATCTTAGGTGAAGTGCCAAAATGTAGCATGTTGCATAAATCAGTTTCAGTACTCCTTGATTTTGAGGAATTATTGACAGCATGTTTTTTGTACAAGATAGTTCTGATTCAGAACAATTACATCTTCCTCGATGTCTTCTTGAACAGAGTTCTTCATCAGCACAACAACGTGTTATTAATCCAGAAGGCGATTTTGTGACTTTGGCAAGTGAATTGAGCCGTATTATTATTGAATCTCAGCCGAAAGAAAAAAAATTGATACAAATTGCTCATCGTATTCGCCAATATTGAGTTTCGGTTGTGTTTAATCTTGAAGGTTTAGATATTGCACAACAGATGCATGCTGTTGGTCTTTTTCTTGAAGGTTTTTTTTATATTGGATGTGATTATTGGTTTTTATGTTAGTTGTAATTGATGAGGCACAGTTATTTACTCACCCTTCAGCAGGAGAGGTTTCTGATGTCTTGCGTAAGATTTCGCTTAGTGCTGCTGTGATCAAGTTAATGTGCCAAGGACGTAAACGTGGTCTTGCTGATGTTATTGCTACACGACATTTAGCTAAGTTTGCAAAAAACGTGGCTGCTGAAGCATCAAATTTTTAAATTAAGACGCATTTTTTAGATATTGATATGATATGTGCCACTGATCCCTAGGAATGGAGTGCTGTTAGGCAAAAATATTGTGAGCTCTTGAGCCACTTTATTACTTTAGGATTCGCTTTATCACGGTGTTCTTTACCGGTTATTGTTGGTTCTGTTCAAACATCAGTATGTTCTTCTGGTCCGAATAATGACGTTTCCAACGGAAAGAACTAATGCAAAAAGCTTGTTTTTACTGCCTCATCTGAAAAAACGATGTCATATCATCGTTCACTAGAGCCTGTAAAAGAACAAAAAATTCGTGAAATATTAGAAGCGGTTGCGCACAAAAAACAAAAATTAATAAAGGAAGATAAAAGTTCTTCTCCAAAGATTTCGGTAACTAATTACGAAATGCAGAGAGAACATATCATTTGTGAAATGATGGATAATCCTGAAGCTGGTTAACGTTCAACAGCAATCCTTTATCAAGATTTTTTGATATGTTATCGTATTTGTAATGTATTAGAGCTTCTTCCTAATATTTTACAATTTCGTTGTAAATTGGCTTTCATTCAGGCTTCTATTAATGAAGAAGAAGCTGTAAGAGAAAGAGTGGAAGCATATTTTACATCTATCAAAAAGTTTCGAAGATAATGTTAAGGTGTATTTTTGCGTGTTGCGCGGCAGCAGTAACGCTAAAACTCTGCTCATCAGATGTAGTTTTTGCACATCTTTCTGGAATCCATTCTTGAAGTTGTGTACATCGTCTTTTAATTTATTTAAAGAGCGTGGGCTTATTGTTATTCATACTGCTTTTAGTGGTAAGCCTATGGTAGAGCTTTTTCTGGTTTCAATATAGAAATAGCATCAGGGGATCCAAAGGCACTCATTTAGCCAAATAGACTTGAAACGGATTGCTCTGCTGCTGTTCTTGCAATAGCTTCTCCGATTAAATCAGCAATTGGCAAGATACGCATATTATGGGCTTGTTTAATTGCTTTGGTTGGCATAATTGAATCAGTGATCACTAATTCTTTCATTTCTGAATTGGCGATGCGTTCTACAGCGTTGCCAGAAAGTACACCATGTGTAATATAAGCAGTGACGCTTTTTGCACCATGTTGTAAAAGGGCACTCGCTGCGTTACACAGGGTCCCACCTGAATCAACAATATCATCTAGTAAGAGACAATCTTTTCCAGTTACATCACCAATGATGTTCATTACTTCTGATTCACTTGGACGTTCCCGGCGTTTATCAACAATAGCAAGTAGACTGTTTAAACGCTTAGCTAAGGAGCGTGCACGCACCACGCCACCAACATCAGGTGAAACAACAATAACATTTTCAAGAGAGTAATGCATTTTAATATCACGAGCAATAACAGGAACAGCATAAAGATTATCTGTTGGAATATCAAAGAAACCTTGGATTTGTCCTGCATGAAGATCTAATGTTAAAACACGATGAGCACCTGCTTGAGTAATAAGATTAGCAACAAGTTTTGCCGAAATAGGAGTACGTGGCCCAGGTTTACGATCTTGGCGAGCATAACCAAAATAAGGTAGAACAGCTGTAATACGACGTGCTGAAGAACGACGAAGTGCATCAATCATAATAAGCAATTCCATTAAATGGTCATTCGCTGGATAGGATGAAGATTGCAAAACAAAGACATCTTTTCCACGTACGTTTTCATGCAATTCTACGAAAATCTCTTGATCAGCAAAGCGTTTTACAGTTGCTTTGCCTAGAGGAATACTTAAATAGTTTGCAACATCTTCAGCAAGACATGGATTAGAATTGCCGCAAAAAAGTTTCATAATAGAACCTCTGAATAATTATGATTGAATGTGAAATAAGTTTTAACTTTTTACTATCAGATTGCAAGTGAACAATTATAAAAGAATGCTAAATTAGCTATCATTATTTTACAATGAATGTAGTTCATTAATTTATCTGAAAGACTTACTGTTTGTAGAGTGTTTGTTAAAAATGATAAAAATAGCTAACAAGAAAAAAATTATTTGTAAAGTAATCAATGTTATGAGAAAAAATACTCTTTTGAAGAATTTTGATTATTCATTTTTTAAACAATCGATAAGCATCTTGGTGAATGAATAAAACTTATATCACAGATTGTTTTTATGTCGTTCTTTCTTGAGAAGATTGTAGAAATATAGTTATTTGTAAAATATCTGTTTTTTCAATAGAGCAGTATAAATCTCAAAAATACAATTGTTTAATATGAAATATATTTTCGTTTTTGTTCATTTATTTCTGAAATCAGGATAAAGCTCAAAAGCAATTTTGATATCCGGTTTTTCTAATTTTCTAAGTATATATTTATGCTTCTTCGTAAAATTTTGCATAAATCTTAATTTTTTGTGAAAGAGATTACTTGATGAGGCAATAAAAATTTATGAGAGGCTATCAGCTTACACTTGCGATGTGAATTTTCATATTAGCTATGTTGTAATTACAATAAGAACATTTTAAATAATATAAATGGCAAATTGCGAAAATACCTTTTTCTAGATATATTGTTAAAGAATTTCTAGATATCAAATGGGCCAATTATTTATGTGTAAAAAATATGAATTAACAGATGAAGAAATAGTGATTGGTTTTCATAAACTTTATCGTATTAGAGCTCTTAAAGATTTTGGAAATGTAAAGGTAAATGAGCTTGGTGGTTTTATTGAAGATGAACAGAATTTATCACATGAGAACGATTGTTGGGTTTGTGATAATGCTAAAGTTTTTGATAACGCTATGGTTTTTGGTAATGCTAAGGTTTTTGGTAATGCTATGGTTTTTGGTAATGCTAAGGTTTTTGGTAATGCTATGGTTTTTGGTAATGCTAAGGTTTTTGGTAATGCTATGGTTTTTGGTAATGCTAAGGTTTATGATAATGCCAAAGTTATTGAGAATGCTCTAATTTATGATGAAGCCAGAGTTTTTAGCGATGTTAGAGTTTGTGGTGAAAACATTGTTGCTGGTAATACCATAATTTGGGGTAATGCTAATGTTTATAGCAGAACCAAGATCAGTCCCAGGGTTTCTAATAATGGTCGAGTTCAAAAGATGTGTTTATAATGAATTAAGGTATTATGAAACTAATATTATACAGCAGTTTTGAGGTTAAAATTGTCTACTAAGAGCAGTTGAAATGAGAAGGTATAACTGCAGTAAGAAATTTGATTTAATAGCAATTGATAACTCTTAACACCGAAGGGTTTTTTGGAAAAATATAAGGTTATTTGCAAAGCTTTTAGAGTTTGTATGTAATATATAAAAAGAAAAAGTAAAAATAATAAAAGCTTATACATTTTATGGAATAGGAGCTTTTTTCTTATATTTTTTAGTGTTTCTTTACAGTAAAATACAATTTTTCTCTTTATTTTGTGAGCATAATGGCAGAAATTTGTCGCCCATCATCAGGCTCGTTACGATGTGTTGCACGTCGATAGGAGAAAAAACGCTTTTCATCTTGATAAGTACAAAGTTTTATACAGGAAGTACGGATTCCGGCGTGCTCGAGTTTGTTTGTAATGAATGTCCATAAGTTAAACTTAAAGTGGTGTACTTTATCTGTTTTTGAAAAATATTTTTCGAACTCGTTATTGTGCTCAATAAATTGGTTATAAAATTCACTTGTTACTTCATAATGACATGGACCAATGCATGGTCCCAGTACTGCTATTATTGATTGCCGTTTGGCTCCTTGTTCTTCCATTACTGAGATTGTTTTTTCTAAAATTCCATTCAAGGCTCCCCTCCAACCAGCATGTGCAGCACCAATAACACCGGCTTGTGGATCAGAAAAAAGAATTGGTCCACAGTCTGCTGTAAGAACACCAATTGCTAATCCTTTTTTGGTTGTAACCAGAGCATCAGCTTTTGGAGGTTCTCCGATAAAAGCTTGATCAACAACGATAACTTCACAAGAATGTATTTGGTGAACAGTAATTAAATTTTGCACTTCAATATCAAAATAATGAGCGATTAAGATACGATTTTGCATAATATGTTCAGGATAATCATTGGGGTTTTGTTTAACATTGAGGTTTTGATAAAAGTTTTTTGATACATCTTCTTGGCGTGTAAAAAAGCCATGTTTGATATTATGTGGGTGTAAATTGCAAAGATCTTGTGCAAGAATAGGCTCCATAAAAGCTCCTATATGATTATTTGAAACGGAAATGGTTTGCGAGTTAATTTGTTATTATTTGTGATTAAAAATAAGGTATTTGTATGTTTTTATCATTGATGTGAAGCACTTTAAAAAGCTTACCCATTTGTTTTGGATCAGTTAATCGTTTGATGTCTTCGTAAATTTTTTTCTTAATTATTGTGCTTTTGTTGATACTAAGCTTTTCTGCACGTTCAAGCACTCCCATTTTGATAAGAAAATTTCCTTGTTCTAGAATTTCAACAAAACAGCCTTGTTGAGCGGCGATTGTTTTCAAAGAAAAAAAATCAACATGTGATGTTAAATCATGTTCACCAGGAGCAGAAAAAATATCGCAGAATTTATGTCTTGAGATGGCTTGAAGTGTATCTCCAAATGCAAAATCAGACGCACCATAATCGATAAGTAAAGCAGAGCCTTGTGTTTGCATTAAACGACTACTAATCTTTTGTGCCAATTGGTTTCGTGAGGGTCCGTATTCTAAAATTGTGCCATTAGGCATTTGAGCACATTGGGGTGGTAAGAAAGTAGAAGGAAACTTATGTATATCAGTGGTAAATGTAAAACCACCCTCTTTGTTAAGTGTAATACGACGCTCTTTCCATTCTCCATTGACTTTTATATATTGATTAATTGGAAGTGCATCGAAAAGCTCATTTGCAATGACAATAAGAGGTTTTAAAGGAATTTGTTCAAAATTTTCAACACTATAAATTTTTTTTTGGTGAGCGAAAAGACGTTTTTTTTGTTCTGTTGCAAGGCGTTGGCTTATTTCAATAAGAAAGATATCAGCAGCGTTGAATGCCGTTATACAAATTTTGCGAATAGTGCGTAAAATATCATCCATAAGAGTTCCACGTCCTGGGCCTATTTCAGCCAGGATAAACGGGTTAGGACAACCTTGAGCTTGCCAGCTCATAATGGCCCAAATGCCAATCATTTCTCCAAATAATTGACTTATTTCAGGTGCTGTGATGAAGTCACCAGCGCGTCCAAAGGGTTTTTGTTTTTGATAATAGCCAAATTGAGGATCAGTAAGAGCTAATGTCATATATTGGCTAACAGAGATTGGTCCATCGAGAATAATAATTTCTTTAATTCTCTCTTTTAGATTAGACATTATTTTGTAAACTTATATTTAAAAGCTTGAAGAAGTGCATAAAAACCGAAAAGAATCATCGGCAAAGATAAAGCCATACCATAGGTCAATCCAGTAGAGTGGAAGAGAGATGAAAACCATTCTGGATCCTCTTGAGGAGCACGGAAAATTTCTGAAATACTGCGTGCTATTCCATAGCTTATATTAAATATTCCAGTGATTATTCCAGGACGTTTTAATGCCTTAAAAGAAAAAATTGCAATGGCTAAAATGATAAAGAGAAGAAATCCTTCCATAAATGATTCATACAGTTGGCTAGGATGGCGTGGGAGATATTGAGGATCGTTATAAAAACAAACTGCCCAAGGAACAGTAGTCACATTCCCCCATAATTCTTGATTGATGAAATTGCATATCCGTACAATACCAATGCCAATGGGGACACCTGCGGCGATTGTATCAAACATTCCCCATACATTGATATTGTTTTTATAAGAAAACCAAATCATAGCAATGATTATACCTATAAATCCTCCATGAAATGACATACCGCCATTCCATATGGCAAGGATATCGATTGGATGATTGAGGTAATAAATAGGATCCCACACAAGCACCTGTCCTAAGCGGCCACCAACCACAATTCCAATAGTTCCTAACGTAACAAAATCACTTATTTGTTGGGGAGACATAGGCGCTTTATTTTTAGGCCACAGGGACTTTTTTTTAAGTAATTTTTGTGCGTACCACCAGGCAAACAAAATGCCTATAACATAACCAAGTCCGTACCAATGAAATGCTATTGGCCCTAAACGAATGATCACTGGATCAAGAAAGAGAGGAAAAGCAATAGCTTGGCAAAGAGGAAAATCATTCATGAGCAAGAGCTTTACATTTATGAAGTTATATGATTATCAAACCATGACAGATGAATACAAAATGGTCAAGTTAGGTCAGAGGTTTGTAGTTGTTATTGGCGGGAGTAAAAGAATACTGATCAATTAAGGTAATATCTATTAGAAAAACAAATACGATCTCTCGATATTATAAAATGTATTATAGTATGTCTATAAATAAAGAAAATTAAAGGAAAGCCTATGTATAATGGATCAAACCGTATTCTTGATGAGATAGCAAAATTAGCAACAGATGCAGCAGGTATTGCACAAGGTGTAAGGCGTGAAGCTGAAACTGCTGTTCTTTCACAGGTTGAAAGGATGATCAGTAAGCTTGATCTTGTTTCACGTGAAGAATTTTATGTTGTTAAGGAAATGGTTCTTAAACTCTACGCCGAAAATGCTGATTTGAAAAAACGTCTTGATAGTTTAGAAAAACAAAACAGAAAAAAAGTTAAAACGGATTCAGTTTAAGCAACTAATAGTCTTTAAAAAATAATCCCCAATTTTTCTATCCTGTGTATGAAGCATAAAAAATGCTTAGTCATGAGTCTGTTAGGGCAGATGAGCAATTTATTTTTAATTTATTTTTTACAAAAAATTATTTTTTTTTAATTAAGGGGCTAGCGCTACGAAATTGTATCAATACACTGAGGTTGTTTGATGATTCGTTTTTTCTGTATCAAGCTATAGTACCTTAGAAAATAGTATCATTTATTTTCTGATGTCATCTATTTACTGCGTTTTAATGTGTATTTATTTGCTGTGAAAGCTTTAACTGTGACGCGTATTGTTACGATGAGAGTTTTTTGCATTATATTGGTAACATTCTTAATTATTGAGGGTTGATGATGAGGCTGGCCATTAAAGCCACAGAAAGAAAAGAGCATCCTGTTGATTTTATTGAACAAATTGCTTATAAGTATGATTGGTCTTTTGAGCGAAATGTACAAGATGAAATTAGCGTTTGTGTAGAAGGAAAACGAGCTTGTTATAGCCTTTCTTTTTCATGGATAGAAGAGCAAGAGGCTCTTCATTTAGCTTGTGCATTTGATCTTTTTATTGAGAATACTCGTACAGCAGAGGTACAGCGTTTGTTGTTGGCAATTAATGAGAAATTGTTATTAGGACATTTTGATTATTGGCAAGGAAACAATTCGGTTATTTATCGGCAAGGTCTGCTTTTAGCAGGTGGCGTACACCCATCCCGTATACAAGTAGAGACATTATTGATTTATGCACTTAAAATTTGTGAAAGTCATTATGCTGCTTTTCAAATGGTTGCTTGGGCTGGTGAAAGCGCTCATAAGGCACTACAGTATGCTTTATTTGAGACCGTAGGGAATGCCTAAAGTCTTCGATGTATCCGCTCGTTATTCTTTAAAGAAGTTTTTCAATATATCTTATAGAGGAATATCTATAATAGCGCGCAAGCCTCCTAATGGACTATCATCTAATTGAATATTACCTCCGTGGCTACGTGCGATGTCTTGGGCAATAGAAAGACCAAGGCCTGTTCCACTTGCATCTTGATTTCGTGATTGATCAAGTCGAAAAAATGGCTTAAAAACTTCTGTACGCATGTCTTTTTGAATACCTGGTCCATCATCATCAATAGTAATAATAAAAGATTCTTGTCCGGATTTCGCCGTGAGTTGGATGGTATTTGCATAATAAAATGCATTTGATAGAAGATTACTGATCAAACGGGTAAAAGCATGTGGGCGTACTTGTATTTGTGAGGAGCCTTCAATAGTATACGAGAAGTTACATCGATGAAGATCAGCATTCGTAGAGAATTTTTGCATCAAGATACTTAAGTCAAGGATGCCAATATTTTCACTTCCTTCACCTCGTGCAAAAGCAAGATAACCTTCTAACATATTTTGCATATCGCTGACATCTTGCTCAAGTGGTTTAATATCAAAGTCATTACTTACTAATGCAAGCTGGAGTTTGAAACGTGTAAGAATGGTTCTGAGATCATGGCTTACACCTGAGAGCATCATAGTACGTTGTTCAATTTGGCGTTCAATCCGTTCACGCATACGTAAAAATGCAATACCAGCACGGCGTATTTCATCGGCTCCTTGTGGTTGAAATCCTTCTGGTAAAGGATGTCCACGTCCAAAACTTTCTGCGGCTTTTGCTAATTGTTGAATTGGTTTGATTTGATTACGTAAGAAGTAAATAGCTATTAACAGTAAAACAAGAGCTGTTCCTACCATCCAGCTTAAAAAAATACTGGTATTAGAGGCATAGGCTTGGCTGCGCATGGCAAAAACCCGCAAGATATTGTGATCAAGGTGGATACGAATTTCGACAAGATTAGAATCACCAACTGTATCAATCCAGAAGGGACGGTTAATTTGGCGCGTAATTTCTTCACTTAAAAAGTAATCAAGTATAGCAAAAAATGGTTTAGGTCCTGGAGGAGGAAGAGGATCAGGTGGGAGGAGAGAGATGTTTAATCCCATACGTTGTTGTGCAATACGCTTAATCTCTTCATAATTCTGCTGTTGTGGATATGTTTCAATTATATCGATAATAGCTGCAATGTCGTGGACAACGGTGGTTGAAAGACGTTCTGTTACCATTTGCCAATGGCGTTCCATGAAAACATAGCCAATGACTGTTTGTAAGAGTACCATAGGAGCGATAATAATGATCAAAGAACGCGCATAAAGCCGTTTGGGCATTTTCTTAGATAACCATCGCGCAATTTTTTTTGCAGGTTCGATCATCTCAGGCCTATTCAATTGAAAGCTTATAACCAATCCCTCTCACGGTTTGGATCCATATAGGAGTTGTTGGGTTGCTTTCGATTTTCCGACGAAGACGGTTAATTTGTACATCAATAGAACGTGCGCTATTGTTATCATCCATTGCAAATTTATGGCGTGGAATAGTTTCTCCTGCGTGTTCAGAAAAAATAACCATCATTTCTTGTTCTTTATCTGTCAGTTTAATAATTTTTCCTTCTTTTTTGAGTTCACGTCGTGAAATTGAAAAGATATAAGGGCCAAAAACAATTTGTTCAATTTTGGGTTGGGTAGAAAATGAGCCACGTCTCAAAATAGCATTAATGCGGAGTAAAAGCTCACGAGGATCAAAGGGTTTGGCAAGATAATCGTCTGCTCCCGCTTCTAATCCTTGAATACGATGATTTGTTTCTGATAAAGCTGTTAACATTAAAATAGGAACATTTTTTGTTTGACGGAGTGAATAGGTTAGATTAATGCCATTTTCACCAGGCATCATGATATCAACAATAAGAAGATCGAAATCTAAGCTTTTAAGTTGACGTTTAGCTTCATCAGAGTTGTCAGAGACTGAAACACGAAATCCATTTTTAATAAGAAATTGAGATAAAAGGCTGCGAATGCGGGTATCATCATCAATCACGAGAAGGTGGGGTGCATTATCACATAAAGTCTGAATGTGATCAGCCATATTTCAAACCTTTAACAAAATTCAGTTTACATAAATTGTACTTTACATAAGTTATATAAAGCTGTCGAGCAGACAATTTTTTGCTTTATAAAGACAGGAGAAATGTTATCTATAAACTAAAAGATTTTAAAATATTGAATTTTGAAAAGGATTCTAATGAGCGATTTCAGTGTGTATATTATTCCAGTTACGCCTTTTCAACAAAATTGCACTTTACTTTTTGATAATGAAAGTAAAAGAGGTGTTTTAGTTGATCCGGGGGGTGATTGGCCTAAGATACAACAAGCAATTCAAAAAAAAGGGGTTATTGTTGAAGCTATTTGGATAACACATGGTCATATTGATCATGTGGGAGCAGCCATGCAGGCTAAGGAGGCATTGGATATTCAAATTATTGGTTCACACCGTAATGACAAACCAGTAATGGACGATGTAAGAGAAAGAGCAAAAATCTATCACATGCCCGATGCGCGTGTTTGTATTCCTGATCAATGGTTAGAAGATGGAGATAGTGTTGATTGTGCAGGACATGTCTTCCAGGTTTTTCATACACCTGGCCATTCTCCTGGTCATGTTATTTATTTTAATGAAAAAAAGCGTTTTGCTTTATTAGGTGATGTGCTTTTTCGTGGTTCTATTGGACGCACTGATTTCCCATTATGTTCTCATGAAGAATTAATGAGATCAATTAAAGAAAAAGTTTTGTCATTAGGCGATAATGTCAGCTTTATTTGTGGACATGGACCAGGAAGTAAAATAGGTTATGAACGCCAACACAACCCTTTTCTTCAGGGAATTTAATAGTTTATCATACTCAAAAAAAAACCGCTTTAAAGCGGTTTTTTTAGTGTTATTGAAAATTACTGTACTGGAGCATAACAAACATGATCTAAGCCATCATGTCCTCGAAAAGTTCCTGTCCTCGGATTAAAGGAACGGTATGTCTTTTTACAATATTGATACCAACTTGTTGTATTTAACTGCTGTGAAGGCTGGTGTGTTACTGTTGATATCACTTGATAGTTTGCTTGATTTTGTGGTGGGGTTTGATAAACAACTTGTGGTTGTTCGGGCTCTTTTAAAGCATTTTTGATAATTATACCTGCTGTCAAAGCTAGAAGGCCTGCAGCAATAACACCACCTACATTATTACTACTGCTACTACTACCACGGCTTACATGATGTTCATAGAAGTTATGATGATGTTGCGTATGTTCGACACGCTCTGTTGATGTAGTAATTCGATCGTAATACTGGAAGGGACCACTGGTACTTACTTTTTGTGTACTAATTGTTTCTTTGTGTATTGTTTTGGCAGTAAGCACTGTCTCTAACGGTGCTGAAATGGCTACCGTTGATATTGCTGATAACATTAACAATTTAGCCAATTTAGTCATAGCAATACTCCTTAATACAAATTTATCTTAGTTTGCACTTTAAATGTTCTAACCTGAATGTAATCTGAACAGCGTTCAATTTTATTCTGATAGAGTGAATAAAGAAAAGGTTTGTTGAATATAAACATTAATATAGTAAAATGAAATCGGGTTTTAAACCCGATTTCACAAAACGGACTTTGCTTAAATTAACTCATAACATTAATGTTTATAGCTTTTGGTCCTTTACCACGACGGTCAGGCTCTATATCGAATGATACTTTTTGCGCATCATTTAATCCACTGAGGCCTGAAGCCTGAACATCAGAAATATGAACAAAGATATCAGTACTCCCATTATCAGGTTTAATGAAACCAAAGCCCTTGTTATTGTTAAAAAATTTTACTTCGCCCGTCTGAGCCATAGAATATTTCCTTATTTGATTGCCTTTGTAAGGCAGATAGTCAAAAACCGTATTACGCACCTTACGTAAACGGTATATTTAGGCAATTTACGATATCTGAAAAACGTTTTTTATTGTTTTTTGTCAACTTAGAAATTAGAATCAATTTCTAGAAAACTTTTCATAGCACCTTCCGATGTTCGCAATTTATCTAAAAAAGAAAGATTGCTTGAAAATAGAATATTTAACAAGAGTTTTCTTTAGAGAATTTATTTTATTATGTTGTTTTTAATTCATAGTAAGTATAGTGGCTCATTAAATTGTCTTGGATAATGGATAGAACAGAGAAATATTATATTGATATTTTGAGCAACAATTTTTTATAATATATCACTATTTTGGGGTTCTATTAGCGTGATTGTGATAAGAGCTAATTATTTTGTCGCAATTTATAGATTTTAGATTGTTTATTGCAAAAAACTCTTTTCGACATCTCATTTAAAGTATTTTTTGATTATCTTTTTTCTTTTTTGTGTTTTGTCAATAAACCAACATCCATGGTATTAGGGCCCATTTGATCAAGATTTGGTTTCGTGAAAAGACTTGATTTTATCGATTCATCAAGGGAATATTTATTGTTGTACACTAAAGAATCATCTGCAATGGCTAATTCTATTTCTTGTAGTCGTTTGATTTCATCACGAAATTGAGCAGCTTCTTCAAAGTTCAGATCATTAGCTGCTTTACGCATGAGTTTTTCGAGATGCTGAATATGGTTGGTTAGATTGTTGCCAACTTTATTATTTTGCGTGATAAAATGAGAAATCTTGACATTATGGTTATTTTCGCAAACCGAACTTAGAATATCATCAATATTCTTTTTAATACTAGTCGGTGTAATTTGATGCTCTTTATTATAAGCTATTTGTTTTTGTCGACGTCGTTTCGTTTCTTGCAAAGCACGCTCGATAGAACCAGTAATTGTATCAGCGTAAAGAATAACCCGACTCTCTACATTACGTGCAGCTCGTCCAATCATTTGAATAAGTGAGGTTTCTGAACGTAAAAAACCCTCTTTATCAGCGTCAAAGATAGCAACAAAACCACATTCTGGAATATCTAAACCTTCTCGAAGTAAGTTAATACCAATTAAAACATCAAAAGTACCAAGGCGTAGGTCTTGCAGGATTTCAATACGTTCTAGTGTATTAATATCAGAGTGCATATAACGCACACGGATATTTTGTTCATGGAGATATTCGGTCAGATCTTCTGCCATGCGTTTGGTGAGAACTGTTATTAATGTACGATAACCTTTTTTGATTGTTTGGTGAATTTCGTTGACGGCGTCATCGACCTGTGTTTTCACTGGGCGTATTTCTGTTGGTGGATCAATCAGCCCTGTGGGACGAATGACTTGCTCTACAAAGATGCCCTGCGATTGTTCTATTTCCCAGCGTCCGGGTGTAGCTGAAACAGCGATAGTTTGTGGGCGCATTGCATCCCATTCTTCAAAACGTAAAGGACGATTGTCCATACAAGATGGCAAGCGGAAGCCATATTCTGCTAAGGTAGCCTTTCGTCGGAAATCACCTCGATACATACCACCGATTTGAGGAATTGTGACATGACTCTCATCAATAAAAACAAGAGCATGGCTAGGAATATACTCAAACAGAGTTGGAGGTGGTTCACCTGGCTTTCTACCTGTCAGGTAGCGCGAGTAGTTTTCAATTCCTGAGCAAGATCCAGTAGTTTCTAGCATTTCTAAATCAAATATTGTACGTTGTTCTAAACGTTGCGCTTCCAAAAGGCGACCAGCTGCATTTAATTCATCGAGGCGTTTTACTAATTCCATTTTGATTGATTTTATCGCCTGATTTAATGTGGGTCGTGGTGTTACATAATGTGAATTAGCATAAATTTTAATGGATTGAAGATCTGCTGTTTTTTGTCCTGTTAAAGGGTCAAATTCGGTAATTGTTTCAATTTCATCTCCAAACAACGAAATACGCCAAGCACGGTCTTCAAGATGAGCGGGAAAAATCTCAATTGTATCGCCTCGAACACGAAAAGAGCCACGAACAAAGTTTATATCTTGTCGCTGATATTGTTGAGAAACTAAATCAGTTAGTAATTTCTGCTGATCGAGTTTATCACCTTTTTGCATTTGGAAAGTCATTGCTGTATAAGTTTCTACTGAACCAATTCCATAGATACAGGATACAGATGCGATGATAATGACATCATCGCGCTCTAGTACAGCGCGTGTTGCTGCGTGGCGCATGCGGTCAATTTGTTCATTAATAGAGGATTCTTTTTCAATATAAGTATCTGAGCGTGCAACATAAGCTTCTGGTTGATAATAGTCATAATAAGAAACAAAATATTCAACAGCATTGTTGGGAAAAAAGTTTTTGAATTCCCCATAAAGCTGTGCAGCTAAAGTTTTGTTTGGCGCTAAAATGAGAGCAGGGCGTTGTGTCTTTTCAATGATTTTGGCCATTGTATATGTTTTCCCTGAACCGGTAACGCCCAAAAGCACTTGAGTGCGTTCATTTCTCTTAATTCCTTCAACCAAAGATTTGATTGCAATGGGTTGATCACCGGCAGGCTGAAAGGATGTTTTAATTTGAAATGGAATTCCACCTTCCGATTTTTCAGGACGAATAGGACGATGAGGTGTCCATAATGCACCATTTTTAAAAAGAGGATTACCTGAAGCAATGAGTGCAGAAAGAGCTTCAACTGTTGCTGTAACACTATTTGTTTTTGTTATGTTTTTAGATGGTTTAGTATTTATGGTTTCAAATGAAGCATTATGACTTTTCACTGTATGAAGTTTGGCCTTAGAGCACTGCTTCATAACTGCAAATGGGTCTGTTGCTCTTTGATTGATTTGTTTTTGAGTTGTTTTTGATTTTTTGTGTGACATGATGAAAATATTTTATACAGTTATTCCGATATAATTAAGAAAAAAATAAAAGCTTTTGATTGCATTTGTTTTTGAAAGTATGAATTTTCTTTTTATCATTTGATAATGGGTTAAAATATTTTTTGTGATACGGCAGAGGCTACTATAGCTGTTTTGTGATACTGATCCTGGACAGTTATATTCTTTATAAGTAGAGTGAATGGAAGGCTAAGGCTGAGACCACGCTTTTGGTACGCGTAGATTGAGTAGTGTTAATAGGTTCTAGAGCAATTTTTGTAATGTTTTTTGATATTAGGAGTGTGTGCTGTAATCAATAGTTTTATATACGTTTGGTAAAGATTATTTCCACTTTTATATAATGTCCTTTTTAAAATATAATAAGCAGCAAAAAAGACATTTACATCCTTTAATACATTGATAATAACAGAGATATCGCTAAACATATAAAATTTAAGATATAAATTCACTTTCAAAGTGGCTAAAGAATACTCTGTGCTCTTTAGTATTTTTATATGGAAAACAGAATTTCTGTACTATATAATGAAAGCAACTGTAATTTTCGGGTTCCAAGAGTTATCTTGGAGGCCGATTTTTATATCTTTATAAGGTCTTTCGTGTACAAGAAAGGGACGGATTATGGAAAAAGTTCCGATGACTACAGCTGGTTTTGAAAGTCTCAAAGAAGAGTTACGGTGGCGTCAACAACAAGAGCGTCGACGGATTATTGAAGCAATTTCTGAGGCGCGTGCGCATGGTGATCTGTCAGAAAATGCAGAGTATCATGCTGCTAAAGAAGCACAAAGTCATAATGAAGGGCGTATAAACGAGCTTGAAGATTGTATTGCGCGAGCAGAAGTTATTAATGTTTCACGTCTTTCAGGCGATAAAATTAAATTTGGAGCTACTATTAATCTTTTAGATGAAGACACTGAAGAGAGAAAAGTTTATCAAATCGTTGGTGATCAAGAAGCTGACGTAAAAACTGGTAAGATTTCTATTTCTTCTCCTATTGCACGCGCACTTATTGGTAAGCAAGAAGGTGACGTAATTGAAGTAAACGCACCAGGTGGTACGCATAATTATGAAATTATTAAGGTCCAATATATCTAAATCATTATGCGTGTGTCTTTGAAAGAAACTGATATTATTGTTCCACATTTTAAGAAGCGTTTATCAGGGGTCACAACGACGATTATTCATCTTGTTCCATTGCAGCGAAAACAGGGTTTTTATATATCCACTTTAGGGGTAGGGTTGCCAAAAAATTTGCCTGCTCTTTCTTTTAAAGATCTTGTTGGTTTATGGAAAAGTCCAGTAGGAAAATCATTTCGAATTTGGCATGCACGACGCAATATTGAGATGCTTTGTGGGGTTTTCTTGCGCGATGTTTTAAAAATGAAACTTAAACTCATTTTTACATCGGCATCTCAACGTCATCATAAACCTTTTACAAAATGGTTAATTCGCCGCATGGATAAAGTGATTGCTACAAGTGAACGCACTGGAAGATATCTTGAGGTGCCTCATCAAGTTATTCTGCATGGTGTTGATCTTGAGCGTTTTTCACCACCAAAAACCATTGATGATTGTTTTTCAGCTTCTGGGTTATCTGGGAAATATGCGATAGGGTGCTTTGGACGTGTACGCTATTTAAAGGGCACTGATTTATTTGTGGATGCAATGTTAGAATTATTGCCACGTTATCCAGATTGGACAGCGATTATTGCTGGTCGGACTACAGCAAAACATTATAACTTTGAAAAACAATTACGTCAGAAAATTGCTACTGCTGGTTTAAGCGATCGTATTATTTTTCTTGGTGAGATCCAGGATATACCTTTGTGGTATCGTCGTCTTTCACTTTATGTTGCTCCCTCTCGTAGAGAAGGCTTTGGTTTAACACCATTAGAAGCAATGGCATCTCAGACTGCTGTCGTTGCTAGTAATGCAGGGATGTATGAAGAATTAATAACAGAAGAAACAGGAACAGTTGTTCCTGCAGGAGATCAAGCAGCTTTAACAGAAGCGATTGAATTGTATTTTTCTGATTTAGAAAAAACAATAATGACAGGGAAAAAAGCGTTAACTCATGTTCAGACACATTTCCCTTTGGAAAAGGAAGCAAGAGCAATTGGGCATGTTTATAAGGAAATGTTTGCAGAGGAAATATTTTAAATATACCAGACTCTATTTTTAGATGGAGATGAATAATATTTAAAAGCAAGATACATGCCGTTCATAAACATAATGCTAAGCTTCTGATATTCGTTCGATATTTTTGATGTGCTGATTTATTAAAAGCCCTTTTGGCATTTTATATTCGTTTAAATTTATATCATCATAATGCTTATTCTATGAATTTTCAGATGTTAAATATTAGAATTGTTCGCTCCAAAAAGAACGGGTAAAAAGGACAAAGATCGTTATAATTTCAAGACGGCCGGCAAGCATTAGAGCACTCAAAATCCATAAGGCATGATCATTAATGGTTGAGAAATTTCCCACAGGGCCAATAATGCTTCCAAGGCCTGGACCAATATTTGAAAGCGCTGTTAAAGCGCCCGTACAAGCAGAAATAAAATCAAGTCCAGTAGTGAGTAAAAGTGCAGTACCAATAAAAAGACAAAACATATAAAGGCACAAAAAAAGTAAAACTGCTTTAGTAATATCATTAGAGACATTTGAATGATCATAGCGTACTTTTACAATTGCATTGGGAGAAAGAAGCTGTGTCATGTTTGCTTGTGCAATACGCCATAAGATAATTAAACGGTTAACCTTTATGCCGCCGGAAGTAGAGCCAGCACAACCACCCGTGAAAGAAGCAATAAAGAAAATGCCAAGTGCAAAAGGTCCCCAAAGTTGATAGTCTTCAGCACTATAACCGGTGGTACTAATAACAGATGTAAGGTGAAAAATGACATCAAGGAAAATTTTGTGGAAGGGAAGATGATTATGAAATCGCAACCATGTTGCTAGCGCAAAGCTAAAGAGAAAAACAATACTAAGAAAAACGATTACTTGTGGGTCTATGGAACGTTTAGAGTATCCAGGAAGTAATAGTTTAATATAAAGGACAAAAGGTAATGCAGAAAGCAACATGAAGATTGTAGCAATTATTAAAATAGCTGGTTTATCAGAAAAATAACCAAAGGAGGTGTCATGGGTTGAGAACCCAGCTGTTGCTATCGTTGTCATTGCGTGGTTGATAGCATCAAATAATGTCATGCCAGCAGCAAAGTAGGAGAGCATGCAAGCTAATGTTAGTCCAATATAGGCAATAATAATGCCGTTGGCAATTTGGTGGATACGGGGTAATATTTTTTCTGATTTATCAGATGATTCCATATGGAAAAGTTGTATACCGCCAACCCGTAATGAGGGCAAAAGCAATAAAGCTAAGCCGATAAAACCAATACCTCCAATCCAGCATATGATGGAGCGCCATAATAAAATGCTTCGCGATAGATGATCAAGATCAGTAATAACTGTAGAGCCTGTCGTTGTAATTCCAGAGATGGATTCAAAAATTGCTCCTGCTAGGGAAATTGGGAGTGAAGAAAGATAAAAAGGGAGAGCTCCCACTACACTTCCTGTTAGCCATAGACAAAGGGTTAGTGTAAAGCTAAGCCGTGTTGAAAAACGACAAGTAGCTCCTCTCGTTGCTAAAAGAATAAGTGTTGCTAATACAGTTGTAATAGCAAAAGGATAAAGAAAAATCGTCCAATTATGATTGTTATCGCGCAAATCCGCAAGAGCTGGCAAAAGCATAGTCCCTCCCATGATTAATGCAAACCGTGCGCAAATATTAATAATAAACTGAAAAATAGTCGCTCCTTGTCTTTATTTATTGATTGTAATGTTTACCTAATGAGAATTTATACGCTTATGTAATATAAATTTAATGCTTATACTAAGCAAATTATGATAAATTGGCAATGTACCTTTTAATAAAGCTTGAAAAATAGGATTTTACTATAATTCAAGTTCTTAAGAAATGTGTTTTTAAAGACGGTATTTATCATAAACTTATAGAGTGTAATAAAGGCTGAAAAAAGGAGTTTTATAGTGCAATTGCATATTCGTGTTCTTATTATTGGCTCCGGACCTGCTGGTTATACAGCAGCTATCTATGCTGCTAGAGCAATGCTTAAACCAGTATTGATTACTGGAGTGCAGCAAGGAGGGCAGTTAACAATTACAACTGATGTTGAAAATTATCCAGGTTTTTCTGATCCAATTCAGGGGCAATGGTTGATGGAGCAAATGGCAAAGCAAGCAGAAAATATGGGTACAAAAATTGTTTATGATAGTATTGTAAAGGCTGATTTATCTAAGCGTCCTTTTACCTTATTTGGAGATTCAGGAACCCAATATTGCTGTGATGCACTCATTATTGCGACCGGAGCACAAGCGCGTTGGCTTGGTTTGGAAAGTGAACAAACCTTTATGGGGAGTGGCGTTTCTGCTTGTGCTACTTGTGATGGTTTTTTTTATCGTGGTAAGGATGTAATCGTGGTAGGTGGTGGTAACACAGCTGTTGAAGAAGCTCTTTATTTATCTCATTTGGCTAAAAGTGTAAGTGTGGTTCATAGGCGGGATCATTTTCGGGCAGAAAAAATCTTGCAAGATAGGTTGTTTTCTCGTGATAATATCCAGGTTATTTGGGATCATATAGTGGAAGAAATTATTGGTTCATCTGCTCAGTCTCCAACAGGGGCTGTTGTGACAGGTGCGCGTTTAAAAAATACAAAAACAGGTCAAAAGATGCAAATAGATGCAGATGGAATATTTATTGCTATTGGTCATGATCCTGCTGTTTCTTTGTTTGAAGGGCAATTGAAACAAAAACCAGGGGGATATTTATGGACGGCACCTGATTCAACAGAAACAAGTATTGCTGGTGTTTTTGCCGCAGGGGATGTCACTGATAATTTATTTCGTCAAGCTGTAACTGCAGCAGGAAGAGGATGTATGGCAGCGTTAGAGGCAGAACGGTTTTTGGATTCATAGATATACATCTCAAAAAGGTAATTTTTATAAATAAAATCAAAAAAGTAGGAGGAAAATTGTGTCATTGCCATTAGATTGGAATAAATTAAGAGTTTTTCATGCTGCGGCAGAAGCAGGCTCTTTTACGCACGCAGCTCAAAGGCTTCATTTATCTCAATCAGCAATTTCGAGACAAGTTTCGGCTTTAGAGCAAGATGTTCGAGTGCCTTTATTTCAGCGTCATGCGCGCGGTTTAATTTTGACAGAGCAGGGCGAAATACTTTATCGTACAGCCCATGATATTTTGATGAAGCTTGAGAATACGCGTTTGCAATTAAGTGAAAGTCGTGAAAAACCAACAGGACATTTACGCGTAACTTCGACTTTTGGAATGGGGACAGGGTGGCTTGCAGAGCATATACCTGAGTTTTTGAATTTGTATCCTGATATGCAAATTCAGCTTTTGCTTGACGATGAAGAGCTTGATTTGACAATGCGTTATGCAGACTGCGCTATTCGTTTACGTCAGCCTCAACAGCCTGATCTTATACAAAGAAAATTATTTACAGTTCATATGCATGTTTATGCTTCAGAAAATTATATTGCAAATTATGGTAAGCCAGAAAAATTATCTGAACTGGATGAACATCGCATTATTTCATTCGGTGAACCTGTGCCACCTTATTTGGTCGGTTTGAATTGGTTACAGAGAGCTGGAAAAAGTGATGATTCAGTGCGCGTTTCGATTTTGCAAATTAATAACATTGTTTCAATCAAAAATGCACTTATGCGCGATCTTGGTATTGCTGTACTTCCTGATTATATTGTGAATAATGATGAGAAACTTATACGTCTTTTTCCTGATATGATTGATATTCCTTCTTTTGATACTTTTTTTTGTTATTCTGCTGCTTTGAAGAATTCAGCAAAATTGAATGTTTTTAGAGATTATATCTTTTTAAAAGCACGCAAATGGTCATTTTAAATAATATGTTTATAGATCTATTGAAGAAGCAAAGGCTTATAATCTAGTAAGTTATGTATTTATTGCACGGCAGATTTATTGAAGTATTTATTTTATAAAATGGGAAAAAATATTATCTCTTGATTACGTTTTCTTGAGTGCTTCCTTTAAGGATCATCGGGTTGATTTTATCTTTCAAGATCTTCTGAGTTTGCCTGGTTTTAGTCCAGCTTTTTTATTAGAGAACAATCAAAAGGCGCGTAAGTGATCTTATCCTTTTAGGAATTGCTGTTATCTCTTTTTTATATGCAATCATATCTAATATAGATGTATGAAAGTGAGCTGCTATCTTTTTTAAGCATCGGTTTGAGAAGTTTTGAGAATATTAAAAAGTACTATTTCCATTATGAACTTATGTCATTTAATGTCTATATTGAGATAAGTTATGGTTTATCTTGAAGAATAAATATTCTTTATAAAATATATTTAATAATTCACGCTATCATTTATTTTTAATTCATTAATACCACCTGGGCAGATGATGATTCAGAATTTCAGGACAAGCTGTTACAAAAGCGCTGGATACGAAAACAAGCTTCTTCAAGTATTTCATCTGATGTTGCGTAGGAGATACGAAATGCCGGTCCAAGTCCAAAAGCAGATCCATGAACAACAGCAACGGACTCTGTTTCCAAAAGAGCCGTTACAAAATCTTCATCACTTGTAATAATTTGACCTTGAGGTGTTTTTTTACCAATAAGCTTTGCACAGGATGGATAAACATAAAATGCACCTTCAGGTGTTGGGCAATCAATACCATAGGCTTGATTGAGCATAGAAACAGCAAGATCTCGACGTGTTTGAAAAATAGTTTTATTTTTAGTTATAAAGTCTTGTGGACCATTCAGTGCTTCTACACCTGCCCATTGTGAAATGGAACTTGTACCAGATGTTTGTTGACCTTGAATGATGTCCATAGCTTTAATTAATTCATGTGGACCACCTGCATAGCCAATTCTCCACCCCGTCATGGAATAGGCTTTTGAAAGACCATTCATTGTCAGCGTACGGTCGTAGAGTTGTGGCTCTACTTGAGCTGGAGTAACAAAAGTAAAATCTCCATATGTTAAATGCTCATAGATATCATCAGTGAGAATATAAATATGAGGGTATTTCATTAAAATATCAGTTAATTTTTTTAATTCATCGTATGTGTACGCAGCACCTGATGGATTCGAGGGAGAATTAAAAATAAACCATTTAGTTTTTGGAGTGATAGCAGCTTCTAGATCTTGTGGTTGAAGCTTATAAAAAAATTCAGCTTTCGTTGCTACGAAAACAGATTTACCACTGTTAAGAGCAACCATTTCAGGATAACTGACCCAATAAGGAGAGGGAATGATAACTTCATCATCTTTATTTAAAGTTGCCATTAATGCATTAAAGAGAATTTGTTTGCCACCTGTGCCAACAATGATTTGTTCTGGTGTATAAGTAAGATTATTTTCTCTTTTAAATTTTGCAGAAATAGCTTGACGCAATTCTGGAATACCAGATATGGGCGTATATTTTGTTTCTCCACGTCGAATGGCTTCAATAGCAGCATTTTTGATATTATCTGGTGTATCAAAATCTGGTTCTCCAGCGCTTAAGGAGATGATATTACGACCTAAAGCTTTTAGAGCACGCGCTTTTTGAGCTACGGCAATTGTTGCGGAGGGCTTGATGGAAGAAAGCTTATCAGCAATGAAAACCATCGTTTCAATTCCTTATAATATAGGCAGGAAATTCTTGATTATAAAAATTACAAAATACATAAAGATTATGTCGTAAAAACACAAAACTGCAAGAAAACTGTCAGAAAATTTTATTGTAAACTTAGATTTAGTGAATCTAATTTTTTATACTGAGGAAATTTTGAAAAATCAATTCAAGAATAAATTTTCTTTGGTGTTGATAGTGAAGCATTTATCCGATTTTATTTCTACAAGGCATATCAAATTATACAGCCAACTTGGCTGAAAGTTTATAGTTTGTAGATGAGATTAAGCAGATGAAATTAATTGTAAAGATGACTCGTTTATTGAAAAAAATAGATTAAAATTTTTTGTCTTGTAGAGCATTGTGACTTTATTAAATTTCTTATTTGTGTGGTTTTTTGTTATTATCCAATAATAAAATTTTTCATAATTACTGGTTTATGTGTCACATTTTTCTGTAAGTTTATTATAATTGAGTTGTGATTAATTTAAATAAAATAGAGAAACAACTTAATCATTATAAAAATCAAAGAATGGAAAACTCGCCTATGAAGGCGAGATAGTTTATAGAATGCTCAAATTTTAAAGAGCAGAAAGATTTCCAGCAGCAAATTTTCCTGAACGGCGGTCTTGAAGAACATCATAAGAGATTTTTTGTCCTTCATTTAAGTTGTGTAAACCAGAACGCTCAACAGCAGAAATATGTACAAACACATCTGCACTTCCATCATTGGGTTGAATGAAACCAAAACCTTTATTTGTATTGAACCATTTAACTGTTCCTTTAGACATAGGAAACTCCTTAGTATATATAATATTATGTATTGAGATTTAAATTTCTCAATACGAGTTTAAATCGAAATTAGGCAGGAGAGATTTCATCAGAAGTGCGATTGCACAGAAAAGAAAGATCGCGTAACCGAAAATACGATGTGAAAGACTATAAAAGATTTTTCGATATAAAGCAAGCCCTATTGATTTTTTGTTATATTCATCAAAGATTGATAAAGAAAATAAAGATATTACATTTTTGGGTACGCAGGGAAATTTTTAAGTAAAATAATTTTGCAAAGAACACACTTCAAGATTGCTAGTTTTGAGTGCTCGAATAGCCTGTGCTGCGGATTCAGCGCCAGCTACTGTTGTGTAGTAAGGAACTCTTTGCATAAGTGCTGCGTGGCGCAATGATTTGGAATCTGAAATGGCACTCGCAGTATTAGTTGTATTGAAAATTAATTGAACTTTTAGATTACGAATAGCGTCTTCAATATGAGGGTGGCCTTCTAGAACTTTATTAATTTTTTCTGCTTTAATGCCATTTTCGACAAGAAATTTTTGTGTTCCAATTGTTGCTAAAATAGAAAAACCAAGCTCGCTTAAACACTTGACAGACTTTAAGATACGTTCTTTATCTTCATCTCTCACAGAAACAAATAAGGTGCCTTCTTTAGGAAGATCAACACCAGCTCCAAGCTGCGCTTTAGCAAAGGCAAGTGCAAAATCATAATCAAGTCCCATTACTTCACCTGTTGAACGCATTTCAGGGCCAAGCAGTGTATCTACACCTGAAAAACGGGAAAAAGGAAAGACTGCTTCCTTAACCGCAATATGTGGTCTTTTCTGTGTAGACGGTATTCCACCATAAGCGTTGAGTGCACTTTGGAGATTTTCTCCGATCATGATACGTGTCGCGATTTTAGCAATTGGTCGACCAATAGTTTTTGCAACAAATGGAACAGTACGTGAAGCACGAGGATTCACTTCTAGGACATAAATTGTTTCATTTTTGATAGCATATTGTACATTCATCAAGCCACAAACATGTAGTGCTTTTGCTAAAGCTTTTGTTTGTTTTTCTAATTCATTAACTAATTTATATGAAAGTGTGCGAACTGGTAGAGAGCACGCTGAATCACCAGAATGGATACCTGCTTCTTCAATATGCTCCATAATACCGACAACAAGCGTTTCTTCTCCATCGCACAAACAATCAACATCAACTTCTATAGCTTCTGTTAGATAGGTATCAAATAGAAGCGGATTTTTAGAAAGTAATGTATTGACTTGATCTGTCTTGTTGTGGGGATAACAAGCTTTTATATCTTCTGGCACTAATTCAGGGACTATTTCTAACAAATAATGCTGCAAGTCACGCTTGTCTCGAATAATTTGCATAGCACGTCCACCCAAAACATAAGAGGGGCGTACGACCAATGGAAAATCTAGCTCATGAGCTATGCGTTGTGCTTGTTCAATTGAATAAGCAATATCATTTTTGGGTTGTGTTAAATTAAGTTTGCACAACAATTTTTGAAAACGATCTCTATCCTCTGCAAGATCAATAGCATCAGGTGAGGTGCCTAAAATAGGAATATTATTTTTTTCAAGTGCGCTTGCCAGTTTCAACGGTGTTTGTCCACCAAATTGAACGATAACTCCGACTAATTCACCTTTTTCTTGCTCTGTTTTTAAAATTGCTAAAACATCTTCAGTTGTTAAAGGTTCAAAATAAAGACGATCAGAGGTATCATAATCTGTTGAAACAGTTTCAGGATTACAGTTAATCATGATAGCCTCAAAGCCTGCATCACGCAAAGCAAAGGCTGCATGGCAACAACAATAGTCAAATTCAATACCTTGGCCAATTCGGTTTGGACCGCCACCTAAAATAGCAACTTTTTTGCGTTCAGAAATATTTGCTTCTGAGCACTCCGTACCTGCAAAAGGTCTTTCATATGTTGAGTACATATAAGCTGTAGGTGAAGAAAACTCGGCTGCACAGGTATCAATGCGTTTGAAAACATGTCTAATATTTAGGGATTGGCGTAAGGTAAAAATATCATCTGGTGTTTTTCCAGAAAGATTTGCTAAGCGCGCATCTGAAAAACCCATAGCTTTTAACATGCGTAAATTATCTGCATCATGGGGAAGTCCATGGACACGAATACGTTGTTCTGTTTCGATGATGGACGCTATTTGTTCCAAAAACCATAGGTCAATTTTGCTTATTTGATGGATTTCATTCAGGGATAAACCCATACGCATCGCTTGCGCTACATAACGTAAACGATCAGGACTTGGGATAGCAATAGCCGAACGAATAGAATTTTTTTCATCACCTTCAGCATGTTCAGGGATTATGATTTCATCAAGACCCGTAAGACCTGTTTCAAGTCCACGGAGTGCTTTTTGTAAAGATTCTTGGAAAGTACGACCGATTGCCATAACTTCTCCAACAGATTTCATTGCGGTAGTTAAGACAGGCGATGAACCAGGAAATTTTTCAAAGGCAAAACGAGGGATTTTGGTGACGATATAGTCAATAGAAGGTTCAAATGATGCTGGTGTTGCACCGCCCGTAATATCATTTTTTAATTCGTCAAGTGTATAACCAACTGCTAATTTAGCTGCTACCTTTGCAATTGGAAAACCGGTGGCTTTTGAAGCAAGCGCTGAAGAACGAGAAACGCGTGGATTCATTTCAATAACAATTAAGCGGCCATTTTCAGGATTGACGGCAAATTGTACGTTAGATCCACCGGTTTCAACCCCAATTTCACGGAGCACAGCAATTGAGGCATTCCGCATAATTTGGTATTCTTTATCGGTTAAAGTAAGAGCAGGAGCAACAGTGATAGAGTCACCGGTATGAACACCCATAGGATCAATGTTTTCAATGGAACAGATAATGATACAGTTATCCTTGTGATCACGAACAACTTCCATTTCGTATTCTTTCCATCCCAGAATACTTTCTTCAATCAACACTTCTGTTGTTGGTGAAGCTTCAAGTCCACGTTCGATAATTTCGTAAAATTCAGAGCGGTTGTACGCAATGCCGCCCCCTGTACCACCAAGTGTAAATGAGGGACGGATAATGGCTGGAAGTCCAATAATATCAAGAGCTTGAACCGCTTTTGCGGTGGCATGAGCTATATAATGTTGCTTGCGATTGGCTTCTGCATTATTCCAATCTTGCTCAAGCTTTTCTAATGCTTGATCAAGTGCATCGCCAGAAAGTTCATTTTTAAGTTTATTATATGCTTTTTCATATAATCGACGATCTTCTTCTTTGAGCTCAGTTGCATTCGCTAACATAGAACGCGGTGTTTCTAAACCAATTTTTGCCATTGCTTTGCGAAATAGAGCACGATCTTCTGCCTTATCAATAGCGTCAGCATTGGCACCGATCATTTCAACATTGTAGCGATTTAAAATTCCCATGCGCTTTAAGGATAAAGCAGTATTAAGTGCTGTTTGTCCTCCCATGGTTGGTAAAAGTGCGTCTGGACGTTCATGAGCAATAATTTTAGCAACTATTTCTGGAGTGATTGGTTCGATGTAGGTCGCATCTGCCAAATCCGGATCAGTCATAATGGTGGCAGGATTAGAGTTCACCAGAATAATTCGGTAGCCTTCTTCTTTTAAAGCTTTACAGGCTTGTGTTCCTGAATAGTCAAATTCACATGCTTGACCAATAATAATAGGTCCTGCTCCAATGATAAGAATAGATTTTATATCTGTGCGTTTTGGCATGGCTTTTTCCTATAGCAAGCACCTATGCGTAGTTGCGGTAGGCAGAAATTAGAATGTTGGCTAAACTCGTTTTATAGGTTAATAGATAAAGAAAGTAATCCATAAAATACTTTTTTATATTTTTTCTTTGGGGATAATGCTTGAAAACAGTGTGCTCTTATAAATAATGGTTAAATAATTTTCAAACGCAAAAGATGAAAGCATGAGTTGATTTCAGCAATGTTAGCTGAAATAGAAGATATATAAAGCGTTATTTTTGTTAATCTAACATGTATTGTAAAAATATGTTTTGAAGCATTATTATATTATACATTAGTAAATACGTTTTTTTGTGTATGCCTTGGTGATTAGTATTATGATATTTCAAATATAACGTTTTTAAAATATAACTATAAAGCTAGCTTTGGCTGTAATACTGTTTAGGTGGATTTTGTACTAGATAGGTTTAAGAATAACGATAGCACTGTATTTAGAGTTATAGGAGTTTATGGTAAATTATCTTTTTATAATTACATGTCTAATAAAGTATCTTTGATAAATGGTCGGGACTTATTCATACCAGTTTGCAGAAAATACAAGCCTTTATACGAATGATAAAGAAAGTCTAAATACTAAAACTATATGATTAGGTTATTTTTTATAATCCATAATCAAGTTGCGAAAATGGTGAAAAAGATAATGACTATCTTGAGGTCCAGGCGAAGCTTCAGGATGATATTGAACAGAAAAAATCGGTTTTTCGATAATTCGAATGCCGCAGTTTGAACCATCAAAGAGAGAAATATGTGTCTCTTCAACATGTTGTGGTAGCGATGTTTTATCTACGGTGAAACCATGATTCATTGATACAATTTCGACTTTGCCAGTAGTAAAGTCTTTAACAGGGTGATTGGCGCCATGATGCCCTTGATGCATTTTTATAGTTTTCGCTCCTACGGCAAGAGACAGCAGCTGATGACCAAGGCATATGCCAAAAAGTGGTATGTTGCAATCAATGAATGTTTTGATGGTTGGAACAGCATATTTGGCTGTAGCAATTGGGTCTCCTGGACCATTAGAAAGGAAAATACCGTCGGGATTCATAGATAAAATTTCATTTGCATTTGTAGATGCTGGCACAATAGTTATGTGTGCACCCAAGGCCGATATAAGGCGAAGAATATTGCGTTTAATGCCATAATCAATTGCAACAATGTGAAAATTACGTTTGCTATTTACACTATATCCTTTATTCCATATCCACGGGTTTTCATTCCATTCTATTAATTGTTTTGACGTTACTTCTTTTGCAAGATCAAGATTGATAAGACCAGACCATTTTTGTGCACGCTTTTTTAAAGCATTAATATCAAAATTTCCATTTGGATCATGGGCAATGACCGCATTGGGTACACCTTTTTCACGGATAAGAGTGGTTAATGCTCGTGTATCAATATCGTAAAGTGCAATAATTTTTCGTTCTTTAAGCCACTGATTTAGATTTTCATGTGCACGGTAGTTAGAAGGACCAGTAATATCTGCTTTGAAAATAGCACCAACTGCACCATGGTAATTGAGAGGTGTAAGATCTTCAATATCTTCTCGATTAGTGCCTACATTACCAATATGAGGAAAAGTGAAATTAACGATTTGTCCTGTATATGATGGATCTGTGAGGATTTCTTCATAGCCTGTTATGGCGGTATTAAAACATACTTCAGCTTCAACAATTCCTGTAGCACCCGCACCTTTACCTTCGATTACTGTACCATCGGCTAATACTAAAAGAGCTGTAGGCTTATTTGTGCTCCAAGGACTGGGAAGCGAGATGGTTTGTGTCATTGTTTGGGCTCACAATTTGCTATTTGAAGGCGTAATACTCAAAGTCACGCAAAAACCATGCAACTATAATTAATGCTATACATTGTAATTTTTACTTAGAGTTAAAGTATAAGGATATTTTATAAAGAGGTAAAGATCCAGATTTGAGTTTTCTAAAACTATTTAGAGACATTAATTCCTTAGAATGAAGCAAAAAAACAGTGAGGAGTTATGGGCTTTGTCTTATTGGAATAATGAGAAAACCATTACATAGGGTTTTGTTAGATTTGAAAGAAAATTCAATATACAAGTTGGAAAAATAGAGATATGGTAAAGAAACGCTCTGCAAGGCGTCATTGTTTATAATCGGTAATGCTGTAAAAAGCTGTAAACGGGACAATTATGCCCCGAGTTGTTATTGTTACAGTTTCACAACAAAAATAGAGTTTTATTTGCTTTAAAAGGCAATAGAGAACACTATTTTATGATCGAACTTTTCTGCCAATCCATATAAGGATGCAGGCTCCAATAAAACCTGAAATGAGATAACCCAGCCAACCAGCAAAATTGATTTCTAAAAAGCTTAGAAGGAAACTGGCTAATGCAGAACCAACAACACCTAAGATAATATTTAAAAACATCCCTGTTCGGCTGTTCATAAAATATTGTGCAATCCAACCTGAAAGTCCACCAATAATAATAGCCAAGATCCAACTGATATATGTATTTTCCATTCCACTCTCCTATGTCTAAACTTAAACTGTTATGTTTAACTGCAGTAGAAATTAGAGTAAGTTGTTTCAAGGTCAAGAATTATGCATTGTGTTATTTAAAGAGAGCTTGTTGTTTAAAGCTTTATGATGGTTTTTTGTGTTGATTTTCTTAAGCAATGATTGAATTCAATCTATACAGAAAAGATAATTATTCTTTCAAAAAAATGAAGGATTAGCTATTTATTTATGCAAAAGGATCTCTTAGATAAGAATTTTGGAGTATTCTTCGTTCTTTTTAATTGAATAGATTGTTATTTTATAGCGACAAGTTTTTTAAAAGAATAAACGTGATTAAAGTTCATTATTTTGTTTTTAATGTATTTTTAACATTATAGCTTGCGCGTGTTAAATCATAACCACATGGATTTTGGAAAATTTTAAGGCCAAAGTCAGGAAGAACAGAATAAAGGTGATCAAAGATATCAGCTTGAATTTGTTCGTATTCTTCCCAAATGGTGGTATTCGTAAAGCAATAAATTTCTAAAGGTAAACCATTCGGCGTAGGAGGTAATTGCCGTGTCATTACAGTTGCGTTTTTTTTGACATTTAGATGCTCTCTTAAATAAGATAATACGTAAGCCCGAAAAGTACCGATATTAGTTAAACGGCGAGTATTTGCTGGTATATCATGATTTTTTTCTAAGCGAGTATTCCATTCATTAATTTCAGGTATTTTTTGTGCAAAGTAGTTTTCTAGGAGATTAAATCGTGCTAAATATTCCTCTTCTTTTTTTGTATGAAAGCGGATACTTGCTTGATCAATAAATAAAGATCGTTTGATACGTCGACCACCTGATTCTTGCATACCACGCCAATTTTTGAAAGGATCAGTTACCAGTTTACGGATAGGAACTGTGGTAATTGTTTTATCAAAGTTTTGAACTTTTACAGTATGAAGGGCAATTTCAATGACATCACCATCTGCACCAAGATTAGGAATTTCAATCCAATCTCCAACACGTACCATATCGGTAGATGAGATTTGAATTCCTGCAACAAGAGAAAGTAATGTGTCTTGAAAGATCAAAATCAAAACAGCTGCCATTGCACCAAGACCAGAAAAAAGAATAAGAGGCGATCGGTCTATTAATGTGGCCAATATAAAAATAGCAGTAAGCGTAAAAAGTGCAATTTTAGCTATTTGAATGTATCCTTTTATTGGCTTTAACCTTGCTGCAGGTCTTTGTTCATAAAAGGTATTAATGATATTAAAAAGAGCAGAAATTGTTAAAGCAACGATAAAAATGATAAAGGCATTGGAGACATTTCGGATAATTGTACTGAGAATATTGGGCAATGTAGATATAAAATTGATGCCAGTTGAAAGAATAAAAGCCGACGCAATATGAGCTATGTACTTAGTAATATTTTCAATATCAGTAATTGTATTGTGATGGAGGAACGCAGTGAGGTGTTTTTTTCCGCGAATAAGTAAGATACGTGTTAAAAAATTAACTAAAAGTGCAATAAGAATCAGAACGACTAACCAAGAAACCATTTCTAGTGATGGATATTGAACAAGAAATTTAAGCACTGTACTTTATCTCCATTTTGATTATTCATTTCTTATTTAAGATGAAGTATTGGAATTATGCTTCAAAGTAACTAAAATGCAAATAAAGAATTTTTAAACTCTGTGAGAGATAATGCGTATTCCGCCTGATTTTCTTGATGAGATTCGCGCTAGGTTGCCAATTTCAGTGGTTATTGGTCAAAGGGTGATATTTGATCAAAAAAAAAGTAAACCTTCACGTGGTGATTTTTGGTGCTGTTGTCCATTTCATGGTGAAAAGACTCCAAGTTTCCATTGTGATGATCGTCGGGGTCGTTATTATTGTTTCGGTTGTAATACAAGCGGTGATATTTTTACCTTTCTTTGCGAACTTGATGGATTGCGCTTTTCGGAATCTGTAGAGCGTTTGGCTAATTTTGCAGGTATGAAATTACCTGCCTTTGATTTACAGAATCATAAAGATGAAATGAAAAAAAATGATCTTTATGATGTTATGAAAATAGCGACGGATTTTTTTCAAAATAACTTACATCATCAAATTGGTGCCCAAGCACGCCATTATCTTGATGAACGTGGTGTTACATTAGAACTTGCAAAGCGTTTTCAGATTGGTTTTGCTCCGATAGGACGTACAACTTTGAAAGATGCGTTGAGTGCGCGTGGTATTTCACTAAAGCAAATGGAGGATTGTGGCCTCCTTATATCCGGTGAAGATATTTCTACTCCCTATGATCGATTTAGAAATCGCATTATATTCCCTATTGAAGATTTACGTGGCCGTGTGGTTGCTTTTGGGGGGCGTTCGTTAGATAAAAATGCACGAGCAAAATACTTAAACAGTCCTGAAACGGTTCTTTTTCATAAGGGTAATATGCTTTATAATGCGGCATCTGTCCGTAAAAATAGCCGTGCCTCAGAAAAAAAAGAAGCATGTTCTGTTCTGGTTGTTGAAGGCTATATGGATGTCATTGCTTTAACTAAGGTTGGTTTTGAAAAAGTAGTTGCCCCTTTAGGAACAGCATTAACAGAAACGCAAATTGAACTTTTATGGCAAATGGAGTCTGATCCGATTTTGTGTTTTGATGGAGATAATGCCGGTTTAAAAGCTGCTTTCCGTGTTGCTGATCGTGTACTTCCTCTTTTAAAAGCAGGAAAGTCTGTGCGTTTTGTTTTATTGCCAAATGGTAAAGATCCAGATGAAATTATTCGTACAGGAGATGCGCATCTTTTTTCTTCTTTTGTTCAAAAAGCAATTCCATTGATTGAGCTTTTATGGTGGCGTGCTACTTCCGGAAAACATTTTACAACTCCAGAAGCACGCGCTGCATTGGAGCGAGAACTAAAACAACAGATAGCAACAATTAAGGATAAAGATATACATCGTTATTATTTTCAAGATATCAAAAGACGGCTCTTTGCGTTTTTTCGTTCATCTTTATTAAAGCAAAAGAAGCAAGGAGAATATATTCAAAATCAAAAAGATGGAATGTTTAAAGACCAATCTTTTTCTGCATTAGAAAATTCTAATATAGTTCGTAGTTCAAAACATTTCATTCCTTTGCGTGAAGCAGTTATTTTGCTGATTTTAGCTTATTATCCTGAACTGTGGTACGAGAATTTTGACGTTTTTGCAGAATTAGAATTAAAAAATGATCAATTAATGAGTTTGCATCAGTCCATGTTGGAAATTCTTGGAAATCAACAGTTATGTGATAAAGAAACAATGACTGTACTTTTAGAAGAAAAAGGGAAAAAAAGTATTTTAGAGCATATAGATAACCTTGTGCAAAGAGTTGGTATGCGGATTACTTTTGGAGGTGCTCCTGTAGAAGATGCTCGTGCTGTATTAAAACAAGCTATCTACTTGCATCTTCAAGAACACCACCTACATAAAAGACTACAAGATATCGAAGAGGAACTCATAAAAAATCCTAGAGATGAAGTTTTTGATCTACTTCGTGAGGTGAAAGCTGAATTGGAACGAACACAGGCAACAGAGGCTTTAATTGAGGGATTCGGATCTTGGTTTTGCGAAAAAATAGATGAGGGCAAACCAAAATAGAATAAAATGATTCGCTTTTTAAAAGCGAATCAGTCACGAAGTCTGATATAAAAGCCTTAATTATTGAAATGACGTTTTTGTGAAGAATAATGACTAAATTTTAGGAAAAGCGGGAAATTGGTTCTTACTATGTGGTGCAGATATTATCTCAGAAAGACTGAGATGTATTGGGCTGATCTCTATAGTATTCCCGTGATTTTGCGTGAAAAGGTGTGTATAAAAGTGTGTCTTTTTGAATAAAAGATTAATCCTGTAAACAGTGCATATAAAAATTTTAATGCGCTAAGTAAGAATAATAAGCTGATCACACGAACCTACCTAGTGATCAAGTGGAGTTAACAGTATGGCAACAAAGGTTAAACAAAAAGATAATGTGGAAGAAATGGGCAAAGTAAGCTCGGATGGTTCTCTTCTTGATTTTTCCGATGATGCTATCAAAAAAATGATGAAACTTGCCAAAAAAAATGGCTACGTGTTGATGGATGAGTTGAATGCAGCTCTTTCTTCTGAAGAATTCACGTCTGAGCAAATTGAAGATATATTGGCAATGTTCTCTGAGATGGGTATTAGCGTTATAGATGATGAAGATGAAATTGAATCTGGACAATATGAGGAAGAAATTACAGTAGAAGGTGGCGATTTAGTAGAAGCCACAAATTATGCGGTTGCAACAACATCTAAACGTGAAGTAGCCGACCGAACTGATGATCCAGTTCGTATGTATTTGCGTGAAATGGGAGCCGTTGAATTACTCTCGCGTGAGGGTGAGATTGCTATCGCTAAACGTATTGAGGCTGGACGTGAAACGATGATTTCCGGTCTTTGTGAGAGCCCTTTAACATTTCAAGCTTTAATTATTTGGCGTGAAGAGTTGCAAGAGCAGCGTATTCTTCTGCGTGAAATTATTGATCTTGAGATGACTTATTCTGGTCCAGAAGCGAAGCAGGCTCCTATTATTGATGAAAGTGAAGTCAAAAAAATAAAAGAAGAAACATCATCTTCTAGCATGCGTGATATGAATGATCTTGGAGAAGAGATAGGGGGCGAAGATGATGACGAAGAAGATGACGAAGTTAATTTATCGCTTGCAGCAATGGAGCATGAGTTGTGTCCTCAGGTTGTGGAGACTTTAGATTTTATCGCTGAAACTTATGTAAAATTACGTGAGCTACAAGATCAACAAGTTGAAAGCAGTTTATCACATCGTAAGGCAGAACCTCTTTCATCGGAACAAAGAAAACAATATACTGAATTGAAAGATGCTTTAATCCAAGCAGTAAAATCTCTTTCTTTAAATCAAAACCGTATTGAGGCATTAGTTGAGCAATTATATGATATCAATAAGCGGTTGATACAGAGCGAAGGTAAGTTGAAGAGGCTTGCTAGTAACTATGGGATTGGGCATGAAGATTTCTTAAGAGAATATCAAGGTCGTGAATTGGACGCTGATTGGGTTAATTATATTGCAACTTTATCAGGACGTGGTTGGAAAGAATTTTCAACTTGTGAAGCTAAAGTCATTCAGAGTTTGCGTAATGAAATACAAAATCTCGCGCAAGAAACTGCTATTTCAATTAGTGAATTTCGTCGAATTGTTACGCAAGTACAGAAAGGGGAGCGTGAAGCGAATATCGCTAAAAAGGAAATGGTGGAAGCTAATTTGCGTCTTGTTATTTCCATTGCTAAAAAATACACTAATCGTGGTTTACAATTTCTTGATCTTATTCAGGAAGGCAATATCGGTTTGATGAAGGCCGTTGATAAATTCGAATATCGGCGTGGATATAAGTTTTCAACTTATGCGACGTGGTGGATACGTCAAGCGATTACACGGTCTATCGCTGATCAGGCACGGACTATTCGTATTCCTGTTCATATGATTGAGACAATTAATAAAATTGTTCGTACATCACGCCAAATTTTACATGAAATTGGACGTGAACCAACCCCAGAAGAACTTTCTAGCAAGCTTTCTATGCCGTTAGAAAAAGTACGAAAAGTGCTTAAAATTGCGAAGGAACCTATCTCACTTGAAACACCTGTTGGTGATGAAGATGCTTCTCATTTAGGTGATTTTATTGAAGATAGAAATGCATTGTTACCAATTGATGCGGCTATTCAGGCTAATTTACGAGATACAACAACGCGCGTTCTTGCTTCATTAACACCACGTGAGGAGCGTGTTTTAAGAATGCGTTTTGGTATTGGAATGAATACTGATCATACATTAGAGGAAGTTGGCCAACAATTTTCAGTGACCCGCGAGCGTATTCGTCAGATTGAAGCAAAGGCACTTCGTAAGTTGAAACATCCTAGCCGTTCACGCAAATTACGGAGCTTTCTTGATTCTTAATTAAAAAGAACAGCGTTTTTAAAAGATAAATAAAAATATGTTGTGCGTACTAGATCAAATTTTATTGATTTTATCCTTTAAAAGAATTGTCTTATGAAAAAAGTAGATCCTGTTTATGAGTAAGGAACTTCCTTTTTGGAAAAGGAAAAAATTAGAGGAAATGTCTGTTACTGAGTGGGAAAGTCTTTGTGATGGTTGTGGGTGTTGTTGCTTGCATAAATTAGAAGATGACGATACTGGTGACATTTATGCAACGAGTATTGCTTGTCGTCTTTTAGATAAAGATACTTGTCAATGTAAAAATTATACTCACCGTAAATCAATTATTTCAGATTGTATATTATTAGATATTGCTACGATTAAAACAGCTCGTTGGTTGCCAGAAAGTTGTGCTTACAGGTTGGTGAGTGAGGGTAAAGATCTTCCGTGGTGGCATCCATTAATCTCAAAAGATTTTCAAACGGTACATCAAACTCAATTTTCTGCACGTGAGCAGATTAAAATTCATGACGATGAATTATCATCTACGGAATCTTATTATCAATATATCACCGGAATTCTTTATAAAAACCGATGATATAATTATTTTACTCAATGATTGATGATTAGTCGTCTATAGCAAATGTTATAGTGACACTAACATGATAATTCAATTCACCTCCTGAAAAGTTTGTATCTGCATAGCTTGCAGATTGTGCTCTACTCATAAGGCGTGGTGTTGGATAATATTCGTTATTACTTTCATTAATTGTAATAATCTTTCCTAATTTCACGTTGGCTGCTTGAGCTAAGGTTTCTGCTTTTGCAATAGCTTCAATAACAGCTTTTTTACGTGCTTCTTTATACAATGGCTTTGTATCGGCATTGGTAAAGGTAATTCCATTAACAGAATTCACACCAAGTGCCATTGCTTGATCAAATATTTTACCAGCATTGGCCAGATCACGGATATTTACTGTTAAAGAATTTGAAACATGATAAGTTATTTCATTGTTCTTTTTTTCTTGTTTTTTATCTGAGTTCGTTTGGTAAATAGATAAGCCTGATGTTTGCAAGTCATTTGCTTGAATGCCATTATTTTTAAAAGTATCTAAAATATCATTCATAAATTTATTATTCGCTGCTAATGCTTTTTGAGCAGTCGTATCATGAGTCACAACGGCTAGATTGATAATCGCCATGTCTGGTGTTGCTTGGTTTTCACCGGTTGCTGTAACTGTAATTGTTGGTGCATTTTTTATTGTTTCTTCCGCATGTACGAAGCATGAAGTAGTGAGTAGAGATAATACAGTCAATATCGACAACTTAATTCGGTAGACCTTCAACAGTTGGAAAATCATTTTAGTCATGTTCAATCCTTATAATATATATATATTCTATTACTTTCCCATTTTTTGTATTTATTGTAAAGGAATTAGGGCGCTGAAAGAAAAAAAAACAAGAAGAAAGAAAAAAAGACGAAGTATAATTAAAGCAAGCTCTTGTATAATAGGATATTTTAGTTTAGAGAAAATCTCTGTGGGGCCTGTAGCTCAATTGGTTAGAGCCAGCGGCTCATAACCGCTTGGTTGGGGGTTCGAGTCCCTCCGGGCCCACGTTTTCCTAATAAAATCAATATATTTATTTCAAGATGAGGGACCTTGTGGGTATTCATTCCATTAGTCTATCTCTGGTATGAGAAGGTCATGATATAAAGGTCCTTAATTAGGTTTTACTGATCAAGGATTTATGTGGTATGTACAGTCGTTTTTCTGATCTTAGCAAGAATGGTGATTTATTAATGCTTTATTTCGTGAAAAAAGAAGTTGTGGCTAGTGTTTATTGCACCATTTTTTAGATAAATGATGATTAGCAGTCTTAATAGGAAATAGGAATCGTCTAGTTTTTCTCTTTATACTCTTTGTTTATAAAGTAACAATGATATATTACAGTGATATGTGGTAGTTGGGGTGAAACTTTATGGATATTAAGGATCAATTGTGTCTGTACTGCCCCCTTTAACAATTCGCCTTTGTGGGCCACGCGGGTTTTGTGCTGGTGTTGATCGTGCTATCCAGATTGTTATTCTTGCATTGAAAAAATATGGTTCTCCAGTATATGTCCGTCATGAAATTGTACACAACCGCTATGTTGTTGAGGGATTGCAGCAACGAGGAGCCATTTTTGTTGAAGAACTTTGTGAGATACCTGAAGGGCATCGTAGTCGACCTGTTGTGTTTTCTGCTCATGGTATACCAAAGTCTGTACTAGAAGATGCTGTTCGTTACAATCTATTTTATCTTGATGCGACATGTCCATTAGTTTCTAAAGTCCATAAGCAAGCAATTCGTCATCAACGTCATGGCCGTCATGTTATATTGATTGGTCATGCTGGTCATCCTGAAGTAATTGGAACTATGGGGCAGCTTGAAGAAGAGAATGTTACATTGATTGAAACGGTAGAAGATGCTTTATATTATCAACCAAATAATCCAAATAAATTAGGATTTGTAACACAAACAACACTCTCTGTTGAAGATACAGCAGAGATTCTTAATATATTAAAACAGCGTTTTCCTGCGTTAGCAGCTCCAGCAGCTGAATCAATTTGTTACGCTACCACTAATCGGCAAGATGCTGTTAAGGCAGCAGCGTTAGGAAGTGATTTATTTTTAATTGTTGGTTCACCGAATTCATCTAATTCTAGACGTTTGGTGGAAGTTGCTGAGAAATTTGGTGCGCGTCAATCTATTTTAATTCAGCGTGCTAATGAAATTGATTTTGATAATCTAGGTATTCTTTCAGTCATTAGTCTTTCAGCAGGAGCGTCAGCTCCTGAAATTATTGTTGATGAAATCATCACAGCGTTTCGTGCACGTTATGATGTTACAATAGAATTGGCTGAAACTTTAGTTGAAACGGAAACATTTTTAGTGAATCGTGAATTACGTGATATCAGCCTATCTTCTCAAGATATAGCTTTTATTAAAGGACGAGCAGAAGTACTGAAAGATGAAAATAACGATAACAGTGTTCATCAAATAAAAGAAAAATAGGCGCAATTATAGGGGATATAATCTAAGGCATTTAAACCACGTTACTCAATAGGTTTGCTTTTAAAAACAAGGAAAAGAGAGGATGTTGGAAGTCTAGAGTTTTATAAAATAGAGTGACTATTCGCTTTAATGTTTATGACAAGCATTTTTTAGAAAAAAATTTATCTTTTATATATCTCTGTACAGCATTTATATCCGATATAGCCTTTCTTGTTATAAGAATTGTTTTAAAAGGTAATAATATTATAATTTGTTGTATTGGAAAGGAGATATAGTTTTGCAATTTTAATGTATGTTATTGCTGCTTGATAGGTTATGACGTAATGTGGCTTTATGCTTTTTACTTATACCTTTCTAAAATTAACGAGATGAATTTCTTGATAGTTTTGTTCTTCAAAAAAATCATTAAAATATTGGTTTGAACTTTATTTTTGCAGTAATGTGAACTTGTTGGCTGAGATAGAGTTTTGTTTTTGTTATGTTAAATCGAAAAAAAGTTGTTGAAATTTATACAGATGGTGCTTGTTCAGGAAATCCTGGTTTGGGAGGATGGGGAGCAATTTTACGCTGGAATGGTCATGAACGTGAGCTTTATGGTGGAGAAGTATATACGACCAATAATCAGATGGAACTTATGGCGGCGATTCGCGCGTTAAATGCTCTGAAGGAATCATGTTTGGTTGATCTTTATACGGATTCAGCTTATGTGCGTAACGGGATTTCTACCTGGGTTGAGAGATGGAAAAAAAATAATTGGCGTACTGCATCGAAAAATCCTGTTAAAAATATAGAGTTATGGCAAGCCCTTGACTATGCTTGTTCTCAACATGATATCAGATGGCACTGGATAAAAGGACACGCAGGTCATCCAGATAATGAGCGCGCAGACGCACTCGCACGTAAAGCAATTACTGAATATCGTGAAAATGGCTGTTTTTCGATATAATTTTTTATCTCATGGAATGACAGTACGGTTTGATTATGTGTTTATTGCAAATGTTCCACTGAAGGCATGATCTTGGTAAGAAATAGTATAAAAAACTGTTTCATTTAATTCATCTGAATCAAAATATATTGGAGCACTGAAGACCGTATATCCCTGGTGATCGCTTATTTTTTTTGCTGGTCCAATCTGCATTGTTTTTCCATCTAAAAAGAGAGCAGAAGGTGTGATTATTTTATTATTTTTTATTTTTATTAAGAGGGTATTTCCATTTTTTTCAGCATGTATTTTAAATGCATTATCGGCTGTACGGGGTAAAGCATCTTGGGCTTTTTTTAATAAGGATAGAGAAAGAGATGTATTATTTTGAGTCGATGAGGAAAAATTAAAATCGATAGTAAAGGGGATACAAATTTCATTACACATTCCAAGGGTTAAAGAACCACTTAGATTTTCATCTGAACCAGAGATATTAAAGGGTAGTACGACTTTATTTTTATAACCTAATGACCAATCATTTTCTGTTGTATAGAGTTGTGGTGTAGGATAAAAAATTTCATAAGAGACTTGTTGGTTGAAATTAAAAAAGGGTGCCATCCCCGAATTTCCGGGATTTCGCCAATAGGTTTTCCATTTTGGTTTTAACGTAATTTCAATAATGCCGCTTTTTGTCTCAGAAAGAGAAGATGAAGTTATAGCTAATCTAGCATAGCCACCCTCTGATTCATGCCAAGGTGTTGCAATAAGATGTGGTTTTTGTTCTGCTTGAGAATTAACAAGAAAGTAGAAAAATCCTAAAAATACAAATATTATTTTCAAAATTAATAAGAGATTTTTCTGAAAACGATTTGGAATTTTTTGTAAATTTTGAAATATTTGCAATTTTTTCATTTGATCTTTATTCTCTACTGATACTGACTTAATTGAAGTCAAAAAATTGAATTATGGAGGCTATCAAATTATGAAACAGCATGAAGGGTTTCTAAATGGACAGTTGCTCATAGCAATGCCTGGAATGAATGACAAGCGCTTTGTTCGTTCTGTTATCTACATTTGTGCCCATTCTAATGCTGGTGCTATGGGAATTATTCTTAATCAGTTACATGATATTAATTTTCCTGAACTTTTGCTTCAACTGGGTGTAATTAACCAAAATCAAAAAAATTATCTTTCCGAGCCAATAAAAAAATTTCCAATACGCTGTGGTGGACCTATTGATACGTCTCGTGGTTTTGTACTGCATTCAGATGATTATGCTTGTGAAGCAACTATCTCTGTTACAGACAAAATTTGTCTTACTACAACCCTTGGTGTATTAAAAGCCATGAGTTGTGAGAGGGGGCCTGAACATGCTCTTATAGCTTTGGGGTATGCCGGATGGAAAGCAGGACAGCTTGAAACAGAGATTTATGCAAATGGTTGGTTGATTAGTCCTACATCTCCTAGCTTTCTTTTTGAAAGTGATATCAGTAGTAAGTATGATGAAAGCCTTATTCGCATGGGAATTAGTCCAACTTCTCTTATTTCTAAACCAGGTCATGCATAGTCATTCATTTTGTAACATTTCTTAATTATAGGTATGAGAGAAGTGGTTTTGAACAAGAGCAATCAATTCTTCAACAGCAATTGGTTTAGTGACGGTCGTACTTTGAACATACTTACAACCTTCTTGTCGTAAGAAAATAGCTTCTTTTTCATTTTCTACGCCTTCTGCTATGATTTGTAAATTAAGATCAGTAGCCATTCTGATAATTGATTTAAGTACAAGTTTTTTCTTATGTGAATCGATAGAGATAAGTGAACGATCTAATTTAACCATGTCGAATGGATAACGGACAAGATATGTAAGTGATGAATAACCTGTTCCAAAATTATCTAATGCTAGATTCATTCCTAGTGCTTTAATCTCTTCAAAAAAATGAGCTGATTGTTCAGGATTTTTTCTTAAAACAAGCTCAGATATTTCTATCATCAATCGTCCTTTACTAACCGGATTGCGAAGAAGAGCAGAGCGTATTTGACGTATACAATCAGGATGAATCATTTCTGCACTTGGCAAATTGATAGAGATAAAGAAAGGATGTTTAGCACATTTTTCTTGTATATTTATAAGATCTACGAGCGCGCGATCAACGATGAATTGTACTAAATCCATAATGAGTTGTTCACTTTCTACGATTTTAATAAAATCGTGGATATTTAAATTTCCATGATTGGGGTGTTGCCATTCTACGATTGTTTCAAAACCAATAATGTTTCCATCTGATAAATTAAGAATAGGGTGATAGAGGATTTTTATTTCATTACGTTCGATAGCATGATGAATGTCTTTTTTGATATTGTTATGTTCGAGATCTAAAGTACGAAAACTCGGGCGGAAAGGTTCAATGTGATTACCACCCATTTGTTTTGCATGGATCATTGCTAGTTCACTGTCATTGAAAATATTTTGAGCAGTTGATTTGTTATCACTCCATGTAGCCAGGCCAATGGATGTGGAAAGCGTTATAGTTTTTTCTTCAAGAGTAATGGGTGCTGAAATTGTTTTGAGCAGATGATTTGCGAACATTGCAATTTTTTGGGGTTCTGTTTCGCTGAGTAAAATAATTGCAAAACGATCTGCGGAAAGGCGTGATAAGGTGTCTTGCAGGTTAATAAGGCGGCTTAAACGACGTGCAATTATCAAGAGGACTGTGTCCCCAACCGCTATACCTAGTTTATGATTAATTTGACGAAAATTATCAAAATCAATCATAAAAATTGTTGGTTTAATTTTTATATTTGCTTTAGCTAAAGAGCTATAATTTTGTAATCTATCGAGGAAAATTTGTTGGTTAGGAAGACCGGTTAAGCTGTCATGAATTGCATCGTGTAGTAAACGTTCTTCGGCTTTTTTGTGATTGGTAATATTGAGAATGCTTCCGATAACACGGGTAATTTTTCCGTCTTTTTGGATAGCTGGGCGTGCACGGAGAGAAAACCAATGATAATGACCACCACCGGAGGAGATCCGAAAAATCTGATCAATCCGTCCTGTTTTATTTTCAAGAATGATATTTAAAACAGCCTGAAAGCGTTCGCGATCATCATAATGCAAGGCTAAAATCCAGTCGTTCATAGTACCGTTGAGTTTGCGGGCGTGCTTACCAAAAAGGCTTGTCATATCTGGGTGAACAACAATCCGGTCACGCTCGACATTCCAGTCCCAAATAATACTTCCAGCTCCTCTAGCTGCCAGAACTTGTCGTTCGAGATCGGAAAAAATGCCCTCATGGAAAGCATCATTAGAAAACGTTTGTTGCATGACAAGAAAGCTGATAAGAAGAACAATCAGCACCAGTCCTCCAGCTAGAGCTTGTGGAACAATATCATTATCTAAATATCCTATTATGCATGCATAAGCTTCAAGAGACCAAAAGCTAATTAACAACCATGTTGGAATAAGCATGATTGCACGGTCATATTTACGGATTGAAAAATAGCTGATCAATATAATACCAAGTATGGTTGTAAGTCCAAATGATAAGCGAGCAATTCCAGCTGCTCTAGTAGGATCATAAATAGCAAATGCTCCTAGTCCGCAGAAAGATATAATCCATATAATTGCACCATAGCTAAAGTGATAATGCCAACGATTAAGGCAAAGATAAGTAAACAGAAAAGTAAAGAGTGTTGCAGCAAGTGCAACTTCTGTACCAGCACGCCAAATTGGTTCTGTTATTGGTGTAATTGCAAAGAGTTTATTCCAAAAATTGAAATCAATACCAATGTAAAAAAGAACAGCCCAAGCAACAGCAGCTGTTGCAGGGAAAAGACTTGTTCCACGAACGACAAATAAAATAGTTAATAGGAGCGCTAAAAGTCCTGATATACCAAGAAGAATGCCATGATAAAGTGTATAAGAATTAATGGTATCTTTGTAAGCTTCAGGTTGCCATAAGTAGATCTGTGGTAGATTTTTAGAGCTTAATTCTGCAACAAATGTAATCACAGTGTTAGGATTAAGAGTGATACGAAAAATATCTGCATTTGCATTCGTTTGACGATCAAGAGAAAAACCTGCACTTGGAGTTATAGATTGGATCCGTACTGATCCAAGATCCGGCCAAAGAAAACCTGAATGAGCCATACGATAATGGGGAACAACAATTAGACGGTCAATTTGTTCATCTGTTGGATTTGCAAGGGAAAATACTGCCCAGTTTCCAGAAAAATTTTCACTTTTTGCTTGTACTTCAATACGCCATATAATACCATCTGGCCCTGGTGCTGTGCTGGTTTGGAAGATAGGGTTATTGGTGTGATGAATTTCAATAGCTTTGGACAAATCAAGAGCTATATCCTGAGGAGAAATTTTGATTGGTTCGATTGCTTGTACTGATGAAAGGCATACAAAAAGACTAATGATTATGACAAGAACGGTATTGATTATTTTACCAAAACTCTTCACGTTGCCTCACTCTCAGTATTTGAAGCTCTTGAATTTCAAACGAGACTTTCGAGAAAATTCTTCCACTTGATTAGTTGTTATTTTTATAAAGAGCGGTTGTCATTATTCTTTTGAAAAAATCACACAGATTTTATACAAAAAATAGATCAGATATCTGCTCGTACTAATGAGTCTCAAAATTAACGGAATTTTGTCCTTTTTAAAAGGAAAAATTCAGCTATTTAACCATTTATTATTAGATTTTACGCAATATACTCTTGTTGGTTAAGTTATCTATGTGGAGTATTCATTAGCCAGTTTTGCTCGCTTTTTTGATAAAACTTATTTAATCTAATAAGAAAAATTTTTGTGATAATTTTCATTAAAGATATGTGGGGATAGGGTTTTAAAGTAATTTGTGCATATCAAATTATCATTTTATCTAATTTATGAAGGTGTATTCTTTATTTCTTTTAGAGAAGAGAGTTCATATTAGGTGAAAGAGTTGATACTAAATCGTTAAAATTCATGAGCGGTTCAATAGGTCCAACAGCTGCTAAAGTTGGCTTAGAATTGATAAAAAGATGTTTAGCTAGATCAGTGAGTTGTTCTAAGGTAATAAGTTCTACACATTCAGTCATTTCAGAGATTGGAATTGGTCTACCATAAAGGAGCATTTGGCGAGCGATAAGATGTGCTTGACTAGATGGATTTTCTTGTGACATTGTAAGATTAGCGCGATATTGTGCCTGCGCTCGTTGAAGTTCATTTATATGAATATTTTTGCTTATTTTACAGAGCTCATCAAGAGTAACTGGTAGAAGTGTTTCTAATCCTTCTTGTCCGGTAGCAGCATGAAGACCGAAGAGCCCAGTATCTGAAAATCCCCAATGGAAAGCATAAATAGAATAGCATAATCCGCGTTTTTCTCTTATTTCTTGGAATAAGCGTGATGACATACCGCCTCCAAGAATGATTGAAAGAATCTGAGCCGCATAAAAATCATGCGCATGATATGGGCGTCCTTCAAAACCAAGTACAACTTGCGTATCCATTAGATCACGATATTCGCGAAAGTCACCACCGGTATAATTAGCAAGATTAACTAAAGGAGCTGTTGAATGGGGTTGGAAAGTGCCAAGACAACTTTCCACTTGGCGCAAAAAACTTTCATGTTCTACAGATCCTGCAGCAACTACGATCATGCGGTCTGCACTATATTGTTGTTTCATAAAATTGTGAAGATCAGCTGATGTAAATGATTGAACCGTTTTCTGTGTTCCTAAAATAGAACGACCAAGAGATTGATGACGAAAGGCGGTTTCAGTAAAATAGTCAAAAACGATATCATCAGGAACATCACAAGTAGCGCCAATTTCTTGGAAAACGACTTGTTTTTCACGTTCTAATTCATCTTCGTCAAATTTTGAACATGTCATAATATCGGCTAGAATATCAATAGCAAGGGGAATATCTTTTTTAAGAACACGTGCAAAATAGGCAGTTGTTTCAATACTTGTGGTAGCATTGATCTCTCCACCAACATCTTCAATATCAGTTGCGATTTGAAAAGCTGTACGGTTTTCTGTTCCTTTGAAAGCCATATGTTCAAGTAGATGCGCAATGCCATGTTGTGTAAAGGTTTCGTTACGTGAACCAACTTTAACCCATATTCCAAGCGCTACACTTTCAATTTGTGGCATTTTATGTGTGGCGATAGTCAAACCATTACTGAGGCGGCTGATATCTACACCCATGTATTATTACTCCATTTAATCAACCAAATACACAATATAACGGCATTGGAATGTTTTTGCCTTAAATAAATGCAGCTAGCTATAATAAGATGCACGCGATTTTAAAGAAAATAGTCTTTTACTATTTTTTCCATTATTAGCAATGATTTGTAAAGTGCCTTCCATAATTTATGAGATTTTCTAGAAAAATTAGTCATGGTAGATGAATAAGACTAACGTAATATTAGATGATTGAGGAATGTGAGCGGTAGTAAGAGTAATCATCATGAAAGATATGTGATTATTTATTGTGATGAGCGATTTTGAGTGCAATTTCTGTATGTAGATTAGTGAGATAACCGCTGTCTTGAGACACGCTATCAATTATCAGGTAGTTTTGTGAATATGATTTGTTTTGTTAAAGGATAGAGAAAAATATTTTTGAGTCATTTTTTATTATTTTGGAAACGGCTTAATTCAAGATTGTAATATCAATAATCTTGGAAGTCTAAATTAATTTAAATTTTTGGCTTTCAAGTTAATAGATGTTCAAAATTAGAAAAAAATCAATTTTCATCGATATAGAGAATGATATTATATTGCTTATAGGTGTTTTTCATAGATGCTACTGATCACTATTCATGCAAGGATATTAATAATGTTCATTGCAATGATTAATTCCTCTATGAATTATTCGTATCAATTTATCTTTTATTTTGATAGTTTTCATTTTTTAGTTTGTATGACTTTACCCTTTTATGATGATAGGATGCTCTTAAATTTTACGACTAGATCCTAGTTTTTAATAGTAATTCTTAAATTTTTTAGTCAAAAATTACTGAGAGAGTATATGAGCTAATATATGTTGGAGATATCTTTTTATTATTGTGAATCTTTCCATATTTTCATTGCTTCTAAGGTTTCCGGTAAATGCGCATGTTTTGTAATAACCGTTTCAGCGCCAGCTTCTATAAGAGCATTAGAGTGGCCAAGATAACTGTGGGAGCCTCCAGTAAAGCCGATAACACGCATTCCTGCAGAAGTAGCAGCGTGTACACCATGAATAGAATCTTCTACAACAATAGTATTTTCTGGTTGTACACGTAATTCTTGTGCTGCAAAGAGAAAGACATCAGGTGCAGGTTTTGGTTTTTTTGTTCCAACTTCGAGTGCAGAAAATATTTTGTTATCAAAAAAGTGATAGAGTTTAACAGTGTTAAGCATATCTTTTATATCTGCACTCCTTGCATTTGAGCAAATACAATACGGATAATGAGGTTTAATAATTTCTATTACCTCTTTGACACCATTAATAATACGTAATTCAGTTTTCATTCGTATGCGAAACAGATGTGCCATTCTATCTATGAAATTAGCAGAAATTGGTTTTTTAATTTCTTGTTCAACTTTTTTTAGAATGTCTTGAAAAATAAGTCCTGAATAGCGTTCGCTTAGTTTTTCAGGTGATATTTTATATCCGATTTCTTTAAGCAATTGTGATCCAATTTTTGCTACAAGATATTCAGAATCTACTAAAACTCCATCACAATCAAAAATAATAAGATCAATTTGTAGCATAAGATATTCCTTATTATAATGGGCTTAAGAATTTTTATAAAATGATATTGAAAGGCTTTCGTTTTATAAAGATATATTTTGAAAGATTGTTTTCATTAGTTTGATAATATGAACAATATAATACAAAGGAGTAAAATAAAGATTTATCAATATTAAATTATTTTTCTTGCATTGAATAAAATAAATTTAAATTAGCTTAACGATACGTTTACTCTATTTTGTGAAGATAGACGACGATTAGATTAATTAATCATTTTAATTATAGATCATTTCCGTTCGTATTGTTGAGTTTTTTATGACAATTGTTCAGCTACAAAAAAATCAGGCTTGTACTTCTTCACAGACGCAGTGGCGTAATAAAATCTTTAAAGGAGATTGTGTTGCAGTACTAGAAAAACTTCCTAAACATTCTGTTGATGTAATTTTTGCAGATCCTCCTTATAATTTGCAATTAGAGAGTGTCTTGTATCGTCCAGATTACTCACGCGTTGATGCAGTTGATGACGCATGGGACCAGTTTGAAAGTTTTGCTGCTTATGATGCTTTTACACGTGCATGGTTGCTTGCATGTCGTCGTGTATTAAAACCTAATGGGACAATTTGGGTTATTGGATCTTACCATAATATTTTTCGAGTTGGTACAGCATTACAGGATTTGGGTTTTTGGATGCTTAATGATATTATTTGGCGAAAAAATAATCCTATGCCGAATTTTCGAGGGCGTCGCTTTCAAAATGCTCACGAAACGCTTATTTGGGCTGTTCGAGATCAAAAAGATAAAAAATATACATTTAATTATGATGCTTTAAAAGCTGCCAATGAAGATAGACAAATGCGTTCAGATTGGTTGTTTCCTCTCTGTACAGGTGCTGAGCGCTTAAAAGATAAAATAGGACGTAAATTACATCCAACACAAAAGCCTCAATCTTTACTGGCCCGTATCATTATGGCTTCTAGCAAACCTGGTGATGTTATTCTTGATCCATTTTTTGGTTCGGGAACAACAGGTGCTGTTGCCAAACTTTTAGGTCGTGATTTTGTAGGAATTGAACGCGAGCAACATTATATTGATGCAGCTTCCGAGAGAATTGCTGCAGTTAAACCTTTAGCTAAATCAGAATTAGAAATTTTAAAAACAAAAAAGGCAGAACCACGCATAGCATTTTCTAGCTTGCTGGATGCAGGATTGCTTTATCCTGGAAGTATCCTTTATGATAAGAAGAAAGAAGTATCTGCTCTTGTCAGAGCTGATGGAACTATTATGTATGATGGTGAAGCAGGATCTATTCATATGATAGGAAGAAAGGCTCAGGCTTCGCAAAGTTGTAATGGTTGGACATTTTGGTATTATGAAGAAAATGGTCTCTTGAAATCGATAGATAGTTTAAGAATGATGATACGCTCACAGATGTTGAAAGCTAATACTATATAAGTTGCATTGATGTTAATCGTGGATAAAGTATTAGTGTAGTCAATTCTTATTTGGCAGAGGGAGAAGTTATTTGAATTTAAAAGGAGAAGAAATAGCTATAGCAATGGCTTTTTTCATAACGGTAGGAAGTGCTTCTTCGGTAAGATGATGGATATCGCACCACCAACCATTTTTAAGTTTTATTCCGCGAATATTATCTGCACAGTAGACGTTAAGTTTTAAAGAAAAATGAGTAAAAATATGCGTAATTTCTCCCTTAAGTTTCCAATTAGCCGAACAAGGGGCATTTTGCAGTCCATTTTCTTCATTTATTCCAATGTTATTAGGAATTTGGGTCATGCCGTTGAGTAATTTTGTATGCTGTCGTTTTTCTAAGTAAATTTGTTTATTTTCATTGAGTATTACAAAAGCAGCACCAGTTTTTAAAGGGCGTTCTTTTTTAGGTGCTTTTACTGGAAAAGCTTCTGCTGCCTGCATTTTCATTGCTGTGCACAAATTTTGAAGAGGGCAGAGTAAGCAAGACGGCTTACGGGGCGTGCAAATTGTTGAACCTAAATCCATCATAGCTTGAGCAAAATCACCAGGACGTTTTACATCTGTAATTTCTAGTGTTTTTTCTTTAATTTCAGATTTTGCTTTAGGCAATATTGAAGTAATGGCAAATAAGCGTGTTATAATACGTTCGACATTACTATCAACGACAGCTACAGGATGACCAAAGGCAATTGCAGCAATAGCTGCTGCAGTATAGTCTCCAATACCCGGTAAAGTGCGTAATATTTCTACTGACTGTGGAAATTTACCTCTATGATTTTTAACAAGTTGAGTAGCACAATTTTTAAGATTGCGTGCACGTGAATAATAACCAAGACCCGCCCATGCTTTCATGATATCATCTTGTGATGCTTGTGATAAAGAGAAGAGATCAGGCCAAAGTTTTAGAAATTTTTTAAAGTAAGGTTTAACAGCTTCAACTGTTGTTTGTTGGAGCATGATTTCAGATAACCAAATTTGATAAGGATCAGGGTAAATGCCTTTTATTTGTTTTGTAGGGGGCGTACGCCATGGTAAATGGCGATAATTTTGATCATACCAAGAAAGGAGAAGTGAAGAAATTTCATACATCGTTGTTTTTAATCATAAACAAGTCTAAAATACAAAAAAAGCGTATATTTTGCAATTTATAGTTTGTTTTTAATGATTAATGATAAAAATTCTAGTTCATTACATGGAGTTTCTTAAGGTGTATTTGTGATTAATTTTTAAAGTAGTGGTTTTAAATGTCGAAAAGAAAATGATTGTGATTTAATAATAGTCTAGGATGGAATGCGCAAAAAAACACAAAAATACCATTTTTATTCTCTTTCTGAAATGGTATCTGAAATGCTTGATCCGATTTTACGCAAAAGGACAGGACTTAATATAGCGCTCATAGAACATTGGTCACAGATTGTAGGCCAGGATGTTGGCGAACATACAATGCCAATCAAAATTATTTGGAAATATCGTGCAGATCAAAATGATACATTTCATCCGGGGACACTTGTGGTTGCCTGTGAAGGATTTACTACGCTAAAGTTAATGCATGAAACAGATGAATTGATTCAAAGAATTAATAGTTTCTTTGGATATATTGCTATTGACCGAATCAAAATTGAACAAAAGCAAATATCAGTTTTCACTGATCGTGCGGAAGTAGAATTATTTCCAGATGAAAAAAATCAAAGACGCTTAAAAAAAATGCTTGAAGAGATTGAAGATAAAAGCTTACATCAATCACTTTATAAACTTGGATGTTGCATTTTTATGGAAAAAAAATAATAAAGAAGGAAAAGCGTGTTATATTTCTTTCCCTTAATGAAGAGGTATTAAATTTTTATTTGTTGAAGTCAAACAGAAAAGTGTTATTTATGATTAATTATCGTTTCATCGTATCTTTCGTAGTCATTTTTATTTGGGGTATAACTGCACAGGTCTGTGCAACAACAACTTTAGTGAGTAAAGCTAAGCCAGTAGCAACTGTTGATATGGTTGAGCTCCTTAAATCAGGTAAAGTTAAAGATAAAGTTGAGGGTGAAGATAATGCTCCTGTGACTATTATTGAATATGCTTCACTTACATGCGCTTTTTGTGCTGATTTTTACAATGTTATACTTCCTGAACTTCGTAAAAAATACATCAAAACAGGTAAAGTAAAACTTATTTTTCGCGATTTTGCTTACGATCCTCGGGCGACAGCGGGTTTTATGTTGGCTAGGTGTGCTCCAGAAGAGCGTTATTTTCCTTTGATAGAAATTTTGTTTCAAAAACAATCCGAGTGGGCTATTGCACCAGATGCTTTAGAGCCATTGAAAAAAATTGCCTTTATGGCCGGTTTTAACGATGAAAGCTTTAATGCATGTTTAAAAAATCAATCTATTTTAAATGAAGTGAATGCATCTTTTGAACGTGGAAAAGAGCTTGGTGTTACAGCAACGCCAACCTTCTTTATTAACGGTAAAAAGTATGAAGGTGCTATGTCAACGGAAGATTTCTTTTCAGTAATTGATAGTTTTCTTTAACAACATACATTGTTTCCGAAAATGAAGATTGGTAATTATGATTGTTGGTCTTCTTGTTGGAGGAGAATGCTTTCATACCTTACTATAAGGCAGTATTTTATTTGGCTTCGTTAATTTTAAAATCGAAAGGCTATTTTTAATGATTAGCTTCGGTCAAGTAATATTGTAATACTGATAATTGAGCGGATTTGTACGATGGCAAAATGGGTTTATAGTTTTGGTAATGGTAAAGCAGAAGGAAGTGCGAGCGAATGTAATCTGCTTGGTGGTAAGGGGGCTAGCTTAGCAGAAATGAGTAATCTTGGTTTACCTGTCCCTCCTGGATTTACTCTTACAACAGAAGTTTGCAGCTTTTATTATACTCATGATCGAACATATCCAAAAGAGTTGCAGGAGGATGTTAGACAAGCACTCCGACGTGTTGGAGAACAGACAGGACGCGAATTTGCTCATAAACAAATGCCGCTTTTGCTGTCTGTTCGTTCAGGAGCTCGGGCTTCTATGCCAGGGATGATGGATACAGTGCTTAATCTTGGTATGAATGACGATACTGTAAAAGCAATTGCTGTACAAGCTGATAATGAGTGCTTTGCTTATGATAGTTATCGTCGTTTTATCCAAATGTATTCTAATGTTGTTTTGGGGGTAGATCATTCCCATTTTGAGGAGATTCTTGATGACGTAAAAGCACGTAATGGTTATAGCGTTGATACAGAAATGACAGCAGCTGATTGGAAAAATATTATTGTTCTTTATAAAGCATGTGTTGAAGAAAAGTTAGGAGAACCCTTTCCACAAGATCCTGAGAAACAATTATGGGGTGCAATTGGAGCGGTTTTTTCAAGTTGGATGACAGCGCGTGCAGTTACTTATCGTCGTTTACATAATATTCCTGAAAGTTGGGGAACAGCAGTTAATGTGCAGGCTATGGTGTTTGGCAATATGGGTGAAGATTCAGCAACAGGTGTTGCTTTTACACGTAATCCATCGACAGGGAAAAAAGAACTCTATGGTGAGTTTTTAGTCAATGCACAAGGGGAAGATGTTGTAGCAGGTATTCGTACACCTCAGAATATTACCGAAGTTGCTCGTATTGCAGCTGGTTCAAATAAGCCATCATTAGAAAAAATTATGCCAGAGGCTTTTTCAAAATTGTGTCAGATGGCGTATAAGCTTGAACAGCATTATCGAGATATGCAAGATCTAGAGTTTACAATTGAAAAGGGTAAATTGTGGATGTTGCAGACTCGTTCAGGAAAACGAACGGCACGTGCAGCTTTAAAGATAGCCGTTGAGATGGTTGAGGAAGGATTGATAAGTTGCGAAGAAGCGGTAATGCGGATTGAACCAAAATCACTTGATCAGCTTTTACATCCTATGCTTGATCCCAAAGCAAAGCGATGTGTTATAGCCCGTGGTTTACCTGCTTCCCCGGGAGCGGCTACTGGTGAAATTGTTTTTACTTCTGAAGAAGCAGAAAGAGCCTCAATAGAGGGACGAAAAGTTATTTTAGTTCGTGTAGAGACAAGTCCAGAAGATCTTCATGGTATGCATGCTGCAGAAGGAATTTTAACGACACGAGGTGGAATGACAAGTCATGCTGCTGTTGTCGCTCGTGGTATGGGAAAACCTTGTGTTTCTGGTGCAAGCAGTGTGCGGATTGATTATAAAACGAATACAATGGTTGCCTCAGGTCAGAGCTTTCAAAAAGGCGATATTATTACGATAGATGGTGGAGTAGGGGAAGTTTTAAAAGGAAAGGTTGCAATGTTGCAGCCCGAACTTTGTGGAGATTTTGCTAAATTAATGGAATGGGCTGATGGAATGCGGCGAATGAAGGTTCGCGCTAACGCTGAAACAGTGACTGATGCAAATATGGGGCGTTCTTTTGGAGCTGAAGGTATTGGTCTTTGTCGTACGGAGCACATGTTCTTTACTGGTGATCGTATTGTTGCTATGCGTGAAATGATTTTAAGTAATGATGAAGATGGACGTCGCAACGCGTTGGATAAGCTTTTGCCAATGCAACGATCAGATTTTACTGAATTGTTTGAAATTATGTCTGGTTTACCTGTAACTATCCGTTTTTTAGATCCTCCTTTACATGAGTTTTTGCCAAAAACAGATGCAGAAATTCTTAGTGTTGCAACGGCAATGGGCGTTTCTTCTGAACTACTTATAGAACGTGTGCACCAATTGCATGAATTTAATCCCATGCTTGGATTACGAGGATGTCGCTTAATCATTACTTATCCTGAAATTGCTGAAATGCAAGCGCGAGCAGTTTTTGAAGCAGTAGTAGAATCAGCTAAGAAGACAGGATCTCCTGTCATTCCTGAGATTATGGTACCACTTGTGGCTCTTAAGTCTGAATTGGATTTTGTTAAAGCGCGTATTGATTATGTCGCTGGTGAAGTGATGAAGGAAAAGAATGTTAATATTCAATACATAGTTGGGACAATGATTGAATTGCCAAGAGCTGCTCTTCGAGCGGGTGAAATTGCAGAAACTGCAGAATTTTTTTCATTTGGAACAAATGATTTGACGCAAACTACTTTTGGTATTTCACGTGATGATGCCGCACCGTTTTTGTCTACTTATTTGCAAAAAGGACTTTTGGAAAAAGATCCTTTTGTATCGATTGATAACGATGGGGTAGGAGAGCTGATCGCTATTGCTTCACAACGTGGGCGTTCTCAGCGCGGGAAAATTAAACTGGGTATTTGTGGTGAACATGGAGGTGATCCTCATTCTATCGCCTTGTGTGAAGAAAATGATCTAGATTATATTTCATGCTCCCCTTTTCGGGTACCGGTTGCACGTTTAGCAGCAGCACAGTCAGCAATTGTCAAAAAAACTTTGAGTTGAGGTGATACAATCGATTATTGAGTAAAGCTCATGTCTCTGTTGTATAAAGTTTCTTTTACTACGATTGTTTATATTCACTTTTGATTTTCCATGTTTTATCGATATTGTTGATAGTAACTTGATCGATTTTAAGCAGTGGTTTCATTCTAAAAACGAGCAGATTTTTTATAAACAACTCATGAGGGACTATAAATTTATACCATTTAAAATTTACTCAAACTAATTATTATAAAAATAAGTTTCACCCTTTTTGACCTTGTATTCGAGTGATAGTGTTATTTCCTTCAATAATTTCGTCTGGAATAGATATAAGCTTTTATAAATTGGCTGGGGCGAACTTTACTCTAAATTCTTGATTGAATATCATAAACTTTTTTTCATATAAAACTATAAGGTATTAGCTTTGCTATCAGCAAGTTCATATGATTTAAATAAAGTGCACTAGGTGTCTTCAATAATCTTATTGATTAGTTTTTATATTTATATTTGTATCGTATATGATTATGCAATCAGCTAGAAGTTGTAAAAAAATGCAACGGAAATCAGCAATCGAATTGTAAAGAATCAAAATCTGAATTTTCAAATATAAATATTTTAGGAAAAATTGGCTGGGGTACCTGGATTCGAACCAGGGAATGCCGGTACCAAAAACCGGTGCCTTACCGCTTGGCTATACCCCAAAAGATAAAATAATTACGCTAGCGTTCGCGCCTTATAACGATTTTTACAACTGTACGCAATATGCGAAAGCAGAAGTACTCACTTTTTCTGCTTATAAAAGCTTAATTCTGTCATTATATCATAAAATATATTACTAGCTTTTAAGAAAATGACACTAAAAAACTAATTTGATGTATATTTATAAATATCACATTCTCCTTACAGTCATGATTTTAATACCCAGTATCTATTAATAGTATAAAATTCATAGATATCTATGTTTGCGAGCATATACAAATCAAAAAAATATCGTATTTTTCAAGAATTAAAACATCGTAAAAATCGATAAAAACACCATTGCGGTAATTATAATTATAGAAATTATTCAATTGTAAAGCTTATAAAATAATTTATCACGACATGAATTTAAAATTGTAGAAAATATCCCAATTATCTATCTTTCCTTATTCTTATATCAAAATAATAAAAAATAATTATTTGCTTTGAAAATTTAGCCATATCTTATAATTTTAATTCATCGTTTGAAGAAAAAGGAATAGAAGCTATTTCTGTATCAAGTGCGTCCATAAAAGCGATGATGAAAGCAGCATTTGTACCAAAATCTCTTGGCAGATGACGCGAAGTGGCACGCATATCAACAAAAGTTGTATTCCCTTCATCTGTTAAGCGAATTACAATATCGGAAACGAAATTTAGGCAAATAGTTTTTGCTATTGTTGCAATATAAAATTCGTTATCTTCGTTCTTGATATTTTGTTGCGCCAGTACCGGCCAGCCACGAGCTGCTAGGACATTAAAAACTGATTTACGAATATGATCAGGTGAGCCGTCATAACGACGTCCCGACATTTCTGGCCATTGTGACATTTGTACTTTAGCTTGTTTACTCAAATCATTTTTGAAAGGAAAAGAATTACTGGGACGTAGAGTACGGAAAAAAACTGGTGGTTTCTGTGTATCAGTAGAAACGTCATAAATAGCTGGCAAGGCAAACCACCATCCAGTAGATAGTATCAGCGGTGTGGCAGTGATTAACGAAAAAATGATACCTTTCAGCGCTTTCATTCCACCTCGGGTACCATATGTCCATAAACTATAGAGCGCTTTGATAGCAAGAAAAAGAGAGAGGAAAATACAACAAGCAGAAAGGATTATCAAAACGATAAAATCACTTATACGAAGCATAGAATAGCGTTGTAAAAGTGTTGAGAATAATAAAATAAGAAATGCCAATCCACTGAAACGAGGAGACCAGACCGCTGCCCTTGAGGTGAGCGAAACATATTCCTTTTTCATGAAACATTTTTCCCCAAAAAGTACTCTAAACAAAATCTTCTTCAGATTTTATGTTTAATGATATAGGTAAATAAAGCACTCACTTTTGAAATCAAGAGCACTTTAAGCGATATACATTTTCAGTAGTTAAAGCTAATTTATTTTTCTGAATAATGATCGATTTGTTTTTAAATAGAGTCATCTCTTATTTATGAATTGCCAGATAAATGAGTACTTAGGCTTCGTAAAAAAATCAATGAAAGTACTTTGATTTTAATAGGGAATTTATGTTTGATCAAAATATTTTATAAACAAAAGAAGTATATTTGCAATCATGTTATTTTTATTATGGACTTTTAAAGCTAATAGTAATATATCATAGCGTGTTTTATAAAATTTGAGGTTTTGTGTATATGAACATAAGATATTTAATAACAGTCTCTGTTTTAAGTTTGAATTTGCCTTTTGGAGCGCAGGCTAGCGATACTGCAGTTCCTTCAGGTTTGAAATCAATTGCTTCTCCTTTTTATTCTTGGGATGGTTTTTATCTTGGAGGACAGGTGGGCAGCTTTTCTAGTTCTATGTCTTTGTTGCATAATAATACTGATAAAACTGACAAGCGGAATTTTAAAGATGTATTTTCATCTGAAGTTTCTGGGATTACGGGTGGTTTTTATGCAGGTGTGAACTTTGAGTATAGTAATCGCTTTGTTTTAGGCGTTGATACAGACATTGTTTTCTCTAATAAAAAGGCTGAAAAAGTTTTTGTTGACGAAAAATTTGAAAATCTTGTTCGGTCACAAGATTCAATACAGCAAGCGACACAGCAATCCACACGGCAAAGATCAAGTGAACCTCGGATGATGATAATTCGTAACAAGGATGGTTCGCAGATAGTAAGTAGTAGCAGTGGGGATCGTAGCGGAGCAGATCCACTTATAAGAACGGTGCTAACTTATCCAAATGAGGGAAGAACAGTAGTGTATGATGGAGATGCTGCACTGCGAGTCGGAGTCCCCGGAAGTAGTGGTGGGCAACCATTAGTAACATCATGGGTAACTTATCCAAGTTTGGGAAAAACAGTGGTGTATGATGGAGAACAAACAGGGGGTGATTCCTCTAGTGCTTCTTCTGCAGGTATATTGCCATTGCCTTTTGAAGTGTATACTCATACTTTAAAACGGAAATGGCTTGGTGCTACGCGGATGCGTTTAGGTTTGTCGGCTGGTCGTGTTATGCCTTATATTGCTGGTGGTATTGCTTATGCGAAGGTTCAGTTTATTTCTTCAAAAACAGTTAATATAGGTGCAAGTAAAAACACTATTCCTATGAGTTCGCTCGATAGTGCCGAAGTAGAAGTAATGGTTGGTTATACTCTTGGTGGTGGTTTTGATTTTGCGATGACTGATCGTATTTTGCTACGCGCAGAGTATCGTTACTCAGATTTTGGTGCAGAGAAATTCAAAAAAGTAGACCTAAAATACTATAAGGTTAATGATTTTCGTATTGGTTTAGCTTATAAATTTTAATTTGTTGAAGCATAAAACTACTTAGAAGTTATATTTTTGCGATATGGAAACTCTCTTTATCAGGTTTCTAATAATAAAAAATATAATGCAATAAAGTGTTATAATGTACAGATTTGCTATTCTGATATAGACAGTTTTAGAGGTCTGTCTAGTGTAGGATCGTTAATTTTTAGGATACAATAAGCTTATAAATAAAGCTTATTGTATCCTATTTGTTTATATTATTTGTAGATTAACATATTCAATTTAAAACTGGATCTGTAAATATTAACAATGAGTGTTTCATAATTTAAATAAATTTAAAAAATGAAATTTTTGTATTTTTACTGTTATTATAGATAAAAAAAATACAAGAATGATTTTAAAAATGTAAGTTTTTATTAAATTTCGGCTGATTTATGAGAAGTGTATCTATATTTTTAGATGTGGAGATATGAGCTCTTTGAATAAGAAAAAAAGATAAAGAGTTTGGAAGCTTTGATTTTTTATTTCTTATATTTTTGTTCTTGATTTGATCTATTCTTGCAGTAATTATCTGAAATATTCTCAAGTGATAGGGGGATAAGAATATATTGATGCGGAAATCGGGTTATTTTTTTGTGCTTACTATCAAAAGAGAATAATAGATTTTAGTTTATGCAATTTGGTTTCAGGATGCAAACTGTTATGGTTTAGTTATGGTAATAGCAGGTAGGAGAGGGTTGTAGCAGAGTTTTTAGTGGAAGGTATCCCATTTTATACCGATATTAAAGGTGGTTTACCTAGGATAGCAAAAGCTGTGGTAATGAATGACAAAATAAAAAGATAAATCTGTTTAAATTGGTCTAAAAACGATAGAAATGAGCAATAATCTCTTTATTTTCTTGGATTTATAGTGAGAACAAGAGCACCCGATTTGTACAACAATGGCAGATATGAGACTACTGTTTTTATTGCGTTGATTTAATGAATCCTAGTACATACAGGAAGGTGTACTAAGTATTGTCTTGTGTATTTCTGCTGATGAAGTTTTTGTCTTATTGGCTTGAAAGATCTGCAATCTATACTTGTTTATAGCGCAGATTGTTTTTTTTCAGTTGTTAGCTCGTTATGGAAATTATCTACATTATTCGTTGGAGCCATAAATGACAGCGTTTTATTTTAGAAATGCAGGGTAGAAATTACTTTTTGGGTGAATCTATTCTAGAATTTTCTAATATTATGCGTATGCCAATTCGTGAACAGGAAGTCTTAATATTGCAGCAGAAGATAAATAATGTCTTATTCCAAATTTTATTCAATATTTCTTTATGGTTATTGTCAAAACTTTTTGAATAATTTGCAGAAATTGGTGATCTAGAAAAATTGTATTTAATTTTTCTTTGAGTGAAGACATTTAAGTTATTAATAGTGAAGAAAATTGAATAGGTTTTTTGTTTAATTTTTTCAAAAGGCGTTGTGATTTAATTTATTTTACAGAATTCACTGATATTCTAGAAATTATTTTAACTTAGCTTGGGAATTGTCTTCAGTATGTACTTATATTTCATGTGAAGTTAAGCCAGTTAAGAATGCTTCCTCATCTTTTTGTGCTAATCCGTAGTTCGATATAATGAAGGTAATAGGATAGTTTTATAGGAGAAGCGCTTATTTAATTTAGAAAAAGGAGCAGTTCCATCGGTTGTGCAACGTATATTAATTCATTTTTCATATTCATAAAGTGGGCTAGTAATACAGAAAAAAGTGAGACATTTATTGCTTCTAGTTCTATTTGGAATCAGTATGAATAGGGTATCCATTATGATTCAGCTTATGAGATATGATTAAGATTTAGAGAGAAGAAAACTTTAATTCCTAAAAGTAGTCATTAGCAATCTATTTTGGATGCTGTAATAAAGTAATTCCGAGTTCAATGATAAAAACACACTAGGAAGAGTTTTGGTAAAGGCAGGTACAGAATATTTGCATGGGATGTTAGACAATATTTTACGGTCGAAAACGTAAGATTGAGAGCTGTTAATTATTCTTCTTTTTATCATTTAAAAGTAATTTAATATTTTGGGCGCTGAGTGAATTAGGAATATTTGTCAGAATATGATTGTATTCAAGGTAGTATTTTGACGAGTGATCAGATATCTTTAAAAAATTATTATAATGTATATTATTCAATTGATATCAAACATTATTCGATATTTGCTCTTAAAAAATATTATAAGTATCAAATTAGATTTGGGAGTGAGATTAATAATTAGAATCGAGGAGATTTTTAAATGACTTTTGAATTAGTTGAGTTACCTTATGATTATGATGACCTTTCGCCTTATATGTCACGCGAGACACTTGAATATCATCATGATAAACACCACCTTGCTTATCTGACAAACACTAATAATTTTGTAAAAGATTTAGGCTTAGGGAATAAGAATCTTACAGATCTTGTTAAAGAAAGCTTTGGAAAAAATCCTGGTTTATTTAATAACGCAGCTCAGTATTATAATCACAACCATTTTTGGCATTGGATGAAAAAAGGTGGAGGGGGACAAAAGCTTCCTGCAAAATTAGCCAAAGCTATCGAGTCTGATCTAGGTGGTTATGATAAATTCCGTGCAGATTTTATGGCAGCTGGCGTTGCTCAATTTGGGTCTGGTTGGGCGTGGGTTGCTCTTAAAGATGGTAAATTAGAAATTATGAAAACACCCAATGGTGAGAATCCTTTAATTCATAATGCGCAACCTATTTTAGGCGTTGATGTGTGGGAGCACTCCTATTATATTGATTACCGTAATGCTCGTCCAAAATATTTAGAGGCATTTGTGGATCATTTAATTAATTGGGATTATGTTTTAGAACTTTATGAAAGCTATGGGTTATAGAAGGAGTGTATAATCCATTATTATTAATAAAGGCTTCAAATTTATAATTTCTGAAGCCTTTTACAGGGTAAAATATTGAAGTTAGCAGTTGTTTTTTCCTACTATTTTTAGAATGTATGCATATATATATGCAATTTCTTCTAATTTTGCAAAACGCCCAGCTGCGCCGGCATGACCTGTATCCATATTGATACGCAATAAAACTGCATTATCATCTGTTTTTAAATCACGTAATTTCGCTACCCATTTTGCTGGTTCCCAGTACGTTACACGAGGGTCTGTTAATCCTGCAATAGCAAGAATAGGAGGATATTGTTGAGCCTTGATATTATCATAGGGCGAATAGGAGGCAATAAGATTGTAATCTTCTTCAGATTCAAGAGGATTACCCCATTCTGGCCATTCTGGGGGGGTTAGGGGCAACGAAGCATCAAGCATTGTTGTGAGGACATCAACAAAAGGAACGTTTGCAATAATACCAGCAAAATCTTGTGGGGCTATATTGGCTATAGCACCCATTAACATTCCTCCTGCTGAGCCGCCATAGGCAATTAGCCGATCATGAGAAGTGAATTTATGATTGACGAGATGACGTCCACAAGCAATAAAGTCGTTAAATGTATTTTTTTTAAAGAAATGTTTTCCTTTTTCGTACCATTCCGTTCCTTTTTCTTTTCCTCCGCGAATATGGGCGATAGAATAAATAAAGCCTCTATTGACTAGCGAAAGTATATTGCTATTGAAATTTGCAGGAATAGAGATCCCATATGCACCATAGCCGTAAAGGAGGCAAGGCGCTTTACCATTAAGATCGGTGGTTTTATGATAAAAAAGGGAGATAGGGATTTTTTCTCCATCATGTGCAGTTGCCATAATACGTTGTATTATATAATTATCTTGATTATGCCCAGAAGGAATTTTTTGCGTTTTTAAAAGGATTTTCTTGCGACTTGTTATTTCATAATCAAAAATCTGATTAGGAGTTGTCATAGATGAATAAGAAAATCGAATAGTTTGGCTGTTGTATTCTGCTGCACCTTGCAAATCTAAAGAATAAGCTTCCTCTGTAAAGGCAATGGAGTGCGTCTGTTTAGTGGCACGATCCATGATTTGTATACGAGGAAGTCCTTCAAATTGTTCAAGCCAAATGAGAAATTCTTGATAGGCGTCATGGAATAGGATGAGACGCCCAAGTTGATGTGGTACAATCTCAGACCAGTGTTCTGATTGCGGTGATATACATGGTGCTACCATAATTTTAAAGTCTTTTGCATTATCTCGATTGGTGAGAATGTAAAAGACATCATCTCCTTCTGTGAGTGAGTATTCAATGCCTTTTTCTCTTTTTCGCACACATTGGGGAGATGTGAAGGGAGCATTGGCAGGAATAAGCCAGATTTCTGATGTTTCATGATCATGAATATTGATATAAATAAAGTCATTCAGCTTAGAACCGCTTACATGTAAAAAAAAGCCAGGATCATTTTCACAAAAAATGAGCTTATCTTGAGCTTGATCGGTATTTAATCGGTGATAGTAAAGCTCTGATGGGCGATGATTCTTATCCATTTTAGTATAAAAAAAGCCTTCAGAATTTGCATCCCACACGATTTGTTCAGATATGTCAGTGATTGTGTCAGTATAGTGAGGTAGTACTTTAAAATTATGAATTTTAGCTGTGTAATATTCAGAACCTTTATCATCGTAAGTCCATGCAGCATATGCATGATTAGGAGATATTTGGACTGAACCAAGTTTAAAATAATCTTTACCGTTGGCCAAAACATCACCATTAAGGTAAACGTCTTTTTCTCCACCATTTCTTGGTGTACGAAAATAATGTGGTTGTTGGCCTCCGATCACATAAGAAAAACCATAGGAAAAAGGACCATGTTTTATAGGAACAGAACTGTCATTTTCTTGAATACGGCTTTTCATTTCTGAAAAAAGTAAATCTTGTAATGATTTTGTATCAGCCATTTGATCTGCCTGATAGGCGTTTTCTGTTTCAAGATGGTGTCGGATATTTTTGTCAAGACAGCTGGTTTTTTTTAAAACATCTTGCCAGTTTGAGGCACGCAGCCAATGATAAGGATCTTCGCGGTAAATACCGTGATGAATTTCTTTATGAATAATTTGGGGTGCTTTTGGAGGGAGTATAGACGAACGAGTCATGCATAATCCTATAAAAGGAGTGAAGATTTTCTATGTGTTAAATCAAAGTTATTGAAGTAATTAAATTCCATGCCTAATAGGCCATTATTTATTTGTAAAAATATAACTTAGATAGAGTTTACAATTTATGTACTATATTTTTATTCATGACATTTGTTTTTTATTATTGAAATTAAAAATAATTTCTTAAATTATTTTTTTATTAAGAAAAACTAATTTTTGATACCAAAATTAAAATTGATAGAACTAAATATAAGGTATAATGTTATTGTTTAAAATAAAAAGCTATTTTTATATTATAAATTTGCATTCGATATTTCTAGTTCTAAGTTTATGCTTCTTTATTATATAATATGACAACAAAGAGAAGTTTATTTGATTTTTTTGTGTTAATGCAATTTTATAAAATAATTGAATTGACAAAAAAGATTTTTGTACAATATGAAACTTATATGTGTATAATCTCGTTATTACGAGTGAAAATACAATGATGTCTCGGTTAAAATTAAAGGAAATAAGAATGGAACATCGTCCAGTCCTGGAGACTGAAAGCAACTTAGTTATTACGTTGGTTGCCGATATTGTTGCTGCTTATGTGAGTAATAATTCAATACGGCCGGTGGAAGTGCCAAGTTTGATTGCTGATGTTCATGCTGCTTTTCTAAAAGCGGGGAGTATGACATTAGCGGAAGTTGAAGTCGAAAAACAAAGGCCAGCTGTCAATCCAAAACGTTCAATCTTTCCTGATTATCTTATCTGCCTTGAAGATGGAAAGAAATTTAAATCTTTAAAGCGTCATCTTATGACGCATTACGGGATGTTGCCCGAGGAATATCGTGAAAAATGGCAATTAGATAGCTCTTATCCCATGGTTGCGCCTAATTATGCAAAAGCACGTTCAGCTTTGGCTAAAGAAATGGGACTTGGACGTAAAAGCGAAAAAAAGAAAATCAAGTAGTTACGTTATTTCAAGGGTATTATCTAATTTGAAATCTAGAAGTGTTTTTTAGAAAACGTCTTAGTGATAAGTAGTGATAAGGAATTAACGTACTTTTGGGAAAAGAGTCTTGTTGTTATAGAAAGCTTTCGGCACGAATTCGTTTAATCATTGCTTTAAGGCCATTAGATCTTTGTGGTGTTAAATTTTCATTTAAGCCCAGCTTTACAAGCAGTTCCTCAGCATTAGCTACACGGATTTCAGAAGCTTTCTTGCCTGAATAGAAAGCAAGAAGGATATAGATTAGACCACGTACAATATGGGCATCGGAATCTCCTTGGAATGTTAATACTGGATTTTCTGAGTTATCTCGTGAGGAGAAAAGCCATACTTGACTAACACAACCGTGCACTTTGTTAGTGTCGTTTCGTTCGCTTTCTGGAAAAGGGGGCAATTCATAGCCAAGCTCAATGACATAGCGATAACGATCTTCCCAGTCATCAAGTTGAGAAAAGTTCTCTATAATATCATCGATCGTTTTTGTCATAATAAACTGCTTTCTTGTTTTCTGGAATATTTTTATGATGCTTCTTGTTGATAGATAATGACCTTATTTTTAATAAAGTTAATGAAAAGTACTGAAAGAAATAAGAGTATTTTTTACAAGGTCATTTTATTTTCTTTCGGGTTTTTCATACCTGTGCTGGAGTGATCTTCTTGGGAAGGTTTCATGTTTTTATTGCTCAATGTATGGTCAAGATATTCATAGATAATTTTTGAACCATTACGTGCACGTTCACCCATTGATTCTAAAAAGGATTTTCCGATTTTACAAGCCTCTATGTTTCGTTCACAAAACATTCCTAAATCATTTATAGTTTCCTTAAGAGCGACAATCATATCTCGTGTTGTTGCATCAGTTTCTTGAGAGGAGGAGGGATTATTATTGTTTTGCTTTGTTGTAAAAAACGAGATGATTATAAAAATAAAAAATAAAAAAAATGCTGATTTTATTAAAAAACGTATCATATTAGACCAATATGCTGCTATTATAAATGAATATGAGGGTAACTTATAATATTTTTGATGCAATATTCATAATGCTTAACATTTTATGAAATTGGGCATTCATTTTGAATGATTTACATCGTGAATGATATTATAAAATATATATTTTTGTATTGTATATAAGTGGTATCTTATCATTGTTTTATTAAAAATTTAACATTAAATTTGTCTTTAGATAGGAAGCATTGAGAATATATATCATATGTATTTAAATTAGAATATAAATACGATATAAGAGATATGAACAGTGAGCTCTAATGATTTTTAGATTAATGTGTAGAATGCTGTGTAATTTTTTGCATTGTGCTGTTTTTTATAGATGGTTTTAAACAGAAAAGTACTTTATAATCACTCTCTTCTAAAATGATTAGGTGAAATTTTAGGCTTTTGAAATTAATCGGAAGAGATATAGAAATTTTTAGTAAATACAGTACATTTTTTAATATTATAGCGTAAGCTAGTATTAAATGATAGCTTAAAACCAGATAAGAGGCTGACTTAGCCGTGGTCTTTTTGGGTTATTTTTCTCACTGCTCAAATGATCCATGAGATTTTCATATTTTTTCGAGTGAAATTTTATTTTTATGGCAAAAAAATAATGCAATTTGCTTTAAAAAGGTTGAGTGTTTTTATTATTATCTTGTAAATTTCAAATACAGCTATAGATGAAGTTTAGGGAGTTATTAAATATTAACGGTATGGGTTGGCATTTGCGTACTATATTATATCTGAAATAAATTGTATTCATTTAGTATTATACAAAGATGTAAATTTATTATCATACTATCTTTTAAAAATGTCTGTTATAAAGCGTATTCTGTGTTTTATGATACAGCTTAATTTGATTTTAAATGTCATCAAATATATGTACAAAATGAATATAATTAAATTAATTCTACAATGCTAATGAGATAGCGATAGAGAAATAATTGTATGAGGTAATAGCTTAGTATGGAATAAAATTCTGTAGAGTAGGGATTTTTATTCGTATGAAGTTCTGTTGAATGTAAGATCAACGGATATAGAATTATAATATAAACATGTTTTTCACTAACTGAAAATCGAAATAATATATGTTAAGTTCTATTATGGTAAATAAACGAAAGAAACGAAAAAAGAAATCTATAAAACAATGGAGTATTACCATAGCATTTTTGGCAGTAATGTTCCGCTTTATTCTTTGGTTAATAAAACAATTTTATCGCCGTGTATGTGCAAATGCTTGTTTAGTTATAGGCTTGTTTATTTTTATTATAAGTTTTGGTTTTTTTTTAATTAATGCATTGTTTTCACAAATAAAAACACACCAGGATGTATTGACTGATATTAATTTAGCATTGGTTTCAGTTGTATCAGAATATTTTATCTAAATAACCAACAAAAATTTAAGTCGATGCTCATTCCTGTTTCTATTGCAAGTAGTTTACTTAAGATTTATCTTTGCGCTGACTGTAAAGAATTATATTAGAAAGCCTATTGGATACGCAACAGAAATTAGCAAAATTAAAATGATCCATGGTCATTTATCAAGAAATATTTTGTTATAAAGAATTAGAGAGTTATAGTTTTTATTTATTAGTTATAGTGTATTAAAGATAGCAAGTGCTTCAATAACGATATTGAATACTTTACTAAAGAAACTATTTTAAATGTTCTATTTTGATATTATTTAGAGAAAAAAAACTTTATATTCTTTCAGCTTTTAGAGAAATCATTATTTGTGTAGAAGATTAAAAGGCTGAAAATGATTTTAAATAGTCAAAAATATTTACATTTGTTCAGAATAGAAAAATTGATCATAAGATTTTGATTAAAATACTGAAGTTGATTTGTTCAGTTAAAGATTAGGACACTTATCATTCATTGAATATACGACAAGTTGCTTTTGCAAGAAAAGATTCACTTTCTTTTTTTTCAAGTAGCGATGGAGTGAATACACGTAAAATAGCAAAACCCTCATTTAATTTTTGAGAGACTAAAACTGAATGAAGGGTATGTTCAATTTTTGATTGTTTGAGTTTTGTTATTTGTAGAGGGCTTCCGATAATGAGATTGAGCTTAGCATTTGGGGCTGTTTTATCATTGAGATTGTAGAAAATAATTCCGTCGTTTGTATAAGCTGATAATGACCAAAATTGTGTTGTTTGTGGAGTGGTTAAGTGAACAGGACCATTGTCTAGATTAAATTTGCAGACTTTAAGAAGAAATAAAGGATCCATTGATTGGCGAATAGGATTATCCGAATTCAGGTCGGCAAATTGATAAGGAGGTCCTATTTTTTCAAGTCGTGTCCATATATTATTTCGTGTGTAATGAGGAATGAACAGTAAAATACAAATATGAACAATGATCGTACTGGTGCCTATAAGAAGAATTGTATGGATGAATTTAAACACATTTTTCTCCTGCTGGAATTCGTTCTACGGAGGGCATCATAGGTTTTCGTAGTTCTGTTGTAGAAATAATTGAAGTGTCATATAAGTTCAGAATAATTCCAAATTCTTTTTTACTCGTTGATGCAAGCCAATTTCCTGTTTGCGGTGTTGGTGAGATATGTATCCGTAATGAACCATCATTTTCATAAATTACGTTGTAAGTGTGGAGTGCAGAAGGAATATTATTTGTTGAAGTGTAAGGTTTAAGGAATTTGTCAGCTAGATACAGAGTAAAGAGACGCGTTTCAGGAATGTGTCCTGTAAGTAAATAATGGCAGTTGGGACGTAGTGGATGTCCCTGGTTGTCTGTCCAAAGTTGGAAAATAAGATTTTCTGGATATCCAAGAGAAATATCACCACGCTTTGCAGTGCGTGCGCGGGTGTAAGGATCAGCTTTAGGTGTTCCTATGTGTAAATAGCTCTTCCATTCTCTAATCTTTAAACTATCAAAATCTATGGCAGTATTAAGCATATAATTAACGCTGAATATTCCAGATATAATGGAAAAAACGAAGATTAAAAAAGTAAAAATGATATTAAAAAACACTGTAGGATACTCAAATTGCATTCGTTGAAGAAAAAATAGTTTTCGTATTTGATAAGGTCATATTTGGTAATTTTTGTAAGTCTTTGTTGATAGAACGTATAGCGTTTAATGTTTCTGGTGAGAGTATTTTAGGCAATTTAGAAATTATATAAGAATTATCATGGGAAGGATTCATTGGTGATTGATAAGGTAAAATAGAATTTTTTACACCATAGAGTGGTTGAAGAACTGTATTTTGGTGTGCACAGAGCATAATGCGATGCCATATCATGGCGGGAATAACACCACCAAAAGCGCGATTCATGGGTGAAAAATTATCATTTCCCATCCATACAGCACCAGTATAATTACCAGTAAAGCCAACAAACCAAGCATCACGGTAGGCTTGTGATGTTCCAGTTTTTCCGGCAACAAGTGACATGGGCAGCGCTGCGCGTTTACCAGATCCTCGTGTGGTAACACCAACAAGCATTTGATTCATATAAGCAGCGGATTGTTCACTGATAACTTGATATGGTTTGTTACCGTTCCGTGTCCAATCCCATATGACATGACCATCTATTGTGCTAATTCGTGTAAAGCCGTGGCGATTTCCGGCTATGCCTCTATTAGCGAAGACATTAAAACCAATTGCTTGATCCATTGGTGTCATATTGGATGTTCCTAATACCATGGTTTTGTGTGATAAAATATGAGAATTAATACCCATATTTTTAATCAAATTTCTGATTGGTTCAGTATTACGATTAAGATATTTGTAAGTAATATAGACGGGTATTGTATTAATAGAAAAGGCTAAAGCAGTTGCTAAATCGACATTGCCGATATAACGGCCAGAGTTATTTCTTGGCGACCAACCATCCCAATGGATAGGTTTATCAGATACTATAGTATCGGGGGATAATCCATGTTCCTCCATGGCAGTTGCATAAACATATGGTTTGAACGAAGAACCAGGTTGTCGACCACCTTGTGTTGCTCTATTAAATTGGCTTTTTTCATAATCAAGTCCCCCAACAATTGCACGTACAGCTCCGTTATTGTCAAGAATAACGGTGGCTGCTTGTGTTGCGTGATATTGTTGGCCATATTGGTATAGATAATATTCGATTGCTTCTTCTGCTGCTCGTTGAATATTTGGATCAAGGGTTGTTTGAACAATTAAGGTGCGGTTTGGTAATTGACTGCTGATTTGACGTATTTCATCAAATGCCCAATCAAGAAAATAATTAGGCTGACTGTTTTGGGCTTTTGTAATAATTTTGGCAGGTTGGCGGTATGCTTTGATAATTTGGCTATCCATCATAAAATTACTGTCAACAAGATTAGATAGAACTATATTTGCACGTGCTTGTGCAGCAGGTAAATTGCTATGAGGAGCATATTTGGTTGGTGCTTTGAAAAGACCAGCTAATATAGCGGATTCTGCTAAGGATATGTTGCGTATATTTTTATCGAAATAAAATTTTGATGCCGCTGCAATACCGAAATTGTTTCCTCCCATGTATACGCGATCGAGATAGAGTTGCAAAATTTGTTTTTTGCTAAGATTTGCTTCTAGCCATAGAGCAAGATAAGCTTCTTTAATTTTACGTGTTATGGTTCTTTCATGTGTTAAAAATAAATTTTTAGCGAGTTGTTGTGTAAGGGTTGAACCACCTTGAACGATAATTTTAGCTTGTATATTTTGTGTAATTGCTCGTATAAGACCGTAAAAATCAATTCCCCAATGATGAAAAAAACGTCGATCTTCTGTTGCAAGAACTGCTTTGATAAGATAATCAGGCATTTCCTCTACAGGGACGGATAGAGCTGGTAAAGCTCCACGGTGTCCAATAGAATTTCCATAGCGGTCCAGAAAAAGAATGGAAAAATTCTTCGATGAATACCAATCTTTTTTTGTTAATTCAAAAACAGAAATACCGATGATGGTGAATAAAGTAAAAGCAATCACCCCTAATGTTAATGTTTCATCGAGAATTTCAACGATACATCGTTTCCATCCTCGTACACGAAAACGTTGCGAAATAAGGGCTGTTCTATTCCAGAAGAAATTGTGACAAATACGGATATTGTAAAGTGTTGTGTCTAGCCACGCATCTAATTCAATAAGTTTAGGGCTATGGAATGGTTTATTTTGTTGGATTTTCTTTTTTTTCAAAAAATCAAACATAAAAAGCCTATGCTAAAGTAATACAATTAAATAATCTGATAATAATTATATGGAGTATAAGAACTTTTTTGCTATAGGCATGGCAAAAAAAGAATGTATTTGAGATTATGATACTTAATTTATCTGAAATATATATTTAGTTTTATATTTTAAAAATTTTTGTTATTTAAATTTCGCATGCCATTAAAAAAAATGAACTTATAATTACTAAAATTTTAATATGATGATATATATATATATATATAAAGTTATATTTTTCTTTATGTCATTTAAATTGGGGAAATGAATTAATTTCTTTATTCATTTTTTATTCACATAAAATAACTTATAAAAAATCTATGATGGGAAAAATTTTCTTTTTTGCGATATTCATAGGCCTTATCGGTTTAGATTTTGTTTTAGCAGCTGATTGTATTGAAGTAGGAAAAAAAGTTGCTATGTAACAAAAAGGGACACTAACTCGTTCAACACCGAGTATTCAAGGTGGCAAAAATATGTATGTGGTTGTGATTGTTGTTCCTGCGCATAATGGGGATAAATCACGACGTGTTGAGGTTGTTATTGCTGCCGATTAACTTTTTTCAGGTGTAGTGATGCGTATTTTGATTGTTGAAGATGATCGCGATCTTAATCATCAATTAGCAAAAGCAATAAAAGATGCTGGATATGTTTTTGATAGCGCTTTTAATGGTGAATACGCTTATTTTTTAGGAAGCACAGAGTCTTATGATGCTGTAATTCTTGATATCGGTTTGTCAGGTATGGATGGAATTCAAGTCGTTAAAAAATGGCGTAAAGAGGGATATTCTATGCCTGTTTTAATGTTAACAGTACGTGATCGTTGGTCTGATAAGGTACGTGGTATTGATGCCGGTGCTGATGATTATGTTGTTAAGCCATTCCATTTAGAGGAAGTAATGGCACGGTTGCGTGCTTTAATTCGCCGCTCGACGGGACATGCAACAAATACATTATCTTGTGGGGAGGTGTTATTAGATACTAAAACTTCTCGTGTTTTTATTGATGGACAGTTAATTAAATTAACATCATATGAATTTCGGCTTCTTTCTTATCTTATGCATCATAGTGATAAAGTAGTTTCAAAGACAGAGCTTATTGAGCATCTTTATGATCAGGATTTTGATAAAGATTCGAATACAATTGAAGTGTTTGTAAGGCGGTTGCGTAAAAAACTTGGGGTAGATTCGATTGAGACTGTTCGTGGACTAGGCTATAGAATAAAAATGTTAGGTGATAAATGAGGGCTTTGAAGAATAATAATCGGTTGAAACGGTTATTTTTTTTTGTTGGAAAATCTCTCAGTCTGCGTGTTATGATTTTATCAACATTATGGGCTATTATTTCACTTTCATTTATTTCAGCAGTCAGCATTTTATTCTATCAGCGTTCAAGTGAACAAAGTTTGGATCGTATTCTTTCTTCTCAGCTTTATAGTCTGATTACAGCTGTAACTGTCACACCTGAAGGATATTTGAGAGGGAATCCTAGATTTGGTGATATTCGTTATTCAGATCCAACGTCTGGATGGTATTGGGAGGTATTGCCTGTATCATCTAATCTATATGGAAGATTGGTATCACAATCATTAGGAACTAAAGAAATTTTTTCACCGAGCATTGTTGATATTCCTTTTAATAGTGAATTTTTTCGTTCTTATCGAATAAAGGGTATAGATGGGGAAAACCTAAAAGTTATTGAAAGTGATGTTATTCTTGATAATCAGAATCGTGTTGCTCGTTTTCGCCTTATTGGAAATATTGATGAAGTGCATGGACAGGTAAAAGAATTTGAACAGACTTTACAAATTTTTCTGTGGAGTTTTGGTATAGGGAGTGTTCTTATCAATTTGACTCTTATTTTTTTTAGTTTGCAGCCATTAAGACGAATTCAACAAACATTGAATGATATTCGTACGGGAAAGACTGATTATATAAGTATGGATTTATTAAGTGAAGTTATGCCATTGGCACAAGAAATGAATGCTCTTATTGATAATAATCAACGTATTATTGAAAGATTTCGAACTCAGGTTGGTAATCTTGCTCATTCATTAAAGACACCTTTATCAGTTATCATTAATGAAGTTGATGGCATGACAGGGGAAGCAGCCCTTTTATTGCGCGAGCAAGCTAAAATAATGCATGCACAAATTAATCATTATTTACGACGTGCGCGGATTGCAGCACAGCGCGATAGTATTATTTCTCATACGTCTGTTCGGGAAACACTTAATCGTTTGATTAGGGTCATAAAAAAACTCAATCCTGATAAACATATTCAATTTACTATGGATGTTGATGATATTATTTTTTCTGGTGAAAAAGAAGATCTAGAGGAAATTGTGGGTAATTTGCTTGAGAACGCTGCTCAGTGGTCTCGCACTAAAATCTTAATCTGTTGTTCTTTAGAAGAAAGTTTTGAAGAAATAGCATTCTTTAGTATTGTTATTGAAGATGATGGTCCTGGTTTGACAGAAGAGCAAATTGATAAAGCTTTAAAAAGAGGTCAACGTTTTGATGAAAGTAAGCCAGGAACAGGATTGGGATTAGCAATTGTCTCAGATATGGTTAGTGAATATGGTGGAAGCTTTTCTTTGTCGCGTTCTAAACTGGGTGGATTATATACAAAAATTGTATTACCAAGGTGATAAATATGTTTTCTTTTTCTTGGTGTCTATACCAAAGATAATATCTGTAATAAAAAGCGATATTTTGTATACAGCTTAAGGTAGTAAGTAAAAATATTTTCGTACCTTAATTGTTATATTTATATGTCATGGAGGATATAAATGAAAATTTTGTTTTTATGGTTTTATAGATGTCAGAAAAATTGATGATGAGTTTTATGGTGTCATGATGCAGAAAGTCTTTTTATCATTAATTGGTATGTTGATTGTCAGTTTATCGGGGTGTAGTCATACGTTGAAATTAGATACAAAGGATCTCAATGTAGAAGAAGTTCATTTTGATAAGATTAATAGCATGGGGACTGGTCTCCTTGGATCTTCTTTTACGCTATTATCTATGGATGATCGTTATAAAGTTTTGCAAGCAGAATATAATGCGCTAGAATATGCTGGTGCTGGAAAAAAAGTAAGCTGGGTATCTAAAAAAAGAGGTATTTTTGGTGAAGTAAGTGCAGGGCAATTTTATCAGGTTGGTTCACAAAATTGTCGTCAGTATAGTCACTCTTTTACTCTTAATAGTGTATCTGAAATAGTTTATGGTAGTGCATGCCGCAATGCTGATGGAAGTTGGGTGCCTCTTATATAAGTGCCACAATAAAAGCATGAAGGAAATTGGTTGTAGTTTTTTGATTTCCATATAGGTGTTAAAGTGATATGCTATTATCAGTCTTGGTTGCATTTTTTTTAATTTTTTTAACAATTATTCTTTTTTTGTTTTTTTATTGTGGAACAAAACAAAAGAAAATGTCTTCTTTCAACCTTGATCAAACTCAAAACTGTGAGAGTGAAACTAATTTTCAACGTTGTACTTTTGATGCAGGAGGTGTGCGAAGACTTTATAAATATTCAAAAAGTTTTTGCGCACTTATGGTGCTAAGTGTTCTATTTATTTTTTTTGTAACATGGGGTGTTTATAGTCTGACGGGTAATCCAGGAGTCAAAAGTTATTTTTTTAGTGAATTGATGGAGAAAGATCCCAATACGTTAAATGAGCATGAAAAACTTATTCGTTTAGAAGTGCTTTTTTTTCGTATGCCTCATGATGGAAAGGTAGCAGATGCATTGGCAGTAGCGTATCTTGAGGCTGGTCGTTTTCAAGATGCTGTGAATACCTACTTATATGCACTTCATTTAAATGGAGAAACAGCTCCAAGGCTGTTAGGATATGGTTTAGCGTTAGTTAATTATGAAGGAGGAATAATTACGCAAGAAGCACAGGATATTTTTCAGAAGGCTGTTAATTTAGCACCAAAAGATTTTTATCCTCATTTACTTTTAGCAAGTGCTTTTCATCAATCAGGTCAATCTTCTCAAGCGGTTCAGCTTTTACAAAACTTCCTTAATCAGACACCTAAGAATATTAAAGGAAGATCACGTATTGAAGAAATGATTATTCAGTTGCGTAGTGTTTCTGATGAGCAAGATTTAGATTAATTTATAATTGCATAATTGGGTGAATTTGTTCAGAAATAGACAAAATACTTATAATCAGTTTTACTTATATAAAAGAATGTGCAAAACTCTTTCAGTACACAATAGGGCATGTATACAATACACATTAATGAAAATATTTTTCATGAGTAGGCCATGAACAGTGCACCTTTAAAGGATTCTTTTTCACTTGAGCTTGTTTTGAAGACGCAAAAAAAAAATAGACTACTTATGGTTTTATCATGTCTTTTTATTATAGCAATTGTTACCGGTTTCATGTTGTATATGATCCGTAATACAGTCAATTTTTTTCGAATGCCATCTGAAATTACAAGAGAAGATATTTTAACGGGTCGTTCCTTACGTTTAGGTGGTTTTGTTGAAAAAGGAACTGTTGAATACAGTGGAAATATGCAAGTTACCTTTTTTGTAACTGATAATCTAAAACATGAAAAGGTTATTTTTACTGGTATATTACCGGATCTTTTTCGCGAAGGACAAGGCGTTATTGTGGAAGGATATTTCAATAAACAAAGAATTTTTATAGGTACGCGTATTTTGGCAAAACATGATGAGACTTATATGTCTAAAGAAATGGCTGATCGCGTAAATAAATGTCAGAATATGAAGGGACAATTCGATTGTGCTCGTTGAATTGGGTCATCTTTTTTTAGCGGCAGCATTGGCAGTTAGTTTGTTGCAGGCATTTTTACCAACTTTTGGGGTTTTACAAAAAAAGCGTTTATTGATGCAATTAGCAGTACCGCTAACATATATCATTTTTATATTATTGCTCTTATCTTTTTTGATTATTGTTTACGCTTATATTGTATCTGATTTTTCTGTTCTTAATGTTGTTGAGAATTCTCATTCAGAAAAGCCAATGCTTTATAAAATCGTTGGTGTGTGGGGTAACCATGAAGGATCAATGTTATTATGGGTTTTGCTTTTAGCCTTTTTTAGTACATTGATTGCATTATTTTCTCCACAATTACAAGAACAGTTTAAAGCATTAGTTTTAAGTTGCCAAAGTTGGATCATAAGTGCTTTTCTTTTGTTTATTCTCTTTATGTCTAATCCATTTGTACGTGTTCATTCACCGGTATTGCAGGGAAATGATCTTAATCCTGTGTTACAGGATATTTCTTTAGCAATTCATCCCCCACTTCTTTATTTGGGCTATGTTGGTTTTTCGGTTTGTTTTTCTTTTGCAATAGCTGCATTGATTATAGGATATATTAATAAGATTTGGGCTTGTTGGATACGACCATGGGTTTTGCTTGCATGGATTTTTTTGACAATTGGCATTACCGTTGGGTCTTATTGGGCTTACTATGAATTAGGTTGGGGTGGTTACTGGTTTTGGGATTCAGTTGAAAATGTTTCATTAATGCCTTGGCTTTCGGGAACTGCTCTTTTACATTCGGTGATTGTTTTTGAAAAACGAAACTTATTGAGAAGCTGGACCTTATTTTTAGCTATTCTTACGTTTTCTCTTTCTCTTATGGGAACTTTTCTTGTTCGTTCAGGTCTTTTGATGTCTGTGCATAGTTTTGCTGTTGATCCAGCACGTGGGAAGGCAATTCTTGCTATTTTGTTTTTTTTCACGGGAGGAGCTTTTCTTCTTTTTGTTATACGGATGCCTATTTTGAAAACAGGGGGACTTTTTCATCCAATTTCGCGTGAAGGTTTTATTATTTTAAATAATTTACTTCTTACAACAGCAACAGCCACAGTTTTAATTGGTACACTCTACCCTTATTTTTTCGAGGCATTAACAGGGCAAAAAATCTCTGTGGGTGCTCTTTTTTTTAATCTTACATTTGGATCTTTAATGATAGTACTTTTGTTATTTGTTCCATTTGGCACGATGATGGCTTGGAAACGTAGCGATTTTTTTGCAGTTTTTGAGCGATTGTGGTGTGTTTTTGCACTGGCTTGTGTAGCGTGTTTTATAACATTTTATGTAGATTCTTTACGTGATATTTTTGCTGCTTTAGGGATTGGATTAGCAGTTTTTGTTTTTTTGGGTGGTTTGGCTGATCTTTGGAACAAAAGTGGTTATCATAAGGTGTCTTTTAGGGTTCGGGTTAAGAGATTTTTAGGATTACCATTATCTGTTTTTGGTGCAGCGTTGGCTCATATGGGATTAGGAGTTACATTATTCGGCATTATTTGGGTTGCAACTTTTGGGCAAGAACGTATTTTAATTATGCAAGTAGGAGAGACAGTTACGATAGCTGATAAGACTATTCGTTTTGATGAAGTTCATAATATTGCAGGTTCGAATTATTCAGCGATACAATTCGATTTTAAAATATACGAGAATAAAAATGTGATAAGTAATGTGACAGCATCGAAACGTTTTTATTCAAGCCAAAATAGATCGACGACGGAAGTTGGTATTCAAAATCATGGCTTTTCTCAGTTTTATATTGCTCCTGGTCGTATAAATGATCAAGGGCTTGTCGTGCATATATGGTGGAAACCGTATGTGATATGTATTTGGTTTGGTGCGTTCATGATGGCGATAGGAGGAGGCTTTTCTCTTTTAAATCATTGGATGCGTGTAGGTTGGGTGCAATCGATTATAAAGGGATCAAGATGAGGAAGCTTTTCTTTTGGATTTTTACATTCTTTATTCTCATTTTTTCTATGCAATTAGTGGGAGCGGTAGAGCCAGATGAGATTTTAATGGATCCAATACTCGAAGGGCGCGCGCGTGATATTTCATCCTATTTGCGTTGTCCAGTTTGTCAAAATCAAACAATTGATGATTCAAATTCCTCCTTAGCACGTGATTTACGTCTTTTAGTTCGTGAGCGCTTGAAAGCAGGTGATAATAATCAGCAGGTTATTGATTTTCTTGTTGAACAATATGGTGAATTTATTTTACTAACACCCCCATTTAATAAAACAACATGGTTTTTATGGTTATCACCTCTGATCATCATTATTATTGGTGTAAGTTTCATTTTATTTCGAATAAGGTGGGCAAGCAGAAAAACACCCATTTCTTTTGATGCTCATTAATAGAAGCGATTCATAATATTGTTGAAATTAAAATGGATATTATATGGATAAAGAAAAGTGAGGGATTTAAACGGATAGTTTAGATTTATTTCATCTGAATGTTATTTATCATCAACTTTACAAAACTTTAATAATTTAGACAGAAAACAGTAATATTTACTGTTTTATTGTTAATTACAGTATGGTTAAAATATTACTGAGTAGGAGCATAAAAAATGATCAGATCAAATTTTCGTATGATGTTAACAGCAGTAAGTTGTTCTGTATTTTTAGCAAGTACGATGTTTTTTACCGGATCAAGCTTTTGGGTGACAAATACCTATGCGAATCCTGTATTTGTTCCTTCAGTACAACAACAAGGATTTGCAGATGTTGTATCTAAAGTAAAAGCAGCTGTTGTTTCTGTGCAAGTGAAGAGTAATGCTAAGAAAGAAGAGCGTTTCTTTAGTAATTTTTTTAGCAGTCCAGGGATTGATCAGTTGCCAGATCAACATCCTTTGAAAAGATTTTTTAAAGATTTTTATAATCATGCTCTTCCTAATAATAAGCCTTTGAATCGTTCGCGTAAATTTCGTCCTATTGCCTTTGGATCTGGCTTTTTTACCTCTTCTGATGGTTATATTGTTACCAATCATCACGTCATTGCGGAGGGAACGAGCTATGCTGTCATTCTCGATGACGGTACAGAACTTGAGGCAAAACTTATTGGAGCAGATCCCCGAACTGATCTTGCGGTATTAAAAGTAAATGATAAACGGAAGTTTCCATACGTTGATTTTGCAGATGATTCGACAATCCATGTGGGAGATTGGGTAGTGGCTGTCGGGAATCCATTTGGCCTTGGTGGAACTGTAACAGCGGGTATAGTTTCTGCGCGTGGACGTGATATTGGTGCTGGTGTTTATGACGATTTTATTCAGATTGATGCTGCTGTTAATCGTGGTAATTCTGGGGGGCCAACGTTTAATCTTAATGGACAAGTTGTTGGAATTAATACAGCAATTTATTCTCCCTCTGGTGGGAATGTTGGGATTGCTTTTGCTATTCCTTCAGCAACAGCAAAACAGGTTGTGAAACAACTTATGGAAAAAGGTTCTGTTCAGCGAGGTTGGATCGGTGTGCAAATTCAGGCTGTTACAAAAGAAATTTCTGATTCAATTGGTCTCAAAGAATCTAAAGGTGCTTTAATTACTGATCCGCTCAAAGGGCCAGCAGCAAAGGCTGGCGTTAAAGCAGGGGATGTAATTATTGCAGTTAATGGCGAAAAAATTAATGATGCACGTGATCTAGCAAAGCGTATTGCAAATACTAAGCCTGGAGAAACTGTTACTTTAGGAATTTGGAGATCGGGTAAAGAGGAAAGTATTAAGGTTAAGCTTGATTCCATGCCAGCAGATGAGGGACAGCGAGAAAAAGGAAAATATTCAAGTGAACATGGTAATTCAGATGAAACGTTAGAAGATTATGGTTTGATTGTAGCTCCTTCTGATGATGGTGTAGGATTGGTTGTAACGGATGTGGACTCAGATGCAGATGCAGCTGATAGGGGAGTACGTCCTGGTGATGTCATCGTAACGGTTAATAATAGGCCTGTCAAAAAAGCATCTGATATTACTGATGCAATCAAAGATGCAAAAAAACTAGGGAGAAATGCGATATTGTTACAAGTGCGAACAAATGATCAGAATCGTTTTATTGCCCTTCCAATTCTAAAAAAATAACATTTATAAGAAGTGAAACAGAAACTGACTAAGGTTTCTGTTTCATCAATCATTGAATAAAATAATGGAGATGCGTTTATGAAGATACTCATTATCGAAGATGATCGTGAGACAGGGCGTTATCTCGAGAAAGCCTTTTTGGAGGCAGGACATACAGCTGACATTGCTTATGATGGAGATACGGGGTATACTTTTGCTGAGACGGTAAATTATGATGTGATGGTTATTGATCGCATGCTTCCATATCGTGACGGTCTTTCTATTGTTACTGAGTTGCGTGCAAAAGGCATCGAAACACCAGTTCTTATTCTTTCTGCTTTAGGTCAGGTTGATGATCGTGTAACTGGTTTGCGTGCGGGTGGAGATGATTATCTGACAAAACCCTTTGCTTTTTCTGAACTGCTTGCGCGTGTTGAAGTTTTACGAAGGCGAAAAAATCCGAAGGAAGCAGAAACTGTTTATTGTGTTGGCGATCTCGAACTTGATCGATTAGCACATATAGTGAAGCGTGGTGACAAGAACATTATATTGCAACCGCGTGAATTTCGTTTACTGGAGTATTTAATGCGATACTCTGGACAGGTCGTTACTCGTACGATGCTTTTAGAAAATGTTTGGGATTACCATTTTGATCCGCAAACAAATGTTATTGATGTTCATATATCTCGTTTAAGAGCAAAGATTGAAAAAGATTTTGATGTTCCCCTTTTGCATACAGTTCGTGGAGCAGGATATATGCTAAAGGCACCAGAAAAGAAAATATGAACCGTTTAATCAACATGATGCGTACGACTGCAGTGAGGCTTTCTGCGCTTTATATTTTGCTTTTTGGATTAGTTGCGGCGGGACTTTCTCTTTATATGACAGCATTCGCTATTTCATTACTGACAGACCAAACGGAACAAGCTTTACGTGAAGAATTAAGGTATATCGAGAGTGCTTATAATTATGGTGGGTTGCCTATATTAATGCGTACTATTGATTATCGTTCACGTCAACCAGGGGCTTTTCTTTATCTTGTCACTGATCCAACGGGTCGTATTTTGGCAGGGAATGTTGCGCACATAGAACCTGGGATTCTTCAATCTAATGGCTTTCTTTCTCATTCTTTTTTGTATTCACGCTTTGGAGAAAATGGCCAGATAAATGAACAAAATAAACATCGTGCTTTAGCGGCTATTATTGATTTACCCAATGCTATGAAACTTCTTGTTGGGCGAGATTTAGATGAACCGGAACGTTTTGTAACAGTTATTCGTAAAGCCGTTATGATTGCTCTTGCAGCAATGGTTGGAGGTGCTTTGTTAATATGGTTTTTTATTGGTCGGCGCGCATTACAAAGGATTGATCGTGTAACAGCTGCATCACAGCGTTTGATGAATGGTGATTTTAGTGGGCGCTTACCCGTTTCTGGAGCCGGTGATGAGTTTGATCGATTGTCAGTTAATCTTAACGTTATGTTAGATCGTATTGAAGAATTAAATACTGGTTTGCGTCAGGTGTCAGATAATATTGCTCATGATCTTAAGACACCACTAACTCGTCTCAGAAATCGTGCCGAAGAAGCACTTGTAGGAAAGAAAACAGAGTTTGAATATCGGCAGGCTCTGGATGATGTTATTGCTGAATCAGATTATCTTATTCGTACTTTTAGTGCTATTTTAATGATTTCACGTATTGAAGCAGGTAGCTCAATTGAGAATCTTGAAATAACGAATATAAAATTGATTCTTGAAAATGCGGTTGAATTTTATGAACCTTTTGCTGAAGAAGCTGGTGTTTCGCTTCGATTGGGACATACTTTTGATAAAGAGCTCAAGCTGAATCGTGAACTTATTACACAATCAATTTTAAATCTTATTGATAACGCAATCAAATATGCATCTATAGGTGAAAAAAAGGCAGAGGTTTCTTTGTCAATGGAGGATGATGGAGGACGTTTGCGCGTTGTAGTTAGTGATAATGGTCCAGGAATAGCAGAAGATAAACGTGAAAAAGTGATAGAACGGTTTGTTCGTCTTGAAGAAAGCCGCACACAACCTGGTTTTGGTATTGGTTTAAGTATAACAAAAGCTGTTATGAAACTTCATGGGGGCGAATTGTTACTTGAAAACGCAAATCCAGGATTGAAAGCTGTTTTATTATTTCCTTAATATTGTTATTGCTTGTTTATTTTATAGATATTGCCTTTTTCTAATTTTGTTATGCAATAAAATAGAATGAAAACTAAAATGCTTTCTTGATGGAATGCAGATGAAGACAGCTTTTTTAAAAACACGGCTTTTTCCTTTACGTCCTCTTGATGAGAGTGGTTCACAATGGTTGAAAGATATTGAAGAACAAGCAAGAAAAGAAAATTTAGAACCATTGGTTTCCTATATTGTAGGTGGAGGAGAGCAAGTTGATTTTATCTGCGCAGTCATGACTTTATCTCCTTTTTTACGTGGAGTTTTGATTGCAAATCCCTCTTATCTTAGTCCTTTATTGACTACAGATATAGAAACAAGGCTCAGTGAAATTGTAGAAGATATTGCTGCCGTTGATAGAGCTGAAATGATTCATGAAACTTCATTAATGGCGGCTTTAAGGTGCAAGAAAAGAGAAGCGCACACTCTGATTGCTTTAGCTGATTTAAGTCGTGTTTTTACTTATGAGGTTTCTTGCGCATGGCTGACACGTCTTGGTGAAGCAGCATTAGGTGCAGCTTTACGTTTTCTTTTGAGAGAAGCTCATGATTGTGGAAAAATACGTTTAGCTAATCGTGATATACCAGAGAAAGATTGTGGTTTAATTGTTTTAGGGATGGGGAAATTTGGCGCTGAAGAACTTAATTATTCCTCTGACATTGATCTGATTATTTTAATTGATGAAATGTCATCTCATGTGGGAGATTCCTATGAAAGTGTTGATATATTTTCAAAAATGGTGCGCCGATTAATCCGTATCATTCAAGAGCGTACTGCCGAAGGATATGTTTTTCGGCTCGATTTGCGACTCCGACCAGATCCAGGTTCAACACCTTTGGCGTTACCTATTAGAGCTGCTCTGCGTTATTATGAAGGGCGTGGTCAAAATTGGGAACGTGCAGCTATGATTAAAGCACGTCCAGTAGCGGGCGACATTGATGCAGGTTTTAATTTTCTTAAAGAACTTTCTCCTTATGTATGGCGCAAATATTTAGACTATGCAGCTATTGCTGATATTCATTCTATTAAACGCCAAATCCATGCTTATAAAAATTATGGGCAAATTGCTGCTTATGGTCATAATATCAAATTGGGACGAGGGGGTATTCGTGAAATTGAATTTTTCGTGCAAACACAACAGTTAATTGCTGGAGGACGCTTACCTCAATTACGTGGACGTAAAACAGTTGAAATGTTAGCAGAGCTTTGCAATCTTGGTTGGATCGGAGAGGAAATTAAAGATAGCCTTATAAAAAGCTATGCTTTTTTACGTAATGTTGAACACTGTATTCAAATGATTGCAGATGAACAAACGCATGTTTTGCCAGAAGAAGTTACGCGATTTACGAGCGTTGCGTATTTGATGGGATATCAAGAGAGTCACTGTTTTATTCGTGATTTGTTAGAAACACTTCTGATAGTGGAAGAACATTATGCTGCGTTGTTTGAGCACGAGCAAGAACTTGGCTTGGAAATGGGTAACTTGGTTTTCACAGGTGAGGAGGATGACCCTGAAACACTTATTACATTAAGTCGTTTAGGTTTTAAAAGGGCAAGCGATATTTGTCGTATTATGCGTACATTGCATTGTGGGCGTTATAGGGCCACTCAATCTGCTGAAGCGCGTGAAAGATTAACAGAGCTTACACCAGCACTTTTAAAGGCTTTTGGTGCGACCAAAAGAGCAGATGAGGCAATGTTGTGTTTTGATAGTTTTTTGCAAGGCTTGCCTTCAGGGATACAGCTTTTTAGCTTATTGCAGTCAAATCCGCCCCTTTTAGATATGTTGGTTTGTATTATGGGTGCTGCACCACGGCTTGCCGAGATTATTACACGTACACCACACGTTTTTGATGGGATGCTGGATCCTAAAATTTTTTCAGAATTGCCAACAAAAGATTATTTAGAAAATCGTTTGCAATATTTTCTTGAAGGTGTCACTTCTTATGAAGAAATTCTTGATCATCTAAGGATTTTTGCTGGTGAACAGCGTTTTTTGATTGGTATTCGGCTTTTGAATGGTACAATTAATGGAGATAGAGCAGGTTTTGCTTTTACTGCGCTCGCTGATCTCATGATTGCAAAAACGCTTACTGCTGTTCAGGAAGAATTTTTTCGTCATCATGGCCATATCAAAGGGGGACGTATTGGCATATTGGGTATGGGTAAGCTGGGAAGCTGTGAATTAACAGCAGGATCAGATGTCGATCTTATTTTACTGTATGAGCATGACGAAAATGTAGAAATGTCTGATGGAGAAAAGCCACTCTATGTTTCTCAATATTATACCCGTTTAACACAACGTTTTGTTTCTGCTTTATCTACTTCTACAAATCAAGGAGTTCTTTATACTGTTGATTTAAGACTACGGCCATTGGGCAATAAAGGGCCTATAGCTGTTCCCTTTCAGGTTTTTAGAAAATATCAACGCCAGGAAGCTTGGATATGGGAACATCTTGCCTTAACCCGTGCAAGGGGTATAGCTGGAGATGCTGATTTTTTGCAAAAATTGGAAAATGAAGTAAGGGAAATTATTGCACTTCCTTGTGATAAAAAGAAGGTTGCAAAAGAAGTGCTTGAAATGCGTGCTTTAATTGAAAAAGAAAAACCACCGGCAAATCGATGGGATTTAAAAACTCTACCTGGTGGTATTATGGATCTTGAATTTATTGCTCAATTTGCTCTTATAACTCATGTCATTGATTTTCAAATTGGAGCGACTACAGCTGATATTCTTTCTCGTTTACCACTCGATTTTCTAAGTCAATCATTGATTGCTGATTTACATTACGCTTATTGTCTTTATAACAATTTAAGTCAGATTATACGTCTTTGCTTAAATGAGGCTCTTAATCCTGATGATATGCCACCTGGGTTGAGCGATCTTTTGCTACGTAGTATTGGCGAGCCTGATTTGCCACGTGTTGAAAAATTAATTGAAGAAATAGGACAATCAGTGCGTACAATTTTTACACAAGTTATGGGACGCTAGATAGAATGTTTTTTAAGTAAAATCATACGTTGATTTTTAGTATACAAATGAATGTATGTTAAAATAAACTATGAATATTATACTATGCTTTATTTTTTTTGATTAATAAACTCAGAAAAGCTTTTTTGATTGTCAATCAATAAAGCAGGTGAGTTTATTACACGGATAAGCTTCCTTTTAAGCAATTATTTTCTACTCACAGAAAGCGATCACTAATAATATTTTTATAATTTATTTCTCTGTTCAATTTAATATATGTATCATTTTATATGTAAAATTTTAGCTCAAAGGTTATAGTATTACACGTATGGTGAGAATTGATACAATACAAGAAATAAGTAAGCTATGCTGAAGATATATAATCGTTGTATATTTTATGATGACTATGTACCTTACACATTATAGAGATTCATGCAAATGTTGAAAGAGACAAATTTTCAGGGATCTCTTCTATATCCTATTGTGATGCAAGAAAAAGTTAAAATAAGACTATAGATGTAGACGTGTTATGCGTGTTTAAATTGCTTCAGAAGAAAATAGATCTGTAATAAGGAGAAAAGGGAGAAAAAGTAAATTTTATCAAATTATATGCTGTTATAGTATTTATTTTTCTGAGAAGTATGCTCAATATATTAAATATGTTTATCATTTTAACGTACAATACTTTTAAGTATAATAAGTAAGATTATGATTTTCTTTTTACTTATTGCATCCGTATTTATCTGCAATAAGATTGATATGAGGTTTAGTGCCCTTACTAAAGTAGAGAAGTTTGTCTTTCATTATAAGTTAATGACAAACTTTATTCCTAGGATTAAATATTTGGGTTTACATTAGATTTTCATACGAGAAGTTTAGAGTTCATTGGAATAAGGTCATTTTTTATGGGTGAAGATTTAATTTGTAGGAGATTCCTATGAATTTAAAGATGTCACAAAGTATAATGGAAAAGCGTAAAAACAAGAGTAGGCAAGATACGATTATTGTGACGGCAAGAAAGACATCTATAGGGAGTCTTTTGGTAGCTAAATCTCATAAGGGTATTTGTTATATTGCTTTAGGCGATTCAACTGAACAATTATTACAGGAATTAGGAACGCGTTTTACCAATATAAAATACAATATTAATGATAATGTGTTGAATCAAGAAATAGCATGTATTGTAGCGATGGTTGAAACTCCTAAGTTGGTAAAACATCACAATTTACTATTCGATATCAATGGCACAGTTTTTCAAAAAAAAATTTGGACTGCATTATGTGAAATACGATGTGGAGAAACAATTTCTTATAAAGAGTTAGCGCAAAGTATTGGTATGCCAAAAGCGTACCGTGCTGTTGCTAATGCATGTGCATGTAATGAATTGGCATTAGTGATCCCCTGCCATCGTGTAATCCGAAAGAATGGTGCTCTTTCTGGTTATCGTTGGGGTATTCAGCGCAAACAAATTTTACTACAACGTGAACGATATTAAAGATTTAATTTTGTTGAATTGGCATTATAATCGTTACAATTGTGCCTTTTCCTTCTTTAGAAGTGATTTCTAGTTTTCCTTTATGTAGTTCTAATAAAGAACGAGATATAGCTAGTCCAAGACCTGAACCAGGGTGGGTTTTGGTAAATTGATTTTCAACTTGTTCAAAAGGTTGTCCAAGTTTTTTGATTGCTTCTTGGGGAATACCAACACCTGTATCTTTAATACTAAAGATAAGGTTGTTATTTTTCTGGAAAGCACGGATATCAATGCTGCCACCAGAAGGTGTGAATTTAACAGCATTTGAGATAAGATTAAGAAAAATTTGTTTCATAGCGCGACAATCAACATCAGCATGAAGTTTTTGTTCAATATTTGTTGTAAGAGAAATCTTTTTCGCTTGTGCTTGTGGCGTTAGTGTACGAATTGTTTCACTGATGATTGGCTCAAGGTTGATATTTTTACGGTCAAGGGTAAATCTTCCAGCTTCGATTTTTGACATATCAAGAATATCATTGATAAGAGTAAGAAGATGGGTTCCTGAATTATGAATATCGTGCATATATTCTTTATAGCGTTGTGAACCGAGAGGACCAAAGGTAGATTGTAACATGATTTCTGAAAAACCAAGAATAGCATTAAGAGGAGTACGCAATTCATGGGATATATTGGCTAAAAATTCTGATTTAGCTTTGTTAGCACTTTCGGCTCGCTCTTTTTCTTCTTGCAGGCTTTTATTAAGCTTTTCAACTTCTGTAGCACGTTGTTGAGCATTGCCTCGAGCACGTTTCAGCTCTTGAATGAATGAAAAAAGTCGTCTTTCACTATCTTCAAATTTTTCTTGTTGTTGTTTAAGTTCAGAGATATCAGTGCCAACACAAACAAGCCCTCCATCTTGTGTACGTCTTTCATTAATTTTAAGCCAGTAGCCATTTGCAGTTTGACGAATACTCGTTAAGTTACCAGATTCATCTATCTTAAGAGGATATTCACTGATAGCAGGACGTGACATGGCTTCAACAGTTGCACGTTCAATTCCTGATTGTAGCATTTGTTTAGGGATAGCAGCATATTCACAAAATTTGCTGTTAGACATAACTAGACGTCCTTCTGAATCCCATAAGACAAAAGATTCAGAAATATTTTCAATCGCATCACGGATACGAAGGTCAGCTTGTGCAGTTTGTTCAGCAAATTGATGTTGTTCACTAATATCAAAGGAAATACCAACTAAGTGAGGTTCTTCTTCATCGGTTACTTCGGCGCGAATGCGCATCCATACATAATGACCTTCAGCGTGACGCATAGGTACATTAATATCGATATGTTTTTTTTTACTCTCCATTAATTCTTGAGCGAGTTCAAAAAAATTTGCATCTTTTGGATCAATGATAGCAGTAATTTGAGAAATTGATAGGAGTGCATTTTGAGGTTCATAGCCAAGCATTTCATACATTGCTCGTGACCAATAAACCCGTCCACTCGCCATATTCCAATCCCATAATCCACAACGTCCCCGCATCATAGCCATATCAATGCGATTTTGAATTTTTTCTGAAATCAAATCTGTATTACGTGCTCGTGTGACTTGATTATAATAGGCATAGAGAAGAACTAAAATAATACTCACTGTTCCTATCAGTAAAGTTATATTTAATGAGAACTTTTTTTCCCATTCCGTATAGATATGTTTTTTTGTTGCACTAATGAATACTCCATATTGGCCACTGTCTGTTTGGCTGAATGAAGCGAGAGCAGGTTCTTGTTCTATTGTAATTGGTATGATGCCAGTGTTTTTTTTGAGAGGCCATGAAATGATATTCCCAGAAATAAAATCCTGTAAAGACTCCCCTGAAATTATTTCTGAATTAGACGAAGCTAGTATATTTCCATTGCGATCAAGGATAGCTATCATAGGATTGATATGAGTAGAGCTGTGATGATGAAAGGTTATTAGAATATTTTGTAAATGATTAGGAGAAAGAGAGGCTACTTTTTTTTGCTGAGTAAAAGCCAGTAAATCATGATCGATTTTATTTACTATAGAGGAAGATAAAAGAGAAAGTATGGAACGCGCATTCTTATCAATTGTATGGCGCCAGTCATAAAGTGACGCAAAGCGTATTGTTGCTAACACAATCAAAGATATAATAATGGCGAATGGAATAGAACGTCGCAACCAAGGTTCGATAAAGAGGAGTTTTTGGTAAATTGAATTAGAAATACGTGTTACTCCTACCCTGCGATTTGAAGCGCTTGGTTTTGAATCAGAATGCATTCTTGTGGCCGCGTTATACACGTCCAATTTAGCCATTTCTGGGATCCTCTAATCATGAATAATGTAACTAGAAAACTGTTTTGGTACTCATAACAATTCAGTAAGCCTAATGAATCAAAACAAGAGTCTTCTGTCTAGTCTTTTTTTAAAAAAAAGAATAATTTTACTCTGATGAGTATAAATTATGAAAATTAAAAGAACTTTAATATTACCTATAAATAGGCTAAAATAGCTATTTATAGGCTTATTGTTATGAGAGCTGCAGAAGAACTAAATTTGATTAATTAATAGAGCAATATTACAATAATTTAATTATAAATATTTTTATTTTAAGCAAGTAGTGTACGATTGATGATATCTGTTACATCGCTTGATAATTTTTCTGCTGCTGCAATTGTTTTTAATGCAGATTCGAGTTTTTTCTGTCGAATAGGTTCCAATTGTCTCCAAGAGCGCATAATTGTTAATAACCGTGAAGCAAGTTGTGAATTTTTAGGGTCAATTTCTAAAATAGTTTGGCATAGAAAATGATAAGATGCTCCATCAATCCTGTTAAAACCTGTTTGGTTCCCAGAAGCAAAAGTGCCAATCAAAGCACGTACTCTATTAGGATTATCTTGTGAAAAAAGCGGATGTTTTGTGAGTTTTTGAACGCAGTCAAGTGTTGATGCTCCTGCAACCATTGCTTGAATTGCAAACCATTTATCCATGACTAAAGGATTATGATAATATCGATTTTCAAAATCATTTAAAGCATTTTGTGCTTGTTTGCTTGTGTTAAAGCGTTGTACTAAAATCGTTATGCTGGCAATGCGATCTGTCATATTATCAGATGTGGCATATTGTGTGGCAGTGCGCTCTGGATTAGCTTCAGCAATAGAGAGATAGTCTAAGATGATATTGCGTAATGCTCTTTTTCCAGTTTGCTCAGCATTTGGTGAATAAGATTCTTGTACCTGCATTTGTACGTAGAATTCTGTGAAAAGTTCTTGATGGGTGTGTGCAATAGAAGCTAAAAATTGATTACGTACATAGTGTATTCGATCTGGATCAACATTTTGACCGATTGTATGTGCAAGTTCACTTTCGCTTGGTAAATTTAAACAAAATGCTCGAAATTCCGGTTCTAGGTTTTCATCTTTGATGATGGTTTTAATCAGCTCTAGTAAATTAGAGGGCATGGTTGCTTTTTCAGCTGTTTTATCTTGAATGACTTGAATAAGAGCTTGGGTTATGAGAATATTCAGTGACTGCCAACGATTGACTTGATTGCTATCATTTTGAGCAAGAAAAATCAGTTCGTTTTCGTTAAATGGAGTTTGTAAAATAATGGGAGCAGAAAAATCTCGTAGGAGTGATAAAACAGGTTTATTAGGTAGTCCTTTTAATTGAAAGGTTTGAGATTCCTTAGAAAGCAACATAATATCTGATTGAATAGTTGTATCACTTTCGTAGATGAGTGATTGTCCCTCACTTCCTAATAGATCAAAGGCAATAGGGATCAGCATGGGTTTTTTATTATTTTGTTGTGGCGTTGGTGGAATATGTTGCTGTGCATGAATTGTTAAAGTACCTTCATTATAATGGCTATCAATTTTCACATGAGGAGTACCTGCTTGTTCGTACCATAGCATAAATTGTGAGAAATCTTGATCCGATACTTCAGCAAAACAAGCGATAAAATCTTCAATAGTACACGCTTGTTCATCATGGCGTTGAAAATAGAGATCCATACCTTTACGAAAGAGCACAGGACCTAAGATAGTCCGTATCATACGCACTACTTCTGCACCTTTTTCATAGATAGTTGTAGTATAAAAATTATTGATTTGACTATATTGACGAGGACGTACAGGATGAGAAAGAGGACCAGCGTCTTCAGGAAATTGTGTAGCTTTCAACATTTTTATGTTTTCAATCCTTTGCAGACTGCGTATATTTTGATCTGCAGAAAATTCCTGATCACGGTAGACAGTTAATCCCTCTTTTAAACAAAGTTGAAACCAGTCACGACAGGTAATACGATTACCAGTCCAATTGTGAAAATATTCATGTGCAATGATACGTTCAATATTTCTATAGTCTTTGTCTGTTGCTGTTTCAGGATCTGCAAGGATATATTTATCATTAAAGATGTTAAGACCTTTGTTTTCCATTGCGCCCATATTGAAATCAGAGACAGCAACAATATTAAAAACATCTAGATCATATTCACGGCCAAAACATTGTTCATCCCAACGCATGGAACGTTTGAGGGCATCCATGGCATAGGTTGCTTGTTTAGCTTTACCTTTTTCTACATAGATACCAAGTTTAACAGGCCGTCCAGATGCTGTGATAAAATGATCTTCAAGTTGGTCAAGATTTCCACCAACTAAAGCAAAAAGATAAGATGGTTTTGGATAAGGATCCTCCCAAACAGCAAAATGCCGATTATTTTCAAGGATGCCTGTTTCAATGAGATTACCATTAGAAAGCAAGATTGGAACCGTCTGAGAATCTGCTGTAATTTTTACTGAATAGGTAGAAAGAATATCAGGACGGTCATAAAAATAAGTTATGCGACGAAAACCTTCTGCTTCGCATTGTGTGCAATAAACACCGTTTGAAAGATAAAGTCCCATAAGTTGACGATTACTTTCGGGGTTTAATTCTGTCACTATTTGTAATGTGAAAGAAGTTGCAGGAGGAGCAATAATTTCTAGGTTCGAAGGAGTGCTTTTATAAGCATTTTTAGCTAATTCTTCGCCATTGATAGCAACAGAAATTAATGTCAGTTCGTCACCAGAAAGTACGAGAGGTGTTAATTCTTTTGTATGTTGACGCGGTTCAATAGACAATGTCGCTTTAACGACAGTTTTTGTTGGATTCAGACAAAAATTAAGTTGTGTTTTAGGTATAGCATAGGGTGTTGGTTGGTAATCTTCTAAATGATAAACAGGAATTGTTTCTTGCTGCATAATTGTTTCCCTTGCTATATTTGGAGAGTATAATTTGTTGAAAGGCTGCTTATTGCTTAAGAAAAGGCAGAATTTAAAAATGACTAAAGATTATTTAAACGGTTTTTTACTTCTAAAAAGTCCATCCATGTAAGCTTTTTTTGACTAGGCGTCCTTAAAAGATAAGCGGGATGAAAAGTTGGCATAACAGGGATTTGAAGATCTTCATTTTCATAAGTAAGCCATTTTCCTCTTATTCGAATAATGCCACTCTGAATTCCCGTAAAGAATTGTGCGGCAGTGCTTCCTAGTGCTATAAGAATACGAGGCTTGGCTAATAAAATTTGACGTTCAATAAAAGGGCGACATAATGTAACTTCGCGTGGTGTTGGTGTGCGGTTTCCTGGTGGACGCCAGGGAATAGTATTTGCTATGTAAACATTTTGTCTTGAGAGACCAATTGATGCGAGTATTTTGTTGAGTAGTATGCCTGCTTTTCCTACAAATGGAATTCCTTGTATATCTTCTTCTCGTCCTGGAGCTTCACCTATGAGCATAAGAGGACTTCCTGCTGTTCCATCAGAAAAACAGGTATTTTTGGCTGTTAGTTTTAATGAGCAACCATTAAAAGAAAGAAGGGCGGATTTCAACTCATCAAGAGTTTGAGCACTTTTTGCTATCTCTACAGCTGAGAGTACAGGTTGTGTTTTGTCTGGATTATCAGGTGCAAGAGTATGCGATTTTATGGTTGGAGATATTTTTTTATAATAGGGGATACCGTGTGCTTGGTTTAATTGCGGTTCTAAAGAGGCAGCTTGATTAAAGTGATCAATAGGAACGTCAGTAAGCGCAGCATCAACACCACTTTCTTTGTAGAAGCTGAGTAGATCTTCATTGGAGATTACATCTTTATTTTTTTCTGACATTTTGCTTTTTGCTTTATACTGATCTATCAATCAATAAACTAAGAAGAATTATTCTTCAAGATTTATAATATGTTTATTGTAAATAGAAGTTCAGTATACTCTCAGAAAATGGAATGGTATTAGATTTTTAATGATCCTTTTTACAATGCTTTAGAAGCAATGTGTAAGTGTACGCTTTAGCATTTTTTATGGCTTCAATCATCGATTGTTTTAATGCTAGATTTGCAGCAATAGCACTTGAAAGGATGCAACCTGTTCCACGCATCGTTCCTTTTAAACGCGGAGAGGAAATATTTATAATTTCAGTTTTATTAATTAAGCTGTCTGTTGCAAAATTACCTTCGGTATGTCCGCCTTTTATTAATATATGGCGTGGACCAAATGAAAGAAGTCTTTGTGCTTGGTGGATTGCTTCTTCATGATTAGAAGCCAAAGGGCTTTTACTGAGAAGAGAAAGCTCTGCCATATTGGGTGTTAAAAGATCAATATGAGGAAGCAGTTTATTGAGCATAATATCTGTGATTGCTTCTGTGGTAAGCTGCCCCCCTGATGAGGCGATGAGTACAGGATCAAGAATGGTTGGAATATGATGATAATCTTTTAAGATATCACAGATTCCTTCTATAATTGCTTGGGTTCCTGTCATACCGATTTTGATTGCATGTATTGAGTTATTTTTAAGGGCAATACGCATTTGTGCAGAAATAGTTTCTTTACTCATGGGTACAATTTCAGCAACATGGTTGTTATCTTGTACGTTGACAGCTGTGATTGCTAAACTTGCTTTTGTTTGAAAATGTGTTGCTGTTTCTATATCACGAGCAATACCGGCTCCTCCTGTTGGATCGGTACCTGCAACAATAAGTATAGAAGGCATTAGCGCCATGCTTGAGTCACCTTTATCCACTGTTGGACACGTTCTTCGGGCTTTTTATTTAAAATAATATCAGTGACAACAGCAGCGCTATTTGCTCCAATTTTTAAAATACTTATTGCGCGTTCTGGTGTTAAACCACCAATACCTATTAAAGGCAAAGAACCAATTTTCTTTCTCCATTGCTTGATTTTTTCTAGTCCTTGTGGAGCCCATTTCATTTTTTTTAAAATTGTTGGATAAATGGGACCAAGTGCAATATATTCGGGAGAGATAGATAAACTGATATCTAGTTCGTGTTCATCATGAGTGCTAAGACCAAATTTTATACCACTTTTACGGATTGCCAAAATGTCAGCACTTTTTAAATCTTCTTGTCCAAGGTGAATAAAATCACATTTTTCGTCAATGGCTATTTTCCAATAATCGTTAATGACTAATTGGACTTTAAATTTATCACATATATTCTTTGCTCGTTTTATATGTTGAATGATTGTTTCTGTATCTTTATCTTTTATGCGTAGTTGTATCAGCTTAATTCCAAAGGGAACTAAACGTTCAACCCAATCTGCACTATCAACAATGGGATAAAATGGGTCAAGTTTCATGAGAATATTGCTTTGCCGATAACTGGTGTTGAAGGCACTGCTACATTGCGTGCTTTAAGGAGTCCTGCTTTGTAACCGATATGTCCTGCTATAATAGCTTTAGAAAATGCTTCAGCCATTAATACAGGATCACCCGCTTTAGCAACAGCTGTATTGAGGAGTACTGCATCATAGCCAAGTTCCATAGCAATGGCAGCATGCGATGGACGTCCAATGCCAGCATCGATAACAAGAGTAAGATCAGGAAGATACGCACGGATAGAACGTAATCCATCAGTATCACGAGGACCTTTAGCAGATCCAATAGGCGCACACCAAGGCATAATGACACGGCAGCCAACTTCAAAGAGTTTTTCAGCAACAATAAGATCATCTGTTGTATAGGCAAAAATTTGAAAGCCTTCATTATTTAAAATTTGTGCTGCTTCAACTAAAGAAAAAACATTTGGCTGTAATGTATCTGAATTACCAATAACTTCCAGTTTAATCCAAGGTGTTTTAAAGAGATCTCGTGATAATTGAGCTGTTGTGACAGCTTCCTTAACAGTATAACAGCCGGCAGTATTGGGAAGTACAGTTATGTCAAGTTCTTTAAGAAATTGCCAAAATTGTCCACTTTGTTTTCCCCCTGCAGTTTCTCGGCGTAATGAAATTGTTACAATTTCTGTACCAGATTTATGAATAGCTTTACGGAGAACTTCTAGTGAGGGATATTGAGCTGTACCTAACAAAAGGCGGGAAGAAAATTCACGTCCATAAAAATTCAACATCGTTTTAGCCTCCTTGCATTGGGCTTAGAATTTCAATTCTATCTCCTTCATGCAAAACAAATTGGCTTCGTTCATCAAGAGAAACAACTTCAGAATTAACAGCCGTTGCTAGCCAATTACCTTCATAACCTAATTCATCAAGAAGTAAATTAAGATAGGTTGCTTTTGTTTCAATTATTTCACCGTTAACAGATATTTTCATGCTTTATTCCAACGCTAATTTTACCCCTTGTTTTGCCATTTCTGGAGATAAAAGAAAACCATGTCTATAAAATCCATTAATAAAGATATGATTATCATGTTTATGAACATAAGGTAAATTATTAGGATAGCAGGGACGAACGCCAACGCCGGATTCAATAATTTCTGCTTCAGCAAAGGCAGGATGGAGAGTATAAGCTGCGTTGAGAAATTCCATCATTGATCTTGCCGAGATAGCACCACTAAAGTCACTTTCAATCATTGTTGCTCCAATCATAAAGATATTATTTGGTCTAGGGACTACATAGAGTGGAATACGTGGGTGGAGAAGACGAATTGGACGAGAAATTTTAATATCTGTGCTGCGCACTAGAAGCATCTCACCGCGAACTCCTCGTATATTTTTATCTTTTCCTAAACGTGCTATTCCTGTTGCATCAATGATAGTATTAAAATTCTCTTCGGATATTCCTATATCAACAAAACAAGCTCCATTTTTTATAAGAATTTCTTTTAAAGTGATCAGTGCTTTGCGTGGATCAATGTGTGCTTCAGTTTCATAAAAAAGTGCACGGTTAAAACGTCCAGCAAGATCGGGTTCAATATGTGTTATTTCTGTATTATCTATGATTTTATGATTATTTGTACGCATTGAAAATCGTTCGAGCTCTGCTATATCTCGCGTAGGAGCAACGACCAAAGTACCTTTTTGTTCTACAATATTAGGAAGTGTTTCTTTCCACCATTGCATAGCTTGTATACCAAGATCTTCGATAATTTGTTCAGAACTTTCTTTTTCACAGTGAGGTGCTAACATACCTCCTGCATACCAGCTTGCAGTTCCTATAGGAGAATGGGGAGGCGCAGATACAGTGATAGGGATACCTTTTTGTTGTAGCATAAAAGCAACTGTTAAGCCCCCTACACCTGCGCCTTTGATAAGAATATTTTTCAATTGTTTGCTTTCTCTTTTCTAGAGTGAGCATTTTCTATGTAGAGATCACCGCTTTTTTTATATTTTTCAGCCATAGCAATCATACCTTCTTCTTTTCTTTTTGCTTCTTTTCTTTTTGTTGCTGCATCACGGATATCATGGGAAATACGAATTGAACAGAATTTAGGTCCACACATAGAGCAAAAATGCACTAATTTATGGGCCTCTTTAGGCATTGTTTCATCGTGAAAGGAGCATGCGGTATCTGGATCAAGGGAAAGATTAAATTGATCACGCCACCGAAAATCAAATCGTGCACGTGAGAGGGCATTATCGCGTAATTGCACTCCAGGCAAGCCTTTAGCAAGATCAGCAGCATGAGCTGCGATTTTATAAGTGATCACCCCGGTTTTTACATCATTTTTATCTGGTAGTCCTAGATGTTCTTTAGGTGTTACATAGCAAAGCATAGCAGTACCAAACCAACCAATCATAGCGGCACCAATAGCCGATGTGATATGGTCATATCCAGGAGCAATGTCAGTTGTAAGAGGGCCTAAAGTATAAAAGGGTGCTTCGTGGCAGAGGGTTAGTTGTTTTTCCATATTTTCTTTAATTTTATGCATTGGTACATGACCAGGTCCTTCAATCATAACCTGTACATCTTTTTCCCATGCAACTTTTGTTAGTTCTCCCAAAGTTTCAAGTTCAGCAAATTGGGCTTCATCGTTTGCATCCGCAAGAGAGCCTGGACGCAATCCATCTCCTAATGAAAGAGAGACATCATACATGCGTGCAATGTCACAAATTTCATCGAAATGTTCATATAAAAAATTTTCTTTATGGTGATGCAGACACCACTTAGCCATAATAGAACCACCTCGTGAAACAATACCTGTTACGCGATTAATCGTTAAGGGGATGAAGGGCAATCTTAATCCTGCGTGAATAGTAAAATAATCAACACCCTGTTCTGCTTGTTCAATTAAGGTATCGCGAAAAACATCCCATGTTAAATTTTCAGCAATACCATGTACTTTTTCAAGCGCTTGATAAATTGGGACAGTCCCAATAGGAACAGGAGAATTGCGAATAATCCATTCACGAATATTATGAATATTACGACCTGTTGAAAGATCCATAACTGTATCTGCGCCCCAACGAATGGCCCAAACCATCTTTTCAACTTCTTCTGCCATGGATGAAGTAACTGCTGAATTACCAATATTAGCATTAATTTTAACACGAAAATTACGACCAATAATCATTGGTTCGCATTCTGGATGATTGATATTGTGAGGAATAATAGCTCGTCCGCAGGCAATTTCATTGCGAACAAATTCTGCAGTATAGGTTTCTGGTATTGATGCGCCGAATGTTTCTCCCGATATTTTTTTTTGATCTTTTGCTACCAAACCTTCATTTTCACGTATAGCAACATATTCCATTTCTGCAGTAATAATACCTGCACGTGCATAAGCCATTTGTGTGACTGCTTTATTATTTTTTGCGCGAAAAACGGGACGAGTTTGTTCAAAAGTTGGTGCAAGATTTTTATCATGAGTAAAACCATTATCTGCAGGTTGAATTAATCGTGCTGGATAGGATTCAATGTCAGAACGCTCAGATAGCCAGGGTGTGCTAATGGCAGGTAATCCTTTTGTAATATCAATAGTCGCATTTTCATCGGTATAAGGACCTGAAGTATCATAAATCGTCAAAGTTTCTTCATGACTATTATCTGTCAGAGAAATTTCACGGAATGGTACGTGTACATTAGGAAAGAGAAGGCTCTGTCGATAAATTTTGCGTGACGCAGGGAAAGGAGAAAAACTAATTGATGGAGTGTTTTTTTGCACAAACTTTTTCCTTATAGATTCGTAGTGAAAAAATGCCTTGCAAGATTATTAGGAATGCGTTCAGCTCAATAAATCAGGTCTCTTTAATAAGATTACGCACAATATCATTTTTTGTATCAATACACATCCGACAAAATTCATAAAATTTTATTTTGAGGAAATCAAGAACAATATTTTTTGTAGTATCTATATATGTACTCCACTCCTAGTCAGAGCATTTATTTGTGCAATTATGATCAGCTGAAATACCTATATTGTCAATTGCAAAGATGTATTTTGAATAATTTTGAAATGTTTTTTGAATAGAATCAAGAAAAATTATAAGTCATTAACATACAATATTAGCAAAATAGTATAGGTAGAAAGTATATTCTTATGATTTACTTCATAAATAATTTATTGATGCAAAAAGTATAGCTCTATTATTAGTAGAGCGCCTTTAATATATATAATAAAATTGTTCTTTTATTGAGTACTATCAATGAATGCAAGATCGCAAGAGATTTATGATTATTACAAATATTATTAGTAAAAAAGACACCGGTAACCTAGGTTACCAGTGTCTATAAGCTTTCTTTTTAAGAAATTAGAATGAACGTTGGAAACGAATCATACTTTGCAAAGCACTTTTTCCATTCAAAGCATTACTATAGTTTGCATCACTATTCGCTTTACCTTTGAAAGTACGGTCATCGTTCCAAGAAATGTAGGTTAGTTCAGGTGTAATAACAAATCCTGGAATCAGTTTATATGCAACATTAACGGATGTTGCGAAAGTTTTTATAGCACTATAAGACACTTGAGCATTCAAATTTGCTTTTGGATTGATTTTGTAAGTTGCACCAGCCCACGCTGCCCATTTACCACCCCAGTTTGCATAAATGGTGGTATTCTGACGCGACAATACATTATTAGAATCCTCTACAGTATCTACTCTATAGTAATCTAGGTTATTTTTATAGCCTCCCATTGCCCAAAGATTTAAATTATCATTGATATTCAAATCTACACGTGCTTTAGCAGCCCATTTTTTGTAATAAGCATCATAAGCGACAACAGTTGAGGCTCCACCCCATTTTTGCATAAATTTCATACCAAATAAGATATTAGGGTTATAGTCTTTTGTTTGTTTACTTGGGAGATCTGTTTCATCAACACGAACAATTTTGCTATCTTTATCGATGTAATAGTATTCGATACTGTTACCAGCGTTTGTTTTAAGAGCAGGACCTGACGCATTACCCAATTCAACTCCAACAATAGCGGAAAAACCAGAATCAGCATTAAAAGTGTAAGAAATAGTATTCGTGCGTATATCACCTGCTGGTGCTATGCTATCGCCATTGATAACTTTACCATAACCACCGGTCCAACTGTCGAAAATTGTGCTATCAAGACCTACACGAAAGCCACCAATTTCTATATAAGCAGCACGAAGTTGACCACCAGAACTATCCTTTCCTTTGCTCCATTGTGAGCGAATTTCCGCATATGAGCGAAGCGTTCCTAATTCTGTTTCAGAAGCAGCTTGGAAAATAAGGGTTAAACGTGAATTTGTGCGATAAGTTTTTTTACCATTTGCTAAATCCGCATCGGTTATTGCATTAACATTGTCACCACCTGTAAAATCTGCGCGGACATTACCAGATACGCGAATACATGTTTCTGTTCCAGGAATATAGAAATATCCCGGACCGTACGCATCACAAGCACGTACATATTCTATAGGTTCAGGTTTTGCTGGGACAGTTGAAGCCGCTTGAGATCCAGAAACTGCAGAAAGAGCTAATGTAGAACTTAGAAGGAAGGTTTTAATATTCATAAATGATCTCCAGTCGGTTTTAATTATAAGAGTGTGTATTGGGTTTATTTATAGAGTGTATAAAGGTTATATATTATGTCCGCTTGCTAAAAAAATACGCGAGAACTAAGCCAAACATTACATAATGTTAACTATACGAACCTTTATTTTGAGATACAAATATAAATTAACCTTGTCAAAAGTAATTTATGTACTATTTATTCTTGTGTGATAAAAAAGACACAAACATTCATTATTTTTTAATTTAATCCAATCAATTAGAACTAAAATTTCAGATATTTTGAAAAAAATCGAAAATATCTTGAATTTTTTATTGATACTGTTTATGCACCTTAATTGGAGAGGTGGCCGAGTGGTCGAAGGCGCTCCCCTGCTAAGGGAGTAGGGCTCAAAAGGCTCTCGAGAGTTCGAATCTCTTCCTCTCCGCCAAGTATCAATAAAATCAATGGGTTATCTAAAAGCTAAGGGTTTTTGACTCCATTGATTTTATTATGTTTTTTCTGTTTTATCCTGAATCTTTTTGAAGCTTTTTTATTGCTTCTATTGCGAGGTGCTTCCTATCCGCTGTTTTAGTATAGAGGGATGCCATGCTATTTTCTGTCTAGCCAAAAATTGCCTTGAGTTGTGAAGCTGTAGCACCAGCATTGGCAGCACGTGTTGCTGTTAGTTTTCTTAATCCATAGGCTGATTTTTGATTTCCGCTTGATTACACGCTTCATGAAATAAGTTGCCAAAGTTTTCTTTTACAAGTTTATTTCCACCCTTTTCGCAAATGAATGTTTCATCACCTACGGGACCAATTTTAAGAGTTTCTGCAAGTTCTAGTAAAATCAGAAGAAAAACATCTGTTTTAAATTGGCTCTTTTCTATTTTGAGATGAATAATATTATCTGTTACATCTTTCCACCTAATCCGAACGGCATCACCACGGCGTAAGCCTGTAAAAGAACATCAATCCAGACACCTTCATGTGTTCCTCTTGTCTAGCAATAGTAGTATTTTTCAATGTCTTCTTCTAGCCGTGGAGCGAAACCTTCTGCGTTCAAGGATTTTGGTGCTTTAATATTCAGAGCAGGATTTCTGTTTAACAGAGCATTCTCAACCGCCCAATTAAAAAGACCATTCAAAGCCGTTAAGAAATGTTTTGTTGCTGCAGGTGTTGCACATCTTCTTTCTACAGCATCAAGAATATGATGTTTTTCTATACTTTTATATGCGTATACGTGCGATCACCAATATGTTTATACACATTGTTCAGAATCCTGTGCTTAACTTTTTTAGTGGATTCTGATTGGTTGTGCCATGATATGCTTTGTAAATATTGATGCAACAACCAATCAAAAGACCCTTCCGTAAGTCTTGTGCGTCTTATTGTTTTTAAGGAGCCATTTTGCGCGTCTTTCAGAGCAAGCGTATAATTGTCAACAAATTCTTGTGTTCCATAGGTTCCGTGCACTCTGCGACGTTGTCCATGATCAATACGGACATACCATATGATTTTACCATGGCGTGTACGTTCACGCACAAGATGTGGTGGACGACGCTTTGGCATGGTTAGAATTTTATGCCATCAACAGAAAGGCAAGATGGGTTAGTACGAAATTCTTCTTGCTCGTTTTCAAGTGAAGGAAAATTATTGATGCTATACACATCATTTATTGTTGGTGATACTACAGTTTTATTGATATGAATTAATAACTCTCCAGATGGTTTAATTTCTATGAGTTCACATCCTTGTTTTTTTGCTTCTTGCAAGGCGCGAGCAATAGCGGGTTGAGTTATGGTGGGAAGGCGGTGTGCCATGTTTTTCTCCTTCAATTGAGATGCAATTCGCCTGTGGCGTGAAGCACGCATGTTTTTAAAGTTGTTAGGAAAGGGCAGGGACGCTGGAGGGGGATGGCTGGAGCGTCCCCATAACTTTAAGCCGCTTGAGCTGTAATCTTTTTGATATCTTGTTCGATTTCTTTTAAAAATGCTTCCACTGCTTGATTGATGGATTCTATCTGTTCATCATTGCGATGGATCCGCTGAACCTTGAGACGTAAGTGAGCAGATTGTCCTGAAAACCCGGGATCATAGCTCAAAAATCACACTACTGACGTCCTGTACAAGCCATTTGAAATTGCATTTATGCTAAATATTCTGGTTTGATTTTTTCTGTCATCCAGAAACGAAGGTGGTTTACAGATTGGGGACATTTAATCTCTATGAGCCCATTCTCACCTATGAGACCATCAGGGCTTGCACTGGCCATTTCGATTGTAGGATATGGGATGAAACCACATGTAACTTCTCTATCATAGATAAAGCTATATTCTTTGAGGGCATCCTCTTCATGTTCAATGCCCCTGTTGAAAGGCAGTTTCGCTTTTCAGACAATAAAGTCATCAGGAAAAGCCGTTGTATTATATATGTTATAAATGAGATGCTGTTTGTGGTAATATAAAAGGGATGTTTTTTTTAGGTATTTCGGAAACTGTGAGCGAGCAATTATAAGCTTTACGCAGATTTTCTGTTGTTAAAACAGTGGAGGCATCTCCTTCACAACAAATTTCTCCTTGTTTTAATAGTATGATTTTATCGGCATAGTGAGCGGCAAGATTGAGATCATGTAGAACAGCAAGAACGCCACCACCACAACGAACAAAATTTTTTATAATATTCATGACAATAAGCTGATGTTGTATATCAAGGTTGGCAATGGGTTCATCTAATATCAGCCAACGAGCAACTCCATTATAAATAGGCTCCCATACTTGGCAAAGAACACGGGCAAGCTGGACTCTAGCTTGTTCACCACCAGATAATTGGTGATAATATCGGTTTTCATAGTCTACCAGACCAACACGTTTTAAAGCTTTTTGAGGGAGGTTTTTAAATTGAGCTTTTGTGATGTTAATCTGGTTGATAGAAAGACCAAGTCTTACTACTTCATGAACGAAAAATGGAAATGCTAGTGTTGTTGATTGAGGCAAAACTGCACGCATCATTGCCATTTTATTTGCTTTTGTTTGTTTAATATCATGGCCATTTAGGGTCATTTTACCATTATAAGGAATTTCTCCACTAAGCGCTTGTATAAAGGTACTTTTTCCAGAGCCATTTGGACCAATAATGATGGTGAGGGTGCCACTTTTAGCTTGAAAGTGAATATGCTTCAGAATATTTGTTTTTCTGCGTTGAATACAGACATTGATCGCTTCAATCATGAAAAATTTATTCCTCGTTGGTATATAAGGATCCAAAGAAAAAAAGGTGCACCAAAAAGTGCTGTGACAATTCCAATGGGTAATTCTGCTGGAGCAATAATACAACGTGCAAAGGTATCAGAAAAAGTCAGTAATACTGCTCCTAAGAGAGCTGAACAAGGGATGAGATAGCGGTGATCAGGACCAATAAGCAGACGTAGAATATGTGGAACAACAATACCAATAAAACCAATTCCACCACTGACAGCAACTGCTCCTCCGCACATTAGAGCAACAAGTAAAACAGCAATGTTTTTAATCCGTTGAATATGAAAACCAATATGTTGAGCGACAGCTTCTCCGAGTGCGAGTGCATTAAGTGCACGTGATAAAAAGGGAGAAAAAAGCAAGCCAATCCAAACAATAGGTAAAATGAGACAAACTTTTAACCACGTAGCACCCGAAAGGGAACCAAGATTCCAAAAAGTAATGTCACGCAATTGTTGATCATTAGCAGTAAAAATTAAACTTCCAACAATAGCGCTGCTGAAAGCACTAAGAGCAATGCCTGCAAGAAGCATCGTTGCAATAGAGGTAAAACTGTGTCGTGTTGCTATTACATAGAGAATCATTGTTGATAAAAGTCCACCAAGAAATGCACCTATGACAATTTTGTAAGATTCTAGAAAAGGAATAAAGAAAGGTGGGAAGGAAATACCAATAACAATGGTTAATACAGCGCCGAGACTTGCACCTGCTGATACACCTACGATTCCAGGATCTGCGAGAGGATTACGAAAGAGTCCCTGCATAAGAACACCAGAAACAGCGAGAGCGGCTCCGACCAATGAGCTTAAGATAATACGAGGTAATCTGATCTCAATGAGGATAAGGTAGTCATACGTCTTGCTAGCTGCTGAAAAATTTTGCGTAAGAATTACATGAATGAGATTAATGAGAGAAGCATTTGATGCACCACTGAATAGTCCACTAAAAATACTGAAGATAAGAATTACTATTAAAATTAATAGCGCAATTTTTCCTCGATTTGTGGGGGGTACTTTTGTATTGTCTATTATTTCAGAGATGTGCGTTGTAGAAATATGCTTAACCATTTCTATCAACTCTTGCCATTTTGTTCTGTGCCATAAAGCATATTAATTAGCTCTTTTGATGCTTCTGCAGTGCGTGGACCAAAACCTAAAAAATACATGGCATCTATTTGTTTAATAGCATGATTTTTAGCTGCAGGTGTTGCTTGAATTGCTGGTATAGCTAAAATTGTATCAATTTTAGTTGAATTTCCATTGTGATTGACAAACAATATGAAATCAGGATTTGAATTTAATAAAGCTTCATTATTTAAAAGCTTATATCCTTTATAATCAGAAATGGCATTTATACCTCCTGAAAGTTTGATCATACCATCAGCTGCAGTATCTGTTCCAGATACCATAACACCTCCGTTTTGTAATGAAAAAATAAAAAGAACGCGTTTTGGTTTAGTTATTTTTGTTAAAAGCATATCATTGTTTATAAAGTTATTGTTCAATTTTTTAATCAGTTCAGCTGCTTGAACTTCTCGATGTAGAGCTTTACCAACAAGGCGAATTTTTTCTATGACACTTTCACGTGAAAAGTTTTCTGGTATGATTACGAGAGGTATTGATGTTTTTTTGAGAATCTCAATTGTTGAAGGAGGACCGCTTCCTTCAATAAGTAATATACCTTCTGGAGAAAGAGATAAAATACCTTCAGGAGAAAGATGGCGCATGTACCCAAGTTCAGGAAGTTTGAGTGCAGCTTGTGGATAGATGCTTGTGCTGTCACGAGCAACAAGTTGATCTTGAGCCCCTAATGCATAAACAGTTTCTGTAAGAGCACCACCAATGGAAATAATTCGGGCATTTTCAGGAAAACTTGTTGTCAGTTCAGCCATTACTTGTTTAGAGAAACAAGTAAAGAACAACAACAAATATAAAAGAGAAAGGCCTGATAGTTTATGCAAAAAAGGTCTCAACATATCTAGGTCTTATCCTTTAAGTAATATTTGTCTCTTGGTACAAAGGCAAATCATTTAGTAAAGAGCGCCATTTTTCGCATTCTTTTTGACCCTCTTTTCTTAGACCAAAGAATTGGACAATCATTTCACCATTTTGATCAAAAACTTCAAGAGAACTAACATAACCCTCACTTATAGGTTTGCGAACATGCCATACTTTGTTAACACCAGAAATAAGCATATGTAAATGAAAGTTGTCATCAAGAATATTGAGCCAAGGTCCCATTTGTTTAATATTTTTAATTGGACCGCTGAAAATTTGAATGCAGCCTTTATTACCAACAAAACACATAATTGGTATTTCTTGTTCAACGGCTTTATTCAGCATCATTTCAATGGATTCTGCACTTAATTCATTAGTAAACTCGTTGCTAGCATGTTTTACAGCATCATGCCGACCAATTTTAAATTCGGAAGTAATTTCATGGAGCTGATGCACATCAGTCATGTTTCTCCAACGATCACGAAATTTCTCAATGTCTAAATTTTCTGTATTGTGTTGTATAGGTGCAGGAGTTGGAGGAATATGAAGAGCAGATGATTGATCTTCATGAAGTAATTTTTCAACAAGTATATTCCATTGTTCCATATTTGTCATGTCTTTAGAATAGACTTTAAAAATAGCGGTACCATATTGATCAAAAAATTGTAAACTTTTTGTCGGCTTTCCAAAAACCATCATTTCATATTCAAAACCAAATTCCCATTTTTTGGGAAAAATCCGCAAATCAATTTCTCCAAATGTCATAGGGATATGTTCATTCAGAACAATTTTTTCAAAACATCCTGTTTTTTCATGAACAGCATATTCATTGCGTGTTAATGCCATAACGGTTTCAATTTTAGGAGCATTTTCAAGGAGAGTAGGAATATCAACTTTTAATCTTTTTGCTTTTCCAATTGTACGATATGCTGCTATGAATTCCGCTTCAGATATACCAATCGAATTAGCAAAATCACGATTACGCATATCTTTTTTTTCTTCACGCATTTTTATAATCATTTCAGCTGTATAAGACATAGGCTTTCCTTACTTTATTTAGAGTCAATTTTACTTCATTTTAAAAAATTATGCTGAGCCATTGTAAACAATGGCTCAGCTTGTCAATCAATTGCCCCTATCAATAATAAAAATTGAATCTGATAAATTAAAAATATTTACAATCCTTTTCCCAAATTTTGGGTTAGAATAAAGTAAGGATTAAAATGCAATAACATACCTTTTTATCAATTATAATTTCCTCAATAGTTTAAAGACTGACAACAATAATTAAAATTCTTGTACATAAGATATCTTAAAGTTACGACCAGGCTGACTAAAATAATCTTTTGGTGGTAACGATTGGCGTCTAGGAATAGGAGAAGGGGAAGGTAGATCAGCTGCATTCCAGTATTTTTGGTCAAAAAGATTATAAACACCAGCTCTTATAATTGGGCCTTTCTCACCGAAAGGTTTCCACCAACCCAATATATCAACGACACCATAGCCTGGAATTTTGTTGTAATCAGAATTTCCTTCTACTTTATCACGCTTAGCAGCCAAAGTTAGTATAATATCTGTTCCCCAAAGTTCTTTTTCATATCCCAATCCAAAGACTGTTTTAAAAGCTGGAATTGAATTGAGATATTCATCTTTATCGAGATCTTTTCCTTGTGTATAAGCAAGGGCAAAATTACTATGAAGGCCATTCATCAAGGTGAAATGTGCTTTCGTTTCGACACCAGAAATACGCACATGCGCACGGTTTACATAATGTTTGCGCGCATACATAAATTCTTTTGAAGGTCCTTTATCTATAACATCAATAAAGTTTTTATATTCATTGGTGAAAACACTGAAAGAACCATTTAAATGCATGTTATTGTATTGTACACCAATATCATATCCATTACTGGTTTCTGGTTTAAGATCAGGATTTCCAATCATATAGTAAAAAGGAGATTTGACAAAGGTTAAGTAAAGCTCCGAAACGCTCGGCGCGCGAAAAGCTTGCGCCCACTGAGTATAAAATAATACTTGATTATTAGCATTCCATTCTATCCGCATTTTAGGAGAAAAATGTGAGCCGCTACTTTCTTCAGGCATTATCCTGGAACCTAATGCTTTTTCAAAAGCAGGTGTTCTTTGAGGGATATGTTTATACCAATCATAACGTATTCCGGGGATAAAACGAAGGTTATTATTAGAAAAACCTATTTCGTTTTCGAGAGTCAGACCAAAACCTTGGCTATTTGTGTCAGGTGCATCTGATTTATTTGTACCTAGGAATACACACCCACGCTCATTGCCTCTTAAATGACAATTATCTTTACCTGATGCATATTGATGAAATTTAGATGCAAAAACATTTGCAGCAAACTTTAACTTATGACTCATAGAACCAATATCCACTTTTTTAAAGCTATAAGTGTTAAAGCCATAATCCGTATTGCGCATAAAGTTATCTCTTAAATAATCTCCTTTGGGTATTTGTATGCGATATCCATTTAAGATATGATTATTTGATTGCTTTTGCCAATAAAGTTGCCCATGAAATGCATCAAAAACAGCATCTCCATTGCCGTTATAATCATAAGAAACAGAAAAACGTTTACGACGTGTATTCCTCTCATTATAAACAGATTTTGGAGAAAATATTTCAGTTGAAGCATTCAATGAATGAGTGTCTTTGTTGTAAGAAAAACGTTCTGCTGTAAAGCCAAATCGATGATTATCATTAAGATATTGATGGACTTTAAAGAGCAGATTATTTTTGTCAAAATCAGCAGGATTTTCGCGTGTGCGTTTATCTCCATCAACCTCTACAGTACCCATATTCTTACGTTGATGACCTTCTGCACGAGAGCCCTGAAAAAGAAGCAAGGTTTGGTTAGCACGCACTGCAAAAGCTTGATTTACATGCCAACTTTTATCAGCAGAATTGTAGCTGCCTTTTGTAAGGGCTCCCCAATTCTTTTCTTTTGTAAGGAGGTCTTCAGGATTAAGAGTACGCAAGGCAATAATTCCACCTAATGCACCAGAACCATAAAAACTAGAATCTGAACCACGAATAATATCAATTGTAGAAAGCGCATTAAAAGCAAATGCAGAACTTCCACCTTTAATACCACGTACTCCATCATTCAGCCATGGGAGAGGAACACCATCTATTGTTGTTAAAACACGATTGGCATTTAAACCACGAATTACGAAACTGTTATTATCTGTATTATAGTTTATAGAGGGATTAAGATGGCTAATATCGTGAATATCATTTATTTGTTTTTTATCAATATTTTGGGTAGTTTCACGATCAGTCAAAACCGTCGCTTTATTCAAAGAATTTTCTATTTTTTTTTCAATTACGATTGGTTTAAGTTTAGTTATAGAATCCTTATTATTACCATTTTGTGCAAAAACAAATGAAGGTATACAAACTGAGAGCATACCTGAAATCATATACTTTTTATAGATATTTCGCTTTATTCGCATAGTTCACCATCATTTTTCTTAAAAACACCCCCTACCTAAGCTTTCGTATATAAAACACACACAAAAAATATTCATCTTACTAATTACACACTGTAATCACATAATTGGTAAGCTAAACACTTAATTACTAATATAATCATATTAAACATGATAAAAATCGTCAAGAAAAAAGTTGTGCTTTAAAGATGACATGTTTTAATAGAACTGAGCTTCGATTATTTAGCTTAGAATGGTGGTAGATGAGATGATGAAGAGTGTAAGTATTGGGCGAGTATTAGCTCTTTGGATAGGTGCTTTTTTGTGTTCTTTTGTTTTACATATTGGAATAGGAGCACGATTTTATTTTAAAAGTATTTATATGAATGATTTTATGTTCTCACCGATGGCTATGTTAATTGTTGTACCAGAGATTATGCACTCCGATGTTAATTTAGATACAGAAATAGTAGAGTTTGATATTTTAAAACAAGAAGAAATATCAAAATCAGAATTCAGTAAAGTTCAATCAGAAAATTCTCTATCAAAAGAGGGGCAGATTACGGAAGAGTTGCAGTCTATCGCAGAAAAAAATGATTTGAAAGTGTTGAAACCTTTGGAAAAATCTTCTCCATCAGAAATAAATCGTAAAGTTTTTATAAAAAAGCGATCATCAACACTGAATGTTACAGCGAAGAAAAGTAATGAAAAAAAAGCACATTCATTTTCTGAAAGTAGGGATAATCATATAATGGCATTTGACAGTGCATTATCAGAACGTTGGTTAGCAAAGGTACAAATACAGTTAGAAAAACAAAAAAGTTACATTATAGGACAGCGTATTAGTAGTGCACAAGGAGTCGTGCAGTTAGAATTTAAAGTGCATGAACAAGGAGGTATTTTTGCCAGCCGTATTATGCTTTCTTCTGGTAATCGGGAACTTGATTGGTTGGCTATGACAGCACTTAAACGTATTGACATGTTTCCTCCACCACCACGTGAAATGGTGAATAAAACTATTAGAGTATCTTTGGTGTTCGAGTAAAGAAAGTAAAATGACTATATAAATCATATATCGTATTTGGATTTTTCAGAAGGGTAATATATTGAAACTTATGATATTCTTGGTTATCGGGAGGGAATAACTGAGATGGTTTCTGTTAGATTTATAGAGATAGAAAAGTTTATAGCATTATTAGTATGTCTAACTACCTATCTACGGGACTAAAAATGTTTACGCTTATGACAAAGATACAGTTGTAATTATGTAGGGGGTAGGGAAGAGAAGATTATTAAAAACGCTTAACCTTATGACAAAACGAACTTTGCGAGATTTACGAAATTGAGATTACTTTGAATTATGTCTTTGAAAAGAATGTATGTTATTCAATAAACACTAAAAGGAGAAACTGAAATTTATGTGGATACTCCTTTTAGATACTCAATTGAAAGAAATAGAAAAGGTGAGCAAAGAAGAAAATCATTCCTTTTAAAAGTAAAACTATTTTATTGTACATAGAAAATGAGCAATGCATTTATATAACTAAGGTAAATTATTTAACTGTTACGCTATGTGGTAATAGTTTACACTACTTACTATAGCGCTTGCAGAAAATAGGTAGTGATGTAAAAATGGGTGCATGTTTTTTTATATTCGCGATTGTTAGATATGTTTGATGTACCATTTCAGCCAAATTTTTCATATGAACTTGATTTGCAAAAAAAAGGTTTCTTTTATATAGCAGGCGTTGATGAAGTTGGTCGTGGACCTTTAGCTGGGCCTGTAGTGACGGCAGCAGTTATTTTAGATAAAGACCGTATTCCTGAAGGCTTGAATGACTCAAAAAAACTCTCTAGCCAACAGCGTAATAGACTTTATTATGAAATTTTGCGAAATGCATTAGCGATTTCGGTTGCTAGTCTTTGTGCTCGGACAATTGATAAGTCTAATATTAGAAAAGCGACTTTAGAGGCAATGCGGCATTGTATTACAGGGCTTGCTATTTCAGCGCATTATGCGTTGATTGATGGGCGTGATATTCCTTCTGATCTGCCCTGTCCTGCAGTTGCTTTGATTAAAGGTGATCAGTCTTCAGTTTCAATTGCGGCAGCGTCTATTATTGCTAAAGTAATTCGTGATAGGATGATGCAATATGCTGGGCGGATTTATCAAAATTATGGTTTAGAGAAGCACGTAGGTTATGGAACAGTAGCACATCGAGCAGCTATCGATAAGTATGGGCCTATTGTAAGATTACATCGTTATAGTTTTTCTCCTCTTAAAGAACGCTATAAGGATAGTATTTAATGACGATCTTACCATTTAATAATGCTGCAATAAACCAAGCAGTTGCGATTTTTCAACAAGGACAATTAGTGGCTTTGCCGACAGAAACTGTTTATGGATTAGCTGGAGACGCGACAAATGGAAAGGCTGTGGCGTCTATTTTTTCTACAAAGGCACGACCACTCTTTAACCCTCTTATCGTTCATGTAAGTGACATAGTTATGGCAGAATGTTATGTGAAAATTGATTTGCTTTCACGTCGATTAATGGAAGCATTTTGGCCAGGTCCTTTAACTGTAGTTTTGCCATTAAAGGCTCATCATAATATTCACCCTTTAACAACTGCTGGCCTTAATACATTGGCTATTCGCTCTCCAAAGGGAGGCTTTGCAGAAGTTATTCGTCATTTTGGACGTCCTTTAGCAGCGCCTAGTGCTAATCAATCAGGAAAATTGAGTCCTACTTCAGCTTTATCTGTGTTTACATCTTTAGGAACATCAGTGCCTTTAATTATTGATGGTGGAGCTTCAAAAATAGGGATTGAATCAACGATTATTAAAATTTGTGATGAAAATATTTATTTATTGCGTCCAGGAGGATTAGCTATTGAAGAAATTGAAAAAGTGGCAAAGAAGTCTGTAAAACGTTTGGAGCAGCAAACTGCAATTGAAGCTCCAGGGATGTTAAAATCACATTATGCACCTAATACTTCTATGCGTTTAAATGTAAAAAAGGTGAAAAGCGGTGAAGCACTTTTAGCATTTGGACCTAAACGTATTGAAGGTGTTGAAAATGCCGTTGCTGTTCTGAACCTGAGTACAAGTGGTCGATTAGAAGAAGCTGCATTCCATTTATTTCAATATATGCAGCAATTGGATTCACTTGAAGTGAAGTGCATTGCAGTGGAGCCTATTCCATTCTACGGATTAGGGGAAGCTATTAATGATCGTTTAATACGCGCTGCGGCTCCAAAAGGGAAATAAAAATGGAGCAAGGTTTAATTGAGTCTTTTAAAAGCATTGTCGGTTCTGAATATGCTATAACAGATCAGGCACTGATTGCACCTTATTTATTTGAAAATCGTCGACTTTTTCATGGTAAATCGCCATTACTTTTACGGCCATCTTCTACAAAAGAAGTATCATTGATTATGCATTTGGCTAGTCAAACGTGTACGCCGATTGTTCCTCAAGGAGGAAATACTGGTCTTGTAGGTGCTCAGTTGCCAGATGATAGTGGGCACAGTGTTATTTTATCTATGGAACGTTTGAATAAGATTCGATCATTGGATCTTAAGGATAATTTCGCTATAGTAGAGGCTGGAGTTATTCTAAAAACGTTACAAAAAAAAGCTGATAAAATGAATCGTTTTTTTCCTCTTTCTTTGGCTTCTGAAGAATCGTGTCAGATAGGAGGTAACCTATCTTCTAATGCTGGAGGAACGGGGGGATTAGCTTATGGTAATATGCGTGATTTGTGTCTTGGTTTAGAAGTCGTTTTACCTGATGGACGTATTTTGGATGATTTGCGATTTGTGAAGAAAGATAATAGCGGCTACAATTTGAAAGATCTTTTTATTGGTGCGGAAGGGACTTTAGGAGTTATTACCGCAGCAGTTTTAAAGCTTTTTCCAAAACCAAAGGGGAAAGAAGTTGCTCTTGTAGGTTTAGATAGTCCAGCGAAAGTTGTAGAGCTTTTATCTCTTGCTCAATGCCACGGGGGGACATTATTGACTGGTTTTGAGCTCATGGGAAAACTTAGTTTTCAAATGGCTTTAAATTATAAGATGTGTTCCCGATCTCCTTTTGATCGTGAGCATGAATGGTATGTTTTGATTAATATGTCATCATCACGAAGTGACAACGATGCATTATCAGCATTGCATATTGTTTTAGAAATGGCTTTAAAGAATTCTATTATTGACGATGCAGTTGTTGCTCAATCATTAAAACAGCAAGATTTTTTTTGGCAATTGCGTGAAAGTATATCACCTGCACAGAAATTAGCAGGAGGATCTATAAAACATGATATTGCTGTACCTATTGCTTCCATTTCTGATTTTATTACTGAGGCTGCTCTTATTGTTGAAGAAATAATTCCAGGTGCACAAGTAGTTTGTTTCGGACATGTGGGTGATGGGAATCTTCATTATAATATTACACAACCAGTTGGAGCGGATACTGCAGCATTTTTAAAATTATGGCCGAAAATAAACCATCGTATTCATTGTTTAGCAATACAATATCATGGCACATTTTCTGCTGAACATGGAATTGGTCAGCTTAAACGAGAAGAACTACGTACTTTTAAGTCATCTGTTTCATTAGAAATTATGCAAGAGATTAAGAAGATATTTGATCCTTTAGGAATTATGAATCCTGGAAAAATATTATAATTTCAGAAGAATAAATATTTTTTGTATTTTTATTTAGAATTTAATAACCAAAAAGAAACTAAGTTTTTTTATATAACTTTGTTAATAATCTAATGAAGAAAATCTGCTAGATTGTGTGGCTTATTGAAAAAATTGGGAATATTATGTATGGCTAATCAATGCTTTAATCAGGCAAAGGCGGTGCTTGAGTTTCGACTAGATCCGTATCATTTGCCACAAATAACGACATATTTTGTATCAAAAACGGGTAATCAAATAGTTTGTTCGTTAAATAAATGTGGTGTTTTTTTTAAATTGGGGGCTTCTTCAAGACTGTCACGTTTGATCCCAGCTCACCATTTTAGAGGGGTTGTAGCCCGTATAGTTGATACTCTCTCAGGTGAGAAAGCCATAACATTAGAGCTATTTCATGTAGATGAGGAGATTTGTATTCCACTGTTAGTTTCTAGAAAATTAAATAATGTTTTTCTGGATTGGCGATTGTGGACGCAGATTTACAATCTTCCTATGCTTATGATTGATGAGTATAGCAATATTGTCAAGGTTCAAGATCGTTCTATTATGCATCAATTTTTTCATATGGTATCACCTAATTCTGCACAGAAGCGTTTTTTACTTCGTGGGCATAATTCATTAGGTTTACGTTTGATGATTAACAATCAGACTGCATTGTAGAAAATATACGTTCATTTTTATATGTTGTGCAGTCATGTATATTTATTTCATTTGCGTTTTGACTTTTTATTCATGATAATTGAATTCCTATCTAATAAAAATAGAAAAGAATTGTAAGTATTTGAAACATTCAGAAAAAATTAAAAGGCGTATGCTTGTCTTCGAACTTGATCAAAAGAAGGCAATAGAAGCGCAAAAAGCGCATTGTCGTCGTTATACCAGAAGATTGAAGACATTTTTACATTTATTAATATTGTGGCTGATTTGTGTTTCTGTTTATTGTGGTTTTCTCATCATGATTGAGGGACAAAATTGGACGCATTATTGGGGAAAGTCTCTTATCAAAACGGCTTGCATTTATGCTGCAATTATTTGTGTTATTTGGGCACTGAATTATTATGTTTTAGTAACGCATAAAGCGTATCGTTTAGTAAAAAATAATCAGCAAATAGGTCTTAAACAAGTATGGCAATGGGATGATCATGCGCTTGCGATTCGAAACTCTTATATACAGGGCACTTATCCTTTTCGTCTGTTTTATGATTGGCATGAGTATCCAAATTTTTTAGCACTCTATATTTCAGAGGAAAAATTCAACATTCTTCCTAAAGCTATCATGACTAAAGAGCAGTTAGCTGATTTACGCACTATTCTATCACGTGAAATTACGAGTCCTAAAAAAAGACTTTAAAAATCTAATTTTCTCGCATGATAGCTCGCCATCCAATATCACGGCGTACAAAACCTTCTGGCCAATCAATACAGTCCACCGCTTCGTAAGCGCGTTTTTGAGCGATTTTTATGGTTTTTCCTGTTGCTGTTATATTTAAAACACGTCCGCTATTCGCAATTAATTCTCCATTGCATAAGGCTGTACCAGCTTGAAAAACTTTTACATTAGGGAGAGAATTTACTTTATCAATATTGCGAATTACACTCCCTTTTTGAGGAGAAACAGGGTAGCCATTAGCGGCCATAACAACTGTTAAAGCAGTTTCTTCAGACCATTGAAGATTTTTCTTTTCAAGGTTTCCTTGAGCCGCTGCAAGAAAAAGTGGAAGAATATCATCTTTTAGACGCATCATTAAAACTTGGCACTCAGGATCACCAAATCGCACATTAAACTCAATTAATTGGGGACCTTTTTGTGTTATCATCAACCCAACGAAGAGAATTCCCTTAAAAGATATATCCATTTCAGCTAGACCGCGTAGAGCTGGTGTAACAATTTCTTGAAGAGTACGGTTAACCATTTCTTCCGTCATGATAGGAGCTGGTGAATAGGCTCCCATGCCACCTGTATTGACACCTGTATCACCATCACCAATACGTTTATGATCTTGTGCAGATCCAAAGGGGATAGCTATTTTGCCATCACAAAGGCAGAAAAAACTTGTTTCTTCTCCTTCGAGGAAAGCTTCAACAACTACTTCTTTTCCTGCATCGCCGAATGTCCCTTCAAAACAAGAATCAATTGCATCAAATGCTTCTTCCATTGTCATAGCAACTACAACGCCTTTACCGGCAGCTAAACCATCAGCTTTAATAACGATAGGAATACCTTGTTGATGAATATAAGATTTAGCTTTCAAAGCATTATCAAAGCGTTGATAAGGAGCTGTAGGAATATTATTTTTGTAACACAGGTCTTTTGTAAAACCTTTTGAGCCTTCTAGCTGAGCAGCTTTTTGATTCGGTCCGAATACACAGATATGAGCTGCATTAAGGGCATCTGTTATACCCCCTACTAATGGGGCTTCTGGACCGACAACTACGAGATCAATAGTATTTTTTTTACAAAAATTAATGATACTACAATGATCATTAATGTCTAAGTTAATATTTGTACCAAATTCCATTGTTGCAGGATTTCCAGGAGTACAATATAATTTCGTTAGCAGTGGAGATGCTGCTATTTTCCATGCTAAAGCATGTTCTCGTCCGCCTGAACCTATAAGAAGAACGTTCATTGCTTGCTCCTATCATAGAAGATGGTTAAACTGATTATTTGTCATAAGAATGAAATATTTCTATTGCAAGTCTAAAAGGTGAAATCATTTAATGAAAAAAAGTAAAGATATTTTGCATATTCAGTCCTGTGATAAGCAGGGACGAGTTATGGATGCAGTGCCAAAACAGTGGGTTTATGATTTTCTTCCTTGTTCTTTATGGCTATATGCTCAATTAGCTCGATGGGACAGGCCTATTGGATGGAAACTATTGATGTGGCCTTGTTTTTGGTCAACAACTATGGCTATTTCTTGTGAGATGTCACAATTATCTATTTTGTCGAGTGTTGTTAATTGGATTTGGTATCTTTTTTTATTCTTCGTAGGCTCTATAGCTATGCGGGGTGCAGGTTGTACATGGAATGACCTTGTTGATCAAGAAATTGATTCTAAAATAGAACGAACACGTTCTCGCCCATTGCCCACTGGTCAAGTGAGTCGGTTTCAGGCAAAAATTTTTATATTGATACAATGTATTATAGGCCTAGGTGTTTTATTGCAATTTAATAAATTTACTTTTTTTTAGGTCTTTCATCACTGGTAGCAGTTATACTTTATCCTTTTATGAAACGTATAACAAATTGGCCGCAATTTTTTTTAGGTATTGCATTTAATTGGGGAGCATTAATGGGATGGGCTGCGGTACATGGGAGTTTAAGTTGGGCTCCAATAGCACTTTATGGAGGCTCAATTCTATGGACGATAGGATATGATACAATTTATGCTCATCAAGATAAAGATGATGATGTGATTGTTGGTGTTCGTTCTACGGCACTTCTCTTTGGTAAAAAAACGAAATATGCATTGATATTTTTATATGGTGGTTTTGTGATTTTAACCAGCTTGGCATTTTATTTGGCTCAAGTTCCTATTCTGAGTTTTTTAGGGATTTTTATCGCAGCGATCCATATGTTTATACAAATTAAAGTTATTGATATTGACAATAATTTACAATGTTTACGACTTTTCAAGTCTAATTCGTTTGTTGGTTTTTTGATCTTTGTTGGTTTGGTATGCGGAGAAATCTCGGCGGTATTATATTCTGTGATTTTGTGATATTTATGACAATATAAAATAATCTATGAAGTAGAAATTTGTTATCATATAAACAGGAAACGTATTGTTTTGAGAGTTTAAGAATTAAGGATAGAGTTTTTGCTTCTTCCAGCTGTTTTGTTTAATAGAGTCTCGTGTAAAGAGTAAGCGATCATGTAAACGGAATGGGCGATCACGCCAGAATTCAATAGAAAGAGGGTTTACACAAAATCCAGACCAGTGAGGTGGGCGTGGGATTTTTTTTGCAGCATATTGTGCGGTATATTCGGTGATTGCTTTTTCAAGAGCAAAGCGGTTCTCTAATATTTGAGATTGTTTAGATGCCCATGCGCCAATTTGGCTTCCACGTGGACGTGATTGAAAATATGCATCTGCTTCCTCAGTGCTGACTTTTTCAACGTTTCCCCTGATTCGAACTTGACGACGGAGTGATTTCCAATGAAAGCCTAAGGATGCTTTCATTGATGCTAAAATTTCTTGTCCTTTGCAACTTTCGTAGTTTGTGTAGAAGATAAATCCTCTAGAACTGAAATCTTTGAGAAGAACCATGCGAACGTTAGGTAAGCCTGTTGTATCTACTGTTGCTAAAGCCATAGCATTTGGATCATTGATTTCGCTTGTTGTTGCTTCTTCAAGCCACTGTGTAAAGAGTACAAAGGGATCTTGTATTTGTACAAAGTTATCATTTGTTTGTGTTGTATTGTTCATAATAGACTTTTATCAATTAGCATGAATGAAGGATTATCAGGGTCGTTTTTTATATCAGCTAACAAAAGACTGCTCTTTTTATTTTGAAAAATTAATAATATTACATATTTTTATCATAGTTTTTTAATGATGTTGGTTTTTAGTATGAGTTGCAATACATTATGTTAGGTATAAAAATATTTATTCCATATGGTATTTCCATTTATTTATAAACATATAGATAAAGTAGAAATTACTTTAGTTAAATTGATTCAAGAATAAAATTACTAAAAATATACCGGTTGATATTAAAAATGACAAAACTGGAAAGAAGACAATATGCGTGATCCCTATACAGTTCTAGGTGTGGCGCGCACCGCAAGACCGCAAGAGATTAAATCTGCATTCAGAAAACTAGCGAAAAAATATCATCCAGATCATAATATGGGTGATGTGAAGGCTAAAGAAAAGTTTGCTGAAGTGAATCAAGCCTATGAAATTATAGGAGATAAAGATAAAAAAATACAATTTGACCGGGGTGAAATTGATGCAGAAGGAAAACCACTCCATCAAGCTTATAGCGCTGGAGGACATTTTAGAGAAGGACATAATCCTTTTTCAGGAAGTACAGGAGGGTTTGACTTTGGTTCTTCAAGTGGTGTAGGTTTTGACGCAAGCGATATTTTTCGTGATTTATTTGGAAAAGGAAGAGGTTTCTCGCATTCTACACAACATAATCAGTCTCAACAAGGAGCTCATATTCGGACTAGTCTTTCTGTAACCTTGGAACAGATGGTTGGTGCAGAAAAGGTGGAAACAATTTTTCCTAATGGCAAAAAACTAAAAATTAAGCTTCCGGTTTATGTTGAAGATGGGCAAACTATCCGTTTAAAAGGTCAGGGAGAAAAAGTTCCGTATGGACAATCAGGGGATGCGTTGGTAACGATTCATATCCAAAAACATCCTCGTTTACGAGTTGAAGGAAGGGCACTTCATCTTGATTTGCCAATTCCTCTTAAAGACGCTGTGTTGGGAACAAAAGAGGAAATTCAGACATTAGAAGGACGCGTCGTTGTAACAATTCCTGCATGGTCAAGTTCTGATCGTGTTTTACGGCTAAAAGGGAAAGGACTTCATTTAAAAAATGGAGAAAGAGATGACCTTTATGTGCATGTTCGTATCATGTTACCCAAAAAGGATCCTGCATTAGAACAGTTCTTGCAAATGGAGAAGAGTTAAGATTGTTTATAAGACGAAATTATAGTTTTGATTTGATTTTAAACCAACTGCTTGAAGAAAAAGTTTACCTGTGCCATAGGCAAGTGGGTAATATTAATTTTTTGTTGCGATGAGGCAATGTTAATGGCTGATAGTAATAATTTATTATGCGGTAAGCGTGGTCTAATTTTGGGGTTGGCCAATAATCGATCTATTGCATGGGGAATAGCTAAGGCAGCAAGTGCTGCAGGAGCAGAGCTTGCTTTTACTTATCAAGGTGAAGCATTGAAGAAGCGTGTTGAACCTTTGGCCGAAGAAGTAAGAGGAATTGTTTGTGGTCATTGTGATGTATCTGATAGTAAATCTATTGATACAGTTTTTAATGAAATAGAAAGAAAATGGGGTAAGCTTGATTTTTTAGTTCATGCTATTGGTTTTTCTGACAAAGATGAATTAAGCGGTCGTTACATTGATGTCAGCGAATCAAATTTTATGATGACAATGAATATTTCTGTTTATTCTTTGACAGCTCTTACACAGCGTGCAGAAAAGTTGATGTCAGGTGGTGGTTCGATTTTAACATTGACTTATTATGGTGCTGAGAAAGTTGTTCCTAACTATAATGTGATGGGGGTTGCTAAGGCTGCTCTTGAGGCTAGCGTAAAATATTTAGCTGTAGATTTAGGACCGAAGAATATTCGTGTTAATGCTTTGTCAGCAGGGCCTATAAAAACGTTGGCTGCTTCCGGTATTGGTGACTTTCGTTATATTCTTAAATGGAATGAGTATAATGCTCCTTTACGTCGTACAGTGACAATAGAAGAGGTTGGTGATTCTGCGCTATACTTTCTTTCAGATTTATCTCGTTCTGTTACGGGAGAAGTACATCATGTAGATTCAGGGTATCATATTATAGGTATGAAAGCCGTTGATGCACCAGATATTTCCGTTATTAAAGAGTAAGGGGTGAGCTTACTTTATCAGTAACAATTTGACTACAGTTGAAATGGTTAATAATAGTCTTAAGTGAGATGATCTTGCTTGCAGATTAATGTACTTGATTATCTGTATTTTGTGTGCTGTGGTTTTGTATATTTAAAAAATGAGACTGTTTCCATATCGCCTATACATTGATCATTTATTTCGTGTGACAATATGGTATGAGAATATGGAGTTAAGTTGTGCGTTGAGTACATTATTGAGGATTGTTCTCTAGGGATTATTTTCACTTTTACAGAAATTCAGTCATATCTTGATAATGGTGAGCAGAACAATCAAAATTAAAGCATAACGTCAAGAATTAAGTCAGGTAGAAGTTCTTTCAGGAGTTATTACTCAGGTTGATGCTATAACATGAGTAACAATAGGAATGCTAGTTTCAATATTTATTTAGGGTACAGATCAGTGATTAGAAGATTATAATATAATAGTTAATTATTATTATCTAAGTTATGCAGGTTTTATATATGATGTTAAATATGAAATTCTTTATTGTTATAATGGTGAGCGTACTGCAACAGCTGAAATAATAGAGCATGTTGCGCTAGGTATATTTGCACGCAAAATTATTCTTGATTTGATTGTTTGGGGGGCGGTGATAGTGATTATCCCTAATCAATAATTGTGGTCGATGGAAGTGGTCAGAGGTCGATAATAATCCTTTTTTACATTTTCTGCTTATGAAATGTTTTCACTGATTATATAAATAAACTACTTCCATTGATATTATTGCAGAAAATGTTTCATTATGGTTAGGAAAACTTAATTTATGCAAGACTTGATCAGCATATTATCATTTTAAATGTTAATGAATACAGTTTAGGATATAAAATTTGTGAAGGCTATGCTGTTACCTGTTGGATCAGTGAAGGAAATATAGCTGAAATGCGAATGATAAGTGATAAAAATTACATTTTTAACCGATATTATAAACAGAATATCAAGGAAATAGCCGATTTTTGTGTATTTTATAGTTAAGCCCATATTATTGATTTTAGCTTTTTATTGTTCAATTGATGTTGATGGTAAAAACGTAGATGTTATCACGAACGAGTGTTGCGATTCGGATTATTATTTTTAGTGAATCAATAGTTTCTTGTGCTATTGCTGATCATTAGCTGAGGAATTGCGATCAAATTGGTTGTATAGGAAGGAAAAGCAATAATGTATAATCAGAAAAAGGTTGTTTCTGCTATTCAGGCTTTTGAACGCGGCGAAATTGTTGTGGTTATGGATGATAATGATCGCGAAAATGAAGGTGATTTAATCGTTGCTGCTGTCCATTGTACAGAAAAAAAAATGGCATTTATTATGCGTTATACATCCGGTATTATTTGTGCTCCTTTGCCGAAGGAGAAAGCGCAACGATTGAATTTAACTCCTATGGTATCAGATAATGATTCAATGCATTGTACCAAGTTTACTGTTACTGTTGATTTTAAATATGGAATAACAACAGGGATTTCAGCACACGATCGTACATTAGCAGTGCGTAATCTTGCTAATCCAAATGCTAGTGCTAATGATTTTGTGCGTCCGGGACATATTTTTCCTTTAATTGCACATGAGGGTGGTGTTTTGATGCGATCAGGACATACTGAGGCTGCGGTTGATTTATGTAAATTAGCTGGTTTGTCACCAGTTGGTGTGATTGGTGAACTAGTCAATGATGATGGCAGTGTTAAACATGGAGATGAGGTTATAAAATTTGCGCAAGATCATCAGTTGCATACAATAACAGTTGCTGATCTTATTGCTTATCGCCAGTGTAAAGAGACGCTAATAAAACATGTCGGAGAAATGCAAATTGAAACATTCGTAGGGCCAGCTGTGGTTCAAAGTTATCAACTGCCTTGGGAGAGAGTTCAACATGTTGCGATTGTTTTTGGTGATATCCGTGATGGTGAGGATATTCCAGTACGTTTGCATCGTGAGAACATTTTGAATGATGTTTTTGGTCAAGCTTCAAATATTGAAGTTATTATGCGTCGTATGGTAGAAAAGGAAAAACGGGGTGTATTTGTTTATCTGCGAGGAGGATTTGTTGGTGTTGATTGTCAATCAGCTATTGATAATCAGGAAATAACAAAAAGAGATTTAGAAAATCATATGCAGGCGATTGAACGTGAAAAAGAGTGGCGCCAAATTGGTTTAGGAGCACAAATTTTGAGACATTTAGGGATTAGTTCTGTTATTGTTTATGCTTCTAAGGAACGTCATTATGTTGGTTTAGAAGGTTTTGGAATTCGCATATCTAGAACAGATATCTTGTGAGGATTATATGAAGCAAGGCACGAAAAAAGAGGATATTGCTACGTTGAGTTTTGAGGAAGCGCTAAAACAGCTTGAAGCGATTGTCGAAAATTTAGAACGTGGAGATGTTCCTTTGGAACAATCGATTGATATTTATGAACGTGGTGAAGCTCTTAAAAATCATTGCGATAAGTTATTAAAAGTAGCTGAAGCTAAAGTTGAAAAAATTCAACTTTCAGATGAGGGAAAACCCGAAGGGGTAGAACCACTAGACCCTGAATGATGTAAGTCATTTTTTATTTTTTGAGTACAAGAAGTACAAAAAGCTTATATGCAATAAACTTGTTAATCTCATTTCTTGACATAAGCGAGTCAAAAGGGCGTATATGAAACATCAAAACATATGGATATAATTGTAATTATATCTACATAATTATCATGCATTGTGTATATCCATATTGTCTTTTATTCTTGATCATAAGTGATTGTTAAAAATATTATTTATGCAGTGTATAAGACTCTTATGATGAGAGCTATCTACACTTCATTGAATATTCGTATACATCATGATATCTACATCATTATTTATGTTTTATATTCTGTTCATACAGGACCATTTTTTATAAAGAACCAGCAATTGAAACATCTGTTAAGGTATGAATTCTAAAAAGATATCGAAGGAACAAGATAGCATAATTGATTGCTCTATACTGATAATATAAGGAGTTCTTTTTGTCTCGCCCATTAACGCCACTGCTTGATCTGATTCATTTACCGCAAGATTTGCGAGCATTGCCGGAGTCTGATTTGCTACAGTTGGCTCATGAATTGCGCACCGAGACAATTGACGCAGTTTCTGTAACAGGCGGTCATCTTGGGGCAGGGCTTGGTGTTGTTGAACTCACTATTGCACTGCATTATGTTTTTAATACCCCTGATGATAGGATTATTTGGGATGTTGGGCATCAAACCTATCCTCATAAAATTTTAACGGGTCGCAGAGATAGAATTCGCACATTACGTCAAGAGGGTGGTCTATCAGGTTTTACAAAGCGTTCGGAAAGTGTGTATGATCCATTTGGTGCTGGCCATTCTTCCACTTCTATTTCGGCAGGTCTTGGTATGGCAATGGTTAGTGCATTGGAAGCTGAAGAAAAACGCAACATTATTTCTGTGATTGGTGATGGCGCTATATCTGCAGGTATGGCTTATGAAGCGATGAATAATGCTGGTGCTTTGGATGCACGTTTGATTGTTATCCTTAATGATAATGATATGTCTATTGCATCTCCTACAGGCGCTATGAGCGCTCATCTTGCACGGTTAGTTTCACGTCCATCTTACCGCAGTTTGCGTGAACGGGTAAGGATTTTAAGCAAAAAGTTACCAAAATTCTTTTCGGAGAAAGCGCGTTATTCAGAAGAATTTGCACGTAGTTTTTTTGCTGGGGGAACCTTGTTTGATGAGCTTGGTTTTTACTATGTTGGGCCTATAGATGGTCATAATTTTGGACATTTGTTACCTGTTTTGAAAAATGTTCGTGAATGCCCTGATGGTCCTGTTTTAGTGCATGTGGTAACGCATAAAGGGAAAGGGTATCCACCCGCAGAGGCATCATCTGATAAATATCACGGTGTTAATCGTTTTGATGTCATTACAGGTAAACAAGTTAAAGCACAAAGTAGCTCTCTTTCTTATACTAAAGTGTTTTCTCAAGCTTTAATAGAGGAGGCTACACATGATAATAAAATTGTTGGCATTACGGCAGCAATGCCAAATGGAACAGGGCTTGACTCTTTTTCTGAAAAATTTCCAAAAAGGATGTTTGATGTCGGTATTGCTGAGCAGCACGCTGTAACTTTTGCTGCAGGGATTGCATGTGAGGGATATAAACCCTTTGTTGCGATTTATTCTACTTTTTTACAGCGTGCTTATGATCAAATTGTTCATGATGTATCACTCCAAAAATTACCGGTGCGTTTTGCTATTGATAGAGCAGGATTTGTTGGAGCAGATGGTGCGACGCATGCGGGGAGTTTTGATATTGTTTTTTTGGCAACTCTTCCTGATTTTGTGGTTATGGCACCTTCTGATGAAGTTGAACTTATGCATATGGTGCGTACAGCGGCAGCTTATGATCAAGGACCTATTTCTTTTCGTTATCCCCGTGGTCAGGGTGTTGGTATGGATTTGCCGCAGAGGGGTGAATTGCTTGAAATTGGAAAAGGGCGTCTTTTGTGTGAAGGAAGTAAAATCGCTCTGGTTTGTTTTGGGACACGGTTGTCTGAAGTATTGGTTGCAGCTGATGAATTAGTGGCAGAAGGATTGTCTACGACTGTTGCAGATGCTAGATTTGCAAAGCCTTTGGATAAGGATTTGATGCGTCGGTTAGCGCGGGAGCACGAAGTCTTAATAACAATTGAAGAAGGAGCAATAGGTGGCTTTGGAGCGCATTTACTACAGTTTTTGGCACAAGAAGGACTCTTAGAGCATGGCTTAAAAGTCCGTACCTTAAAGTTTCCTGATGAATATTTAAATCATGGTTTGCCAGATAAAGTTCTCTCACAGATTGGGCTTGATGCGACAGGTATTATTAATGCCGTTTTTAGTGCTTTAGGGCGTAAACCTCGGCCTATATCGCGAACTCGAGTGTAAATATGGCAGTCACAAAAAGACTGGATGTTCTCTTAGTTGAAATTTTTTTTTGTAACGCGTTCACGGGCACGTGATGCAGTGGCACGAAAAACAGTTAAAGTGAATGGAGAAATTGTTTTTAAAGCTGGAAAAATGATTCCTGATGACGCGACGATTACGGTTTCTGATCCTGCGCAAAGTTATGTATCTCGTGCAGCATTGAAACTTCTTTATGCACTTGATGTGTTTCCTGTGATGACAAATAAAATTACTGCAATTGATGTTGGTGCATCGACGGGTGGTTTTACACAAGTTCTTTTAGAACGAGGCGCTTCTCATGTCATTGCTCTTGATGTTGGTCACAATCAATTTGATGTTCGTTTATCTGGTAACGATGCGATAACTTTACTAGAGGGTCTGAATGTTAGAGATTTGAAACAGGAACATTTAAATGGTCATGAGATTGATCTTATTGTATCAGATGTCAGTTTTATTTCTCTTAAACTTGCATTACCATCGGTTTTATCTTTAACAAAAAAGAGTGCTCAAGCAGTTTTATTGGTAAAACCTCAATTTGAAGTTGGTCGAGCGGGTATTGGTAAAGGAGGAATATTAAAAGATCCGTTAGTAGCCAAAAGAGTTGCTGAAGAACTTTTTGATTGGCTGAATACTCAAATAGGATGGACAGCAAAAGGTTTACTTCCTTCACCTATTACAGGTGTTGATGGTAATTTAGAATATTTGTTATTCGGAGAAAAAAGTGAGCAGTGATGTTGTAATTGATCATGTTGGCGTGAATGGTCATGGTATTGCCAAAACAGCATATGGTTCAATTTCTGTACCTTTTACTCTGCCTGGAGAGGTTGTTAATGTTGCCCTTCATGGAAAATACGGTACACCTATTACTCTAAAAGAGAAATCGCTAGAGCGTGTTGATGCTGTTTGTCAACATTTTGAGGTATGTGGAGGATGTATGCTTCAGCATTGGCATTTTGATGCTTATCGCTCTTGGAAGCGGCAATTGGTTGTTGATGCATTTAAAAGATATAGTCTTGATGCTGTTATTTCTCCATTAATTGAATGTGGAAATTATACTCGTCGACAAGTTACTTTAACAGCATCTGTGATTCAAAAAAACCATATTGTTGGTTTTAATCGTTATCGATCTCATGACATTATAGCTATTAAAGAATGTCCAGTTACTCGTTCAGAGATTTTGTCTAAATTGGATGATATTAGGGCTATATGCGCTCTTTTAAGAAATAACGCCAAACGGTTTCATGTAACAGTAACAGCTGTCGAAAACGGTTTTGATGTTGCTTTAAGTAATTGTGTTGTCCAAAATGAGTTTACTCGTCAAAAAATGATATGTGTAGCTCTTTCATGTGGAATTACACGTTTATCCATTGAAGGTGAGGTCTTAGTTGAACAAGAAAAACCGGTGATCTACTTTGGAGATGTTTGTGTTGAGTTTCCTATTGGTGGTTTTCTTCAAGCAACTTTTGAAGCGGAAACTGTTATGGGTGAGATTATTTTAGCTCATTTAAAAAAAGCAAAAAATGCTGCTGATTTATTTGCAGGAGTAGGGACTTTTACTTTACGCATGGCGAAAAAGATGAATGTTCATGCAATAGAAAACAATGGAGAAGCTCTAGCTAACCTTGATCAGGCAGCACGTATTGCTACTGGTTTAAAGACAGTGGTTTGTGAAAAACGTGACTTATTTCGTCGTCCACTTTCTGCAAAGGAGCTTGAATGCTTTGATAGTGTTGTTTTTGATCCACCACGGTCTGGAGCAGAGGAGCAGGTAAATGAGTTGGACAAGACAACGGTAGCACGTGTGGTAGCTGTTTCGTGCAATCCTATTACATTGGCTCGTGATTTATCACTTCTTGTTGCTGGTGGTTATATAATTGAAAAAGTTGTACCAATTGATCAATTTTTATGGTCACCTCATATTGAAATTGTTGCAACTTTAAGAAAACAAAAAACGAAGAAAAGTTGGAAGCTTTAGCTGAACAATAAAAAGGCTTTTTTAAATAAAATTGGGAAATTTCCAGATTAATTATATTCAATTCATTCTATGAAACTGCTGTTCCACCAATTGTCATATTATTAATTCGCAAATGAGGTTGTCCCACACCAACAGGAACGCTCTGTCCTGCTTTGCCGCACATTCCTATGCCATTATCAAGTTTGCTATCATTACCAATCATTGTAATGCGTTTCATAGCATCTGGTCCATTACCAATAAGGGTTGCACCTCTGATTGGAGCTATGATTTTCCCATTTTCTACTCGATAAGCTTCGGTACATTCAAATACAAATTTTCCAGATGTAATATCGACTTGTCCGCCACCAAAAGAAACAGCATAGATACCGTTTTTTAATGAGGATAAAATTTCTTCAGGTGTCTTATCTCCACTCAACATTATTGTATTGGTCATTCGCGGTATTGGTGCATGTGCATAGGATGCACGGCGTCCATTTCCAGTTGGTTTCATTCCCATCAGTCGAGCATTTAGTCTATCTTGCATATAATTAACGAGTTTTCCATCTTCAATCAAAACATTATGATTTGATGGCGTTCCTTCATCATCAACTGTGAGTGAACCACGGCATCCAGGGATTGTACCATCATCAACAATGGTAACACCTTGCGCAGCAACCTGTTGGCCTAAAAGTCCAGAAAAAGCAGATGTTTTTTTACGATTGAAGTCTCCTTCCAGACCATGTCCAACAGCTTCATGAAGCATAACACCAGGCCATCCATTGGCTAATACAACATCAAATGTTCCAGCTGGTGCTTCTTCTGCTTCTAGGTTGATTAAGGCTATTCGTAAAGCTTCATCAGCAGCTTTTTTCCAGTTCTCTTCACAAATGAATTGGTCAAACATTTGTCGTCCACCACAGCCATAGGAACCATTTTCGCGTCGATTACTATCGGCAGCAACTACGGATATAGAGAGCCGTACGAGAGGACGAATGTCACGAACAAGATGTCCATCAGCTCGTAAAATTTCAATATGCTGTAATGAACCAGAAAGAGCAACAGTTACTTGATGCAATTTATCATTTTTTTCACGTAAATATGCATCAATTTTTTGCAAAAGTGCACTTTTTTCTTCAAATGATGGAGAAACAAGAGGACTTTGGGATTGATAAAGACTTTTGCTTGTCGGTTTAGGAGCTGCACTATAAGGTCCCGCATGATTATTATAGGTTGCAGTTTTAGCTGTTTCACTCGCACGTTTAAGTGCAGCTGCTGATAGTTCATCAGAGTGAGCATATCCAGTGGTTTCTCCGGCAACCACGCGTAAACCAAATCCTATATCTTGGTGAAATGAACCATTTTTAAGTTGTCCATTATCAAATAGAAGAACTTCACTTTCTGTATATTCAAGATAAAGTTCACCATCATCAGCCTTATGAAGCGCTTCTTGTACAAGTGATTGTACTTTTTGTGAAGAAATATCAAAATGGTCAATCAGCGATTTCATAGTGATTATCCTATTTTGTTGGTACTCAAAATTTGTCCATTTTGTTTTATTTGTGGAGCTAAAAGCAAAAACTATTTTATTTATAGGGGGAGTATTTATGATGACAAAGTCGCATAGGCTTCTTTAAGACCATTAAGATCAATTAGAGCTCCGATTCCTTGTTCAGGAGTTGTAAAGATAATATAGGTTGCTACTTTACCTTCTAAAAAGTGTTGTATTGCATTTTCTTTAAGAAGCGCTTCAGCAACACAATTATTACCTAAACAACGACGATATTCCATTCTTCCTATATTTTCATTATCAATTTTAATTCTAATTCCAGACTGCAATTCAACTCGGATCGGAACAAAAACACGCATCAAAACCCCTTGGTTTTGAGGCAATTTTTGAAATGCTACACGAAAGGTAATATCGCGACGCTCTTGTGTACGAACCTCTTGGACAATTTCACATTGTACGTTAGGCGTGCCTGGTGGCAAAGAGCAAATTTTTGTCCATGCACCATAAGTTTGTGGAGCAGGAACACTTTGCGTATTGGGTGTTTGTGCAATAACGTGATTGGCGAAGACATTGCAAAATGCGTAAATAAGAATGCTAAAAAAGTTTTTTTTGAGAAATTGATAAAATGTCATAAAAAGCCCTACCCGAATCGCTATCATATTATTGTGTATAGCTTTTCATGAAAAGTAAAATTTTGATTTTTTTGATAAAATAATTATAAAGTCAGGTTTTTTCGAAGATATGAGTTCGTAAGATATACAACAAAAATGGAAATTTAAAATGGTTAGTATTTGATGAAAACATAGTCTTTTAGTGTTTGATATATGATATTTGGTAGAGTGTTTTGTGGTACATTTCTTGAATACAATTAAAAAGTATGCTCTTATTACAGTTATTTCTAATCTACATTAGGTATGTGTCAAATTAAGAGTATTGTACATTCTTTAAAAAACTGTAACACTAATTGGTTCTTCCTATATTTTAGACAATGTTTGTTTGTGGGTAATATAGATGAAAAAGGTTCTTTGACGGAATGTCTGTTTCAAGAGAATTATTGGTTAAAAATGGTAAATTAAGCTCGATAGTAGCTAAGATTTATAATTATATTACATTGATGAAGCCGCGAGTTATGTCGCTTGTTATATTTACAGCTCTGGTTGGGTTAATATTATCACCTGGTGCTATGAGTCCGCTGCATGCTTTTTTAGCTATTTTGTGTATAGCTTTAGGTGGTGGTGGTGCGGGAGCGCTTAATATGTGGTATGAATCTGATATTGATGCGATGATGAAACGTACCCAAAAGCGTCCTATTCCGACTGGTAAAATCAGCCGTAGGCAAGCATTTATTTTTGGTTTAGCTCTTTCTATATTCTCAGTTTTGATTATGGGAATTTTCATTAATTGGTTTACGGCGTTTTTTCTTACTTTTACAATTTTCTTCTATGTTGTTATTTACACAATTTGGTTAAAGCCTATAACATCTCAAAATATTGTGATTGGTGGTGCAGCTGGAGCTTTTCCGCCAATGATTGGGTGGGCAGCTGCAACAGGTACAGTAAGTTTTGAGAGTTTCCTCTTATTTTTAATCATTTTTATGTGGACTCCGCCACATTTTTGGTCTCTTTCTCTCTTCTCATCTTTTGATTATGATGTAGCGGGTATTCCTATGATGCCTAATATGCGAGGAGAGCAATCGACGAAAAACCAGATTTTGATTTATACGATTATTATGGCAATATGCGCTATTGGACCTTATATTATAGGTTTTTCAGGTATTATCTATGGTATTTTTTCAACAATTTTAAGCACTATTTTTATCTATCTTTCTTATCGTTTATGGAAAGCTAAAGGATATGATGAAACAGTTGTTATGGCAAAAAAAGTATTTTTCTTTTCGCTATTTTATTTATCTGCTATATTTGGGACCCTTTTAGTTGAATCCTTTCTTAAGCAATTTATCATTTTTTAGTGTTTTTTAATTTATCAAAAAGTTATACATTAATATAATAATTATATATCGTAGGTGCAGCATTTCTTTTGAGAGATCTAAAGTTATCTGAAGATAAGAGATCTTATTAATAGGTAGATATTTAGTTTACATCCTCTGAAAAGTTCAGAAATATTAATAACTCTTATCCTTGATGATCTGCAGAAAAAGTGCGTTTTAAAATCAGTATTAATGGAACTCAGATAATACTTTTAGATTGTTATCTGTTTAGCTATGAACAATGTTTTCCTACTGTTGAAAAGGCCCAAAATACCAAAATCAAAGTTGTAAGATCACATGATAACTCGTTCTTTGTATATAAAGCTTAAAAATTATAGACAGTTAAATGAGCAAAGCAATATTATACTTTAAAAATAGATGTATCTTATGAGCCGTTCATCTTTTTTAATTTCCAATTTTTTTAAAAAATATCAGCGATTTTCATTGTTTGCATTTATGAAATATTTTTTACAATCTTTTTTATAAAGTGCAATGTTTGTGATTTAGGATACATTAAATCATATTATAAATTTGCTATTTAGTTCCAAATTTTTTAGTGAATATTCTTTTACAGTACAGTATTTTGCGGCATAGCTTCAACACCTAATACCTCTGGAATAAAATGCCGTAAAAGATTTTCAATACCATGTTTAAGGGTTGCTGTTGAAGAAGGGCATCCAGCACAAGCACCTCTCATGTTGAGGTAAACAATCCCGTTTTCAAAGCCGCAGAAGGTGATATCACCCCCATCATTGGCTACAGCTGGACGTACACGCGTTTCAAGCAATTCTTTGATGACAACAACAATATCAGTATCTTTTTCATCAAAAAATTCTTTATTAGGCAGATTGGCTTCTGTAGTGATAACAGGATCATTGGAGAGAAAATGTTCCATAATTGTACCTAAAATCGCTGGTTTAAGATGTTGCCACTCTCCATCATTTTTAGTTATAGTAATAAAATCATATCCCAGAAAAACGCTTTTTATATTTGGAATATTGAATAATTTTGCCGCAAGAGGAGAATTTTTAGCAGCTTCTTCGCGATTGTGAAACTCCAGGGTTCCTTGAGGAAGGACAATACGACCTGGTAAAAATTTAAGTGTCGTAGGGTTCGGTGTGCTTTCAGTTTGAATAAACATATATTACTCTTTCATTACTTACAGTTGCAAAAGAGAATTCATATAGAAGTATTGTTTCTAGGCAACAACTTTAATTTCTTCCTCAGGGAGATCACTTGGAATAATAGTAACGGGGACAGGAAAAGTACTTCCCCGATAAGCAATGGATTGGATAAGCGGTCCTGGTCGTTCTGTATGACAACTTGCAGCTAAAACAATGAGGGCGATATCCTGATCTTCATTAATTAGTTTAAAAATTTCATTAATTTTTTCTCCTTCACGCATAATTGTTTCTGCTTCAAGAGCTTGAGTAGTGCGCACATCATCAGCTATTTTTTCTAGGATTACACAGGCGTGTGCTGCTGATTCCATCCGCATAACTTTGTCGACACCCAGGAAAGGCTGAAATCTTGAGTTGTCAATAATAGAGAGCAAAATTAAGGTACCGTTCGTGTTTTTAGCATGTTGTGCAGCAAAAATCACAGCACGCCGACATTCAGGTGTTTCATCAATGATCACCAAAATTTTTCGTTTATGATTTATTTCTTGACTTTTTCGCTTAGAGAGCATGTCATTTTATTTCTAATTTTAAAGGTTAAAGTTTAGCTATTTTCTTTTATATATTGTGTACAAAACCGACAATTTCACGAACTTTTTTCATATTTTTTTCTGCTAAAAGACTTGCACGTTGTGCACCATCAAACAGGACAGAATTAATATAGGTTTTTTCTTGATATAGACGGCGCAATTCTTGTGTTATTGGTGCTAGCTTATGGACGATGAGGTCAGCTAAAGCTGATTTAAAAAGTGAAAATTGTTTTCCTGAAAACTCTAATAGTGCTTTTTCTTTGCTGATTTCAGCAAAAGAAGCATAGATGCCCAATAAATTATTAACTTCTGGACGTTCTTGTAAATCATTTAGCGTATCAGGAAGAGAAGTGGAGTCGGTTTTTGCTTTGCGTATTTTTTGTACGATAAGATCAGTATCATCGATCAAATTAATTCGTGAAAAGTCGGAAGGATCTGATTTTGACATTTTTTTTGTGCCGTCACGTAAAGACATAATACGCATGGCTGTTTTGTTAATAATAGCCTCTGGCATTGGAAAAAAATTTTGTTCATTTTTTTCACCATTTGGCATAGAAATACCAAAATTTAAATTTGCAATACGATCAGCATAAATACTGTTGAATTTTTGTGCAATATCGCGTGTTAATTCAATATGTTGTGTTTGATCCTCTCCCACTGGCACATGTGTTGCGTGGTAGATTAAAATATCAGCAGCCATTAAACTTGGATAGGCAAAAAGTCCAAGGGATGTTTGTTCACGGTTTTTTCCTGCTTTATCTTTGAACTGTGTCATGCGTTGGAGCCAGCCGATACGTGCAATACAATTAAAGATCCACGCCAATTCCGCATGTTGAAAAACACGTGATTGGTTGAAAATAATTTGTTTTTGAGGATCTATGCCGGCAGCTAAAAAGGCCGCTGTCATCATATAAGTAGACTCTGCCAAACTAAGTGGATCTGGATTAATGGTCAGGGCATGCATATCGACAATACAATAGAGACACTTATAGGATGTTTGCAGATCTACCCACTGTTTGATGGCTCCAAGATAATTGCCAAGATGCAGATGACCACTCGGTTGTACACCAGAAAAAACAAGAGGTGTAAAGGTATCCATAGAAAAGGCCTTTCTCTTTCTTATGATATTATATTATATGCTAAATATATTGTGATAAAATATATTTCTGAAAATAATAGAAATATTAGAGGTGCTGTTTCACATTTTTACGTAAGAATGACAAATAATTTGTTCCAAATAAAAGACAAATAATAAAATAAACTGATGTTGCGATAATAAGTAATCCTGCTAAGGAGCTTGCACGCAAGAAAAATGATGCTTGTGGTGATAAAGGCGCGGAAAAGAAGCTGATGGAGTAATACAAAGTGAGAGCCATGAAGAAAGAGGCGATTATGAGAGATGCTATTCGCTTTATTAGTTGTGCATCGTATTTCCAATAGCCTCGTTTAAGGAGAGTGCCACACAGCAATAAGATGTTAACCCAGCCGGCAGTAATTTCAGCAATGACAATACCTCGTGCTGACAAACATGAGAATAATGTTAAGGCTAGGCTGATATTGATAAAAACACAAATGCCTGCAAAAATCATGGGTGTTTTTGTATCTTCGCGAGCAAAAAAATTAGGAATAAAAACTTTTATGAGTACAAAAGCTGGAAGACCAATTCCATAAAGCTGAACCAATTGAGCAACATTATTTGTTGAGGCACTGGTAAATTGACCTCGTTCAAAGAGAAGGCTGATAATGGGATTAGAGATAAGCAGAAAAGCAACCGATGCAGGGAAAGTTAAAAATAAAGAGAACTCAATTGCGCGATTTTGTAATTCATCAGAATCTGTGTGTTTTTTGTTGCGTAGCGCTTTTGTTAATTCGGGGAGAAGAACCGTAGCAATAGCGATACCGACTACTCCAAGGGGCAATTGATAGAGACGATCAGCATAAACAAGAGAAGAAACCGCACCTGATTGGCTAGAAGCGATATTAGTATTGATCAATAGATTAATTTGTGTAATTCCTCCTGTGATAGCAGCAGGGAAGGCTAAAATTAACAGTTGACGGACATTGGGGCTAAAATGAGGTAGGCGGAGGGAAAGCTTCATTCCGCTTTTCCGTAAGGCTATTGTTATAAGAGCTAATTGGACGAGACCTGATACTGTTACCCCCCAGGACAGATTTAATCCAATATGCCAAGTATCAAGTTGATAGATCCAAGCATAGGTGAGTACGCATATCAAGATAATATTTAGAAAAACAGGGGCAATAGCTGCAACAAAATAATGTTGGAGTGCATTCAACATTCCTCCCATCATCGCTGCTAAAGACATACATGCTAAATAGGGGAACATGATAGCAGTAAAACGGATTGTAGCGTTAAATTTTGTAGCATCTTCTGCAAAGCCTGGTGCAATCAGTGTGCGAACCAAAAAAGGCATACTCAATTCCATAACAATAGTGAGAAGTAAGAGTAATGAAAATAAAACACCAAACACTTCTTCTGCGAATTTGCATGCGTTTTCTGATCCATTTTCTGTGATTTTTTTAGAAAAAAGAGGAACAAACGCTGTTTGAAAGGCTCCTTCAGCAAAAAAACGACGGAAGGTATTAGGAAAGCGAAAGGCAGCGTTAAACGCATCAGATACAGGACCTGTTCCAAGAGCTGCTGCCATGAGCATTTCACGGACAAAGCCAAAACAACGGCTTGTGAGAGTTCCAGAAGCTACTGTTATAAATTTTTTAATCAGGTTCATGAGGATATATCGGGTTTGTAATAAGGGAGAATATAATAGTTATTCTCAATAATAAAATATGGTAAATATATTATAGAGTATTTTATGATGATATTTGTTTTTCTGTCAATAAGAGCATATCTGCATCATTGATGACATTTCTATGGCTTTTTTCTCATGGATAGAAAGCAACTAACTATTTTTTATAGAGAGAATTGTATAATTTTATAAAAGGAATTTTATTTATTTGTTAATTTAGTACTTTTTTATGAAGAAATTACCTCTTATAAGCTCTTCATTTAAAAGAGATGAAAGAATAGAGGAAGTAAAATTCTATATAAAATCATACCATTTTACATTTTATTCTATAAAACATATTATAAAAATTTTTATAATATTTTAAATAAAAATATTTCTTATTATAAGATAAATTTATCTTATATAAATGACTTATTTTACTATATTAGGGAGTTAACTTGTTCTTTGATTTTTTTAATATTCAAAACAATTTCTGGTCGTCTTGCACAAAGGACATAGAAGAATTCCAAAAATGAATAGAAATCTTTTCAAGAAAAAGGAACATTGTATAGAGTTTTATAAGAGAGAGTTTGAAAATCCTCTTCTTTAGGCTTATGATACTGTTTGTAATTTTTAAAATATAGAGAGATCAATATATTTAAAATAAAAGAATTGGCATATTGATATACAAACATAAGAGATAGCCTAAAAAAATCGAACACATCAACAGGTGTATTTATGAAAGAACTCACACATATCGATCCTCTCATAAGGCAATATGATGCTGTTTTTTGTGACGTTTGGGGTGTTGTACACGATGGTGTGCAGGTTTTTGAATCGGCAGTGCAAGCATTGAAAAAAATTCGACAAATGGGGAAAAGTGTCGTTTTATTGACAAATTCTCCTCGACCAAAAGAAGATGTGGTGGTCCAATTACAGATGATGCAAGTGGATACAGAGTGTTATGATGAAATCGTTACTTCAGGTGATGTAACACGTGATCTTATTTGCTCTGTGCCACGTAAAGTTTTTTTCATTGGTCCACAACGTGATTTGGTTTTATTAGAAGGATTATCTTGCGAATTGGTTGAAGAAGGAGAAGCTTCTGCAATTATTTGTAGTGGTTTTCTTGAAGATTTAGAGGCGATACCAGAAGCTTATGAAGGGATGTTTCGTCGTTTGCGAGAAAGGAATTTACCTTTTATTTGTGCGAATCCTGATATTATTGTTCATTGTGGAGATCAAGAAATTTGGTGCGCTGGTGCTTTAGCGCGTTTGTACCAACAATTAGGAGGTGAAGTGCGTATTGCTGGAAAGCCTCATGCTCCAATTTATGAGTGTGCTTTTAAAAAATTACAGAAAATTCGTGGAATAGTGGATAAAAACCGAGTTTTGGCTATTGGTGATGGGCTTTTAACCGATGTTAAAGGAGCGATTCGTTTTGGTCTTGATTCCCTTTATATTATGGGGGGCATTCATCATCATGATTATAGTCACAATGGTATTGTGAATAAAGAAGCTTTGCATGCCTTTTTCGATCGTTATGGTTACCAGCCACACGCAATGATGTGGATGCTTCAGTAATGTTTGATTTTTTGCGTCTACAGGAATGTAATCTTCTTCCTTTAGCATGGCGTGGTGCGGTGCTCGCGATTGGTAATTTTGATGGTGTTCATCTTGGTCATCAAGTAGTTTTACAAAAAGCTCTTGATTTATCACGTGAAAAAAAGAGACCGGCCCTTGTTTTAACATTTGAACCGCATCCAAAAAGTTTTTTTCAAGGTTCAACTTCTGTTGATCGTTTAACGCAAGCTGCTGAAAAAGCTGAAATTTTTAAAATTCTTGGTTTTCATGGAGTAATAGAGCAACCTTTTGATGCACAATTTTCTGCTCTTTCATCCGATGAATTCATCACTGTAATTTTAAAAAAAACTTTTGATGTTTCTGCTGTAGTAACAGGAGAAAATTTTCGTTTTGGTTGTCAAAAGAGTGGAAATATTCGTTTTCTTTGTCAAAGAGGTGAAGAATATGGTTTTGAAGTGGTGCAAATTCCTTGTTTATGTACTGCAGAACAACAAACGATTTCTTCAAGTTTTATTAGGAAGCTCTTATTAAAAGGACAAGTATCACAAGCAGCTCATTTGCTAGGTTATCACTATCGGGTGCGCTCAAATGTTATACAAGGTGAAAAACTTGGGCGGCGATTAGGGTTTCCTACAGCCAATCAGCTTTTGCTTCCTCAGACGGGTTTAGCACACGGTGTTTATGCGGTCAGATTCCGTCGTGCTAATGGTACTTTATATGATGGTATTGCAAGTTTTGGATGTCGGCCAACTGTTGTTAGTAATGGAGTACCAGTACTAGAAACTTATTTATTTGATTTTGATGGTGATCTTTATGGTGAAAATTGTACGGTTTCTTTTTTGCAGTTTTTACGAAGACAAGAAAAATTTTATGGGTTGGAAGCTTTGGTGGCACAAATGCAACACGATGAAAAAGAAGCACAAGCAGTTTTGAGGACAAAACAACCACTTTCATTGTTAGATGAAGCATTAACTTTCAAAAATATACCTTAAAAATGATTTAAAAAGGAAAAGAAAGCAGAAAAAACAGCGCTTAAACTCACTATGAGCACAAGGCTATATTCCAAAATATCATGGACAATATGGAGTTTCCGTTTATAGGTGGGTGAAACAAATATTTTAAGATCTGAGTTAATCATTGTGTGTTTCTTCCCTATTTGTATAAGATATATTGTACAATGTTTAGAGCTTCTTTCTTTTTAGTTAATAAAAAAGTTAAAATATGTTTAATAATCACAATACATCATATGCATTCTTATTCTTGTGGTAATTTGTTTAAGGAAGAAAAAACATAATTTTCAAAATAACTGCTTGCCTTAATGTTTCTTTGTTCTGTGTTATAGAGTGATAGGAGTATAATGATCTTTACTTTGGGGTTATGAGTTGCTGATTAAAAAACAGAATGAAGTAAAAAAACTTTTTATATAGACTTAATTGCAAACTATGCTTTAAGAAATTACTTTCATTTATGCCTGAATATTTTCAACTCCAATCTATACATTGATACAAAATAATTTCCAATTTGCTATCAGCTTTTTCAGTACACTAGATACTTATCTTGTTATTAAAGCTCTTTAAAAATGGAGTATAAAAACAAGGAAAATATCAAAAGAGTCTATAGCTATTTATTATGCTCCCATAATTAAGGCAATTACAATAGCAATGTTAATACCAACAATTAGCGTTGAATAGAGCATAGTAGTCTTAATAATATCAATCACTAAATTCTCCTTTTCGACTTGTATTATTCATGATTCACATAATGTTACATGATGTAATATATGTTGATATGACCTGCTCAGCAAGCTTAAAATAATCCTTTATTTATTATGGTTTGATATATTTTATATTTATGCATTTGTTTTGATACAGAGAGATTGCATGGTACAGCACAATTTTCACGCAAGCTTTATTATTTATTTTATACAATGAGATAATGGATTAGAGAGCAAAGGTAACTCAAAGGAAAATGAACTGGATATGCTTTGAAAATAAGCTAAAGAAAGCTTTTTATAAAAGGTACTCAGTTGTGATTATATAAGGAGAAAAGCGTGCAGCAGCATAGTTCAACGGTCAATATCATTCCCCAGGATAAGTTTTCTGGTCGAGATATTGCGTTTGCGGCAGGAATTATTATTATTCTTATGGTTCTCTTTTTACCAGTTCCTGCTTTTGTTTTGGATTTAGGGCTTTCTTTTTCTATTGCATTTTCTGTTTTGATTTTGATGGTTTCATTATGGATCCAAAGGCCCCTTGATTTTTCAGCCTTTCCAACAGTTTTGTTGATTGCAACTTTATTGCGTTTATCGCTTAATATTGCAACCACCCGTGTAATTTTAACCCATGGTGATGAAGGCTATAAAGCTGCAGGGTATGTGATTCAAGGTTTTTCACAATTTGTTATGGGTGGGGATTTTGTTATTGGTCTTGTTGTTTTTGCTATTTTAATTATCGTCAATTTTTTGGTGATAACTAAAGGTGCGACGCGTATTGCTGAAGTGGGAGCACGTTTTACACTGGATGCTATTCCAGGAAAGCAAATGGCTATTGATGCTGATCTTTCATCGGGTCTTATTGATGAAAAAGAGGCACAGCATCGTCGTCAAGAGCTTGAGGAAGAAAGTTCATTTTTCGGGGCAATGGATGGTGCGTCAAAGTTTGTGCGTGGTGATGCTATTGCTGGTCTTATTATTACGGCTGTTAATATTTTTGGTGGTATTGTTATTGGCGTAACGCGGCATGGAATGTCATTGTCTGGTGCAGCGGATGTTTTTACTAAGCTTTCTGTAGGAGATGGTCTTGTTACGCAGATACCTGCATTGATTGTTTCTTTGGCAGCCGGTCTTTTGGTTTCAAAAGGGGGAACACGCGGTTCTGCTGAAAAAGCTGTTTTGGGGCAGCTTGGAGGATATCCTAAAGCTCTTTTTGTATCCTCACTACTGTTATTAATGTTGGGGTTGATGCCGGGTTTACCCTTTTTTCCTTTTTTCCTTTTTTCTGTTCTGATGGCTTCGATTGGTTATTCTATTCCACGTCGTTTAAAAAGAGAAGCGCTTGCACAAGAAGCTTTGCGTAAACAAGAAAATCAGATAGCTCGCCAGGAAGAGAGCCAATCAGTAAAAGCATCTCTTGAAATAGTACAAATTGAAATTGCTATGGGTAAGCAATTATCTCAACGTTTATTGCCGCAAAAAGTTGAATTAGCTAATCGTGTCGCAAAAATGCGCCGTAAGTTTGCACAGGAGTATGGTTTTGTTATTCCTGAAATTCAAATATCCGATGATTATACAGTTCCCGGAAAAAGCTATTGGATCAAATTATACGGTACGGTTATTGCTTCTTATGAAATGCGTATTGGTGATGTTCTTATTATGCCAGGCAATAAGCCTATTCCCAATATTCCAGGTGAATATGTATCTGAGCCAGCTTTTGGGATGCGTGCTTTTTCGACTTCAGAGACATTTCGTTCTGAATTAATTCGTGAAGGCTATATGGCAGTTGATAATCTTTCCGTATTATTAACGCACTTGAGTGAGGTTTTGCGCAATAACTTAGCACAATTATTTTCTTATAAAGATATGCGCATTCTTCTTGAGCGTTTGGGTAGCGAATATCGTAAATTATTGGAAGAGATTTGTCCTACACATCTTTCCTATTCGGGCTTACAATCGATTTTAAAACTTTTATTATCAGAACGTGTTTCTATCCGTAATCTTAATCTTATTCTCGAAGCAGTGGCTGAAATAGCACCTCATGTGCGGCGTTGTGAACTGATTGCTGAGCATGTACGGTTGCGTATGTCACAACAAATTTGTGGTGATTTATCTGAAAATGGCATTTTGAATGTTTTGCGGATGGGAAGCCATTGGGATCTCGTTTTTCATAAGGCGTTAAAGCGTGATGCGAAGGGTGATATTATTGAATTTGATATTAATCCAGTTGAACTTGAAAAGTTTGGGACAGATGCGACGGCACTTATTCGACAACATATGGAAAAAGCAACGCGTTTTGCACTTATTACATCTCCTGAAGCGCGGCCTTATGTCCGCATGATTATCGAACGTCTTTTTCCAACTTTGCCTGTACTTTCCCATGCAGAAATTGCTCGTGGAATTGAAGTTAAAACATTGGGAACCATCTCTTAAAAGGTAAGGGGTTTATGTCATTAACATCTGTTCTTCCCCTAACATCTTTTTCAATTGAGCAATTGGTAACCATTGCTTTGTTAATTTTTGCACGGGTTGGGGCTTGTTTAATGTTAATGCCAGGAATGTCTAGTGTACGCATTCCTATGAGTTTGCGTTTATTTATTGGCATTTCTTTTTCACTTGCTATTCTTCCTTTGGTTACAGAATCCTTTAAGGTTCTCGGTGATAAACCCAATCTTGCACTGCTTGTTCGTGCTTTGTTTGCTGAGATGTTAATTGGGAGTACTTTTGGGGTAATTGCTCACGCTTATTTATGGGCTTTGCAATTTATGGCCTCAATTATTGGGATGTCGATAGGATTTTCTGGCCAACCTGGTCATAGTATCATTGAGTCAACGCCAGAATCACATGTTGCGAATATCTTAGTTTTTGCAGCTGTCATACTCTTTTTTGCAAGCGATTTGCATATTATCACTATTCAGGGCCTTCTAACATCTTATGATATTGTGCCTCTAGCTTTTATTCCAAATCCAGAAGCTGCTTTGACAGACTATCATGAAGCTTTATCGCGTGCGTTTTTAACTACATTGTCGATAGCAGCGCCTTTTATTATTTATGCAATTTTGATTAATATTACGATAGGATTGCTCAATAAATTAACGCCTACCATTCCGGTTTATTTTATTTCATTACCTTTTGTTATGTGTGGAGGCTTATTTTTACTTTATATTTTAATGCCAGAACTTTTACACTTGTTTAATTCTGAATTGCGTGATTGGCTTAAGAAAGGATCTTAATGGCGCAGAAAAGTAAACGTTATGGAAGACTTTTAAAAGTGCAAAGTCTTGTTGAAGCACATCATAAAGCTGAATTGGAATATATGAAGGGTCAACTTTTTTCTTGTCAGGAAGAGACGCGTGAACTCTTCTCATTGATGGAAAAAGATTCGGCTTTCAATTTTTGGAATGCTTCTTTTTTAGCAAAACGTTTGCATCATAATGCTAAGTTTGAAAAGAACCTTCAAGGAAAAATTGCACAACAAAAGCAAGTTGTGTGTGAAGCTTCTAGTCGTTCGAAAAGATTAGAAGACAAGTATAAAGAAATTCAATCAATAGAAAAACAGAAACAATTTAGTAATATGCTAGAGGAGTATATTATAAATAAAATCGGTAAGACATCAGCTTGACATAAGTTTGGATGTTTATATCTATTACTATAGTTATAAATTATGAAGATTTTTCTTTTTATAAAGAGCTATTAAAAGGAAGAAAAAGTTTTATAAGATAGAAATTTAATTGCAAAGAAAAGCGAGAGTTAGGTAAAAAGGGGAAATCTATGGCTATTCAGCCTCCTTCTGATATTGTGCTTGATGTTGCCCGTGCGGCAGATCCGCTTGAATATCGTGCTTCTGTCGAAAGATTGTATTCTTTACAAAAATTTGCTCGCGTACAGACGACTGAACGAGAGGAGAGTAGTTTTGCAGATTTGGCACAGACTACTTCGGCTTCAGAAGTACGAGATAATTTAGTTTCTGATGGGCTTATTCAACAGGTTCATATCAGGCCGCAATCTGTACAAAGTAAAGAAGCTGCAGTTTTTAGAAATTTTGAAGCTTTTGTGTTGCAAACTTTTGTTGAGAGTATGTTTGCAACCGATATACAATCGATTTTTGGAAAAGGACAAGCAGGACAAATTTGGAAATCAATGATGGCTGAACAATTGGCTAAAGAATTTGCAGTATCTGGTGGAATTGGCATTGCACAGATGTTAGTTTTTGATCACATGAGAAAAGAAACGGGCACATCATTATCTACGTTAAAAACAGATCAAGAATTAGGTGCTAAAGATCATCGTATATTAGCAGATGAAGTTACTTACAAAAATGAACTAGATTTGGTGAGTGAGGATCAAATAAAAACGAAATGAACATCTTGTTAAGATGAGAATTAATAAACATTTTAGAGGGGAATGGAAATGTCTGTAGTACAATATGATGATGAAAATGTTGCGTTAAAAACAAAAATTCTTAATAATAATCTCATTGGCCGTGATTGGGCGATGACTAAATTTAATGCTGCCATTAAAGGGTTAGCAGAAGTTGTTGATTATGAAAGCAATATGCTGGAAAATCACGGTGCTCCAGATTATGAAGAAATTAATTTGCGTAAAACGCGTGGTTTGCGTGATCTTAATAAATCAATGAATGATGTAAAACGTTATATGGATCAGGATATTGAAATTGAGATACAGAGTTTGTTAACGGATTTACAAGAAAAATTAAACCGTAATAGTGAACTTCTTCGTATTCATTTGGAAGCAGTGAGAGATTTATCTCAAATTATGCAGGTTGCTGTTCGTGCTGAAGAAACAGATGGAACTTATGATCCAGTTTTGGTTAATGCTGGGCGTTCTAGATGATTAGAATGATTGCAATGGGTTTGTGGGTTTGTTTGGTGGCTTTGGGCGCTTTAGTCTTTAGCCTTAGGGTCAATGCGGTTGATCCTAACACGTCAGAAAAGTCCGCTCCTGTTGCTGTAGAGATTGGTTCTAATAATACGGAAGTCATGAGTGTTCCGATTTTGGTTGATGGTGATGTACAGGGGTATATCATTGCGCAGTTTGCTTATGTAGTAGATAAAACAGCTGAAAAAGAGATATCTATTCCTGTAGGGGTTTTGATTAATGATACTATTTTTCAATATTTTTGGGGGAGTTATTCTGATGTGCGTGCAATTGAAAAAGTAAAATTTGAGATGATCAAAGAACGGATTATTGATGATGTCAATAAACGCTTTTCAAAAGCTGTCCTGAAAGATTTGCTTGTCAAACAGTTTAACTATCTTTCAGTTGATCAAATACGTGGAATGAAAAATAAACGATAAGGGTGTTTATCAGCTTTTAAAAGGCAATAAAGTATAAAAACAAATTCTAAATTTGTTAATTAGTTTTATTAGTTTGTGTATCATTCTTAATGCTTCACCTAAGCTTAAAATTTGATATCTCTAAACTAAAAATTGATAAGATTCATAAAAAAGGTTTACTCTCATTGGAGAGCTTATAATAAAACCAGCACTTATAACAAGTATATTTGGCATTCTTGTTTCCATTATGTTTATGAATATTTATTTCTAAATCTTATAATAAATACCATAAAAATTAGCCGTTACTATCTAATGTAGTGATATAATACATTGTAAATAAAGTTTATATCTATAAAAGATTGACCACATACCTATTGTCGAAGGAATTTAAGAATTCTTCGATTTTTTGTTCTTATTGCATTCTTTTACATTAATTTGATTTGAAAGAAAAATAACAATTGATAAAAGTGTTATGTGAAGATTTCTTTTCTAAAGACATATGAGATTAGATCATAAAAAGCAGAGAGAATCAAAAGCGCTTCAACTTACCTTATTAGTTTACATACAGGTTTATTTCTAAAGTGCTGAGTATTTTAAGCTTCTACTTATTTGCGAAGAAAAGAACATTTTTTATGCATAATTTTTTCACTTTATGAGTCAATATTTTTAGATCAATATAGCTTTATCTTAATGCTTAAGTGGTTTTTGTATTCGTGCATTATTAAGCGCATTCATGAAAGTGCTGGTATTGGTTTCTTCATCAGAAGGATTATCAAAAATACAATTATCCAGCTCAACTCCAAATTCTTTAGCAGACATAAAGATACGGAAAAAAGCATTGACCCCTTCATTAGAAAACTCCATGTGAAGTGATATATTGGGTGTGGTATTCCAATCCAGTTCATAACTGGCATTTCCGGCAAAGCGCATTGTATGAGGATAAAAACGCAATTCTGTTGCACTCTCAATGAGATCAGAAAGATAATTAAAGCGTCCAGTATGGATGTATGCAATAAAATCACCTACGTCAATTAATCGTAGTTCTGGAATAAATTGCGCAACCTGTTTCGCCAGGACCATTTCACGAATTTCAGTTATATAATCTTTTTTCATTTTATGACTTTATATCATTATTTAAGCATTATTGTTTTAGTGATTTTTTTGATTGTTGATAAAACGAATTAAGGCAGCAACACTTTCATATAATTCTGTTGGAATTGTTTGGTCGATTTCAACCTGTTTGTACAACGTTCGTGCTAAAGTGACATTTTCAAAAATGGGGATCTCATGTTCGATGGCAATTTCACGAATATGTAGTGCTAGGATATCTAGTCCTTTTGCAATTACAACTGGTGCATAATCAAGCGGTGGTTTATAGCGTAAAGCAACAGAGAAGTGAGTAGGGTTTGTTACAATAAGAGTTGCTGTAGGGACATTTGCGATCATTCGGCGGCGGATACGGTCTCGTGATAAAGAACGCATTCGTGCTTTAACCATAGGGTTTCCTTCAAGGTTTTTATGTTCTTCTTTAATTTCTTGTTTCGTCATGCGTAATTGTTGACGCCAGTGAAAACGGGACCATGCGATGTCTAAACCTACAAGAGCAATAACTGTTGTAATAAAAGAGAGGGACAGGTTAATCAATTCTTTATGAATATATTTTGGTAAAGCTGATGCATCTGTTAAAAGCGCATTAATGAAAATTGTGTTGCTTTTGAAAAATATTATATAAATAATTAAACTAACAGCGATAAGCTTGGTGAGTGATTTTAAAAATTCAACTAATCCTGCTTTACTATAGATTCGCTTAAATCCATTGGCAGGAGAGATACGCGACCATTGTGGACGAATACGCTCTATGACAAATCTTGGTACATTCTGTACTGCTGATGCGGTAATGCTAAGCAAAGGGATAAGAATTAAGATAGGAGCTAAGGCTAAGCCTACACTTCCACCTACTAAATAAATCAAGTGTTTGACATCTTCTGCAGTATTAATACGCCAGGATTCTGGACGTTCAAGCCATTGGATCAAAAAATAGGTAAGTTTTGAAATAGCTGGAAAGGAGATAAAAACGCAAATAAGACTAAAGCTTACAAGTGAAGCAAAGACAGGCAATTCACGAGAAAAAGGAAGATTTCCTTTTTCCTCTTCTTTACGAATTTTATATTCGGTTGGTTCTTCTGTTTGACTTTCTTTATCTGGTTTTTCATCTGACATATTGGTTCAGTGCGCCCTTTAGGACGTTCCTTCTTCTCCTAAAAGATTGATTGTTCCTTGTTCTGATAGTTTAATAGCTGTTTGAGCAATGCTACGGCGTGCATTGATAATCGCTTCTTGTTGAATAGTGTCATTCTCTGTAGCAAGCTCTGTTTCTACCATGCGGCGTGTCCGTTGTGAAAGAGAATTAAGAATAAGTTCTTTCATAAGATCTTCCGCATTACGCAAAGCTGTAATTATAGTATCAGCTGCAATTCCATCAAAAAGAAGCAATCGTGCTCTTTCTGTCAAACGTGGAATATCTTCAAAAACAAAAAGTTTTGCTTTGATTTTTTCTACATCTTCTGGATTTAGATTGTCGAGATTTGCCAACATTTCATCAATGTCTGTTTTATCAAGCTCATTTAAAATTACAGCTACTTGACTGTGATGTGCTTTGTCTCCTTCATCATTGTTCTTTAGAAGCGCAGGTCGTAGGGCTTGATCGAGAAGCGTTTCCATTTCTGGCGAAACTGTTCGTAGGTGTAATCTTCTGCGTGTAAGATCACTTCGTGTAGACATTGTTTGCGCCATAAAGATTTTTGCTGCTATTTCAGAAGGAAGACGAGAAATGATATAACTGACCACTTGCGGATGTTCTTGTGCAAGATGTTTTTGTAAAGTATCAACGTTTAATTTTTTAATGATATCCCAAATACTTTCTTGAGGTAGTGTTGGTGCTTTTGAAGGATCAAAAATTAACGCAGCTTCGTCTTCTGGCAATGTTTCTTGTATTAAATTATCGAATTTTGCACCGGCTTCTGAAAATGAAACGCCTTCTGCAAAAGCATCTTCGAATTGACGAACCAAAATTTCAAAATCAGCAAGAGAAATATTGGGTAAAGTATGTGCATGCCCACTAAGATGGCGTAAATCATCTGGTGTAAAGTGTTTTAAAAGACGTGCAGCAGCAGGTTTCCCTAAAGCAACAAGCAGAGCTGCAACCTTTTGTTGTCCAGAAAGCGTATCAATAATTGTAGAAGAGCTCTCTTTATCAGAGGGTATATTCTCTGATATAGTATGAAGTTCTTCCGTAGTTTTTGTTTCCTTTGCCTGCGTCATATTTATCTTTCATAAGATTTGAAATCAGTTATTTATCAATAATTTCGGTAAGACTAACCCCAAAACGAGAAGGATCATCCTCTAGAACAATGACTTCGCCGCGGGCGATAATACGGCCATTGACCACGATATCAATAGGATCTCCAATTTGTTTGTCAAGTGTAATAACTGCACCTCTTCCTAAATCCATTAAGGTTGCGACTGGCATAGTTGTTGAACCAAGTACGACTTGAACTTCAACAGGAATACTCATAATGAGTTCTGTATTACTGGATGTATCACCTGGGCTTTTGGGCGCATTTGAAGCACCTGTACCTCCAATAGTTGTTTTTCCTGCTGCTTCACCTCCAAAAGAAGGAGTGCCTGGATTTGTTCTAAGGTTAGGTGTTGCTGTTCCTGGTCGTGGTGCTCCAGCACCAAAACCTCCTGGCATTCCGGGTTTTGGCGCTATACCTTCTCCAACTTTTGGTGTTGTGGGGTTGGGTGCTGTTGCAGGATTGATTCCTTTAGGAATTCCGGGGTTTTTTATGTCATTAGTCATTCTGTCACCGTACTATTTTTTCTACCTTTAAAGGTTTTAAAATTTTGTTTTTAAAAGTTGTATTTTGTCATTAAGAGGTGTTTTATGCGCTTTGCGTTGCACAAAGACAGGAAGGCTTTTAGGAACGATAGGTTGCCGGCGAAGAGTATGTATTGCACCAGATGCTGCAGATGGACCATGAGCTTGTGTAGCTAAAATACTGCGGAACTGATTGAAATCACTTTTCAATTGATCACGGACATTTTCCATATGGGAGATTGAACGATCAATATCACGTCGAATACGTGTCGATTCAATCATCCGTGCATCCATTTTTCTATTTTCATCTCGGAATTCTTGATGTTCTTCACGCAGAGTTGAAAGGGCTTGATCAAGACAGGCTGTCCCCATTTGAACTTGTTTTGCAAGCTCACGTCCCATTTGGATAGTGGCAGCTAGTTTGCGTATTGTAATAATCAAAACACTCAATGAGACGAGAGCCAAAAATGCACTTATAAAATTAAACATGAACCAACTCATCAATCATTTCCTCTTCTTCATCAATAGGATTTGTAACTCGGATAGAAAAACTTGTCCCAATTTTACCAAGGGAGCATTTATAAAGTGATTTATTGCCACTGCGTAACCTGATTTGTTTCGCAGCATTGGCAGGAAGGGGTAAAATCTGCCCTACTTTGAGGGTAGATAATTCATTTAAAGTCATTGATCCCTGTTGAATAAAAGCTTCAATGCGTACACGTGAACGACTGACTTCTTGTTTTAAACGTTTGGCCCAAAGGGGATCCGTTCGTTTTGCAGGAGCGCGGAGTGCACGTGTAACGGCTTCTTGGATAGGGCGATGGCAAGTGCGTGGCATTAAAATATTCACGTAGGTTTCCACTTCACCGCATTTCACTCCGAGAGTGCAGGAAAACATTTGTGATTGGTTAAATGTTTCCGCATTAAATTCTTGTGCTTTACATGTTTGTTTGAAGATTAAAAGTGATCCATCACCGATACCAAAAACACCATCTAACGCATAGGCTAACAATTTTCCAAAAGTTGCACCGACTTTGCTTTCTATCGGACTAAAAGGGCGTCCATTGCGATTTGTTACCATGGGTTCTGAAGCCCCAAAAAATACTTCTGTTGCTAGTTCTACGAGTGTTGCATCAAGAACAAAAATAACGTCATTTCCCCAACGATCGGAGTTGAAATAAACCAGAAGTGCTTCTGTTCCAATTGCTTGAGTAATCTGATCCGCTTTCAGTGTGTCAAGTGATTGTACATCTGTCGTAAATTTTAAAGAGGTATAATTGCTTAAGCGCATACACAGATTACTTGCTGCATCACGGAAGACATATTGAAATGACATGAGGTCATCACTTGATAGGCCAGCTGCACGTAAAATATGTTGGGTCAGCGCATCTTGTTTTTTATCTTCTTGCGCTTTTTCTTCGTTTTCTTGTTTTTCGATCGGTTCAGTCATATTTAGGCGGCCTCTTTTTCACTACCTTGACTAGCGATTGCGTGTTGTTCCATAATATCAATTGTTGGACGGTCTTTTGCTGAGATGGTTTTACGACCGTACTCGAGTGCTATTTGTGGCATTGCGCCGTTCATGTAAGCCAACAGTGTTTGTTTAACAACAATGTAAATACGCACTTTTTTATTGCGTACCGTTTTTATTTTTGAGGCAAGAGGGCCAAAGATACCATAAGCGAAAAAAATACCAGCAAAGGTCCCTACAAGAGCAGCTCCAATTAAGTGTCCTAATACTTCTGGCGGTTCACTTATGGCTCCCATAGCTTTAACTACACCTAAAACAGCTGCAACAATTCCAAGAGCTGGAAGAGCATCAGCCATATTTTGCATTGCTTGATAGGGTTTTTGAGAATCGTATGAAATTGTATGAATTTCTTCATCCATTAAAGCTTCAATTTCAAAAGGGCGTGTATTTCCCATGACAATAAGACGGCAATAGTCACAAATAAAATTGGTTAAAGATTCATCTTTTAAGATCAGAGGATATTGCTGGAAAAGCGCAGATTCTTTTGGATTGTCAACATGAGCTTCCATTTCAGATTTTGATTTTGAACGCATTTCCCGCATAAGAACATAGAGTAAACCCAATAGTGATAAAAAATCTTTTTGTTTTGGAACAGCATCTTTCATTGCTTCTATCGTTGCTTGCAATGTGTCTTTAATAGCGGGAATAGGGTTGGAAACAATAAATGTTCCAATAGCTGAGCCTAAAATGATAACAAATTCCCATGGTTGTACTAAAACATCAAGATGACCTCCCATAGCGACATAACCGCCAAGTATGCATCCAAAAATAATTATTAATCCTATAATAACACCCAAGGCTGTGAGCTCCTTATTTTTAATTTTTGTGGAGAAATAAATGTCTATGCTTGTGTAAAACTTACCATTTATTTTCTTAATATTGTATAAAAGTATTACAATATTTTATAAAAGTGTTAAGAGATATAATAATTTAAAAATAAAAAGCATTTTATCTATTAATAAAGACTTGTGAAATATTTCTTACGTTAATAATAAAGTGGTTTTATCATAAGCTTTAGGCAAGTTTTATGCTTTAAATTGGGGCTTGTGTAGAGAGGGGTTTCCTGTGATTAGCACATATACGAGTTATAGAAGTACAATTGATAATATGAAGCAAACGTTTGATAGGCTTTTTCAAAAGCCACAAGTCAAACGTGAGACAGACTATTATGTTAAGCATATTATTGGTGTGAAGTCGGTTGATGATTTTTTGGCAAATGATAAAATCTATAATTATGCTATGAAAGCTTATGGATTGGAAGATATGATTTTTGCTAAAGGCATGATTCGTAAGGTTCTTTCAGATCCTGAGTATGCATCTCAATTAGTAGATAAGCGTTATCAGCAATTTGCAGAGGCATTTAATTTTAGCAAATATGGTGAGAAAGCGACACAAAGAGAGAGTGCAAAAACGGTCACCGTGAATAAATATATGCAACAAACATTAGAAGTTGAAGTAGGCGAAGTTAATGAGGGGACACGTCTTGCTTTGTATTTCACTCGGACTATCGGAGGAATGGTGCAGAATAATGTTCTGACAGAAAAAAATTGGGCTTATCAGATTTTGAGCGATAAGGCTTTATCAGCTGTTATTTTTAAGGCCTTCAATATTTCTGAGAATGTGCTTACGTCGCCAATTGAAGTGCAAAAATCTTTGTTAGAGTCGCGTATGTCACTTAAGGATTTACAAGATCCAAAGAAGTTAGAACACCTCATTGCAAAATTTTCTGCTATGTATGATGTACAAAATCAAACAGTTGTTAATCCTGCTTTAATGATTTTGCAAGGATCAAATGTAGGTAGAGGTTTAGCTTTTTCAAATGAAACAATAATGGCTTTACAATCTTTCAAACAGGGTGGTCTGTAAGTAAGTATTGATAAGATTCAGAAGGGACTAGGTATATGCAAAATCCGATTTATGTGGGTGTTTCAGGCCAAATTGGCTTGGAACGGCGGATGGAGACTATTGCGCAAAATATGGCAAATGTGAATACACCAGGTTTTCAAGCGGGTGGTATGAAGTTTGATACATTATTGTCTTCCGTTGCACATGAACAGGGTGATCGTGTGTTTTTCACAAGTGCTGGCAAGGGATATATTTCCACTGATCGTGGTTCTTTGGTAGAGACGGGTAATGCGCTTGATATTGCTGTAGTAGGCGATTCCTATTTTTCTATGCAAGCATCTTTCGGACAAGTGTATACTCGTGATGGACGAATGATTATGACTCCGGAAGGGGGATTGGTTTCTGTAACAGGGTTACCTTTTTTAGATGAGGGAGGGGCACCAATTCAGCTTAATCCAGCAGGGGGGACACCACGTATTGTAGCTGATGGAAGTATCTATCAAGATAATGCATTCGTTGGGAAAATTGGTTTATTTCAATTTCAGCCAGGTACCCAGTTGCGTTATGGACCGAATTCTTCTGTGATACCTGATAAAGCAGCTTTTCAATCAGAAGGGGGAAGCGGTGATACTGTTGTGCAAGGGTATATTGAAAGTTCGAATGTGAATGGTGTGATAGAGATGACTCGCCTTATTGAAGTAAGCCGTGCTTTTGAACGTGTTGAATCAATGCTTCGTCAGCAAGAAGAAATGCGTTCTAAATCTATTCAAATTTTGAGTGGAAAAGTATAAATATTTGATCATAGAGGCTTTGTATTGAAGAGTATGTATGATGCTAGAGAGTGAAAATAATTTTATGCCAGAAGTTGTTTTAGTTAATGCTACGCCAACAACTGATTCAGTTATAAATTCTTCTCTTGCTGATGCAAAAGATACTGATATTCATGCTGAGGAATCAGATGATACGGTAAATCTTCTCAAAGATGTAACAAATGCTGATTCAAATACTGACATAATTGAGACACCTCCTTCTCCTACTGCTTTAAATCGATTGCTTGATTTTGCAAAACACAAAAACGATCATTATTCTCACCTTGTGAGTCAAGGTGGTGTTATTAGCGATGTAGCACGAGGGACATTAGTTGCACGTGGTTTATCACAGTCTGTCTTATTAGGTGATACAGTATCCGTTGAGTGTGAGTCACAGTTTCTACGAGGTGAAATTATTCGTGTTAATGAAGAAAGCGTTTTAATTAAACCTTATGATGAAACTGTCGTTCCTATGCTTTCTGCTTCTGTTTTTCCAAAAGGTCCTCTTTTTGTTGCTCCAGATCGTTCTTGGTGTGGACGAATTGTTAATGCTTTTGGAGAGGCTATTGATGGCAAGGGAGGATTATCTTCTGGGCCACGAAATATGGCAATTGAGACCTATGCACCTCCAGCACTGAAACGTGCGCGTGTGGGTGCAGGATTACGCACGGGCATTAAGGTTATTGATATTTTCACGCCCCTTTGCTTTGGGCAGCGCATTGGGGTTTTTTCTGGTTCTGGGGTAGGGAAATCGACTCTTTTGTCTATGATGATGCAAGCTGATCATTTTGATACGGTTGTTTTAGCGCTTACAGGAGAGCGTGGCCGTGAAGTGCGTGATATGCTTGATGATGTATTACACGATAAATTACACAAATTGATTGGAGTGATCGCAACGGGTGATGAAAGTCCGATGATGCGCCGTTTAGCCCCAATTATGGCGACAACAATTGCTGAATATTTTTCTTCTTTAGGAGATAATGTTTTGCTTGTTGTCGATTCTGTTACGCGCTATGCGTTAGCAACTCGAGAAATTGCTATTACTGCTCATGAGCCACCTGTTTCACGTGGATTTCCTCCACGCGTTTTTAGTGAATTGCCCCGTTTATTGGAACGTGCAGGTCCCGGCAGGGAAGGAAAAGGATCTATTACGGGTGTTTATGCAGTATTGGTTGATGGTGATGACCATAATGATCCCATTGCTGATACTATTCGTGGGATTTTGGATGGTCATATTGTTCTTGATCGTGCCATTGCTGCACAGGGAAGATTTCCTGCCGTTGATATCCTTTCTTCTATTTCACGTTTGGCATCTCATAACTGGACCCCTGAACAATGTACATTGGTTAAAAATTTGAAAGAGATGATTTTTCGCTACGAAGAAACACGTGATTTACGCGCTATGGGTGCTTATCGTCCAGGGACAGACCATGTTCTTGATCAAGCAGTTTTTTTAGTCCCATCTATTTATGCTGCAATGAAGCAAAGTCCCGATATGGCACTTATCAGTGATCCCTATGAAGAATTAGCTAAGTTATTGAAAAGTCAGTAATAGTTGCTAGCGGTAAAAGGGAGAATTATTTTTCAAGAGATTACATTTTGTTGTGTACAGGCTTGTGTTTGGTTAGTATTTTTTCTTTTCATGGTTTATGATGTATTTAGAGAAGTTTGAAAGAGGCAACATAGGGTGTTTAGAAAGCTTGATCGGTTTTCTATAAATCTAATAAATTAAGAGTATGTTTGCAAAGTTCTATGTGAATCTGTTGATAGAAAAAGGAATACTGTTTGAAAAGATTTCTCTCCCATTGCTGATAAACCGTATAGATTAATTTTGAGTTAAGCCTTCATAAACAAGATAAGTTTTTTCTTGGTTGAGTTGTGAAAATTTCTTCTTATCAAAGAAATGAAGGGTAGCATCGCGATGATTAAGTGTGATGCGTATATTGTTTATCAAGTCAGGAAGTTAATTCATTCATGGCAGTTAATATTTTGTTATTATGATTGATAAAAGTAAGGTGTTGTAAAGACATCTATAGTGCGGGGCTGGGTATGATTTCATTTTCTTGTAGATTTAAAATGCGAAAGCAAGTCTCGCACAAGTTTTCTTTATTATGATGGTTTGAAGTAAAAAGGGTAAGAATTATGGATTCGGTTAATTTTTTTGAGATGGCAAATAAACAAGCAAATTGGTTATCTGTTCGCCAAAAGGCAATTGCGAGTAATGTCGCGAATGCAAATACACCGGGGTATAAAGCCCGTGATGTAGAGGACTTTACAGCCGTTTTACAAAATAAAACGATTTCTATGGCTGTGACGAATGTTCATCATATGGATATAACCGAAAATGGTATGGAAACGCATATTATCCGCCCTGAAAATGTTATGGAAGTTACGCATTCAGGTAATGATGTCAATTTAGAAGAAGAAATGCGTAAAGGAGGGGATGTTAGTCGCGAAATATCTCTTAATACTGCTATTGTAAAAGCTTTTCATCGAATGACAATGGCAACAGTTAGAGGAGGAGCTTAAAGATGTCTGATCGTCTTATTGCAGCAGAACAAATTGCTACAACCGGTTTGAGTGCTCAGTCAACACGTTTGCGTGTTATTGCTGAAAATTTAGCCAATGCGAATTCAACGGGAAAATCTCCAGGTGCTCGACCTTATCAGCGCAAAACAGTGAGCTTTGAAGCGACGCTTAATCCTTACATTGATGCACAAGGTGTACATGTAACACGGATTAGCACTGATAAAGCGCCTTTTATTATGCGTTATGAACCAGGTCATTTGGCTGCTGATAGTAATGGTTATGTGAAATATCCTAATGTGAATTCGATTATAGAAATGGCAGATATGCGTGAAGCAAATCGCTCATATGAAGCAAATTTACAAGTAATTCGCCAAGCGCGCGATTTAATCTCACAAACGATTGATTTATTAAAAGGATAAGCTGTTTTATCACCTTAATTAATAGGTTTTATTTTGAATTTTGTAGGAGCATATAAAATGATTGAAGCATTTACTTCTGTTGTATCACACAATACCCTTGATTCTTTGGGGCAAGCCAGCAAACAAATGAGTAGTCTTAATGGGCAGCAAATCTTGCCTGGTGTAGTAGGAAACAATGTCAGTTTTGATCAGGTTTTATCTGAGGTTGTAGAAGTTGTTGGTACAAAATTACAAACAGCAGAAAGTCTTTCCATAGATAGAATCTCTGGAAGTGATGTTGGTGTGCGCGAAGTTGTAAATTCGGTAATGGAAGCTGAACGGTCTTTAAGTACAGCTATTGCTCTCCGTGACAAGCTTGTACAAGCATATCTTGAAGTAAGTCGGATGCAAATTTAGCATGAGCACGATAGTGTTTAGAAAAGTATAGGAAAAAATTATGGTCATGAAATCACTGTCAATTGCGGCAACAGGTATGGCTGCCCAGCAAACTAATCTTGATGTTATTGCTAATAATATGGCGAATATTAACACGACGGGTTTCAAGCGTGGGCGTGCAGAATTTGCAGATTTGATGTATGTTGCAGATCGTGCAGTTGGTGTTCCTAATATGCTTAATCAAGCTGTTATACCTGAAGGAGCAATGATTGGGATGGGTGTGCGTACTGCTGCTGTTCGTACGATTAATACCCAGGGGGCTTTTGTGCAAACTGGTAATGCCTTAGATCTCGCTATTAATGGAAATGGTTGGTTTGAAATACAAGATCCCAATGGCAATGTTTTTTATACTCGTTCAGGTGCTTTTAATTTAAGTGAAACAGGGCAGATAGTAACATTGGAGGGCAATTTAGTGCAGCCTGTTATTACTATTCCTATAGGGAGCAAAAATGTCACAGTCAGCCCTGATGGGACAGTTTATTATCAAACGGATACAGATCCTAATGCTGTGGAAGCGGGACGGTTTCGTTTAGTTAATTTTGTCAATGAGGTTGGTCTAGAGCCAATAGGGGATAATCTTTTCCGTGAGACGCAAGCTTCTGGTGCACCGGTTCCAGGAGATCCAAAGGAGGATGGATATGGCAGCATTATGCAAGCAATGCTTGAAGCTTCTAATGTTGATCCAGTCAAAGAAATGACAGAGCTTATTGCAGCACAGCGTTCTTATGAAATGAATTCTAAAGTAATTCAAGCATCAGATGAAATGGCAGCAGTTGTTTCTAAAAATCTGAGGTAAATGGTATGAAAAATTTTTCGCTTTTTCTCATAAGTTTTTTTCTCTCGTTTTTTTTATTAACAGCAGCTTATGCTGATCGGATTGGTTTTCTGGTTCCTGATAAGTCTATTTATGCTGGTCAACGTGTAAGTGATATGGGTTTAAGCGAAAAGCATTTTTTTATTAAATCTGATGCAGCCTCCTTGTATGTGACGGATATGAAACAAATTCTTCACAAAGTAGCAAAACGTACCTTAACAGCAGGTCGGCCTATTCCTCTTTCTTCTTTAGGAGATCCAGTTTTGGTCGAGCGTGGTCAGGCAACAAAGTTGATTTTCCAAACACATAATTTGCAAATTACAGCTCTAGGAGTTGTTTTACAGTCGGGATCTTCTGGTGATGTCATTCGTGTTCGCAATTCCGATTCAGGGCGTGTGGTTACGGGAACCGTTTTGCAAAATGGTGATGTAAGAGTAGGTTTTTAATGATTATGCGTTTTTTTGCTTGTTTCTTGTCTTTTTGGATTCTCTTTATTCCAGCATTTGCAGATGAAGGCGGGAAAAATGTTGAACAATATAACTCTACAGTGGAAGCTGATGCTGCCTGGTTGGGGTCGGGCGGTCATCCTGCACAAATGCATTATTCAGATTTAGCGCGTTCGAGTGCAGTAGCTCGTTTAAAAGATATTGCGATTATCCAAGGTGTTCGTTCTAATCAATTAGTGGGTTATGGTTTGGTGATTGGTTTAAATGGTACTGGTGACTCTTTACGAAACGCACCTTTTACAGAACAATCTATGCGAGCTATGCTGGATAATTTAGGAATTAGCCCTCCTGCGGGTGCATCGCGTGTTAATAATATAGCTGCTGTTATTGTAACTGCTGAAATGATGCCTTTTGCAACTCCAGGATCACGGATTGATGTAACGGTTTCTTCTTTGGGGGATGCAACATCTTTACAAGGGGGCACATTAGTGATGACACCGCTCCTTGGAGCAGATGGTAAAACTTATGCGGTGGCACAAGGCAATATGGTTATTTCCGGTTTTGGGGCTAAGGGAGCTGCAGAAAGTGTAACTCAAGGTGTGCCTACATCGGGTCGTATTCCAAATGGTGCACTTGTAGAACGCAAGATTGATGGAAATTTCAACCATAGTAACGAGATTATTATAGAGTTACGGAATTCGGATTTTTCGACAGCAGTCCGTATGTCTGATCTCATTAATATTTTTGCTAATAAGCGTTATAAACAAAGTGTTGCTAGAGAGCGTGATGCGAAAACTATTGTTTTAAACAAACCGCGTAATATTTCAATCGCACGCTTTATTGCTGACATTGAAGGATTACCTATTCCTACTGATGAGGTGGCTCGTGTAGTTGTTGATGAACGTACAGGAACTGTTGTTATTGGTGAAAAAGTACGTGTTTCACGTGTTGCTATTTCACATGGTAGCTTAACAGTACGTGTGACGGAGGAACCGAGTGTTTCACAGCCTAATCCTTTTAGTGAAACAGGTGATACAATTGTGGTTCCGAGAACATCAATTGATGTTGATCAGCCACTCTCTAATATTGGTATTTTGAATGGCGTCGATTTAGATAGTCTTGTTAAAGGGTTAAATCAAATTGGTGTCAAACCAACAGCAATTATAGCAGTTCTGCAGGCAATTAAAACCTCAGGCGCTCTTCATGCGGAGCTTGTTGTCCAATGATAAAATTACGTTTTTATGTTTTTTCTTTATTTATAGTAATATTTATGGCTTTTCCGGTTGGGAGGGGATATGTGAAAAATGCACCTGTGCCAATTCCTGCACCAAATAAGATTGCTTCATCTATAGAAAATGTAGAATCTATAGAAAATGTAGAACAGTCACCAGTTTCTACTGAAGTGCCTAAACAAAAAATTGAAACTGTATCCCATCAGTCAGTTCAGCCGAAGGAGGCAATAGAGACTGAGGTAGATACGAAAGCTCCTATTGTTTCATTGATACAAGAGAAGTCTGGAGGAAGATCTGAGGGGATATCTGGAGTAAGTACAGAAGAAATAGAGCGTTTTTGTAGCAATATTGGGAGTCAGGCTGCAGATGCGCGTTTTCAGTTACAACGCAAACAATTACAAGAATTACGTGATCAAATTAGTGAACGTGTGAAAATTTTAGAAGAAAAGCAGAACGAATATCAAATTTGGCTTAATAAACGCAATGAGTTTTTATCAATGGCAGAGAGTTCTTTAGTTGAAATTATTACGAAAATGCGTCCTGACGCTGCAGCTGCTCAATTGGCTTTGATGAATGATCTTGTTGCAGCTTCGCTTGTACTTAAGCTGAGTCCTAAAGTGTCGAGTGCTATTATGAATGAATTACCGCCTGAAAAATCAGCGGAATTAACTCAAATATTAGTGAGTGCACAACAAGCATCAACAAAAAAGAAATAAATGCAATATGCGATAGAAGTAAAGATAGTATAATTATGCAAGTAAAACAGATAAAAAGTACAAATAAATACTCTTCTTTCTTATATTTAATAATTGGTTTGACTACCATGTCTATAATATTAGCCAGTTGTTCTTATAATGTAAAAGATTTTAATTCAGCACCAAATTTTTCACCGGTTCGTGCTGATTTAGGATATGCTTCTTCGCATGCAGCAAGTATTTATCCACCAGCACCGAGTGAAAGTCGATATTCGCTTTATCGTTCAAGCGCTAGTAGCTTTTATCGGGATCCGCGTGCAATGAAGCCAGGTGATGTATTGACCGTGCAAATTTTCATTAATGATCGTGCTAGTTTAAACAATAAAAGTGATTTAAAGCGTGATTCTAATTCCAAATATACAATTGGAGCCGGATATTCATTTATGGACAAGTTAGCTGGTAGTATTGAAGGTGGCTCATCGAGTCAGTCTAAAGGGGATACTAAGGTAGAACGACAAGAAAATATTCGTTTGTCTATTGCAGCTATTGTAACAGATGTTTTGCCAAATGGTAATTTGGTCATTAATGGTTCACAGGAAGTTCGGGTTAATAATGAATTGCGTATTCTCAATATTGTAGGATTAGTTCGTCCACGTGATATTTCAGGCAATAATATGATTGATTATGATAAAATTGCTGAAGCGCGCATTTCATATGGAGGCCGTGGACGTATGAGTGAAATACAACAACCTCCTTATGGTCAGCAATTACTCAATCAGATTGCGCCTTTTTAGAGAATGAATATATAATTAATTTTATTGTTCATTATCAAAAAATAGAAACTTATCAAAAGTAACTTTTAATTACATTATTTATGTGACAAGATTTATGTGACAGGGAATTTTTATGGCAGAAGAGTCGAAAAAAGAAGAAAACATTGTGCAACGGGAAAGTAGCATAAAAGTTTTTCTGATTGTTGGATTTGTTTTGACATTGGTTGCTGCTGTTTCTGGGTGGTTTTTAGGAGCATGGGTGAGTCGGGAGATGGCGCCAACTTCTAGTAATTTAAAAGAGTTACCAATGACTAAAACTCCAGAGAATCTTATTGCTGCTGATTCCCATATTGTTACTTTGCCCCCTATTTTAACTAATATTGCAGTACCAGAAAATGCTTGGATTCGAATGGAAGTCTCTTTAGTTATTAAGCCTGATGAGAATATTGAAGCTACACTGACAGCTGATATATCAAATGATTTTTTAGCATTTTTGCGACAAGTTACAATCGATCAGGTTAAAGGGCCGTCAGGGTTAATGAATTTGCGTGCTGATCTTTTAGATCGTGCCAGAGTTCGTTCCGGTAATAAAGTAAGTAATATTTTGATTTCAAGTTTGGTAGTAGAATCATGAAGCGGCTTGGCGGTTTTGTATTGATGATATTTTTGTTAGCAACAACAGTTGCTTTTGCGCAAAAAACAGGTGCTGAGAATGCTAGTGGTATTGCTGGATTATTTTCTTATCCTGAAGGTTCAATTAGTGGACGGATAGTCCAACTTTTCGGCCTATTGACTATTTTATCAGTAGCTCCTGGTTTATTGATCATGGTTACCAGTTTTACTCGTTTTGCCATTGCTTTTTCACTGTTGCGAACAGGTTTAGGATTACAAACAACGCCTTCCAATCTTGTGATGATCTCATTAGCTTTGTTTATGTCCTTTTATGTAATGGCTCCGACATTTAATACGGCATGGGAGGAGGGGGTCCAGCCTTTAGTAAATAATAAAATCAGTGAACAACAAGCGATAGAAAAAATTAGTCAGCCCTTTCGAGAATTTATGATATCGCAGGTCCGTGAGAAAGATCTTGACTTGTTTGTTAATCTCTCTGATTCTTCTCTTCAAGTTAAAACAGGTTCTGATATTGATTTTCGAGTTTTAGTTCCTGCTTTTATGATTTCTGAATTACGTCGTGGGTTTGAAATAGGCTTCCTTATTGTTCTTCCTTTTTTAGTGATAGATCTTGTCGTAGCTACGTTGACAATGTCAATGGGAATGATGATGTTGCCACCAACGGTTATTTCTCTACCATTTAAAATTCTATTTTTTGTATTAGTTGATGGATGGAATTTATTAGTTGGAAGCTTAATAAGATCTTTTTAAAGTTATATTTAAGCTTATAAATTAGTTTTATTGTATTAATTATTTTTAATAAAATTAATAGAATTATAATTTATTCCTACTAGATATGATATTAGTTTCTTTTATAAGATACTATATATATTTTAATAGGATATATTTGAAAAAAATATTATAATTTATAAATTCTTATTGAACATTTAGCGTTTGAAATTATAAGACTAATTAAGAACACATTGTAAGCTACTAAATAGGCCGTACTCATTATTAGTTAACTTTATACTATATCGCTAACAGTATAAACTTTGTTTAAGTTTTCCATTTATTATAACTAAGTATAAATATAGACTATATTCATCTTATAATAATTTTGCTTGTAAATATTATATTCAAATAAAATAGTTGGGATAGAAACAATCGCACCTAAAATTTTCAGTAGAAGATTACCAGCATTGTTCTCTGTGAATTCAGGTCCAGAAAAATCTGATGTATATAAACAACAGTCTCCATTAATAAAAATTCATTATGATGCTAAAATCAAAATAAATCAATAGTCAATAATGATTTAAATACTTGAATTTATTTGTGATTTATTAAGAACATTATCAATATCTCTCATGCTTCAGTGAAAATGATAACCAAGATTGATAACTTTACATATAATATTTTTTGTTGCATATAAAATCCGTTTTAAATTTTATAGTTTAATGGTAGGGTAGATTATGCACAAAATGCTACATATAATCTTTACGTTTTTGAGTTTTTTCTTATTGAATGTGTTTTACGTTTTGGCTGAAGTTAATAGCAATCCCAGTGTAGTAAATGATAGATTTTCAGGCGTACCTATTATTGCAATCAAACCAGAGGGTGCGCCTCTTGTTATTAATGGAGGAACATTTAAGGCAGTTTCTGTAGGGATTTTGGCTAATGGTATTGGAGCATTTAGTGCTACAGGAATTGATATACAGGCAGGTATTGTAGGTATAATGCCTGGAGGTGCAACTGAAGTGCATTTAAAAGATTCAGTTATAAATATTAAGAATCCTGATGGACAAATAAGTAAGGGGTATGGTATTTTTTTTGGATATGATAAGAAGTCCTCTAATACCGTGAGCGGTAATGGCAAGAACGGAAGCGGTGGTATAAGTTTCGTTGCTCCAAGTCTTGTAGATCTTACCAATACAAAAATTTTATTTAGCGAAGTAGGTATTATAGCATTTCAATCAGGTATTGTGTCACTTAAAAATTCAGAAATTCGTTCTAATATTTTATTAGGAAGTTATGCTAGTGATAAAGAGGTTTTACCTTCTGTTAACATGTTGAGAGTTTCTGCAAGTCATTCTATTCTAGAAGGTTCAGCACAAGCTGAAGGAGTGCAATATTCATTTTTAACTCTTAAAGACGATTCAAAATGGATCATACCAGTTAATTTTAATATTAGTGAAGAAAAACTGAGTGCAAAGGAGCAACAAGAATCTGTTCTGCATATGCTTACACTTAATAATAGTGCTGTTATATTTGATCAAAAAGGTAGTGGTATTTACCAAACTTTACGCATAGAAGATCTCAAACAAAGTGAGATGGGACATTATATAGCAGTTGGTAATGTTAATATTCATTTTAATATGGGGGTGAGCAGTTCTGATAAAAACGGTTCTAATAAATACGGTTCTGATAAACTTATAATCACCGGAACTGATGTATTCGGTACTACTAAAGTTCATATTAATTACGTTGAAGATCAGAATGTAGAGGAAAACCGTAGTGCAACACGTGTTACTAAAAATGCAGTTATTTTGCCAAAGGAAGGAGTTACGATTATTGAGGTTCGTGGTGGATCTGCAAATAAAAAGTCCTTCCAATTAGTTCATGGTTATACTGTATTTAATAGCTTGCCTTATAGGTATGTTCTTAATAGTAAAAGAGAAACTTCTGGTATTGGGTCTGGTATTTGGAAATTCAATTTGTCAAATGGATATGTTGATGCCCAATCACAAGTGAAAGCCCTTGTACCACAAATGGCTAGTTATGTGGTTATGCCGAATGCTTTATTTTCTGCTGGTTTCTCTGATATCAGTAATCAGAATGGTATATTAGCTGATGTGCAGGAAACGTTAAATGTTGCAGGTAAAAAGACGAGTTCTGTCTTTTTATCTTCTTATGGTAATGCAAAAACTTTTTCATCTATTCGTAATCCGTTGCAATATGGTTATGGTGCGGATATACGTTATGCTGCTCTACAAACTGGTGCTGTGTTAGGTTCTTTTGAAAATGCAAATACGGTTACCCGTGTCGGTATGTTAGGAACTTATGGTCAATTATCTTTTACGCCAAAAGATATGGAAGATTCTGCTAAAAGTACTCTTGATAAGTGGTCCATTTCAGTTTTCGGTAATATGCAGCATGATAACAATTCGTATATGAATGCGCTCTTTTCTTATGGTATCTTGAAAGGGCATATTAAGACTGCTGTTGTCGATAATGTAGCAAAACTTGATGATAAAAAGATGTTAAGTGTATCTGCAACTGTCGGTCACAAATTAGCAACTGGTAATAAAAGTGTATCTTTTGAACCGCAGGCGCAAATTGTTTATCAACGTTTGATGTTTAATACTATTTTAGATAGCGATAATCTTGAAGTTAATATGAAGGATCCTCATCAATGGTTAATGCGTGTAGGTGGTCGTTTAACCAAAACGCTTCCTGTTGTTGAAAAGAATAGTTTCATTGCTTTCTATGGAAAAATGAATGTTATAAAGACTCTTAGTTTTAGCGATACCATAGAAGTTGGTGATACTTTTTATCTTGATTCTATGGGCTCTGCTATTGAGGGTGGTTTAGGTGTTAATGTGCAGTTAACTAACAATATTTTTGTACATGGTGATGCTAGTTATCAGCAAAGGTTATCAAAAACTGGTATGTCTGGGGCATCTTTTTCCGGAAAGCTGCAGTATCGTTTTTGATAGGTTAATGCGACTTTAGTAAAGAGGTAATGTACTTTATTTTCTTCTTTATGTATAAATCTTTATTCTTCTTAGAGCTTTGTGGTCTTCAGAAGCGTCCCAAAAGGTAGACTTTGATAATAAAGATCATTTATGATTTCATACTCTTTCTTTCCGTATTCATTTAATAGTGCTTTATCTCTTGATGAAAAAGCGGATAGAAAGAGAGCTTTCGGGGATGAAGAGAATATAGGTTTCGTGAGTAGAATTATTATAAAAAAGGGCAGTATTTATACTGCCCTTTTTGTTGAAGTTAATATCAGTATTGTTTTAGAAACGGTAACGTATTCCACCTGAGAAAGAGGTTGCTGATATACCTGCTTTTTGAAGTTTGTGTTGGTGACTGACGTCACCATGCAATCCCAATTTTTTATTTAATTGTGCATTAATTCCTACACCACCTTCAACAGAAGTTCCCATAGGGTCAAGATGGAAATTATCCGCAACCTGTATTGTATCACCATCACCAAAAGCGTTGATCATGTTCAGTTTTCCATAAAGGGAAATGATATGACCGTTTTCTGCTGCAGTGACAGTTTTGGTTAAACGTCCACCAATACGAACCAACCATTGGTTAGGATTATTCATATCGATTTCAAGATCATTACCATCTGAAATATTATCAAACATCAAGCGCTGATAAGCAAGTTGTGCTTGTGGTTCAAAGACTAACCCTTCAACACCAGTTGCAAATTGTTGACCAATGGTTGCAGAAGCACTCAATGTGTTGACGTCATCCAATTTTGCAATGTTACCAATATCAGCAACTTTAATGTTTCCTTTCACAACGCCATAGGAAAAGAGTGTATCAAGGTACAAGCCATTCCGATGATGTATACTACCGAAAGCTGAAATTGACCACTTATCAAGTGTACTCTTGGCAGAGCCTTCCATGTCTTTTGGAGTGAAAGATACTTGTCCATAAGAGCCTAACAAGCCGAAATTTGTTGTGGTATTTTGATTTTCCAGAACACCTAACGCGACCCCTAATTGTAGAGCACTGTAGCGAAGATCAGCTCCATAACCATATTCCATAGCAGTATGTTTGGATGATAAAGTTGCTGTATTGCCATAAGAAGATAAGAAGAAAGCATTTTTCTTATTGTTATCATTTTCCAATGACATAATCCGCAGATTGGATAAGGATGCATTTTGCTGATTGATATCAGAGAAACCAGCAGAAAATAAAGCATTTGGCATCACCAAATAACTGGCCATTTGTGGGACAAGAGCTTTCACCTTTGATTTAGGGTCAAGATAGGCATTTTGCAAACGGAAATCCCAATATGATTGGCCATCACCAAACAGACTTTGATTTTCACTTTTACTAGAATCCTCAGGACCGTAGGCATTAAGAGTGTATTTATAAGGAGAATTATTTATTGTGGTATAGCCATTTGCCAATTTAAAGGAGTCTTTATTTGCTTCTCCAGAAACTTGGACGAGTGAGAGACCATTTTCATTTGCAGGAACAGAAGCATTTTCTTCTGGTTTCTTCTTTCCCTTGATACTGTTGACATAGATTGTCGTTGTTCCTGAAGCATCACCATTAATTACAAGTCGATCTGTTTTTTGATCTTTTGTTTTAAGTCCGCTACTCCATTCAGTGTTGAAGTAAATTTTTGCATCACCTTTCGCATTATAGACTTTTTTCGCATCGTTTGGAAGAGCAGGTTGTGCTGGATCAACTTCTGGTATTGCTGGTCCTACATGTAATATCTGATATTGACCATCTGTTGGTTTGTCAAAAACAATGGTACTGTTATCGAGATTAAGCGTAGAAACAGTAGAGTGTGATCTTTGAGAAATATCAAGCAATGCTCCATCTTCATCTGCACCTTCTTCTTTTTCTTCTTTACTGATTTTAAGCGTCCATACTGTACCATTGGTCAGATTAAAGACTGTTTTAGCCTTGTCTTCAGTTCTAACACCACCTTCTAAGATTGAATGATCTGCATCGAGTGTAAGAGATGCTTCCTTGTCATCTTTAGAAGTGTATTTTAATAAAAGATCAGCACGTATTTCTGAATTTTTGAGTTTGATAGCATCTTTTCCAGATTTGTCTCCAAGAATACCTACACCTTTTTCAACGGTAAGTTTTGTATTCGTGAAATTAACATTATTTTGTTGATCACCATTCTCATCTTTAAGTTCTAGGCCATTTTTAGCAGCTGTTGCAGAAACATTGGAAATATCAATTTTTGCACCGTTTTCTACAACGAATGCAACCTCGTGCGCATCAATTGTACCACCTGTCATTTTAACAACTGCTTCTTTCCCAGATACAGAAAGACCAGTGCCTTCTTTAGATTGAATGGAAACATTTTCTAAAGAAACTGTGCTTCCTTCGGCTTTAAATCCAGACCCTTTGACAACGCTAATTTTTGTATCTTTTAGTTTGTTTTTATTATTTTTACTGTCTACAAAAGTAACACCGTCTTTTTCTGCTTTAATAGAACCGCCGGTCATATTTAATATTGCTTTATCCTCTATTTCAATACCAATGTTATCTGAAGAGATTTCTACATCATTTAATGTAACGCTAGTCCCTTCTCCAGAAGCAACAACTGCTTTCCCAGGAGCATTCTCATAAACGCCATCCTTTTTTATTGTAATAGAACCACCATTTGCTACAATTGCGGCACCTTCTTCTATTCTAAGGCCTTCTTTTTTTGAAGTAATGTCCACATCGCTTAATGTAACGGTTGTACCTTTATCCTTAGCTTGTACAGCAGTTTCATCGGCCTCAATAGAGCCACCTTTCATCGTGAATTTAGCTCCATCTGTTAAATCAATACCTGTCGTTTTTGAAGTAATCTTTACATCGCCTAGTGTAATAGTTGTATCTTTACCTTTAACTCTTACGGCAGTGTCACTGACATCAATGGTACCACTTTCCATTGTGATTGTACCACCATCACCCGCAGAAAGACCAAAATCAAGATCTTTAATAGTTGTTGTGCCTTTTAGAATAATTTTACTGTTCGACCCTCTAGCTGTTGCGCCGGTTCCTCGTTTCTTAGCATTGCCAATTAGTGTTAAATCTTCACCTGTGATTGTACCACCTGTTTTTCCATCATTTCTAGCTTTATCGCCAGTACCTTCAGCTCCGTCAATTTCGTCAATTTCTTCTTTTTTATCACCTACGTAAAGAGCACTTTTTTCTAATTCCGAAGCTTCATAAGTTTTGCCTTTACCGGCATCCCTAAAGGTGCCATTAATTATAGAGATGCTTTTCTCATCATCAGCTGCAGCAACATTAAAATGAGCACCAAACAAAATTATAGCAGCCGCAGCTGTACACGATAGAAGATAATTTTTACACATAAAGATTGTCCTAACTTATAAAACCCAAAATATCCCCCCGCTTATAAGAAGGATATTGAATCGATAATTCCTATTGGATGAAGTAAATTATTTTTCCTTATATGTAAAGATAAAAATTATTTTATATTAAAGATAAATAATATTTATTATTTATATACATAATGTATTATATATTATTATTAACAATACATAATGTATTAAATTATTCTTTTAATAAAGAGCTCATTTTTCATATTTATATTTAAAATGAATGCTAAAACAATAACATAATATTATCTTTAATCTTTCTAGTATAGAGGATTATTATAAGCTCAATTTAAAATACTGATAAGTTTTCTATTTTTATAAAAATGATGGATATAGTTAAGAATAACTAATCAAAGAAATAAAATATAATGGAGACTTAATATTTGGGCCTCTTTTAAAAAGAGGGAAGCGAAATAAAATAAAAAGGGCAGTATTTTATACTGCCCTTTTTATTGAAACTAATATCAGTATTGTTTTAGAAACGGTAACGTATTCCACCTGAGAGAGAGGTTGCTGATATACCTGCTTTTTGAAGTTTGTGTTGGTGGCTGACATCGCCATACAGTCCAATCTTTTTACTCAATTGCGCATTAATTCCTACCCCACCTTCAACAGAAGCTCCCATAGAATCAAGATTGAAATTATCGATAACTTGTATTGTATTTCTATCAGCAAAAGTTTTGATCACATTTAGTTTTCCATAAAAAGAAATAATATGAGCGTTTTCTGCTGCGGTGACAGTTTTGTTTAAACGTCCACCAATACGAACCAACCATCGGTTAGGATCATTCATATCGATTTCAAGATTATTACCATCTGAAATATTATCAAATATCAAGCGCTGATAAACAAGTTGTGTTTGTGATTCAAAGACCAACCCTTCAACACCAGTTGCAAATTGTTGACCAATAGTTGCAGAGGCGCTCAATGTGTTGACGTCATCCAATTTTGCAATGTCACCAATATCAGCAACTTTAATATTTCCTTTCACACGGCCATAGGAAAAGAGTGTATCAAGGTACAAGTTGTTCTGATGATGTATACTACTAAAGGCTGAAATTGACCACTTATCAAGTGTGCTCTTGGCAGTGCCTTCCATGTCTTTTGGAGTGAAAGATACTTGTCCATAAGAGCCTAACAAGCCGAAATTTGTTGTGGTATTTTGATTTTCCAGAACACCTAACGCGACCCCTAATTGTAGAGCACTGTAGCGAAGATCAGCTCCATAACCATATTCCATAGCAGTATGTTTGGATGATAAAGTTGCTGTATTGCCATAAGAAGATAAGAAGAAAGCATTTTTCTTATTGTTATCATTTTCCAATGACATAGCCCGGAGATTGGATAAGGATGCATTTTGCTGATTGATATCAGAGAAACCAGCAGAGAATAAAGCATTTGGCATCACCAAATAACTGGCCATTTGTGGGACAAGAGCTTTCACCTTTGATTTAGGGTCAAGATAGGCATTTCGCAAACGGAAATCCCAATATGGCTGATATAGAGCAAACATACTTTGATTATGGTTATGACGAGAATGCTCAGGAGCATAGGCAATAAGAATATATTTATAAGGATAATTATTTATTGTGGTATAGCCATTTGCCAATTTAAAGGAGTCTTTCTTTGCTATTCCAGAAACTTGGATGAGTGAGATACCACTTTTATTATAGATAAGTGGGGTACCACTTCTATCAGGAATAGGAGCACTTTTTGGTTTCTTCTTTCCCTTGATACTGTTGACATAAATTGTCGTTGTTCCTGAAACATTACCATTAATTACAAGTTGGTCTGTTTCTTGATCTCTTATTGCAAGCGCGCTACTATATTTTGTATTAAAGTGAATTTTTGCATTGCCTGTTGCATTATAGACTTTTGATAAGGAAGGCGTACTTTGTTGAGATACACTTCTCTCTTCATTTCGCTCTGTAGCTGGTAAGGGGCCTACATATAATATCTGATATTGATCATCTGTTGGTTTGTCAAAAATAATGGTACTGTCATTGAGATTAATGGTAGAAAAAGTGGAGCGTAGTTGATCAGTAACAGGTAAATCCTGATTTGCATTTTGCTCTTCTCCCTCTGTTTCCCTTTTATTAATTTTGAGTGTCCATACTGTACCATTATTCAGATTAAGGGCTGTGTTCTCATTTTCTGTAGGTATGGAACCACTCTGTGAAGCAGCATATAAAGAATTACCACTTAAAAAATGAAAGAATACAGTACTTATGAGCGTATACCGCAATAGGTAATTTTTGTACATTCTGAAGGACCTCTAAAAAAGTTTACGATTTTCAATAAAATTACCAGCGATTACCGGCGATTACCAGCGATTATATGGCAAGAATATGTCTACATGATGGCGCAATGTATTATGCACAGTATTATTGTATTATGCACAGTATTATTATGTGTTATTTAGAATAGATAAAGATGGCATGATAGCGAAATATTACCTTTAAATAAATCTATGATATAAGCATATCATGGGTTTTCTATCAAAAACAGGCATCATTTTCACGCAAGTTTTGTTTTTTATGATTTAAGCAGTAGGAGTAGGAAAACAGTTGTTTAACAGCTGTTTTCTTTGTTTTACGCGAGATTGTCTTTTCAATAATAATGGTGCAAATCTATGCTTGATAAATTTTTGGCTTTTCTTTCTTCTTCTGGAAATGCGCTTCATAAACTAGGAGTAAAGCGCCTTATTGCGCTTGGTATGGTTGGATTAACTTTGTTTGGAACAATTTTGTTTTCTAGCTTTTATTTAACGCGTCCTATTTATGAAATACTTTATGTTGGTCTTTCACGTGATGATGTGAATCGAATGGGAATGGCGTTGGGTGAAGCAGGGATTGCTTTTGATGTTTCTTCTGATGGTAGTACTGTTCAGGTTCCTGTGGGGCAAGCAGAGCAAGCACGAATGTTCCTTGCCGAAAAAGGACTACCAACATCAAATAATGCTGGATATGAATTGTTCGATAATATGGGATCTTTAGGGCTTACGTCTTTTATGCAAGAAATTACACGCCAACGTGCTTTAGAAGGTGAAATCGCACGGACGATTCAAGCTGTACAAGGTGTAAAGGCAGCACGTGTCCATATTGTTTTACCAGATAAAGGATCATTTCGTAAGGCTAAGCAGAAGCCTACTGCTTCTGTTGTAATTCGCACTAATAGTGGTTTTGCAGTTGAATTTGCTCAGTCTATTCGTCAATTAGTAGCGGCAGCTGTTCCTTCACTTGAAGCAAGCTCAGTGACAGTAATGGACACACGTGGACAGTTGCTTGCATCTGGAGTGGATGCAATGAATGGAGCTTCGATGATGATGGCATCTCTTGAGCAACAGGTTGCTTCGCAAATTGATGCGAATATTCGTAAACAATTGGTTCCTTATCTTGGTCTTGATCATTTTCAAACTAGTGTACAAGTTGTTTTAGATACAGATCGTCGTCAGACAAATGAGACCGTTTTTGATCCAGAGTCACAGGTTGTGCGTTCCGTGCGTTCCGTGCGTGATCAAGCTGATAGCCAAAATAACCGTAATAGTGATGCTGTCGGCGTAGAACAAAATATTCCGCAAGAAGAAATTGCTAATGGTGGTGGAGAAAGATCAACCGATAAAAAAGATCGCCGTGAAGAGATTACTAATTATGAAATTAACTCTAAGACTATTTCTACAGTTAGTGATGGTTATAGTGTGAAGAAATTAGCTGTTGCTATCGTGGTAGATCGTGCGCGTTTGGTTCTTCCAGATGGTACAAAACCAACCTCTGAAAATGCTCTTAATGATGAAGTAAATCGTATCCAGCAGATGGTGGCAACGGCGGCGGGACTTGATCCAAAACGCGGAGATATCATTAATGTTACAGCCGTCGATTTCGTTGGTAATTCTGAGGCTGATATGGCACCTGTTCAAGAGCCTCTTTGGAAATCATTGTCACGTTATACATCTGGTTTGATCAATGGAGTTGCTTTAGTAATTGCTGTTTTCTTGATTTTATTCTTAGGGGTACGTCCTTTGATGCGGGAAATGCGGGAAGGAAAAAAGGCACTTGAAAATAGTGAAAATGCTGTAGCTGGTCTTGGAAATATACCTGCTTTAGAACACCAATATCAAGATAATGCAGAATTTGGTGGCGTTACAGGCACAAATAATGATACACTTCACAATTTACGCAATCGTATGCGTGTTCCACCACAGAATCGTCTTGAGCAAATGATTGCAATGGATGAAGAACGTTTTGCTGGAGTTTTGCGTGAATGGGTCCATGATACTGACACAACTGTGGCTGTATAGATTTGTAAAGTGAAACGTTAAATGGAAGTGATAAATAGAATGGAACAAACAGGTGGAAAATTTGAAAAACAGGTAAGTCTTCCCTTATCTTCTTTTCTGAGTGATTTTTCATCCCGCTACATTTCTGCTGAAGATATAGAGGTTTTGTCTTCTGATGATGAAAGCGAACTCATGTATAATAATGAGAAGCAGAAAGACTGTTCATTATCTGATACTAAACCTTCAGAAGAATATATGGAAGAAATATTATCTTTCCCTTCTGAAGGGGTTGTTGATGTTGAAGTAGCTCGAAAGGAAGCTTTTGATCAAGCTGTGCAAGAGGTAACAGAAAAATTGCAAAAACAGTTTGAAGAAGAAAAGAAATGTTTGGAAGAAGAGCATGCAAAAGCTATTGAAGCGGCTAAACAAAGTATGGTTGAATCGCTAGGAGCCAATGTACAGCGTCAATTAACAAAAGAATTTTCTGATTTGCGTCAAGAAATTTCTCGAGAGATTGCACAGGTTCTTTCCGTATTTATTGGTGAAAAAATTACAGAAGAAGCACTTCAGGAATTTGCTACAAAAATATTAGATCAGGCTCTTTCTGCAGGGAAACCTTTAGTTCTTGAGGGGAATGAAAAATTATTTGAACAGCTCAAAAAACAGCGTGATTTTGATTCATCTCAATTTGAATTTCAACCGACCAAAAGTACAGAGTTACGTTTACATCGTGGTGAAATGGTTATTGCTACACAGCTTACTCCATTGCTGACAACGTTGAAGGAGTTGATACAATGAAATCTGAAGACCAACAATCTTCTTCTGAAATTATTATTGTTCGTCGTGGGCAACATGGAGATCATGATGATCATCATGGTGGTGTTTGGAAAATTGCTTATGCTGATTTTATGACAGCAATGATGGCGCTTTTTCTCGTCTTGTGGCTTGTTAACGTCCAGGATGATGAGACAAAGGAAGCCATCGCAAACTATTTTAATCCAATCAAACTTGTAGATCCCCAAACAAGTAATCGGGGTATTCAACACAAAGATATTGAACAAGATAAAAAAAGTTCTCTTGATCAAGAGCGTAGAGATGATGATCAGTCAGAAAAGTCAAATGCTATGGAGGAAGCAGAGTTAATGCATAATCCTTATCCTGGATTGGAAAAAATTGTTCAATCAGAACACCACGCAAAAAATTCTTCCGAGCAGCAGTTTGAAAAAGGGGATCTTGTAGGGCAGGGAGTTGGTGATTCTCAAGAAAATTTACAACTAGGAACAGAGCATCATGATCCTTTTTCTCCGCATTATTGGAGAGAAAATATTGATTTTTCTCAAAAAAGAAAAGACCAAAAGCAAAAAACGTTGGTAAAAGAATCTATACAAGAAAATAATTCTTCTGAGAATTCTCGTGCTCTTGCACAAGAATTAACGGATTTTATAGAGGGGGAAAACAGCAATATATTGGCTCATGTGAAGCCGATTAAAGAAGGCGTTATGATTGAATTAATGGATCAGCCAAAATATGAAATGTTTAAAGTTGGCTTATCTGTTCCAACAGCGCGGACTATTGATTTAATTAGTAGTATGGCAGGAATTATTGCGAAATATCAAGGAGATGTCGTGATTAGTGGGCATACTGATGCACGTCCTTATCGTAGTGCTGTTTATGATAATTGGCAACTTTCAACAGCACGTGCACAGATGGCTTATTATATGTTGGTGCGTGGTGGCTTTGATGAGAAACGAATTTTGCGTGTTGAAGGTTATGCAGATCGGGATTTGAAAAATAAAAAGGATCCATATGCTGCTGAAAACCGGCGTATATCTATTTTTATACGAGATCCAAAGACTGAAGAAGTACAGGAAAAATCGACAGTAGAGAAGTCTTCTTCGCAAAAGATTATACAAGACAAGTCAGTTCTTGAAAAGGAAAAAACACCATGATTATGAAAAAGGCATACTCTGTCTATTTTTTATCTTTTGTGGTCTTTATTCAAGGAATTTTTATACAAGAGGGTAGAGCTTTTTTACAAAAGATAGAAAGAGATTCTCAGGACATTTTTGTCGCACAGGTAGAGCGTGAAATTAAAGAGCCCTCTATGTTATCAAAAACTATTGTCTCTGAGCCAGTACATCTTGTGCGTTCTTTACAAAATTTACAAGATAAAATTATATCAGGACAAGAGGAAGAACTGCAAAAACAACTGCAACTTTTGGGAGAAATTGGCGATAAATTTTTAACTTTTGATGCTAGTGTTTGGAAAGATAAGAACAATCTTTATGCTTTATTGATTTATCTTTTTAATGGTGGAAATCCTCGAGTAGTGCAAAGCATTTTAGAGAAATATGGAAAGGGAGTGATTTCAGAGAATGTAATGGATGGTGCTTTGGCTTATGCATCTCATAAAAAAACTACTTTTTTAAAGACATATACACAATTAACTGAAGAAGATATTCGATCTATTCCTCCTGCTTTATTTGCGTCTGTTGTACTTTCTACGGTTGTTAATATCATAGAAAAAGATCCTGCTTTAGCTTTGAAACAATTAGATCAAGTAAGGCTTTTTGCTCCGGGAACTTTATTTGAAGAGGGTGCTATTCGTCGAGAATTAAAAGTTGCATCAATGCTTGGTGAGATAGATCTTTTGGCTTTATTAATTCGTCATTATGTGCATCGTTTTTGGAAATCACCTTATGCTTATGACTTTTGGCATGAGTTTATTCCTGCTGTATTGCGGCTTGATGAAAAATTAAGTATTGATCAATTGGAAGCATTGCTTGCTTATGCACCGACAAAGGTGCAGTTTATGGCATATATGGCAGTGAGCCGTGCTGCGTTAATTGATGCACGTATGGAAAAAGCAAAACTCAGTGCTCAGAAAGCTTTGACATTAGCACATGAAATCGGTGTAGATGATACATCTGTGCGTTTGTATTACGCTATGAGTCTTTCTGGTTCAATCGCTGCACAAGAAGCTCTACAGATGATACAAAATATCATCTACAAAGATTTATCAGAGAAAGATCGTTTTTTATTTATTGCTGCACAAGCTGTTGCGCAAAGAGTCGTTTCTTTTCCATTGGATGTTCTGAAAGAGAAAAACACACAAATTGCATCACAACCGCAAAGTCATAAAGAATTGAAGTTAACCTTAGAAAAAGATGATAAACAAAAAAATACAGCATCTCTTATAGAAGCAGAAATGAAGCAATTTATTCAACATACACAAGAAAAGATAAATGAAATCGACCAATTATTAGGATACAAAAATGATGATAAGCGCTGATGGATTGTGCGGTTTTCTTTCTGTACAAATGGCTACAATAAATAAAACTACAGCAGATAAAGTTGCAGTTCAATCAGAAGATTGTGCGGATAATCAATTACCTAAAACATTTGATACGTTACTTAAACAAAGTAAATTTGAGCAAGATAAAAATTTTCATGAAGATTCTTCGCTTATACATAGGGTGAAAGAAGCTTTAGAAGAATCCGTAAAACAGACAATTCTAGATGAGGGTGCAGAGTATTTAAATAAAGGACAGGATCCTTTAGCTAAAGTTATAGAGTCGGAAATATCAGAAGAAATTGTGGAACAAAATGTAATTAAAGCTTTTGAGAAAAAATTGCAAAAAGCCAAGCATGGTTATCTTGGTAATAAAGAAAATATGTCTTTTCAAAATTTTTTGAATCCACTTTATTTGGCACAAAGGTTTGTAAAGCAAGAAAAAATTGGAGAAAAAATTAGTGAACATGTAAAACATGGGAGCATTACAGCTTCTATAAATGGTGATGTACAAAATCAGTGGGTTGCAGATATTCAAAAAGAATGTGCTATTGAAGACAAGGTTCAAATTAAAGCAGTTGACAAACATTTTCTCACACACCCAAAAATGCCACAGTATAGTATACAAAATTTTGCACATGAAAGTGAATCCTTGACACTACGTGTGGGGATGGAGATAGAAAGAACTCAATCTCTCAAGAATTTAGAAATAGGCAATAGGCTTATTCTTCAAGAAGAAAAACCTGATTTTATGATGCAGTTAAGTGGTGTTGATATTACGTGTAATAAAAAAGTTGGGGATGTAAGGATTTTGCATTTAAAACTTACACCTGTGGAGCTTGGGATAGTTGATGCTAAAGTGAGAATGACTGCGCAAGGGCTTCATATTGAATTATGTACTCAACATCGCGAAACAGCGCGCCTTTTAATCAGCAGTCAGCAGATGTTATCATATGTTTTAGAAAAGGCACATGTTCATGATAGTGGTCATTTATTAATTAGTATTGTGGATAAAAGTTCTCAAGTTATTCAACAAAATCAATCTTTGCAAATGGAGCAAAGATTAGAGCAAGATAATAGTGGACAGCATTTTAATGGTCAACGTCAAGCGTTTGGTGATAATGAACAGAATGGAAAAAATGAATCAAAGCAATTTTTCAAGCAATTTCCGTTATCAGATGCAACATTTTTGGATATTCCTTTTGAAGATATTTCTTCACGCATTTCTTATCGGTTGGTCGTCTAGCATTATAGTATTGAATTACGCGGTAGCTGAGAATATTTGTGAAGCAGAAATGATTACGGCTTCTAAGCGCTATAATGTACCATTAGGTATCTTATATGCAGTTGGGCTAACAGAAACAGGCCATAAAGAATCGCTCCAACCTTATGCATTAAATATTGATGGCAAGGCTGTTTTTGCAAAAAACCAAGCGGAAGCTTTACATATCTTTAAAAGTGCTAAACGCTCTGGAGCTAAATTCATTGATGTAGGTTGTATGCAAATTAATCATTATTACCACGGTAAGAATTTTTTTTCTGTTGTAGAAATGTTAAAACCTCGTCTTAATGTTGATTATGCTGCGCGTTTTTTAAAAAAATTATACGAAAAAGAAGGTAGCTGGACTATGGCAGTTGCACGCTACCATGCAGGGCCTAATAATGATCCAGCTCAAAAGGGCTATGTGTGTCGTGTTATGCGTAACATGATTGCTAGCGGTTTTGGTCGATGGACTCCTAATTCTCAAGCTTTTTGTAAAGGAGCCTTATGAATCATTATGACAAAAATAGTAAATTATTTTGATAAAAAAATGAAAATTTGTTTCATTTTGAGATGATATTAATTTTTGTAACAACCTATAGTTGTTTTTTATGTCAAAAAACACAACCAAAAATAGTAATCGCGTCTTTATAGATAATAAATCGTAAAAATAACTTGTGTTTTTAAAAATTAAAGTTGTATAAATTTAGCAATATGTAGATTTCCTGCGTATACATTTTAAATTTTAGTTCTAAATTGCTGAGTGAGTGCTTATGATTGTTGTAGTAGATGACCGTAAATTGGTAACAGATGGCTATGCTACCTTATTTTCTCGCGAAGGAGTTGCTGCAACAGGCTTAGCCCCTTCAGATTTTAGTCAGTGGATTTCAACAGCTTCACATAATGAGATATCTTCACTTGAAGCAGTTCTTTTAGGAAAATGTGAAAACCAAATCGAATTACCAAAAAAAATTCGAAATTACAGCTCGACTCCAATTTTAGCTCTAACAGAAACAAACATTTTGGATCATACAATAGAACTTTTTCAATCAGGTATCGATGATGTAATCCGCAAACCAATCCACGTCCGCGAAATTCTAGCGCGAATCGCTGCTATCCGCAGACGAATTGGAAATGATATACGAGGAGCAAATACCGCAGTCGAAGTTGGCCCTATTAGCGTCTTCAATGATGGACGTGACCCACAAATCAATGGAGTAAATCTACCTCTTCCACGCAGAGAACGCCGTATTCTCGAATACTTAATAGCAAACGCAGGAAAACGTGTTAATAAAACACAAATATTCAATGCGGTATACGGAATCTTTGATGAAACAATAGAAGAGAACGTTGTAGAAAGCCACATTAGTAAACTTCGCAAGAAACTAAAAGCAAAACTCAACTACGACATTATAGATTCGAAAAGATTCCTTGGTTACAGCTTACAAATTAAAAATCAATTAGATTAAATTTGTATATAATTCCTCCACTTTTAAAATAAAACACCTAATATTAACACTCTAATTCAAAACCAATACAAACCCACTAAAAACAAATTATGTTTTTTTTATGATCATATAATTTATTTTTGTAAAAACATTTAAGCAAAAGCTTCACACAAGGAAGTTTATTTATAGTAGTGTTATAAGCTAAAGATCATAGGAGATGATATGGGTATTTACGGAATGATGCGTACTGGTGTTTCTGGTATGAACGCTCAAGGAACGCGGCTTTCTGGTGTAGCTGACAATGTCGCTAATGCTGGTACAATTGGATATAAACGTACGAATGTCCAGTTTTCTAATTATGTAACGCCTTCAGGACAATATGCTTACGTTTCTGGCGGAGTGAAGAGTCATATTGGTCATGATATTTCGATTGGTGGTCCAGCGCGTGCAACAGGTCGTTCTGGTGATACAATGATTCACGGAAATGGCTTTTTTCGTGTAGCAGATGAAAATGGAAAAGAATTTTTAACGCGTGCAGGGTCTTTTGTACGCGATAAGGATGGGTATCTTCGCAATACTGCAGGATATTATCTTTTAAATGAAGATGGAGAAAAGATTCAAATTAAAGGCGGTCCAACCGATTTATTCGGCCCTGAAGCGACGACGAAAATTGATTTTAAAGTAAACTTTAATCCGAGTGCAAAGGTTGTTGAGCCGAAGGATGGTAAAATTGATCCTGAGAAACCTGAAACTTATAGTCAGAAAAAATCAATGACGACTTATGACAGTCAAGGTAAAAAGGTTCAGGTTGATTTCTATATGAGAAAAACTGCTGAAAATAAGTGGGTTGTTGATGCTTATTCTGACGGGAAAAAAGTTGGTTCTACAGAGTTTAACTTTGATAAAGAAGGAAATCTTATAGCGCCTACAAAAGAATTTAAGTTAACATTGCCAGATAGTGAGGGGAATACTTTTGAGGTCAATGTTAATTTTGGCGGGGTGGGGGCAGATTCCCTGGTGACCCAAAAGGGCAATTTATTTGCTTTTGAAGGGGAAGCAGATGGTATGGAGTCGGGTGCCTTTGATGGTTTCACCTTTGGTAAAAATGGTGAAATTGAGGTTATGTATTCCAATCAAAAAACGCGGACAATTGGGTATATAGGTGTTACGACTGTGGCTTCACCAGACAGTTTGACTTTTTTAGGTGGGACTGTTTTTGAAACTAATAGTCAGACGGGGCCTCAAATGATGGGGCGTCCTGGTGATGGTGTCTTTGGTACTCTATCTTCTGGTTATTTGGAGGATTCAAACGTTGATATGGGCGATGAACTGACAGATATGATTGAGGCGCAACGGAATTATACAGCGAATTCCAAAGTATTTCAGACGGGTTCGGAGTTGATGGATGTTATTGTTAATTTGAAACGATAATGTAAACACAATCAAAAAGGGGATAAGATTATGTCGCTTAACTTAGCACTTAATTCAGCCCGAAACTCGTTAAAAGCGACTACAGGTCGACTTGATACTGTTTCGCGTAATGTTGTAAAAGCAGGAGATCCGAATTATACGCGTCGCACTTCATATTTAGAATCGGGGCCGGGGGGAGCGGTTCATGTTGTTGTACGTCGTGATGGTGATATCCATTTATTGAATAATTATTTGGTTAAAGCAAGCGAGGCTGCTGCTGCTGGCAGTCTTTCTAATGGGCTGAATCGTTTATCTGATATTTATGGATCGGATCGATTTTCAAATTCACCTTCTAAATTGCTTGGTGAATTTCAAAAAGCACTTCAATTGTATGCGAATGATCCACAACAGCGTTCTAATGGAGATGCAGCAGTCGATCGTGCTCGTGATTTAGCCAAAGGGTTGAATGCAGGAAGTCGTGAAATTGAAAAGTCATATAATGATGTGAATAGTGATATTCAAGATTCTGTTGATTACATTAATGATTTATTGCAAAAATTTCATGAGCTTGATCAGTTGGTAGCGCGGGAGAGAAATGCAAATCGGGATGATAGTGTTTATATGGATCAAAGAGATGCTATTTTAAAAGAGTTGTCTCAAGAAATCGGTATCAATACAGTTAATCATTCTGATGGAACAATGTCCATTTATGGTATGGATGGCAGTACTTTATACGATAAAATGCCACGGACAGTATCATTTCAATTCAGCACTTCTTTGCCATCTGGTATTTCTGGAAAACAGATTTTCATTGATGGTGTCCCTTTAGGTCATTCATCCTTTATTGATCCTAATGGAGGTGGTAATCTCGGTGGTTTATTGAAGCTACGTGATGATATTATACCACAATATCAAAAGCAGTTAGACGAAATAGCAAATGCTTTGATGCAGGTGTTTCCTGGTCCTCCTTCTTTATTTTTAGATGGAGAGCAGCCTAGTGGTCAGATCGGTGCTCTTGAGGGTTTAGCAGGAAGGATACAACTTAATCCTATATTTGACAGCAAAACAGAAGGTGGTGGTCCAGAACATTTTGGTGATAAACTTCAAGAATTAGTAGATTCTTTTAATGAGAAACAAAAATTTGGAACGGGTACAGGTTTGGATCTAGAGCAGTCAATTATGGATTTTGGTAAAAACTCAGTAGGCTGGCTTCAAGGTTTGCGGTCAAACGCAGATAAAGAAGCTAGATATAAAGGCACAATGTTTTTGCATGCTGCTGAGGCATTATCCAATGCAACGGGTGTCAATACAGATGATGAATTAGCCTTGATGTTGCAATTAGAGCAGACATATGGAGCAACCTCTCGTATTATTAGTACGGTTGGTAAAATGCTAGATGATCTTCTAGCAGCAGTTAGGTAGGTGTAAAGTGAGAGTTCCTTCAATTTCGACATATGTTTTAAACAATGCAAGGCGTAATCTAATTTCTGAGGGGAAGTCTGATTTGATGAAGGCTGGCTATGAAATGGCTACTGGACAGGTGTATGATCCAGGTCTTACATTGGGGCGTAAAACAGGACGCTTAATGGATATTGAGAATCAGATGAGTTATCTCGAAGGTTATAGTACAAGCAATAAACTTCTTTCATTGAGATTATCTTCTGTACAGGCTGCGATTCAAAGTTTAATTGCGTCAGGTGATAAAGAATCAACGCCAGGGTCATTGGTTGTTTTTAATAATATGCTTGTCGGTGATGCAGGAAATGCGGCACCATCTGCAGCGCAAGCTGTTGCCCAAAATGCTTTGAGTGCATTTATTTCAGCTTTAAATACTAATTTTAATGGTGAATATATATTTGGTGGGACAAATACGAGTGAACCACCGTTAAAGTTTTATAAAGTAGGTGGTGAAACGGGTCCCAGTAAAATTGTGCACGAAGCGTTTGAGAATTTTCTAAATGGCAGAAAACCAGAAGATCTCACCAGTGAAGAGATGGAAGAATTTATTGATGGGCCTTTTAGTGATTTATTTAATGAAGAGAATTTTAAGGAATTTTTTTCAAATGCTAAGGATGGTTCTACTGAGAAGCATATTGCACCCAATGGTGATAAGGTAGATGTTGCAGTAAGTGCTAATGATAAAGGTTTTCGCGATGCTATGAAAAATCTGATTTTAGTCGCAGAATTTGGTGATATCGGTTTATCAAAAGAAGCACAAGAAAGTCTTTTTTCAAGAGCGCGAGTGTCTGCTGACAATACATCTACAAGTAGTGTTGTGGATGAAATTACTGCAACAGCTTCTAGAGTAGGAAGTACAGAAACAAGGGTTAAAGCGGCTACGCACCAAATTGAAACTCAAGTAGGCCTTCTTAAAGGAGCACAAATTGATATGATTGGTGTCGATGCGGCAGAGGTCGCTCAAAAAGTCAAAGCTTTGGAGGCTATGTTAGAGGCTTCTTATACTTTGACAGATATGATAAGGCGATTAAGTCTTATTAATTATTTAAAATAAAGAGGTTTAGCTGTTTAATGTATCAAATGCGATATGAAGATGTCATGGAAGATGATGCAATGAGCGCACGTGAGCGCGAACGATTTTTATTTGATCGTTGTATCAAGCTGCTTTTAGCTGCAAAAGCCAAAGGTCCTGGTTCTTGTGAAGCTAAGGATGCAGTTCAGTTTGCCCGAAAGCTTTGGGTTATTCTTATTGAAGATCTTGGGCAAGCAGCAAATGCTTTACCACAGGCATTGAAAGCTTCTCTTATTTCTATTGGTTTTTTTATTTTAAAAGAAATTCAGAAATTAGATGAAGGAGAGATTACTGATTTTGATGTTCTTGTTGAGATCTCTGAATCTATTCGTGATGGTTTGGCAGAAAATGCGGAGATATATGAATGAGCAAAAAAACAATCCGTTTGACACTCAAACCAAATGAAAGAATCTTTCTTAATGGTGCTGTATTACGGGTGGATCGTAAAGTAACTTTTGAATTATTAAATGATGCAACTTTTCTTTTAGAAGGGCATGTTTTACAAGTTGAAGATACTGATACTCCTCTTAAACAGCTTTATTTTTCTGCTCAGCTTGTGTTGATTAATCCAAGCGAAGCGGAGAAAGCATTAACTGTGTTTGTTAATCTGTTAAAAAAGTTACTTCAAACCTTTACTGATTGTGACCTTTTGAAAGGCTTAAAGGAGTGTATTTATTTAACTGAGCAAAATAAAATTTTTGAGGTATTAAAAGTTCTTCGTAGTTTGTTTCAGAAAGAAGCACAGATTATGGGTAAAATATCCTCACCAAATACGACAAGTATAAGTGTAAGACAAGTTGGAATGTAACGTTAACGAGGTGTGATATGGCATTGGACGCGGTTAGTGCTCCTAGAAGTTATTCTCAAGATGATGGTGGACAGCCGGAGATGGCTGGAGCAAAGAAGAATGCAGATTATGATATGTTTATAAAGTTGTTGGTAGCACAGATGAAAAATCAAGATCCAACAAAACCTATGGATTCAACAGAATTTGTATCGCAATTAGCAAGTTTTTCATCTGTTGAACAAGCTATAAAAATGAATGAAACACTTTCCCAGATGCTTTCTAATGGATTAATCAACGGAGCAGAGGGGTATGTCGGTAAATATATACAATTTACAGATGAAAAAGATAAAGTTATTGAAGGATATGTGGTTTCTATTGATATTTATAGTGATGGGATAGTTGCGACATTGGACAATGGTGAAAAAGTTGTTATTGGCCCAGGTGTTAAGGTTATGACTGAAAAACCTGATGTAGAGGGTGAGAAACCTGGCGAAAATGGTGAGAAACCTGAAGCTGATGGTCATAAATCTTATGTTGGTAGGTTCTAGAGTATGAATGAAGCTGATGCTATTGATATGGTAACAGCAGCTATATGGACTATTTTAACTGCTAGTGGTCCAGCAGTTTTTGCTGCAATGTCTGCAGGTATTATTATTGCTTTATTTCAAGCTTTAACACAAATTCAGGAAATGACGCTGACATTTATTCCAAAAATTATTATTATTTTTTTAGTGTTAGCATTTACAGCTCCGTTTGTTGGAGGGCAGATTTATGCTTTCACACAATTAGTTTATAATCGAATAGAAACGGGATTTTAGAAGTTTTTGTTAACAGTATATCACAAGATACTAGAATATTTTTATATTTGCATACGTAAAACTATTAACTGATAAGCTTTCTTATATAAGCTAAATTATTATATTTAATGCATAAATAAATGTAATATCATTGAAATTTTTGGGAAAATTCCCTGTAAAATGCACATTAAATTTTAAGAAAAGCCCTTTTTGCTTTTATAAATAATAATTATTTACTTCACACTAATTGTTTTAGTTCAATTATCATTCTGCAAATTTCATATCTATTTTATGCAGCACTTTCTTTCTCTATCGCAATTAATTTCCCATCTGCTTTTTGTGCTGTAGGCAGCTCTTCTTTCTTTACCATTTCACGTTGTTGCATCGGTTGATACTTATATTCTTCTTCAGCATTTAAAAAGAAAAAGTTATCATTGTCTGTGACTGGTTTCATTATTTCCTGACGGATAAGCTCATTAATATGTGCAAGCATATCAGAAATATTTGCTGAAAGAGGATAATGAGGCATGGGTTCAACAATAGGAGCCATTTTTGTAAGTTTTTGAGTTTGTTGCACTTCATTTTTAGAAAAGGCTATTTGTGGCATTAATGCTGCAAAGTGCATTGTTGAAGCAACTCCCCTCGGTTTCATAATCACTACCCCTCGTTACATTAACTACTCAATGACTCGCAAGAATAATCGACTTTTTTTATAAAATCAAGCTGCTAATAGGTATTCCTTATATTTAATTCAAGAGCTTAATTTGTAGACAGCTTTTTAGAAAAGCGAGTGTTAATAATTGATCGTACTTATATATAGGAAAAATATATATAAATAAGATGCTTAGATAAAGAAAAACTGAATTTTCATTTTATATAATTTTTTTCTGAATATTTCTCATTTATAGAATAGGATTATTCAAATCTGTTTTATAGACTTATCAAAATTATTTTGAAATGTTTTTTTGAAAGCTATTCTTTGTAAGACACTAAAATAAATAAAATTTTCTTTGTTAAAATCCAGTATATTAAGAGCTCCTTTTTTCATTTTATAAATATTTAAGGTTATGTAGCATTAGTTTCTTTTTATAAAAAATGACTGAATTAGAATTGTCTTACGTACACTTGTTTTGTTTTTTGTAACACTATCTTCTGTTTTTGAAATAATAATTAGCAGACTCTTTGAAATTGTGTTGCTACTTTCTTGTCATTAGAGTTGATATTTTAATGATTAGCAATCAGGATCGAGGCAAAATTAGTTAGATAAAGAAAAAAGGATCAAGTTTTGAATGTAGAGTATAAATCACTAAATTTTATTAATTTTTTCAGAACTTAGATTATACCAAGATTGATGGTATCAGAGTCTACTATTATTCAATATTCAAATTTTACTTTTTGTAGAAAATTTTGAAGAGTATGCAAGTGCTAAAGACGAGTTTTTATTGGTAATAAAGAGCAATAGGTACATCATTGATGGTTGTTACTTGAATATCCATATCATAAATGTCTTTAAGAATTTTAGGCTGGATAATTTCTTTTGGACTCCCACAATAAATAGCTTTACCATTTTTGATTGCTACAATCAAATCTGAATAATATGAGGCAAAATTAATATCATGCATAACAAGAAGAATGGTTTTTTTTAATTCATTGGCTGTGCGGCGCAGTTGCTTCATCATTGAAACGGAATGTTTCATGTCGAGGTTGTTCAATGGTTCATCTAATAAAAAATAGTCAGTATTTTGACAAATGACCATTGCAATAAAAGCACGTTGACGTTGTCCTCCAGAAAGTTCATCTAAAAAGCGCATTTCTAAGTTTTCTAAACCAAGATATTTAATAGCACTGTCAATAAACTGTTTATCTTCATTGTTATACCGACCTTTAGAATAAGGATAGCGCCCAAAGCTTACTAAATCACGAACTGTTAGACGGACAGGTAAAGGATTATCTTGACGTAAAAGTGAAAGTTTTTTAGCTAAAATATCGTGTGGTGTCGTTTGAATATCAAAGCCATCGACATTAATTGTACCTTTAGTAATTGGCAGAAGGCGTCTAATCATCATCAAAAGAGTTGATTTTCCTGAACCATTAGGGCCAATAAGAGAAATAATTCCTCCCTCTGGTAAATGAAGGCATAAATTATCAATAACCTTCCTAGCTCCATAGGTTTTGGAAAGATGATTGATTTCAATCATTTTAATTGTCCCTTCATCAATAGAGTTAAGAAGACGATACCACCAAAAAATTCAATAATAAAACTTAGTCGTCCTCCCATATTCAAGATTTGTTCTAAAATAAATTGTCCGCTTACTAAAGAAATTATAGCTAGTAATATGGCAATGGGGACAACAACATGGTGTTTTTTTTGAGGTGAGAGTTCATAAGAAAGATTAGCGACTAATAGTCCAAAAAAAGTGACTGGCCCAACAAGTGCTGTAGAAATCGATACAAGAATAGAGATGAAAATAAGGATAGTTGTAGCACTTTTGTGATAATCAACACCAAGATTAACAGCAATTTCACGTCCAAGAGAAAGAACATCAAGTAAGTGGCATAAACGCCAACCGAGCAAGCTTACGATAAAAACAATGATTGTAGCAAAGCCAATTAATGATGTATTGAATTTATTAAAATTTGCAAACATAATATCTGTTAAATTCATCATTTGATCTGGATTCAGTTGTAATTGCATAAACATGCGTAAGCTGAAAAAAAATCCACCAAAAACAACACCGATCAATAAAGTAAGATGAAGACCTTGAATGTTTCCTGAAAATAACCAGCGAAAGAGGCTTGTTGAAAAAATAATAAGAATAATAGCTTCAAGAATTAATTGCCCTTCCTCACTGAGGAATGGTAAAGAAAGAGAGTCGAGAAAATAAAGAATAACGGTTTTGATTAAAATATAAAGCTGATCAAATCCCATGATTGAAGGTGTCAAAAGACGATTATTAACGACTGTTTGAAATAAAACAGTAGAAACAGCAATTGTATAAGCAATGAGAAGAAGAGAAACAAGTTTTGCGAAACGAAATTTCCAAGTAAAAGTAGTTATATTCCATAGCATATAAAGACTAATCATGATACACGCTATTATGGTCAGCCTTGTCAATATCATTATAGTCGCTTTTTTTCTATCCAAGACGCTGTCTCCAGTGTAAAAGCAGTATGATAAAAATAAAGCTACCAATAACACCCATTACAGTACTGATAGGAATTTCAAAATCGTGATGAAGGACCCGTCCTAAAAGATCACAGATTAATACTAATCCAGCTCCACTAATCATCACCCAAGGAGCACTATGACGCATATTGTCCCCCATGAAATTTGAGATGAGATTTGGAATAATCAATCCGATAAAAGGAATACGGCCAACTGTACAAGTGGTCAAAGCGGTAATTGATGCAACGATAAAGAGCCCAAAAAACATAACAGTACGGTAATTAAGGCCAAGATTATTGGTTAAATCTTCTCCAAGGCCAGCTACGGTGAAGCGATGAGCAGCAAAATAAGCAAGAACGCATAAGGGAAAAGACAGCCATAAAAGTTCATATTTCCCATCAATAATCATTGAAAAACTACCAAATAAATGAGCTTGAAGGGATGGAAGAAGCATTTCATGGTCAGCAATAGCATTTGTTAGGGAATTAATAACATATCCCAGCATGATTCCTATGAGTGGTACAATGAGAACAGATTTTAAAGGAATCTTGTATAATAAAAACATAAAAATCAACGTACCAATCATTGCAAAAGCTGTGGAAACGGCCATTTTTCCAAGTACAGATATGTCAGGAATAAAAATCATGACGAAAAGAATGCCGAGTGACGCGGATTCAACTGTTCCAGCTGTTGAAGGTTCAACAAAACGGTTACGTGTTAACAATTGCATAATCATTCCTGAGAGAGCAAGTGACATACCCGTCAAGAGTACTGCAATTGTTCGGGGAAGACGCGTTTGCCAAAAAAGAAGCCACGCTTTTAAGTTGCCTGATAATAAATCAGCGAGTGTCATATCAGAATAGCCAACAAAAATACTACAAGCAGAAAGTACTGCAATGATCGCTATGGCTATCCAATAATTTATCACATCAAATTCTTTAAAAAAAAATAACAGAAGCTCTTTGTATAACAGCTTCTGTTATTAAATCTTATTTTTATAACGAGCAAGCTATTTTAACTGTTTTTATTTACTTTCTGCGAAAGCTTTGCTGATTTGCTTTGTTGCTTCGTTAAGTCCAGTTAAGCCGCCACTTGCACGATACCAGCTCCAAGAATCTAGGTAAATAATCTGATTTTTTTTCCCAGCAGTTGTGCGGTGAACAAGTTCATTGTTTAACAACTCTGCTGCAGATTTTCCTTCCCGTCCAATTGCTGCATCGCGATCAATAACTAGTAACCAATCAGGATTGGTTTCAAGAATGAACTCAGGAGAAATAGGTTGACCATGTTTGTGCACAACTATCTTATCAGTTGCAGCAGCAATTCCAAAGTCAGTATGAATAATATCTATACGTGACTTTGGACCCAAAGCATTTATTTTTCCACCTGAAGTCATTAGAACGAGTCCCGTTCCTTTTCCTTGCGTATTTTTACGAACCATTGCTAAATTTTCTTTGAACGTTGCAATTTCTTGTTCTGCTTCTTTTTCTTTACCAAAAATTTTTCCAAGAATGGTAACATTCCGTTCAATATTTTGGAGAGCATTTTCATACCCTACTGTCAGATCAATTGTTGGAGCGATTTTGGATAAGTCTTGATATTTAGATTTCGTTCTTGAAGAAATAATAATAAGGTCAGGCTGGAAAGCAGCGATTTTCTCATAATTAGGTTCAAAGAAAGTACCTATTTTCTCATATTTTGCATCATCGAAATGTTGCAAATATATGGGTTTTTTTCCTTCAGGAACACCAACAACAGCATTAATGCCTAAACGATTTACATTATCGAGTGATGCAAGATCAAAAAATACAACCTTTTTGGGATTGTTAGGAACAGAAGTTGTGCCTGAAGCGTGCTCAACCGTTAGATTTGCGCACGCGGTAGTTATAAAGCTCATTATTACAGTTAAAATAGAAACTGCCCGTATTAGACGTTTAACAATCATTATTTTGTCCTTTTCTTTTAAAAACACTTTTAAGATCAAGATCCTTATATTGAATTTTTCTACATAATAAATATACAGTAAGAACACACTATGTTATCAAAATGATTTAAGATACGTACTGTTTAGTGTATAATGCAGTGCCAATCAAGAATTAAATTTATTTTGTGTTTTTCGTATTATACACACTTTTTGGGGTAGTTTGCAAAAAATTATTAAGTGAGCTGATAAAGCATATTTATAATTTTTTATTTTTTCGCAAAAATTATTCTTTTCCTTTTATCTCATATAATTTTGAGTGTGTTACGCAAAGCGAATTTGAAGCTTATTTGAAAAAAGAATGAAGGTTTATAAGATTATTTATAATTTTATTTCTTTTGTTGATTAAAGCTTATTAATATTTTCGTTCTTTTAAAAAAATGAGCGATTAAAAGAGTTTGCGATTATTAAATGCTTTGGCTTAAAAAGATGAGCGCTGTTTTTCTTTTTTAACCTAAGAGGTGATTTCGTTTCTTTTTCTATTTATCTAGAGTGTTTTATGCAGTTTAGTGCAAAGTATGGTTTATGCGAGGAGGATATTCAACGCAGTAAGAGGTCTTGTTTATTGCGTAGACGTGCAATCCATTGATTTTCGCGAATAGTTGTATTGTATATTGTAATGAGTTCATTCTTTTTAATTGTGGCTGTAACAGTTGCTTTTTCTAACAGTCCGCAAGGAATAGCTTGATGAGCACGTGCTTCTTCAACGCTCATGATCCAAGCACGGTAGCTGTAAAGACCTATAAAATCTAATTGTTCACCAGGGTGTAAATCTTTTTTAGCAATGGCACAAACCTCTGCTACTGGGTAGTGAAGTGGTGCCATATCTGTTTTTCCATATAACATAATGCGCGCGCAGGTAAGCGGAATTTCCATTGCAGTTAAGTGATAGGGACGGTGAAAGGTAAAATAAGGTCCTTGACCGATTTTTAAATCTTCCATACGTTCACGCAAACGTGGATGCGTTATTTCTGCAATGACGAAAACACCAGGGGCAACTCCTTCACCTATTGAATAATCTACAACACCGCATCTGTTTAAAATACCACCATCTTGTTTTGGAATAAGTACTTTATTTAAATCTTTGAGTGCAGCTTTAGGACCGTGCATTCCTGGGCAATCAGGAAGGAGTCCTGTTGCATTAGCAATTGCTGCCATTTCAACCATTGTTTTGGACCCATCGATAAATTCAACCAACATTCGAACATTCATGTTGCGCCGTTTGGCTTCTTCTTCGTAAGCATCAGGGGTAGCATCTAAAATGAGTGGATTATTTTTTCCTTTACCTACTGCAACAATTTTATGACCGAGTGCTGAAACAAATTCAATGAGTTCCATACAAGATGTCGGTTCATCACCGGCACCAAGTGTATAAATAAGACCTCGTTTATCTGCTTCATATTTGAGATAAGCACCAATCGTAACATCCGCTTCCACATTCATCATGACAAGATGTTTATTGTTACTAAGTGCTTTGTAACCAATTTCTGCTCCTGCTTCAGGATGTCCTGTCGCATCGACAATAATGTCAATTTGTTCATGGCGTAAAACAAGGTCTAAATCATTTGTAGCAGCAATCAGGCCTTTTTCAATAGTTTTGGTTAAAGCAGTAGTGTTTTCAACTTCACGTACATGCCCTTCTTCTCCATAGGCTAATGCAGCAGCATCAAAAATACGCGATGGTGTGCGGGTTGCAACAGCTGCGATTGTTATGCCATCTATCTGTGTAATACTCGATAATAAATCTGTTCCCATTTCACCACAACCAATTAATCCAATACGAATGGGGTTATGGGTCTCTGCATGCTGTTTTAAATCACGCGCTAAACCTGTTAGGTTTATGTTGCTGGTCATTGTTGTTTCCTATTTGAATTTTTCTTTAAGAAAACATTTTATTATTAATAAATGCGCTTATCGATGAGATATTTAGGATTTATATTGTTGATGCTCTAAACAATAGCTTTTATAAAAGCAAGAGGGAAGGCATTTAGTTTTTTATTCAGCAAAATAAGGATAGTGTTATGCAACGAAAAATAGCAGTGCAAGATATAGCCAATTTCATTGGAAAAGAAATTGGCTTATCGCAGTGGCGTCTTGTTACTCAAGATATGATTAATCAATTTGCATATGCAACCGATGACCATCAATGGATTCATGTAGATGAAGAAAAAGCGAAAAAAACGCCTTTTGGAGGCACTATTGCTCATGGTTTTTTAACATTGTCACTTTTGTCTGTGTTAGCTTATGAGGCATTGCCAGAGTTGGAAGGTGCAACAATGGGGATTAATTATGGTTTTGATAAAGTTCGTTTTATGAATCCTGTAAAAACAGGAGCACGAGTCCGTGCTCGTTTTATTTTAAATAATGCTAAAGTTCGTCCTTCTGGTCGTGTTGTTTTTCATTATGAAGTAACGATGGAGATTGAACAGTTAAAAAATCCAGCTCTTATTGCCGACTGGCTTATTATTGCTATGATTGGGGAAAATAAGTCCGCATCTGAAACTGTTTAATTTTGTTTTGTCCAATTTCTATGCAATTTGATCATCAATTTATTCGACAATTATATTGAGAATAATTAAAAAATAATCACTATCGTCATTAGTGCGGTATTGTATAGCGTTGGTAGCCATAGCTAATTGCTAGAATACCTAGACTGCCACCATCAAGATATCCAGCGAGCAAAGTAGCACTGATTAAAGAAATGACTATGATTGTAAAACCAGTAATGATACTAGTGAGTGGTACAGGGGGATAAGGATATTGTCTGATGATCTGAAAGTGGTTGGTTTCCATAGAATGGATGGCTTCAACTAAATTATGCTCGATTGTTTTAAAAGATAATTCTGCTATGCATGCATACTGTGCAGTTGTATGAAGCAACAAACCAAGCTGCGGTCCTAAAATAATGGACATAAATAAGCACTGATTGTCATGAATAATGTAAAAATAGCAGTGGGAAGCTCAACATAAAGAATGTTAAATGTAGCCAAAAACCTCACAATATTGACTCTTTTCGGTCAACTATTAAATGGCTTTTTAGAGCTACTTTATTGTGTTCAGGAAGACCTAAAAAGACGTACGATAGTTTTTCTTTGGACTGTATCAAGATTACCTATGAAAAATACGCGCTCTTAAGCTTGTTTCATTTTCAAGGAGATTAAGAAAAGTTCTTTGAACAATGTCACTGGCAATGTTGTTTAGGTAACGGCTTCTTGACCTGTTGATTTAATTTTTTGCAAATTACATAGGAAGCTGTGGCGTTACAGTTTTGGCATAGCAATAGTTGCATCTCTTTGAAGTGAGGTGAAATTTTTTGATACATTTTTCTTCTGCAATTTATCCTTGGTTAAGAACAACAGTATAGGAAGTGTGAAAGATAAAGGGAGAGAGAAAAAGAAATAATCCAATGATTGTGCATTGCAGCAGTTATTCAACTTCATACGTGTTTATCTTTCTTTTGTTTTTGTATAAAGGTTTTACAGGACAATTTTGTGTATTCGAATTATCTTGAAAAAAATTAAAAAGTATAAAAGCTTTAGAGAGTACTCAATCATTTTTATTTTAAAAATGATATTATCTTTTTATCCTCTGTTACGAAGTGCTTATCTTTGAACAAACATATCCTATTAATGGAAGAGGTTTACTCTGACTTAGGTCAATATATTTTAAATTGTGATCTTTTTTGTGGAACCAATAGTATTTTCAAAACTTCTTTAAGAACTGATGATCAGGTGATCAAATGATATTTTTGCATGCAATGATCGATAAGATCAGCATTGTTTGCAAGAGAAGAGCTCGTGTCTATAGGGTGGTGGGAGACACGTAAGAGAGCTTTTTCAATTTTCTTAAGATGTAGCAGTCTTTTGAGAAATCAAAAAATTTACCACCATTTTATTGAAACGAGACAAATTTTTGCACAGGCAAATTTGAGTTTCTAAATGCTATGGAATAGGAAAGAGAGAATGTTTAAAAAGAGTTTTTTATCAGCAACAATGATGTTGACATCTTTGATGGGAGCGGGGTTTATGTTGGCTACTTCTGATGTAGCTGCTGGAACAGTTGCTAAAATAGAAAAAGGTAAAGCAATTTTACGCGCAGGACCAGCTACAACTTATAAAGTTACGGCGGTAGTTCCTACTGGAGCGAAGGTACAAATTAATGGCTGTCTCGCTGATAAAGTATGGTGTTTACTTCAACATAATGAAACGGTTGGTTGGGCATCTGCAAATTATTTTAATGTTGACAATATTCCCGTAATTTCTTTTATGCAGATTAAAAGAAAGCCACAACCTGTTATTCAAAAGCAAATAGTACAAGAAAAACAGGTTATCTCTCATCCAAACAATACGCCTACTGCTACAGTAGCAGAGAAAAAGGTGCAAAAAAAAGATGAAACAAGTGCGACGATTAATAAGAAGCCTGTAGATATTAAGGATATTGTACCCACGGGTGTGAAAAAAACTGATGATCGAATAATTTTAAAACCTTCTGAAAATACACGTGAAATATCTATAAAACGAGTAACAGCTTATAATCCTTTATTTCCAGATAATGTCAATTTTGAAAATGCTGAACGCAATGAAACACGCTATCGTGTTATAACATATCCTACTTTATAAAAATAAAGAAAACTTTCTTGTATTTTTCTGAAGAAAAAATAAACAAAAATAGCAGCATAAAGAGAATTTTTATGCTGCTATTTCCGTTTAGATAGCTGATTTAGGTGTGATTAAATTACGAGAGATGAGAAGTTCAGCAATCTGAACTGCATTTAATGCTGCTCCTTTCCTTAAATTATCAGCAACAACCCAAAAAGCTAAGCCATTTTCGACGGTAGCATCTTCGCGAATACGGCTAATAAAAATATCATCCTCTCCTGTGCATTCATAGGGAGAGATGTAACCACCATCTTCTTGTTTATCTATAATTTGGCAACCAGGTGTATTGCGTAGGAGCGCGCGCGCTTCATGGGCACTTAATGGTTTTGCAAATTCAACATTAACAGATTCAGCATGACCAATAAAGACAGGGACTCGAACAGCAGTAGCCGTTAATTTGATCTTGGGGTCAAGAATTTTTTTTGTTTCGGCCATTATTTTCCATTCTTCTTTAGTATAGCCGTCTTCCATAAAAACATCGATATGAGGAATGATATTAAAAGCGATGCGTTTAGTAAACTTTTTTAATAAGATTGGATCAGCAACGAAAACAGCTCGTGATTGTTCAAATAGTTCATCCATTTCTTCTTTACCAGCTCCAGAGACTGATTGATAAGTGGATACAACAACGCGTTTGATGATTGCTGCATCATGGAGAGGTTTTAAAGCAACAACAAGTTGAATGGTTGAACAATTAGGATTGGCAATAATGTTACGTTTAGAAAATGCTTTAATGCTTTCTGCATTTACTTCTGGCACAATCAAGGGAACATTGATATCATAACGCCATGTGGAGGAGTTATCGATGACTACACAACCAGCAGCGCTAATCTTAGGAGCGTATTCTTTGGAAATAGTTCCTCCAGCAGACATGAGACACAAATCAGTGTCAGAAAAGTTATATGTATCAAGCGCTTTGACTTTTAAAGTTTTGTTGCCATAAGAAACACTCTGTCCTATTGAGCGTCGTGAAGCCAAAGGAACTATTTCGCTAGCTGGAAAGCAACGCTCTTCTAGAATTGTTAATATTTCACGCCCAACATTTCCCGTAGCACCAACAACTGCAACTTTAAAATTCATATTTTCACTTCTTTCTCTATTTTATAAAACAGATATGACGCTAATTTTTTTTAGGTTAAATCTAACAAAGAGGGTAAATTAGCCAAGAAATTTGCATATTTTAATTATTACTTTCTTAGGCCCAATTGTATACATACAATTATCGTGATGAGGGTACTATAGATCACTTTACTTGACAATACACTTCTTCCTTGGTTTTTTTAGAACTGGAGAGAGTTTCAATTTTTTCTGTCAAATTAATAAATATTATTTTTCATGAGGTTTTGATTGAGCAGACTGCTAATCTGTTATTGATTATCGTTTTTTCAGGCTTTTTTGTTGCATAAGGAACAGAGTTTAAGGCAACAGGTCTATTTTTGTTAGCAGGTGATGAGTAAAATTATTTTATGCATTTATCAATTGATATTCAAAGAAATAATATGAGTTTTATGGAAGCAGAGAATGAGTTTCTTTGTTGAAAAAAATTAAAGCTTTAACGTTATTAGTCAGTAGAATAGTTTTCTTAAGATTTTCTTTGGGTATGTATTTTAAAAAACTGATCGAGAGAAAATATGTTTTGATATAAAATTTGGTTTTATGAAAAGGAAAATAAAAACTATTTTTTTTCATTATGTTTTAAAGGACGCGCTTCTGAAGTAAGCATAATGGGAACACCACTACGAATAGGATAGGCGAGTTTTGCTTTTAATGAAATTAATTCTTGTGTTTTTTTATTTAAAGAGAGCGGCTCTTTTGTGAGTGGGCAGACCAGTAATTCAAGCATCTTAGGATCAGTTGTCATTTTTTTCATGTTTGAAAATCCGTTAATGTAAGAGATGATATGCCCCTGTTTGTTTCATAAGTGAACGTTCAGTTAAAGCAAGGAGAGTTTGGGCGCGACTTGCAATATCTGGCGCTTCCAGTAAAGCTTGCTTTTCTTCTGGAGTAAAGGGAATAAGAGTTGAAAGAGCATTAACGAGTACAGGTGTAGGCGTTTGTAAAATATTATTCCAATTATGTTCAATTTCATGAAGTACAAGATAATTTTCGATCGTATTGAGTAAATTTTCTCGATTAATATTCTCTGAGTTTTCATATTCTTGTAAATCTTTTATATTAAATTCAATGATGGCAATCCGATAAGGCTTTTTGCTCGCTAATTCTTTTTTTAAGGTAAAACGACAAATACCTTGTAATACGATAAGAAGTCGTCCATTTCCTGTTTCATTATAATTTGTAATACGACCAACACAGCCCATTTCATAGAGTTCTGAGGATAAATCATCTGTACTCGATGATAACGGCTGAATGATTCCTAATAGACGATTAGATGTCATAGCGTCTTCAATCATTTCAAGAGCACTTGGTTCAAAAATGTTAAGCGATAAAAAACCTCCAGGAAGCAATAATGCGCCTTCTAAAGGAAAAATGGCAATTTGTTTTGGTAAGTCATGTTCACAATTATAGTGGATATTACCAGCTTTCATGAGTGTTCTATAACCTTTATCCAATACAGTTTCGTACCTAGAATTATTATAATTTTTTATTATAAGAAAATTATATTATTATGAGCGAAACTATATCACATAATAACATAATATAAGTCATTATAATGAAAAAAACTATAATCTCTCCTTATAGAGAAAAGTAAGAGAAACAACAATATCTTGGGTTGTTTTCAGTAAGATTTTAAAGAATATGAGTTCCTCTCAAGTAAAGATTTATAAGGGTAGTTTGAAAAAACAAGGTTATTATAAAAAACTTTGAAATTTAGAGTGCTATAATCAGTTTTTTAATGACAGTGTAGAGAAGATAAGTTATAGCAAAAATATGTTGGAAAGAATGTCATTGCTTCTTTCATTCTTTGCGGGAGAGTGCAAAATGTGAACTTTCACATCTGCCGCCAAAGAGAAAAATAATCCGCAATCTTGCAGGTTTGAGACAAAGGGTAAGAAAGACAACCACAATATAGAGTGGTAAACGTGGCTTTGGAGAAATTATGGACACCGATTTGCAGACATTTGAGACATTGCCTTTAAAAAAACTTCCTTTACATAATTTACATGAAAAAGCACAAGCGAAATTTGGCGCTTTTGCTGGTTGGATGATGCCTTTAGTTTATCCTCTAGGTGTTTTGAAAGAGCATTTGCATACACGTGCTCAGGCTGGTCTTTTTGATATCTCTCATATGAAGTTAATAGCTATTGAAGGGCAAGAAGCAGCTGAATTTTTATCTTATGCACTTCCTATTGATGCATTCCTTTTAAAAAAAGGCCAATCACGCTATAATTATTTGCTGAATGAGCAAGCTGGTATTCTTGATGATCTTATTCTTACGCGTTTAGATAAATATCGTTTTATGCTGGTTGTTAATGCAGGGAATGCACAGGCTGATTTTGCCGAACTTCAAAAACGTGCAGTTGGTTTTGACTGTAAAATAGTTGCGCTTGAGAGAGTTTTGCTTGCTCTTCAAGGTCCGCAGGCTGCCTCTGTTTTGGCTGATGCAGGTTTGCTTGGTAATGAGCTTTTGTTTATGCAAGGGTTTGAGCCATACCAAGATTGGTTTGTAACACGTTCTGGTTATACAGGAGAGGACGGTTTTGAAATTGCACTTTCAGAAAGTCAGGCACGTTCATTAGTTGAAAAATTACTCGATGATTATCGTGTTGAATGGATCGGTCTTGCTGCGCGTGATAGTCTTCGACTGGAGGCGGGATTGTGTTTACATGGTAATGATATTACACCTGATACCACTCCTATTGAGGCTGCACTGACATGGGCTGTGTCCAAGAGTGTTCGGGAAAAAGCTAAGTTTTATGGGGCAGAAGCTTTTCTTAGAGCATATCAGAAAGGGCCTTCTCGTTGTCGTGTTGGTTTAAAACCACAGGGACGTCAGCCTGTACGTGCAGGTGCAGTTCTTCTAGATGATAAGGGGAAACAGATTGGAATAGTGACATCGGGTGGTTTTGGTCCTTCTTTTAATGGTCCTGTAGCAATGGGCTATGTTCCTATTGATTGGAAAATCGAAGGAACAGAAGTTTTTACTGAAGTGCGTGGCAAAAAAATCATGTTGTCTGTTCATTCGCTTCCTTTTGTTGAACAACGTTATTTTAAGGGATAATTGTTTATGTCTAAAATTTATTTTACGCAAGATCACGAATGGATAAGTGTTGAGGGACAGATCGCTACGGTTGGAATTACCAATCATGCTCAAGAGCAGTTAGGTGATTTGGTATTTGTTGATTTGCCACAGAGCGGAACACATATTTCTAAGGGAGATGCAGCTGCTGTTGTTGAGTCTGTTAAAGCGGCATCGGATGTTTATGCACCTATTGATGGAGAAGTGATTGAAGCTAATGAAGCTTTAGCAGGTGATCCTGCGTTGGTAAATCAGCAAGCCGAAAAGGAAGGTTGGTTATGGAAAATGAGGATACAGGATAAGACACAGCTTGATGAGTTATTAGATGAATCTTCTTATCGTGCATTGATTGGGTAAAATTATGCAAGAACATCGTTTTGTTTCGCGGCACATAGGGCTTCGATCTGATGAAATACAAAAAATGCTTAGGGTGTTAGCGCTTGATTCAATAGAAGCTTTAGTTTCTCAAGCTGTTCCTGAGTCTGTTCATTTGAAACGATTGCTTAATTTACCAGAAGCAGCAAATGAAGAAAAAGCTTTGGAAGAATTATCAAAGATTATGGAACGCAATAATGTCCGGAAGAGTTTTATTGGACAAGGCTATTATGGAACATTTGTACCACCTGTTATTTTGCGTAATTTTTTTGAAAATCCGGCTTGGTATACCGCTTATACACCCTATCAGGCAGAGATTAGCCAGGGCCGTTTAGAGCTTTTGTTTTATTTTCAAACATTAATAAGTGAATTGACTGGATTACCTGTTGCGGCTGCTTCACTTCTTGATGAGGCAACAGCTTTAGCTGAAGCTAATGCGGTGGCTGTCCGTTTTGCACGTGAGAAAAAAACAAAAATTTTGATTCAAGGCCTTTTACATCCTCAAACATTGAGTGTTGCGCAGACACGTGCTGAAACACAGGGCATTCACATGAGCGAAAAAGGTGAAATTTGTTCTGATACGGCCGCTGTTGTTTTACCATGGCCAGATACAAGAGGATGCTTTAATGATTATAATGAAGTTATTAAAGAGGCAAAGGAGAAGGGGGCTCTAGTTATTGTCGTTGCAGATCCTTTAGCTCTTACCCTTATGGAAGCACCAGCCAAATGGGGAGCTGATATTGTTGTTGGTTCTATGCAGCGTTATGGAGTTCCAATGGGTTTTGGTGGTCCTCATGCAGGTTATCTTGCCGTGAGTGATGCTTTAATGCGTTTAATTCCAGGGCGTATTGTTGGGCAATCGACAGATACAAAAGGGCGTACTGGTTTTCGATTAGCATTGCAAACGCGTGAACAACATATTCGACGTGATAAAGCAACATCGAATATATGTACTGCGCAGGCTTTGTTGGCTAACATGGCAGTGGCTTATGCTATTTGGCATGGTCCAAAAGGTCTACAGGAAATTGCCAAACGTGTTCACAGTTTAACATGTCGTTTTGTTGCTGGTTTAGAAGCGGTGGGTATCCATTGTGAGGGTAAATATTTTTTTGATTGTATTAGTGTTTTTGTCGAGAAGAGAGCTCAAGATATTGCAAATCAAGCAAAAATGGGTGGGCGGCTTGTGCGTGTTCTTAATGATGATTGGGTTGCAATTAATTTTGATGAATTATCAACAGAAGAAGATGCTATTGCTTTAGCACAGCTTTTTAACGCACAATTAACTGATGAAACTGCTACAAGGCTTTTTGGCAAAGAGCGTGATTCTGCTTTTCTTTCGCAGTCATTTTTTCACGCAGTGCATTCAGAAACCGACATGATGCGCTTTTTACGTCGCTTATCAGATAAGGATTTAGCACTGGATCGGGCAATGATTCCACTTGGTTCTTGTACAATGAAACTGAATGCTGCGGCTGAGTTAATACCTGTGAGTTGGCCTACAGTGGCTAATATACATCCTTTTGCACCTAAAGAGGATGCGTTGGGATATCAGGAAATGATGAACCAGTTAAATGCATGGTTATGTGAAATTACAGGGTTTGCTCAAGTTTCTTTTCAGCCTAATTCTGGTGCTCAAGGTGAATATGCTGGACTTTTGGCTATTTGGCGATATCATCAATCTCGTGGTGATCATCAGCGTAATATTTGTCTTATTCCTGCATCAGCACATGGAACTAATCCAGCTTCAGCACATATGGCAGGGATGGAAGTTGTAGTAGTGAAATGCTTAAGTGATGGTGATGTTGATATTGATGATCTTAAAGCGAAAGCACAATTGCATAAAGCTCATTTGGCAGCTTTAATGATTACTTATCCTTCAACACATGGTGTTTATGAGGAAAACATTAAGGACATTTGTGCCATTATTCATGAAAATGGTGGGCAAGTCTATTTCGATGGAGCTAATTTAAATGCACTTGTAGGCCTTGCACGTCCTGCGGATATGGGAGCGGATGTTTGTCACATGAACCTTCATAAAACATTTGCGATTCCTCATGGTGGTGGAGGTCCTGGTGTTGGCCCGATTGGCGTTGGAATGCATTTAAAACCGTTTTTACCTGGCCACGAACAAGATAAGACGACTCATGCCGTTTCAGCAGCTCCCTATGGCAGTGCTTCTATTTTAGTGATTACATGGATGTATATTCGGATGATGGGAGCTGATGGATTAAAATGTGCAACACAGATAGCAATATTAAATGCTAATTATGTTGCTGAGCGGCTCTCAAAGGCTTATTCTATTCTTTATCGGGGTAAACATGGGCGTGTTGCACATGAATGTATTGTGGATACACGGTCTCTGAAAGAGCAATATGGAATCAGTGTTGATGATATTGCAAAACGTCTTATTGATTATGGATTTCATGCTCCAACAATGTCATTTCCAGTTCCTGGAACTTTGATGATTGAGCCAACTGAATCAGAACCGAAGGCAGAAATTGATCGTCTTTGTGATGCTTTGTTATCTATTGCTGAAGAATCTAAGAAAATTGGTGAAGGCATTTGGCCGAAAGATGATAATCCATTGGTGAATGCACCGCATACATTAGCAGACACTTTAGACGATAATTGGAAACGGGCTTATTCGAGAAAAGAAGCTGCTTTTCCTGATCCTCGCTTTGATCCAGCAAATAAATATTGGCCGCCTGTTTCACGTATTGACAATGTTTCTGGTGATAGAACTTTGATTTGTTCTTGTCCACCATTGGTGAACACGGTTTAAATTTATTTTCTTATGTTTCAATTAAGCAAGTCTATATCAAGCCTGTGGAGTTGGATATAATTTATTTCGATTTTTGTTTAAGGCTGATCATGGCTATCTTAGATTCATTTTATGAGAATTCGAAGATTTAAATGTAAATACGTTTATAACGAGAACCAAGAGAAGTAAGAATTTCGTAAGGAATAGTCCCTGCATCTGCAGCAACATTTTCGACAGTTTGATGTTTTCCAATAAGTTCTACCCAATCACCACGTTTTGGTTTTTCATGCTTAAGATTGGTTGCATCAACAATAATAGAATCCATAGAGATTTGTCCAATGATGGGTAGTTTGTGTTGGTTGAAATAAACGGAACCTTTGTTAGAAAGGTTTCGTAGCCAGCCATCGGCATAACCAATAGAAATGGTGGTAAGAATGCTGGGCTTTTGAGTGATGAAACTTCCCCCATAACCCACAGGAGTTCCCGCTTCAGTGCAACGGCTTTGAATAACTTGAGCCTTAAGTTTTAAAACAGATTTAAGAGATGTGGGATGTTTTTGATGGGGATCAATTCCATAAAGTCCAATACCTGGGCGGACAAGATCAAAATAAAAGTCTGGGCCAAGAAAGATTCCTCCAGAATTAGCAAGTGAAGCTTTACAGGCAGGAAGTTGTGCAAGTGCTTTTTTCATAGCGTTTTTTTGTTCGCAATTGGATGTGTGTGTTGCATTGTCTCCATTAGCAAGGTGGCTGATAATGTATTTTATGTCTGCTATTTCGAAGAGAGTAGGATTTTGGATCAACCATTGTAGCTCTTCTTGATCGAGCCCTAGTCGATTCATATTAGTATCAATTTGAATGATTGCTGGAAATTTTTTACCATTTTTTTGACAATGCATTTGCCAGTTTTCAATTTCATTCCGAGAATTAAGAACAGGGACAATACCAGTTTGAGTCACGAATTCTTCTGCAGTAGGGGGAATACCATTCAGAAGGATAAGGGTAACATTATTTGGTAAAATAGCTTTTAATTGGAGTGCTTCTTTAAGATGGGCAATAAAAAAAGTGCGGCAACCAGCTTGATAAAGTGCAGGGGCAATTTTTTCAGCTCCTAGCCCATAGGCATCAGCTTTTACAACAGCTGAACATTCTACAGGAGCAACACGTTGGACTAAGGTTTTATAATTAGCAATAATTGCACCAATATCAATAGTTGCTATCGCAGTATAAGGTAGTATTGCATTTTCTTCATAACCAACAAACTTGTCCATTTTGTAATCCTATCTCTATATAATAAGATACAAATTCCCTTTTAATTATTATTCTTATAACTGTGCCTATGATACACAAAAACGCGAATATTATTTTTACTTTAAAATATATAAGTGGTGAAAGCAATTAGTGAAGTGAGAGATGCAATTTTGATACAATGAATGGAGTGTTATTTTCTTTGAATGATAGCTCCTACTGGAATAATGTTTTTTCATTTTAATTTTTCTTTTTGAAGCAAACAAAACCATTTATCTAAACGTCATAAGAAAAAAGAATAGATGATAAATTATTTGAGAAGGAATTTTACAATACCTTTTAGGAGACATCTACATAAGAAAGAAGTTGTAATGTTAGTGAGTGAATAAAAATATAGAAGTAATGATGGTATTGGTTTTTTGCTTTATAAATATAAAGGTAAAGATGGTGGCAATTCGGTTGAGCTTGTATTATATTTTCAGTGGACGATGATAAGAAATGAGTTGGGGAGAAAGTATAAATATCTTTTAAAACGGATTCGTAAATTAATTGTAGACTATTTTTTCGTAAGGAATATGATCCTATTAAAGGATGAAAAAAGTATGAAGTTATTGTTAATCTTCATTATTTTGAATGTATTGCTTTAGACAATTTTGAAAGACGGAAAGTTGATTTAAACAAGTAATAAAGCTGGACATTGGTGTTACTTTAATTATGCTCTTTTCAAATTGTTATCTCTTTATTGTAGAGATAAGCTAAATTAGTGTATTTAACGTTTTCATTTCAGTCTATTCTATATAAAACTGGGATAGCAGTGAAAATTTGAAACTGTCTCAATGTGTCATTGCATGAGAGGTAGATACTTAATTTACAGGTAAGAGCTAAAGTATGCTTTTCAAATTAGGCTAATAATGTAATAAAAGATATCACCATTATAAACTAAAGTGATATTCTGATTTTTATTAAATGCTTCAAAAGCAATAACATATATGGTTTTACAGATGCTTATTTAAAAGGCATTTACATAACTTCATTATACCGTATCCTACAATAAAAGATAAGAAGAGGATCTATTTTGAAATAGACGAGAGTCTATGACTTCCTGTAGCCAGCAATGAGATCAGATTTGATATCTGTGGTTCCAATGAGACGCGCTTTGTAAACTTCATAATTTTCTATAACACGCATCACATAGTTACGCGTTTCTGTATAGGGGATACGTTCGATCCAGTCGACAACGTTATCAAGAGATTGTCCTCTAGGATCACCGTAACGTTCTATCCATTCATTTGCGCGACGGAAGCCTGCATTATAGCTGATAAAAGCCAATATATAAGATCCGTTAAAATGCTCTAATTGTTCACTTAAAAAATGAGCACCTAATATAGTATTATAATTGACATCACTGCTAAATTTTTTGTGAGACCACGCAATTGAATGTTTGTTAGCTAATGCTTTTGCTGTGGTAGGTAACAATTGTAACATACCTTGGGCTCCAGCTTTTGATATAGCGACAGGATTAAATTCACTTTCTTGGCGTGCAATGGCATAGATGAGTGCCTTTTTTGTTGCAGAAAAGTTGATGGATGTTGGAATAGCCCCGATAGGATGGGAAAGAGCGCTGACGGCCTTACCTTGAACAACAGCAGTTTTACCGATTTTGAGGCTGGTATAATAGTCGCCACTTTTTTCTGACATAACAGCTAAAAGAGCTAATTCACCAGGATTGTCTATTGTTGTGCTGAGCTCTTTATAAAAAATTTTAGCGAGATTAGCATAGCCAGCAGCTTCAAGCCTTTGGATAACTTGAACACCTTTTCGTGCACTAAAACTTTGCCGCTCATTCATTGTTGGCTTAGGAAAATAAATTTCAAGTTTTTTTTCGTTAAGTCGAGAGGCTGCTAATTGACCATAATAAGTTGTACCAAAATGAGCAGCGCGCTGAAAATAATGTTGAGCATTTTTATATTCACCTAAGGCTTCTGCTGTTCGCCCCATCCAATAATAGCCACGGGATGTTGAGAGAGGAGAAGAGGAGAGTTGAGGGATATGCGTAAAGTGATGCATTGCTGTCTTGGGGCTATGAAGAAATCGAAGTGCATACCATCCCGCGTGAAACGCAGCATCAATTTTAAATGAGGGTGTTCCTCCAATATGAGCTGAAACAAGTTGATAAGCGATTTTAGGCTTGTTTAAATCAAGCATTTCACGAGAAAGAACACGTCGTTCTATCCACCATGCATCAGGGTTAATAAGATTTATCGGATCTCGTGGTGCTTGCATCATGAGTTGTGCAGCAGTTTCATATTGTCCAGTTCGTCGAAAATAACGAATTTTAGCAAATTGTAAAAGAGGATCTTTCTTCCATGATTGATCAACAGCTTTTAGTTTTTGTGCGGCTTGAGGTTCATTTTTTTCAACAGCAGCAAAAGCATTAAAGAGAGATTGGGCATGGGCTAATTTTGCAATCCGCTGAGCTGAATCAATACGATTTGCATAAAGCATAATCTTCATACGTTTCAGATGATCAGAGGGTTTTAATGCAGTGCTTGCATTTTTAAGAATAAGATCTTCTTCTTGAGCGTTGAGCTGTACTGTATGCCACCACGGTGCAATAATTTGTCGTGCACGGGTGGTTTGTCCAGTTACGATAAGGGCTTTGGCAAGTGCAGCCATTCCTTGTACAGTGAGGGGAGAATGGTGAGTAAATTTTTGAATAATCGCTTGTGTAGAATTGTTTTCATTAATGAAAGCACGTTCAGCATTGCGTTTCATTATATTCATACCTGGCCAACCTTTTAATTCATTGATGGCCCTTAATATTTCAGAGCTTGGTATATTCGTTTGATATGATGTGTTGATTGCCCATGTTAAAATATGGCGATCAAGACTGTTTTGAGGCATTGTATTGCGAAGCGCTATTGTTTTCATAATATCTTTGTTTGAAAGAGTATCTAAGCCGAATTTAAGCTGGTTATTTTTAGTAATCTTAATTTTTGTTGGGATATTATTCTTTATAGGATGATTAGCCTCAAAAGATTTTTTAAGTTTTTCTATGGTGATAGAAGAGTGAGGATGAACCAAGGGAATTGGTCCGTTTTGTGGTAGAAAAACTGTTTGTGCTGAGGCATTTGAGAGTAAAATGATAGTTGCCAATTTGAGTATAATAAAGATTGATACAAAATAGTGAACAGAGACTATATACATTGATGAAAGACCTTTAGATCTTGCTTTTTAGGTAATACTTTATAAATTTTAAAAGAGAAGCATGAACGACATGTTAACAACTTAGTTGTGTTTTTAGGAAATGTTCAGCATACAGAAATTATAAATTAATATTGTAAGATCTTTATGAAATTCAACTTGCTTCAGCCATAGAGCAAGACTATGTTATTATAATAAGGTGGTTATTAAAAATAAAATTTAATATTATCAGGAGTTTATTATGCTCAAGGGAGCACTAACTGCATTGATTACACCATTTAATGAAGATGGTGTTATTGATGAAAAGTCATTTTGCAATTTTATTGAATGGCAAATCGGACAAGGTATTCATGGTGTGAATCCCGTTGGGACAACAGGCGAGTCAGCAACTTTAAGTCATGAAGAACATAAGCGAGTTGTAGAATTATGCGTTAAACAAGTTTCTAAGCGTGTTCCTGTTGTTGCAGGGGCGGGGTCAAATAGCACGGATGAGGCTGTCGAGCTTGCACAGCATGCAGAGAAAGTAGGTGCAGATGCAGTTTTAGTAGTAACTCCTTATTATAATAAGCCTAATCAAAAGGGATTATATGCTCACTTTTCTGCTATTGCGAAAGCTATTTCTATTCCTATTGTGATTTATAATATTCCCGGGCGATCTGTTATTGATCTCACTGTAGAAACTATGAAAAATCTTTGTCAGGATTTTAAAAATATCGTTGGTATTAAGGATGCAACAGGTAAAATTGAGCGGGTAAGTGAACAACGAGAAAAATGTGGTAAGAATTTTATACAGCTTTCCGGTGATGATAAAACAGCATTAGGCTTTAATGCACATGGAGGTGTAGGGTGTATTTCAGTTGTATCTAATGTTGCTCCAAAGCTTTGTTCAGAGCTTTATACTGCTTGCCATCGTGGTGATTATAATACAGCATTAGAATTAAATGATCGTTTAATGCCCCTTAATTGTGCAATATTTATTGAACCAAATCCAGCGGGTATTAAATATGCTGCTGCAAAATTGGGAATTTGTAGGGATACTGTTCGTTTACCGATTGTTCCATTAGACAATACTACAAAGAGGATTATTGATGCTGCTTTGCAACATGCAGGTCTTCTTAAAGAATAAAATTATGTTGAAATAGCTATGAACAACAAAAAAAAGACAGCATCAATACGAAAAGTTATTGCCGATAATCGTAAAGCACGTTTCAATTTTGAAATTCTTGATACTCTTGAGGTCGGTATTGTTCTTCAAGGAACAGAGGTTAAGTCTTTACGTTCCAATCATGCCAATATTTCTGAAAGTTATGCTAGCTTTGAGAAGGGAGAGTTATGGTTGATTAATTCTCATATTCCTGAATATACGCAAGCGAATCGTTTTAATCATGATGCACGTCGTTTGCGTAAATTATTACTTTCAAAGCGTGAAATGGCGCGTTTCTTTAATGCAATTTCTCGTGAGGGTATGACGATTACTCCACTTAAACTTTATTTTAATGAACGGGGGCGTGTTAAATTGGAAATTGCTTTAGCACGTGGTAAAAAACTTCACGATAAACGTGAAACAGAAAAAAAACGAGATTGGGAGCGTGAAAAGGCACGACTTTTTAGAAAGTATGGATAATGGAAAAGAAATTTCCATATCTTCGTTAGAAAGATTTCAACATTGATTTAAATAGGTTTTTGCAGCTTCGAAGATTTGATAGAACATAGTATCTGTTAAACGGCCGGTATTAGTATTATAGCGTGAACAGTGATAGCTTGAAAAAATACGTAATCTACCAATATCACTAATTTTTCCATGACCAAAAGGGTGTGCTGAGGTTTTTGCATTTAAAGCTCGTAGAGTGGAGTTATGCGCAATGCTGCCAAGAGTAATGATGGCTTTTAGCTGAGGAAGATTTGTTAAAAGAGGTGAAAAAAAATGTCGACAAGTGTTGATTTCAGTGCCAGTGGGTTTATTCTCTGGTGGAACACAACGTACTGAATTAACAATTGCAGTATCGATGAGCTCTAGGGAATCATCTGATCTTTCTGCAAAAGTACCTTGAGCAAAACCAAACTTTTTTAACGTTGAATAAAGAAGGTGTCCAGCATAATCGCCTGTGAAAGGACGTCCAGTTCGGTTTGCTCCGCGTAATCCAGGAGCAAGTCCAACAATTAGAAGGCGTGTTGTTGCAGCCCCTTTATGAGGAAAAAATGGACTAACAGGTGCATTATGCCAATGAGGTTCTTTAATACGCCAGTCAGCGATAAAATTATTTAGGCGAGGACACAAATTACAATTTGGAGGTGGTTCTGGGCACAATGATGTTAATTTACTGTTCATGGATTGCAGGTACCAATTATATTTTATCAAAAATCTTTTAAGCTATTTTATTTGATATTCAGTCGAGTATATTTTTGTAAACAGCTTTATAATATGCATACAGAGATTTTTTCACAATATGATTAGATGAATTTGTTGCTGATTGTGTTATAGAGAGAATATGTATTGCTATGATTAGTTGTAATGTATTGACCATACATTACCAAAAGAATTTAAAGTTTTTTCTTTTTTTAAGGGGGATATGTTATTTTCTTAACTATAGAAACTTAATTTTTTGCATAGTGATGGATTAAAAAACTATATTTTTTAAAGATGCTTGTGGATTAGGTATATTTAGTTTGTCGGTGGAGGAAGGTTCGGATATTTATGCCAAATAGCCTTATAATATAGTGCTTTATAATTAATAAGTTAATTAAGGCTTTGTTCTCTGCACTTGGTTTTTCAGCTGTAATATACTACCAGTTTTCATTTATATCTGAATAAATCTTTATGGTTGTAGAAAGAAAAAATACAGCACAATGCCGTTTATATTGTAATTTTTTTGATGAATGCGCTTACTTTTTTGTGCGATCCATTTTCTTTAACTATGAATAATTACTGTGTTATTAGAATGCAATAGTTTAAGATTGTTTTATTTCCAAACGCTTATAGATCTTAGTGTTTTTATAAACCTAAATTTTTTTCAAGAGTTTTGCTATAGTGCTATAGTTGGAAAAAATAATAAGGTGTGTATTGTTTTTCTTGTTTTTTGTTTTGATTATTGTATATATTCTAACGTAATTGTTAATTTTTGAACCTTGAAGAAAGGGACATAAATGGCCCGTGTAACAGTAGAAGATTGTATTGATAAGGTTGATAATCGCTTTGAGTTGGTGCTTTTAGCTGGGCATCGGGCTCGCCAGATTTCAGAAGGTGCACAGATTACAATTGATCGTGATAATGATAAAAATCCAGTTGTTGCTTTACGTGAAATAGCAGATGAAACTTTGTCTCCTGCTGATTTGAAAGAAGATCTTATTCACTCTTTACAAAAGCATGTAGAAGTTGATGAGCCAGAAGGAACAATGGAGTTTATTTCTCACTCAGGCGAATCCAGAGATATTTTGGGCTCTTCATCAGAAGAAAACACTGGTTCATTTGATTATATGTTAGAAGAAGAGCTTTTGGCAGGTATTGAGAGCTTAGTTGTGCCAGAGAAAAGTGATGATTATTAATCATCATATTTTATTGAAAAAGTAATGCATAGATTATCATTTGGTAGATTTGTTTTTTCTTTATTCGTAGGGTATTTAATAATAATTTAATTACAAAATTTCTGAGGATATCTATATGATGCGTCAGTGTGAGCTGGTTGAGCGTGTACGGCGTTACAAGCCTGACGTAAATGCGGATTTATTAAATAAGGCCTATGTTTATGCAATGCAGAAGCACGGTCATCAAAGGCGTGCTTCAGGTGATCTTTATTTTTCTCATCCTTTAGAAGTTGCTTCTATCTTAACGGATATGTACTTAGATGAAGCAACAATTGCCGTTGCTCTTTTGCATGATACAATTGAAGATACAAATGCTACAAGAGAAGAAATTGATCAACTGTTTGGACCTGAAATTGGTAAATTAGTTGAAGGGCTTACAAAGCTTAATAAGCTTGATCTCGTATCGAAGAAAGCTGTGCAAGCAGAAAATCTTCGTAAGCTTCTTATTGCTATTTCTGATGATATTCGTGTTCTTTTGGTTAAATTAGCAGATCGTCTTCATAATATGCGTACCCTTGATGTCATGCGTGATGATAAGCGTCGGTGGATTGCTGAAGAGACAATGGATATTTATGCGCCGCTTGCTGGTCGTATGGGGATGCAAGATATGCGTGAAGAGCTAGAGGATCTTTCTTTTTTTTATTTAAATCCAGAGGGTTATCGTACTATTAATGATAGGCTTTCTGAATTATTAGTGCGCAATCGCGATTTGCTTTCCACAATTGAAAAAGAATTGACAAAACTTTTTTTGAAAAACGGTATTAAAGCCAATGTTAAAAGTCGTCAGAAAAAATCTTATTCAGTTTTTCGTAAAATGGAAAGCAAAACCTTATCTTTTGAACAATTATCTGATATCTTTGGGTTTCGTGTAATTGTTGAGAGCGTAGATGATTGTTATCGCGCTCTTGGTATTATACACACTACATGGCCGATGGTTCCTGGGCGTTTTAAGGACTATATTTCTATCCCTAAACAAAATGATTATCGTTCAATTCATACAACAATTGTTGGGCCTTCAGGGCAACGCATTGAATTACAAATTAGAACTAGTGCAATGGATAGGATTGCTGAATATGGCGTTGCGGCACATGCCATTTATAAAGATCACGGTTCTGATTATTCATCATCACGCTTATCAAGTGAGACTAATGCTTATGCATGGTTGCGTCAAACAATTCAATCTTTGGCAGATGGCCATAATCCAGAAGAGTTTCTAGAATATACAAAGCTTGAGCTTTTTCATGATCAGGTTTTCTGTTTTACGCCGAAAGGGCAGTTAATTGCATTTCCAAAAGGCGCTACACCCATTGACTTTGCTTATGCAGTACATACCGATATTGGTAATTCTTGCGTGGGAGTAAAAATCAATGGTCGTATTATGCCCATAATGACCAAATTAAAAAATGGTGATGAAGTTAATATTATATGTTCGCAGATTCAATCTCCACCAGCGGCGTGGGAATCCCTTGTTGTAACAGGTAAGGCACGTTCTGCAATTCGTCGAGCAACACGTTCAGCAATACATAAGCAATATTCAGGTTTGGGGTGTCGTATTCTTGAACGTTCATTTGAGTGTGCGGGAAAACAATTTTCACAAGATATGCTTAAGCAAATTTTACCGCGTTTGGCACGTAAGGACGTAAAAGATGTTTTAGCAGCTGTTGGACGTGGTGAGTTGGCTGCTATAGATGTAGTTAAAGCGGTTTATCCAAATCATCAAGACGATTCTGTGGTGAAAAAGCCATCGTTTAAGTTTAAGGAGAGAAGCTGGTTTAATATTGAAAATGCTCAAGGTATGATTTTAAAGATTCTTGAAAATAAAAAAGGAAAAGCTTCAAAGAAAGAGCGTCAATATAGAGTGTTACCTATTCAAGGCACAAAAGGCGACATTCCAATACAATTTTCTCCTGAAGGAGCTGTGCCAGGAGATCAAATTGTTGGTATTATGGAGCCGGGTGTGGGTGTTATTATTTATCCGATACAATCTTCGGCTTTAATGGCTTATGATGATCAGCCAGAACGGTGGATTGATGTCCGCTGGGATCTTGATTCTGAGATGAGTGAACGTTTTCCTACTCGAATCAATATTTTAGCTGTAAATAGTCCTGGTTCTTTGGCTGAGATTACTCAGATCATTTTTGTAAATGATGCCAATATTGAAAATTTATCTTTTGTTCGTAAGGGAACAGATTTTACAGAAATTATTATTGATCTTGAGATTTGGAATTTAAAACATTTAAATCGTATCTTTTCTCAGTTAAAAAGAGCGAGATCAGTGAATATGGTACATCGGGTTTATGGGTAAAGAGATTATGCAATGAATACACAAGATGTGATTAATATTTTCAAACAAGCAGATGCTATTTTAGAAGGGCATTTTATTTTAACATCAGGTCGTCATAGTGCTACTTATTTACAAAAGGCAAAAGTGTTTATGCATGCTGATCTTACCGAAAAGCTGTGTTATGCTTTGGCTCAAAAAATTAAGAAATATGTGAAAGAAAAAATTGACTATGTAGTTGGGCCTGCAATTGGTGGTCTCATTCCTTCGTACGAGACTTCACGTCATCTTTGCGTTCCCTCTATTTGGGTAGAGCGTGTGAATGGTATATTCCAATTACGCCGCTTTGAAATTGAAAAAGATGCGCGGGTTGTTATTGTTGAAGATATTATGACAACAGGTCTTTCTATTCGTGAGACCATTGAAGCATTGGTTGAAGCAAAAGCCAATGTGGTAGCGAGTGCGTGTATTCTTGATCGGTCTGGTGGTAAAGTTAATGTAGGAGTCCCACTCATTTCACTAGCCGAGTATGAAATTGCATCTTATGATGCTAATGCTTTGCCTCCTGAGCTTGCTGTGCTTCCGGCGATTAAGCCAGGAAGCCGAAATATTTGAATTTTATTAATTTTTCTACGAAAATGCTTGATGAAATAAATCTGAATAACATAAAATATAAGCATTAAATATAAGCATTATTTAGTGTGTACAAGGTATATATGAGTAACCACATATTTTTTAATTATCAGACATTGAAGAATTTTGGAAAGTGTGTTCGACGTAAGCTTAGCCTGTGTGGTTTATTTTATCGTATGCGTGAACGTATTTTACGTATATCAGCAACGCCCCATAAAGTGGCGCTGGGGTTTTCTATTGGTATTTTTGCAGCCTGTTCACCTCTTTTGGGATTGCACATCATTTTAGCAATATTTTTTTCTTGGGTTTTACGTGGCGATTTTGCTGCGGCAATTATCGGAACTGTTTTCTCTAATCCATTGACATTTTTTCTTATCATCATGGCTGATTATAAAGTCGGTCGCCTATTTTTACTGTTCTTTGGTCATGAAAGTGAAATTTCTTTTTCACAAATTCGCAATATGTTAGATGGTTTGACGTTTTCGCAAGCATGGTTATTTTTTTGGGAAACATGGAATTTGATTATGATGCCGATGTTTGTGGGTGGAATATTTTTAGGTATTATTTTTGGTAGTTTATCTTATATAGGTATTTACAGAACAATAATTCATTTTCAAAAAAAATCTCTATCAAAAGATGGTAAGAGAAAGATATTCAAAGCAAAAAAGCTTAGGTAATATTTATGATTATTGGTCTTGGCAGTGATATGGTTGATATAAGGCGAATTGAGAGGATGTTGGTTCGCTATGGTGACCGTTTTATTCAGCGTATTTTTACAGATGTTGAACAGGAAAAATCTGAAAGTCTTTGTCAGCGATCTAGTTCCTATGCTAAAAGATTTGCTGCTAAAGAAGCGTGCGCTAAAGCTTTAGGAACAGGAATTGCTTGTGGTGTTAGTTGGAAAGATATGGGGGTAGTTAATTTACCATCTGGCAAACCGACTATGAGGCTAACGAATTGCGCACACGCACAGTTAAAAAAATTATTACCTCCTCATCATGAGGTGATGGTTCATCTCAGTATAACAGATGATTTTCCTTGGGCGCAGGCATTTGTTATTATAGAAGCACTTCCACGTGGATAGATTCCATGAGAGATTGTGCTTTTATTATTTGGACATTATGATTGCAAAATAAGTTTTATCTATAAAAAGGTAGTACAGGATGAAACAAGAAGAGAAAATGCAAAAAAAAGATAAAAAAAATGAAATTATTGAATTTTTTTCTGTTTTAATTCAGGCTTTATTTTTGGCTGGAATTATTCGTACACTTTTTTTTCAGCCTTTTACTATTCCTTCTGGTTCGATGCGTCCTACTTTGCTAGTGGGAGATTATCTTTTCGTTTCCAAATATGCATATGGGTATTCTCGTTTTTCTATACCTTTTTCTCCTCCTATTTTTTCAGGACGGATTTGGGCATCTCAGCCTAAGCGTGGGGATGTTTTGGTTTTTCGTTTACCTAGCAATCCGGATATTGATTATATTAAACGTGTTGTTGGATTACCCGGTGATCGTGTTCAAGTTCGTCAAAGTGTTCTCTATATTAATGATGAAGCTGTTTCACGTCAGTTTATGGGAAAGATTGATGATCCTGATGTGACAGAGGTTAATCATCCTGTTGATGTTTATCGCGAAACAATGTCTAACGGTGTAAGTTACAATACACTTAATTTAGGTTTTATCCCTCAGGTTGATGATACAAAGGTTTTTGAGGTTCCACCAGGACATTATTTTGTGATGGGTGATAATCGTGATAATTCAGATGATAGCCGTTTGAATGTAGGATATGTTCCAGATGAAAATCTTATTGGTCGAGCTAATTTGATTTTTTTCTCTATTAGTAATGGTTCGAGTGCGTGGCAGATTTGGCGTTGGCCATTTGACGTGCGTTGGAATCGTTTATTTTCTTTCATTCATACTATTCGTGACTTTCCGCTTGATAAATAAGTAGGAATTCTGTGATGGAGCATCAAATTATTGATCAGCTAGAGAAGCTGACAGGGCATAGTTTTAAAGATGCAGACAGATTAAAAAGAGCATTGACACATTCTAGTGTGCAAAGTTCAGAGCAGGGTAATTATGAAAGATTAGAGTTTTTAGGTGATCGAGTTCTTGGGCTTTTGATTGCTGAAATGCTTTATCAAATTTTTCCACAAGCAAGTGAAGGTGAATTATCCGTACGTTTGAATGGCTTGGTCAATGCACAAACATGTGCCGATATTGCATTGGAAATGGGTTTACCCGATATGGTTCATGTTGGTTGTGAAATGAAAAACTTAGAAGGTCGTCGGTTAGTTAATATTTATGCTGATGTTATTGAAGCCTTAATTGCTGTAATATATCTTGACGGAGGTTTAGAGAGCGTTCGTCCTGTCATTCAAAGATATTGGCATGATCGAGCCCAGAAGATGAATGCTGGTCGACGTGATGCTAAAACAGAATTACAGGAATGGGCTCATACACAAGATAGTGCACAACCTCATTACCAGGTCGTACAGCGTTATGGTCCAGATCATGATCCGGTTTTTATGGTGGAGGTAAGTATTTGTGGTTATGCACCTGAGATAGGGCGAGGTAGTTCTAAACGTCAAGCCGAGAGAGATGCTGCTGAAAGAATTTTGCGACGTGAAGGTATATGGAAATAGAGGGGAAACATAATCGTGAATGATCTTATTAAAACGCGTTCAGGCTTTGTTGCTCTCATTGGTGTGCCTAATGCTGGAAAGTCAACGTTAGTTAATCAGTTAGTTGGAACAAAAGTATCAATTGTAACGCATAAAGTACAAACAACGCGAACTTTAGTTCGTGGTATTGTAATTTATGATAAGACTCAAATTATTCTGATTGATACACCAGGTGTTTTTCGTCCTCATAAGCGATTGGAGCGAGCTATGGTTTCTGCTGCTTGGGGTGGCGCGAAGAATGCTGATATTCTTCTCGTTCTTATTGATGCTCAGAGTGGTTTTTCAGATGAAGTTGATGCAATGTTAGATATTTTAAAAAGTATTGAGCAGGATAAAATTCTTGTTTTGAATAAAATTGATACGGTTGTTAAATCATCTCTCTTGGCATTAACGGCTAAAGTGAATGAACGAGTGAATTTTTTACAGACATTTATGATTTCAGCTTTAAATGGTTCTGGGTGTAAGGATTTGCTGCATTATCTTAGTACAATTATGCAGGAAGGGCCATGGTATTATCCAGAAGATCAAATTTCTGACATGCCTATGCGTCAGCTTGCTGCTGAAATTACGCGTGAAAAACTTTTTCTTCGTCTCCATCAAGAACTTCCTTATTCATCAACGGTTGAAACAGAAAATTGGGAAGAGTGTGCAAATGGTTCAGTTAAAATTAATCAAGTCATTTATGTAGAACGTGATAATCAGAAAAAAATTGTTTTAGGAGCGAAAGGTAGCACCATTAAAGCTATCGGTCAGGCAGCACGTAAGGAATTAATGGATATATTGGGACAGAAAGTTCATCTTTTTATATTTGTAAAAGTGCGTGATAATTGGGATGCGAACCCAGAGCGTTATCGCGAAATGGGATTAGGTTTTTTTTGATGCAATGAAGTGGAAAGAACAGGCTATTATTCTCGGTACACGCCAACATGGTGAAACGAGTGTTATTCTTGAAATTATGACACGTCAGCATGGTCGCTATATGGGAATTGTAAAAGGTGGACGTTCTCGTCGTATGGCTCCTCTTCTTCAGCCTGGAAATTTTGTTGAAGCTGAATGGTGGGCACGTTTAGATGAACATTTAGGATTATTTAGGCTTGAAGCGCTTAATTTACATGCTTCAAGATTGATCGTTTTACCAGAGGCGCTTTATTCTCTACAATTGATGGCTTTTTATTTACGTCTTCTTCCTGAGCGTGATCCTCATCCTGTTTTGTATGATATGTTATATTTTTTTATGCAAAATTTTGAGGATCCATTTATAAATGCTGAACTGCTTGTACGTTTTGAGCTTCTACTGCTTGAAGAACTTGGTTTTGGGCTTGATTTATCTTGTTGTGCTGTAACAGGCCGTCAAGAAAAACTTTATTATGTTTCTCCAAAATCGGGACGTGCTGTATGTGAAGAAATAGGACGTCCTTGGAAAGATAAGCTTTTACTTTTACCACAATTCCTTGTACAAAAAAGCGTTTATCCTGTTGATTTTAATGATATAAGCAAAGGATTAATTCTGACAAATTTTTTTTTAACACGCTATGTTTGGGAAGCGAGAGGTATAAAACAGTTGTCTTTGCGTGTTAGTTTGATACAATTGTTTGAACGGCGATTTTGTATGAAAGCATCAACATTTTGATTTTGTGAAAGTAAATAAAATGCAAATTTTAAAAACAATTGCTGGGTTGCGTCAACACCTCAGAGAGGAGAGGCGCTTAGGGCTGTCAATTGGTTTTGTACCGACTATGGGGGCATTACATAATGGCCATCTTGCATTGGTACAACAGGCACGGTCAATGTGTGATCGTGTAGTGGTTTCTATATTTGTTAATCCCAAACAATTTGGTCGTCATGAGGATTTTAATGTATATCCAAGAGATCTAGAAGGGGATTGCTCTTTATTGAAAAGGGAGAATGTTGAGTATGTTTTTGCGCCTTCTATAGAAGAAATGTGGCCGTTAGGCAATGAAACAATTGTAGAAGTAGAAAACTTATCACGTATTTTGATGGGGAAATTACGTCCAGGACATTTTTGTGGTGTGACCAGTGTTGTTGCTAAGCTTTTTAATATTGTTCAACCAGATAAAGCTTTTTTTGGGGAAAAAGATTTTCAACAGCTTTTGATTATCCGTCGTATGGTTAAAGATTTGGCTTTTCCTGTTGAAATTGTCGGTGTACCTATTTTACGCGATGCAGATGGAGTTGTTAGTTCTTCACGTAACAAACTTTTGACATTAGAAGATCGCAAAGCTGCAAGGATTATTCCTGAAAGTCTTAAAGCTGTTAAGAGGCTTTATGAGCAAGGTGAACGATCCGTTGATAAATTGTGTGAAGTTGTTCGCTCTGTTTTACAAAAAGAACCACGTGCTGTGATTGAAGCAATAGATTTATGCGATCTGGAAACTTTGTGTGCGATTAAAAAGGAACTAAACAAACCTGCGGTTTTATTGCTTACCGTTTGCTTTGGTAAAGTCAGACTTATTGATCAATATATATTACAATAAAAAGGCTGAAAAAATGAGTTTTCATAAAGATATAAAGCGTATTACTGCTTCTGAAATACGTTCGAGAAAAAAACAAGAACCGATTGTTGCTTTAACAGCTTATCAGGCTTATAGCGCTCGGATTGCTGATTCACATTGTGATGTGCTTTTGGTTGGTGACAGCGTTGGTATGGTTATATATGGGTTTGATACAACACTTCCTGTTAGTATGGATATGATGATTTTACATGGACAAGCTGTTGTGCGTAGTTCTAAACGTGCTCTTGTTGTTGTCGATATGCCTTTTGGTTCTTATGAGCAAAGTCCAGAGCAAGCTTTTGCTAATGCATCCCGTATTCTTGCAGAAACAGGATGCGGTGCGGTGAAGCTTGAAGGTGGTACTTATATGGCAGAAACAATTAGTTTTTTATGCAATCGTGGTATTCCAGTTATGGCGCATATTGGTCTCACACCGCAAGCGGTGAATCGTTTTGGTGGTTTTAAGATGCAAGGACGTAATGAAAGTGATTGGTTACAAATTGAAGCGGATGCTACAGCAATTGAAGCGGCAGGTGCTTTTTCTGTTGTTGTGGAAGGGGTGGTAGAGCCATTAGCGATAAAACTTACAGAGAAACTTTCTATTCCTACTATTGGTATTGGTGCTTCCAATCAGTGTGATGGGCAGATTTTGGTGATGGAAGATATGTTAGGTTATGGTGCTTATATACCTAAATTTGTACGTCGTTATGGTATTTTCGAGCAGGCGATGGATACAGCAATTAGGAATTATGCGAATGATGTCAAATCACGCGTTTTTCCAGCTGATTCAGAGGTTTACAAGCTCAAATAAATTGAATTTAAAACGGCAGTTCTACAAAAGGGATGAAGAAATTTTTGAAGGGATTCATAGGAAGAGATACAATAGAATCTTAATGCTTCACTAAGGTAATAACCGTATGATAGAAATTTTATATTCTTTCAGTTATGATAAAAAAATCAACAACCAGAATATGGCTTTTGAACATCAAGGTCGTTAAAACGAGTTAAAAAGGCATTTTCAATTTGTTGTGTGGAACATGGTTGTAAATTGAGTTCATCAGATCCAATATTACCTGGATGACCAAAATAACGAAGAGCTTCTGCTCTACTAAAACCAGCAAGAGTGGTGGCTTCATAAAAAGCAGCGATGCGATCAGCTTGTTTGATTTTTTTTAGGATCTGTTGAGGTGGATTGACAGGTAAGGAAAAGCGTATGTGGATAATATCTTGTATATGTTTTTCTACGCGCTCATAATATTTTCCTATCACAGCTTTAAAAGGTGAAATTATATCTCCAATAACATATTCTGGTGCATCGTGAAGAAGAGCAAAGAGGCATTCTTCATTAGAGGACTGTGGGAAAAGTTGCTGAAATATTTGTTCAACCAAAAGTGAATGTTGTGCGACAGAATAAGCATATTCTCCTTTTGTTTGTCCGTTCCAACGTGCAACGCGAGCTAGGCCGTGGGCAATATCCTCAATTTCAATATCAAAAGGAGAAGGATTAAGTAAATCGAGCCGTCGACCAGAAAGCATTCTTTGCCACGCACGTGTTGTTCCATCTTGTGATAATTCAGCTTTAGCCATTAGTTAGCCTCTACGGAGTTTTCAGGGAAGGTAAAATTCATATTTTCAGGAATATTAATAGTTACAGGAATATCATCTACTGTAAATTGAAGATTTTTATCAATAGCTTCTTTGACATGGTCAATACGCATTAAGGCTAAAGCTTCATTTTTGACGCATGTTCCTAATTGACTAAATATTTTTGTACCTGCTTGAATGGTAGAGCCTGAGGTTAAGGGAGCTTGGCTTTTAACCACTAAAAAACGGCGGCGAGCTGTTTTGCGATGATACATTCGTGAAATAACCTCTTGTCCAATATAGCATCCCTTGTTGAAGAAAAGTCCATGAATTTGATCATAATTAATATCATAGGGTAAAACTTTACCTATTTCATAATCTTGACCACTTTCTGCTATCCCATAATGGATACGCATTTGATCCCAACAAGTATTATATTCTGGAATAAGAAAAGGAATTTTTCCATAAGTTCGTATAACTTTTTCCTTTTTTGGGAAGCGCTTATCTACAAAACTTAAATTAAAATTTAAATTATCTAAATCATTATTCCAAAAAACATTTATAACCTCTTGTAATGGTTCTGTAATTTCTATTTTTTTATGGAGTTTGTAGAGGGTGAGGCGCTTATGAAAAACGTCAGCTAGGGAAGCCACAATATCAATCATGTAGTTTTGGTCTATTTTACCAATCAGAAAATCAGCGATAACCTTCCCCTGTGGGGATAATAGGGCACCAGGAAAGAGCTCTCGTGAGTTTATTTTTGTTACATCTGTAGTAATAAGAGCTTGCAGAAAATTTGTTGCTTCTTCACCTATGACTTTAATAATTTTACGGTTTTTTAAATTTATGGCATTCTGTTTTTCAATCATGGTTCTTGCCTTTCTGCTTCGAGTTACATAACGATAGAGAGGTTATATACAAGGAGCATGGCTATGTTTAAAACATTTGATACAATTTTTAAAGGCGCAACGCTTGTTAATCATGATGGTATCAGCAAGGGCGATATTGGTGTTGTGAATGGTCGTATTGTTGAAATTGGTGATCTCACACGTGCATCTAGTGGAGAGCTAATTGACTGTACCGGACTTCATATTTTGCCTGGTATCATTGATAGCCAAGTACATTTTCGTGAACCGGGTAAGGAATATAAGGAGGATCTGGAAAGCGGTTCTCGTTCTGCTGTTTTAGGGGGAGTTACAGCAGTCTTTGAAATGCCAAATACCAATCCATTAACGATATCGGAAGAGGCTTTGAATGATAAGGTTAAACGTGGATATCATCGGATGCACTGTGATTATGCATTTTGGGTCGGAGCAACGCGTGATAATATTTATGAGTTAGCAGAGTTGGAAAGACTTCCTGGTGTTGTTGGAATTAAAGTGTTTATGGGATCATCGACAGGTAATCTTCTCGTGGACGATGATAAAAGTGTACGTCTTATTTTGCAAAATACACGCCGTCGCACAGCTTTTCATTCTGAAGATGAAGCACGGCTTAAAGAACGTAAAGCTTTTTGTGTTACAGAGGATGTGTCATCACATCCAGTTTGGCGCGATGAGGTTACAGCTTTACAATGTACACAGCGTTTAGTTAAAATCGCACGTGAAACAGGGGCACGTATTCATATATTACATCTTTCTACAGCGGAAGAAGTTGATTTTTTGAAAGAGCATAAAGACATAGCAACAGTTGAAGTTACTCAGCATCATCTTACTTTGAGCGCTGATGATTATCAACGGTTTGGTACATTAATTCAGATGAATCCACCTATTCGCGAAAAACGTCATCGTGAAGGTCTTTGGTATGGAGTTCAGCAAGGTATTATCGATATTTTAGGTTCTGATCATGCTCCACATACACTTGAAGAGAAGCATAAGCCTTATCCCTCATCGCCTTCAGGGATAACAGGTGTACAGACAACAGCAGCAATCATGCTTACTCATGTTAATGCAGGGCAAATGTCTCTTGAACGTTTTGTTGATCTTACTTCGCATGGTCCTAATCGCGTTTTTGGTATAAGTTGTAAAGGACGTATTGCTGTTGGATATGATGCTGACTTGACTATTGTTGACCTTAAACGTGAGGAAATTATTACGAATGCATTAGTTGGTTCGCGTGCTGGTTGGACACCCTATGATGGTAAAAAGGTAAAAGGATGGCCTGTGGGGACGATTATTCGTGGTAGGCGGGTTATGTGGGAAGGTGAAATTGTTACGCCTTCGCAAGGTGAACCTGTTAAATTTATAGAAGCGTTATCGTAGTACTACTCTTTGGGAATGGATAAGTATTATTGCAGAATTTTGCAATTTCTATTTGTCGTCTTTTTCTTTTAATTCTTTGGATTATTCTTAATAAAAAGACGAATATTTTATCTATAAAACAACTAAACTATAGAGTAGTGTACATACTCGTTAGAAAAGGATGTATGAGATAGTAGGATCGTTTTTTAATTACTTTGCTAGGAGTAATAATTATTGGAATATTACTTCTTATTATAACGATGATAATATGCAAGAACAGCTTATTTAAATTGTGTCTGCAGCTAATAGTATATTTTAAGCAACAATTATTTCATGGGCTTTCATGAGACAAGTTGGTAAGATTTGAAAACTTAAAATTTGGATTCTCTGAGAAAATCATAAGATGTTATTATTTTATGATAGGGATATCTCACGGGTCTTAAGGATTCTAGATAGAGTCATTTTCTGATTATATAAAAGCGTTGGGTAAAGTTGATAAAGAGAGAGAAAAGTTACTCAAAAAATTTAGAAATGTAGAGATTATAGAGATTTATAGTAGAAGAGTAGCAAAAAATTACGTTTATCAGGGGTCAAATTTTTATACTGCCTATAGGTAATCTATTTGTTTTCTAGTTATTTATGTCAGTTAAATAAGAGTGCTATCAATTTTTTCTAGTTTTCATTATTGAAATGCTTAAGTAAACTTGTGGATAAGGCATTACCTTCTTTTACATATCTTTGATCTGCTTCGATTGCTGAATCTGTACAACGATGATAATTTTCTGAAAAAGCGCTGTAAGCTGCATTAAACGTTTCATATAGGTGAGCACGTATTTGTGGAGTTGGTTTTTCTGCTTCAATTAATGCAACCATGTGATCATACCATTGATTTGTTGGAAGGCTACAAAGATTACGTAGATAATGCAGAGATCCTAAAATTTCTACTAATCGTAAAAGTTTGATATGATAAGGTGGGTATTGTTGTGCAAAAGTTTGTGTTGGAATTAAGAAGAAAATTAAAAAAAATATATTTATCAATATCTTATTCATTATTTTTATTACTCGCTTTTAACATTATCTCTATGAATTTCAATAGTGGATAGAGGAGTTTTATTATGGACTGTATATTGATAAATAGAGTCAAAATAGTTCACTCATTCTTATTCGCTATAGGTGTGCAGTAAGTATTTAGGGCATGATAGACGTAAGAAAATAATCATGAAAATATTAAAATTGAATATTTTAGAGTATTTATTTTTTTTCATACAATCAATTTTCTTTCTCCATCAGATTACAGAGTATTTCTTGTCCATAATTCTATTTTGATGAAAATTATTATCTAATAGATAATGGCAGTTAACATTTGCTCATAACGAATAAAGTGACTTTTAATTATCAGTTAGATTTTTTGAATGCAAAAAATATGGTATGAAAAAGACATAATTTCATTCATCCTAAGGATATCGGTTTATTGGTTCTGCAGAGTTTATGGAAATCTAGAATGGTGCAGATGTATTACTGATTGATACGGGTGCAATTATTACGTGGTCATTTGCTTCAATATTTATATGCCATTCATCATCGTATTCCTGTTATGGTAAATCGTGCTAGTATTGTGTGCTGGCTTGATTGTTCTCGTTACAAGAAAAATGAGGTTATAGACCTTATGATAAGCTTAGTATGATGATTTCGAATTTTATCTCATTTCAAATCAAGTTAACAAGACAACCTATATGTTATCAAATATTTTTTTAGGTTATATCTTTACCAAATTAAACAGTTAAATTATCCGATATTCAAAACAATCAACAGTTTGATTTATTTTAATTATTTGAGTATGCATAGTTAGTATGTTTGTTAATGAACATTTATTGCTATTTTTTTATTATATATAAAAATTGATGTTAGTAGTAGATGCAACAGGGCGAGATTTCTTTTCAAACAGTGCTATTACAGTGCTATTAATGCATTGATGTAAACAATTTTAAGGGAATGGCTAAGAAGTATCACTAATGGAGTGTGATGATGGGAGAATTGCGGTTTTATAATACGCTGACACGGAGAAAAGAAGATTTTATACCAATCGATGCTACTAAAGTACGCCTTTATGTTTGCGGTCCAACAGTTTACGATTACGCTCATATCGGTAATGCTCGTCCTGTTATTGTTTTTGACGTTTTATTTCGTTTGTTACGTCATATTTACGGTGAAAACCATGTTATATATGTTCGTAATATTACCGATGTGGATGATAAAATTAATGCAAAAGCAGCTCTTCAGTATCCCGATCTAGAACTTAATGATGCTATTCATCAATTAACAGAACATACATCTTATCAATTTCAGCAAGATACATTGGCGCTTGGTTGCTTGCCGCCGACCAGTCAACCGCGCGCAACGGATCATTTGGAGGAAATACGGTTTTTGATTGAAAGGCTTCTTGAAAAGGGCCACGCTTATATAGCGGATAATCATATATTATTTTCTGTCAGTAGTATGGGAGATAACCCTCGTTATGGTATGTTTGCAAAACGATCACTTGACGAAATGAGAGCAGGGGCACGCATAGATGTAGCTTCTTATAAAAAGGGGGAAATGGATTTTGTTTTGTGGAAACCTTCTGCTCAAGGAGAACCAGGTTGGACATCACCAGCAGGAATTTCCGTTTTAGGTCGTCCTGGTTGGCATATTGAATGTTCAGCAATGTCGATGGCGAAGTTGTTATCTCCTTATGGTGGTGGTTTTGTTTGTGAAGATCCGACGGCAAATATTTTTGATATTCACGGCGGTGGTATTGATTTGATTTTTCCTCATCATGAAAATGAAATTGCGCAAAGTTGTTCAGTTTTTGGGACAGAACGGATGGCTAATTTTTGGATGCATAATGGTTTTTTGCAAGTTGAAGGTAAAAAAATGTCTAAAAGTCTTGGGAATTTCATTACTATTCGTTCACTCTTAGAGGATGATTTTTTTGAGTTTGCAGATATTTTGTCAGCTGAAGTAAAACAGATCTGGGCTGGTTTATCTATACGTTTTTCGATGTTACAAACGCATTATCGAGAGCCTTTAAATTGGACAATGCAGCGTTTAATACAGTCCAGTAGTGAGTTGTATCGCTGGTATGAATTGCTTCGTAGTGAAAAATACTGTTTGGAAGATAATCAAACTGTTGATTCTTCTTTAATTAAAACATTAAGTAATGATCTTAATACTTCAAATACAATTACTATTTTACGGAAATTTTATAAAGAGCACAATGTTATAGCTCTTGCACATGGTATGGATTTTCTAGGGTTATTGAGACAGGAGTTGGTTAAGGAAAAAGAATGTCCACTCTTCATTGGCAAGACACATCTTAATTTACAATTTATTGATCAGCGTATTGCTGAAAGGCTTGCTCTTATCCATAATAAGGAGTGGGCAGCTGCGGATAAAATTCGTGATGAGCTTGCAGTGGAGGGGATCTTTTTAAAAGATAGCAAGGATCCGCAGACTGGTGAGCGTATAACCACGTGGGAGATGAAACAATTCTAATTTCCATTTCCATATTCGAGTAGCTCTCATAAATATGAGGAGAGAATTTTATGGAATTATACGGTTATGGATATGTCACACTTAAGCTAGTTGTGGGTCTTATCGCTTTTTTGTTTATTTTAAGGACAACAGGTCGTGGTAGTCTCAGTCAAATTACACCAATTGATTTGGTAAGTAATTTTGTTATGGGAGGTATCATTGGAGGCGTTATTTATAATCCAAATATTAGTGGTATCCAATTATTGCTTGTTTTATTTATTTGGCAAATCTTAATTACATCTTTTAATTTTTTTGCACGATATTCAGTATTTTTTCATCGGCTTATTGCAGGAGGAAATGCTAAACTTATAGTAGATGGTGTTTTTCAGCTTGATGAGATTAAGCGTTTAGGGATCAGTGTAAATGATTTAGCGACAATGTTAAGTATTAAAGGGTGTCGCTTACATGAAGCAGATTTTGTTCGATTAGAGACGAATGGTGATTTTTCTGTTGTTAAAAAAGAAGAAGGTAAGAGGTCTGTTATTTTAGTAACAAATGGTGAAATACTTGAAGAAAATCTTAAAGAGATTAATAAAACAAAGAAATGGCTTAAGACACAGTTGAAAGAGAAGCGTGTAAAAATTGAAGATTTATTTGTTGCAGAGTGGTATGAAAATATAGATAAGAATAATAAGCGTTCCAGCGGATTATTTCTTGTTCCTTTTCCAAGAACGGTTTAATTTAAATGTATTTGTATTGTACAGTTTACTAGAGTTAGATAAAAGGTATGATATAATTTTATGAAAGAGCAATATAGGAGCTTGTTCTTGTGCGTATTAAATGGGTAATAAAGAAGTCAAGATTTTATGAAACAGAATAGAATCATAAAAACAGTGTCAGCGGCTTCAGGTCAGACCCTACGCACACTTTATAACTTATGGCCTTATATGTGGCCATCAGATCGATCTGATCTAAAAATGCGCGTTGTATGGGCGGTATTTTACCTTATTTTAGCAAAGCTGATTCTCGTATTTGTTCCATATTTCTTTAAGTATGCTACGAATGCACTTGATATAGCGTTTAAGATACCTGTGTGGTCTTCTTCATCGATTTGGGTAGTGCCTATCATATTAGTTTTGGCTTATAACGTTGCGCGTATTGCTCAGGCTGGATTTAATCAATTGCGCGATTCTCTTTTTGCGACCGTTGGTCAGCATGCTATTCGCCAATTAGCATATAAGACTTTTGTTCATCTACATGAATTATCTTTACGTTTCCATTTGGAACGGAAAACTGGTGGCCTTTCTCGCATTATTGAACGCGGCACAAAGGGAATTGAGGCCGTTGTTCGATTTTCAATTCTTAATACAATACCAACTATTTTAGAATTTATTCTAGCAGCATTTATTTTTTATATAAGTTATGGGTGGTATTATTTTCTTGTCGTTACGATAACAGTTGGTTTGTATACCTGGTTTACAATTAAGGCAAGTGATTGGCGCATTAGTATTCGGAAAGAGATGAATACGGCGGATACAGAAGCAAATACACGTGCAGTTGATTCTTTGTTGAATTTTGAAACAGTTAAATATTTTTGCAATGAAACTCTAGAAGCGCGTCGATTTGATGATTCTATGGCTGGTTATGAAAAAACTGCAGTGAAGATTTGGACTTCTTTAAGCTGGCTTAATTTTGGTCAAGCCCTTATTTTTGGTATTGGGATGACAATTCTTATGTTAATGTCAGCTTACGAAGTAGCTTATGCGACGCAAACTTTGGGAGATTTCGTCTTTATTAATGCGCTGTTAATGCAGCTATCTATTCCATTGAATTTTATTGGCTCAATTTATCGTGAAGTTCGGCAGGGTTTAACGGATATTGAAGCAATGTTTGATCTTTTGGATGTTCCGCAAGAAATTATTGATAAACCAAATGCTAAGTCGCTTGTGGTGACTCACGGTACTATTCGGTTTAATCGAGTGAAATTTTCCTATGATTCAACTCGTCCAATTCTCAAAGATATTGATTTTGAAGTATCTGGAGGTAAAACTGTTGCAATCGTAGGCCCTTCAGGCGCTGGTAAATCAACTATTTCTCGATTACTTTTTCGATTTTACGATGTTAATGAGGGAGCAATAACCATAGATGGACAGGATATCCGTGATGTCACTCAAAAAAGTTTGCGTGAAGTGATTGGCATGGTGCCACAAGATACAGTTTTATTTAATGATACAATTGCATATAATATTTATTATGGACGCCCAAATGCTACAGATGCAGAGATGCGCAAAGCTGCTGAAATGGCACAGATGTCGAAATTTATCGAAATGCTTCCAGAGGGATTCCAATCTTTAGTTGGTGAACGTGGTCTTAAATTATCTGGTGGTGAAAAACAACGCTTAGCTATTGCACGAACACTTTTAAAAGCACCACCACTTCTGATTTTAGATGAAGCAACTTCAGCTCTTGATACAACGACAGAGCAGGAAATTCAGCAAGCATTGAATATTGTAAGCAGCGGGCGTACAACATTGATTATTGCTCATCGTCTTTCAACTGTGGTTGGTGCAGATGAGATATTGGTGCTTAAAAATGGTTGTATTATTGAAAAAGGGACACATGCTGATCTTTTATGCAAAAAAGGTTTATATGCATCAATGTGGAATAAGCAGCTTGAGGCTTCACAAGCTGAAGAGAAATTACGAAAAATGCGTGAAGAGGATGAACTAGGTGTTGTTAATCGTGATAAATAAATTACATAAAATGGTAGCTGATTGTATGTATAATGATTGATTAAATATACAAATAGGGGGAAGAAAAATATTTATTAATTATTAAATTATCTATGAATAGGAAGTTATATGACTGTTGTAAAATCTGTCCAAAATGGATTTGTCCCAATTCACAAAGAAGGTTATCCATTTATTGTAGCATTTTTTGTCGTTTCACTCATTTTAGGTTTAATCTGGAGTCCATTGTTTTGGTGTGGTCTTGTTCTAACAATGTGGTGTATATATTTTTTCCGTGATCCAGAGCGAGTGATACCTGTGAATTCGAATTGGGTTCTTTCTCCTGCTGATGGTCTTATTTCTTTTGTTGAGCCATGTGTTCCGCCTGCAGAGCTGGGATTAGGCGATCAAGAAATGGTACGTGTTTCTGTGTTTATGAATATTTTTGCATGTCATATCAATCGTGTTCCTATGAGTGGGACAATAGAGTCTATCGTTTATCGTCCTGGTAAATTTTCTAATGCTGAATTTGATAAAGCTAGTCAATTTAGTGAATGTAATGGAATGGTGATTGATAGTGAACATGGAAAAATTGGTGTCGTTCAGATAGCAGGATTGATTGCTCGTCGGATTGTTTGTTGGCAAAAAACAGATGATTCAATTATTGCTGGACAACGTTTTGGATTAATTCGTTTTGGTTCTCGTCTTGATGTTTATATGCCAGCTAATGTAAAATTGCGTGTTGCAGTTGGTCAGATAGCAATTGCGGGGGAAACAGTTTTAGGTTCTTTTGGTGATGACGTTGCTGTAAGTGACTTTAGACTTGATTAGGATGAGACATGAAAAATTCTTCACCGTTTTCTTCATTTGAACCTGAAAGACAAAGTGGTGATATTGCTCATCGGCGGCGTTCACCTATACCGATGCGGTATATTATTCCTAATATTATTACTATTTTAGCAATTTGTGCAGGAATGAATGGTATTCGTTTGGCTTTTGAGAATCGCTATGAATCAGCTATTTTGGTAGTACTTTTGGCAGCAATTTTAGATGGAGCTGATGGTCGTGTTGCTCGTTCGATGGATGGTACTTCATCTTTTGGAGCGCAGATGGATTCACTTGCTGACGTTATTAATTTTGGTGTTACTCCTGCTCTTGTTGTTTATTCTTTTATACTGACTCAGGCTCATCAGGTCGGTTGGGTAGCTGCGCTTGTTTACTGTGTTGCGTGTTGCTTGCGGTTAGCTCGTTTTAATGTGATGCTAGATGATTCTGGTATACCAGAGTGGCAGAGGAATTATTTTATTGGTGTTCCTGCACCAGCAGGTGCATTAATGCTTTTATTACCTGTTTATTTAGGGGGAGTCGGTTTAATCCCCAATTGGGGATGGGCTTTATTCTTTAGTTTTTATACTGTGATTATTGCTTTTCTCTTAGTAAGTCGTTTACCAGTTTGGAGTGGAAAAACAATAGGTAATAATTTGAGGCGAGATATTGTCATACCATGTATGCTAGTTATTGTTATTTATGTTGGTTTTCTGGCTACTTATATGTGGTATACTTTATTAATAACAGCTTTTGGTTATATGGCTTTTCTTCCCTATAGTGCTTGGACTTATAGTAAAAAAGCTGCTTTAGAAGGAAAAATCAAAAACATTATAGGTAGCTAATGAATAATTAGAGAGTTCTATAATTAGCTATAAAAAAGTAAAGTATTTGTTCTAGAAAAGCTGTAATTGGTTTTGTAGTATATATAGATTACGGTTAATCAGGAATATGATAGTTCATAAATCGTTTTTTACGAACATCAAAAAGCTTTCCTGTTTCTTTTAAGTGAGGTGATGAGAGATAGACTATTTCTGCTGCAACTTCTTGCGGAGAAGGTAGGGTTTGGGGATCTTCATCAGGAAGAGCTTGTGCGCGCATTGTAGTACGTGTTGCACCTGGGTTAACGCAATTAACTTTAATAGATGTGTGTTTGAGTTCTTCTGCCCAGCAACGAGCAAGAAGTTCTAGGGCGGCTTTAGAAGCTGCATAAGGTCCCCAGGAAGCGCGTGCGCAATGAGCAACACTTGATGACAGAAGGATAGCACGTCCAGCATTAGATTTGAGCAATAAAGGTTCAACCGCTTTCATTAAACGCCATTGACTGGTAAGATTTATTTGCAAAATGTCTTCAAACATTGCATTTTCGATATGAGCTATTGGTGAAAGAGTCCCTAGGATTGCAGCGTTTGCAACTAAAATATCAAGTTTCTTCCACTTCCAACATTCGTCAATTGATACATTTAATTCATCAATGGCTTCCATATTATGCAAATCGAGTGATACTAATGTTGCAGAACCACCTTTTTTTTTAATTTCATTATTAAGCGTTTTTAAACCACTTATTGTTCGTGCAAGTGCAATAATATGAGCGCCGCGTTTTGCTAGCTCTAATGCTAGATGATAACCAATTCCTTTAGAGGCCCCTGTGACAAGAGCAACACATCCAGTAAGATCAAAATCAGATTTTATCATTATTAATTTCTTGTTTTCAGGACAGACAATTTATGAACTATTGGAGTACTTTTTTGATCAGTAAGATGTGTAGGATAATGACCAGTGAAATAATGATCAGTAAATTGTGGATGAGAATTGTTTCGTTTTTCTCCTATAACAGCAAGATATAGACCATCAGTTGAAAGAAAGTCTAATGAATCAGCACCAATAAAATTGCACATGGATTGTAGGTTTGGATATTGATTAGCTAAAAGGTTCTCAATTGTAGGTGTATCGATACCATAAAAATCGGGATATAAAATCATTGGGCTGGAAATACGCATATGAACTTCTTTTGCTCCTGCGTTGCGGAGCATTCTTACAATCTTTACAGATGTTGTTCCACGTACAATTGAGTCATCGATTAAAATAACACGCTTTCCTTCAATAATAGAACGGTTTGCAGAATGCTTTAATTTAACACCGAAAGCACGAATTTGTTGAGTTGGTTCAATAAAAGTACGACCAACATAATGATTACGAATAATGCCCAACTCAAAAGGAATTCCAATTTCTTGTGCATAACCAATTGCTGCAGGCGTACCCCCATCAGGAACAGGAACCACAACATCACCGTCACAAGGTGCTTCTCGTGCTAAATGTATACCCATATTTTTTCGGACTACGTAGACACTTCGTCCTCCGACAATTGAATCAGGACGGGCAAAATAGACATATTCAAAAAGACAAAGCCTTTCTGGCTTCTCTATTTCTGGTTTAATAATTTTTGTAGTGATTTGACCATCTTTTTGTATTTCACATATAATGATTTCACCATTTTTAACATCACGAATATATTTCGCTCCAATAATATCAAGAGCACAGGTTTCTGAACAAAAGATTGGTTTACCATCAAGCTCACCCATAACAAGTGGTTTAATGCCTGTTGGATCACGTGCGGCAATTAGTTTAGTACGTGTTAATGCTAACATAGCATATCCACCTTCTACTTGCCGAATAGCATCAACAAAGCGATCGGATGATGATTCATGGCGTGAGCGAGCAATAAGGTGGAGAAAGACTTCAGAATCTGATGTTGATTGACAGATAGCACCAGAGGCAATTAATTCGCGGCGTAATGTGAGGCCATTTGTTAGATTGCCGTTATGAGCAATAGCAATGCCTCCAGCATTTAATTCTGCAAAAAGAGGCTGTACATTGCGTAATGCTACTTCACCTGTGGTTGAATAGCGGGTATGTCCAATAGCACGATCTCCTGGTAGGCGAGCTAATGTTGCGGAATCTGTATAGTGATCACCTACAAGACCTAAATGTTTTTCTTGGTGAAACATCTTGTTATGATAAGAAACAATCCCTGCAGCTTCTTGTCCACGATGCTGTAACGCATGTAGCCCAAGAGCTGTCAGTGTTGCTGCTTCTTCATGTCCAAGGATACCAAATACCCCACATTCTTCATGAAGTGTATCGTCATCTAACGAAAATTCCTGACAAGAGACGTCGATTTTTGTCATCATATTCTTTCAGTTATGACGTAAGAAATAGCCGATATCATAGACTCCATATGATTTAAAGCTCATTCTTAATAAAACCATTTCTTATTCTGTGAATAAGAGCATCGTTAATTCGTCTAATAATATTTGTAATTTAATTATCTGAGGTGTCATCTTTTTTAAAGAATTTTTCTATTATTTCAAAGGTATAATCAAGATCTTTTGGCATCATTTCTGCTATTTTTTTACTCAGTGAATCTAACATAGGTTTTGTTTGTGCATTTTTTAGCCAATCGGATTGTTGTTCAGGTTTAACAAGTGCATTAATAAGCAGTATGCTGATGACAGCGATTAATAAGCCACGAAATGCTCCGAAAATAAATCCAACGGTGCGATCAAGTGCGCCAATTCGACTATCAATAATAAAATCAGCAATTTTCATAGTGATGATAGAAGTAATGACAAGAACAGTGATAAAAATCATGAAAAATGTGATAACCAATGCTATCATTTTATTCGAGAGATATTGTTCAGTGAAGGGTAATATAAGTTTAAATGAATAAAATGTTGAAACTGCTGCAATTATCCAGGAAATGAATGATAACACTTCACGTGAGAAACCGCGAAGCATGGCTAGAAAAGAAGAAAATAGGATAACTACTACGACAATACCGTCTAGAATTGTTACACTCATTTTTTGATTCCTTATATATGATATATGCGTTGCATTTCGTTATAATCAGTATAAAAATGTATAGAAATATATTTTTGATTTTTGGTTATGTCGACTTTCTATTTTTATATCAAGAATCTTTTGCGTTTTATGGAATTTTCTCTTTAATTATTTTTTGTAGTACAGAGCGTTTTTCATCTGAAGTAATAGCCGCAATCAATTCAGGAAGATCAGAGAATGTATGTTGTTGAAAATTTTGTGATTTTATTATTTCTGTTGTTGTTATAGGTTGAAAAGCTCCTTGAAATCCTAGCTTTTTTGCTTCTTTAATGCGTTGTCCTGAATGTGCAACGGAACGGATTGCTCCTGAGAGGCTGACTTCACCAAAATACACATAGTGAGTTGGAAGAGGGATGTTTGCAAGAGAAGATACCAAAGCTGCTGCAACTGCTAAATCAGCTGCAGGTTCTGATATTCGGTAACCACCTGCAACATTAAGATAGACATCATGTTGTCCAAAGCGGATACCACAATGAGCTTCTAATACGGCTAGAATCATCGAAAGACGATTCCCATCCCATCCCACGACAGCACGCCGTGGCATACCAAGCGAAGAGTGAGCAACAAGAGCTTGAATTTCTACTAATATAGGGCGTGTACCTTCCATTCCTGCAAAAACCGCAGCTCCCGGCGCTTTTTCATTACGCTCACCTAAGAATAATTCAGATGGATTAGAAATTTCCCGTAATCCTCTGTCAGACATTTCAAAGACGCCAATTTCATCCGTTGGTCCAAAGCGGTTTTTCATAGTTCTTAAAATTCGATAATGGTGTCCACCTTCACCTTCAAAATAAAAAACTCCGTCAACCATATGTTCGACAACACGAGGTCCAGCAATTTGTCCATCTTTTGTGACGTGACCAACAAGAACAACAGAAACTCCTGTGTTTTTTGCAAAATGGATCATTGCTTGAGCACTGATGCGGACTTGTGTTACGGTTCCAGGTGCTGAATCTGCTAAATTTGACCACAAAGTTTGAATGGAATCAACGATGACCATATCAAGTTTTTTATGTGTATTTAAAGTTGCTAGAATATCTTCAACATTAGTTTCAGCAGCGAGTTGAACTGCTGTATTTGTAGCATTAAGTCTTTGTGCACGTAAGCGAATTTGTGTAATAGCTTCTTCACCTGATACATAGATGACATTATACCCTTTTTGCGATAAAGCTGCTGCTGTTTGTGTTAGTAATGTTGATTTTCCTATGCCTGGATCGCCAGCAATCAGTAATGCTGATCCACGGACAAAACCACCTCCGGTAACACGATCAAGCTCAGCAATGCCAGAATGGATACGCGGAACATTTTCGATATCTCCAGAAAGAGATGTAAGTGTAACTATATGACCTTTACGAATATTTTTAGGAGGGCCACTTCCTACACCGCTATTTGTACCTTCTTCAGTAAGAGAATTCCAATTTCCACAGGAGTGACATTTTCCAGCCCAACGTGAATGGACTGTGCCACAATCTTGGCAAATAAATTGAAGACGATTACGTACCATAATGGTTTAACCATATTGTTCTGGAAGATAATTACTGTCTGCCAGATCACTGAAGCGTGTGAAATCAGCTTGGAAAGAGAGTTTGACTATGCCTGTTGGTCCATGGCGTTGCTTCGCTACGATAATATCAGCTTTTCCAAAAACTTCATCCATTGATGCTTGCCATTTTAAATGTTCTGGACCTCCTATCTTAGGCTCTTCATTTTTGAGATAATACTCTTCACGATATACAAAAATAACAACATCCGCATCTTGCTCAATTGAACCAGATTCACGTAAGTCTGATAGTTGTGGACGTTTATCTGTCCGATTTTCGACTTGGCGTGAAAGCTGTGAAAGAGCAATAATGGGAACATTAAGCTCTTTAGCTAAAGCCTTTAATCCTGTGGTGATTTCTGTAATTTCTTGAACGCGACTTTCAGATGAGCGTTTTGAATTGCTTGTCATTAACTGTATGTAGTCAATAATCAAAACATCTAAACCGTGTTGTCGCTTGAGGCGACGTGCACGTGCAGCTAATTGTGTGATCGATATGCCACCCGTTTGGTCAATATAAAGTGGAACTTTTTGTAGGCGATTCATTATGCGTAATAATTTTGCAAATTGTTCTTCTGAGATATTGCCTCGACGAATGTTAGAAGAAGAGACCTCTATTTGCTCAGAAATAATACGTGTTGCAAGTTGTTCTGATGACATTTCAAGCGAAAAGAATCCGACAATTCCCCCCTCATTGTCTGGCGATGATTCTTTTTTTGTATCACAGTTATAAGTATTAGCAATATTGAAAGCAATATTGGTAGCAAGAGCAGTTTTTCCCATACCAGGACGTCCTGCAATGATAATTAAATCAGAAGGCTGTAATCCTCCCATTTGTTCATCAAGCTTTTTTATGTGAGTAGCAATACCTGATAATCGTGAAGATCGCTTTTTTGCTATTCCTGCCATATCAATAGCTTTTTTAATAGCTTCATCAAAACTCTCAAATCCACCACCATATTTTCCCTTTTCTGCTAGCTGAAATAAATCACGCTCGATTTTTTCAATTTGTTGAATTGGTGTCAATTCTAAAGGGGCATCAAATGAGGTATTGACAACTTCATTTCCAAGATTAATCAAGGAACGTCGGATAAAAAGGTCATAAATTACTCGTCCATAATCTTCAGCATTAATAATTGTTACCGCTTCTTTAGCTAAACGAATAACATAATTAAATACAGTAATATCTCCAATTTTTTCTTCAGCTGGAATAAAAGATTTGATAGTGACAGGGGTTGCCAGTTTTCCTTTTTTGATAATTTGTGATACAACTTCAAAGAGTTGTTGATGTAATTGTTGGAAAAAATGTTCTGATTTTAAAAAATCTGACACGCGATCAAGTGCATCGTTATTAATAAGAATCGCGCCAAGCAATGCTTGTTCAGCTTCAATATTATGTGGCATCTGCCGAAAAAAGGTGGATTCTTCTTTTTGCTGAGGGATCAGATTAGAGATGCCGGTTTCTTCCATAACAATCTTCCTATTAATAATATTTAGCCTTTCGGCTAAATATTATCATGATATACCAATTTTAATGGGAGAGAAGAAAAAACAAACAGTTGAGTAAGAAAAAGATGTTCATTAACTGTGACTTTCTTCATTAAGATTGTTTTCTACATGGTTATCAGTTTCTTTTGTTAATGGTTGCTCTTGAGTACTATATATTGCTTCAGTAGAAGTCAGATTTTCACCTGCTTCTTGACGCTCCGCTTCACTAGTTGAGCGTGCAATATTAATTGTTACAGAAACTTGAATTTCGGGGTGTAAGCTGAGAGAAATGGTGTGAAGACCGATGGTTTTAATAGGGTGATTAAGTTCAATTTGGTTACGTTCAATCGAAAAGCCATTCTCTGTTATAATATCAGCAATATTACGTGTTGATACGGAACCGTAAAGTTGTCCTGTTTCACCAGCTGAACGGATAATAGTAAATGATTGTCCATCAAGTTTTTCAGAAATTTTTTGAGCTTCGTTTTTGCGTTCAAGGTTACGAGCTTCAAGCTGTGCGCGCTGTGTTTCAAAGTGCTTTTTGTTGGCTTCATTAGCACGTAAAGCTTTACCTTGAGGTAATAGAAAATTGCGCGCATAGCCATTTTTAACTGAGACAATATCACCAATCTGACCAAGATGAGTGATGCGTTCAAGCAAAATGATATCCATAGTTTTTCCTTTCGAATTAAATCAATTAGTGAGATTTGTGTGATTGGCTGTTATATTGAATGGTTGCCCAAATGCCCATAAGCAGCAGCATAAAAGAAATAGGTACAGTAAAAATAACAGTTAAAATAGCAATGTAAACAAAAGATAATATTATCGTTCGACCACTTATTTCTTTTGTAATATTATGGAGATATGCTAGACCAGTAACTGATATGATAAATGTATAGGCAGTGATAAAAACATTTGCGCCTAAATTTAAAATAGAATTGGTTTCAATCATTGCGGCTATAAAAGCAAAAATGAAAATGATAAGTCCCCAAATTGGAAGGCGGAAATTTTGTTTCCAATCATCACGAGGTCTTTTCAAACAATTTATATGGCGTGCTATCATCATTGAAAAGTAAAGATTTGCAATAAAAAACAATAAACTGTAAACGGTCAATATTACTGCTGTTAGAGTTGCTGTATGTGTCATTACAAGTTCAGTAAAAGAAAGAATATTAGTTTCGTTTATAGACTGCGATTGTCGCATAGTCTGTACTATATTCTCGGTAATTTGCTTTGCAATAATAGGAGAAGATGGATGATTTTGAATATAAATTCCAATAAAAGTTGATATACAGGCAATAAAATTTGTTAAAAGAAAAATAATTGGTGGTAATGGATACCACATCAACGAATTTTCTTCTTGTATTGTTTGTACTGGTTGTGCAAATCCAAGGAGCCAAGAAGCATAAACAGCAGGAAGAAAAAACAACAACATAAAACTAAAACCAATATAAATATTATTGGTTATGGAAAGAACAAAAGTAGCGCTAATTAAAGCAATAAGGCTAGGTAATGTACCATATCTAAATGCTGCGATAAAGATTGGAAGAGAAATAAAACAACCTAAAAAAAGAGAACAATAGGGAATGATATTTGAAACATTGATGATTGCCATCCCTATAACAGCAGTAAACAGTCCTGCTAAAACGCCGATTATTGTTTTATAAGAATAGGAATCTTTCATTGATCGCTGTCCTGCCTTTTGCAGTTAGAGGTATATAATACCCCAACTTTTTTGGATATATTATAATTAAGATATGTTTTGTAAAGTATTAAAGAAAAAGAATAAGTAGCCAGAAAAAATTCTGGCTACATAATAAATTAAAATTTATTTGACAACATATGGAAGTAAGCCAAGAAAACGAGCACGCTTAATAGCATTTGCTAATTCACGTTGTTTTTTCTGACTAACAGCTGTGATGCGCGAAGGAATAATTTTCCCACGCTCTGAAATATAACGCTGTAACAGCTTGATATCTTTATAATCAATTTTAGGAGCATTTGCACCCGAAAATGGACATGTTTTACGGCGGTGATGAAAAGGACGACGTATCGAAGTTTGTTGAATATCAGTCATCATGCTATTCCTCCTGTTGGATTTTCATGTTGACGGTGCAGATTTTGAGCTTTCTCTTCATTTTGATTAGAGAAGCTATCACGGTTGAGGCCTGAAAGTGCTGTCGATTGTTCTTTTTCATGTTTTTCTACGCGGACAGTCATATAACGCAAAATATCCTCATTAATACGCATTTGACGCTCAAGTTCAGCAATTGTTGATGCTGGAGCGTCAATATTTATCAATACGTAATAAGCTTTACGATTTTTGCGGATTCGGTAAGCAAGAGAACGAAGACCCCAATTCTCTACACGCCCAACTTTTCCACCATTCGCTTCGATAACGCCTTTGTAAGTTTCTAAAAGCTCATCAATTTGCTGTGGTGCAATATCTTGTCGGGCAAGAAATATATGTTCATAAAGAGCCATTATTTTGCCTTTCTTCAATTAAATTCTACTAGTTTTGGCGCAAAGCCTCTGCGACTTGTCTTTATTGGAAAATCCAAAGAAGAAAGGGCGCGTTTGTATTCGAGACACTCGAGAGCGGAGACACAGGAGGCCGGAATTATTATATTCCCACTGGTTTTTCCCAGCCCTCCGTTCAACCCCCAGCCAAATACCGGTAATGAACATTGAATATTTACAGCTTATCTTTAAAAATAGCAAGTTAGTGTTTACAAAAAATATCATTTATTGAGTCTTGGGATATTTTTTATACATTTTGCGTTTCACTTTAACTTTATCATATTACTGTTTCCTTTAGTAAAAAATGATATAATAGGAAGATAATGATATATTAAGTGAGATAAGAATGAACGTTTTACACCAGATTGATATAGCACTTTTCGAAATGCTTGCTAAGAGTAATCAAATGGATTTGATTTTTGTTTGGTTTGGTATCATTTGTGCAAAGTTTTTAATTTATATTATTCCTATACATCTTTGTGTATTATGGTTTTGTGGTGGATGTACGGAAAGGCGTGTTGCTTTAAGTATTGGTCTTAGTATTTGTGTTGCTCTTATTATAGGTTATATTATTTCTCTTATTTATTATCGTCCACGTCCATTTGTTGCAGGTTTGATGCGACCTCTTATTAAACATCGGGAAACAGCTTCTTTTCCAAGTAATCATGCATTAGTTATTGTGTCTTACTTTGTTAATCTTTATTTGTATCGATACAAAATTGCTTCTAAGTTTGCATTGATATTTTTGTTATTAATTTGTTGGGGACGTGTTTTTACAGGTGTACACTATCCTTTTGATGTTTTGGCTGGTGTGGTTTTAGGAAGTTTTGTAAGTTGGTTTATTATTCGGTTTGTTGCATCATATTTTCCTAAATTTCTATATCAAATTCCACCTTTGAAATATAATTTTCATATAGGTACTCAATTTTAAATTAAGTTGATTTGTTGTAATTTATGTTTATTGAATTGGTTGAAAAGAAGATAAATCTAAAATTTAATTTTGGAGATGATGATGGTAGCAGCATTCACTTTCCCAGGACAGGGAAGCCAAGTTGTTGGTATGGGAAAAGTACTTGCAGAGCAATTTATTGAAGCACGCATGGTTTTTGAGGAAGTTGATGATGCTTTAGGTGAGAAATTATCACAAATTATTTTTGAAGGACCAGAAGAGGTTTTGACATTAACGGCAAATGCACAGCCAGCATTGATGGCCGTGTCTATGGCAATTATTCGTGTCATGGAAAAGTTGGGATTTGATATAGCAAAGAAGGTGAAATTTGTTGCTGGCCATTCTTTAGGAGAATATTCGGCACTTTGTGCTGCTGGTACATTTAGTTTAGCTGATACAGCAAAACTTTTACGGATTCGGGGAAATGCTATGCAAACAGCTGTTGCTGTTGGTGAAGGTGCAATGGCGGCAATTATTGGCTTGAATGAGCAAGATGTTGAAGAAATTTGCAAGTTCGTTTTAGGAGAGGGAGTGTGTCAAATCGCTAATGATAATGGCGGTGGACAGATTGTTATTTCAGGTAAAGCAAAAGCTGTCGAGTCAGCTATCAAGATTGCTTCACAAAAAGGAGCTAAACGTACATTGCTTCTTTCTGTATCAGCGCCGTTTCATTCAGTTTTGATGAGTTCTGCTGCTGATGCGATGAAAGACGCCCTTAGAGCTGTTAATAAAAAAGCACCTGTTGTTCCGCTTGTTGCGAATGTTTCTGTTACACCAGAAAGTGATCCGGAACGTATTTTTATGCTTCTTCTTCAACAGGTTACTGGGCGGGTGCGATGGCGTGAAACAATCGAATGGTTTGGAGCTAATAAGGTTGATGTTCTTTTTGAAGTTGGCTCTGGAAAAGTATTAACAGGTTTAGCGCGCCGTATTAATAAGGATATTAATGGTTTGACAATTGGTACGGCTGAGGAAATTGAATCAGCATTACAAGTGCTAGGTGTTTAATCTTAAGGAGTCTAAAAAATGTTTGAATTAACAGGTCGTAAAGCTCTTGTAACAGGAGCATCAGGAAATATTGGTGAAGCAATTGCTCGTGCTTTACATGCACAAGGAGTTATTGTTGGGTTGCATGGAACGCGTGAAGGAAGACTCACAGAAATTGCTGTAGATCTTGGTAAAGACACTTTTATTTTCCCCGCTAATCTTTCTAACTGTGATGCTGTCAAGCAATTGGCTAAAACAGCAGAGAAAGAGATGGATGGAATTGATATTCTTGTTAACAATGCTGGTATTACTCGAGATGGTCTTTTTGTACGTATGCAGGATCAGGATTGGGATGATGTATTGGCAGTGAATTTGACAGCTGCCTTTACTTTAACACGTGAGCTAACATATAATATGATGCGGCGGCGTTATGGACGTATTATTAATATAACTTCTATTGTTGGTGTTGTTGGTAATCCTGGACAAACGAATTATTGTGCTGCGAAAGCTGGTTTAATAGGATTTTCAAAGTCATTGGCACAAGAAGTTGCATCGCGAAATATAACAGTTAACTGTATTGCTCCAGGATTTATTCAATCCGCGATGACTGATCAATTGAATGAAAAGCAGAAAGAAAAAATTATGGCTACAATTCCAATGAAGCGTATGGGAATAGGGCAAGAAATAGCCTCTGCAGTTGTTTATTTAGCGAGTGATGAGGCAGGATATGTGACTGGACAAACAATACATGTCAATGGTGGTATGGCAATGATTTGAGTATTTGCTGTATTCTACATTGATTTATAATCATTATTATTTTAGATAACGATAAATGAAATAAAACAGTAAGTTTATTTCTTTAAGTATGGTAATTGTTCGACTTATCAGGGTATCAATTTAGTACATTTAAGAGGAGATATTCACGGAATGTTCTATGTTTTATCGCTAAAGTTTTGGAGCAATGCATCTATTACTTGATTATATGAACTTATATCGCTAACCAAGTACAGGAAAACAATATAATTCGAGGATTCAATATGAGTGATACAGAAGAGCGCGTTAGGAAGATTATCGTAGAGCATCTCGGAGTTGACGCAGATAAGGTCGTAGAAAATGCTAGCTTCATCGATGATCTAGGAGCAGATAGCCTTGATACGGTTGAACTTGTGATGGCTTTTGAAGAAGAGTTTGGTATAGAAATTCCGGATAATGCTGCTGAGACAATCTTCACAGTTGGTGACGCAGTGAAGTTTATTGATAAAGCTTCTCTATAATCTTACTTAAAGGGCAAAAGTATTTTATGCTTTTGCCTGATTTTTTAGTTTAGGGCATATTTTGACAATATGGTTTCTAGAGGTGGGTGGTTCAAGGTTAGAAACATGAGACGTATTGTTGTTACTGGTTTGGGATTAGTATCTCCACTCGCTAGTGATGTTGAATGGAGTTGGAAGCGGCTTCTTGAAGGGAAAAGTGGTATTCGACGCATCACTGAGTTTGAGGTGGCTGATTTACCATGTCAAATTGCTGGCCGTATTCCTTTAGGGGATGGAACAAATGGTACATATAATGCTGATTTACATATGGAGCCTAAGGATCAGCGTAAGGTTGATGCATTTATTACTTATGCAATAGCTGCTACTGATCAGGCACTTACAGATGCTGAATGGTTTCCCAAAAGTGATGAAGAGCAGATACAGACGGGTGTTATGATTGGTTCTGGTATTGGTGGTGTTGAGGGCATTGTTGAGGCTGGTTATACACTTCGTGATAAAGGTCCACGGCGAATTTCTCCTTTTTTTATTCCAGGCCGTTTGATTAATCTTGCTTCTGGTTATGTTTCCATCAAATATGGTCTACGTGGTCCTAATCATTCGGTTGTAACAGCTTGTTCGACCGGTGCTCATGCAATTGGTGATGCAACTCGTTTAATTGCATTAGGTGATGCAGATGTGATGGTAGCAGGGGGGGCTGAATCTCCAGTTAATCGCATATCTCTTGCTGGTTTTGCTGCCTGTAAAGCTCTTTCTACCGGGTATAATCATGAACCTGAGCGTGCATCACGTCCTTATGATGCCGATCGTGATGGTTTTATTATGGGTGAAGGGGCTGCTGTTGTTGTTTTGGAAGAGCTTGAACATGCAAAAAAGCGGGGCGCTCGCATTTATGCAGAAGTGATTGGTTATGGTTTGTCTGGTGATGCTTATCATATTACAGCTCCTTCGGAGAGTGGTGAAGGTGCGCAGCGTAGTATGATATTGGCTCTTAAGCGTGCGCAAGTGAATGTGAGCGATATTGATTATATTAATGCTCATGGTACATCAACGATGGCTGATGTTATAGAGCTAGCTGCTGTTGAGCGTGTTTTAGGTCATCATGCGTTGAAGGTATCAATGTCATCAACTAAATCATCTATTGGGCATTTACTTGGTGCAGCTGGTGCAGCTGAGGCTATTTTTTGTATTTTAGCTATACGGGATAATATAGCTCCAGCAACACTTAACCTTGATAATCCATCTGTTAAAACAAAAATTGATCTTGTGCCGTATACACCACGTGAGAGAAAAATTGATATAGTTCTTTCTAATTCATTTGGTTTTGGTGGAACAAACGCATCTTTAGTAATGCGGCGTTTTAGTGAATAACTAAGTAGTTTCATTTGTTATGGCTGCCTTGATGAGCTTTTTGACTATAAGATTTGAGTGAGAAATTATTAGTAAAATACCTGAAATTATTAAGGTTAGTAGGTTATGTTTGATGCAAAAAGTAAGTCATCATTGAAGAATATAAATGACTTTTCATTAAGTTATCCGCCAAATAATAATGGATTGTTACATGAAAAACGGAAAAGATCGCATATTTTGCGCAATCCGTTTATTATTCTCGGTAATTTTTTTCTAACGCTTGTTGTGGTTGTTCTTTTAGTTGTTGGTATTCCTCTCTATATTGTAAAGAACATTTTTGAGGGTAAAGGGATTGCTGAGAAAGAACAAGTTATTCTTATTGATTCTGGAAAAGGAATTCGTGAAATTGCATCATTGCTTGAAAAACGTAGTCTTATTCGATCATCTGATATTTTTATTTATGGGGTTGGTTATTACCAAAACACAACCCGTCTTAAAGCCGGTGAATATTTAATTCCGGCGTATGCTTCGATGCATGATATTATGAATATTCTTGTAAAAGGAAAGTCTGTTGAATATAGTTTTACAGTGCCTGAGGGTTTAACGGTTCAACAAGTATTTGACCGGTTATCAGCCAATGAAATTTTGATTGGTGATCTTCCGGAAGTTTTACCTCCAGAAGGCAGTTTGGTGACGGATACTGTTCATTTTATTCGTGGCACAACACGTGTCGAAATTATAAAAAGGTTATGTGAAGAACAAAAAAAATTAATTAATGCAATATGGGCTACTCGTTCCCCAGATTTACCCATCAAGTCTATTGATGAGTTTGTTATATTGGCATCAATTGTTGAAAAAGAAACAGGGATTGCAGCAGAGAGACCGCAAGTGGCTGCAGTATTTTATAATCGTCTTGCTAAGGGTATGCGTCTTCAATCTGATCCAACGGTAATTTATGGCATTTTTGGTGGAAAAGGTAAACCTGTAGATCGTCCAATTTATAAGTCAGATCTTGAGAGAGAAACGCCATATAATACTTATAAAATTGATGGGTTGCCACCAACAGCTATTGCAAATCCAGGTCGCGATTCTTTAAAGGCAGTGGCAAGTTTTCCGAAAAGTGATGCACTTTATTTTGTAGCCGACGGTTCAGGTAGACATGTTTTTTCTAAAACTTTGGAGGAACATAATGCAAACGTTCGTAAATGGCGGGCGTTAGAAAAATAGTAAATCTTCTTAAATTTAGAATTCATATTTAGAAAATTTTGAAAAAAGTAACAGTATGACATTATTTGATAATGAATTGAGTGCTCAAAAAAAAAATAAACGTCGCGGTTTTCTATTTATTCTTTCTTCTCCTTCAGGTGCTGGCAAATCAACAATTTCGCGGTTAATTCTAAAAGATCAACAATTAGAGCTTTCTATCAGTATGACAACGCGGGCAAGGCGCCCTAGTGAAGTAGATGGTGTTCATTATCATTTTATTTCGAAAAAAGAATTTGAACGTAAGTGTGCAGGAGACGAGTTTATTGAGTGGGCAGAAGTTCATGGGAACTATTATGGAACTTTACGTGAAAGTGTTGAAAATGCATTGAACGCTGGTCGGGATATGTTGTTTGATATTGATTATCAGGGGACTGAACAACTTCAAAAAAAAATGCCGGGTGATACTGTTTCTGTTTTTATTCTTCCTCCATCAATGAAGGAGCTTGTTGCTCGTTTACATCGTCGAGCAGAAGATAGCCAAGATATTATTAATTTGCGATTAAACAATGCAAGAACAGAAATTCAGCAATGGCGCTCTTACGATTATGTTGTAATTAACGAAGATTTGAATCAGTCGTTATTGCTTATTAAATCGATATATTTAGCAGAAACAATGAAACGTAAGCGTTTTCTTGAGTCTTTTATTGATGAGCTTATTGTTGAAAAAATTGATTAATAGCTTATCATTTTAAGAGAATCTTTAAATTAATAAGGATTCTATTTCTTTAAGTGATTAGGTTAGCTAAAGTTACAAATTCAGAAATAGAAAGTGTTTCCGCTCGGCGTGTTCCATCAATACCAGCTTTTTCTAAAAGTGTTTCACCTCCAATAGTTTTAAGACTTTGTCTCAGCATTTTACGCCTTTGTCCAAAAGCAATTTTTGTGACGAGGCTTAATTTTTGTGTAGAGCAAGCGAGAGGTTGTAAGCGTGGAATAATGTGAACAACGGAAGAAGTTACTTTTGGCTCTGGTATGAAGGCTCGAGGAGGAATATCAAAAGCGATTTTTGCAATACTACGCCAACCAGTCAATATGCTGAGACGACCGTAGTAAGGAGATTGAGCAGTTGCTGTAATACGCTTTGCGACTTCACGTTGAAACATTAAAGTCATTGACTCATAAAAAGGGGGCCATGATTTTGTTAAAAGCCAATTTAATAAGAGTTGTGTTCCAATATTATATGGAAGATTTGCAATAATTCGCGGTTTTTCCGGATATGCTTCAAAAAGCTTTGGAAAATCTTGTTTTAATGCATCATTAAAAATAAGCTTGAGTTTTTGTGGATAGTGCTCTTCTATTTCTAAAAGAGCTGGCATACAACGCTCGTCACGTTCTATCGCTGTTACAATAGCGCCTTTTGCAAGTAAGGCGCGAGTCAAACCACCAGGACCAGGACCAATTTCAAGAACAGGTTTTCCTTCTATATTGCCTGCTTGATGAGCAATCTTAGCTGTTAAATTAAGATCGAAAATAAAATTCTGTCCCAAAGACTTGTTAGCTTGTAACTTATATTTACTGATGACGTTACGGAGAGGAGGAAGATTATCTATTAGCATATGATTGGATTGTTTTTTGCAAGTTGGTCTGCAAGTTTAAGAGCAGCAATAAAACTTTCAGGAGAAGCTATTTTTTTATCTGCAATATCAAAAGCAGTGCCATGGTCTGGGGAAGTGCGAATGAAAGGTAATCCTAAGGTAACATTAACAGTAGTATCAAAGTCTAATGTTTTAACAGGGATAATAGCTTGATCATGGTACATACAAAGAGCAACATCATATGTTTGCCTTATACGTTCATGAAACATTATATCAGGAGAGAGGGGACCTATAATATTCAGTCCTCTTTTTTTAAGATATTCAATAGCGGGAATAATAATTTTTTCTTCTTCTTTTCCTATTGCACCATTTTCTCCAGCATGAGGGTTCAGACCAGCAATAGCTAAGCGTGGTGAATTTATTGCAAATCTGGTTTTTAAATCATTTTCAGTAATTAATGCAGTTTTAATAATTAAATCACATGTAAGAGATGAAGAAACTTTATTAAGTGGAATATGAATAGTAATTGGTACCGTTTTTAATTGAGGTCCAGCCAACATCATAACTGGATGATATTGTTTATTGGAAAACTTTTGAGCAAGATGAGCAAGAAATTCAGTATGACCTGGGAAGTGAAATCCAAAATCGTAAAGACTTTTTTTTGCAATAGGGCAAGTAATTAGTGCGCATCCCTGACCCCTTTGAATCAATTGAACGCTGCGTTCAATTGATTCAATTACTCCAGCAGCATTATCCGGTGAAGATAATCCTAGTTGATCACTTTGTCGATTTTTTAAGGGAATTATAGGAAGAGATGTTGAAAAATTTTCTACAGGATTATGAGTAGAAACAGATTTTATATCAATATTAAGTTGTAAAAAACGAGCACGCGAATGAATAATTTCAGGATCGGCTAAAAGAACAAAAGGTGGAATTTGACGTATATTACGCATATTCCACGTTTTTATAACAATCTCAGGACCAATTCCTGCCGGGTCTCCACTACTAACGATTAGCGGAGCCATTATGAATTTTGAATACGTGCTGTTTGTCTCAATTCTTTTAAATACTTTTCACTGAGAGCTTCAAGAAGTTGGGGAATATCTTTCTTTTGATGATCTTGGATGGAAAATATAAGCCGAGCCACACGATCGTCAGAAACTCTTTTTATTTGACAGACAGCAACTGCTTCAATACCATTCTGCGTTTCTTGAAAGTTAGTCATTTTTCCAGCTGGCGTTGCAAGGATAGCTTTTTCCCAATTTTGAGGCAGTTGAGGTTCCAAAAATTTTCCTAAATGACGGATAGTAATATCTAAAATACCTTTTGCCTGGTTTTTAGCGCTATTACATCCCTGGAAATTGGCACGGAACTTATTTGCTTCTTTTTTACGTTTTTCTAGAATTGCTGACCGCCGATGTTCAGGAATAACAAAAATAATTTGTTGTAGTGTATATTCGTTTGTTGAAGGTTTGACACCGCCATTTTTTAATATTCTCTGTGAGGCTTCTTGTTCTGTAATTACTCCACCTTCAGCTTGATAACGCGCATTAACAAGACGTGCCCAGCCCATTTGCCCCAAAATATATGCTTTAAAGTGTTCTACCGTGACATCAGTTTGAGTGAGCATTTGATTGAGTTGATCAACAGTCATATTATTTTGTGCGGCAAAATTTTCAAAAGCATTCTCAACTTCATCTGTGCTAACTTCAATATTTCGCCGTTTTATTTCATTATTTTTAAGGACTTCATCAATAAGATCATTTTTAGCTTGTGTGGCAAGATTTCCTTGCTTCTGTTGCAATTTAAGAAAAGCAATACGCCTTTGAATATCATAATTTGTAATAGCGCTACCATTAACTGTAACGACAACTGAAGTCTGTGCAAAAGCTTGTGATGTAAAAAATGTGCTTACGGATAAACTACTTACACTCAAAGAAGTGATACAAAATAAAGCAAGAGCACTATTTTTTAGTATATTCATATAAGTAAACCTTTACAATCAATTTTCATCTATTACCCAAAATATATGTTTTTCTGCATAAAAACAATGATAAGTTAAGATTGATATACTTTCTATTATAAATCTGATTTTATTTTTTTGCCAATAGCTGTGATAGTACGTAATGAAAAAGAAACATTAAAGTTTTTAAAAGTCATATTTCTCTCTGGATTTTTTACCTGTTGATAACCAATCGTTATTCCAAAGCATTCATCTATATAACTTAGATTTATTCCTTGTTTTACAAAAGCATTAGATATTAAATCATAACTAGCATTATTATTAATTGACCAATAGTTGGAAAATTTAAGTCCCACTTGAAAAGAAATCTCTTGCTGATCTTGTGTATATTCATCATTTTGTTGATGTGAAATATAAGCATATTGCATAGACGTCCAAAGATTAGACCATTTTTGTGATGCTTCTAATTCACTACGGCGGACTTTCCCTGTTGTTTTATCAAAACGTCCACGAGATGCTATAGAAAAGCCATGAGTATGATTTGCTTCAAACATTGTCACATAGTCTGAGTGTGCTGTTTCAAGACCAGAGTATGCACCTAAATTGACAAAGTCTTTCTCTGCGAACGAATTTTTTCCTGCGAGATGAAATGATTGTCCAATAAGTCCATAAAGTGACCAATTATTATTCAAACTTCCGGAATATCTAAGACCTATATTTACTCTTGTGCCGCCTTCTACACGATCATAACCAGAGAATTTATCTCGTTGAAATAAGGTGGTTGTATCAAATACAAGGCTTTGCGCGTTTTCATTTGGTAATTGTCCTACATATTGTTCGTTATTGCGTATAAAAATTTGTGTTATTGGCTCTAGTATATGTGTGGATATTTCAGTAGTAATAAGAAGAGGATACCGTAACTCCAAGCCTGCTGTTGCCATACTACGAATTGTTGAGGAAGCAATATTAAAATTTTTCGAAGAGACATTTTCTATGCTAGCAATATAGTTATTGTGAGTATTTATTGCACTTGTATCAATTCGTAAGGCAAAGATAGGCGTTAATATTAAACCATTTTTGGTATTGAAACGTTTTTTCCATTCTAGTTCGTTTGTTAAACGAAAACTGTTTCCAGCTATACCGGAGAGTTGAAGAGTATTGCTAGGGTAATCTGGCAAATGTGTATTATTAAAGTCATTATGACGACGATAAATTGATTGTATATTACTACGGAAGGTAAGATTTCCAGTGTAAATTGATTTATTTGGTGTCAAAGAATAATCAATGATAGGTAGGCCCCATGCTTGCTGGGAATGACGATCGTTGAGGGTGTTTTTAAGCAGTGAATTTTGGATATTGAAATGGTAAAAACGCATGTCAAAATAATTTTTGTCTGCAAGACCATTTAAATAAAACTGAGAAATTTTTACAGGGTCGCTATAATTTTCAAGTTTGTATGTACGACTAAAGTTTCTGTCTGACTGTGCAAAGGCATCCCAGCCGTAAATCCACCGCGAATTAATACGAAAATTACCTCTTGTTGCTATCATATAACGATTAGTATTTTGTGAATCAACTCTATCATTATCGAAGTTGTAAGGATTGGTTTGGTATATATGAGCAAAATGGATGTTATAATAGCCTGTTTTTAAACGTTGATGCCATGTACCTTCATTTAAAAGTCCTTGTTTTGTATAAACTGTAGCAGAAAGTGTGAAATCATTGTAGAGTGAGAGATTCCAGAAATAAGAGTTTTTTACGCCAATACCAAGATTATCAGCATAAAAAAAGCGAGGAGCAAGAAAACCACTTATACGTTTTACTGTTGGATCAGGAAGTTCAATCGTTGGAAAATATAAAATTGGGATGCCGAAAGTTTCAAAATAGCTATTTTCAAATCGAATTGTTTTTTTGACATTGTTCCATATGATCTTTTTTGCTTTGATTTGCCACGAAACTGCACCATCTGATTTGTTATGACAAAGTTCACATGCTGTATAAATAGCATTGTTAAAAATTGTTATTTGGTTCCTGTTACGATTAGCATTTTCAGCTGTGAAGTATGTATTATTCGTTGTTTTGATACGTAAAGAATTTACAAATCCTTCTCCAAAGTCTTTTGTCATATCAATATAATGAGAATAGATTTTATTTCCATCCTTTTGAGTAATCTTAACATTTCCTTGAGCTATGACACGTCCTGTTTTTTGATTGTAAGTGACTCTTTGAGCGACGGCTTTATTACTATCATATTCAATTTGGACATTTCCTTGTGCAGAAATGGTGTTTGCATCACGATTGTAAATAAGTTTATCAGCAGAGAGTAAGAAAGGACTTTTTGTATTCTGTGGATGATTTTGAAAAAAAGGATTAGAATTTTGTGCTATTTGTGCTATTGTAGAATGAGAGATAAGAACACCTCCAGAAAAACTGATGAGGCTTTTTATAACCAATATTCTCAGTGTTTTAAAAATTCTCCTTTTATTTGCTAACATTTTTACTTAACCATCCTCTGTATAAAGTAAAAAGGATATTGCAAAAAACAATGCCACTATAACTGGTACCCAAGCAGCAATGATTGGTGGAATGTAACCAGCGTTACCAAAACTTCGAACGAGCATAGAAATAACATAAAGTATAAATCCTGCAATTACACCACCAAGAATTAATGTTCTCGATTGTCCAAAGCGTGGAATTTTTAGTGATACAGTTGCTGCAATAAGAGTCATTGCCACAAGTAACATTGGTAAAGCAATCAGTGATTGTAAATGCATATCAAATTTATTGGCAGAATAACCAAGTGAGCGTGCAACAGCAATTTTTTTTGGTAGGGTGTAAAATGGAATAGTTATAGGATCGGTTAAATATTCAGTTAAAAACTCAGGCTTTAAGTGAGTTTTTATTCGTAATTCAGTAAATTTTTCAGGAGTTTGTCCTATCTTATAGATTGTCCCATTTGTTAATAACCAAGCACCATCTGTCAATGTTGCTTTTTTAGTATTAATCCAGTTTTTTACTGTTGCATTCTCATTATATTGTACAAAGGTTGCATCAATAAGAGAAAGATCTTGATATATGATTGATTTAGCACCAACGGTTATTCTTCCTAAATTTGTGTGTTGTGTTAACCATGGAATACGCGTGTCAGTGGTAGATATTTGGGCACTATTACTACGCCATTCTGCTATCATTTTTTTTGCTTGGGAAGAGCTCCATGCAGCTAGTGGATTAATGAAAAGAATGGAGAATAATCCGAAAAGAAAAGCTCCAAAACAAGCTGGTGCGAGAAATTGCCATGCGGAAATACCGATTGAACGAGCAACAACAAGTTCAAGTTTTTTATTAAGGGAGATAAGCATTGTTATTGCAGAAAATAATGCAATAAAGGGAAAGAGTTGTTGCATAATTAAGGGAATTCGCAGCAATGAAATAAGGAATGCTCCTTTTGCTGTATAATGAGGAAGTAACGCTAGTTTGCTAGAGTTTTCTGTAAAGTCGATTAAGAGGACGAGAATAAAGACACCCAAGAGGAAAAAACAGACTGTTTTAAGATAAAGCATGAAAAAATATCGTCCGAGCGTCAATCCAATCATGATACCTTATCCGAGAGATAGTAAGAGTTTTGATGTGTAGATATCATGATGCATGCGAATATTCAATGAAATGCGAAGTAAGCTTTATCATGAGAGTTCGTAAAGTGCATGATATATTCTACTACAATATAAAAAAGCATTAATTAAGAATTCAGTAGTTTGAAATTTTACTAATTTATTATCACTTTGATTTATAGTGTATAAATGATTTTACATAATCTAAAATTTTAGATACTGACAATTTTAAAGATTTTGCATAATCTACTTTATATAAAAACAGATCTTGTAATTTGTCAGAAATGATAACTTCCTATAATTATAATTTAGATTTAATCAGTTTTCTGTATTTTGTATCGGTGTTATCTATAGAAAATTCCTTGGTATAATAAAGTACTGCTACATTGAGATTAAAGATAAAAAAATGCATAGTAGGAAACTTAGCTATTATTAATCGTTTCCATATTGATTCACTATCATGAATGTGAGCTATAATTCAGTTTGAATAAAAGAAGAATTATTTTTGTAAATCAATTTTTTATAATTTTTTGAAAAATTGTTTGAATGACATGATTAAATTTTTCAAGGATACCAATTTTATAGTCTTTTAGTAGCATAAAAAAGGTAAGCAAGCTTATTCCTATTGGAATGACATAAAGTAGTGGAATATAAGAAGGGTTATTTTCTGTTTTCCGTGCAAAAAAGTATCCTAACCAATAAATCAATAAGGAAAAAGTAATTGTAGAAAAAGTCGCAGAGATACGCGCTTGTCGATATGAGTGTGCATCTCCTGCTATGGCTATTGCAATTAATGCAAAAACAATAGGATAGAGACATTCTGTGAAACGACGATGCAACTCAGCTCTATATTGAAGCGGTTTTCGTTGATAATGAGGATCACTTGGATTGGGGTTGAATAAATAAGAAAGAGGCCGATCTTTAGGATAAATATTAGGTGTTTTCTTATTGGGAATAAATTCGCTTAGACTAAAAGTATGGGAGCTAAATTTGATAATTGAAACATTATCATTTTTATAATCAATTCTTTCTATTTCGCCATCATTAAGGATTAAAAATTTACCTTTTTTATTGTTAACAATAGCTCCTTTTGTTGCATAATAAAAAAGTCCAAGCTGAGGATCGCGCTGATCAGCAATGAAAAGACGGCCAATGGTTCCGTTTGCATTTCGTTCACCAATTTCTATGTAAAGATTTTTAGTTAATTCTTGGAAACTACCTTCACGAATGAAAAGACTAATAAGATCGGAATGAGAACTTGCTAATATTTGTCGCATATTAAGACGCGCGTGAGGGGCAATAAAATTAGTAATGGAAAAGGAAGTAAATGAAGCCAGAATTGCTAAAAGAAGAATTGGCTTCCAAACAATATTTTTGGATATGCCTGAGGCGCTGATAACAGCTAATTCTGAATCTTGATTCATTGTCAAAAGGATGGTTGTAATTGCAACAACTAATGCGAATGGCATGATAAGAGAAGTAACAGAAGGAATTAATAGAGATGAAAAATATAAAATTGTTAAGAATGTTTGCCCATTTGTTGTAAGAAAATTGACTCGTGCAAGAATTTGTACTGTCCAACTGATGCCAACTGCTCCAAGCAGCACAGCACTAAAAAGAATAAAAATGCGTTTTAATATATATAATTCAAAAATCCGCATAGAATAAATATTATCCTCAATTTTCACTTCAAAAGTGATATTCTATAATGCGTTAAGTTTAAACATATAGTCAAAATTTAAAGACTGTTTTTTTGTGCATCTTTCCTATGAGCAATAGAAAATGATTATAGTCATACAGGCAGTTTATTTATTATTTTGAATAATAAGTTTCCAGTCTCTCTGATTTTTAATTAACAAGATGTTTTATGTATGCATTACGTAACGAGACTAGTATATGAATAAAATCTGTTTGAGAAAGGATGCAAGATGTTTTGTCTGCAATATCTAAATACAACGAAATTATAATATTAGGAATTAGTAAAATATAATGGTGATGTTAGCTTGTTATTCTATAAACAGAGCACTGTTCTAAGGGCTTTTTATATTTGTGGATGTTTTAAAGAAATGGGATTAGGGGTAAATAAAAATTCCTTTTTAAAAGTTATATAAATTAGCTGCATGATACGTAAAAGAAAAATTCTATTAAAAAATGCAAAAAGAAAAGCTATGATTGCAGCTATAATAATTCTATTTTCTGACTTGTACGAGAATAATATGATTTTATAAATATTAATATATGGCATTATTTTTTCAGAATATAATCATTAGAATAAAACGAGATTTTAATTCTAACTTACTTTATCGTATCAAAATACTGAAGCTCTAATAGCACTTTATAATGAAAAATATTGAGGATTAAAATGGTTGATATTCTTTTCTATCATTTAACAAAGTCAACTTTAAAAGAGACTTTGCCTGTGTTAGTAGAGCGTGCATTGAAGCGTTTTGGTAGAATAACAATACAATGTATGAATAAAGAACAATGCAATTTTATAGATACTTGTTTATGGGTTTATGCCGATGAATCATTTATTGGGCATGGGACAGAATATGATAAGTATCCAGATTTGCAGCCTGTGTTTCTTACTACAGGACAAGAAAATCCGAATGATTCAAAAGTACGCTTTCTTATAGACGGAGCGGTTTGTTCAGATGTTGATATTTATCAACGACTTGTGATTATGTTTGATGGTCATAATGATACGCAATTGAATCTTATTCGTGAACAGTGGAAAGACTATAAAACAAAAAATTATAATTTAACTTATTGGCAGCAAACTGAAGATTATCGTTGGGAGCAGAAGGTTTGAGGTATAGGATATCTTTATTTTGATTTTTTTAGTATTGAACTCTCATAAATCAGAGCTCTTGGTTACAAAATAATCAGATTGAATTTTTCTTATGATTTTTTTAGGAGCGCTAAAATATAGCCTTAGATTAAAATATTCAAATGGAATGATAATGATATTTGACCGAATTTTACTTATTCTATGGGCTGTAATATTAGCTTTTTTTTGTGTTTCATGGTTGGGAACAACAAATATTCTATCACAGATATTTTCTGTCTCTTATATTAGTATTATTATCGATATCTTATTCTTTTTCCTTTGTTTATTATTTGCTGGAATATTGTGGTGGATTACACCTAAACTGATGTCTTTAAAAATGAAATTAGCGGCATTTTTGCCGCTAATATTAGTTTTATTATTCATTATTATTGTATGTTAGCGTGATATCTCTTCATCTTTAAAACCAATAAAGCAAACGAGTGAGATAAAAGAAGATACGAAGAGATAATAACTAATATAAGAAACACTAAAATGTTGTACTAGATATTCTGCAATATAAGGTGCAACAGCTGCGCCTAAAATACCAGCTAAATTAAAGGTTATAGAAACACCGCTATACCGAACTTCTGTTGGATATGCTGATGAAAGAACTGCGCCGATCTGACTATATGTCATTCCCATGAGAGATAAACCAATAACAGACATTGCACAAATACCTAAAATTCCATTATCGAAAAAGTAAGGAATTGCAAAGGAATAGATACCGGTAGCTATTGTAACCCAAATCATCAAATTTCTGCGGTTAACATGATTAGCAATTTTTCCTGTAAGAACAGTAAAAATACCAAAAAAAACAGCGCCGATCATTTCTACTTGAAGTGCTTGATTAAATGATAATTGCAGATGGTTTGTTGAATAACTTAGCAAATAAGTCGTAACCAAGTAAAATAATACAAGAATTGTCATGCTACAAAATGTACCAAGAAACAAAATTCGTGGGTGTTTGAAGAATACATCTAGAACAGGTATTTTAGAGGTTTTTTCATGGTCGATATTTTTGAATTCAATTGTTTCATTGATCGACATACGAAGCCATAATCCTAAAATAATGAAGACAATTGAGCCAACAAAAGGAATACGCCATCCCCATGAGAAAAGTTGCTCTTCATCAAGTGTATGCCATAGTGCTAAGTAAGCTATAATAGATACGCATAAGCCAATTGGAGCCCCTAATTGCGGAAACATTGCATACCAACTACGTTTTTCTGGGGGAGCATTTTCTGTCGCAAGCAGCACAGCTCCTCCCCATTCTCCTCCTAATCCGATTCCTTGTCCAAAACGACATATTGTTAAAAGGAAAGGAGCGATCCATCCAGCTGTTTCATAAGTAGGCAAAATACCAATAATAATTGTTGAAATACCCATTGTAAGAAGAGAGGCAATCAGCGTTATTTTCCGTCCAATTTTATCACCAAAATGACCAAAAATAATTGATCCTATAGGGCGTGATATGAAGGCGACACCAAAAATAAGGAAGGATTGCAAAATAGCGAGCTGCTCATTTTGGGATGGAAAAAATAATCGAGGAAATATGAGAGCTGCAGCAGTTGAAAAAACATAAAAGTCAAAGTATTCTATTGTTGTGCCGATAAAACTCGCGAACAAAATTCGACCGGGTGAAGATTCTCGGTTAGTGTTGCATTTTTCTATACTTATAGACATGGATAGAAAGTTCCTTTTTGTGTGAAATTGAATTACAAAACATCTATAATTATAAAAAATTCATATCAGTGTCGAGTCATTATCACTACCGATTTTAATTATTGCTGTGGATGTTTAAAATATATAAATGAAAATGAAGGACTATATATCCGCATCAATAGAGTTGTCTTTGTCTGTAATAATTACATTTAATCTTTTAAAAGAATGAGTGATCAGTGTAATCAAACGTCGCTTATAAGTAAAATTGACTTGATTATGTTTTTAATTTTGATTAAAAAATCAAAATGTATAAAATTTAGTATGAATTGTAATCACTAGTCTTAAAGTATTTTAAAAAATTTGAGAATTCATATTTAATTATTTAGTACTAGTCAAAAATTTTTTTGATGATTTACTTCGAACGTATGCAGTATTAGAAGTATAATCAAGATGTTTTTTATGTTCTAGGTGCGATGTGAAGAGAGTTAATAGTAATTTTAAAAAGAAAGAAGAAAAATTTACCTAACAAGGATTCATTAATGTTCAAGAGCAAAAAAAAGATAATTTCAAATTATGAGACGGATTATGCTATACCTCAGTGCCTAATACAAAAGCGTCGTGAAGTAGTAAATTCAGTGATTAGTGCGCATATGATTGAGGGATATACTTTTAACTCTAAAACTTTAGGTATTTTAGAAGAATATGTGAACGGGGATTATTCACTACAGCAGCTTAATACTCAGTTGGATAATTCTATGAAAAAACTCATTAAAGTAAAGGCACAAAAGGAACATTCAAGCTATTCTGAAAAAAAGCTGATAAATAAATATGGAATTCTGGTAAATAAATGTGGAATAACAGATACAGTTGCTCTTCGTGACAAAATTGCACACGATGTCGCAAAAGCAATTGTTAATTTGTCTTATGAAAAGGTACCAGAACAATTTGACACTTCTTATCTAAAACGTCTTCATAAGAGCTTATTCGGGAATATTTTTGATTGGGCTGGAAAGACTCGTGACGAGCTTGAATTTTCTGATAGTAGAATAAATGCTAAGTTGTCATTAATGGGAGAATTGAGCTCTATAAATAATGATGAAATTCAAGATAGTGAGGAAATTCAGGAAAGTTTGCAAAAAATTGATAACATTCTTTTTGAGAAGAATAATCTAAGAGGTTTATCATCTGAAGAATTTGCTCATAATGTAGCAAGAATGTTTTCTTTTCTTAATTATGTATGTCCTTTTGTAGGGGGGAATGAATGTACGCAAAAGGTGTTTTTTGAACAACTTGCTAACGCTGTTGGTTATAAACTCGATTTTTCGGTTGTAACAGAAGAGCGCATGAAATTTGTTAGCCATGCTTCGGAAACATTAGAAGGTGATATAGATGCTTTAACTCCTATGGAGCATTTGTTTGAAGATATTTCTGATCCAAACAAAGTGTGTATGCTAAAAGAGTTTGTTAGCAATAACAAGTATAAAGGTGTAGAAAAACAGATTATTGTAGCTGCTCGTAAAGATGTGGTTTATAACGGTATTTATAGAGGCCGTAGTTCAAATTCGGTTCTAGTCGAAATACCAGATCGCTGCGTCGTGTGCCACAAAGATTGTTTTATGCCAGAAGAATTACAAGCCTTAAAATTAGGTGATACAGTTGCTTTTAAAGCTGTAATACCTAAGGTTTTTGAAGATGTTCTCATTCCAAAAAGAGTATGTGTTCCTTTGACAAGAGAAGAAATTGCTGAGAAAGTTAAAAAAGATTTCTCTGTTCAAAGAAGCTGGAAAGATGTTGAGTATTATTCAAAACTTGTTTATAATAATTCGGCAATCTTTAAAAAAGATATCGAATTAATTGATAAATTTTCATGTTTTGATAAAGCGCTTACAAGACAGTTTGCAAAACAGTTTGCAGAAAAGTTTATGGAATCTCCTCAATCTATTTCTCGCCTTGCAGGTTTTGCGGTGTTAGGTATGAAGGATTTAAAGCGAAAAGAAGCTGAAGCGTCTTGTGCTGAACTTAGTGATGCAATTGTTCGGTATGCAGATATTGTAATATCGGCTAGAGATGGAATTTTAGAACAACAAAAAATACAAAGTAGTATTTCAAGTAGATCTGTAAAAATGCCCAGTAAGGAAATGCAAGATATTTTAAATTTGCCAGAAGACACGCGAAAAGAAATGCTTGAGGTTTCTCCTTCATTACGTCAGGAATGTTTTGATTTTATGCATGGAATCATGTGTCGTCTTTCATTGAATGAGTATAAAGCACTTGATGATAATAATTATGCAGAGCTTGCTGAAAGTTTGGGGGTATCAGAGAGTAAAGCAAAGCAAATTATAACAATCGTTCAACCGATTGAAAAATTGTATTTGGATGTTCAAAAAACTTTCTCCGTTAATCTTTCGGAAAATACAGCTATAGTGCAAGCCAATTAAATTGTAAGAAGTTGTTGCATCTTCATTTTTATGTGTGGAGAGTATTAAAAAACAGATCCTCTGTTTTTTAAAAAGTTTCAATTCATTTTAGCTAAAGCAGAAGAATTTTTTGCGAATGAGTGCAGTGAATAGGTGGATGGGTACACGTCTATTTTACTGATTGAAATAGTTAATTATATAAAAATTAGCAGTTGTCATAAATTTTACAGACACATATATTAACAGGATGTAATTTAGTTCTAGTTAGCATATTCTGTATTGATTTACAGTGAGTTTATTCATGTATTGTATTGTCGCATATTGATTTATTTGTATCGGATCGATTTTACTTAATAATACTCGTAAAAGTCTTCTTTTAAAGTTATCTACATTAATTATATTGCACTATGAATGCAGCATAGCGTGTTTTTATGTACAATATGTTTTTTACTTAATGACAAGAATGACAAGAATGAATAATTTGATGTTTTGATGTTTAAAAAACATCAAATTTATATTGTTTAACTCTGGAAAATGTTTCCTAAAAAGATAAAGCAATAAAAATATATGCTTGTTGAAAGATGCTTTTTATAGAGTGTTAATGGGATCGTTTTGTATTTTAAAATACAAGCTATTAAAGGTTTGTACACTTTACATTTTTGGTAAATTTTGATGGGTTATGGTTGAAATGTACTTTTGCAGAGCTATTTACTTCTCAGTAGTTTGTTCAAGACGGAATAGTAAGGATGTAGTTATGCAATACAAATGGAAGTTAGGTTATTGGGTGTTTATAATCAGTAGCTCTTTTGTGGGAGTTGCAAATGCAGATAAGAATGAAATGCAAAGATTGGATGGCAGTTATAGGGGGAGTGTTGTTTATGATCAGTATGATAATGAGAAAGAAAAAAAAACTGAGATCATTAGAAAACGTGACATCACTATTATTGAAGATGGAGCAATTTTAAAAAATTTCGTAATAGAGAATAATAATGAAATCTATGTTGGAAATGTTGGCCAGCAAGATAATCCAGGTAAGTCAATCAATAACATAATTAGAAATTCTGGAAAGCTTTATGTTTATGGAGGTGGTTTGAGTGAAGGTACTAAAATTGAAAGTGGTGGTGTTGAAACTGTTGTAACTTTCAAGGGTAAACAAGGTTTTTCAAGAAATGCTGTTATTTACACAAATGGACAACAACAGGTTAAGTATGGGGGAAAAACAGAGGGAACGAAAATTTATGGTGGTAAACAGTTTGTTTATGGGAAAGGTGATGTTGGAGGAAAAATAACAGAGAGTTTTGCTGACGGTACTATTATTCATGGTCAAGGTGATATACTAGGAGAACAGAATGTATATGAAGGTGGTGTGGTGTGGAATACAAAAGTGATGGAAGGAGGCATACAAAATCTTTATGCAAAAAGTAATCAAGAAGAGGGGGGGACTGCAGTAAATACTGAAATTTTTAGGAATGGAAGACAGCGCGTTTCTGCAGAAGGTACAGCTATTACTGTTACTTTAAATGATAATGCTGTTCAAGAAATATATAAGGATGGTTATGTATATGGTCTAACTGTTAATGATCGTGCGAGTTCATGGGCATATGCGGGTGCAACATTAGAAGGAGATACGACAATTAATGATTTTGGAAAGTTTCTTCTTTATGCTGGAGATAAAGAGCATCGCTCTACAATAGAAAACTTTATTTTAAAAGGAAAAGAGACAGAATTATTTGTTATTAGTGCACGTGATGAAGATAGCGCTTTGATTAAGAAATTAAGTGGTCAGGGAACTGTTAGTTTTATTCCTGATCAAGCTCAACCCCGTTATTCTCATCTTTATATTGAGAAGCTTTCTGGTGAATTAGGAAGTTTACATTTTAGATTTAATACCACTATTGCAGAGGATCGCGGTGATTATCTTTTTATTGAAAGTGGTGATGGTCATCACATGATAAGCGTAGCTGATTCAGGTGCTGAAATTACCAATCCTCTTTCACAGCACCGTGATTTGGTTACTGATAAAAGTGCAGGCTCTCATTTTACTTTAGTGGATCTTTCTGGTGTAAAGATTAATGCTGTTGACGGTGGCACTTATATGTATGCCTTAAAGCAAAGACAAGATGATGCTAGCAAGATTTGGTATTTAGCAGCAGATCATTTTGATAAGCCAACTCCTCCAGATCCGGCTCCAGATCCAAATCCAGATTTAGATCTGTTGCCAACACCAACTCCGTCTACGACACCATCGACAGATGCAGTGTTATCTTTGGCAGTAGCTCCTGAACTTGTTTTTAATAATGAGTTGCAAAGTTTGCGTGTTGGAAGAGGTATTTTAGGCAGGAACAAGAAGAATACGGCTTTCTGGACGTATGGGATCAAGGGTCGCGATCGTTTGGCTACAGGTCATACGCATTTTAGACTTGATCAGACAGGTATCATATTAGGTGTTGATTGGCTGCAAGAACTGATGAAAGGGGATTTTTACATTGGTGGTTTTGGAAGTTATGATCAAGCGCGTATTACCCATGCACGAGGCGGTGTCAGTAATATGGACACTTATAGTGCCGGGGCTTATGCGACTTATTTTGATAATCAAGGGTGGTATTTAGATAGCGTTTTAAAATATAATTATTACACAAATAATTTAAAGGCTATTTCGACAAATGGTTTGGGTGTTCAAGGTGATTATAACCAATGGGCAATAGGGACTTCATTTGAAGCAGGGTATTATTTTAATGTAGCACCAGATACCTGGATACAGCCTTATACTCAACTAACAGGAGTCCGTGTTTCGGGTAAGGAAGTAAAGCTTTCTAATCAGATGGTTGGTAATGTGAATAGTTCTACTTCATTGCGCAGTGAAGCTGGATTATCTGTTGGTCATAAGTTTAATTTGAATGATGACGCTCACTTAATGACTTATATAACAACGGCTTGGTTACGTGAATATATAGATAGGAATCATACGATAATTAATAATCAGCATAAATTTATCACTGATTTATCGAGAGATGCAGGAAAATTAGGAATTGGTTTGCATAGCCTTATTGGTGATAACTTATCGCTTTATGCTGAAACTCAGTATCTCAAAGGGCATAAGGTGGAACAGTCCCTTCAAGGTATTGTAGGGTTACGCTATAGTTTTTAAGAGCTCGCTCTGTTTTGTTTTCTGATCATTTTGGAATTGTATTTTTTACAAGCCAGATATTAATGATCAGAAAACTCTTTTTGAGAAGATACAGATATTGAGATATTTTTGTATTCTAATATGCAAGATCAGTTTTGTTTATTAAATTCATTTTGATTGTTTTGTGAAATACATAATTTGCATATATTTTTCTTTCTATTATTCTGATAATCCAACATTATTTATGATCATTGCGCTTTGTGAGATATTATTATGTTGTAATATAAAACACATTATGATATATATAAAACACATTATGATATAATAGAATGAGCTATTTGATAGTCGGGAGACGTTAATCTAGCTTTCAGTGATGGAGTGTAGATCGTGCAATATTATAAATTAAGTTTTTCAGTATTAATGGTCAGTACTTTTTTCATACAAAGTGTAAGCGCGCGGGAGAAAATGCAGGAGATGTCTGATGAATCTTTGGACTTAAGTGAAGTAATAAAAGCTTTTTCCTCTATTCTTACACAGGGAAAGGTATTGAAAAACTCTTCAATTGTTACTCAGGGTATCAGTATGAATACCAAAATTGAAGAGGGCGGTGTTGAGATTGTTGAAAATAATGGAACCTCAATGAATGCCATTGTTGGTAAAGGTGGAAAACAGGTCATTACGCGTGGAGCCACTGCAATGAACACTCAAGTTAAGGGTGGTTTGCAGTTTGTTTTTGAAGAAAGCAATAGACTTTTGGGTATAGTGAGTAAGCGAAGTAGTGCATATGAATCTTCGGTTTCTGGTATAAATGGAAGTGTCGGGCAACAAAATCTATATGATGGTGGGGAAGCATGGAATACAAAAATCATGGGAGGTGGCATACAATATCTTTATAAAGGAAAGACAGGAAAAGGTGGTTACGCATCAGGTATTGAAGTTTCTTCGAATGGTAGACAATTTGTTTTAGCGGGAGGTGAAGCTTCAGGAGTTACCTTGAAGGATCAAGCTCTTCAAGTCGTATATTCTGGTGGGACAGTGAAGGATTTAACGATTCAAGATCAAGCGCAATCATGGGTATATGTTGGTACAAGTTTGACAGGGGCAACAAAAATTAATGGTCAAGGGCGTCTTTATCTTTATGCTGGTGATGATAGAGGTCATATTACAAAAGAAGATATTACTATCGAAGGGCGAAGTCCTGAAAGATTGTTTTCTATTGGTATGCAGAATGGCAGTCGTAGTTCTGAGGTTATGATTGAAGATTTAGGTGGGAATGGTGGAACAGTAGGTTTTTCCTCTGTTGAATATGATAAACGTCATTCTAAACTTAATGTTAGGAAACTTTCAGGGAATTTACATTTCAATTTTAATATTAGTGATGTTGGGGAGGGAAGTGATTATATATTAATTGAAAATAGCTCAGGTAGCCATACAATAAGTGTTGCTGATTCTGGTCGTGAAATTGCAGATTCTTTTTCGCAAAAGCATGCTCGTGTTGCTGAGATTAATTTAGTTACCGATAAAAGTCAAAATGGGGGAGCGAGTTTCACTTTAGCAAATAAGGCCGGTAAAACAATTAATGCAGTTGATGGCGGAACTTATATGTATACTTTGCAACAGAGGAGCAAAGGTGGAAATTGGAAGGTTTGGGCTTTGTCTGCAGATACTGGCCAACCTCGTCATATAAATGCTCCTTCTAAACGTTTAATTCAAAAACCAAATTTAGATTTATCATCTACTTCTAATGGTAAAGCGGATAATGGTAAATCAAAAAGTCACAAAAATTCTCCTAAATCTTCAGAGCCTCGATCTCGTCCTCCTCGGTCAGCCATTTTATATAAGAACGATCAAAGCGCTGAACCAAAAAGTCGAAAACGTGTCTTACAGTCTCATGATAGTGGTGTGGATGGTTATCCAGTGCATCCAGTTCCAGTGCTGAGTGGTTTTCCAGTCTTGAATTCAGAGCAATTACAAATTCCTGTTTTTGAAGTGATTCCATATACATCGGGACAACAGATTGATGTTAATGTGGATGGTTATCCAGTGCTGAGTGGTTCTCCAGTCTTGAATTCAGAGCAATCACAAATTCCTGATTTTGAAGTGATTCCATATACATCGGGACAACAGATTGATGTTAATAAAGAGATTCCAGCTTACTCAGGTCATTTGCCTCTAGAAGAAGATATTAATTTAGAAGATCTAGAAGATCTAGAAGATTTAGAAGATCTAGGAGAACAAGAGTCCACACAATTGATTAATCAAGTGATTAATCAAGATAATGAAGAACAGTTGCCAATAGAGGAACAGTTGCCAATATTAGATCCGATATCTACATCTGCTCTGTCTACGACACCATCGACAGATGTGTTATTATCTTTGGCGGTAGCTCCCGAGCTTATTTTTAACAATGAGTTACAAAGTTTGCGTGCTGGAAGGGGTTTGATAGGAAGAAATAAAAAAAACACTTCTTTATGGACATATGGGATCAAGAGTAAAGAACATCTTTCTACAGGTCATACGAATTTTAAGTTAGATCAAACTGGTATAATGCTAGGAATTGATTGGTTAAGCGATCTAATGAATGGGCAGCTTTATATTGGTGGTTTTGGCAGTTATGACCAATCAGATATTGTTCATGCTCGGGGTGGTATTAGTCGTGTAAATACTTATAGCGTTGGGGCTTATGTGACTTATTTTGGTGATCGTGATTGGTATTTAGATAGCGTTTTAAAATATAATCATTATCAAAATAATCTTCACGCCATATCAACGAACGGTATAAATATCAAAGGTGATTATAATCAGAAGGCGATAGGTGCTTCATTTGAAGCGGGACGCTATGTGAAGTTAGTGGAAGATACTTGGGTTCAACCTTATGGTCAGTTAATTTGGTTGCAGGTTGGGGATAAGGAAGTAAAACTTTCTAATGAAATGACAGGTGATATTAGTCCATACGCTTCGTTGCGTAGCGAAATTGGGATGTCTATAGGGCATGAATTGAGTTCAGGTACATCCACTCAAATGATGACTTATATAAAGACTGCTTGGTTACGTGAATATATAGATAATAATCACACAATAATTAATAAACAGCATAAATTTAAGACTGATTTATCTGGTAATTCTGGCAAACTTGGTATTGGTTTGAATAGTTTTATTAATGAGAATTTGAATTTTTATGTTGAAGCTCATTATCTCAGGGGGAAGAAGACAAAGCAATCACTTCAAGGTGTTTTAGGATTGCGTTACAGTTTTTAAAAAAATAGTCTCAGTCTCGATTTTTGGTATGTTTTATGGTGATTGAGGCTACTGAATTCGCCAACTTTTAAGAGTAGAGTTTGAATAATGCGCTATAAATTAATTTCTACGATGCTAGTCATAGATATTTCTCTTGTACAAGCTGTTTCATCTAATTCTAATATCGATACAAAAGTGAAAGCACCTGTACCGGTATTGCTATCTACATCTTCAAATGATTTAAAAACTTTTCCTTATGGTCAAGGTTATATAAGAGAAGAACAGAATGTATCTGGAAGCGAGGTGGTATGGAATGCGAAAGTGATGGAAGGAGGCATACAAAATCTTTATGCAAAAAGTAATCAAGAAGAGGGGGGGACTGCAGTAAATACTGAAGTTTTTAGGGATGGAAGACAGCGCGTTTCTGCAGAAGGTACAGCTATTACTGTTACTTTAAATGATAATGCTGTTCAAGAAATATATAAGGATGGTTATGTATATGGTCTAACTGTTAATGATCGTGCGAGTTCATGGGCATATGCGGGTGCAACATTAGAAGGAGATACGACAATTAATGATTTTGGAAAGTTTCTTCTTTATGCTGGAGATAAAGAGCATCGCTCTACAATAGAAAACTTTATTTTAAAAGGAAAAGAGACAGAATTATTTGTTATTAGTGCACGTGATGAAGATAGCGCTTTGATTAAGAAATTAAGTGGTCAGGGAACTGTTAGTTTTATTCCTGATCAAGCTCAACCCCGTTATTCTCATCTTTATATTGAGAAGCTTTCTGGTGAATTAGGAAGTTTACATTTTAGATTTAATACCACTATTGCAGAGGATCGCGGTGATTATCTTTTTATTGAAAGTGGTGATGGTCATCACATGATAAGCGTAGCTGATTCAGGTGCTGAAATTACCAATCCTCTTTCACAGCACCGTGATTTGGTTACTGATAAAAGTGCAGGCTCTCATTTTACTTTAGTGGATCTTTCTGGTGTAAAGATTAATGCTGTTGACGGTGGCACTTATATGTATGCCTTAAAGCAAAGACAAGATGATGCTAGCAAGATTTGGTATTTAGCAGCAGATCATTTTGATAAGCCAACACCAACTCCGTCTACGACACCATCGGCAGATGCAGTGTTATCTTTGGCAGTAGCTCCTGAACTTGTTTTTAATAATGAGTTGCAAAGTTTGCGTGTTGGAAGAGGTATTTTAGGCAGGAACAAGAAGAATACGGCTTTCTGGACGTATGGGATCAAGGGTCGCGATCGTTTGGCTACAGGTCATACGCATTTTAGACTTGATCAGACAGGTATCATATTAGGTGTTGATTGGCTGCAAGAACTGATGAAAGGGGATTTTTACATTGGTGGTTTTGGAAGTTATGATCAAGCGCGTATTGCCCATGCACGAGGCGGTGTCAGTAATATGGACACTTATAGTGCCGGGGCTTATGCGACTTATTTTGATAATCAAGGGTGGTATTTAGATAGCGTTTTAAAATATAATTATTACACAAATAATTTAAAGGCTATTTCGACAAATGGTTTGGGTGTTCAAGGTGATTATAACCAATGGGCAATAGGGACTTCATTTGAAGCAGGGTATTATTTTAATGTAGCACCAGATACCTGGATACAGCCTTATACTCAACTAACAGGAGTCCGTGTTTCGGGTAAGGAAGTAAAGCTTTCTAATCAGATGGTTGGTAATGTGAATAGTTCTACTTCATTGCGCAGTGAAGCTGGATTATCTGTTGGTCATAAGTTTAATTTGAATGATGACGCTCACTTAATGACTTATATAACAACGGCTTGGTTACGTGAATATATAGATAGGAATCATACGACAATTAATAATCAGCATAAATTTATCACTGATTTATCGAGAGATGCAGGAAAATTAGGAATTGGTTTGCATAGCCTTATTGGTGATAACTTATCGCTTTATGCTGAAACTCAGTATCTCAAAGGGCATAAGGTAGAACAGTCCCTTCAAGGTATTGTAGGGTTACGCTATAGTTTTTAAGAGCTCGCTCTGTTTTGTTGATTATAGCCTCTATTGTGTGAGAAGTTTTAAAGATCTTTTCTATGAAGAGCTATTATTCCGTCAAGCAAGAAAGCTAATGGTAGGAGAGCTATGTTTTTGTATGATTTTTTGTTTCATATTGATTAGATAAGGCAAACCAGAGTGCTTCAGATTCTTCTAGTTTTTTTACTGCTTTAGCACGTTCTTTTGCTTTTTCAGAGAACTGATGATGCGAAGAAGCAGGAATTAATTCTTCATCGAGTTGTTTAATTTGTTTTTGAAGAGAATTTATCACTGCTTCAGTTTCAGCGATTTGTTTGCGTAGTGGTGCAAGAAGAGAGCGTTTTTGCGCATTGATTTTTCTTTGTTCATTTTTAGAAAGAAAATGTTCTTTTTTAGGAGAAGTGTTTGTTTCTTTTTTGGGGGAGAGGCCAAGAACTTCTATGCGGTAAGTGTTGATATCACCTTTATAAGGTAGAACAGTTTTATTTTTTACAAGCCAAAATTGATCCATTGTTGCTTCAATAAGGTAACGATCATGAGAAATGAGGATAACTGCTCCATTAAAATTATTGAGTGCATGGATTAGTTCTTCACGACTATCAATATCAAGATGATTGGTAGGTTCATCGAGGATAAGAAGATGGGGACTTTTGAAAACGATAAGTCCCATAAGTAAGCGTACTTTTTCACCTCCTGAAAGCTCTTTAACTTTTACCATCATTTTTTCTGTTAATAGTCCCATCTGTGCTAATGTAGAGCGTATTTTGGTTTCTGACTGTTCTGGCATTAGATAGCGCATATGTTCTATTGCATTTTGCTCTGGTATAAGATCATCTAATTGATGTTGTGTAAAAAAGGCAATTTTTAGATGGGGGGCGAGTGTTATTGTTCCTTGTTCTGGTTGAAGACGGCCTGCGAGTAATTTGGCAAGAGTTGATTTACCGTTTCCATTTGAACCTAAAAGAGCGATACGGTCATCATTATCAATTCTCAAATTTAGTTCTTTAAGAATAGGTTTCCCTTTTTCATAACCAATATTTATATTTGATAATGCAATAATAGGGGAGGCTACAGGTCTATCAGCTATCGGAAAAGTGAAAGATTGACTATATCTTGTTTCCCAAGGTGTGATTAGTTTAAGTTTTTCTAGTGCTTTAAGACGTGATTGTGCTTGTCGCGATTTACTTGCTTTTGCACGAAAACGGTTAATAAAATCCTCCATATGTTTTTTTTGTGCTTCTTGTTTTGCCTGTTCTTTTTGTTGTAATCTAATAGTTTCCGCTTTTTGTTGTTTAAATTGATCATAATTACCACGCCAGAAGGTAAGCTTATTATTTTCAAGATGCATGATAGAGTTAACAGTCTTATTTAAGAAGTCGCGATCATGGCTAGTGAGAATAGTTGTATGAGGATATTGGTGTATATATTCGATGAGCCATAAAGTCCCTTCAATATCAAGATAGTTTGTTGGCTCATCGAGGAGTAAAAGATCAGGTTCAGTAAAAAGTACAGCTGCCAATGCAATGCGCATGCGCCATCCACCAGAAAAAGAGGATAGAGGTTTTTGTTGTGTATGAGGATCAAATCCTAGACCAGAAAGAATTTTACTAGCGCGTGCTTTTGCCGAATGAGCGTTAATATCACTTAAACGTGTATGAATGTTAGCAATGTGTATTGGGTCAGTTGCTGTTTTTGATTCACGGAGGAGATTAATAAGTTCTTTGTCTGCATCTAAAACAGTTTCGAGCAAGGATTGCTCGGTTATTGGTGCTTCCTGGGAAACTAAACCAATGCGCGCTTTTTGTGGTATGAGAACTTCACCATTCTCAGGAGAAATATCACCTATAATAACACGAAAAAGAGTTGATTTACCAGTTCCATTATTCCCAACAAATCCAGTTTTTGAGCCAGAAGGGATTGCAATATTAGCGCGATCAATCAAAAGGTATCCAGCCATTCGGATTGTGATATCATTCAAGACCAACATAGTGAAAAGTTTCCTTTACATGATTTTCTAATAAGCTCATTTATTCAATTTTTGAAGGAAAAATGATGATATGGTTATTAGGATAAATTACTACTAATATTTTTATTATATGAAGGTTACGATCTCAAAAAGAATTATATAATTGAAAATTAATACAGATTTTCTTACCGTTACTTGGTAGAAAGTTCTTTACTTGTTATAGAGAAGTGAAGATAGTTTTTAAATGAAAGAAAGGTAGATAACCAAATGGCTGTAGAACGCACTTTATCGATGATTAAACCAGATGCAACGCGCCGTAATTTGACGGGGGCAATTACAAAAATGCTTGAAGATGGCGGATTGCATATTATCGCATCTAAGCGCGTGTGGATGAGTCGACAGCAAGCAGAGGGATTTTATGCAATCCATAAAGGGCGTCCATTTTTTGAAGAGTTGGTAACATTTATGTCTTCTGGTCCAACTGTTGTGCAGGTTTTAGAAGGAGAAAATGCAATCATTAAAAATCGTGAAATTATGGGAGCCACAAATCCTATTGATGCGCAGGAAGGAACAATTCGTAAAGTGCATGCTTTATCGATTGGTGAAAATTCTGTTCATGGTTCAGATAGTGCTGAGTCTGCGAAAATGGAGATAGCTTATTGGTTTTCTGACATTGAAATTGTTGGTTAACAAAAGACTATTTAGCAAATGAAAAGTCCCGAAATATATTGAGGGACTTTTCGAGTAAAATTATTACTTTCAAAAGAACATGTTGGTATGGCTATGTCTAAAAAGGTATTTTTCTAGTCTATTAGATTTTAATTATATATTTGCATTATTTTCCAAATGTTCTCTGTATCAGCTTAAGCAATGGTAAATGTCTTATTATTTAGGATAATGAGCCTTTATTCATGTATTGTAATCTCGCCGTTTATTTTTTTTATGTGATAACATGTTTCAAACCGGCGCAGAAATAATCCCATCCTGTCCATAATGTAAGCAGAGCTGCAATCCATAGCATAGTAATGCCGAATTCTGTTGTGTAAGGAATTATTTTATTACCAGCCGGACCTGCTAAGAGTAATATAATAGCTATCATTTGTACAAAAGTTTTCCATTTTGCAAAACGAGAGACGGGAACACTCACTTTTAACTCAGCTAAATATTCACGTAGTCCAGAGACAAGAATTTCTCGGCAAAGAATAATAATCGCTGCCCAAAGTGACCAGCCGGCGATAGTACTTTCTGCAGCAAGTAAGAGTAGGCAGGCAGAGACGAGAAGTTTATCTGCAATTGGATCCAACATGCGGCCAATATTAGAGGTTTGTTGCCAAATACGAGCAAGATAGCCATCCAAAAAGTCAGTAATAGATGCAATAATAAAAATAGAAACAGCAATCCAACGAGCAATATCACTTGATTGTAGGCGACCTTCTAAGAAAAAGCACGCTACAACCAATGGTACAGCAATGATTCGTGCATAAGTTAGAATATTAGGAAAAGAAAAAGTATGATTTTTCATAGAGCAATTTTCAGTTTTTAGAGTATAAAATATTGTATAAAAGTAACAAGGCAAAGCTTATGAAACAAGCCTTATTTTTTATTAAAATAATTATGAATTTTGTACGCAATTTCTTTAGAAATGCCTGTAACTTTTGTTAAGTCTTCAATAGATGCTCTGGAAACTGCTTTAGAGCTTCCGAAATAGTTAAGCAAAGCACGCTTTCTCGTAGGGCCTATGTTTTCAATTTCATCAAGTGGATTTTTGAATGTTTCTTTTTTTCGTTTTGCTTTATGAGTTCCAATTGCGAAACGGTGTGCTTCATCGCGTAGGCGTTGTAGAAAATAAAGAATAGGATCATGTGGGGGAAGTGTAAAAGGTTGCTTTCCTTTCATAAAAAAACGTTCTAGACCAGCTTTCCGGTCAGGACCTTTAGCTATGCCAATTACTGTGATAAAATCATCTAAACCTAATTCAGATAATACTGTATTAGTAATATTTATTTGTCCTTGCCCTCCATCAATTAAGATAAGATCAGGCCATAGAGGATAAGAATCTTCATAGCCAATATTTTTATTTTTGTTAGGTAAACCATATGTTTTAAGAAGGCGTAAAAATCTTCTTTCAATTACTTCTTTCATCATACCAAGATCATTACCAGGTTTGATATCGGTCGAGCAAATATTGAATTTACGATATTGATTTTTGACAAAACCTGTTTGGTCAACAACAATCATTACGCCAACTGCATTAGTTCCCATAAGATGTGAGTTATCATAGACTTCTATACGGCGTGGAGTATGGGATAGTTGAAATGTTTTAACGATATTACAAAGGAATTTTTTATGTGCTGATGTTTCAGAAAGCTTGCGTTGGAGTGCTTCATAGGCATTTGTGTAAGCATGATTCACGAGAGCTTTGCGTTCTCCTTGTTTTGGTAAAGATAGAGATATTTTGTGGTTTGCTTTCAGGCTTAATGCTTCAGTGAGGAGTATTTCTTCGTCAATTGTATTAGATAAAAGAATAAGCTTTGGAATTGGCTTATTATCATAAAACTGTATAAGAAAACTTGCTAGAATTTCGGAGCTGGAAAAAGAGGGATCTGCTTTTGGAAAATAGGAACGATTTCCCCAATTTTGCCCCATACGGAAAAAAAATACTTGAATACAAGTCATTCCTTCTTGTTGTGCAATTGCAAAAACATCTGCTTCTTTTACAGTTTGAGGATTAATACTTTGATGGCTTTGTATGTGAGAAAGAGCTGATAAGCGGTCACGATAGGTTATAGCACGCTCAAAATCAAGATTTTCTGCAGCTTTATGCATAGCTTGAACCATATCATTTTTAACTGATTGACTTTTTCCTGAAAGAAAAGCTTTTGCTTTTTTGACAAGTTGTAAATAATCACTACTGCTAATTTCATGTGTACAAGGAGCTGAGCAGCGTTTAATTTGATAAAGCAAACAAGGCCGTGTACAGTTTTCAAGAACTGAATCAGTGCAGGTTCGTAATAAAAAGGCGCGTTGTAGAACATTGATTGTTTGCGTAACCGCTTCCGAAGAAGCAAAAGGACCAAAATAATGAGCTTTTCGTGTTCGGGCACCACGGTGTTTATATAGTGCAGGTGCTCGGTGATCGTCCGTGATAATGATATAAGGTAAAGTTTTGTCATCACGCAGTAAAACATTAAAACGTGGTTGTAATCTTTTAATTAAATTAGCTTCTAAAAGGAGTGCTTCTGTTTCTGTATGGGTAACGACAAATTCCATATGATTTGTTTCACGAATCATACGTGTAATACGGTTATTGTGTCCATGTTCACGGGTATAATGTGAAACACGTTTTTTGAGGTTTCGTGCTTTGCCAATATAGAGAATATCACCATTTTCATTGAGCATCCGATAAACCCCTGGTTTATGAGGGAGATTTTTGACAAAATATTGGATGAGTGCAACACCTTTAAATTGATTATTCTCATTTTTTTTATGAGCATCATGCCATATAATATCAAGATGAAAAAGGGAATTTTTCTTCATTTTTTGTATAGCGGAGTATATGCTTTTCTAAGCTCATTAATTTACCTGAAACTATTTTATATTTGTGAGATATGAAATGATTGTTTCTAGTCAAGCGCTTTGTTTATGAATTGCTGTTTTTTCTATTTATGGTATCGGAATTGATAATTTTTAGTGTGTATTTTTATTAAAAATACTAAAGAATAGGTGCGTTCTATGAAAGCCATTTTTGTATAATATGTGCATGCTCATCTCTTCCAAGATGATTGATAAGGAAAGGAGCGATTTTTTTTATTTCGTCTTCAAGAAGATAAGGAGGATTAATAAGAATCATGCCACTACCATTCATTTTAGGTGGGGATACGCTTTTCCCAATATGCATCTCGAGCTGTAAAATTTTTGGAATTTCTGTTTTATGAAGTGCATGAAGAAAAAGTTTAATTTCTTTATTATATTTAACAGGGTACCATAAAGCATATACTCCTCCAGAAAAACGTCGATATGCTTTCACTATTCCTTCAATGAAGCGGGAAAATTCTCCTGGTTGTTCAAAACAGGGATCAATGAAAATAAGTCCACGCTTTTCTTTTGGTGGTAGATGGGAATTTAAAGAAAGCCAACCATTTAAGTGCAGAATTTTTGTTTGGTAATCACCAGAAAAGTGGCTGGCTAAAATTTGGTAATCTTCACGGTGTAATTCAATTGCAGTTAATCGATCTTTTTTACGCAATAGTTGGCGAATAAGAATAGGTGATCCAGGATAGAATGCAATTTCTTTAGTTCCTTTATTGATTGCAAAAATAACATCATACCATGGGGCAAGAAGCTCTTTTAAGTCTTGGGGGATGGGAATCGATAGAAGTCGTCCGATGCCTTCACGCCATTCTCCTGTTTTATGTGCTTCTACAGAAGAAAGATCATAGAGTCCAATACCCGCATGCGTATCTATGACGCGAAAGGCTTTTTCTTTGCGCTTAAGATATTCTATGATACGTGTGACAATAATGTGTTTAAAGACATCAGCAAAATTGCCAGCATGATAAATATGCCGATAATTCATTAGCAAACTTTATCATATATCTGATTGTTTACCAAACTTCTTTTTAACGTAAATAATGACTTTTATACCAGTAAAAGATTTAAGATTTAGAAAAATTTAAATCCTTGAAATCTATGAAGATTATTAAAGTTTTAACAGCATTTAGGATTTTATTGTGAAATTTTTATAATCTTTAATGTAAAAGTAAAATTTTCAGAGTGATAAAAATTTTGAGGACTATTGATATTTTCGAGTAAGTTAAATATGTCCTTCTAATATCAGGATATTTTGTAGAGATAAATGGTAAAGTACTTTTTAGATTTAAGAGTACACTGAATTTAAAGTAAATCAATTGTGAGCAGAAAAGATACTTAAATCTAATGGCAGTATATTTTTATAATTTTATTTATGTTTTTTTATTAATAAATTATCTTTATTGGTGGGTGATGAGGGAATTGAACCCACGACCCGCTGATTAAGAGTCAGCTGCTCTACCATCTGAGCTAATCACCCACAATTTTAAAAGAGGTAAAAATGAATAACCCTCTATAATCCTCTAAAAAGAGGATGTCTAGATAGCCTTGTTGTTTTTGATCTATTTCTATGAAATAAAGAGAGCTTATAGTTACGCTATAAGTTAAAAAATATTCTTCTCCTCTTGATATTCTATAAAAATAAACCTATTAATTAAGGTATTCTATAAATAGATGTTCTACTCAATATAGAACGATAATTGGAGGGTTGTCGAGCGTAATGCCCGGGCAAGATTCAGGAGAGCCTTCTTGTAGTAACAAGTGGTGTGGGTTATTGTTATATTTTCTCAACGATCATAAGAGTTTAAGCACTGCTTTGAATATACTTAGCTACTTATTTTCCCATGTAGTTTATTTGTATTCAACATTATTGATGACTTATGCGGATGAAAATTTATGATTTTTTTCATCAGCAACATGTATTTAAGCTTTTTAATTTTCAAGATCTTTTTAAATGGTGAGTTATGATGGAATGGATCACTGATCCCCATGCGTGGTTTGGCTTGGCCACATTAATTTTTCTCGAAATTGTATTAGGCATAGATAATCTTATTTTTATTGCGATTTTAGCAGAAAAATTACCGTTACATTTACGTGATCGTGCGTGTTTTATAGGTCTAACTTTAGCATTATTGATGCGACTTTGTCTTCTCACGGTTATTGGTTGGGTAATGAGTTTTGATAAGGTAATTTTTTCTATTTCGTCCTTTGTATTTAGTTGGCATAACCTAATCTTGATTAGTGGTGGAGCTTTTTTATTAGCAAAAGGAACACTAGAATTACACGAAAGACTAGAAGGTACGATGCATACACAAAAAAAAGGAGTTATTTATGCTGTTTTTTGGCAAGTAATTATTCAAATTGTTGTGCTTGATGCAGTGTTTTCTCTTGATAGTATTATCACTGCAACGGGTATGATTGCTAAAGACCAAACAATGGTTATGTATATAGCGGTTATTATCGCTATGGGGGTGATGATGTGGGGATCAGGAACTCTTATGCGTTTTATTAATCGTCATCCCACTATTGTGATTTTGTGTCTTGGTTTCTTGATGATGATTGGTTTTACTCTCATTGTTGAGGGCTTTGGTTTTCATATTCCCAAGGGTTATTTGTATGCTGCTATTGGTTTTTCAGTTGTTATTGAAGTTTTTAATCAAATTGGACGTCGTAATCGTGAAAAGATGATTACAACAAATGATCTACGTGAACGGACGGCTGATGCTGTCTTGAGGCTTTTAGGAGGTGGGAAAAAAGGTGGAAATCTTAGTGAAACTGTAGACGTCATTGTTGAACAAGCTGCTACTTCAGAAATTTTTCGGCCAGAAGAAAAAGAAATGATTCGTGGTGTCCTTGATTTAGCAGATCGTCCTGTGCGTTCTATTATGTCTCCACGTAATGAGATTGAATGGTTAGATTTAAATGGTAATGAAAATGAAATGCGTGAAGAGTTGCAACGCGTTAAGCATAGTCGCTTAGTTCTTGCACGTGAAAAAATAGATGAATTTGTTGGTGTTGCTTTAACGAAAGACCTTCTTTTAAATCTAGCTGAAGGTAAAAAGATTAATTGGCAAAAAGCTATGCGTGAGCCACTTGTTGTTCATGAGAATACAGGTGTTTTACGATTAATGGAGAAATTACGCCATTCTCCAATTCAAATTGCGATTATTGTTGATGAGCATGGATCTTTGAAAGGTATTGCGACACCAACAGATATTTTTGAGGCGATTGCAGGTGATTTTCCTGATGATGAGGAATCTGTTGTGGCAGAAAAGCTCGAAGACGGAAGCTTACTTATTGAGGGATATGCTGATATTCGTCGTTTAAGCGGTTACCTTGAGTGTAATCTTGTTGATGAAGCAGATCGTTATACTACGCTTGCAGGGTTTATGCTCTGGCGTTTGGGGCATTTACCAAATGAAGGGGAAAGTTTTGAAGCAGAAGGTTTATGTTTTAAAGTCATTGAAATGGATCGCCGGAATATCGCTAAAGTTCTTATTTCTCCTATTGTTGTGCATGAGAAGGACTAATTATCATGGTAATGAAATCAATGGAGAAGCAAATTTAGTTATAATCAATATTGCAATATAATAGAAAAATCATTTGCATCGATTATATAACCATTATCATAATCGCAGATTACTAATTGTATGGAACAGATTAAGTTTTAAACGAGTTTTCCTGTGGGTATCTTATTAGTTAAGTTTAGCTATTAGCTTGTATCAATATAGTATAAAAAAGAAGAAATTATTTTTTATTCAGGCGGGGTTTGTTGTATTCGTTTTAAATATTGTTTAGTTTCAAAGATTGCTATAAAGAATAGTGAAATGATAAGTGGTATGATCAAATAGAGCATTCTAAATGCTATAAGTGCTGCGATAACATCGGTTGGGTCTGTATTAGGCATGCCTGTTATAAATAAAGCTTCAAGTACTCCCATACCTCCTGCAGGAGCATTGGAAAGAAGAGTTATAGAGAAAGATGCAAGGAATACACCAAGTACAGAGATAAAATTAATATCAGCATTATGTGGTAGTACAGCATATATAATTCCTGCTGCTCCTAAAATCTCTAATGGGCCAATAATAAGTTGTCGAATAACAATTTGAAGACGTGGATAAAAAAGATAAATTTTTTTGCTTATACGTAAAGGTTTTAATTGTAGCCAACTACCGAAAATATAAAGAGCTATACAGGAAAGTAAAATCACACCAATTACCTTCCCTAACCATTGAGGAAGATCATTGTGAATGAGGGTAATAATTTCTGGTTGTAAAATTAAAACAATGCCAGAAAGTAAGATTGTACCAATTACAAAAGTGAATGAACAAAAACCCACTAATATAGCAATTTCTGTTCCACTGAGTCCTTTTATTGTATAAGCGCGATAACGTATAACAGCACCAGAAAAAACTGATGCACCGATATTATGTGAAAGTGCATAAGTAGTGAATGAACATATAGCTATAAATATCCAAGAAATTTTACGACCAAGATGTTGCAAGGCAATTCGATCATAACCAGCGAGAGCTGTATAAGCGACGAATGAGCAAAGACATGCTAAAAGCCAATGATGCGTGCTTAAATTAGAAAGACGTTCTAATACAGCACTAAGCGAAATAGTAGATAATTTTATATAAAGAATGCGAATCGATATCAACATTGCTAAGATGCCAATCAATGGCCATATAAATTTCTGTAGTTTCATACTTCTTTATCCGTTTTTGTTTTTATTTACATTTTTTGTAAAGTTAATTCATTATTAGACGTATCCATTACAGATTGTTGTCCAATTATATACCCAATAAAACTATTAGCGATTTCTTTGTCATTCGTCACTACAATATCCGCTCCTAAATCCATTAAATAAGATGTTTCTGTTTCAGATAGTGCATGAGCAATTATTTGAAGGTTTTTGTTCAGATCGCGTATGTTTGCTATACATTGTCCTGCTTCAATAGTGCTTCGCATTGTAATAACGACCTTACGTGCACCTCTAATATTGGCTGCATTAATAATTTCTTTTTTAATGATATTACCACAAATTGTTTCGATTCCGTTTGCTATTGCTTTATCAGCAAGACGCTTTGATTCTTCAACTACTATAATCGGCTGACCTCTTTCCATTAAAGATAGTGTTATGTATTTTCCAACACAGCTATAACCAATAATCACAATATGATCAGTTCTTGAAGTAATTGGTAGCGCTTCTTCGTCGGAATCTTCAGGATCGATATTAATAATTGTTTGTTTATCTTGCGCGTTAGCAGAAGAATTTTCTAGATATTTTTTAATTTTATCAACAGCAACAAAAACAAGGGGATTGAGGAGGATAGAAAGGATTGCACCTCCAAGAATTAAATCGCGAGCGTTGTTATTTAAAAGTCCAAGGTTTGAACCTAGTCCTGCAAGGATAAAAGAAAATTCTCCGATTTGTGCTAGGCTAGCTGAAATAGTTAAAGCTGTTCCATTAGAATAGCGGAAAGCTTTAACAATAAAAAAAGCAATAGCCGATTTTCCTATGATGATAATCGATAAGGTTGCGAGAAAAGAAAAAAAGTTGGTTAGAATTTTCATAGGGTCGAATAACATCCCTACAGAAACAAAAAAAAGAACTGAGAATGCATCGCGCAGTGGTAAAGATTCTTCTGCAGCACGATGACTTAATTCTGATTCACTCATCATCATACCTGCAAAAAAAGCACCAAGAGAAAGTGAAACACCAAATAAATGAGCGGCTCCAAAAGCTACTCCTAATGCAATAGCAAAAACACTAAGACGAAATAATTCACGCGAGCCAGATTGTGCACTCACTTTTAGTAACCACGGTATAAAACGCCTTCCAATAATGAACATTAGAGCAACAAATACGATGACTTTTAAAATCGTTAGACCAACAATGCCCCAGACATTTAAGTTGAACCATTGAACAAGAGGGCCGATTGGTTCTTTTTTTGTACTACCGAGGATGTTTGCTAGTGCAGGTATAAGAACTAGTATTAGAACCATAGCTAAATCTTCAATGATTAACCAACCAACGGCAATACGTCCTTTTTCTGTTTCAATTAGGCATCGTTCTTGCAGAGCACGCAGCAAGATCACAGTACTTGCTGTTGATAATGCTAAACCAAATACTAAACCATCACTAAATCGCCATCCTATAATCCAACCGAGGCATAAACCAAGAAAAGTAGCAAATACCATTTGTGTAATGGCTGCAGGAATAGCTATGGCTTTAACAGATAAAAGATCTTTTAATGAAAAATGCAGGCCAACACCAAACATTAGCAAAATAACACCGATTTCAGCAAGTTGGTTGATCAAAACAGAATCTACTTTAAAACTACCTATATTAGGTCCCACAATGACACCAGCTAATAGATACCCTACTAATGGAGAGATACGCAAACGATTAGCAATCATTCCGAAAATAAATGCTAAACATAAACCTGCAACAATAGTTGTAATTAATGGCGTATCGTGAGGCATAACTGTAGTGTAGTACTTTCTTTAGAAATAGTTGTCACAATGATTATAATTAAAAAAAGAAATAGAGTAACATATTATATAAATTAACGCGCTATTTTAATTGGTAGTTATATAATTTGAGTTGTTTTTTTATTCTTCTTATAGCACCAATTATTTAATAATAATAAAATGGGAGCTGCAATAAAAATAGAAGAAGATGTTGCAATAATAATGCCAAAGACTATAGGCCATGCAAAATTATTAACAGTATTTCCTCCCCATAGAGCCATAGGTAACATAGCTAATATCGTAGTGGTTGATGTAAAAATACAGCGTACAAAAACCTGATTAATTGAAAGATCAATTATTTCACGCAGTGGTGTTTGTTTATAAAGGCGCATATTTTCACGCATTCGGTCATATACAACAACTTTATCATTAATTGAATAACCAACAATTGTTAAAAGAGCAGCAATGGCTGTTAAATTGAAATCAAATTGAAATAAAACAAAAAAACCAACCATTTTTGTAATATCAAGGATAAGTGTAACTATTGCTCCAATAGCAAAAAACCATTCAAAGCGCCACCAGATATAGAGAGACATAGCGACTGTTGCTAGAATAACAGCAATAATACCAGCTGTAGCAAGCTCTCCTGAAATTTTAGGACCAACAACTTCCGTTTGATCGAATGTTGTATCTGGGTAAATACTTTGCACAGTTTTTTTGACTTTATCAATAGCGATAATGTGTTGAATTTCTCCACCACTTTGTTGCTGTATACGAATCAGTATCGTATTTTCGTTATCAATATTTTGTAGTGTAACTTCACCAATATTAAGAGCAGAAAGATTTGAACGCAAAATTGCTAAATTTGCGGGTGTTTTTGTTGTAATGGTCATTTGACTGCCACCAACAAAATCAATTCCAAAGTTTAAACCAGGTTTAAAAAACAAAAAAATTGAAGATAGAGATAAAATAATTGAAATACCAATACCAATGAAACGAGCGTTCATGAAACGAAAAGTAGTATTTTTAGGGATAAAATTGAAAACAGATTGAAACTGCAGTTTTTTTATTTTCCATTTATTTACTACCCAAATCATCATAATTCTTACTATGGTGATTTCAGTAAACATCGATATAATGATGCCAAGCAACATTGTTACAGCAAAACCACGAACTGGGCCGGTACCAAACCAAAATAGTAAAACAGTTGCAATAACAGCTGTCACATTGGCATCAAGGATAGTTGCAAAAGCTTGTTTAAAACCACGATCTAAAGCAGCAAAGGCACTTATACCTTTTTGACTTTCTTCGCGAATACGTTCATTAATTAAAATATTGGCATCAACAGCAATACCAATACCTAAAATAATACCAGCAATGCCAGGTAAGGTTAGTGTTGCACCAAGGAGGCTTAGAGCTGAAAATATCAAAATAGTATGCAGTGCTATCGCTATATCAGCAATAATACCCCAGATGCCGTATAAAAGAAAAATAAAGACTGTAACGAGAATAAAACCTATGATGCCTGTATACAGGCCCATTTTAATAGAATCAGCACCAAGATTTGGACCTACCGTTCTTTCTTCAATAACGGTTAATGGCGCGGGCAAAGCACCAGCTCGTAGTAGCGCAGCAAGAGTTGAGGCTTCTTTAGAATCAAAATTTCCTGTAATTTGTCCTTGTCCATTAGGAATGACACTATTAATGACGGGAGCAGTTAAGACTTTATTATCCAGAACAATTGCAAAAGGACGGTTAATATGTTGGCGTGTTATGTCTGCAAATATTTTTGAACCGATAGAATTCATAGTGAATGAGATGATAGAGCGTCCTGGTATTTGCGGATCAAATCCTGCTCGCGCATCTTTAAGAACATTTCCATCCAAAGCAATTTGGTCATAAATTGCATATTTTTGATTTACATCTGTATAACCAGAAAGAATTGAAACACCTACAGGTGGGTTATTGATATCAATATTAGAAGGTACAAGATGAAAAGTCATTTTAGCAGTAGTTCCTAGAAGATCACGTAATTGTTTTGGATCTTGTAGGCCAGGCAATTGTACCATAATACGATTGGTTCCTACCTTTTGGATGGCAGGTTCAGTAACACCTACTTGGTCAATACGGCGGCGAATAATTTCTAAACTTTGCTCGATAGCTTTGCTAACACGATCATTTATGCCAGATTCAGTTAATGTCACACGAATAGTTTCATTTTGATTGTTGATTGCAATATCACTAGCTGTGGTACCAAAGCTATTGTGTATAGGCATAATTAATGTTTCTAAGGTAGTAATGGCTTTTTTATTTTGCGTGGTATCAGAAAGAACAACGACAATATTATCTTCAATGATACGGACACTCGATGTTTGAATTTTTGCTTCACGCAGTTTTTTACGTACATTACTTAAAACTGTGTGTAACTGATCGCGTTTTAATGTTTTGGTATCTACTTCGAGTAAGAGGGAAGATCCTCCCTGAAGGTCAAGTCCAAGTGTTACATGGGTATTCGGTAGGAATTTTGAATTTTTGATTTGTTCTTGCGAAAATAAGTTAGGCAAGGCAACGTAGATGCTGCTTAAAAGAATAAAACAATAAAGAGTAGCCAGCCAGGCAGGTGTACGCATGATATATTCCAATTAGTAGATACGTTAAAATAATTAAAATGAGATAAGAAGAATACAATAGAATTATTTTTATAGATCAAGGAGAGAAAGGTGCATGTTGATTTAAAATTTTGTGTTTGAAGGTTTTAAAATTGTATAGGAAAATTATGGCAGGAATTGAAAACACATTCAATACTAATATCTTCAAAAAAGTACAGCTGTTAAGTTATGGTATCTATAGGGTATTACAATTTTTTATTTACGACTTTTGTAATGGAATTAATTATATCTGTTTCTTTGAGAAAAGAGCACTATTTAAAATTTTATAATCAGTGTGTTGTTTAGATAGAGATAGGTTTTTGAACTAAACGTTATCCAAAATGCTAGAATTGGATAAAAAAAAACAAATTATAAAGGAAAAGAATTTCTTTTTTGCAATATGAATGCAAAAAAAAACACAGTTAAGTGTTTTTTTTTCTATTGTTGATTTTAACTTAATTTATCTACTTTTTTATCAGTATTATTGGATGAGAAAAGGTTTTATAAGCTTGTTTGATAAAAAACTGAAGTGTTTGTTGAATATCATAATTTTAAGGGAGTACTTAATAAATGCTTATTCTGAGGATGAATATGTATTCATTTTTAAATGGAACCTTCCTTTTTTTCTTAATTTTTCTGACCAATGTTTTCTCTAGTTTTTGTGCATGGGGAGCTTTAACATCGCCAACTGCGATAGTTGTACAGTCAATAGAGTTACAATCAGTGGATAGAATTATTCAACAACAAGAAACGGTTATTGATACTCTTGTACAGGATATTAAAATTTTACAAACAAATTTAGAAAGCAAACCAGAAAATGAACATTTTTTGACAAAATGGAGATTACAAGCACGAGATATCAGTAAACGAGCTTTGGCAGGAGCGTTTGTTTTGCGGACTTCTCTTAATGAAATTAATGAGATTATGAACCAGTTGAACGCACTAGATGATAATCGAAAAAATTTCGGAAGCGAAAGAAAAAAATACTCAGATATCCTACAACAAAAAAATAGAATTAATAATGCACTTCATAAATTGGAGGCAATATTTTTAGCTGCAAATGAGATAGTAAAAGTTACAATTTCTCAGTCTCGAGAGCTTTTTGGATATATGTTTAAACAAGTTAAATTTTCAACGTCAATGGTTCAAGAGGTTGTTGAAAAAACAAAAGAGGCCTTTTCAAACGTTACTTTATTTTTTGATTCTTGGTGGAAATTTGCATTTTATTTTAAACCTCTACAATTATTTTGTGCTTTTTTTATTCCATTTATTGTTACCTTAGGTCTTTCATATTTTTCTAGTAAATTTATTGGGTATGTAAAGTATGATGTTTTCAAAGAAAATGATGAGGTATCTTATCTACAACGTTTATTGGTTGTTTTGATTTCAATTTTACTGCCTTCTTTTGTATGTGCTATTTATGTTTATCTGACATTATTTTTATTTCGCAGTTTTGGTTTAAATTTAGGGACACTTACAGACGTATTTCATACGATTGGGCATCAAATTATATTGGTCTTTTTGTTGAATCGTGTAGCAGTTATCCTTTTATCACCGTATAGACCGCATATACGTCCTTTAAATGTTACACCATTGGCAGCATATCAATTGATAGTTTGTATAACTCTTTTAGGTGTGGTGTTTGCATTAGATACAGTTCTGGATAGTATCTATCGAATGATATCAGCATCTTTTTCTTTGATTATTGCGAAAAGTTTTATTGCTGTTTTCCTTATAGGAGTCTTGTTGTTTATTATCTCGTTTATACCTTTGCAATTTAGACGCCAAAGTACAAGAGAGGAAACTCCATCTTGGCTGTTGTGTATACGTATTCTACCGATGACACTTGGATTATTGTTAATTGTAATGAATTTCTTAGGTTATATTGGTTTTGCTCGTTTTATTATGCAACAGATTGTGATCTGTAGTACATTTTTAGTGTTGATGTATTTGGGGATGCGAAGCGCTTATGCCATGGGAAACGAAGGAGAGCTTATCAGAACGAATGTTGGTCGTGCTTTGATGAAAAGGTTTCATTTAGAAGAAAAAACAATGAATCGATTGGGGATTGTTAGCAGTATTTTTTTCAATTTGGTTGTTATTGTATTTTGTGCAATGCCAATTTTTATGCAGTTTGGTTTTTCGTATTCCGATATAAAAACAATATTGTGGCAATTAATGACTAATATTCAAATTGGGAATATATCTATTTCTTTGATTTCTATTATCATAGGAATAATTTTCTTTTTTGTTTGTTTGTTTGTTAGCCGCTTATTTATTAGTTGGTTAGATAGTACAATAATGGTGCGTGGAGAGTTCGATTCTGGTGTACGTAATTCTATCAAAACGGTCATAAATTATGTTGGTATTGCTTTATCAGCCTTAGTAGGATTATCAATTGCAGGATTAAATGTTAGAAATTTTGCGCTTATTGCTGGTGGGCTTTCACTTGGTATTGGTTTTGGTTTGCAGAACATTGTCCAGAATTTTGTGTCTGGTCTTATTATTTTAATTGGGCGGCCATTTAAATTGGGGGACTATATAGAAGTTGGATCAGTACATGGTATTGTAAAACGTATTAGTGTACGTGCGACAGAACTTGAAACATTTCAGCGACAAACAATTATTGTTCCCAATTCAAGCCTTATTAATAATAATGTGAGTAATTGGACCCGTCCTAGTAAAATGGGGAGGATTGATATACCTCTCACTGTTGCGATTAACGTTGATCCAGAACGTGTTGTTGAAATGTTATTAGAGGTTGCTTCAACAATAGAAGGAATTTTAAAAAATCCTGCACCACAGGTAAGTTTTACAGCATTTGATAGTAAGAATTTTTCATTTACTTTAGCTGTTTATGTGTCCAATATTACTTCTACATCTAAGGTGACTAATGCACTTCGTTTTGTACTTTATAAACGTTTTGTGAAAGAAGGAATTTTGGAATGCTAAAATATGGCTTTATTTTTATTGTGATGATCCCTCAACGGTGAAAAATACTGTCTCAGAGATGTAATAGTTTTTCTGAAGGGAATGTATTTTTCAAGTATTTGGTTAGATCCTGGTTAAGCCATTAAAATGTTTAGAGAGAGCTACTTTATTATCGTTTTCAGGTAAGAATTTTGTTGTAAAAGCAGAAGGTCTTATGGAAGATCAGTGAAGATAAAGAATTGTTCAAATAAGGTAGTTTAAAATTTGAATATAAAAAAGGTTAATTGTTTTTTTCAAGTATTTTGTACAAGAATTGTACACTTTATTTTCATTAAAGAAATTTTCTATATTTTATGTTTATAAATAAACATTATTTATTTTAAATAAGCTGTTTAAATAAAGAACCAAATTTTTATTGTTATTAGAATAGAAATTTATACTAAATAGATATTAGTATTTTTTAGGAATATTATTATTTGCTATAAAATAATCTTTGAAGTTTATTTCTAGATCAAAATATGCTTTTTTTATAACTTTAAGGTCTTGTTATTTGCAATAGGAAAATTTAAATTTATTCAGCTGCCATTTTATCATAAGTGATAGTATGATTATCTGTGAGATATAAAGTGCTCAATGCGTGTTGCTTGTTGTTCATCAAGGTTTTGAAGTTCAATTTAAATATGTCTATGGGAAAGTATTATTATGCATGTTTATTACGATAGTGATGCAGACGTTAATTTAATTAAAGAAAAGAAAGTGGCTATTATTGGTTACGGTTCTCAAGGACGTGCGCATGCATTAAATCTTAAAGATTCTGGTGTTAAAGATATAAAAATTGCTTTGCGATTAGAGTCAGCAACAGTCAAAAAAGCTGAAACAGATGGTTTTGAGGTTGTGAATGTTGTTGATGCAACAAAATGGGCAGACTTCATTATGATGGCAGTGCCTGATGAATTACAAGCCGATCTTTATAAAGATTCTATTCGTGATTATTTGCGTGATGGAGCAGTAATTGCTTTTGCTCATGGTTTGAGTATTCATTTTGGTTTAATTGAGGTCAAAAAAACAGTTGATGTCGTGATGATTGCACCCAAAGGGCCAGGATACAAAGTACGTAGTGCATATCAACGTTGTGGTGGTGTGCCTTGTTTAATCGCAGTTGAACAGGATAATTCAGGGCATGCGCATGATATAGCATTGTCTTATGCTTGTAATATTGGTGGTGGACGTGCTGGTGTGATTGAAACAACATTTAGAGAAGAATGTGAAGCAGACTTATTCGGAGAACAAGTCGTACTTTGTGGTGGGCTTGTCGAGCTTATTCGTGCAGGCTTTGAAACACTTACAGAAGCAGGTTATGCGCCAGAAATAGCCTATTTTGAGTGTTTACATGAAGTTAAATTAATTGTGGATCTTCTTTATGAAGGTGGTATCGCAAACATGAATCGTTCAATTTCTAATACAGCTGAGTGGGGCGAGTATGTATCTGGTCCCCGTTTAATTACTAATGAAATTAAGGCTGAAATGAAACGTATTTTGAAAGATATTCAGACAGGTAAATTTGCATCAGATTGGATACAAGAATGTAAAGCGGGTTCTGCACGTTTTAAAAGTATGCGGCGTTTAAATGATATCCATCCTATTGAGGAAGTTGGTAAAAAAATTCGTGCTATGATACCATCGATTAAAGAGTGCAACTAAATTTTATATTGAACTAATAAAAACTGATGAACTATCTCTAAAAGAGTAATCTTTGATATATTTTTATATGAAAATTTATTCTTTATTTTTTCTGAAAATAAAGTACATGCTTTCTAAGAAAATAAACCACAGTGGAGTGTACTTTAGAGCTATTAAAGTATCAGATTCTAATGTTAATAAAAAAAGAATAAATATAAAAAAAGCTAAGACAAACCAACACATTAAAGTCCCTCCTGGCATTTTATACGTAGAAGTAATGTGTTGCATAGGATAATCACGACGATAAATAATATAGCTGATTAAAATTATAGACCATACAAATATAAATAAAATAGCTGCAATGGTAGTAATAATTGTAAAAGCACTTATAGTCGTTGGAGATAATGACAAAAGTATATAGCTTAACAAAACACATAAACAAGAGAAGAATAATGCATTGGCCGGAACATAATTTTTAGAAAGTTTTCCTAAAAAACTAGGTGCTCCTCGTTTAGTCGCAAGACCATATATCATCCTGCTTGTAGAAAAAATGCCGCTATTTGCTGAAGATGCTGCTGACATGAGAACAATGAAATTAACTAATCCAGCAGCAGTTGGAATACCAGCTAGCAAAAACATTTCTACAAATGGGCTTTTATCTGAAGCAACTTGATTCCAAGGGGTAACGGACATAATTACAATGAGAGAGAAGATATAAAAGAGTATAATACGAATAGGGATTGAATTGATCGCTTTTGGTAAAATTTTTCCTGGTTCTTTGACTTCAGCTGCAATTGTTCCAGCAAGTTCAATACCAACGAAGGAAAAAATACTAATTTGAAATCCAGCAAAGAATCCCCCAAGACCTCGGGGAAAAATATCTCCATCATTCCATACATTACGGAGAGAAGAAAGAGTACCATGTGGGGAGGTAAAGCCAATAAAAATCATATAAAATCCAATAATAATTAATGCTAAAATTGCTAAAATTTTGATCAGGCCAAACCAAAATTCAAGTTCACCAAATAATTTTACTGCGACAAGATTAAATATTAAAAAGAAAACAATACAGATGAGCACAGGAATCCATGGATTGAGCTCAGACCACCAAAATTGTGCATAACTGGCTATCGCAATAATATCTGCTGTTCCAGTTACTATCCAACATAACCAATAAGTCCAGCCGATAAAAAATCCAACCTTTGGTCCCAAAAAATGAGCTGAAAAATCAATAAAAGACCGATATTGTGTATTTGAAAGCAGTAATTCTCCCATAGCACGCATTACAAAATAAAGTATGCAACCAATAATAGCATAAACTAATATGATTGAAGGGCCAGCAATACTAATTGTCTTCCCAGATCCCATAAATAGACCAGTTCCAATAGCACCACCAATGGCAATGAGTTGTACATGACGATTGTCTAATCCACGTTGTAATTTCCTTTGATGATTTTCAGCTAAATTTTGTTTATAGTCCATTTTTATGAAGACCTCCTTATTATTAAGGCTAAATTACGCTAATCAAAAAGGCAATTACTCGTATAAAGGCATGATATGAGTGAATCGCAAAAAAGAAAACATTTTTAATGATTTTAGATAATGTATCGATTGAGAAAATTAAGCGAGTTGATAAAGATTTGATTGCTGTGTTGAGACGAGTAACAATAGAAACTCTTAGATATAATGCTTTAACTACTCTTTGGAAATTGATATTATTTTTTTACTGGGGTAATGCATAAACGTTATTCTCGCTTATATAGGAAAAACTATTTTCATGCTTATCAATGTATTTTAATATCTGTTGGGTTGTAGGCGCTTTTGATTATTTTAATCATTTTTCTAAACCATTGATTACACATATTTTCGTTATATCTATTTTACTCAAAATTCATAATAGTATTAATATTATATGTTTATATTAGTACCATCATTTTACCTTTATATACTCAAAATTTTAAAGAAATCAATAAAATACTTTTTGTTTTTTATTGTTGATCCTCTAGAAAAAGATCAGGATTCTTAAGTAAAATAGCAGATTTTGTAAATGAAGCAGTTGAAGGTTAAGAGTCATATATTAGTTGTAATTTTCTTTTTTATAAATTGAAGTAACCAAGGCTAATTGTAGTACCGATTTCGCTTACTACGTTTGTTGGGATAGGGATGTTACATGCTATGATAGACTAAGAGATGTAACTTATATATATCGAGAAAGTTTTTCTAGATCGGCTTTTAGCTATTAAAGCTGAGTAAATCCAAGATAGTTTTAAAGTGGATAATATAGTTGTGGGAAGAAAATAATATTAATTTTTATTAGTGATGATGCAAAAAGGCTAAATTATGCTCTATTAGTATTACATCAAGAAAAAGCTATACTGAGGAGAAAGAGTTTGCGTTTATCAAATATTGTAATAAGTCTTGAAACTAAGGGCAATAATTAATATGCAGGGATAGATAATTAGAGAAATTTTTCTCAGTTGAAAGTTAGAGTTGTTATCCCACAAATTCCGAGTCTGTCTTCTTTTACTTAAGCTTTCTTTCTATATAAATTTAATGAATATGAGCAATCAAAACAGCTTTTTGATTAGCATGGATCATTAGGGATAGCTTCTGCTTGTTTGCAACATAAGTGGGCTTTATACGAGTACATTTATAGCTTATAATCTATTTCAAGATGATATTTTGTGCAAGCCTCAGTAAAAATAGCACCATTACGAGGTAAATCACATAAATGTTTTTTTGAATAGGGGGATAAATTTTAGTAACAAGTTATCTTTTTATTGAATCTTAATTTCCGATACTTAACAATGTCTCATGTTTAGACAAGCTCGTAGTATTGATTATTTTTAGGGAGACGTGATTAATAATAGTGCGTGATTGGTAGTTGTTTAGCAAAATTATGATCATTCCTGAAAAAGACCCTGTTATTTCATTTGATAGTAAATTTCAATAGTAAATTTCATTTGCGGATAATTATAGAGGCAAAGAAGATCTGCATTTTTCAACTCGATATATTCAGTTTGGCTACAGAATTTTCTTTAAGGATTGATACCTAATTGTTTGATATAATGGTAATTTTTATGATCGTTTATTTAGCATAAGCTTTTTAAAGTAAAATTTTCTGGACTAGTTTTTCATTTGAAATACACTAATATAGCTCTAATTCATTTATCAGGAAGTTATCCGAGAAAACTAAAAAAGAACAAAAAGGGTTAAAATATAATAGAAGTTGCAGTAGTTATAATATTTTTTTAGCTAGTTGTTATTATTCTTTATATTCAGAAATTATTCATTACAAGGATAATGAAGGTTTTGTTAAAGTTCTTTCATATAAAAACAGACTGATTTATTATTATATTAATAGTCTACGATACATGTACCCATTAGGGTAGGTAAATATGTATTTTTATTTAGACAAGAAAAAATTATAATTTTAGTACTTTATTGAAAATTACTGAAAATCCGAGTGTAATTAGAACTGTTAATTTTTATAGGATATTCTTTGTTTGCAGCCTGTAACATTTCTAATTTTAAATCTTCTCTTATCATTGTATCTATATTAGTACGTATATCAGACGAAAGAGTATGAGCTGTAATATCTTCAGGTACGATTGATGTCGTTATTTTATAAACAATACGATTTGTCGCATTTACACCTTTTACTACGCCGTAATGATCTTTGGTACCATAAAAAAGTGCTTTAACTCCTTCAACGCCGAAGATTTGTGATGGATCTTGGCGCCGGAGAGCTGGAGTTGTTTGTTTTATGATACCAAGCTCAGTTGCAAGAGCATCAAGACTTTTTCCTTTAGCGAGTTGTTTGAGGATATCTTGGGCTTTTTCATCAAGAAGACGTTGGATTTCTTCTTCTTTCCATTGGACAATGGCATTTTGTTTTACTTCTGAAAGTGTTCTATCACGGGCAGGGATAATCGTATCAACTTGATACCAGAGATATCCTCCTTCTGGAAGAGAAAGAGGATCCACATCAATACCTTCATGTGATTGATAAATAGCATTTAATAAAACCTCTTTTTGAGGTAGGTCTGTGAGTATGATTCCTTCAGTTGTTTTTCCCGTTTTATCAATAGTAATTTTGCGGTGAGGCAATTTATATTGTTTTGCTAACTCTGTAAGAGAAGCACCTTTAAAACGAGCATTTTCAATTTCTGTATACTTATTGCGCAGATGAGTTACAGCATAGTTTTGGGCAAGCGTTTGACGAATATCGTTTTCTACCTTTTGAAGGGGAATTTGAGTTGAGGGTGTAATATGTACAACGCGAATAATGACAGGACCTTGCAGATCATTAATGACAGCACTAATTTCTCCTTTTTTGAGTTCAAAAATCTCAGATGCTAAATGATTAGGAAGCTCATTTTCTGCTAGAGGCCCCCTCGTTATATCACTGAGGTTTTTTTTCTCTTCTTTAACTAAAGCATCAAAACTTAAGCCCTCTGCTATTTTTTTTGCTGCATTATCAGCGGCTTCACGTGTAGAAAAACGAAGTTCTTCAATTATACGTTTTTCAGGAGTAATAAAACGCGAGGTATTTTGAGTATAATAAGTCTGTATTTCATTTACTGATATGTTTTGTGGTTTTAAAAATTCTTCTGATGTTATAGAGAATAAAGAGACAGTACGATATTCTGGAGCACGAAATTTATTCTTGTGAGTATCAAACCATTTTTCTAATATCTCTGGATTAGGATCAGCAATTTTTTTCTCTTTTTTTAGGTCTATAACAAGATAATCAGCGATACGTTTTTCTTCGTGATAAGTAGCAAGTGCTTTATAAAAAATATCGGGCGCTCTCATACCAGCTAATGAAGCTGAAATAAGCTGATTACGTTTTTCTTTTTTTGTATAGTATTTTAAGAAATTATTTTCGTTAGTCTGTAATTGTTGAAGATAGTTGAGAAATAAATCGCGATTAAAAACTCTGTTATACTGAAAAATATCGTCATTACCAATGATACGGGCTATCATATCTTTTGAAAGATTAATTTTCATTTTACGCGCTTGTTCATCAAAAAGCACATCCTGTTGCAACTGATTGAGAACAAAAAAGGGAATTTTATATCTCTGTATTTCATCTGGTGTAAACATTCGTCTAAGATTAGAAGTAAGGGCTAAACGTAAACTTTGGTCAGCAAGTGCGAGATGATAAGTATCAACAGTTATTGTGGATTTTCCGGAAGTAAGAAGCTCATTTTTATTCGTTGTATGTAATTGTGGTACACCCCATAGAAGGATAAAGCACAAAAGCAAAGTGCTAAGAAAAATCTTAGCAACCCAAGAATTTACAGAGTTTCTCATGGTTTTAAGCATTATTCAATTAATCCTATAATTGGGTATATTGATTATCAGCAATGATAGAATTTGCAATAAAGATGAAGAAGATGCAAGCTTAAAGACTTGCTTTCGTTGTATAATTTGATACTTAAAGCAAAAAAAATATTAAGATAGCCTTTGAGGTGAAAATATGGCTTCGGATCTTCGACCTTTGGTTGCTGGAAATTGGAAAATGAATGGAACAGGCGAATCTCTTGGAGAGCTGCGCGCTATTGCTGCTGGTGTTAGCTCTGATTTGGGTCGTTTGTTTGAAGCACTTATTTGTATTCCAGCCACACTTTTGTCACGTGCTTCTGAAATATTACATGATGAAAAGCTTCTTTTAGGAGGGCAAAACTGCCATTTTAACAGCAGTGGCCCTTATACCGGAGATGTTTCGGCATTTATGCTTAAAGAGGCCGGAGCGAGTTATGTTATTATTGGACATTCAGAACGTCGTATAGCCTATCATGAAAATGATGCTATTGTTTGTGCTAAAGTAAAAGCTGCATGGCGAGAAGATCTTGTTCCTCTTGTTTGTATTGGTGAGACGTTGGAGGAGCGTGAAGGTGGTAAGGTATTTGATGTCCTCATACAGCAACTTGAGGATTCTTTGCCAGATGATTCAACAGGAGAGAATATAGTTATTGCTTATGAGCCGGTATGGGCTATAGGCACAGGAAAAGTTCCTGCTTTGACAGATGTTGAGAAGATCCACAGTTTTATTCGTGAGAAGATTAGTTTTCGCTTTGGTGATGAGGGGTGTAAAATACGCCTGCTTTATGGTGGATCAGTAACGCCATCTAATGCATTTGAGCTTTTGAGTATTCCCCACGTTAATGGTGCTTTGATCGGTGGAGCAAGCCTAAAAGCAGTTGATTTTTTAAATATTTGCGATGTTTATCGTAGATTATAAGGAGAAAATCATAATTACCCCTTGGATTATACTTAATTTGTGTGTAGGTAGTTGTGAGTAATTATTAAAGAGCAGAATTTATGCAAACAGTACTCATTGTTATTCATTTTTTGGTTGTTATTGCTTTGATTGGTGTTGTGTTACTTCAGCCTTCAGAAGGCGGTGGGCTTGGAGGTGGTGGCTCAAGCTTTATGAGTACGCGTGGTGCCAAAAGTGCATTGACGCGCTTGACAACTATTTTAGCGGCTTGTTTTTTCATGACATCAATTGGACTTATTGTGATTGGAAACTTATCAAATTCTAGTTCTGATATTCTCAATCGTATTCCAGTTAATTCAGGACAAAATTCAACAAAAGAGAATGAATCAGGGAGTGCGCCATCAGTTGAGGGTGAAGCTCAGCCTTCTATTATTGATCAATTGGGCAGTGGTCCTGCATCTTCTCAACAACAAAATGGCTTAGCTATACCTGAAAATGAAGATCCACTTCCTCCACCAGTAGGTAATCCGATTTCTAAATAATAAGCCTAAATAGTTTTATGTAGAGTTGGTATAGATCATTATGGAATATGGTTTTTCTACATTTTTGTTTTATGAAAGAGAGATTATTTTTTTTCATTTTTTGCTGGAAAAATCATTATGAATTATTTATCATCATAATCCCATGGCACGTTATATTTTTATTACTGGTGGTGTGGTTTCTTCTCTTGGAAAGGGCATTGCAGCGGCAGCTTTGGCTGCATTACTTCGCGCTCGTGGTTATCACGTGCGGATCCGAAAGCTTGATCCTTATTTGAATGTTGATCCAGGAACAATGTCGCCTTATCAACATGGTGAAGTATTTGTCACTGATGATGGTACAGAAGCAGATCTTGATCTTGGCCATTATGAGCGTTTTACTGGGTATTCTACAAATAGCCAAGATAATATTACGACGGGGCGTATTTATCGCAATATCATTGAACGAGAACGGCGTGGTGATTATTTAGGAGCAACTGTTCAGGTTATTCCACATGTGACAGATGAAATTAAGACATTCATTACTACAGGGAATGAAGAATTTGATTTTATCTTGTGTGAAATAGGTGGAACCGTTGGTGATATTGAAGCTATGCCTTTTCTTGAAGCAATTCGTCAATTGCATAATGAATTGCCAAAGCAAAGTGCTATTTATATGCATCTCACATTAATGCCCTATATTTCTTCAGCAGGAGAATTAAAGACAAAGCCGACACAACACTCTGTTAAAGAGCTGCGAGCAATTGGTATTGTTCCTGATATTCTTTTAGTGCGTACAGATCGCTCTATTCCAGAGGCAGAACGGCACAAGTTATCGCTTTTTTGTAATGTTCGTCCAAGTGCAGTTATTCAGGCATTAGATGTTCCAACAATTTATGATGTGCCTATAGCGTATCATAAAGAAGGCTTAGATTTGCAAGTCCTCTCTGCTTTTGGAATTGATTGTGCTCCTGAACCGGATATGGATTGTTGGAAAGATATTACATATCGGATTCATCATCCTGAAGGAGAAGTTACGATTGCAATTGTTGGAAAATATACTGGTTTGAAAGATGCTTATAAATCTCTTATCGAAGCGATTGTGCATGGTGGAGTAGCAAATAAAGTAAGGGTTAATATTGAGTGGATTGAAGCAGAGCTTTTTGAGAAAGAAGATCCTACGTCTTATTTAAAAAAGGTTCACGGGATTTTAGTTCCTGGAGCTTTTGGTGCGCGTGGTGCAGAAGGTAAAATCGAAGCGATTCGATTTGCAAGAGAAAATAAGATTCCCTTTTTAGGTATTTGTTTGGGTATGCAATTAGCTTGTATTGAGGTTGCACGCAATGTCGCAAATATTAAAAATGCTTCATCAAGTGAATTTTGCAAAACAAATGATACAGTTGTCGGTTTAATGACTGAATGGTTTAAGGGAGATGTTTTTGAAAAGCGCACTGAATTTGGAAATCTTGGCGGCACAATGCGTCTTGGTTCTTTTGTGGCTGAATTAAAAAAAGGTAGCCATATTTCGGGAATTTATGGTACCACAAAGATTTATGAGCGGCATCGTCACCGTTATGAGGTGAATATTCATTATAAAGATAGGCTAGAACAATGTGGGTTGATTTTTTCTGGCATGTCGTCAGATGGTATGTTGCCAGAAACAGTAGAATATATAGATCATCCGTGGTTTATCGGTGTTCAATATCATCCAGAATTAAAGTCGCGTCCATTTGATCCTCATCCACTTTTTTCTTCTTTTATCAAAGCTACTGTGAAGCAAAGTAAGTTAGGGTAGTTCATAAATTTATTTGCTTACTTTCGAGGAATAAAATGTTTAAATCAAACATTACTGTTAAAGTTGGAAATGTTGTTTTTTCAAATGAAGCACCACTTTCTTTAATTGCAGGTCCTTGTCAGATGGAGAGTCGAGATCATGCTTTTGAAATGGCGGGGCGGATTAAAACAATTGTTGATCAGTTTGGTATTGGTTTTGTTTATAAATCTAGTTACGATAAAGCCAATAGAACATCTTTAAGTGCGACACGTGGTATTGGTCTTGAAAAAGCAATAGTTATTTTTTCTGATCTTAAGAAGGAATTTGGATGTCCAGTTCTGACTGATGTGCATACAGAAGAGCAATGTATGGCCGTTGCTTCAGTTGTAGATGTTTTGCAAATACCAGCTTTTTTATGTCGTCAAACAGATCTTTTAGTTGCAGCAGCTAGAACAGGGCGTGTTATTAATATTAAAAAGGGACAATTTTTAGCTCCTTGGGATATGGAAAATGTCTTAGAGAAAGTGACAAAAAGTGGTAATCCTAACGTTATGCTTTGTGAGCGAGGTACTTCATTTGGTTATAATCGTTTAGTATCTGATATGCGTTCATTACCAATTATGCGTTCATTCGGTGCTCCTGTTATTTTTGATGCTACGCATTCTGTGCAGGAGCCAGGTGGTCAAGGGAGTTCATCTGGTGGACAACGTGAGTTTGTTGAAGTATTAGCACGTGCTGCTGTTTCTATTGGAGTTGCTGGTATTTTTTTGGAAACACATCAAGATCCGGATAATGCGCCGTCTGATGGTTTGAATATGATCAAAATTGATAATTTATACAGATTACTTGAAATTTTGATAGATTTTGATCGTTTAGCAAAAAAACAAATTCAATATTGAGTATAGGAAGTATTTTAGCACTATGTTGTTTGTGAATAAAATTAATAAGGATTTTTGCTGGATGAGGGATTTCATATGACTATAATTACAGGTATTATTGGGCGTGAAGTTCTTGATAGTCGTGGTAATCCGACTGTAGAAGTTGATGTTCATTTAGAAGATGGAGCTTTTGGTCGTGCTATTGTTCCTTCAGGCGCATCGAAAGGTGCGCATGAAGCTGTAGAACTTCGTGATGGTGGTTTGCGTTATCAAGGTAAAGGTGTTAAAAACGCTGTTGCTGCAGTTAATGGTGAAATTTTTGAGGTTCTTATCGGAAAAGATGCAAGAAACCAAAGAGAAATTGATCAAACAATGATTGATTTGGATGGAACACCTAATAAATCTCGTCTTGGTGCTAATGCTATTCTTGGTGTTTCATTGGCAGTTGCAAAAGCTGCGGCAGAATCATTAAACTTACCCTTGTATCGTTATATTGGTGGTACGCAAGCGCATGTTCTTCCTACTCCAATGATGAATATTATGAACGGGGGTGTTCATGCTGATAATCCGATCGATTTTCAAGAGTTTATGATTATTCCAATCGGGGCTCCTACATTGAAGGAAGCAGTTCGTTATGGTGCTGAAATTTTTCATACGTTAAAAAAACATTTGCAAAATGCGGGCTATAATACCAATGTTGGTGATGAGGGTGGCTTCGCACCTAATCTTAGGGATGCTAGTCAAGTAATTGATTTTATTTTAGATTCTATAATATCGTGTGGATATAAACCAGGTAAAGAAATTGCTATTGGTTTAGATTGTGCTTCAACAGAGTTTTATAAAAATGGTTCATATTTTTACGAAGGTGAGAATAAATATCGTAATACACAAGAACAGATAAAATATTTGACTCAACTTGTTGATACTTATCCTATTATTACAATTGAAGATGGGATGGCCGAAGATGACTGGGAGGGTTGGAAGTTACTAACTGGTTCGATTGGTAAAAAATGTCAGTTGGTTGGTGATGATCTGTTTGTCACAAATTCAGCACGTTTACGCAATGGTATAAAAATGGGTGCAGCGAATTCTATTCTTATTAAACTGAATCAGATTGGGACTTTAAGTGAAACTCTTGGTGCTATAGAAATAGCCCATAAAGCAGGTTATCGTGCTGTTATTTCCCATCGTTCAGGTGAGACAGAAGATTCTCTGATTGCGGATCTTGCGGTTGCGACTAACTGTGGACAAATTAAGACGGGCTCATTGGCACGTTCGGATAGATTAGCGAAATATAATCAACTTATTCGTATTGAAGAAATGTTAGGAAAACAGGCTCGTTATGCAGGTAATTTTTATCATTAATGGTTTTTAGCAGAAAGATGGAAAACATTGTATGTTAAATATAATTTACAATGACAAACTTAAGCATTTATAGACAGCATTTTAATATACTGAGTTTTTTGAGAGGTAAGAGTGAGAGGTATAGTTATTAGCCAAGATCAGGGCATTTATCTTGTATCAGGTGATGATGGCAAGCGTTATCAATTTGCGACTTGGGATTGGTTAGGAAAAAATTCACCACAAATTGGTGATTATCTTGATTTTGTATGTGAAGATGGGGTTGCTAAGTCTGTATTTCCGATTTTAAAAAAAGAAACAAAACAATTAAAATTGATGCTTGCACTTATTTGTTGGTTTACTGGTATGTTTGGTATTCACCGTTTTATAGTTGGTAAAATTGGGACTGGTATTGTAATGCTTGTTCTTTCTTTATCAGTTGTAGGATTAGTCGTTACTACGGTTTGGGCAATTATTGATTTTATCTTTATTTTATCGGGAAACTTTACTGATAAAAACGGGAATAAAATTACGTATTAGCAGGTCTTTATTGCGCTAAGATAGTTTAAAGAAGGTAATAAACTACTTGTGTATGATTGTTTTGGTAATGAGGTGTTAATTAAAATAATGCATAGTTAAAATAAATCTTAAAAAAGACTGTGCTGTATGTGGACAAAACAAAAACAGAGATCAATAAAAGCGCGCTTTATATTACCGCTCATAACAGTGGGGGTGTTAGGTTATTTTAGTTATCATATTTATCATGGGAAATATGGACTTTATTCACGTAGCAAGATTAATCAACATATTATTGAGTTGCAAGAAGAACTTCATCAAGTAAAAGCTGAGCGGATATCTATTGAAAAGCGTATTTCTCTTTTACGTGATGGCCATATTGAGAAGGATATGCTCGATGAGTATGTTCGGAAAAATTTAAACTTTTCCAAGCCGAATGAGCTAACAATTTTAATTTCTCCTTCTGATCTGAATGAATTAGAAGTTAATTAAGCTAAAGAGATATTTTAAACAATTACTATAGTATAGTTTGAATTGATTTATAATACTTGTAACTTTTATTCGTAGAGGTTATTTCTAATAATCATTGAAGGGAGTTTAAGTATGGCAGGACGGGCTAAAAAAAGTTCTATGTCGACAGTGTATGCTGGATCATCAGATACTACTAAAACGGCACAGATAGCTAATTTCACCAAAGAAGAAGAAATTGATGCTTATCGTGAAATGCTTTTGATTCGGCGTTTTGAGGAAAAAGCGGGACAATTGTATGGTATGGGTTTGATTGGTGGCTTTTGTCACCTTTATATCGGACAAGAAGCTGTTATTACTGGTACATTAAAAGCAACAAAAGCAGGTGATCAAATTATTACATCTTATCGTGATCATGGTCATATGTTAGCAGCTGGTATGAGTCCACGTGGTGTGATGGCAGAATTAACGGGGCGTCAAGGTGGTTTTTCTAAAGGAAAAGGTGGCTCGATGCATATGTTTTCTAAGGAAAAAAATTTTTATGGGGGACATGGTATTGTTGGTGCGCAGGTTCCAATTGGCTCAGGTCTCGCATTTTCGAATCAGTATCTTGGTAAAGATAATGTGACATTAGTTTATTTTGGTGATGGGGCTGCAAATCAAGGGCAGGTTTATGAGAGTTTTAACATGGCTGCACTTTGGAAACTTCCTGTCATTTATATTATTGAGAATAATCAGTATGCTATGGGGACATCTGTCTCGCGCGCATCTGCAGAGACTGATTTTTCTCGCCGAGGTCTTTCTTTTGATATTCCAGGCATTGCTGTTGATGGTATGGATGTTCGTGCAGTGAAAAAAGCTGCTGACGAAGCAATTGTTTGGGCACGTTCGGGTAAAGGACCAATTATTCTTGATATGCAAACTTATCGCTATCGTGGTCATTCTATGTCTGATCCGGCGAAATATAGGTCAAAAGAAGAGGTAGAGAAAATAAAGTCTGAGCACGATCCGATTAATCAAGTAAAAAATCGGCTGATTAAACAAGGTTGGGTAAGCGAGGATGATTTAAAATTTATTGATAAAGAAGTACGTGCGATTGTAGCAGATGCAGCGGATTTTGCACAAAATGATCTAGAGCCAGATTCTTCTGAGCTCTATACTGATATTCTAGTTTAAAGTAGGGGAAGCAAGTATGCCCATTGATATTTTAATGCCGGCACTTTCGCCAACAATGGAAGAAGGTAAGTTATCTAAATGGCTTAAAAAAGAAGGTGATAAAGTTAGCTCTGGTGATGTTATCGCTGAAATTGAAACAGATAAAGCAACAATGGAGGTGGAAGCTATTGATGAGGGTATTGTTGGAAGAATTTTTGTACCTGAAGGTACTGAAAATGTGAAAGTTAATACTGTTATTGCAGTATTATTGGAAGAAGGTGAAAGTGTTGAAAATATTTCACAAACTTTAAAAAAATCACAAGGAGGAGATGCTGCTACTATGCTATCAATTCCTGTACAACCTATTCCTACAATTGCTTCTGATCCTGATATTCCTGTAAATACGGAAATGATTATGATGACAGTGCGTGAAGCGCTTAATCAAGCTATGGCTGAGGAAATGCGGCGCGATGAGACAGTTTTCTTAATGGGGGAAGAAGTAGCGCAATATCAGGGGGCCTATAAAGTTAGTCAAGGTTTATTAGAAGAATTTGGGGCACGCCGAGTTATTGATACACCTATTACAGAGCACGGTTTTGCAGGGTTGGGTGTTGGTGCTGCATTTGGAGGTTTACGTCCTATTGTTGAGTTTATGACATTTAACTTTGCTATGCAGGCGATAGATCAAATTATCAATTCAGCAGCAAAAACTCGTTATATGTCTGGTGGACAAATGTCCACTCCTATGGTTTTTCGTGGTCCTAATGGTGCTGCTGCGCGCGTTGGTGCTCAACATTCGCAGTGTTATGCGGCATGGTATAGTCATGTGCCGGGCCTTAAGGTTGTTATGCCTTATAATGCAGCAGATGCCAAGGGTTTGCTTAAAGCTGCTATTCGTGATGATAATCCTGTTATTTTCTTAGAAAATGAAATTCTTTATGGTCATCAGTTTGAAGTTCCAAAGATAGATGATTTTGTTTTACCTATTGGCAAAGCGCGGATCCATAAGCCTGGTAAGGATGTAACAATTGTTTCTTTTGGAATTGGAATGCATTATGCAGTCCAAGCATTGCCAGAAATTGAAAAGCTTGGCATTGACGCTGAATTAATTGATTTACGAACTATTCGTCCAATGGATTTACCAACAATTATTGCTTCAGTTAAAAATACAGGTCGTCTGGTAACAATTGAAGAAGGGTATCCTCAGTCATCTGTTGGCACTGAAATAGCAACGCGTGTTATGCAACAGGCTTTTGATTATCTTGATGCACCAATTGCTACAATTGCTGGAAAAGATGTTCCTATGCCTTATGCAGCAAATCTTGAAAAATTAGCTTTACCAAGTGTTGCTGAAATTGTCGAAGCCGTTAAGGCTGTAACTTATAAAGCATAATTAAGGAGAGCACTATGCCTATTAAGATTACGATGCCTGCGCTTTCTCCTACAATGGAAGAAGGAAATTTATCAAAATGGAATATCAAAGAAGGTGATAAGGTTGCATGTGGTGATGTTATTGCTGAAATTGAGACAGATAAAGCGACTATGGAAGTAGAAGCTATTGATGAAGGAACGGTTGCTAAAATTGTTATACCTGCTGGAACACAGGGTGTTAAAGTTAATAGTTTGATTGTCATTTTAGCAGAAGAGGGAGAGGATTTATCTGAAGCTGCAAAAATTGTAGAAGAATCTTCTTCTGTTGAGATGAAAGAACAAGTCGTTAAACAATCTATGGAAGCAGCAAGTGTACAAGCTGCTCATTCATCAACAAACCAGAAATTAGCAAAACAAAATGGAGATAATAGAGGTCTTTTTGCGTCTCCTTTAGCAAGACGACTGGCAGCTCAGGCAGGGATTGATTTATCACTTATTTCTGGTACTGGTCCTCATAAGCGTATCATTAAGCGTGATGTGGAAAAAGCTCTGAATAATGGTATTGCAAGTTCTCATGCATTGCACATCGATCAGTCAATAATTTCAGGTACTTCTGATAGAAAGACTTTGCAACTGTTTAAAGAAAGTGAATATACATTTGCGCCCCATGATAATATGCGTAAAACAATTGCTAAGCGTTTAGTTGCATCAAAGCAGATGGTACCGCATTTTTATGTAACTGTAGATTGTGAATTAGATGCATTATTGGAATTACGTACGCAATTAAATGCTGTAGCTCCAATAGTTGAGATACAAGAAGGTATGAAACCTGCTTATAAGCTATCCGTCAATGATATGATTATTAAAGCTGTAGCACTTTCTTTAAAAGCTATACCTGATGCTAATGTATCATGGCTTGAGGATGGAATGCTGCATCACAAACACTGTGATGTTGGTGTTGCTGTTTCTGTTCCGAATGGATTAATGGTACCAATTATTCGCTGTGCAGAAGAAAAATCTTTGTCAATTATTTCTAATGAAATGAAAGATCTTGCAACGCGTGCTCGTGAACGTAAATTGAGAATGGAAGAATACCAAGGAGGGACAACAGCTGTATCAAATATGGGGATGTATGGCATAAAGAATTTTTCTGCTATTATTAATCCACCGCATGCAACGATTTTTGCAATTGGTTCAGGTGAGAAGCGTGCTATTATTAAGGATGAAGCATTAGCGATAGCAACAGTTATGTCAGTTACTCTTTCAGTTGATCATCGTGCTATTGATGGAGCATTAGCGGCAGAAGTTGCTCAGACTTTTAAGAAGATAATTGAAAATCCATTAACAATGTTAATTTAATTATTTTTAAATATTGCACTTAAGAGTAGAGAGAATGTGATGGAAATAGCAGATCTCAATAGTTTAATGATGGTTTATAACCTCTTTTGATTTCATATAGCTTTTTCTATAGTACTCGGAGCAGTATACAGGGAAGAGGCTTATTTGTTTTTGGTCTAAAGTTTGGATAATACATCCATTTTTGCATATATCCATGGAGGGATTATTGTGGCGGGTCTTTATGATGTAATTGTGATTGGTTCAGGACCAGGTGGATATGTAACCGCGATTCGTGCGGCACAATGTGGTTTTAAGACTGCAATTGTTGAACGTGAACATTTAGGTGGAATCTGTTTAAATTGGGGATGTATACCAACAAAGGCACTCTTGCGTTCAGCAGAAATGAAACATTTTGCTGAACATGCAAAAGACTATGGATTAAAGCTTAATGGTTCAATAGAAGTTGATATTAAAGGTGTTGTAGCGCGTTCTCGTGGGATTTCAGCCCGTTTAAATACTGGTGTTGGGTTTTTATTGAAAAAGAACAAAATTGATATTATTTGGGGAGAAGCGAAACTAACGAAGGCAGCTAACGGTAATCAACCTGCAGAAATTATGGTTTCTGCATCATCCAAAGAAGTTATGCAGCCACAAAATCCAATTCCTAAAGGAATATTAGGGGAAGGAGCTTATCAAGCAAGGCATGTAATTATCGCTACTGGTGCGCGTCCTCGTGTTCTTCCTGATATTAAACCAGATGGAAAACTCATTTGGACTTATTTTGAAGCTATGGTTCCTCCTGCTATACCAAAGTCTCTTTTGGTGATTGGATCTGGAGCGATAGGTATTGAATTTGCTTCTTTTTACCATGATATGGGAACTGAGGTAACTGTTGTTGAAATGATGCCTCAAATTATGCCAGTTGAAGATATTGAAATTTCAACATTCGCTCGTAAACAGCTAGAGAAAAAGGGCATACGTATTCTTACTGAGGCAAAAGTAATTAAAGTTGAAAAAGCTGCTGATTTTGTTACAACACATATTAATGTGAAGGATAAGATAGAAACAATAATGGTTGATCGATTGATTTCAGCTGTTGGGGTGCAAGGTAATATTGAAAATCTTGGATTAGAGGCATTAGGTATCAAAACTGATCGTGGATGCATTGTTACTGATGAATGGAGTTGGACAGGAGTGAAAGGAATTTACGCTATTGGTGATGTTGCTGGTCCTCCTATGTTGGCTCATAAGGCAGAAGAGGAAGGTGTAATATGTATTGAACATATTGCTGGTTTAAAGAATGCTCATCCGCTGGATAAAACAAAAATTCCAGGATGCACATATTGTACGCCACAAGTTGCTTCTGTAGGATTTTCAGAAATGGCAGCAAAAGAAGCAGGTTATGATATACGCGTTGGACGTTACTCTTTCTCAGCGAATGGTAAGGCAATTGCTTTAGGAGAAGATCAAGGATTAGTTAAAACTATTTTTGATAAAAAAACAGGACAGCTTCTTGGTGCGCATATGGTAGGGTCAGAAGTGACAGAGCTCATTCAAGGTTTTGTTATTGCTATGAATCTTGAAACAACAGAAGAAGAATTAATGCACACTGTTTTTCCACATCCAACATTATCAGAAATGATGAAAGAGAGTGTATTGGATGCTTATGATCAGGTTTTAAATGCTTAATGATTAGGTTATATGCAAATTTAGATTATGTGATTTTTCATCAACGTTTTATATCTAAAAGACAGAGGTCTTGAATGGTTACGGTGCTTGATAAAGTTACGAGTAGACGTATGCGGCATCCTGAAAAGGCGCATCTTCCCGATACAAGTATTCAGAAAAAACCGAGTTGGATTCGTGTAAAAGCACCAGTATCACCAATATATAAGGAAACACATAATGTGGTGCGTACCAATAAATTGGTTACCGTGTGTGAGGAAGCAGGTTGTCCAAATATTGGCGAATGTTGGAGTAAACGACATGCCAGCTTTATGATTTTAGGTGAAATATGTACGCGAGCTTGTGCTTTTTGCAATGTTGCGACAGGTATTCCATTTGCAGTTGATGATAATGAGCCCGAGCGCATAGCAGATGCTGTTGTGCAAATGGAGTTAAAGCATGTCGTTATTACATCTGTTGATCGTGATGATCTTTCTGATGGTGGTGCACAGCATTTTGCTAAAGTTATTTATGCCATTCGTCAGAAAGCTCCAACGACGACAATTGAAGTATTGACGCCTGATTTTCGGAATAAGGATGGTGCATTGGAAATTGTTGTTGCTGCTAAGCCTGATGTTTTCAATCATAATTTAGAAACAGTGCCATCAAAATATTTAAAGGTCCGTCCAGGAGCACGTTATTTTCATTCGATTCGGTTATTACAACGCGTTAAAGAACTTGATCCAACAATCTTCACAAAATCAGGAATTATGGTTGGTCTTGGGGAAGAGCGGAATGAAGTTCTTCAACTGATGGATGATTTGCGTTCTGCGGATGTTGATTTTATGACAATTGGGCAATATTTGCAGCCTACACGAAAACATCATCCTATTATTCGTTTTTTAACCCCTGAAGAGTTTGAGTCTTTTGCCAAAATTGGTAAAGTAAAGGGTTTTTTACATATGGCGTCTAATCCTTTGACACGTTCATCTCATCATGCAGGAGATGATTTTAAAGCTTTGCAAAAAGCACGTGCTGAAAAATTTTCCCAATAGAGATAATTATGCCGACTTTTACAACACATCGGCAAGTTGCCTATACTGCTCATGAAATGTTTGAGCTTGTTGCCGATATTGAGTGTTATCCTGAATTTTTACCAATGTGTGAATCTTTAATTATACGTTCTCGGAAGGAATGTGAAGAGAAGACTTTGCTTCTTGCTGATATGACAGTTGGTTATAAGATGTTTCGAGAAACTTTTACAACTCAGGTGTTTCTTCATCCTAAAGAAAATCTTATTGAAGTTAAATATATTGATGGTCCATTCAAATACCTTGAAAATCGTTGGGTTTTTCATGATCTTAAAAATACAAATGCATGTGATATAGAATTTTTTATTGATTATGAGTTTAAGAGCAAAATGCTTGGGTTGGCTGTAGGATCAATGTTTAGTATTGCTTTTCATAAATTTACTGATGCTTTTGAAAAACGCGCACATCAAATTTATGGTTTTTCAACAGTATGATTTTTCAGTGGAGAGCTATGAGAAATATCTAAGAATAAGATTTAAAGCATTTTCAACAGTTTTATGGCGAATAATATTGCGATCAGAATTCTCAAAACGCATTTCTTGATGCATAGTTGCGTGATTTTTATAAGCTGTTGCACAATGGACAAGTCCTACTGGTTTATTTAAATATGCTCCTCCAGGTCCAGCAATGCCTGTTACAGCAACTGAAATTGAAGCTCGTGAGTATTTCAGTCCACCTTCAGCCATTGCAATAGCAACTTCTTTTGAGACCGATTTATATGTTTTAATAAGTTCAGGGCACACGCCAACAAGATTAATTTTAGATTCATTTGAATAAACAATAAATCCACAGTCAAATACATCTGATGATCCTGCAATGCTGGTAAGATTTGCAGCAATAAGCCCTCCTGTGCAAGATTCTACAGTGGTTAGGAGCAAATTTCTTTCACGACAAGCTTTAAGGACAGTCTTCGCCAGTGTTTCACAAAGGTATGTCATCGTGGAGTTTCTCCCGGATAAATAACTGTAGTAACTGCAAGAGCTGCAATGCCTTCTGCACGACCAATGAAACCAAGCTTTTCATTGGTTGTTGCTTTAATAGAGATGCGATTAGTTGAAAGTTTGAGTATGTTGCTAAGGTTTTCTGTCATTATATGACGATAAGGATTAATTTTAGGTTCTTCAGCAATCAAAGTAATATCCACATTAGCAATACGGCCATCTGCTTGCTTAATTATATTAATGGCATAACGTAGAAAAACTTCTGATGATACATTTTTCCATTGAGAATCAGAAGGAGGAAAATGCGTTCCGATATCTCCTGCTCCTTGAGTTGCTAAAAGAGCATCTGTTAAAGCATGAAGAGCAACATCAGCATCAGAATGTCCACTTAATTTCTGTTTAAAAGGGATTTTTATGCCACACAAAGTGAGATAATCACCTTTTTCGAAAGCATGGACATCATAACCATGTCCAGTACGGATATCAGGGAACATTTGCGTCCTCTTTTGTAAATATGAATAGGCAGTTTCAAAATCTTCTGGCCACGTAATTTTTATATTATTCGGATTTCCAGGAACCGTTCGCATAGGGATTCCAAACCATTCAGCGATTGCTGAATCATCAGTAAAATTTTGTTGGTTAGATTGTCTTGCTTTTTCATGAGCTGCTAAAATGAGTTCAAATGGAAAACATTGTGGCGTTTGTGCAGTATAAAGATTTGTTCGTGGGATTGTATCTAAAACATGGCCTGTGTTACTTAAACGTTTAAGGGTATCTGAGATAGGAATGATGGGGAGTACACCTTCTCGATGATTAACAATAGTATGTATTTGTTCAAGAAGCTTTTTTTCTACAAAGGGACGTGCACCATCATGAATATGAATATATTCTGGTTTGATATTTTTGAGTGCGTTTAGTCCATGTAAAGTGGATATTTGGCGTGTATCACCCCCTTCAACAATGATGAGGTGCTCTTTCAAATCAGCTATAGCGTTTTCACATATTTGACGATCATCTGGATGGATAACCAAAACGATAGTTGTAATAGAGGAGTGTTGTAAAAAACAATTTATAGTATGATAAATAACCGGTTTTTGTCCTAAAATCCGGTATTGTTTAGGGCCATTTTGTGAAGATCCTGCTCTTTTGCTGCGCCCGGCAGCTAATATTATGGCTGCAATAGAAATATCGAGTTTCCTTTTGAAATTTCATTTTAATTAGTGAGTTGTTTGCTTTTTCCTTTATCAATTTTAAATTGAGGTTGAGAGGATAATAATTGTAAATCAGCAATGGATGTTAATGATAATACATCAAAAAAAGAGTCTAAAGCCTTTTTCAATACAATATTTAAACCACAGAAATTTATTAGTGGACAATTACTTGATTGATTATCGAAGCATTCTGCCATGGAAAAGTTATCTTCTGTTATCTTAATAACATCAGCTACTGAAATCTCTGTTGCAGGTTTGGCTAATTTAACACCGCCATTACGTCCTCTTACTGTTTTCATAAAGCCTGCTTCGACTAATGGTTGAAGGATTTTGAATAAAAAAAGTTCAGAAACAGCATATGTGTTGGCAATTTCAGGAATACGGCTTAGTGCTTCTTGATTAGAGGCACAATACATGAGCATCCGGAGTGCATAATTTGTTTGTTTGGTTAATCGCATTGCAAATCCTATGAAATATCCCCTGAATAATATAACCACTTTTAAAGTGACTATGAAAAATGTGGAAGCTCTTTCTTAATTTTAGATTAGTTATATTTTAAATCATAGTATTGTCAATTTTTGACATAAGGATTTATATGAGAGCAGTAAAGAAAGTATTGTAAGGTAATTATGAATACAACATTCGTAACGAATCCCAAAGGTATAGATCAAAATATCTCTAAAGATGAGTCCCGGCGTTTGAACAGTGTGTATACGTTCTTGGGTGTTACAATTATTGTATTAGCTTTGCTGACTGCTTCTATCTCATTTATTATTCTTATTGGATTAACGCCTATTGTTCCCAATAGGGCTGTAACATTATTTTTTATAGCTATTAATAGTATTTGGATTTTGGGACTTATAGTCATTGTCTTGTATGAGGTAATTCCCATTATTCATGCTTGGAGATTAAGGCGTGCTGGTTCGCGTCTTCATGTACGGCTTATTTCTTTGTTTGCGCTTGTTGCGACATTGCCAGCTGTTGCCGTTGCTCTTGTATCTGGTCCTGCTCTTAATCTAGGTCTTGATCGATGGTTTGATACGACGACTCGACAAATTGTAGGTTCTTCTATTGATTTAGCAAATGCTTATGCAGATGAAATGCTTCAAAATTTAAAGAATTTATCCTATGCTATGGCATTAGCACTGGATGATAAAAGACTTTTGGCACGTAATCCAGCTGAATATCGAATGCAATTGACACGTCATGCTGTAGGGCGTAATCTTCGGGGTGTTTTTTTATTAAGCTCAGATGGAACTATTTTTGCATCAAGTGATCTTGGTGATGAGGAACAGCTCCCTATTCCACCACCTTATCTCATTGGTCAAGCAACCAGTGCAAGGCCTTTCTCTTTTCAGCCAGGAGTTCATGATTATTTTGGTATTATTTTGAAATTTAACAATATTTCAAATACATTTTTGTATTTGGTGCGTGATGTTGATCGAAGTGTTTTGTCTGCCTTGCGTTTGACAGAGGTTAATACAGACCGTTATCGTGATTTGAATGAAAATCGGCTACCGACCCAAATTGCATTTGGGATGCTTTATTTATGCCTTTTTTTAAGTTTATTCCTGTCCGCTATTTGGACTGGTATCGCTGTTGCTGATCGTTTGGTGTGTCCTATCCGGCTTCTTATTAGCGCAGCTGATGATGTTGCTTCTGGCAATATGGAAGTTTTTGTACCAGTACGTGCAAGAGATGGGGATATTGGACAGTTGTCAAAGACTTTTAATTATATGGTTAGTGAGCTTAAAAGCCGGCGTAATGAACTGATTGCAGTTCGTGATCAAATTGATGAGAGACGACGATTTTCTGAAGCTGTTTTATCTGGTGTAACAGCAGGAGTGGCTGGGATTGATGTTAATGGCAATATTACAATTATTAATCGGTCTATTGAAACAATGTTTGGTATTCGTTCTGAGCAAGTTATTGGGTGTAATCTTGTATCGTTAAGTTCTGAAATTGGACAGGTTTTTAAGCTTGCTTGTTCATTAGGGCGTAAGAATTATCGTGAGCAAGTGACTTTAAAAGTTGCAGGACAAGAGCGTGTTTGTAATGTGCAAATGACAATGGAAGAAAATGATGGACAGGAACAGTCATGGGTGTTAACAATCGATGATATTACAGATCTTGTAGAAGCGCAGCGCTCATCAGCATGGGCAGATATTGCCCGCCGTATTGCGCATGAAATTAAAAATCCCCTTACACCTATTCAGTTATCAGCTGAGCGTATTCGTAGACGTTATAACAAAATTATCACACAGGATCGAGAAGTTTTTGATCAGTGTATTGATACGATTATTCGGCAGGTGGGAGATATTGGGCGTATGGTCGATGAATTTTCTTCTTTTGCACGTATGCCGAAACCGCAAATGCGTATTTTAGATATACGGGAATTATTGCATGAAGCCTGTTTCTTGATAGAAGTTACTCGTCATGATATTCATTTTGAGAAAGATTTAGGAAATGTACCGCTGATAGGTGCGTTTGATAATCGTCTTATTGTTCAGGCTTTTGGCAATGTTATCAAAAATGCGAGTGAAGCAATTGATGCTGTGGCGCGAGAAAAAAGTGTTTGCGGTCATATTCTGATACGCTCTTATCGTCAAGAAGAGTGTTTAGTTGTTGAGATTATTGATAACGGTAAAGGATTTCCTAAAGAGCAAAGACATAAATTATTAGAACCTTATATAACAACGCGGGAGAAGGGCACAGGGCTGGGGTTAGCCATTGTACGTAAAGTCATTGAAGATCATGGTGGTTACATGGAATTGCATGATGCGTTAGAAAATTTTTATGAAGGCCGTGGTGCAATGATTCGCATGGTATTTCCAGTCGATAAAACAGAGTATAAAAGCGTTACACAGAGCACAAATCATGAGATAGGTGAGTAAAGATGGTATCAGATATCTTAATTGTTGATGATGAAGCGGATATTCGTGAACTTGTTGCTGGTATTTTGGATGATGAAGGTTATGAAACGCGTGTTGCATGTAACTCTGATGAAGCATTAACACAAATTAGTGAACGTGTTCCAAAGTTAATTTTTTTAGATATTTGGTTACAAGGAAGTCGTCTTGATGGTTTAGCGTTGTTGGATGAAATCAAAGTTCAATATCCTTCTATTCCGGTGATTATGATTTCTGGTCATGGTAATATTGAAACAGCTGTTTCTGCTATAAAACGGGGAGCATATGATTTCATTGAAAAACCTTTTAAAGCTAGCCGACTCCTATTAGTTGCAGAGCGGACTCTTGAAAATTCACAATTAAAGCGTGAGCTTTCAGAATTACGAGAGCGGTCAATTGAAACACCGGAATTACTTGGAACATCTAATGTTATGAAGCATTTGCGCCAAGTCATAGAAAAAGTAGCTCCCACTAACAGTCGGGTTATGATTGTTGGTCCTTCTGGTTCAGGAAAAGAGATGGTCGCTCGCTCTATTCATGCACTTTCAGCGCGTTCTAATGGCCCGTTTATTACAATAAATGCTTCAACAATTACTGCTGAAAGAATGGAAATAGAATTATTTGGTAGTGAATTGGAAAGAGAGGAGCGCAAGATTGGTGCATTAGAAGAAGCGCATGGCGGAGTCTTGTATATTGATGAAGTTGCTGATATGCCGCGTGAAATTCAAAATAAGTTTCTTCAGGTATTAACGAATCAGACATTTGAAAGAGTTGGTGGCACGAAACGTGTAAAAGTAGATGTTCGTGTCATTTCTTCTACAGCGCAAAATCTTGAGCGTCTCATTGCTAATGGACAATTTAGAGAAGACTTATTTCATCGACTTTCGATTGTTCCTATTGTTGTTCCACCGCTTTCTGCACGCCGTGAAGATATCCCAGAACTTGTACATCATTTTGTTAAAAAGATATCGCAGCAAGTTGGTATTAAACCTCGTGAAATTAGTAATGATGTTATAACTATTTTGCAAACGCATACTTGGCCGGGTAATGTGCGTCAGTTACGCAACAATATTGAACGCTTATTGATTCTTGTGCGTGACGATGATGGACCAATAACAAAAGAATTACTTCCTGCTGAAGTTAATGATTCTATCCTCCATATTCAAATGGATACAGATAAAAATATAATGGATTTACCACTACGTGAAGCACGAGAGTTATTTGAAAAAAGGTATTTGATGACACAGATTGAGCGTTTAGGCGGAAATATATCACGTACTGCTGAATTTATAGGTATGGAGCGCTCAGCTTTGCATCGTAAGCTTAAGGTGCTTGGAGTTTCATAAGTTATGCATGTTATTATTTGTGGAGCAGGGCAGGTTGGTTATGGGATAGCAGAACGTCTTGCTGCAGAGAATCATGATGTTATTGTTGTTGATACCGAAGCAAAATTAATTGAAAAAATTCGTGATACATTAGATGTTAGATGTATCATTGGTCATGGTTCAAGGCCTGAAGTTCTTTTGGCAGCAGGTGCTGATGAGGCTGATATGTTGATTGCGGTGACTTTATTTGATGAAGTCAATATGGTAGCCTGTCAAGTAGCACATTCATTATTTAATATTCCAACTAAGATAGCCCGTATTCGCTCACAATCATATTTAGAACCACGTTATAAGAATCTTTTTGCAAGAGAGAATATTCCTATTGATGTGGTTATTTCTCCAGAAGTTGAAGTTGGGGAAATGGTTTTGCGTCGTATTACTTTGCTTGGAGCTATAGATGTTCTTTATTTTTGTAATGATGCTGTTGTTGCGTTAGCTTTAGAATGTATGGAGGACTGTCCGGTTATTAATACGCCTTTACAGCAACTAACAGAGCTTTTTCCTGATTTACAAACAACCGTTACTGCTATTAAACGTGGTTCAGAATTATTAATCGCGTGTTCAGATACACAATTACGCGTTGGTGATATCATTTATCTTGTTTCAGCTCGTGATCAAGTGCGTCGTGCACTTAGACTTTTTGGTCATAAAGAACAAGAAGCACATCGTATCATTATTGTAGGTGGTGGTCATATTGGTCTTTATGTGGCTCAAGCTATTGAAAAGCGATTACATAAAATAAAGTTGAAGATTATAGAAATAGATAAAGAAAGAGCACTAACTATTGCTGACCAACTAGAAAAAACAACTGTTTTATATGGTAATGTTTTAGATCCAGTTATTCTTCAAGAAGCTGGCATTGGTCAAGCTGATTTAATGATTACGTTGACCAATCAAGACCAGGTGAATCTCTTGAGCGCTATTATAGCTAAAAGATTAGGATGCAAGGCCAACATGGTGTTGATTAATAATGTGGCTTATCAAGAATTTAGTCGTGCGGTTGGTGTGGATGCATATTTTAATCCTCGAAGTGTAACTGTATCAAAAATTTTACAACGAATGCGTCGTGGACGTATTCGCGCTGTGCATTCTGTTTTTAATGGTGCTGCGGAAATTATTGAAGCTGAAGCAATGCAAACATCTTTATTAGTTGGTAAACCGTTGAGAGAGCTTAATTTACCAGAGGGTTTGAGAATTAGCGCTATTTATCGTGATGAGACAGTCATACAGCTTTCAGGAGATACACGTATTTTGCCTGGTGATCGGGTAGTAATTTTCGCTCTTGCTGATAGTGTGCGTGATGTTGAACAATTATTTCGTGTAAGCTTGGAATATTTTTGATAGATTATTTATGGATATTTGTACTTTTTGGTATGGAAAACAATTGAGACTAGTTGATTGGTTGTGTTTGTCATCAATGGTTAAGGTTAGTCAGCGTGTTAAGCTTTTCAGCTATGAAAAAGTGGAGAATATACCTGTTGGTGTTGAATTGCATGAAGCCGAGTCAATTTTGCCTCATTCAGTATTTTATCGTCTTGATCCCAATTTTCCTGATTATGAACCTTGTCGTACAATTGTTCAATTTTCAGATCTTTTTTGCATTATGTTAATGAAATATGAGAAAGGGGTTTGGTTAGATACGGATGTTTATCTTGTTAAACAGTTCCATCCAGAAGTAGGTCAGGTTTGGTTAGCAAAAGAAAACGCTGCAAGAGTAGGAGTCTCTGCACTTTATTTACCACCTGATAACCCTATTATAAAAGCATTTGAAGATTATTTGGCGGGTGTAGAGATTATTCCTCATTGGTTAGGTTTTAAACGTCGTGTTTGGATGCCATTTTTGCTGAGAAGAAGGAAATTGCCGGTTTTACCGGGAAGGATTGGAATTACTATATTTGGTAATGATGGTATTTCACGGTTAGCGAAAAAGAATGGTTTTTTTCAAGAAGCAAAGGAGAAAAAAACTTTTTATTATTGGACAGGACGAAAAGCTGAAAGAATTTTTGATCCAGCTTTTGGTGTTGAACCAATGAGAGATCCAAACTTTATAGGATTTCATATTCACAGAAAGGAAAAAACAATTCAGAAACCTCAAGAAGGAAGCTTTTACCATTGGGCAGTATCACGTATTTCTGGTGCTCAGAGTTTATTTGAGTAGGTATTATTATCATTTTAACTATTAATATTTTAATCTTACTGAAGCATAATTGATTGTGACTTGCGTCAGAGAGCATTGTTGGCCTATGGATAGGCTGTTAAAAATGTAAATGCCAATTCTTAGTTATTAATGGAAGTGAAGATATGAGTGATCCAGTAAAAAAAGTCTTAAGTTTAGTTCCTATGGTTGTTGAACAAACTAATCGTGGTGAGCGAGCTTATGATATTTTTTCTCGTCTTTTAAAGGAACGGATTATTTTTATTAATGGTCCTGTTGAAGATAATATGGCAATGCTTGTTTGTGCACAGTTGCTTTTTTTAGAGGCCGAGAATCCTAAAAAAGAAATTAATCTTTATATCAATTCTCCAGGTGGCGTTGTGACATCCGGTATGGCGATTTATGATACTATGCAATTTATTCGTCCTTCTGTTTCTACTTTGTGTATGGGACAAGCTGCATCTATGGGATCATTACTTTTGACAGCTGGGGCAACAGGTCGCCGTTTTGCCTTACCGAATGCACGTATCATGGTGCATCAACCTTCTGGTGGTTTTCAAGGACAAGCTTCAGATATTGAACGGCATGCGCAAGATATTATAAAGATGAAACGGCGTTTGAATGAAATTTATGTTCAACATACAGGGCAGAGTTATGAGGTGATTGAAAATACTCTTGATCGCGATCATTTTATGACAGCAGAAGAATCTAAACAGTTTGGTTTGATTGATGATGTTATACAATATCGTGCAGAAACTGAAAAAGAAGAAAAAGATTAAGAGTTTTTATAGAAAAGGCAGTTAATTTGTGAAGCGTATAAGAATTGCCATTAAAATAGCTATTTTTAAAAATACGATCTCGTAAAAATAATAAAGAAAATTACCTAAAGATATTATGTATGTTTTTAATTGTAGTTAAGAAAAATTATCTTTAAATAGATAAAATATTCATATATCGCAGTGAAAGGAAAGTGAAATGAGCAAAACTAGCAATAGCGAGAGCGAATCGAAGAATACTCTCTATTGCTCATTCTGCGGCAAAAGCCAGCATGAAGTGCATAAGCTTATTGCAGGACCTACCGTATTTATCTGCGATGAGTGTGTAGAGCTTTGTATGGACATTATTCGTGAAGAAAATAAATCTTCTGGAATTAAGGCGCGTGATGGTGTTCCTACTCCGCAGGAAATTCTAACAGTTCTTGATGACTATGTTATTGGTCAACGTCATGCAAAGCGTGTTCTTTCTGTTGCTGTTCATAATCATTATAAACGACTTGCTCATCAATCTAAGAGTAGTGATGTTGAATTAGCAAAATCAAATATTCTTCTTGTTGGACCGACAGGATGTGGTAAAACATATTTAGCGCAAACCTTGGCACGTATTATTGATGTGCCCTTTACTATGGCAGATGCAACGACTTTAACTGAAGCAGGCTATGTTGGTGAAGATGTTGAAAATATTATTTTAAAGCTACTTCAATCTGCTGATTATAATGTTGAACGTGCGCAACGTGGTATCGTATATATTGATGAAGTTGATAAAATCTCTCGTAAAGCTGATAATCCCTCAATTACAAGAGATGTTTCTGGTGAAGGTGTTCAGCAAGCGCTATTAAAGATTATGGAAGGGACAATAGCGTCGGTTCCTCCGCAAGGAGGGCGTAAGCATCCACAGCAAGAATTTCTTCAGGTTGATACAACGAATATTCTGTTCATTTGTGGAGGAGCTTTTGCTGGTTTAGAGAAAATTATTTCAGGACGTGGTGAAAAGACTTCAATTGGTTTTTCTGCTGCTGTTAAGGCTCCTGATGAGCGTCGTGTTGGTGAGATATTCCGTGATTTAGAACCTGAAGACCTTATTAAATTTGGTTTGATACCGGAGTTTATTGGTCGCCTTCCTGTTATAGCGACTTTGGAAGACTTAGATATTTGTGCGCTTGTTCAAATTTTATCACAACCCAAAAATGCGTTAGTGAAGCAGTATCAACGTCTTTTTGAAATGGAAAATGTTCAGTTAGTTTTCCATGAAGATGCTTTACGTGTTATTGCTAAAAAGGCTATTGAACGTAAAACTGGTGCACGTGGTTTACGCTCTATTATGGAAAGGATACTTCTTAACACTATGTTTGAATTACCGGCTCTTATAGGTGTTCAAGAAGTGGTGATTTCTAGCGATGTAGTTGAAGGCAAGGCTTGTCCTCTCTACATTTATTCAGATCATATAGAAAATAAAGAAAATGTATCAGCGTGATCTATAATATAAATTTAGCTATTGTGTTATTTTTGTATAGATATTTTGTATATAACAGCGTAATTACTTGATTTATTGGTCCATAATTATCATTTCATTTATTGTAGAGAGTTGGCTTTTTAAAGAGTGACTTGTATTATGAGCGAGTCAGAGGCTCTAGAAAGGAAAAATATGCAATATATTGATGAAAAGACAGGCGAGGAAATAGAAGGGTTTTACGCTATTTTGCCACTTCGTGATATTGTTGTCTTCCCGCATATCATTGTTCCGCTTTTCGTAGGCCGAGAAAAGTCGATTTGTGCTCTTGAAAAGACAATGGTAATGGATAAACAGATATTACTGGTTACGCAAAAAAATGCTTCTGATGATGATCCAACTTCAGAAGGTCTTTATGATGTTGGTACTATTGCTAAAATTCTTCAGCTTTTAAAACTCCCCGATGGAACTGTAAAGGTTTTGGTTGAGGGGACTGCACGTGCAAAAATTAACCAATTTATTGAGAATGATGATTATCTTCAAGCTTATGTAACTATCGCAGAGGAAACTAAAGATGATGATGTTGAAATCAAGGCTCTTTCTCGGTCAGTGATTTCTTATTTTGAAAATTATGTAAAACTAAATAAGAAAATTTCTCCTGAGATTGTCAGTGCTGTTAGTCAGATTAGTGATCCTTCTAAACTTGCTGATACTATTGCATCCCATTTAGTTATTAAACTTGCAGAAAAACAAGAAATACTAGCACTATTGCCTATACGTAATCGTCTTGAGCGTGTACTTTCTTTTATGGAAGGAGAAATTTCCGTTTTGCAAGTTGAAAAGCGTATTCGTTCACATGTCAAACGGCAGATGGAAAAGAATCAACGGGAATATTATCTTAATGAGCAGTTAAAGGCTATTCAGAAAGAATTAGGGGCAGGTGATGAGGGGCAAGATGAACTATCTGAACTAGAAGAGCGTATCAGAAAAACTAAGCTTTCGAAAGAAGCGCGAGAAAAAGCTGGGGCAGAGCTCAAAAAATTACGTAATATGTCTCCAATGTCTGCAGAGGCAACAGTTGTACGTAATTATCTTGATTGGCTTTTAGCTATTCCTTGGAATAAAAAATCAAAAATTAAAAATGATCTTAGTTTTGCTGAAAAAGTTATGGACAATGAGCACTTTGGTCTTGAAAAAGTCAAAGAGCGAATCATTGAGTATCTAGCAGTGCAGAGCAGATCATCAAGAATACGAGGTCCTATTATTTGTTTGTTAGGCCCTCCTGGTGTTGGAAAGACATCCCTTGCGCGTTCTATTGCAAAGGCAACGGGTCGGGAATATGTTCGTATTTCATTAGGAGGTGTTCGTGACGAGGCTGAAATTCGTGGGCATCGCCGAACTTATATTGGTTCTATGCCTGGAAAAATTATTCAGTCTATGAAAAAAGCAAAAAAATCTAATCCGCTTTTTTTGCTTGATGAGATTGATAAAATGGGACAGGATTTTCGTGGAGATCCTTCATCAGCTTTATTAGAGGTTCTTGATCCTGAACAGAATGGTACATTTATTGATCATTATTTAGAAGTAGAATATGATCTTTCCAATGTTATGTTTATTACAACTTCTAATACACTGAATATTCCAGGTCCATTAATGGATAGGATGGAAATCATTCGTATTGCTGGTTATACTGAGTGTGAAAAGATGGAGATTGTTAAACGGCATCTTTTGCCAAAAGCGTTAAAGGATCATGCTCTTTCTAAAAGAGAATTAAGTGTTTCTGATGATGCAATAAGATCAATTATTCAATTTTACACGCGTGAGGCTGGTGTTCGGAATCTTGAGCGTGAGTTGATGAAAATAGCACGTAAATCAGTTACAAAAATTCTTAAGACTGATCAAAAGTTTATAGAAATTAGGGATGATAATATTAATGATTTCCTAGGTGTTAAGCGTTATCGTTTTGGACAAATTGATGGTGAAAACCAAATTGGCGTTGTTACAGGGCTTGCTTGGACTGAAGTAGGTGGGGAGTTGCTAACCATTGAAGGCGTTATGATGTCAGGTAAAGGTAAGATGACTGTAACTGGTAATTTGCGCGATATTATGAAGGAATCAATTTCTGCAGCAGCGTCTTATGTGCGTTTTCGTGCTGCTGATTTTGGTATCGAGCCCCCATTTTTTGATAAACGTGATATTCATGTTCATGTTCCGGAAGGTGCTACACCTAAGGACGGGCCATCAGCGGGGATTGCAATGGTAACAGCAATTGTTTCAGTGTTAACAGGGATACCTGTTTATAAAGATGTTGCTATGACTGGTGAAATTACTTTGCGTGGATGTGTGTTACCGATTGGTGGATTAAAGGAAAAACTGCTTGCGGCTCTTCGTGGGAAAATCAAGAAAGTACTTATTCCTGAAGAAAATGCGAAGGATCTGGTTGATATTCCAGATGATGTCAAAAATAACATGGAAATTATTCCGGTAACTCATATAAGTGAAGTTCTTAAACACGCTTTGATTCGTTTTCCCGAACCTATTGAATGGACAGAATCTTCCACAATATCTGAAACTGTTAAACCAGAAAGTGATAATGAGGGAATGTTAGTTGCGCACTGATTCACATTATGCGCTATAATTATGCTATAAAAAGCACAAAAGAGCCATTTAGGAAGTTGTAATTTTGTCTATTTTAGAGAAATAATGAAAAAATTCCGTGAATAACTACGATTATTTCTAAAAAACAATGCATTGAGGAAAAATAGCACTTCTGTTTCCTGTACTTTTCAATAAAATTACTTATAGCTGATTAAATTTTATTACTCGGCAATATAGGGAAAGGAAATGTTTAATGAATAAAAGTGAATTGGTTAATTCAGTTGCTGAAAAAGCAGGTATCTCGAAAGCTCAAGCTGGCGCTTCTGTTGATGCTTTTATTGCTTCTGTTACAGAAGCTTTAGCTTCAGGAGGTGATGTTCGTATTCCAGGTTTTGGTTCTTTTGAAGTTTCTCATCGTGCTGCTACAAAAGGACGAAATCCTTCAACGGGTGCTGAAATCACTATTCCTGCACGTTCTGTACCTAAATTTTCTGCAGGAAAAAGTCTTAAAGAAGCTGTTAATAATAAATAATTCAAACTACTTTTTAAAAAACCGGTTTATAAATAAACCGGTTTTTTTTTAGAAATGCTTAGAAATAGTTAGTACATGTTTGTGAGATACATTGTTTAGCTTTGTGGGTGAAATATAAGAACTGTGTGTTAATTTATGTAGTGGGAATTCAAGTAATCACTCGAGTATTTATGTTAAACAGTAATTGAGATAATATCTATTTAATTATTTTTATCATTATCATAGCTGTTTTTAGTTAATTGATAATTTGCTTCTTAATTTTTTGTGTAAAAAAGCGTAGATGTTTCTACTAACGTTATTAATGTTGGATAGTGTATCTAACTGACAAGTCGTGTTCTTTCATTTATTATATTAAAATATTTAGATAAGTTATTGTTAAATATTGTTTTTATAATAATAGAAATATATTATTTAGAGTATTAATATTTATATAATTACGACATTTTCTTTTTATAGCGAATTATAGTGAAAAATGAGACATGTGTTAGCAAAATGAACAATCTTAAATTATTTTTTAGCAATAAACTAAATTACTTAATAGATCAAAAATTAGATTAGCGAATGTAGTAATTATAATCAAATACAATGGTTCAGTTAAAAACTATTTTTTAACCATTGAATACAATCGTTTAAGGCTTGTTCAATTATAGCTTGTTTTTTTTCTTTATGTGATCGTTTTTCTAAGTCATTGGTCGAAATAATAGGCGGAAAAAGGCCAAAATTGATATTCATTGGCTGGAAGGATTTTTTTCCTTTTTCGATAGTAGCAATATGACCGCCAGTAATATGATTCAATAGAGCTCCAAATGCTGTAGTTTTGGGTGGTAAAGAAGGGCAAGCATGATTATATTCAGCAGCAGCAAAACGTCCAGCGAGCAATCCTATCGCTGCTGATTCTGTGTAGCCTTCACAGCCTGTAATTTGTCCAGCAAAACGCAGTTGTGGTTTTTGTTTTAAACGAAGACTTTCATCAAGAAGGATTGGTGAATTGAGATACGTATTGCGGTGAAGGCCACCAAGGCGTGCAAATTCTGCTTTTTCAAGACCAGGAATCATTCTAAAGATGCGTGTTTGCTCACTATATTTCAATTTTGTTTGAAAGCCGACCATATTGTAAAGCGTACCCAGCTTGTTATCTTGACGTAATTGTACAATAGCATAGGGTTTGATTGTAGGGTGATGAGTATTGGTGAGCCCCATAGGTTTCATAGGACCATGTCTTAGAGTTTCAAGTCCACGTTCAGCCATCACTTCGATTGGTAAGCATCCATCGAAATAGGATATATTTTCAAATTCACGAAATTCTACTTTTTCTCCACTTATCAATGCTTCAACAAAAATTTTATACTGTTCTCGATCAAGAGGACAATTAAGATAATCTTTTCCTGTTCCTTCAGGACCAATTTTGTCATATCGAGATTGGTACCAACAAATGTCCATATTAATACTTTCAGTATAAATAATGGGTGCAATAGCGTCAAAAAAAGAAAGCGCTTCTGTTCCAGTTATTGCTTGTATTGCTTGAGAAAATTTTGGTGTGGTAAGAGGACCAGTGGCAATAATAACATTATGCCAGTTTTCAGGAATCTCATGAATTTCTTTGCGTTGTATGGTTATAAGAGGATGTTTTTCAAGTGTTTCTGTAACAGTTTTTGAGAATTCATCACGGTCAACAGCAAGTGCACCTCCAGCTGGTACTTTATTACTATCTGCAGCCTTCATGATTAACGATTTGGCTAATCGCATTTCAGCATGTAAAAGTCCTACAGCATTTTTTGATGCATCATCTGAACGAAATGAATTTGAACAGACGAGCTCTGCAAGTTTATCTGTTTTATGAGCATCAGATTTTCTTTTTGGGCGCATTTCATGCAAGACAACAGGAATTCCTAATTGAGCAATTAGCCAACTTGCTTCACTGCCTGCAAGACCGCCGCCGATAATATGGATTGGAGTTTTCGATTTATTTAACATGAATTACTTTTTAGTGTAAGGAGTCCTTTTTGAAAAGGATGAATTTTATCTCTATAATTTTGTGAAAAGAATTATTTATTGAGTTAATAAAGGATACCCATTTGCTTTTTTTCTTTAATTGGTTGGAATTGAATGCTATAGAAACGCCGCTGACATGAAGTTTTTGTTTATAAATTTGAGCGGATGTGGCGAAATTGGTAGACGCACCAGATTTAGGTTCTGGCGGGAGACCGTGGGGGTTCGAGTCCCTCCATCCGCACCAAAGTAATAGCTTTAAGCGCTACGGATAGCTGTGTATACGAAGTCCGTTTATCTAGATCTAGCATTTAAAGTGTTAGAATTATTGTTGTTATTGGAGTAGGTTTATCTATCTCCTCAGAGAAATAAAGGTTGTTCGATGCAAGTTACTGAGATGCTTAACGAAGGACTGAAGCGCGAAATTAAGATTGTGGTTCCAGTGAAAGATTTGGAAGCAAAATTAAATGAACGGTTGGATGATACCAAAGGTAAGATCAAACTTAAAGGATTCCGTCCGGGTAAGGTTCCATCTGATCATCTCCGAAAAATGTACGGTAAATCTTTTATGGCTGAAATTCTTAATGAGATCATTAACGATGCTCCGCGTTCTATTTTAGCAGAGCGTAATGAATATTCAGCAATGCAACCGCAAATTGATATAGATGAAGATAAAAAAGTTATAGATGGTAAGGCTGATTTTGTTTTTAGTTTGAAGTACGAGGTTTTGCCAAAATTTGAGGTTAAAGACTTCAAAAATATTGAAATCGTTCGCGAAATTGCTGATATACCTGAACAAGAAGTTGATGAGCAAGTAACGCGGATTCTTTCTTCTACTCGTAGTTATTCGCAAAAGAATAGTCCTTCAAAAGAAGATGATCGCATAACAATTGATTATTTAGGGAAAATTGATGGCGTCCCATTTGATGGTGGTTCTGATAAAGATGCACAACTGATTCTTGGTTCGAAACAGTTTATTCCTGGTTTTGAAGAGCAATTAATTGGTTTAAAAGCAGGTGATGTAAAAACAATTTCTGTTAAATTTCCTGATGATTATAGTGCTGCGCATTTAGCTAGTAAAAATGCAGAGTTTGATATTACTGTTAAAACTGTTGCTAAACCGGATGAATTGAAAATTGATGATGAAGCAGCAAAAAAACTTGGTTTAGAGTCTCTTGATCGCTTACGTGAAGTCGTTCGTGGACAGGTTGAAAGTCGATATGGTTCTATGACACGTCAAAAAATTAAGCGACAAGTTCTTGATGCTTTAGATGCAGATTATAGTTTTGATATTCCTGAACAACTTTTAGAGATTGAATTTAATAATATATGGAATCATATCAATGAAGATTTAAAAAGGATGGGCAAAAGTTTTGAAGATGAGGGCATCACAGAGGAACAAGCGCGAGAAGAATATCGCATGCTTGCGAAGCGTCGTGTTCGGCTTGGTTTAGTACTTTCTGAAATTGGTACAAAAGTTGGAGTTCAAGTAAGTGAAGATGAATTAAAGGCTGCAGTTTTTGAACAAGTCCGCCAATATCCTGGACGAGAAAAAGAAATGATGGATTTTTTCCGCCGCACACCAGAAGCTGTTGCTAATCTGCGCGCTCCAATCTTTGAAGAAAAAGTTATTGATTATTTGCTTACACAGATAAAAATAACAGATAAAAAAGTGACAATTGAAGAGTTGATGAAAGAATATGATGAAGCAGGTTTAACTGACAAGACTTCTGCCAAGAAAAAATCGGCAGTAAAAGAAAAAGGTATAAAAAAGGCTTCAACTAAAAAGAAAATCTCTAAAACAAGTTAAAATTTATGCTAATAAAATAGTTCTGATAAATTATTTTTTGATGTGTATTCTAGGCTTGCTCTGGCAATGGTTTTAGGTTAGCCATTGGGTGTATTTGAAATGTTGATAGTGAGTTGATAATGAAAATTGTTGATGCTCGTCTTCCTGATCCTAAGCGTTTTATTTCTGGAGCTACAGGTGATTGGGAAGTTATTATTGGCATGGAAGTTCATGCGCAAGTCATATCAAATTCAAAGCTTTTTTCAGGTGCATCAACTAAGTTTGGAGCTGAGCCGAATAATCACGTGTCACTTGTTGATGCAGCTATGCCTGGTATGTTGCCTGTTATTAATCAAGCATGTATTCGTCAAGCTGTTCGAACTGGTTTAGGATTAAAAGCTAAAATTAATTTAAAATCTGTTTTTGATCGTAAAAACTATTTTTATCCAGATTTACCGCAGGGGTATCAGATTTCACAATTTCAGTATCCTATCGTAGGTGAAGGGAAAGTAGTTGTATCTATTGGACCAGATTCGAATGGTCAGTTTGAGGATATTGAAATTGGGATTGAAAGGTTGCACCTTGAGCAAGATGCTGGAAAATCTATGCATGACCAGCATCCAACAATGTCTTTTGTAGATCTTAATCGCTCAGGTGTTGCTCTTATGGAAATTGTTTCTAAACCAGATATGCGATCATCAGAAGAAGCAAAAGCCTATATGACAAAATTACGTACAATTGTTCGTTATTTGGGTACTTGTGATGGGAATATGGATGAGGGCTCTATGCGTGCAGATGTAAATATATCTGTTCGCCGTCCTGGTGGACCTTTTGGAACGCGCTGTGAAGTTAAAAATGTTAATTCGATTCGTTTTATTGGCCAAGCAATTGAATATGAGGCACGTCGCCAAATTGCAATTTTAGAAGATGGGGGTGTAATAGATCAGGAAACTCGACTTTTTGATGCAACAAAAGGTGAAACACGATCTATGCGTTCAAAAGAGGAAGCATATGACTATCGTTATTTTCCTGATCCTGATCTTTTACCGTTAGAGCTTGATCAGGTTTTTGTAGATACTTTAGCTTCAGAATTACCTGAATTACCTGATGATATAAAGGCGCGCTTTATCAATGAGATGGGGTTAACCGCATATGATGCTTCTATTCTTGTAACAGAAAAAGCAATTGCAGATTATTTCGAAGAAGTAGCACATGGGCGGGATGGAAAGATGGTTGCTAATTGGGTGATCAATGATCTTTTAGGCGCTTTAAATAAAGATAATCGTGATATTGAAGATACTCCGATTACAGCAAACCAATTGGGAGCAATTATTGATCTTATCAAAGTTGGAACTATTTCTGGAAAAATTGCAAAAGATCTATTTGAAATTATTTGGAATGAAGGTGGAGATCCACATCAGATTGTAGAAAAGCGTGGTATGAAGCAGGTAACGGATGCAGGAGTTATTGAAAGAGCTGTTGATGAAATTATTATCAATAACCCTGATAAAGTTTCTCAAGCACGAGAGAAGCCTGCTTTGATTGGTTGGTTTGTTGGACAGGTAATGAAGGCAACAGAAGGTAAGGCAAATCCTCAAACAGTTAATAAATTAGTTAAAAGTAAGCTTGGGATAGATTAATATATCAGGATGAAAATCCTGTAAGTATGATATTAACGTATGATATAATTCGTACAGATTAATAGTTAGTTATTTGGTTCAACTGCAATTGATGTTTCTAAGTATCATAATAAATTTATTCTTGTTGGAGTGATCTTATGAGGATTCGAAAGAAATAGGAGAAGAAATGTCTGGTTTTTTCAAGCAAATTTTTACATGGTGGAATGGTAATACTATTAATACACGCTTTTTTACATGGCGCCATGGTAAACGTATAGGAGAAGACCAGTTTGGTAATGTTTATTATGAAGGTAGTCGCCATAAGGATGGCTATTTACGCCGCTGGGTGATTTATAAAGATTATTCTGAGGCTTCTAGTATTCCTCCAGGTTGGCATGGATGGATTCACCACCGTTGTGATGTACCACCTACGGAAGAAAATTATCAATCATATAGTTGGGAGAAATCGCATATTTTAAATATGACGGGTACAAGTGAAGCTTACCGGCCAAAAGGATCTATTGCTTATAATCATGGAAACTTTTATGCTCGTGAAGATTATGATGCATGGTTACCTGAGGAGTAATAGGTGTATTTTTTCTTTGGTTATGTTTGTAATGATTTTTGTCAGGTGTAATTAATTTGGTATTATGAAGCTTTTATTATCAAAATTTGAGTATTTTTTTTATACTTTTTTATTAGGGGGTATAGCGGTTTTATTTACAGTTAGTTTTGTACAAGCTGAACGTATTAGCAATGAAATTGTTATTTTCACAGGTCTTGATAAAATTACGGGGCAGGTTACTAGTTTTGAAGTTCATATCGGTCAGGTTTATCAATATGGTGCTTTGCAAGTAATACCGCGAGTGTGTTATACAAGTTCTAAAAATGAACCAGCTCGTACTACTAGTTTTATTGAAGTTAGTGAAATGACATTGGAGAAAAAAACACGGCGTATTTTTACAGGATGGATGTTTGCAGATAGTCCTGGCTTAAATGCTGTTGAGCATCCTATTTATGATGTATGGCTAAAAGATTGCAAAAAAAATTCTGATATTCTTACAGATGAATGATTGTTATTACTTTGTTATGTAAGTCAAGAAATATGTGGTTACCTTTTTGATTAACAGATAAGTGATTTCCATTGTACTTTTACCTATATTGTGTGGGATGCTATTTATCAAGCCAATCAGCTATTTAAGCATAATAGTTATAGGCAAGTAATGAAAATTCGTTTTCCGGATGCATCATCGAATCCATATTTGGCCTTTTCAGCGCTTATTATGGCTGGTCTAGATGGTATAAAGAATAAGATACATCCTGGTCCAGCTATGGATAAAGATCTTTATGATCTGCCACCGAAAGAGCTCAAAGACATTCCTACAGTTTCTAGAAGCCTAGGCGAAGCACTTGAATTTCTTGATAAAGATCGCGATTTTCTTAAATCTGGCGATGTTTTTGATGATGACCAAATTAATTCCTTTATTGAATTAAAGCTGAAAGAAGTTCTGCGCTATGAAACAACCCCTCATCCTGTTGAATTTGATATGTATTATTCTGTTTAATGTAAGAATGAAAATTTTTGTTTGATTGTGATGGAATGCTAGAGCATTCTCATTAGAGGATTATCCTTCTATCAAATAGATTTTTATAAGGCATGTTTATTAGGAGATCATTTGAAACTAGCGATGAGAAGATTATTATCATTACGCGTTTAGACTATTTTTCAAAAATTATGTTTGGTTTATTTTTGTATTTTGAAGTTTAATGGAATATTTCTGCATTTTATTTTGATTCAGACATGAACTGATGGTGGTTATCGAAAGGGTTATAGGTTCCATACTTTTTGCGCCACTGTATAGGCTCAGTAAAGTTGCTAGACCAAAGGCCAATTTTATTGTTATAGGCGTTTTGTTCAGCACTTAAATATGTTGTTGGAACTGAATATTTATTGTCTTTTGATAGGATCAGCATGCCTTCTGCAAGCCCTATTTCTGCTAGATCGACTCCTTGCACAAAGCACTGAGCATAATGAGTTTCTTTTTCTATAACAGCTTGTTTACAAGATAAGTTATGTCCTAGAGTTTTTGTGACCAGCCATGCTGTTGTGACAGCTCCACATGGCCATTCTTGATTATCTAATTTTGCTTTTTGACGGGGTGCACATGTATCTACACCATATAAGTGAATATTTCGGACGATAGGTTTATGCTGAGGTTGTTCAGCAGGAATTATTAATTTAAATGTGACACCACTAGTCACAGATGCGATACCATTAAACACACCTTCATGATTATTTGAATCGCTATTGATCCAATTGAGATCTGGGTCATTTTCTTCTAATTTTTTTGGCACACTTGTTTCATAGTGCTTATTTTGTTCGATCTTGATCTCCATTGTATCTTGGTTTTCTTGCATTTTTAATGGTTCGAGAATATCTAGATCTGTTTTGTAATGGTTTTGGCTTATTATCCATATTCCTATAGAGCAGATAATGTAGACAAGAATAATCGATTTAAATCGCATTTGCCCAATCCTTATTGTTTCTATATCCTACAATTTTTTATGCATCTCTGCTTTTTTCCTAGATCTTAAAGAAAGCGTCTCAACAGCATTTGTTGCAAATTAAACACATTTTGCAAAGAAAAACATTATTTTACGCTCTTGATATTGTCATTTTGATAAAATAACAATATCCACATTAGCCTTTTTGGTTATAGATTTGATTAATTTCTGTCTCTCAGTCGGGGAATTCTAGTAAAGAATTTTTGTGATAGTTTGGTAGAACACTTGCGATTAAAGAATCTTAAAGTTGTAGGCCTGTAGTTTTAAAGTTTTTAAATTTGTAAAAGTAATATGATGTCAGTTTGTAATCAATATTCTTTCTGAAGAGGAGATTAAATGCCAAACATTATATCTAAGCATATTTATTATATCGCTTTTGCGCTACTTTTATCAATGTTTGCAGTGTTAACCCCTGCGTATGCTAATTCTGCTGCTGCCGGTATGGGAAATCTTGATACGGTTTTGCGGAATATTGTTACAATGATGACAGGGACAACAGCGAAGCTCATTGCAACGATCTGTGTTGCCGCTGTGGGTATTGGTTGGATGTATGGTGTTATTGATTTACGCAAAGCAGCATATTGTGTTCTTGGTATTGGTATTGTTTTTGGTGCTTCGGCTCTTGTTACGTTATTAATGGGGAGTTCATCATAAATGAATGAAGATACTCTTTTTCTTGCTTGCACACGACCAGCGATGTTTGCAGGTGTTACCGTAGAAGCAATGGCCTTAAATGTCATGGCAACATCTACTCTTTTTATCATAACAAGCAGCTTTTCAATGATCGGTCTTGGAGTTGGTTTGCATTTTATTTTACGCGAAATCACAAAACGCGATCATAACCAATTTCGTGTTTTATTCGCGTGGCTCAATACTCGAGGGAAACAAAAAAACCTGACAAGATGGGGTGGAGGATCTACGTCTCCTCTCCGTCTTGTCCGTACATACAAGGAGCTAAAATAAGTGAGACAACTGTCAGTGATGAAACGGGAATCTCTACCTGAGGAATTTATTCCTTATGTTCGTCATGTCAATCAGCATGTGATTGCATTAGACTCCCGTTGCTTGATGACAGTGATTTCTATCGAAGGAATCAATTTTGATACTGCAGATATCAAAGGATATTCTTAATTTTCAATATAATTAGCTCTGAGCAATATGAGAAAAAAATCTTTAAGAGTAATTTTAAAGCCTTCAAAAAGAAAAGATTTGCCTTCTTTTGATTGTGATTACACTTATCCTAACAGTGATGTATTAATCAATAAATATGGAATAAAGAATTCTCAAGCTCTTCATGAAAAGAGCGCGTATCATTCAGAGCAAGCGATTATTCGTTTGCGTCAAGAAGCTCTGCCAAATAAGTTTAATTCCTCTTATTTGAAACATATTCATAAATGTTTATTTGAAGATACGTTCGAATGGGCTGGCTGTACGCGTGATCTTACATTTAAATTTAAAAATGGCGTAGCTGCTAACATCTCAAAGATGCAAATACCAAATTCAAATGCTTTTTTTAAAAAGAGTAAAGCAGTTCCAAAAAGTTTACATAAATTTGATCAAGTGCTTTCGAAAAAAAATAATTTACAAGGCTTATCGCGTGAAGAATTTGTTGATGAAGCAACGAAGCTTTTTTCCTTTCTCAACTATATACATCCATTTAGAGATGGGAATGGGCTTGCACAACGAGTCTTTTTTGAAAGACTTGCTGAAGCTGCAGGCCATAAACTTGATTTTTCAGTTGTGACTCAAAAACGCATGATACATGCTTGTAATGATGCGATACCTGTAGAAGGTAATGTAAATTATGAAACGATGCAACATTTGTTCGAAGATATCTCTAATCCAGAAAAAAGACGCATTTTGAAGGATTATTTAAATGCTGTGTCTAATAATAAGCATGCATGTAATTTTTTGGATGATCAAATTATCATAACACCACGTGAAGGTGTGACTTATACAGGTTTTTATAAGGCTAGTAATGCGGATTCTATTATAGTTGAAACAGTAGACTTTTATATGGTATGCTGTAAAGATTATTTTACACCAGGACAGCTTAAGGCATTAAAACCTAATGATGAGATTACTTTTACAGTTTCAATAAATAAAGATTTAGATCAAATTCTCATCCCAGCAGAAAAAATACCTCCTTTAACGTCAGAAAAAATTCTTCAAAAAATTGAGAATCATATTAAACTTCAAAACAATCGAAAAGAAATTGAGAATTTATCACAAATTGTTTATGGAAATTCAAAAGCGTTAGATCCAAGTATTGATATAATTAATAAAGGACGAGAAGTAAGTAAAAAAATTCCTGAACAAATTTTAAATGATCCTGAATCTATTGCTAAGCTAGCTGGTTTTAAAATATTGGGTATAAGAACTCCAGGACGCAGAATAGCTGAAAGGAATCTTGCACCGCTTAGTCAAAAAATTAAAAATTATATGCGTTCCGTACAAATTACTAAAAATATAATCATTAGAAATCATGTAATAGAACAAAAACGCCTTTTACAAGAAGTAAGACTGCCTAGTAAGCTAATGCAAGATATCCTTAGCGTGGTTCAAAATGAGAAATCACAAGCCTTAAATGTAGAAAATTGTGTTAAGATCCAAAAAGAGCTTATTTCCTTTTTGACTAAATTTGAATCTCGTCTTTCAGAGACAGAATCTCAAGCATTCAGAGAAGGTGATTATAAACAAATCGCTGAAAGTATTGGTATGTCAGAACATAAAGCAAAAATACTTATAAGCACTGTTAATGAAGCAAAAAAAATGTATCGACAACTTCAACAATTGAAAGTGAATAAGTCTATACAGATGGCCGTAGCCGTTTAAAATACAAGCTTTTTTATAACAAAATTATAACATATTTTTGTTTTATAATTTATAAAAGGGGTTGTAATATGGCGTAGGTCAAAAAAAATATAAATTATGATACAATAGTTAATTTTAGGACTACAGTAAAAAATGGCATTTTCTGATATATCTTTAGCTCGTAATTATGTTTATCCTCACATGAAAGTATTAAAGAATAAACATAATATAATGAGTACTAAAAAACTTGCAGACGAATGTAAGCGTTATGCAAAAAAAGTAATGATCAATTTAAATAAGGAACCATTGCCCCAAGAATTTGATTCCTCTTACTTAAAATATATCCATCAACGCTTATTCGAGAGCACATTTGAATGGGCTGGATATACTCGTGATCTTTCGTTTACGTTTGATGATGGCACTGTTGCTGAAATGCCAATGATGAAAGTTCCAGACTCAGATATTTTTTATGTACAGGGTAAGAACATTCAAGAAAGCTTAAAGAAATTTGATCAACTACTTGCTTCAAAGAATAATTTGCAAGGTTTATCTCGTGAAGAGTTTATTGATGAAGCTGTGAAACTTTTTGCTTTTCTCAACTCTATAGCTCCTTTCAGAGCTGGTAATGAGCCTACACAACAAATATTTTTTGAAAAACTTGCTAAGGCTGCAGGTCATCAACTAGATTTTTCAGTTACGACAGAGAAACGTATAATGCGTGCCTGTATTGATTCAATGACTCTAGAGGGTGATGGGGCTCATAAAGAGATGAAACTTCTGTTTGAAGATATCTCTGATCCCCAAAAAATAATTGTTTTAAAGGATTTTATTCGACGCATACCTGGATTGGAGCGCGAGCGTTTGAATGATGAATATGTTATAATGGCAAAGGAAGGTATTACTTATACAGGTATTTATAAAATAAGTACTGTAAATTCCGTTATAATCGAAACAGCGGATTCTCATGTTCTATGCGTTAAAGATTATTTTCCACCGGAACAACTTAGGACATTAAAACCTGGTGATGTGTGTACCGTTACAGTTCCAATAGATATAGATCAAATTCTCATTCCAGCAGAAAAAATGGCTCCTTTAAAGGAAGAAGAAATAATCAGAAAAGTTTCACGTACTAATTGTATTAAAGAAAGCCAAAAGGAAATTGATTATCTTTTAAAGTTTGTTTATAGAGACATAACAGTATTAGACGAACAGATAATGTGTATTTATAAATGTCCTGAAACAAGTAAACAGCTTTCCGAACAGATTAGAAAATCTCCTCAAGCTTTTGGTAAGCTAGCTGGTTTTAAAGTATTTGGTATAAGGAGTCCAAAACGTAGGAGAGCTGAAAGAAATATTGAAAAACTCACTTCGGAGATTGAAAAACATGGGGAAATTGTGAAAAATGTTAAAGATGAAATTTCTCTAGAATTTGAAAAAGATCAAAAGCGTGTTGGGCAAGTGGTGAAAAAAGCTAGTAAAAAAATACAAGATATTCTTAATTTGCCAAAGGATGAGCAAAAAAATGCCTTAGAGGCCTCTCCTCTTCTTTACGAAGAGCTTCGCAGCTTTCTGAATGAAGTCAATTCTCGTCTTTCAGCAAGAGAGAAAGATTACATCTGTGACTATCATGATAAAAAACTTGCCGAAAGCATTGGTGTATCAGAAATGCACGCAATGACAATTATAAAAACTGTTAACAAAAGCGCAAAATTGTGTAAACAATTTGAAAAGATCAAAGAAAAAATTAAAAAAGTTGATTGTTCAGAAATAATGGCTATGGCCGTTTGAAAATACAGGTTTTTTACTTCTATTTTTGTATGGATAGGAAAAAATTCTGTGATAATGACTATTTTATAAATAAAGAAAAATTGTTTTTAACGAGTGTATAATATCAAAAGAATATAAAAATCAAAAGCATTCTTCTATTTTACAAAAATTAATAAAAAAGATAAACTATGTACTCTGGTTATTATTATCCTAATACTGAAGTATTAAAAAACAAATACGGAATAACAAATAATAGAGAATTACGCAAACAGTATTCTCGTGATATAAAAAAAATAATGATTGCTCTGCGCCAGGAGCCATCACCCGAGGAATTTAATTCTTCTTATCTAAAATATCTTCATGAACGCTTATTTGAGAACGCATTCGAGTGGGCTGGGTGTATTCGGGGTCGTGTATTTAAATTTGCAGATGGCACAACTGCCAAACAGCACATAGTAAAAACATCAGATTATAAAGATACGTTTTTAACTGGTTACAAAATTGAAAAAAGCTTTCAAGAATTTGATAAAATGCTTTCTGAAAAAAATAATTTACGGGGCTTATCGCGTGAAGAATTCGTCGATGAAGCAACAAAGCTTTTTTCCTTTCTTAACTATATACATCCATTCAAAGATGGAAATGGACATGCGCAACGAATATTTTTTGAAAAACTCGCAGAAGCTGCTGGCCATAAGCTTGATTTTTCAGTTGTGACCAAACAACGCATGATACATGCTTGTAGTAATGCAATGCCTAAGAATGCAAATTATGAAGCGATGCGGCATTTATTCGAAGATATCTCCAATCCAGAAAAAGTATATCTTTTACAAGAAGCTATCTACCCCCAATCTGGGAGTAGACGCGAAAGTCTGGATAATAAAATTGTGATGATAGCACATGAAGATGTTGCTTATACCGGTGTTTACAGAAAAAGTGATTTGAACTCTATTACGATCGAAACGGTGGATTCATATATCTTATGCTGTAAAGATTATTTTGCACCAGAACAACTTAAGGCATTAAAACCTAATGATGAGCTTACCTTTATAGCTTCAATAAATAACAATTTAGGTCAATTTCTCATCCCAGCAGAACAATTACCTCCTTTAAAGGAAGAAGAGGTAATTGAAAAAATTGAAAATGATGCTTGTATTCAAAAAAGCTTAGAAAAAATTAGAGCGTTATCAAAATTAATTTACAATAATCCCGAAATACTAGAACAAGATATAAGTCATATTAATGCAAATCCTAAAATGAGCAGAGAGCTTTCTGAACGGATTATAAATTCTCCTAAATCTATTGGTCGGCTCAAGGGTAGAAAAATTGGGCATATCAAAAGTCAAAAATATAAAATCTCTGAACAAAATGCTAAAATACTTGGTAATGAAATATTTAATTATGCAGATAAAGTATCAAATATTAGATGTACAATTATGAGAGAACATAAAGCAAAAGGAAGACGTCTTTTACAAACAGTAAAGATGCCTAGCAAAAAATTACAAGATATACTTAGTTTGTCTGTAACTTTGCAATTAAATGCTTTGCGTTCCTCTCCTGAAACTTATATAGAAATGAATCATTTCATACGTCAAATTACTTTGCGTTTATCAAAAAAAGAACATCAAAAGATGTATAATTCTAATTATCAAGAACTTTCTGCAAGTATTGGTATATCAGTAAATAAAGCGAAAATGCTTATAGAAACTGTTAATAAAGTCAATAAAATTTTGAACATATTGCAACCTAAAAATCCACAAATGCAATTTATGACCCTCTAAAAATGTAAGGTTTCGTTTAATATTCATAAATTAAGAGTTATTTATAATAATATTATAACTTTTAAGATACCATTCACATTATATGTTCAGTTAATAAGTGTGATTTTGTGGCATAATAAAAACAAAAGTAGGGTGTAATGAGATATACTAAAACGGGATTATTTCTTATTTTAATGCCAATAATTTTAGGCAGTTTAACAATATTTTTTGTTCCTTACATGTTATTATTTGCAACGAACGGATTACAAGATTATGAGAAATATTGGTATATCCGTTCAGAACCATTATTAGTGCAGCTGCTTGTTGTTGCTGTATCATTTGTTTACACCATATCGCAAAAACTGTATCTACGCAAAGCGATTACAATTGTTACAGCGTTTTTTTTTACGGGTGTTTCTCTTTACTATCTTAATTGCGAAATTAAACGCTTAAGTCCTTATATCGGCCAACAAGGAATAACGTGGAGTTATGCTCTGCAATTTATTGATGTCATGGTCATCTTTGGCATAATTGGTGGTATTTTTCTTTTAGCAGCCCAATTCTTAATAACTGCTCCGCTTAAAAATAAAAAAGGAGTAAAGCGTGCCAAAAAAGGAATTTTTGGTGATGCATCATGGATGAATTTAAGTGAGGCAAAAAAAATTTTTCCTGCGAATGGTCAAATTGTTATTGGTGAAAGATACCGTGTTGACGAAGATAGTGTGTACAACATTCCCTTTTCCCCTGGAAACAAGGCAACGTGGGGGAAAGGTGGAACATCGCCCTTATTAACCTTTAATCTTGATTTTGGTTCAACTCATATGATTTTTTTCGCTGGTTCTGGTGGATATAAAACAACAAGTACAGTGATCCCAGTATGTTTAAAATATCCAGGTTCTATTATTTGTCTTGACCCTTCAACAGAAGTTGCACCAATGGTTCAATTGACGCGTAAAAAGATGGACAATAGAAATGTTATTGTTCTTGATCCAACTTCAATATCAACGAAAACTTTTAATGTTCTCGATTGGCTTTTAGACAATAGTGTACCGCGAACACAACGTGAAGCTAATATCGTAGGTTTTTCTAAACTGCTACTCACTGACAAAAAATCAGAAAATTCTTCAGCAGAGTACTTTTCAACACAAGCGCATAATCTTTTAACTGCTCTTCTTGCGCATGTCATATTTTCTGATGAATATGACGACTGTGAACGTAATCTAAAAACATTGCGAAAAATCCTTTCTCAATCAGAAACAGCAGTTGTTAATCAATTACGCCATATTCAAGATACATCGCCTTCTCCTTTTATTCGCGAAATGGTTGGTATTTTTACAGAAATGGCAGATCAAACCTTTTCAGGTGTTTATACAACTGCCTCAAAAGATACTCAGTGGCTTTCTTTGTCTAATTATGCAGATCTTGTTTGTGGTGATGATTTTGCATCTTCAGATATAGCGGATGGGAATACAGATATTTTTCTGAATCTTCCGGCAAGTATTTTAAATAGCTATCCAGGAATTGGGCGTGTGATTATTGGTGCTTTTTTAAATGCAATGGTTATAGCTGATGGAAACTATAAAAAGCGCGTTTTGTTTGTTTTAGATGAAGTTGATTTGCTTGGCTATATGAATATTTTGGAAGAAGCGCGTGACCGTGGACGCAAATATGGCATATCCTTAATGTTATTTTATCAGTCCTCCGGTCAGTTGGTAAATCACTTTGGAAAATCAGGAGCGCAATCATGGTTTGAGAGTTGTTCGTTTGTGAGTTATGCTGCTATTAAAGATTTACAAACAGCTAAAGATATTTCAGAACGTTGTGGTCAAATGACTATAGAAGTGACTGGAGCAAGCAAATCTAAAGGACAATTTTTAAAAGGTTCTAAAAATATAAATTATCAACAAAGAGCGCTAATTTTACCTCATGAAATTATTCAAAAGATGCGACAAGATGAACAAATCATTCTTATGCAAGGGCAACCACCTTTGCGATGTGGACGAGCAATTTACTTTAGAAGAAAAGAGATGCTAGCTACTACTGAACAGAATCGTTTTGCTCCCAAAGGAAAGAAAGACTGATTAGAGATGATAATAAGCACATACAGCAAATATTTTTTGAAAAATTTACTGAATCTGTAAACCATCAATTAGATTTCTTAATTGTTATAGCAGAGCATATGATGATCTACGATATGGTTATCTATAATAAATATAATACTTATTGTAAAATATTCTGTTCATGGAAAAGTAGAAATGTTTTACATAAGTTATTTAAGTTTCTAAACAAATAATAGAGGCGTAATAAATAAGAAGCTATGCTTCCTAAAATACTTAAAACTTTAATAAGATATACAAAATATTTAGATTTTAGAAAATTATTTATAGTTAGTCTAATTCTATAAGAGGTTCTTTCAGTGATAAATTATGATAAAGAGCCGAACATGTCTTATTCATTATTTTCTTATTGTAATTAAACTTATTTAGGCAATAATACATTATTAAAAATGAATGTAGGATAAAGAATTCTCAAATTCTTGATAAAAAACGCAAATTGATTTTACTCATCAAATAACATAGCTTTTGATGAAAAGCACCTGAGTTAATATTTGCATCTTTGAAATGTTAACGATTATACTATTTTCAAATTTAAATGTAAGATCAGCAAGTAACACCTTGCCTATTCGAACATGTTCTTAAATAAGCATTTATAAAGATATTTTAAATAAGGTGAACAAACTTATTTGGCAGCATTTCTCGATGAAAATGAACAGCTGCTTGCTCTCAATCACACGCAGATTTCTTATAAAAAGATTGAGAATTCTTTATCCCATACTCATTTTTAATATATTGCTGCCAGAATAAATATAATCATGAGCTAAAGATAAATAGTATATTATTGTATCTCAACATTTATTGTTTTATTCACTCTTTATAGTGTTGCATTGTCCATAAGAGTATTAAATTCCTCTAATGAATATTCTCCCTTCGCATATCCTTCTAAAATTTCAAGCGTTTTAGAATGAAGAGTGATTCCCTCAATTGCATGTGTACTAATAGCTGCATCAACTGCTTCACGGCGTTTTTGTAATTCTTCTGACGTTAAAGATGTAGAATGATCAGTTGTTTTTTTCATGAACTCTTCCTTTCTTTTACTTGTTCTTATAAAATAGAAGCATATCTTCTTGTTTGTTCCGTTCTCTATTATTATTTAGAAACTTAAATAACTTATATAAAATATTTATGCTTTTCCATGAATAGAGTTGCTACAATAATTGCCATCTATAAATATTAAATGAATTATAACTCCACACACTTTAAACGGCCATATTGATTACTTCTGAGTGATCACGTTTGATTTCTTTTAACAAATTTTGTAGGTTTTTGCCTTGCATAAAGAGCTCTCTAATTTGTTTTGCTTTACTTTGTGATATACCAATGCTTTCAGCTAGCAAATCATAATTACCATCACGAAGCCATTTATGTTCTAGTGGCATAAGACGCTGATTGACTGCTTTTATAAAAATATTGAGTTCTTCTTGGAGTGAAGGAGAAAAACTTAAAGTTTCTTTTTGCATATCTTTTGACAAATTAAAAATATCTTGTAATGTTTTGCTAGGCATTTCCACTACTGTCGTAAGACATTTTTCCTTTATTAGATTCTCTCTAACAATTTCATTTTCTACCTCTTTTACAAGATCAACATAATCATAAACCTTCTGAGCAAGTGCTTCAACATTTTGTTCAGCGGTTTTGTATTTTGAAGTTTTCAACCATAATATTTTTCTGCCTGCCAATTCAGAAATAGACTTAGGACAATCGACTATTTTCTTTATAAAAATTTCCTGAAAATTTTTATCTTCAATAATGTTTTTTACACTTATCTTTTCATTAAAGTCTTTTAAATTTTTATAAACATACTTTGCATACATATCAACTTGTTGTCGCTTTAATTGGACAGCAGGATGACTCGTAATTTTTTCAATAAGTTGATCTGATGTTAAAGAAGCTACCACTTCTTTTGGAATAAGAATATTTTCCAAATTTTTTATATCTCTACTCATTGGAACTTTAAAACTCAGTGGACAACCAGATTTTAATTCCTTAACTTCATTTGGTAAAAAATAATCTTTTTTGAATACCATATAAAGAGATTTTGAAATATAATTAAGATCTACTTTGAGTAGAAGATGTTCCGCAGTCTCACGTTCATAAAAACTTAGATAATTATACCCTCTCTTTGGCATTACAATAATCATTTTTTGAGCATTTTTATACTCTAACTTACTCATGGAGCTTATGAACTCTTTCATAATACTCACTTTTTCTGGATTTGAAATATCTTCAAACATATGCTTCATAGCACTTATATCGCCCATAACACCAGAACGCACCATAGAGAGTATACTGCAAATTCTCATACGCTCTTCTGTAACAATTGAAAAATCTAGTTGATGACCTGCAGCTTCAGCAAGTCTTTCAAAAAACATTCGTTGTGTGCGACCATTACCATCTCTGAATGGGTGTATATAATTAATAAGAGCAAACATACTCGCTGCTTTATTAATAAAAGCTTGTCGCGATAAACCTTGAAAATCATTCTGTTCCGCAAGCGTTTTATCCATATTATCTAGGTATTGAGGAATTTTTTTACTCTCTAAAAAATAATCGTCAGAATTTACCTTTCTCATTGTGTGTATACTAGCAGTAGTGCCATCCTTAAATGTAAACGGGAAATTACGACTATTCCCAGCCCATTCAAATGTATTCTCGAACAAGCGTTTATGGATATATATTAGATAGGAAGAATTAAACCTTTCTGGTAGTGGTTCATGGTGCAAATTAACTATTGCTTTCACCGCATGATGTCCGCTTACCATGGACAAATTGTCTGAGTCTATTATTCCATGTTTATTTTTTAGTACTTGGGTTGCAGGATAAATATAGTTGTCGTACGATGATGAGGAGGCAGATAGTGGTTTTTTCATTTCTACCTCCATATTTCCCATTTCTTGCAATATCATTTGTATAGCAGTATCCATAAGGATATTAAATTCATTTAATGAACTTCCCTCTGCATATTTTTCTAAAATTAGAAGTGTATTAGGATGCAAGGCAATACGTTCAATAGTATGAGTATGAATCGCTGAATCGATAATCCAGCGACGTCTTTGAAGTTCTGCTACCGTTAGAGATGCCTGATCTTTGGATCTTTCCACTAAGCGATCCCTCCTATTTTTCCATTTTTGTAAAATAAAAATATGTTTTTATTTTGTTATAAAAAACTCATATTTTAAACGGCCACAGCCATCTGTATTGACTTTTTTATTTTCAATTGTTGAAGTTCTTGACATATTTTTTTTGCGTCATTAACAGTCTTTATAAGTGTTTTCGCTTTATGTTCTGAAATACCAACACTTTTAGCGATTTCTCTATAATTACCATCTCTGAGTTGTTGAGACTCTATCTCTGAAAGACGAGAATCGACTTTAGTCAAAAAGGAAATAAGCTCTTTTTGGATCTTAACACAATTTTCTACATTTAAGGCTTGTGATTTCTCATTTTGAACCACGCTAAGGATATCTTGCATTAGCTTACTAGGCAGTCTTACTTCTTGTAAAAGGCGTTTTTGTTCTCTATCATAATTTCTAATGATTATATTTTTAGTAACTTCTACAGCAGACATATAATTTTTAATTTTTTGACTAAGTGGTGCAAGATTCCTTTCAGCTGTTCTGCGTTTTGGACTCCTTATACCCAATATTTTAAAACCAGCTAGCTTAGCAATAGTCCTAGGATATTTTAAGATTTGCCCAGGAATTTTTTTACTTACTTCTCGTCCTTTATTAATTACATCAATACTTGGATCTAACGCTTTTGAATTTCCATAAACAATTTGTGATAAATTCTCAATTTCTTTTCGATTGTTTTGAAGTTTAATATGATTCTCAATTTTTTGAAGAATTTTTTCTGACGTTAAAGGAGGTATTTTTTCTGCTGGGATGAGAATTTGATCTAAATCTTTATTTATTGAAACTGTAAAAGTAATCTCATCATTAGGTTTTAATGCCTTAAGCTGTTCTGGTGTAAAATAATCTTTGCAGCATACCATATAAAAGTCTACTGTTTCAACTATAATAGAATCCGCATTACTAGCCTTATAAAAACCTGTATAAGTCACACCTTCACGTGGTGTTATGATAATTTGATCATCCAAAAAATTACATGCATGCTTATTATTAGACACAGCATTTAAATAATCCTTCAAAATGCGTCTTTTTTCTGGATTAGAGATATCTTCGAACAAATGTTGCATCGTTTCATAATTTACATTACCTTCTACAGGTATCGCATCATTACAAGCATGTATCATGCGTTTTTGAGTCACAACTGAAAAATCAAGTTTATGGCCTGCAGCTTCAGCAAGTCTTTCAAAAAAGATTCGTTGTGCAAGCCCATTCCCATCTCTAAATGGATGTATATAGTTGAGAAAGGAAAAAAGCTTCGTTGCTTCATCAACAAATTCTTCACGCGATAAGCCTTGTAAATTATTTTTTTTCGAAAGCACTTGATCAAATTTATGTAAACTTTTTGAAACTGCTTTACTCTCTTTAAAAAAAGCATCTGAATTTGGTATTTGCATCTTTGAGATGTTAGCAGTTACGCCATTTTTAAATTTAAATGTAAGATCACGCGTATAGCCAGCCCATTCGAACGTGTCTTCAAATAAACATTTATGAATATGTTTCAAATAAGAGGAATTAAACTTATTTGGCAGAGCTTCTTGACGCAAACGAATAATCGCTTGCTCTGAATGATACGCGCTCTTTTCATGAAGAGCTTGAGAATTCTTTATTCCATATTTATTGATTAATACATCACTGTTAGGATAAGTGTAATCACAATCAAAAAAAGACACATCTAATAATTTCTCTCTCTTTCTTATTCTTAAAGGTTTAAAAATTTTTTTTAAAGATTTTAAATTTTGCTTCTTCATGATCATTCACTCAAATATTATTTTAAATAAATACAACTTTTTCACATAGATTCTTATAAAGTTTTAGATGTTTTAGTATTGATATTTATATTGATACTAAAATCTGAATTTTTTTATTATACTTTTTTTAGTTACCTCCAATTTTAGTTAGCTCCAAAAATATTTCGTTGTTTGAAAGGATCATAATAAATCTCTGTAACTTTAAATTTTCCTTCAATCCGTTTACATTGAACAATAATATCAATCATTGAAATTAATAACCCGCGAATATCATCGCGCTCTAAATGTCCTCCTCCTTCACTTTCTTTAACCAAAAGCGTCATTTGCTCAAATGCAGCCAATGCTGTTGATGCATGAACTGTAGTAATAGAACCTGGGTGTCCTGAATTAACATTGCGAATATAATAGAAAGCAGTACCATCTCGTAACTCTTGTAGAAGAATACGATCAGGACGCATACGCAAGGCGGATTCTAATAATTCTTTTGGTCCAATAGAAGCTAAGCCATACCCACCTTTTGCATAGATCATAGAAACACAATTAAGATGCGGCACAACTAACTCTGGTGTATCTTCAATAGTTATAATACGCTCATCATCAGGAATTTTAGCTATTAATGCTTTTGACAGCGTTGTTTTACCAGCTCCTGTTTTCCCTGAAATAAGAATATTTTTTTGCAATTTCACAGCTTGATTTAAAAAGGAAACAAAATTTTTATTGTAATAATCAATTGCTAATTTATGCTCGACGTTTTTGAGTTCATCAAAACGCAATTGATAATCATTCAATGGAGTGAAAGAAATCTGTTCACACATTGAAAATAGACCTTTGTTGGCTAGATCTTCGAGCAAATAACTTCGGGATGATGGTTTACGAATTGTCATGCTGATAGTATTTTCTTTTACAGCTGGTGGTATAACAATTTGAATACGCTCATTATTTGGCAAAGTAGCGGATAATATTGGGTTTTTATCGGAAATACTTTGCTTAGAATAGGCCGCGATCACTTTAGCCATACCCATGAGTTCATTAAAGGAGAATTCTGGTACTTCTATTGTTTTCCATCCTGAAATTCCTTCAATCATGACTTGATAGGGACGATTAATAACGATCTCAAAAAGACTTTCATCTTTGAGAAAGTTATCAATTGGTTTAAGTTTTGTTAAAACGATAGCAGTGGTTTCATCGCTTAAATTTTGGAAGTTTTGTTTCATTTTAATGTCACTGTAGAATTTTTATGAAAGTCTCCTGAAAAGGCACGACGAATGACCTGTTTATTATTTTCAACAATTTTCAATTTATATACAGTTGAGAAATCCAGGTCGCGGGCAACAAAAACATTAACCATTTCACCCTGATTTTTGGTCAAGGTTGGAGGGATATTAGCGTAATTGTCCGCGATAATCTTTGCCATATATGTTCCTACAGAAAGGGTATATTTTTCTGAAGACACGGTATCTGTTGTTTGTTCTTGTGTTGTTGGCATTTTTAGTGAATCTAGCCGGTTATTTAAATAATTTGTTCCATCTCTGACGATTGAGACAAGAAGTGCAGAACCAAGTCGTTCAAACCAATGATTGTCAATATCGCCATCAACACCTGATCGACCTAAGAAATCTGTTGCGGGTGAGGATAATGTTATAATAATACCGTCTGGTGTTTTGGCTCTATTCCATAATATAAAGAGACGCGATTGGCCTTTTTTTAAACCCGCACGATATTCACCAATGATTTGCGTTCCTTTATCGAGCAAGACGATACGACCATTGTCTGATAAGATATCTCTAGAAACGATACAGCTCACAAACCCTTGTTGTTCACTACTGATTGCTGTTTCTAAGATACATGGGATGGAAGCTCCCATTGCAATGATGTAATTTCGGTTACCAAGCGTTGATGCACGAACACCATCTAACTTTGTTGGTTCGAGAAGTTGATTAAAGGATTGTGTTGTTTTATTCGAGTTATCATTGCTTTGGTTAGAAGGCACGCTATTATTTTCTGGAATACCCTGTTGCTGATTTGGATTAAAATAGGCTAAAACGGGAGCACGTTGCGCTGCTTCTAATAGTTTATGATCAGATTTTGGCTGATTGATTGTTGGCGCTGGTATTTCAACCTTAGGCAGCAGGGGGGTATTTTTATCAGCTAGCTCTAGAGGAGCTATTGTTGGTTTTATCGATTGGAAAAGCTCTGTTTGTCTGCTTCTTTCTTCTTTCGGCAATTCTATGGGCTGTTTTTTTGTGTCTTTTGAAGTTGAAAGGATTGCATATATTAAATAAATACAGACACCAAAGAGAATAAGAAGAGCAATGGCTTTTCCTAAATTAAAGCCCTCTTTTTTTTCTTGACCATCCTTTATTGTATCGCGGTCATTAAGATTTATTTCGTCCAATTCATCATTATTCATGGCTATTTCTCTACGTTTATTTCACGTTGGACAGAAGGTGATGTTGTACCGGTTTCTGGGTTAATTCCTCTTGGTATGAACCCTTTATTAAAGATACACAGGACTTCGTTACCACGTCGCAAAGTGAATTGCATGGCTATGGCGTGAACAATGACCTGGTTTCTTTTAATTGATTTTGGAACGATAGTTTCTTGTCCATCAAGTGTGACAAGATAAATGGCGGGGATTTCATTATTGTCTAAAAAGGTAAATGTTGTAGTTTTACCATTATCATAGACTGAACTTGGTTCAATGAGAGGTGAACCTTGAGCGATATAAGCCCAATTGCGTGGTCCAAAATGTTCATGCATATTGAGGATATTATCGACAAATTCTTCTTCATTTTTTTGTGCTTTGGCTTGTTCAGCTAATTGTTTACGCAATGCTTCATCTTCTGGATAACGAAACTTTACAAGGAAATATGTGTCATTACCGACGGAAACATCACCTTCACGCACTTGAAGTTCAAATTGATAAGATCGTTTTGTTCCATCTTGACGAGTTGTGACGATTTGTAGATTGGTAATCGGCTGAACTTCACGCGGTTTGAGAAAGACAAAGTGACCAGCTGGTGCTACTTGCCAAGCAACTGAATTGCCAATTCCAATATAGGCAATATTTTCATCATTAGCGAATTCAATCTGTACTGAAGAGCGAATAGATCCAATGATTTTTGTCACATTGTGTGGATCATAATTAATAAATCTAATTCGGTTGTCTTTATGTGCGCTTACGGGAGAAATTTCTGCCCATAAGAAAGACGCATGACAGTTTATTGCAACGAGGAGAGTTAAAAAAAATATTTTTATGACTCTAGTCATTGGACCACCTCTGGATCAGATCTATATGCTGATACTTGAAAGCCAAGCGGGTTAATTAAGCGATCTTCTACTGAAATGCGTGCATTAACGTAAGAAAAATTTAAGACTGAAACCCAATGGAAAATATCTTCTTTTCCATTGGAGTCTCTAATTGTTTTATAGTAACGTACTTGAACGAGATCTTTACTTAAAAAAGAGATCGATTTTATTGTGATTGTCACGGACATATTTTTATAGATATTTTGCGGACTGTCTGGATTATTTCCAGAATACCATTTGGCAAAGCGATTTTGTTCTTCTAGGGAAGATAAAAGAGAAACGATACGAAAGTTATTTTCTGTCTCTGATAATTGGAAACCTTCGCGTGCACGAATATATTTGCTGGCGAAGTAGCGCGTTATTACTTCATCGTAGTTTTGGGGTTCTTCTTTTAGAACACTGACAACATCGACAATACCTGTAGAATTATCCACACGAATAACGAAAGGCTCTACGGTTTTTAAGGGTGTTAATGCCACTACAGCTAAGGCTAAAGCGATTGTCATCAACCCAAAAAGCACAGTCAAGGCTACAGCAATTTTCATTTGTAGTCGCGTACTACGCATACGGTCAATATCAAATGACCGCGCTTCTCTTATATATTCTTTAAATTCATCACTTTTCATGTGTGATCTCCGCATTTTTATAAGAGGGCATTTGATGGTTTATTGTGTCTACAGAAGATGCGGGGAGTCCAATATGAGCTTTTGGTGCCTCATTTTCTTGTGTATTTAGGATAATAGGAGTTGTGATGGGTTTGATCGCCGTATTGTGAATGATGTTATGATGATTCCAGTTCCACTTACCATGATTGAGCATACGAGCATTCTGTCCATTACAGCGTGGAAGTTTTTGGGCTCCACTTTTTAAAGAAGCACAACCAGTAAGTGTTATCAAAAGGATCAAAATGATAGTGATTTTTAGTTGCATCATTTGGACTCGCAAACATTTTGAAAAATAAAACATTGGTGTTTTTCAGTCCATGATTTTACGAAAGCATGAACACTAATCTTTTGAAAAAGCTGGGAGAGCTTTGCATGGGTTGTGCATACAGTTAATATCTTGTGTGTGAAGGTATTGACTATAGCTACATTGAAGAGACGTTTGAGATTAAAATGAGCCACGTCCACCTCCTTGCATCATTTGCGCAGCTTGTGCAGCGTGTTGTGCAGCCGTAGAACCTCTCGTTGCTGCTGCTGCACTTGCTGCACTTCTACCGGCACCAAAGCTTCTTCCAACAAAACCCAAAGTATTAGAAGCCATTGAGATCATTTGTGATCCTGTTGATACTCCAGCATGATGATATGGTCCTCCACTAGAAAGTGCAGAAGCAATGGTGGGAAGTGATTGGAAGAGATCTACGCCCACTATTGAGACGACAAGAACAGGGGGGAGCAAGAAATAGATTGAAGTATATGAACTATCGAAAACATAAAGCATAATTTTGCACATCATTGTTCCAAGCATCATTACGAGAACTTGCAAAATTGTAAAATTAACTAATGTTGTAATCCATGCATCAGAATATCTGCGGGTTACATTGAACAAATATAAACTAATAAAAAGAGGTCCAAGACCTATCACCATGATTAATGTAATTTTTGCAAACATTTGAATAATAAAACCGACTGTACAAAAAAAGATAACTGCCAAAAACATTAAACCACCAATCAGTGCAACCGTAATTTTATTGAAAAATGAAGCATTATTTAGAAACTCTTGATAACGCATATTTGTAACTAATAAGAGATAATCAAAAACATCAGAGTCAACCGGACTGCTATTAAACGCATTCCCAATAGCATTGGCTAAATTACCGAAAAATATATCTTTGATATAAATATTAAATACGTCTGCATTAGTTGCCATTGTTGTCACAACAACGATTTTAATAACATTATTAAGAAGACTATGCATCGAAAGGGCGACGTGGCCAGTCATAACATTGTAACCATATAAAAAGATAAAAATAATGGCTGCAAGATTTAATGGTGCTGCAATAGCAGAAGATAAGCTACTGACTGTTGTATCTACGACATCATTGAGTGGTGTCAAAATATACGAAGAAACAGTTTCGAATGGAGTAAATTTAAAATCTGACTCCTGAGTTGTCGCATTCATCAATTTCATCAGTTTTATCTCATTCCAATTTTATTTTTAATGTTTGATAAATATGAATTTATGATCTTTTGTTGCATTTTCTCCATGCTCTTTCTGTGATTGATGATTTCCATTTAATAATAGAAAGAGCTTGAATGAGAGTATTCATTTGAAAATTAGCCAACTACATTTGAAGAGCTTCCTTTTCTTCTTTTTGACTAACTGGAGTCAATTTAATACTTGACCTTAGCTTTAGCTTGATCCAATTTGTCTTGCAGTGTTTTTTGAAGAGCTTCCTGATTTTTCTGTTCTTCTTTTTCACGTTCTTGTTCTTTTGATTGAGCATTTTCCGATTTCATAATAGAAGAAGCCTGAAGTTTTAGAGTATCTACTTGAAGATTAGCTTGAAGAATAGCCAACTCCCTTTGAAGAGCTTCTTTTTCTTCTGGTTTAAGAGTCTGTGATGAAAATTTGTTATTGATTTCTTGAATCTTTTTCTGATTTTCAACTGCTGAAGTATAAATAGATTCAGCTATTTCTGATGTGGGCCGACTACCTTCTGATAGGGATGTTCCTTGTTGTGTGACACTTTGATAATATGAATCAACTTCTGTGTTTCCCGATTGCGATATTGCATGAGAGATAAAGCATAATGATAAAAACATAATCAGATATTTTTTCATTGGGATTGTTTCCTTTTGTAAAATATAGGTAGCCATATATCCGGATTTTCCCCATATTCACTTATAATTTGGTTGACGAGTTCAACATTTCTACTTGTTCCGCTTAAGACAGCAATTTCGTTATCCATTCCACGTAAATTAAGTTCTGCAACAATAGAACTTTGGCCTTGTTTAATGAGAAAACGACGAGATTCCCTGCTTAATTCTGATTGGATTAGCTCAAATTCACGTTCAGTGAGTTTAAAGTTTTCAACATAATCATTGTAATTGGCTTTTTGATTTGGAAAAAACAGTTGGGTAGGACATTGCTCAATGATTGTGTGAGCGATTGTTGAATTCAAAGCATCTCTAGGGCTTTGTGTGGCAAAGAGCATCATGCCATTTTGTTTACGAATCGTTTTGAGACGATCTTGAGTAAAAGCTTTAAATGAATCATCTTCAAGGGCTTTCCAGAATTCATCGATAACAATAATGATACGTCGACCATCAATAAGATCGAGAATGCGGTTAAACAAATACATCATCAAAGGGCGACGAATTTCTTCATTATCTAAGAAATCCGTCATGTCATAACCTATAAATTGAGCATCTAAATTGAGATCATCGTGATCATTATCAAAGACCCACCCTAAAGCATTACCTTTGATCCAACGTTGTAAACGTATGGCAATACCTTCTGTGGAAGTATTATCAAAAAACAGTTGAAGCGCACTGAAGGAGCGTTGTGATAGAGGAAGACTTTCTAAGGAATTAATCGCTCTAGCAATATCCTGCCGCTCTTGTTCTGTTACTGTTTGGCCATCCGCGGTAACTAATTTTAAGACCCAGTGCTGAAGAAAGAGTTTGTTTTTTTCAGTGTATTCCATCCCTTTTAATGGAGCAATACCAGTAGGTTGACCATTTTTCAGAGGCTTATATTTGCCTCCTCCAGCACGAACAAAGATCTCTGCTCCTTGATCTTTATCAAAAAAGACTATTGTTGGGTTGTGTTTTTGCAATTGTGCAAGAAGAAAATTAACAATGACTGTTTTTCCAGACCCTGATGGACCACATACAAAGGTATTACCAACATCACCAAAATGAAAATTAAAATAATAAGGAGAGCCAGCCTGTGTTTGTAATAAGGCGACGGCAGAACCCCAAACATTACCTTTGAGTTTGCCAATAGGAAAGGAATGGAAGGGGGATAATGCTGCAAAATTCCTGCTGCTAATAGCTCCAGAACGTGCTCGATAGTTAAAGTTCCCAGGAAGTTGTGCCCACCATGCTGCTTCTAACCCTAAATCTTCTCTGGCTATAACGGCCCCACCATTAGTAAGATATGAACGGGCTTTCGACAGATATTCTGTCAATTCTTGTAGACGATCAGAAAAAACAGCTAAAGAGAGATGATGTTCTCCCAAAACAAAACGATTCGATTCTAAATCATCAAGGGCCTCATCAAGGCCATCAATTTGTGAGCTGGCACGATCAGCTACATTAATCATTTGATTTTGTTTACGGCTCATAATAGCGCTTGCAACTGCTTTACTTTTAAAAACAAAGGATTGCGTTAAGATGAATTCAAAGGGCGCCGTCAATAAGCCATCTGTCATACCAGGACGTGTTTTAGAAGGATATTCTTTCCATCCAAACATACCAACAAAGCGTTCATTGCTTTCATGACGAATTTCAATAATTTCTTTGCCGAAAATAACACGATCTGAATAAATCGTTGAGGCAATAGTACCAAATGTAAGGGGTATGCGCTCACGTCTTCCTCCCACCAATTGATGAAGAAATTCACTTTGCTCAGAAAATACAATGTCATTGTATTCGTAAGTAGATAAAAGCCGTGCTCCATAACACTCCAGACCTTGTATAAGATCTTGACTTAACTCTTCAATTTTCCGAATAGCTTCAGAATCTGGTTCCGATTGCATCTTCTTTGCTTGCGTTAAGCGGTGAAAAAAAGAAGCTAACTGTTCAGTTTTATCTGCTGCAGGATTCCAGATAACCGAAAGGAATAGATCATTTCGATAAAGATCTTGCAAAATCATTTTTTGTTTGTATTGCCGATCTAAAGCTGTTGCAAAAGATGAAGAAAATTGACTCTCTGGGTAAATTTTTTCGCGTCGGCGAATGATGTGAGAATATAAAGCGACACGTTCATCTGCTATATTTTTCAAAAGCGTATTTAATTGGGTATGTAAAGAATTTAATTGGCTGATATCTGCAGTATCAAAATTGATTCCTTCGATAGAAATCACTGTCATCAAGCAACGGGAGTCTAATGCAATCACATGCTGATTGACATGACGAACATAAGGAATAAATTCCTCAGGTAGAGATTCCCGTTTCATCACTGACAGTTGTCTCACTTATTTTAGCTCCTTGTATGTACGGACAAGACGGAGAGGAGACGTAGATCCTCCACCCCATCTTGTCAGGTTTTTTTGTTTCCCTCGAGTATTGAGCCACGCGAATAAAACACGAAATTGGTTATGATCGCGTTTTGTGATTTCGCGTAAAATAAAATGCAAACCAACTCCAAGACCGATCATTGAAAAGCTGCTTGTTATGATAAAAAGAGTAGATGTTGCCATGACATTTAAGGCCATTGCTTCTACGGTAACACCTGCAAACATCGCTGGTCGTGTGCAAGCAAGAAAAAGAGTATCTTCATTCATTTATGATGAACTCCCCATTAATAACGTAACAAGAGCCGAAGCACCAAAAACAATACCAATACCAAGAACACAATATGCTGCTTTGCGTAAATCAATAACACCATACATCCAACCAATACCCACAGCGGCAACACAGATCGTTGCAATGAGCTTCGCTGTTGTCCCTGTCATCATTGTAACAATATTCCGCAAAACCGTATCAAGATTTCCCATACCGGCAGCAGCAGAATTAGCATACGCAGGGGTTAACACTGCAAACATTGATAAAAGTAGCGCAAAAGCGATATAATAAATATGCTTAGATATAATGTTTGGCATTTAATCTCCTCTTCAGAAAGAATATTGATTACAAACTGACATCATATTACTTTTACAAATTTAAAAACTTTAAAACTACAGGCCTACAACTTTAAGATTCTTTAATCGCAAGTGTTCTACCAAACTATCACAAAAATTCTTTACTAGAATTCCCCGACTGAGAGACAGAAATTAATCAAATCTATAACCAAAAAGGCTAATGTGGATATTGTTATTTTATCAAAATGACAATATCAAGAGCGTAAAATAATGTTTTTCTTTGCAAAATGTGTTTAATTTGCAACAAATGCTGTTGAGACGCTTTCTTTAAGATCTAGGAAAAAAGCAGAGATGCATAAAAAATTGTAGGATATAGAAACAATAAGGATTGGGCAAATGCGATTTAAATCGATTATTCTTGTCTACATTATCTGCTCTATAGGAATATGGATAATAAGCCAAAACCATTACAAAACAGATCTAGATATTCTCGAACCATTAAAAATGCAAGAAAACCAAGATACAATGGAGATCAAGATCGAACAAAATAAGCACTATGAAACAAGTGTGCCAAAAAAATTAGAAGAAAATGACCCAGATCTCAATTGGATCAATAGCGATTCAAATAATCATGAAGGTGTGTTTAATGGTATCGCATCTGTGACTAGTGGTGTCACATTTAAATTAATAATTCCTGCTGAACAACCTCAGCATAAACCTATCGTCCGAAATATTCACTTATATGGTGTAGATACATGTGCACCCCGTCAAAAAGCAAAATTAGATAATCAAGAATGGCCATGTGGAGCTGTCACAACAGCATGGCTGGTCACAAAAACTCTAGGACATAACTTATCTTGTAAACAAGCTGTTATAGAAAAAGAAACTCATTATGCTCAGTGCTTTGTGCAAGGAGTCGATCTAGCAGAAATAGGGCTTGCAGAAGGCATGCTGATCCTATCAAAAGACAATAAATATTCAGTTCCAACAACATATTTAAGTGCTGAACAAAACGCCTATAACAATAAAATTGGCCTTTGGTCTAGCAACTTTACTGAGCCTATACAGTGGCGCAAAAAGTATGGAACCTATAACCCTTTCGATAACCACCATCAGTTCATGTCTGAATCAAAATAAAATGCAGAAATATTCCATTAAACTTCAAAATACAAAAATAAACCAAACATAATTTTTGAAAAATAGTCTAAACGCGTAATGATAATAATCTTCTCATCGCTAGTTTCAAATGATCTCCTAATAAACATGCCTTATAAAAATCTATTTGATAGAAGGATAATCCTCTAATGAGAATGCTCTAGCATTCCATCACAATCAAACAAAAATTTTCATTCTTACATTAAACAGAATAATACATATCAAATTCAACAGGATGAGGGGTTGTTTCATAGCGCAGAACTTCTTTCAGCTTTAATTCAATAAAGGAATTAATTTGGTCATCATCAAAAACATCGCCAGATTTAAGAAAATCGCGATCTTTATCAAGAAATTCAAGTGCTTCGCCTAGGCTTCTAGAAACTGTAGGAATGTCTTTGAGCTCTTTCGGTGGCAGATCATAAAGATCTTTATCCATAGCTGGACCAGGATGTATCTTATTCTTTATACCATCTAGACCAGCCATAATAAGCGCTGAAAAGGCCAAATATGGATTCGATGATGCATCCGGAAAACGAATTTCTACACGTTTTGAATGCGGTGAAGCACCAAATGGAATACGACATGCTGCAGAACGATTGCGTGCAGAATAGGCAAGAAGGACAGGGGCTTCATACCCAGGAACTAAGCGTTTATAAGAATTAGTTGATGGGTTTGTGAAAGCATTGAGTGCTTTTGCATGCTTGATAATACCACCAATAAAAAATAAACAAGTCTCTGATAGCCCAGCATATTCATTACCTGCAAATATTGGTTGTTTATCTTTCCAAATTGATATGTGGACATGCATACCTGAACCGTTATCACCTAGAATTGGTTTGGGCATAAAGGTTGCTGTTTTTCCATAACTATTGGCGATTTGATGTACGGCATATTTAAAAATTTGCATTTTATCAGCTTCACGAACCAGTGTATCAAATCGAATACCTAATTCATGCTGAGCTGCAGCTACTTCATGATGATGTTTTTCAACATGTACACCCATATCCTTTAACGCAGTAAGCATTTCAGAACGCATATCTTGGCAAGAATCAATAGGAGGGACTGGAAAATAACCACCTCCCATGCGTGGGCGATGACCAAGATTGCCCATTTCATATTCAGTATCATCATTTGACGGATTTTCACTTGAATCAAGTTTAAAACCTGTATTGTAAGGATCAATTTTATAGCGTACGTCATCAAAAATAAAAAATTCAGCTTCTGGTCCTATATAAATTGTATCACCGATCCCTAAAGATTTCATATAAGCTTCAGCTCTTTTAGCAATAGAACGTGGATCTCTATGATAGAACTCTCCTGAAACAGGATCAAGTACATCACATAATATGATCAAAGTCGATTGAGCAAAAAAAGGATCAATGTGAGCTGTTTCTGCATCTGGCATTAAGACCATATCGGATTCATTAATTGCTTTCCAACCAGCAATTGAAGAACCATCAAACATAACACCGTCGGTGAATGTATCTTCGCAAATTTCAGCAATATCCATTGTAACATGATGCAATTTGCCTTTTGGATCAGTAAAACGTAAATCAACAAAGCGTATATCATTATCTACAATTTGTTTAAGAATGTCTGAAACGGTTGTCATATTCAATTTCCTTATTGGATTGAGGTGAATAGAAAATATAAAAATTTTATAGATATTTAAAGAGCATCAATGCCAGTTTCACCAGTTCGAATACGAATGACGTCATCGATAGGTAAAACAAATATTTTTCCATCTCCTATGTTTTTTGTTTGAGCTGCTTTACGGATTGCTTCAATTGCTTTCTCTAGGATTTCATCAGGAACAACCACTTCAACTTTGACTTTAGGTAAAAAATCAATAATATATTTTGCACCTCGGTAAAGCTCTGTCTGTTCTTTTTGGCAACCAAAACCTTTTGCCTCCGTTATTGTGATACCTTGTAGACCAATTTCTTGAAGCGCTTCTTTTACTGCATCAAGCTTAAAAGGTTTTATGATGGCTTCAATTTTTTTCATACTGAGATTATCTCCAATGATTTTATTTTATTAATTTATATATCATTATACTATATTTACGATTACGATAATGAGATGTATCAAAAAAGTACTTTTTCACGAAAAAATCAAAAATAAGGCATTTTATTCTTATTAGAAATAACTATATTGCATTATAAAATGTAGCGCTATTGTTTTATAGGATAAAAAATATAAAATTTATAAAAGATAATAATGGTGTAAATTAAGGCGTTATTTTTTATTAGTGCTTTATTAGATAATTGATAATTTTGTGATTTATTTTAAAATTTTAAATTATGTAAAGGTCGACGTAGCAAGAGTTCTTTTAGAAATTTACCAGTATAAGAACAAGGGACATTAATAATGTCTTCAGGGCGGCCGACAGCAACAATCTCACCTCCATTATCTCCACCTTCTGGCCCCAGATCAATAATCCAATCAGCTGTTTTTATGACTTCAAGATTATGTTCAATGACTATAACTGTATTACCTTGCTCGACTAGTTCATGGAGTACTTCAAGAAGCTTGGAAATATCGTGAAAATGTAAACCAGTTGTTGGTTCGTCTAAGATGTAAAGTGTGCGCCCGGTTGTTTTGCGTGAAAGTTCTTTAGCGAGTTTTACACGCTGAGCTTCACCACCAGAAAGTGTTGTGGCTTGTTGCCCGATTTTAATATAACCAAGACCAGCTTTAACAAGGATGCCGAGTTTGTTGTGAATAGAAGGAATAGCTTGAAAAAAATCTTCTGCTTTTTCAACTGTCATGTCAAGTATATCAGCAATGGATTTACTTTTAAATTTCACTTCAAGTGTTTCTCTATTGTAGCGTTTTCCTTGGCATACATCGCAAGTAACATAGACATCAGGTAAGAAATGCATTTCGATTTTGATAACACCATCTCCTTGACATGCTTCACAACGTCCTCCTTTAACATTAAATGAGAAACGTCCAGCTTGATAACCGCGAGCTTTTGATTCCGGGAGTTCTGCGAACCAATCGCGAATTTGAGTGAAAATGCCAGTATAAGTTGCTGGGTTGGAGCGTGGGGTACGTCCAATAGGTGATTGGTTGATATCAATTACCTTATCAAGAAACTCTAGTCCTTCAATTTTATCGTAGCTTGCTGGGATTTGATGGCTTCCCATGATATGACGTGATGCCGCTTTGAAGAGGGTTTCAATAAGAAATGTTGATTTTCCCCCACCAGAAACACCAGTTATGCAAGTAAAAGTTCCGAGAGGAATATTTACATTGATATTTTTCAAATTATTACCTCTGGCTCCAATTACTTTAAGTGTTTTTGATTTTGATATTTTGCGTCGTTGAGTAGGAAAATTAATTGTCATTTTTCCTGAGAGATATTGACCTGTAAGTGAAGATGGATTGTTTATAATTTTTTGTGGGGGGCCTTGAGCTATGATTTCTCCACCATGGACGCCTGCAGCAGGACCAATATCGACAATATGATCCGCGGTGAGAATAGCATCTTCGTCATGCTCAACAACAATGATTGTATTGCCAAGATTGCGTAGATGACATAGCGTCTTTAAAAGACGTTCATTATCACGTTGATGTAAGCCAATGGATGGTTCATCTAATACGTATAAAACTCCTGTGAGACCAGAGCCAATTTGCGAGGCTAGTCTAATACGCTGACTTTCTCCACCTGAAAGTGTACTTGAAGCTCTGGATAAGGTAAGATATTCGAGTCCCACACGGTTCAAAAATGTTAAGCGCTCACAGATTTCTTTTAAAATTCGTGCTGATATATTGCGCTGTTTTTCATTGAGATATTGATGAACGTTGGAAAACCAATGACTTGCTTTTAAAATGGAAAGTTCTGATATTTGCCCAATATGCATTCCATGGATTTTGATAGCAAGTGCTTCTGGTTTTAAACGGTAACCATTACAAGTTGGGCAGAGTGAAGAAGATATATAAGGTTCAATGTCTTCATGAAAATGTGTAGAATCTGTTTTTTTCCATTGTTGCTCCATGTTTGGAATAACACCTTCGAAGATTTTTTTTGTAGTGTAAGACTGTACATCATCTTCATAGAAAAAGGAGATCTCTTTTTTTGTTCCATATAAAATAGCGTGTTGTGCTTCATTTGAGAGCGTGGACCACTTATCTGTGAGTTTAAACCCATAAACCCTTCCTAATGCTTCTAAAGTTTTATGATGATAAGATGAGGATGATTGGGACCAAGGAGCAATAGCTCCAGCTTTTAAAGTAAGATTTTCATTTGGTATGATTTTTATCGGATCGATTACTTTTTTTGTACCAAGTCCATCACAAGCAGGGCAAGCGCCAAAAGGACTGTTGAATGAAAACAAGCGTGGTTCAATTTCAGGAATTGAGAAACCAGATATAGGACAAGCAAACCTTTCTGAAAAAATGAGTCGTTTGTGGGTTTCATTTGTTGATTTATTGAAAGATCCTTTTACAGTTTCATTTTCTGTTAAAAGCTGATCTGCCATTTCAGCAATTACAAGCCCATCTGCTAATTGTAAGCAAGTTTCTATACTATCAGCTAGTCGAGCAGTAATATCATTACGCACGATAATGCGGTCTACTACTACATCTATATCATGTTTATATTTTTTATTAAGAGGAGGTATATCAGTTATTTCATAAAATTTTCCATCAACTTTTGCACGTTGAAATCCTTTTTGTAAAAGTTCTGTTAGTTCTTTTTTATATTCACCTTTTCTTCCTCTAATTAAAGGCGCCATAATAAAAATGCGAGTACCTTCTGGAAGTGTCATAATTTGGTCAACTATTTGACTCACTGTTTGGCTCTCAATAGGGAGGCCCGTAACAGGTGAATAAGGGATACCAATACGAGCAAAGAGCAGGCGCATATAATCGTAGATTTCAGTGACAGTACCAACTGTTGAACGAGGATTGCGGGTGGTTGTTTTTTGTTCAATGGAGATAGCAGGGGAAAGTCCATCTATTTGATCGACATCTGGTTTGTGCATCATTTCCAAAAACTGGCGTGCATAAGTGGAAAGGCTTTCAACATAACGACGTTGGCCTTCAGCGTAAATTGTATCAAAGGCTAAAGATGATTTCCCTGAACCGGAGAGACCCGTTATGACAATGAGTTTATCACGGGGGAGGTCAAGATTAATATTTTTTAGGTTATGTTCACGTGCGCCGCGAATAGAGATATATTTTTGATGAGACATATTAATCCTTGGCACATATTAGCAAAACTTAAATCATGAATATGAAATAAGATTATTTTTTGAAAATTACAATGTGTTCAATTGCTGCATTTAGAAAAGAATACAGACTTTGGTAAATGAAGAAAGTTAAGGTAGTAGTTTTTTGTGTTTTATGTAAAATAAACTATACGTTGATGTTCGATTTTGTTATAATATAAATGGTTTGAAATTGTGGAGTTTATACAATGGCTGGGAGCCTTAATAAAGTTATTTTAATCGGTAATCTTGGTGCAGACCCTGAAATTCGTCGATTGAACTCTGGTGATCAGGTAGCAAATTTACGTATTGCTACTTCAGAGAGTTGGCGTGATCGCAATACGAATGAACGTAAAGAGCGGACAGAATGGCACAATATCGTTATTTTTAATGAAAATCTGATTAAAGTTGTTGAGCAATATTTAAAAAAGGGAAGTAAAATTTATATTGAAGGTCAGTTGCAGACACGTAAATGGCAAGATCAAAATGGAAATGATCGTTATACAACGGAGATTGTTTTACAAAAATACCGTGGTGAACTACAAATGCTTGATAGCCGTGGGGTAGGGAGTGGAGAGCAAATATCCAATGTGAATCAGTCAAGCAGTGGTTTTGATCAAAGAGATGATTTTGATCAGAAAAATACTCAATTAGAAGGAAATTTTTCACATCAATTGGATGATGATATTCCTTTTTGATACCTTTAGTAGTGATATTCTATTTCAGAAGTATTTGTATATTTTATCATATATGTTTATTTTACTTTTTATTGAGCAGCGTGCGCGTTATTCATTGCATATACGATTTTTAATAAAAGAAAATAACGTATTGAAAATTATCATTAAATGTTTACTTTTTGTAAAGAGCTGAATTAGCATTTTGCAATTTTTTTCGATATAAAAGATCAAAATGATTCTTTTTTGAAAGTATTGAAGTTGTGACCGATCTTACTACACAATCAGAACATGATGTCCTGACCGGTATTGAACCAGTTAGTATTATTGAAGAAATGCAACGCTCTTATCTCGATTATGCGATGAGCGTTATTGTATCGCGTGCATTACCTGATGTGCGCGATGGTCTTAAGCCTGTTCATCGGCGTATTCTTCATGCGATGAATGAAATGGGGCTTTCTTTTAATAAATCTTATCGTAAGTCAGCAGGTGTCGTTGGGGAAGTTATGGGGAAGTTTCATCCCCATGGTGATGCTTCAATTTATGATGCATTGGTGCGTATGGCACAGGATTTTTCTTTACGAAATCCATTAATTGATGGACAAGGAAATTTCGGTTCTGTGGATGGTGATCCTCCTGCTGCAATGCGTTATACAGAGTGTCGTTTAGAAAAAGTTGCAGAAGAACTTTTAGCTGATATCGATAAAGAGACGGTTGATTTTCAAGATAATTACGATGGACGTGAGCGTGAACCTATAGTTTTACCAGCACGTTTTCCTAATCTTTTAGTTAATGGATCAGGTGGGATTGCTGTAGGAATGGCAACCAATATTCCTCCACATAATCTTGGTGAAGTCATTGATGGATGTATTGCTTTAATTGACAATCCTAATATAACGCTTGATGAAATAATTGAAATTATTCCTGGTCCGGATTTTCCTACAGGTGGTATTATTCTCGGTCGTTCAGGTGTTCGTTCAGCTTATGAAACGGGACGTGGTTCAATTATTATGCGTGCTAAGGTTGATATTGAAGAAATTCGCAATAACCGACAGGCAATTATTGTAAGCGAAATTCCTTATCAGATTAATAAAGCAACGATGATTGAGAAGATAGCTGAATTAGTACGCGATAAGCGCATCGAAGGAATCTCTGATCTGCGTGATGAGTCTGATCGTGATGGATATAGGGTTGTTATTGAACTTAAGAGAGAAGCTGTTGCGGATATTGTTTTGAATCAACTATACCGCTATACGCCATTACAAACTTCTTTTGGCTGTAATATGGTCGCGCTGAATGGGGGAAAGCCTGAGCAAATGACGTTGCTTGATATGCTTCGTGCTTTTGTTTCTTTTCGTGAAGAGGTGGTCAGTCGGCGCACAAAATATCTTTTGCGTAAGGCGCGTGAGCGTGCGCATGTTTTAGTTGGCCTTGCTATTGCGGTTGCAAATATTGATGAAATTATAGCATTAATTCGCACAGCACCTGATCCTCAGACGGCGCGTGTACAGTTAATGGAGCGGCGTTGGTTGGCAGCTGATGTAGCATCTTTAATTAAGCTTATTGATGATCCTCGTCATATTATCCATGAGGATAACACATATAATTTATCTGAAGAACAAGCTAGAGCTATTCTGGAGTTACGTTTACAGAGGCTTACTGCACTTGGACGTGATGAAATTGCTGATGAGTTAAATAAAATTGGGGTAGATATTACAGATTATCTTCATATTTTGTCATCACGTTTACGGATTATGGGCATTGTGAAGGATGAACTAAGCACTCTTCGCGAGGAATTTGTGACTCCCCGGCGCACTGTCTTTGGTTTTGGTAATGCTGAGATGGACAATGAAGATCTAATTGTGCCAGAGGATATGGTGGTAACGGTTAGCCATAGTGGTTATATTAAACGTGTACCTCTCAATACATATCGTGCTCAGCGTCGTGGGGGTAAAGGGCGTTCTGGTATGTCCACAAAGGATGAGGATTTTGTAACGCGCTTATTTGTGAGTAATACACATACACCCGTTCTTTTCTTTTCATCACGAGGGATCGTTTATAAAGAAAAGGTTTGGCGTTTGCCTATTGGTACACCGCAGTCGCGTGGGCGCGCGTTGGTCAATATGCTTCCTTTACAGGAAGGAGAGCGTATAACAACAATTATGCCATTGCCAGAAGATGAAGCAAGTTGGAGTGAATTAGATGTTATGTTTGCAACAACTCGTGGAACAGTACGCCGCAATAAATTATCGGATTTTATTCAGGTAAATCGTAATGGTAAAATTGCCATGAAACTTGATGACGAAGATGAAATTTTGTCTGTAGAAACTTGTACAGAGCGTGATGATGTTGTTCTGACAACAGCCAATGGACAATGTATTCGTTTTCCAGTCATTGATGTTCGTGTTTTTGTGGGACGTAATTCGGTAGGGGTACGTGGTATCAATATGGTTGATGGTGATAAGGTTATTTCTATGACTATTTTAGAGCATGTTGAGGCAACGTCAGTGGAGCGTTCTGCTTATATTAAACGTGCAATTAATGAGCGACGTTCTGCTGGTGCGGATACGGAAGATGTTGTAATTGTTGATGAAGATGAAGATGGAGATGAAACAGAACTAACAGATGAGCGTTATGCAGAGCTTGCTGCTCGTGAACAAATGCTTTTAACAGTTAGTGAGTTTGGATATGGAAAGCGATCTTCTTCCTACGAATTTCGTATTTCAGGGCGCGGTGGAAAGGGGATTCGCGCAACTGATCCAAATAAAACTGTTGAAATTGGTAAGCTAGTAGCAGCCTTTCCAGTAGAAGCGCAAGATCAAATAATGCTGGTTTCAAATGGAGGACAACTTATTCGAGTTCCTATTGAGGGGATTCGTATAGCTGGTCGTTCTACAAAAGGAGTAACAATTTTTAATACAGCAAAGGGTGAAAAAGTTGTATCGGTTGAGCGCATTTCTGATCCTGAGGATGATGCCAATCAATTAGATGATGACAGTGAAAAACATTCTGGTATGGTTGATATTAATTAAGATAAATAACTCTAAAATCATCGGAAAAAATAGATGACAGTTGCTCTTTATGCAGGATCTTTTGATCCTATTACAAATGGTCACCTTGATATTTTGCGAAGTAGTTTAGTTTTAGCTAATAAAGTGGTGATGGCTATTGGTATACAAGCTATAAAAAAGCCATTTTTTAGTTTTGAAGAGCGTGTTGATTTAATTGCACAAGTGAGAAAAGATATATTGAATATAGGTTCTGATCGGTTACAAGTTATTTCATTTGACAATCTCCTTATTGATAAAGCGCGTGAAATTGGTGCTTCATTTCTTATTCGTGGATTGCGTGATGGTACTGATTTTGATTATGAAATGCAGATGGCGGGAATAAATGAAATGATGGCTCCTGAGTTGCAAACGATTTTTTTACCAGCAAGTATTTCTAGCCGTATGATAAGCTCTACATTGGTGCGTCAAATTGTCACTATGGGAGGAGATATTACGCCTTTTGTTCCTCCAAATGTTGCACAAGCTTTGTATTCAAAATTTAAATCTCAAAGGGAAGAATGATTGTGTTTTTTAGAATTTTTACTTTTTTAACATGTTTTTTTTACTTATTTTCATTTAGTGCTGCTGCAGATGAGCATAATATTCTTGTTTTATCTCTTAAAAATGGTGATGTAATTATTCAGTTGCGACCAGATCTTGCACCAAAACATGTTGCTCGAATTAAGAAACTAACAGAAGAAGGTGCTTATAATAATGTCGTATTTCATCGCGTTATTCCTGGTTTTATGGCTCAAACTGGTGATGTGAAATTTGGAAAAAAAGATAGTGTTGATTTTGATCTGAAAAATGTTGGTAAAGGTGGTTCAGACTATTCTAATTTACTAGCAGAGTTTTCAAAGCAACCTTTTAAACGTGGTGCTGTTGGTATGGCTCGTTCACAAGATTTAAATTCAGCAAATTCTCAATTTTTTATTTGTTTTGATGATGCTACTTTTTTAAACGGTCAATATACTGTTGTTGGAGAAGTTGTAAAAGGAATGGAAGTTGTTGATAAAATTAAAAAAGGAACTGCAGATAATAATGGGTCTGTAACAGATCCTGATGTTATTAATGCTGCTTATTTACAAATTGAGAAAAAAGTGGAAGTAGAAATAAAGGAATGACACTATGGTCGAGCCTAAAGATCCAGAAAATACTTTAATTCTTGAAACAACAAAAGGAGAAGTAGTAATTGAGCTTTTCCCTGATTTAGCTCCTGCTCATGTTACACGTATCAAAGAACTTGTGCGTGAGGGTGCCTACGATAATGTTGTTTTTCATCGTGTTATTGACGATTTCATGGCTCAAACTGGTGATGTTCAGTTTGGCAAAAAAAATGATCAGAAATTTAATTTGTCACGTGTTGGTATGGGTGGTTCAGATAAACCCGACTTAAAAGCAGAGTTTTCAAATCTTCCTCATAAACGTGGGATAGTTTCTATGGCACGTAGCCAGAATCCAAATTCGGCTAATTCGCAGTTTTTTATTTGTCTCGCAGATGCTCCTTGGCTTAATCGTCAATATTCTATATGGGGACAAGTGCTTAAAGGTATGGAAAATATTGATAAAATTAAGCGCGGTGAGCCTGTTGTAGATCCAGATGCAATTATTAAAGCTACAATTGCTGCAGATGCCAAATAATAGAGATGTTATGTAACATTTTTTGCAATTTTACAGCATGAAGGCTGCATATAAATAACGTCTTTTCGTGCAGAAAGAGTTTTGAATGTTGAGATTTCAAAATAGAAAATTGTACTAGAAACTTTTTTATCTAGGTGAAAATATATTTTTCATAAGATTTTTATCATTTTCTAAAGATTTTCAATTAAAAGAGGGTTATTGGCTAGTATCATAAAATATTAGATATTTTTTATTGCACTCAATAATTTTTTTATTTTATTAATCGTTTAATAGCTGATTTTTTTGAATTTTTTTTGACTAGTTTTAGTGTTAGTGAATAAAAGAGATCCATAATTTGTAGCTGCAGTAAAGAAGCCATTGCTTTTATTTTAGTAGTGATATGGGATCCTGAAATTAAAAAGATAAAAATGATGATAAAAGCATTTCACTATGAAAAAAAATCTCAAGATGGATATGCTCGCCAAGGCGAAATTATAACAGGACGAGGACGTATTCGCACACCTGCATTTATGCCAGTTGGAACGGTTGGAACCGTTAAGGCTATGTATATGGACCAATTACATGCTCTTGGTGCAGATATTATTTTAGGTAATACTTATCATTTGATGTTACGACCGGGAGCTGAGCGTGTTGCGCGTTTAGGAGGATTGCACAAATTTATTCGTTGGTCTGGGCCTATTTTAACGGATTCTGGTGGTTTTCAGGTTATGTCTCTTTCGGGGATATGTAAGATTACGGAGCAGGGTGTTATTTTTCGCTCTCATATTAATGGGGCCTATTACGATATGAGTCCAGAACGTTCTATCGAAATCCAAGGTCTTCTTGATTCTGATATTCAAATGCAGCTTGATCAGTGTATTGCATTACCGGCATCAGAGAGAGAAATAGAAGCTGCTATGGAACTTTCATTGCGTTGGGCACAGCGTTGTAAAAAAGTTTTTGGTGATCAACCAGAAAAAGCAATGTTTGGTATTGTTCAAGGCGGAGATAATATGAAATTACGTGAACGCTCTGCTCAAGCATTAAAAGAAATGGACTTGAAAGGCTATGCTATTGGAGGGCTTGCGGTTGGTGAGCCTCAGGATGTTATGACCGCTGTTCTAGATGTTACTTGTTCAATTTTACCGGAGGATAAGCCTCGTTATCTCATGGGTGTAGGGACGCCAGATGATATCTTAAAAAGTGTAGCTCGAGGGGTAGATATGTTTGATTGTGTTATGCCAACACGTGCAGGCCGTCATGGCTTAGCTTTTACTCGTTTTGGAAGAATTAATTTGCGAAATGCACGTTATGCAGAAGATCCAAATCCTCTTGATCCACAGTCGCCTTGTTCTGCTGCACGTGATTATAGTTGCGCTTATTTGCATCATTTAATCAAATCTGGTGAATCTCTTGGAGGCATGTTGTTGACTTGGAATAATCTTTTTTATTATCAGCAACTTATGCAAGGTATTCGTGATGCTATTCAAGCAGGACGTTACGCCGACTTTTGCTCCGATACAGTAGCCTTATGGATGCAAGGACGATAAGGTCCGTAAAGAAAATTGTATTAAAAAAAGTATTCATATAGCTCTTTTAGGGAATATAAATAGCTACCTTAAGGTAAATATGCGCTGTGGTTATTTATTTCTCTATGATATACTCTATTGAATAAAAATTATTGCTCCGGCACGCACTACCTGATCCGGAGAGAAGCAGTTTGTTTTCTGTTTCTAATCACTATCTAAATTAACAATGTTAATTCTAAGTTAGTAAATCCTTAAAGAAGTATGAAAATTACCTTTTTAATATGCTTTTTGTTTATTTTTATAAAACATCATGAAAGTAAAACGTAAAAGTTGTATATTCTTTTTGTTTCAAGAAATTGCTTTTGATATTAAAAACGTATTATTTGCTCATTTTACAGCATATTTAATAGAATAATATTTAGTGTAAAAATAATAAGACAAAGATTTTCTAAGGATAAAATTCTTTCATGTCTTTTAGAATTGATTTTAAAACCAAGCATTTTGGCATTTTAGCTCTTGCAGTAGGAAGCTTTGCTATTGGTACTGCTGAGTTTGTTGCAATGGGTTTACAACCGGAGATGGCGCGTAGCTCACATGTTAGTATTGCTACAGCCGGACAATATATTTCTTCTTATGCTTTAGGAGTTGTGATTGGAGCACCTATTTTAGCTATCGTAACAGCTAAGCTGCCACATAAGGCTGTTTTGATAGGGTTGATGTTTTGTTATGCTTTAGCGAATATTATTAGTTCATTTTTTTCTGTCTTTAACGTATTGGTAATCTTACGATTTATCAGTGGTCTTCCACATGGCATTTATTTCGGTATTGCAACTATGGTCGCCTCTTCAATGGTAGAAAGAAATGAACGGTCAAAAGCTGTTGGTAGTGTTATGCTTGGTTTGACAATTGCAACAGTTATTGGAGCACCGAGTGCAACTTGGATTGGTCAACTTGTTGGTTGGCAGTTTGCATTTCTTCTTGTAGGTATTATTTCTTTGATGTGTTGTTTTCTTATTTGGAAATTTTTACCTTCTGTTTCTAACATTACTAAAACAAGCATTTTAAACGAATTAAGTGCATTAAAGAAAAAAGAAGTATGGTTTCTTTTGGCGATGGTTTCAATTGGTGCATCAGGATTATTTTCTGTTTTTACGTATATTAAGTCAACATTGCTTTATATTTCTAATGTTTCTCTTGAATGGGTACCATTTATTATGCCATTGATGGGATTGGGAATGGTTGTGGGTAATATTTTAGGTCCTAAATTTGCAGTTAAGATTGGTTCTTCAGCAACGATATTTTTTGCTATGCTTTGGAGTACATTCGTTTTTTTTCTTTTTTTCTTTTTATCATATACTCCGCTAACAGCAGCATTAGGATGTTTTCTTATTGGGACTTCTTTTGCATCTATGCCTTCTATACAAGCAAAAATCATCGATATTGCTACGCCTGCACAGATGTTAGCAAGCGCTTTGATGCAATCTGCTTTTAATATTGCGAATGCTATTGGAGCGGAATTTGGAGCATGTATTTTGAAATTAGGCTATAGTTATGAACACACAGCTATCCTTGGAGGTATTTTAACTTTGTGTGGATTGCTGATGTTCTGTTTTTTGTGGCACATGGAAAAATATAATCAGTATTTTCCTAAGTAAAGTTGAAAAGATTTTTAAAGTTATTTTAGCCTCTTATATATAAGCGTAGGAATCATCAAAAGAGAGCAGCATAGTAGTGACTTCGATAAAAAATAACACGGCACAGATAATAAAAAGTATTCATATAGAGAAAGATTGCTGTTAGAGCGAATCATAGAATTTGTATGTGAACGATTTAATAATTTATAGAAAAAACTCAAAGTTTTCTATTTAGAAAACTTTGAGTGTGGAATGATGCTAGTGAGTCATTTCTTTTTTTAGGTTTTCATTAATTTTATCAAGAAATCCTGTTGTGGATAGCCATTTTTTTTCGGGACCGATTAAAATAGCGAGATCTTTTGTCATGAAACCTTCTTCAACAGTATTAATACAAACTCTTTCCAATGTAGTAGCAAAGTTTTTTAATTTTTCATTATTATCAAGCTTAGCACGATGTGTTAGTCCACGTGTCCAAGCAAAAATAGAAGCAATAGAATTTGTTGATGTTTCTTTATTATTTTGGTGCTGACGGTAATGACGCGTTACTGTACCATGAGCAGCTTCTGCTTCAACAGTTTTACCATCTGGTGTCATCAGAACAGAAGTCATTAGACCAAGAGAACCAAATCCTTGAGCAACGATATCTGATTGAACATCACCATCATAATTTTTACATGCCCAAACGTAACCACCTGACCATTTAAGCGCAGAAGCCACCATGTCATCGATGAGACGATGCTCATAATATAATTTACGATTTTCAAATTCGGTTTTAAATTCTGAGTCAAATATTTCTTGAAAGATATCTTTAAAACGACCATCATAGGCTTTTAAAATAGTATTCTTGGTCGAAAGATAGACAGGGACATTGCGTTGAAGTCCGTAATGAAAGGACGCGCGGGCGAAGTCGCGAATTGATTCATCAAGATTATACATTGCCATTGCAACTCCTGCACTTGGAGCATTAAAGACATCATGTTCAATAATTTGGCCATCATCGCTAACAAATTTAATACTTAATTTTCCTTTATTCGGAAATTTGAAATCTGTTGCTTTATATTGGTCGCCAAAAGCATGACGTCCGACAATAATTGGTTTTGTCCAACCTGGAACGAGACGTGGAATATTTTTGCAGATAATAGGCTCACGAAAAATAACACCTCCTAAAATATTGCGAATTGTTCCATTTGGTGATTTCCACATTTTTGTTAAATTAAATTCTTTAACACGTGCTTCATCAGGAGTAATGGTTGCACATTTCACACCGACTCCATATTTTTTGATTGCATGAGCAGAATCAATTGTTATTTGATCGCTAGTTGCTTCTCTATTTTCAATGGAAAGATCATAATATTTAAGATCAATATCGAGATAGGGATGAATGAGTTTATCTTTAATATATTTCCAGATAATACGAGTCATTTCATCACCGTCGATTTCGACAATGGGGTTTGTCACTTTAATCTTTGCCATTAGGAGTCCCTTTATTGTATTGAAATAATATTTTTCCTATAGCACTTTCAGATCCATGATGGAAATTAAAAACAGAAATCTAGAAAAAGCTTTTTGTATATATAACTCAGTTTTTATTTTAAATATTTGTTCTTTTAATTCTTCCTTTTTATTTTGAAATCTTTTTATTTGTGTTATATTAATTACAATATAGGGTATTATTGGGGTGTATCATTTAAATGGGGGAAATAATGGTTTCTATTAACTCGTTTCAAGTAAATCCAGGAATTGATAGCTACCAAAAACATAGCTCACATAAAGAGCAGAATTTAAGTCAGATACTTCAGGATACTATTCAGGTGCCATCTGCGCATATCAGTAATAAAAATATTATTCCTTCAGTTTTTCATGATACATTATCACGTCTTCAAGAGTTGCCCGATAATTCTAATAATAAAATTCAATTTACAGAAATCTTACCTTCTTTAATTGATAGTACTTATTCTCTTTCTTTATGGAACACTTTTGAAGTTGATGCATCACAATTTCAAGATTATGATGGCGTTCCAAATGGTCGTTTTCAGGTTTATGTTCCTTTAATAATGGACAGTAATCAATTGAAAAATCTGGTGCATTCTTTAGCAAGAGAAGGGAAATTACTTGGGGCACCACAAGCTTTATTTACAGCTTTAGAACACGATACTGCTAGAATATATAATCAATCAGATATAGAAAATCTTATTGGAAAGTCAGTCAATTGGAAACAAGGTAATGTGTTTGGTACAATGTGGGATCGCCGTATGATTGATGATCAGTTAATCCAACAGTTTCAACAGGAAGGTAAGCAAATATTTACAGGCTCTATAGGATCTCTTCGTTTTTCTATTATTTATTGAATATCACCATTAAGCTATATAGTTTTAAGAATATTGGCTTGTTTGCATTAATTGGCTTGTTTGCATTAATAAGTACAAAGATTTATTTTATTACATGATAAAAATTCACAAGATTATTTAGAGATTACATTGGCCAAATAAAAAAATGATAAAATCAATACTTCACTTTCTTATCAAGGTGAGGGGTTTTATATTGTTGGTTTTGTTTACGTTTTTTCACTATTCTTCCCCTTTTTGTGGCTTTTTATCGTTTAATTTTTATTCCAACATTTTTATAGAAATAATAATCATTCATATTGTTATTTTAAAACATATAATTAATATTTTTTATAATAAAAAACATATTGATAATAAGTTAAATGATATTTAAAACACTGTGTGTTTATTACTGTGTGTTTATTACTGTGTGTTTATTACTGTGTGTTTATTACTGTGTGTTTATTACTGTAAATAATAATCGTTAAGTTTTAAAGCTGAAAGGTGTGCGCTGATCGTTTAAGGTGTGCGCTGATCGTTTAAGGTGTGCGCTGATCGTTTAAGGTGTGCGCTGATCGTTTAAGGTGTGCGCTGATCGTTTAAGGTGTGCGCTGATCGTTTAAGGTGTGCGCTGATCGTTTAAGGTGTGCGCTGATCGTTTGAGGTGTGCATGGAAAAATCTCCTAGTTCTAAAGCTTCTACATCACAGAAGTACGAAAACAGAGTGATTAGTATAGACAATAAATCGAGTACAGAGTCGATAGATATTTCTCAAAAGGAACTACGAAAGTCTGTAGAGATGTCTATCAACGTATATATGATTAATGGGCTTTACATTCTTCCTAAGGAGTTTGCCTTTATAAAGAGGTATGTGACTGCAGCTGATAGTTTTTTACGCGATGATCTCTCATCTAGTGATTTTTCACTTAAAGATTTTTTACTTAGAGATTATTTGTTATTCAGAGATCTTACACGGAAGAAATTTAATATTCCGGTGGATGAGGTTTTGCTAAATGGCTATATCTATGCTAATAGTTTAACGCTGAAAAATAAATATGAATTGCAGGGCATAGAGTTTCAAGATATATGTGCCTATGATGTATTAGAAGCAGAGTACAGGCTTAAAAAAGAACCGCTACCAGAAAAGTTTGATTCATCTTATCTAAAATATCTTCATAAATGTTTGTTTGAGAAAACGTTCGAATGGGCTGGGCATACCTGTGATATTCCATTTACATTTTTAGATGGCACAGTTACCACGGTGCCAGTCAATAATAAAATTAAAGACGGTTTAGAGAGAATCGATCAAATACTAGCCGAAAAGAATAATTTGAAAGGTTTATCACATAAAGAGTTTGTTTATGAAGCATCGATGATATTTGCTTTGTTTAGTAATTTAAGACCTTTTGCAGTTGGAAATGGATGCGCACAACGGATATTTATGGAACAAATAGCCGAAGCAGCAGGGTATAGGCTTGACTTCTCGGTTGTAACAGAACAACGCATGCGATCTGCTAATAATGCTGCGTTACCACGTGATGGCAGAGCTGTAGGCAATATCACTCCTATGTGTCATCTATTTGAAGATATCTCCAATCCAGAAAAAGTGGATGTTTTAAGAGAATTCATGAATGCCATAAGGAATGCGGGATCTTTTGATGAGTATGCAAAGGTGATAAATAGGGTTATTGTAGTGCCAAATGAAGGTTCTACCTATACGGGTATTTGTAAAGGTTATAGCCCAGATTCCATCATGCTCATGATAAATGATAAGTATGTTATATGCAAAAAAGATTATTTTGCACCAGAAACATTAACAGCATTACGGCTTGGTGACAAACTTACTTTTAGAGCTTCTGTGCCAGAAAACTTTGAGAATATTCTTATTCCAGAAGAAAAAGTAGCTCCTTTGACGGAAAAAGAAATTGTTGCAAGAATTGCAGGTAATATTTTCGTTCAAAAGAGTCGACAAAAAATCAGAACTTTATCAAAATCTGTCTATAAAAGCTCGAAAATATTGGATGCTGATATCAATCTTGTTAATATAGATTCAGGTTTCGGTGAACAGTATATCAGACAGAATATGAGTCTTTTTAAATATATGTCTAAATTGGCAGGTACGGAAATATTGGGTATTGACAGTCCACAGCGCAAACAAGCTAAGAAAGATTACTTTAATCTCACTCAGGAGTTTGATAATTATATAAGTATTGTAGTTTCTCTTAGAGAGCACATTCTTCAAGAGCACCAAGAAAAACAAGAACGTTGTCAGCAAGCGATAAAAATGCCTAGTCAAGCAGTGCAAAATATCCTTTCTATGTCTGAAGAAGATCAGATCAAAGCTTTAAATGCCAATCCCTCACTTTGCGGAGAAATTACAGGTCTTGTGGATAAAGTCAAAGATCGTCTTACATTTTGGGAGTATCAAACCCTTGATGATAGAGATTATAAGAAGCTCGCTAAAAGTGTCGGTATATCATTCAGTAGAGCACAGAAAGTCACAGAAATTATTAAGAAAGCTCAAAAAGTATGTCAGCTAACTAGAAGCAGAGCTCATGAATCGAAAAAAATGGAGCATAATCTATTACAAATATAAGATTTACATTTTTTATTTTTTATATTCATGGGGGCAAAGCATTTGTGTAAAGTTTGTATTTATCTCGATTGTAATAATCTGAGGTACCATAATTTTTTGTTCAGTCAGTATTGGATTTATCAAAACAAAAAATAGCTCGGAAAGAACTTTCAATTTATAATGAGCTAAAAAGGAAAATATAAGCTCCTACTTCTTCATCTTTTAAAAAGATTAATAAAACAAACAGATTATGTGAAGGAAAGAAACTGGTACGCCCAAGGGGAATCGAACCCCTGTTTCCGCCGTGAAAGGGCGATGTCCTAACCGCTAGACGATGGGCGCAGACCAATGATGAGGCTTATAGAGAGGATCTTTTTACTTCGCAAGTCCTATAAGTGATTTTTTTTAAAAAAAATGCATTTTATTGAATTATTTTTTTGAGATATGCCTAGGAGATTATATAATCTAGGCTTATTTTACAAGATTTTAAATGATACAATATCTGATAACAATCGGTAATACATTTTAGTATACAACAATAGTAATACTTTTATTTTTTCCAATAAAAAAATAGATGAAGATGATCAAGTTAGGGATTTTATAATGTAATATACTTTTGAGTATTATTTTATTCGTTATTGTAGATTGATTCATAAAAAAGCATTATTAACATAAAAAGTCATTTCAAGAAGATCTGCATCTGCATTTTTTAATAAAAATGAAAATTGTTTATAGAACAATTGACTGAAGTATGGCGATTATATGTTTACTGATCCATTAATAAAACAATCACAAGCTACTGTTTATATAATGTAAATAAGCTGGAAGAAAATACGCATCGCGAAGCTGAAAATAATGTATATAAAGTGAAAAGAGTTCATTAAAGCAGATAAATATTTACAAGCTACAATCCTATATAAAGATTCCTAGGTTAGTTAATGAGTACTAAGAGGAATTAGATTATAGTTTTTTTCTTGTGAAAATCTTTCATCTTTGCAAAAGCTGTATTCTTGATATTTAAGAATAAAATGCTAATGTCGTTTTGTGAATACTAATTCAATAGGATTTTTTATATGACCCAATCAACTCAAAAGATCTTAAATCGACTCGATCGTATTTTAACCCTTGAATTAGTACGTGTGACTGAGTATGCCGCTGTTGCAGCTGCGCGTTGGCGAGGACGTGGTGATGAAAAAGCAGCCGATCAAGCTGCTGTGGATGCGATGCGTCGAGAACTTAATTGTTTACCTATTGATGGCATGGTTGTAATTGGTGAGGGAGAGCGTGATGAAGCTCCTATGCTTTATATTGGAGAAAAAGTAGGACTTCAAAATGGAGTAGCTGTTGACATCGCTCTTGATCCACTTGAAGGAACAACTATTTGTGCAAAAAATCTTGCTAATTCACTTGCTGTGATTGCAATTGCCCAAAAAGGGAATTTACTTTATGCTCCTGATGTTTATATGGAAAAAATAGCTATCGGTCCTGGTTATCCAAAGGGAGTGGTTGATATAGATGCGAATCCTGCCGATAATATTCATGCTCTTGCAAAAGCCAAAGGAATAGATGTTAATCAAATTACTGTCTGCATTATGGATCGGCCTCGTCATGCAGAATTGATTAATAAAGTGCGTATGACTGGTGCAGCAATTCGTTTAATTAGTGATGGAGATGTTGCTGCTGTTATTCATACAACTGATTCAGAGGCAACAGGTATTGATATTTATATGGGTATTGGTGGAGCACCAGAAGGTGTATTAGCTGCGGCAGCTTTACGTTGTACTGGTGGACAAATGCAAGGACGTTTACAATTTAATACAGAAGAACAAATTGCTCGTGCTGCCAAGATGGGGATTAAGAATCCTAATAAGGTTTATACAATGGAAGAAATGGCCAAGGGTGACGTTTTATTTGCAGCAACAGGTGTAACTGATGGTAATATGTTGTCTGGTGTTAAATTTACTCGTGATTATATTCAAACAGATAGTCTTGTGATGCGTTCACATACTGGTACAATTCGAAATATTAGAACACAACATAGAAATCAGTTGAAATTTGGCTGATGATTTTTAGCTGATATTGCATAAAAATAAGGACGCATTGATTAGAGAAATATATCTTTATAAATTTTTGAAGATATTTTTGTTTTTTATTATAGATACTATGATAATTGCACAGAGCGTACCCAGCCGTTTTTATCTTCTATATTTCCTTTTTGTATATCGATAAGTTGTGCACGAAGTTTTTCTGTAATCTCACCATATACTTCATTTCCGATGATACATTCTCCACCTTTATATTTAATACGTCCGATTGCTGTTATAACAGCAGCTGTGCCACATGCAAAAGCTTCTTTAAGGTGACCATTTTGCACATCTTCTTTCAGTGAATCAAAAGAATAAGGGCGTTCTTCTATTGTTAAACCCATTTGTTGTGCTAACTTCAAAATTGAATGACGCGTTATTCCTGCTAGAATAGTACCGTTGAGTGCAGGTGTTACAAGTATATTATTAGCCATAATAAAGCAAATATTCATTCCACCAAGTTCTTCAATCCATTTTCGTTCAACCATATCAAGAAAAAGTACCTGACTACAATTATTTTGAGTTGCATTGTTTTGTGCGATTAAGCTTGCTGCATAGTTTCCGCCACATTTAGCAGTTCCTGTACCACCAGGGCCAGCACGGCTGTAGTCTGTTTCGAGCCATACGCTAATAGTTGTTTTTTGTCCTGTAAAATATGATTCAGCTGGAGATGCTATGACACAAAAGATATATTCTAGAGAAGGATGAACTTTCAATAGGCTGTCGTTGCCAAACATAAAAGGGCGTAAATAGAGGCTAGCATTTGGATGATTAGAAACCCATTTTTGATCAATTTTTACTAATTGGTTCACTGCATCCAAAAAGATACCCTTTGGTAATTCAGGCATAGCTAATCGTTTTGCTGATTCCATAAAACGTTGTGCATTAGCCTCAGGGCGAAATAGTAAAATACGTCCATCCTTTGCTCGATATGCTTTTAAGCCTTCAAAGATTCCCTGCGCATAATGCAAAATGACACTTGATGGACTAATTTCTAAAGGTTTGTATTGAGAAATAATAGCATCATGCCAACCTTTATCTTTAGTCCATTTAATAAGAGCCATATGGTCTGTAAAAAATTGACCAAAACCAGGGCTTTTCAGAATTTCTTCACGCTTTTTATCTGATAAAGGTGAAGGATGTTTATCTATTTTAAACAAAAATGATGATTTAGGAGAATTCATAAGTTAAACTTTCTGAAACAAGATTTTATTTCTATATCTTTTGGCAAGATAATAAAAAGTTTCTATAATATTATTATTGGCAATTTTCTTATGTCAATATTTTCATCATATAATATAGACTCTAGCAACTATTAATAGATATTCTATTATTAGAATTTTGATTATAATTCGTATCAAGGAGTTTGGAACTTTTATATATACACAGCGTTTTTCGAGATACTGTAAATATTTTTATCATTGAATTATGATTAACAAGTAAAGGAATTCGCTATGATTGAAAAAAAATATCCAATATATGATCAGCAGAAAGCTGTAGAAAAAAGAAACTGTAAATGGTCTAATTCAATTGGTAAAAGTATTTTTACTATTATTCTTTCTCTTCTCTTTATTTGGCTTATTGTCGCTTTTTTAGGGTCTTTTTGGAATAAATCATCAGAACATATCCCTAACAGGAATAAGACAGGAGTAAATCAGACAACAACGAATCCAACACAAAATTCAATAGTGCCTCCGATACCTTAAAAAGAACGATACTTTATCATTTTATAAAGTAGATTCTGTATAGATAAAAAATGAGATTGACACAAATAAAGAAAATGAAGCATCCTAAAGAATAATTTTGATATTAACTATAACATCTAGAGAAAGAGAAGAGAACGAATAAAATAGAATGACAGTTGTTTAGGCTGTCATTACATTTGTTTAGTTTGTGATAAAACAGCTTCCCCCAGATTGTTTGATATTTTCACAAAGGCTTACAGCTTCATTACGGTTTTGTGTTTGAATTCGAACACGGTAGTAGGTACCTTTCCCTGATATGAGGGCAGATTGAATATTTAATGGCCAAGAACCAATAATAGATCCAAATTTAGATTTTATTTTTCTCAAAGAATTTTGTGCTAATTCAGGAGTGGGTTGGGATGAAAGTTGCACATAATATTTTTCACCATTTTGTACTGCTGTTTGTCCTGAAGAATTTGAATGAGCGGAAGTTGGCATTGGAATCTTTGAATTCAATTGGGCAGGTGAAGGAATTGGTATAAGTGAATTTCGAGTTTTTTCTTGAATAGTAGAGATAGCATTACTTTCTGTGATAATGTGGTCAATATCAGTTGTAGGAGTATGTTGCGTTTTTTCTTGATTGTTTTCATTGTTCTTTACATCAGGTAATTGTGAAGAAACAGATGATTGTTTTTGAGATTGTTCAGATACAGTTTTTTTAGTCACTTCAGATTGAGCAAAAGGCTCTTCATTTTTGTAGTGAACTGGATTTACTACAATTGTACCATCTGGTTTTACAACAACAGTTTTAACTTCATGTGTCGGAACAGTATGATTAAGCGCTGCAGTAATTGCATCTTCAACATAAGCTTCATTAAGGGGAGAAGTTGTAGGATTTTCAGGTTCTTTTTTATTTAACACTGTTAAATCTTCTGATGGTGCTTCATTAAGAGAAGAAGCTGTAGGATTTTCGGATCCTTTCTTGTTTAACGCTGTTAAATCTTCTGATGGTGCTTCATTAAGAGAAGAAGCTGTAGGATTTTCGGATCCTTTCTTGTTTAACACTATTAAATCTTCAGGTGCTTCAGAATTATCAAAAAGAAATTGCTGCACATTTTCTTGCTTCTCATTTTTTTCGGTTATCTGTTTGTAAAGATCTAAATTCTGCGTAATATTACTTTCAGATTCGGTTATTTCTGGTTTGACTTTAAAAGGCGTATTATCAGCACGAATAATATTTGGACTTTCATTCGTGTCTGATAACATAAAAAAGTGAACATAACTGACAAGACCAATTGCAGCCAAAATAAGAAAAGCAAGACTTTTAGAGAGAATTCCTACAATAGAAAAACTTTTTGGGGAAGAATTTTCTAATGTATTAGCAGGTATCTCATTTGCATATCCATATTGTGAATCTTCAGGAAAAGAAGAGTAATAATGTTTCCCATTCTCAGGAGAAGAATAGTTGGTATTTGGTTCTTGAGTATTTATATGTAAATTCGCTGTTAGATTTTTTTTAGCAGGATAAAAAACTTCACTTTGCTGTTTTTGAGAAAAATTTTTGGTTATAGTGCTACCTACGCCGAATACATCAGTAAATTCTTTTTCTAAACCATCATTAGATACATCGTATTTTGGTTCTTCATATGAAACTTCTGAGACCATAATTGGTTCAGTCTGTTCTACTATTTCCTCTGCAAATTTATAGGTATCAACATTAGGAGGAGAATTATCGCTATGCGAAGAGCTTTCTATAGGAAAACTATTAGTTTGTGCAATATTAAAAGTCTTTAATGAGGATTGTGTATAATTTAAATTGTTTTGGTTATGTTGCTCTCTTTGTTCATTATTTTGAGAGTTATTTTTAATACTATGATTATCATTTTTAGTATATTGAATTTGAGCATTATTATATAATGAATATTTTGTTTCATTATCTTCTTTTAAAGGTTCTGTTTCATTATGATTAATGATATGCTGTTCTTGTGAAAAGTCTTCTAAACTAACGGATTTATCAGTGGGTGATGAATCCATCATAGATGAAACATTCGTTGATTTATCCATTGTAGCGCTGTTTATATTTGAAACTGTATTAACAGATGAAGAAAATATACGCGTATCCATGGAGGAAATTGGTACATTAACTTGACGATCTTCAACAAAATTTTGTTGAGTAGTTGGTCTTTCATATGAGTAATTTACAGATGTATTGTAAGTATTTTTCTGATAAGCATACTTTGGCTTGACACTATAAATATCTGACTGTTGGTCTTGCATTTGTAAAGGAGTCTTAGCCTCTTTATAAAGAGCTGCATTAGAAGATATATATCTACTTTGTGTACTCACTTCATCAGGAAAAGAATTTTGTATTTGTGCATTGAAATTATTGGTTTCAAAAGAAGAGTTAATATTGACAGTCTCTGAGGTGTTTTGTGTTGTCTGAGAGCTTGGGATAGGTAATGGAGAAAGTGTATTTAAAATTTGTTCTTCATTATGAGGAGAATATTCGGCTACATTCCTATAGTTTTGGTTGTCGGTATCTAATTGTGGAGCCCATTGTTCATTGTCATCAAATGGTAATTCGCCAGCTAAATTATTTTCAGTAATTTCTTCCAGAAAAGGCAAATCAAATGAAGAAGAGTCTCCAGAATTTTCAGATTCCAAATGTTCCGATTTTAATGAAGAATCAGGATTCTGAGCATTCTTTTTTTTATTTTCTAAATTTGAATTGAAAATTTGCGTAAGCCTTTCCACCGGATCATAATGCTCATGATCTTGTTTCATTTCCTCTGGATTTTTGCGATCATTATCGCTCATAGGTTTTCTCGCATGAAAATCTGCATTTTTTTATGTACAACTATTAATTCCATTCCATTGTATATTAAACTAATTTACTGTATATTAAATTTAAGTTTTTACCAATTAAAGAATATACAAAAAATATTCTAAATCAAATACTCATTTTATATATTTATAGAACTTTTTCAACGCATTTCTGTTAGTGCTTTTACTCCAATAATTGTGAGCCCTGATGATAAAATATTAATAATAGCTTGAATTAATCCAAGTCTGGCTAGTGATAATTCTTTATTATCAGGTTTAATAAAACGTAAATTAGGATTGTCATTGCCCTTATTCCAATGTCCATGGAAGTTTGATGCAAGGTCATAAAGATAAAACGCTAATCGATGTGGTTCTTTGTAAATGACGGCTTGTTCAATGATCCGTGGATATTCGGTGAGTTTGCGTATTAACAATATTTCATTCTCATCGACTAATTGGTCAAGATGCGCAATCATTGTACTGTTTGAAGGATTTTCAGTACGGAAGACTTCTTGCGCTTGACGAAAGACTGAATGACAACGTGCATGTGCATATTGTACATAAAAAACCGGGTTATCTTTCGATTGTTCTGTTACTTTTGCGAAATCAAAATCAAGAGGTGCTTCGCATTTACGATAAAGCATCATAAAACGAACTGGGTCACGGCCAACTTCTTCTACAACATCACGAAGAGTAACAAAGGATCCAGCTCTTTTGGACATGCGTACGGGTTGACCATCGCGAAAAAGTTTCACTAACTGACACAAGAGAACAGTTAGTTTGGCTTTATTTCCAGAAATTGCTTTTGCTACAGCTTCTAATCGCTTTACATAACCAGTGTGATCAGCGCCTAGAATGTAAATCATTTCATCAAAGTGGCGATTAAATTTATCACGAAAATAAGCAACGTCAGTTGCAAAATAAGTATAAGAATTATCTGATTTAATTAGAGCACGATCTTGGTCGTCACCAATGTCAGTTGAACGAAATAAGGTCTGTTCGCGTGGTTCCCAATCCTCTACGTTTTTCCCTTTTGGTGGTGGCAGTATACCCTTATAGATATAACCACTTAAAGTAAGATCAGTAATAGTACTACGGATGGCTTGCGCGTTATTTTCGTAAAGCGTGCGTTCCGAGAAAAAGACATCATGATAAATATTAAGAGCGGCTAGATCTTTGCGAATCATTGCCATCATTGCATCAATTGCGTGTTCCTGTATTGTAGATAAAGCTTCTTCTTGATCTATAATTAATAATTTGTCACCAAATTTTTTAGCAAGAGATTGCCCCAATGGTATGAGATATTCACCTGGATAAAGCCCTTCTGGAATTTCACTGATTGTTTGTCCAAGTGCTTCACGATAACGCAACATTACAGAACGGGCGAGTACTTTTATTTGTTCACCAGCATCATTGATGTAATATTCTTTAGTAACTTCATAACCAGCAAACTGAAGCAAATTAGCAAGAACATCTCCAATAACAGCACCCCGGCAATGCCCAACATGCATAGGCCCGGTTGGATTTGCAGAAACATATTCGATATTGATTTTTTTTCCTTGTCCTATTTCAATTTGACCATAGGATATTCCTTTTTCAATCATTAACTTTAAGGCATTTTGCCAAAATGATTGTTTAAATTTTATATTAATAAATCCAGGACCGGCTATATCGATGTAATCAATGTCGCTAACAGATTGATCACTATTGAGGAGCTTTATAATTTTTTCAGCAAGAGCACGTGGATTTAGTCCAACAGATTTAGCAAGTACCATAGCAGCATTTGTTGATAAATCGCCATGTAAAGCATCACGTGGAGGGTCAGCAACGATTTTTGATAAATCTAAGATTTCACCATTTTTTCCTTTTATATCAGATAATTCGATTAATTTTTTAATTTTATTTTCGAAATTCTTAAAAACATTCATGTTCAAATTCCATGTTGTATTCGAAATAGTGAATCGAAATCATCTGTATGCTTAAATAACCGATGGTATTCACGCAAAGCATAATGATCGGTCATACCTGATAAAAAATCAGCAATAAGCCGCGCTAACTCTTGATCGGTTAAATTAGTTATTTTAATGTACCAATTTTCAGGCAATAAGTTTGGATTTTCATAATAACAGTTGAATAATTTTTGTACAATAGATTTCGCTATGTTGCGACGTACAAGAACTTTATTGTGATAATAAAGATTTTGAAAGAGAAAATCCTTTAATTGCTTTTCTTGAGTAGCCATTCTTGGAGAAAAGGTAATAATAGTTTGTTTCGCTTGATAAACATCATTTGTGCTCTTTGGTTTGATAAAAGATAAATTTCTTTGTGATTGTTCGATTACATCTTCAACCATGATTGTTATTTGTCGACGTACTAATTCATATCCACGTCGAGTTTGGTCAAGTTTAGGATATTTTTTTTCGATATCTTTTAATAATGAAGCAGTCAAGGAAACTTGCTCGAACTGATCAATTGTTAAAAAGTGCGAACGTAGACCATCATCGATATCATGAGCGTTGTAAGCAATATCATCAGCAACTGCTGCGCATTGCGCTTCTAGTCCAGCATAGCAATTAAGCTCAAGATTGTGTTGTGCGTTATAGTGTAAAATATCGATAGAAACATTTTTATTGTTAGAATGAGGACCTAAAAGAGGACCATTATGTTTCACAAGTCCTTCAAGTGTTTCCCAGGTAAGGTTTAATCCGCCAAAATCTGCATAACGCTGTTCTAGTTTTGTAACAATCCGTAGTGTTTGTGCGTTATGATCAAAACCTCCATAAGGTGCCATTGCTTCATTCAGAGCATCTTCTCCTGCATGGCCAAAAGGTGTATGCCCAAAATCATGCACAAGGGCAATTGCTTCTGCGAGATCTTCATCAAGATTTAGTGCACGGGCTAATGTACGTGCAATTTGAGAAACTTCGATTGAATGGGTCAAACGTGTCCGATAATGATCACTTTCATCAGCAATAAAAACTTGAGTTTTATGCTTAAGACGTCGAAATGCATTGGAGTGAATAATACGATCACGATCACGTTGAAAAGGTGTACGTATCGTACTTTCTGCCTCATAAAATAGTCTGCCACGGCTTTTTTGAGGATTCGTGCTATATACCGCTCGAGATTGATAATTGTAATTGATATTGTTTATATCCATTGCAAGTTATCCGTTCTCACCTTAAATTTAGAATCATTTATTATTAACAAAATTCTATGTATTTTGGATACTCTTTCTTTACAATTGAGTTCACTAATTCAAGGATCTAGTAGCGTATGAGTGTAAATATTTCAGATATTGCTGCCAAACAAATTGCACAGATACTTGCAGAGCAACCTGGAAAAACAGCTTTACGTATTTCTGTTGAAGGGGGAGGATGTTCTGGCTTTTCTTATAAGTATGATTTGGTCTCTGAAATTAAAGAAGATGATTTTGTTATTAAAAAAGATGGAGCGGTTGTATTTATTGATTCAATATCTTTTCCTTTCATGGAGGGAGCTGAAATTGATTTTGTCGATGATCTTATGGGGCAATCTTTTCAAATTCATAATCCTAACGCTACTTCATCATGTGGTTGTGGTGTGAGCTTTTCAATTTAGAATAATTACTTTTCTATATTACTCCTTGAAAAGATTACCAATTTGATCAACAATGTGAAAATGGAAATTTTTATAAAAAAATCATACCAGATTTTGTGGTTGATAATAACATTTATCTTGTTGACTTGCAGTAATGTCACCTTTTCTGAAGAAGGAGAATTTCAAAGGAATCAAGGAGAAGAATTAGTTACTTCTATTATGGATTCTCATGATCATGAAGAGGGTGATTCATACTCGCAGCTTATATTACACGCTCAACTAACAAATAAGAGTGAAAATATTATGAGCGGATTAGTGTGGCGTGTTTATGCGCCTATTTTGGGAAGCGACAATAAATTGCCATTGGTTGCAACTTATGAAGGTGGTTCCGCACGTTTTGATTTAAAACCAGGGAGCTATCTTGTTCATGTTTCATTTGGTCATGCAAGTGTTGTGCAACGTGTAAGTTTAGAGAATAGACAACACCTTGTTAAAAATTTTAATCTTGATGCGGGTGGTATTATTTTAAATAGCACATTATTTAATGGCATAATCAATGAAAAAGAATTGCGTTTTACTATATATGAGGATGAAAGAGAAAATGATGATACGGGTGTAATCTTAGCAAATGTTAAACCACAATCGATGGTGCGTTTAAAAGCTGGTCATTATCGTGTTGTTTCTCATTATGGTTCAGTTAATGCCATTATACGTTCAGATATTCAGGTAGAAGCTGGTAAAATTACTGAAGTAACCCTTGAACATCAAGCTGCTCAAATTATTTTAAAGTTAGTACGTCAAGAGGGAGGAGAAGCACTGGCAGATACAAGCTGGTCTATCACTAATGACTCTGGTGATATTATTTATGAAACAGTTGGTGCTTATGTTTTGCTTGTTTTAGTAGAGGGTGATTATATTGCTATTGCTAAAAATAAAGACAAAATTTATCGAAAGGTTTTTTCGGTAGTTTCTGGTCAAGATAAAGATGTAAATGTTATAGCAAATTCGCAAAATGTACAGCAATTTGATGAATCAATGGAGTGATTCATTATCTTGGATGTTAATTGTACTTGGATGTTAATTGTAATTGTTAAAGGGGATATTTAAAGTTTTGGTTATAGAATTTTCAACATTAAGTGTTTTTTTTGCTGGTGCATTATCTTTTTTATCACCATGTGTTTTGCCATTAGTTCCTCCTTATTTGTGCTATATGGCAGGTGTTAGCATTGACGATTTTCGATCAGAAAAACAAGATAGAAGAGCATCTGTACGCTTAGTACTTTTGTCTTCTGTTATTGCTTTTGTTTTTGGGTTTACAACTGTTTTTGTTCTCTTGGGTGCAAGTGCAAGTACACTTGGCAAATTCATCGGTTACTATCGTGATTGGTTTGCTATTGCATCTGGAATTATCATTATTATTTTTGGTTTAAATTTTTTAGGGCTTTTCAAGATTGGTTTATTATTGCGTGAAGCGCGCTTTCAAACACGAAAAACGCCTGCTGGACCTTTAGGAGCTTATATTATTGGGTTAGCTTTTGCATTTGGTTGGACACCATGTATTGGTCCAATTTTAGGGCCTATTATAACGCTTGCAGGAACGAAAGAAACCGTAAGTGAAGGCGCTATGCTTTTGGGTGTTTATGCATTGGGTCTTGGAGTACCTTTTCTGTTAGCAGCTTTGTTTTCAAGTAGCTTCATGGGATTTTTAGGGGCTTTTCGTGTTCATTTAGGAAAAGTTGAAAAAATTATAGGTATTTTTCTGATTATTACAGGTATTTTATTTTTGACAGGTTCTATGCAAAATTTATCTTTTTGGCTTTTAGAAAATTATCCTTCGTTAGGTAATATTGAAACGATTAGTTGGCATGATATTATAAATTTATTTGGATTTTTTCGTTAATTATATGTGCTTTTATGGTTAGAAGTTGTCTTTCTATTGTTCTCGCAGCAGGTGAAGGGACGCGTATGAAATCGTCTCTTCCTAAGGTCCTCCATAAAGTGGCTGGGTTACCACTTGTGTGTCACGTGATAAGACAAATAGAATTATTAAATTCTTCACAATTAGCAGTGGTTGTAGGGGTTGGTGCAGAAGATGTTACTAAAACTGTACAATCATTTGTAAAAAATGCGATGATTTTTGAGCAAAAAGAGCGACTAGGTACTGCTCATGCAGTTTTATCTGCACGAATTGCTTTGGAAAAAGAAGTGGATGATGTTCTCATTGTTTTTGGAGATACTCCTTTAATTGAGCAAAATACATTGGTCAAAATTCGTGAACAACTTTCTAAGGGAGCAGATGTTGTTGTCACTGGTTTTTATACTTCTAATCCAACAGGTTATGGTCGTCTTTTCAATAAAGATGGTAAGATTATTGCGATTGTAGAAGAACAAGATGCAAGCGATGAAGAGAAAAAAATCTCTTTTTGTAATGGTGGAATAATGGCCATTAAGGGAAAGTATGCTCTTTCTCTTCTAGATAAAGTTAATAATAACAATTTGAAAGGAGAATATTATCTAACAGATATTGTTTCTATTGCAGCTTGTGAGGGGTTAAACATTCAGGTTGTGGAAGTGCCTTTTGATAATGTTGTAGGAATTAATAATTGTTTTGAGCTTTTTGAGGTTGATGTTTTATGGCAAAAACGTAAAGCGCGCGATCTCATGTTATCTGGTGTTCGAATATTAAAGCCAGAAAGTGTTTATTTTTCTTATGATACAGAAGTTGAATCAGATGTTGTGATTGAACCAAATGTTTATTTCGGATCAGGAGTAAAAGTGCAATCTGGTGCAGTTATTCACGCATTTAGTTATCTAGAAGGTGTTGTGATTGGTATGGATGCAGAGATTGGACCTTATGCGCGTTTGCGACCAGGAACAGAGTTAGAACGATCGGTTAAGATTGGAAATTTTTGTGAAATTAAGCAAGCAAAAATAGGAGAGTGTTCCAAGATTAACCATTTGAGTTATATCGGGGATGCAGAAATTGGGAAGCATACTAATATTGGAGCTGGTACAATTACTTGTAATTATGATGGTTTTAACAAACATAAAATTGTGATTGGAGACAATGCTTTTATTGGTTCTAATTCAGCACTTGTTTCTCCTTTGATCATAGGGGAAGGAGCCTATATCGCTTCAGGAAGTGTTATCACTGAAAATGTTCCCGCTGACAGTATGGCTTTGGGGCGTGCACGGCAGATTATAAAAGAGGATCGTGCAGAAAAATTACGTGAGCGTTTATCAGCAAATAAAAAAAAGAGTTAATTGTTTTTATTTATTTCTCAGTTTTAATAGTGATCTAATAATTATGGAGACACTTGTTCTTATTTATGACCATGCCATATCAATTTATATAATTTATAGGCTGTTTAGATTTAGAATGTAGATCGTTTGATTTTTTATAATGTTTATTATCAATTTGGGGTGTAAATTGGAGCTTTTTAATGTGTGGAATTATTGGAATTCTTGGAAATAAATCTGTTGCATCCCATTTGATTGATGGCTTGAAGCGTCTTGAGTATAGAGGATATGACTCATCTGGTTTAGCGACAGTGCATAATGGGCGTCTTCATCGTGTTCGAGCTGAAGGTAAATTAGTTCATTTAGAAGAAAAATTAGGAAAAAAACCTCTGGAAGGTAATTTAGGAATTGGTCATACTCGCTGGGCTACGCATGGGATTGCTGTAGAACGAAATGCTCATCCTCATATGACTGAGAGACTTGCAGTTGTTCATAATGGCATTATTGAAAATTTTGTAGAACTACAAAAGGAACTCGTTGAGGACGGTTATACCTTCGAAACAGAAACGGATACGGAGGTTATTGCTCATTTGATTACACGCGAATTGAAAAATGGTCTTTCTCCACAAGAAGCAACGTACACAGGCTGGAAAAAACTCCAGGGTGCTTTTGCTTTTTCTCTTATTTTTGAAGGTGAAGACAATCTTATGATTGCTGTTCGCTCTGGACCACCATTAGTGATTGGTTATGGTAAAGATGCGTTTTTTGTGGGGTCTGATGCGATTGCTTTAGCGCCATTTACAAATCGTATAAGCTATCTGGAAGATGGAGATTATGCAGTTATCAAACGTGAAGGAATAAAAATTTACAATACGGATAATCGGCAAGTAGAGCGCCCTATTACGACTTTATTTGAAGGGTCTTTGCTCGTTTCTAAAGGTCGTCATCGTCATTTTATGCGTAAAGAAATGTTTGAACAGCCTGAAGTTATTTCACATAATTTGACGCACTATCTTGATTTTAGACAAGGTATTCTGCTTGAAAGTTTGATCGATTGGAGCAAGATTAATCGAGTATTATTCGCTAGTTGTGGGACAGCTTACTATTCAACTTTAGTTGCGCGTTACTGGTTTGAAAATTTTGCTGCTTTAAGTATCGATAATGATGTAGCTTCTGAATTCCGTTATCGTGAACCACCGATAACATCTGATGTGTTATCGGTATTTGTTTCCCAGTCTGGTGAAACGGCTGATACTTTAGCGTCTTTACGCTACTGCCGAAATCTTGGTGTAAAAACAGCAACAGTTGTGAATGTTATGCAATCAACGATGGCAAGAGAAGCTGATTTTGTTTTACCAACCTTCGCAGGACCAGAAATTGGTGTTGCTTCGACAAAAGCTTTTACTTGTCAATTATCCACTCTTGCTGCAATGGCACTTAGTGCAGCTAAACAGCGTGGATATCTTTCAAAAACAACAGAACAGCAATTGGTTCAGCAATTAGCAGAAGTTCCTAGGATTTTAAATGAAGTTTTAAAGCTGGATGAAAAAATTGAACAATTATGTCGTAGTTTAGTAAATGCAAAAGGTGTACTCTATCTTGGGCGAGGCACTTCTTATCCAATTGCTTTAGAGGGAGCGCTCAAACTGAAAGAACTTTCTTATATTCATGCTGAAGGTTATGCTGCTGGTGAATTAAAACATGGGCCGATTGCGCTGATTGATGAAAAAATACCAGTTATTGTTGTAGCCCCTTATGATAGATGGTTTGGAAAAACATTCTCTAATATGCAAGAGGTTGCTGCGCGTAATGGCCATATTATTTTGATAACGGATAAAAGAGGAGAAGCAGCAGCAACTCATTTTTCTTCCTTATCGACTATTATTTTACCAGATGTTCCAGAGTTTATTGCTCCTATTATTTATGCTTTGCCTGTTCAGTTAATTGCTTATCATACAGCTGTTTTGTTGGGGACAGATGTTGATCAACCACGTAATTTAGCAAAATCAGTGACCGTTGAGTAAAAAATGATTTATTTTTTAAGAATTATAGAAATGATAAATCAGTATCTGCAACTGATATATAAAAACATTTTATTTTATCAAAATGACTTTTAAATATATCATCAACAATGACCAGAGTGTTTTAATAAGCTTTTTGATCTTTACAGGAGGATATGCTCTCTTTTTGAAGTGGGTGAAAATCTTGTTTAACAGTTGATTTTTTGTTGGTTGTGTTGATAAAATTATTAAAAAACTAACCTGCACGTAATAGCTGAAGAGCATCATCGCGTCCAAAAAGATAAAGAAGTAAGCGCACAGCATATCCCTGTTCTGAAGAAAGATTAGGATCGCGTTGTAATAATAAATTCGCATTCTTTTTTGCTATAAATAAAAGATTACGATGGACTGCAAGGTTTGCTATATAGAATTCAGGCATACCAGATTGTCGTGTTCCTAATAATTCGCCTTCACCTCGTAGACGCAAATCTTCTTCAGCAATTGTAAAACCATCTTCTGTATTTCGCATGATATTGAGACGTGCTTCAGCTGTTTTGGTGAGAGGGCCCTTATAGAGTAAAATACAGGAGGATTTTTTATTTCCTCGTCCAACACGTCCACGTAATTGGTGTAGTTGTGCAAGACCAAAATGCTCCGCATGCTCGATAACAATAATTGAAGCATCAGGAATATCAACTCCTACTTCAATGACTGTAGTTGCAACTAAAATGCATATATTAGCATTTTTAAAGGATGCCATTACGGTTTCTTTTTCATCAGTAGACATTTTTCCATGTATCATACCGACACGAGTTCCAAACCGTTTTTGTAAGCTCGCAAAGCGATTTTCAATAGAAGTAAGCTGAAGAGTTTTGGATTCTTCCACAAGAGGACAGATCCAATAAATTTTTTCTTCTTTTTGTACTGCAGTAGCAATTCGTTCTATAAGTTCATTTATCCGTTCTGAAGGAATTGTTGCAGTTGTGATAGGATTCCGCCCAATTGGTTTATCTGTAATTTTTGATGCGTCCATATCACCATAAGATGTTAGTATCAACGTACGTGGAATAGGAGTTGCTGTCATAACAAGCATGTCAGGCTTATTGCCTTTTGCAGTAAGGGTAAGACGTTGGTGTACACCAAAACGATGTTGTTCATCAATAATAGCCAGAGCAAGGTTATTATAAGTGACATGCTCCTGTATCAAAGCATGGGTACCGATAATGATAGAAGCTTCTCCTGATAAAATAGTATCAAGAATTTTTGCGCGCACTTTTCCTTTTTCTCGCCCAGTTAATAGGGCTGTTTGTAAACCGATTTTTTCAGCAAGGGGAGCGATTGTAGCAAAATGTTGTCGAGCAAGAACTTCTGTTGGAACCATTAAGGCTGATTGCCCTGAATTTTCAGCAATTTGAGCTATTGCCATCAGTGCAACTACGGTTTTTCCTGTTCCCACATCACCTTGAAGAAGCCTTAACATGGGTTCAGGTGAAGCTAAATCATTTTCGATATCTTTAATTGCTTTTATTTGTCCATTTGTAAGCTGAAAGGGTAGGATTTCAAGTAGTTTTTTAGTATAAGCACCTGTAGGTGGGCGAGAAGTACCTGAAAGTGATTTAGTCTCTAGGCGTACAAGGCCAAGAGCTATTTGATTAGCAAAAAATTCATCATAAGCAAGACGCTTACGCGCTGTACTTTCTAGGGTAAGATCATCAGGATTGATAGGGTCGTGAATGCGGCGTAAAGAAACAGCAAAAGAAGAAAAGTTATGCTCCTTTTTTATACTTTCTTCTATCCATTCTGGCAAAGAAGGAATAAAATCAAGGGCTTTTTTCGTTGCTCGTCTTAGTGTCTTTGTGGAAAGCCCTGCAGTAGAGGGATAAATCGGTTCAATAAATGGCATCTGATCGAGTTGTTCATAAAAAAGTATATGATCAGGGTGAATCATTGAAAGCTGCCCTTTAAACCGTTCTACTTTACCTGATACGATTACTTTTTTCCCTTTTGGCAATTGCTTCTCTAGCCAAGAGCGTTGGGCGTGAAAAAATATTAAATTTATTGTACCTGTTCGATCATAACCAATGACACGATAAGGTGCTCGACTGTGATTCGTTGGTGGTATATGTTGATCGATAATAATTTCAAGAGTAACAATATCTCCTTCTTGTGCGAAAGAAATATTGGGTTGTTTTCTGCGGTCTATAACAGAATGAGGCATCAATCGAAGAAGATCAATAAGAGTAGGTTCGCGTTGCACAAGATTAATATTTAAAACTTTAGCAAATAAAGAACATATTTTTGTATTAACTCCAGCGAGGGTGTTAATAGAGGTAAAAAGGGGATTCAGAAGGCTTGGACGCATACGAAAATTTAGCTCTCTTTGTTTTTTTCTAGTATTTAGAAAGAACTTTTTGAAGATAAATCACTCAGTATATAAAAATAGTTGCATTATTGTTTTCTTAAGATGTGGGTTATGGAATTAAATAGTCCGATAATGAAGAAAATAAGAACATGATAAAAAGATAATCAACATTAATCATTTTATATGCTACTCTATTTTATTTATATATTTTTTTATTGTGGCTATAGCTATTTGTTTGATGGTCATTTATCGATATCAATGAAATTAGTATGTCTTTTGGATATTCTAGAGTGCTAGGATTGTGGCTTTGGTGTAAGTCAAAGATCGTTTACAAAAATAAAAATTGCAATTTGGTATCTATTTTAATGGGAAATAGTGCAAGTGTCAGGAAAAAAAAGAAAAACATCCGATAATAAAAACTCTCTCCCTCGCTTTATTCACTTGAGGGTACACTCAGCTTATTCACTTCTTGAAGGTGCTTTAAAAGTCAAACAAATCATTCAGCACGCCATTTCTGATCGTATGCCTGCCATAGCTATTACGGATACAAATAATTTATTTGGTGCTTTAGAGTTTTCACAATACTGTTTTTCTGATGGTATTCAACCTATTATTGGTTGTCAGCTTGCTATTGATTTTGGTGATGAAAATTGTAATTCACCTTTAACTAAATTGCATCATTCTTCTGATTATTCTTCCATTGTATTATTTGCTGCGAGTGAAACAGGTTATTCGCATTTGGTTCGGCTTGTTAGTCGTGCATATCTTGATAAGAATGATACGGATCTTCCGCATATTAAAGCTGATTTTCTCTTAAGACACCATGAAGGAATTATTGCTTTAACTGGTGGACCAGGAGGGCCTATTAATTCGGCTTTAACTGAAGATAAAAAAGAACGAGCTATTGAGCGTTTAACTTATTTGAAGAAAATTTTTGGTGATCGTCTTTATGTTGAATTACAACGGCATGGTTCTTATGATCGGAAAGTGGAAGAAGCGCTTATTGAACTAGCTTACACCTATGAGATTCCTCTTGTTGCTACTAATGAGGCATTTTTTCTCAATAAAGAAGGATATGCTGCTCATGATGCGCTCATGGCTGTTGCGGAAGGGCAAGTTGTTTCTAATCCAAATCGTAAACGTGTGACATCAGATCATTATTTAAAGTCACAAGATGAAATGGTTTCACTGTTTTCTGATCTTCCGGAGGCTTTGGAAAATAGTGTTGAAATTGCTTTACGCTGTCATGCTTATGCACCAATTAGAAAACCGATTTTGCCTGGTTTTATAGAGCGATCTACAGATACATCCTCTGTTTTAGAAGCAGAAGCTAAGGAATTATTAGATCAAGCCAAAGCCGGTTTAAAAATGCGTCTTGAGACAATTGGTTTAGCAGAAGGCTATACAATTGCAGATTATGAGCAGCGGCTTAATTATGAAATTTCAGTTATTACGCGGATGCAATTCTCTGGTTATTTTCTCATTGTTTCGGATTTTATCAAATGGGCAAAAGCTCATGATATTCCTGTCGGTCCAGGGCGTGGTTCTGGTGCTGGGTCCCTTGTTGCCTATGCACTAACGATCACTGATGTTGATCCTTTACGTTTTTCTCTTTTATTTGAACGTTTTCTTAATCCAGATCGTGTTTCTATGCCAGATTTTGATATCGATTTTTGTCAAGAACGACGCGAAGAGGTTATTCGTTATGTTCAGCAAAAATATGGCTGCGATCAAGTCGCTCAGATTATTACATTCGGTAAATTGCAAGCACGTGCAGTATTGCGTGATGTTGGTCGTGTTTTAGAGGTACCTTATCGTCTGGTAGACTATCTGACAAAATTAGTTCCTGCTACTCCTGGTAGTAATATTGAGTTAGCACAAGCTATTATAGATGAACCAAAATTTGAAGAAGAAAAGAAAAAGGACCCTGTTATTGGGCGTATGTTAGATATAGCACTTCAGCTAGAAGGACTCTATCGTCATGCCTCTACTCATGCTGCAGGGATTGTTATTGGTGATCGTCCATTATCAGAGCTTGTACCGATGTATCGTGATCCACGCTCTGATATGCCTGTAACTCAATTTAATATGAAATATGTTGAACAATCTGGATTGGTAAAATTTGATTTTTTAGGTTTAAAAACGCTTACTGTTTTAAAGATGGCTGTTGATTTTGTCGCACGAAAAGGCACGAAGGTAGATTTATCGCATATTCCCCTTAATGATGAAGCAACTTATGCTATGATGTCACGTGGTGAAACAGTTGGCGTGTTTCAAGTTGAAAGTGCTGGTATGCGTAAAGCACTTATTGGTATGAGGCCAGATTGTATTGAAGATATTATTGCTCTTGTAGCGCTTTATCGTCCTGGTCCGATGGAGAATATTTCGACATATAATATACGCAAACATAAAGAAGAAGAAATTACCTCTATTCATCCTAAAATAGACCATTTAGTTAAAGAAACGCAAGGTGTTATTGTTTATCAAGAACAAGTGATGCAGATTGCTCAGGAGCTTGCTGGCTACTCACTCGGAGAAGCAGATTTATTGCGTAGAGCTATGGGTAAAAAAATTCATAAAGAAATGCAAGAACAACGTGCACGCTTTGTAAGTGGGGCCGTTGATGGTGGCCTTGATAAGGAGCAGGCTAATGTAATCTTTGATCTTTTAGCAAAATTTGCGGATTACGGTTTTAATAAGTCGCATGCTACCGCTTATGCGATTGTTTCTTATCATACAGCTTATATGAAAGCACACCATCCTGTAGAGTTTTTGGCTGCATCTATGACATATGATATGACAAATACAGATAAGCTCAATGATTTTCGACGTGAGGCATTAAGATTAGGAATTGAGGTTATTGCGCCCTGTGTGCAAACATCACGCCGCATTTTTGAAGTTGGTGAGAATTGTATTTATTATTCCCTTTCTGCTGTTAAAGGGGTGGGAGATATGGTCGTTGATCATATCGTGGCTTGTCGTGGAGACAAGCCTTTTAGGGATTTAGAAGATTTTTGTGAACGTATTGATCCTCGTATTGTGAATAAGCGCGCTATGGAGAGTTTGATTTACGCTGGCGCCTTTGATTGTTTTAATGTTGCTCGTGAAGTTCTACTAGCAAGCCTGGTAACTCTTAACGCACGTGCTCTTCGTATTCTTGATAATAATTCTAGTGGGCAAGTTGATATATTTGAGATGGTAGGTGGGTTAAAAGAGCCTTTGATTTTATCTCAAGCATCTCCTTGGTCTGTTGCTGAGAAACTTCATTATGAATTTCAGGTAATAGGTTTTTATTTTTCTGCTCATCCTTTGAGTGAGTATCAAGATGTTCTTATTAAAAAACGTGTTCAGACTTGGAACAATTTTGCTGCTTCAGTTAAAGGGGGAGCTACTGCTGCCCGGCTTGCTGGAACTGTTGTAGCAAAACAAATTCGTAAAACAAAATCTGGTAAGAAAATGGGAGTGATTCAGTTTTCTGATACGAGTGGGCAATATGAAGCAGTTATATTTTCTGAAGGACTTTCTGTATACGGAGATATGCTGGAGCCTGGAAAATCTTTTATCATTACAGTTGTTGCGGAGGATCGCTCTGAAGGAATTAGTTTGCGTATTGAAACAATTCAGTCCTTAGAAGAACAAGCACTGCAATGTCATAAAATGATGCGCATTTTCCTAAAAACAATAGATATGCTACCACAAATTGAGCAGAATTTGAATTCTGAAGGCAAAGGAGAGGTAGCACTTGTACTAATTCAAGAGGACGGACTTCGAGAAGTTGAGATAGCTCTTCCAGAAAGGTATAAAGTGAATGCCCATGTAGTCAATGCTATAAAAGTTCTTTCTGGTGTAGTTGATGTCGAGTTAAGCTAAAGTTTATAGGATAAAGATTATTTTTTTAAGCAAGTAGTATTATATTTCTTTAGTGTTATGAAAATTATATTTTAAGTCAGCTTGAAAGATTAAAGTAAATTAGTATTAGCAAATTGACATTTGCAAAATAAACGCTTTATTTGCTTTACAAATTGTATTATTAACGTTTAAAATTTTTTTATATTTACAATGAAAATAGAATTGTAATTTTGGTTGTTTAAGGCAATGAGACTATAATTTTTATAAATTTTCTACTCAATGCTTTTTAATATTATTTTTTGTCAAGTCCATGGCGTCATAAGAGTATAGCCAATCAAGGCGAGACATAATATTTTCTGGTGTATGAATTTTCATAAAGAAATTACGTGCAATTGCTATCGGCCCAGTTACATGATAGACAAATCTATTAAAATCTCCACGTTTTTTTACAGCAGTAATACGTGGTTTGCGTATTTTTTCATAAAGTGCAGTGGCTTCAGCGAGTGAGAGATTATCCAGAGAGAGTACTTCTGCTAATGTGGCGGCATCCTCTATTGCCATAGCAGCACCTTGTGCTGCGAAGGGTAAAAATGCATGCGCACAATCACCTACAAAGACTTGCTGTTGTAAACCTAAAAAACGATTATGATTCATTTGAAATAATGGCCAATAGCTCCACTCATCAATGTGATTAAAAATTTGCAGAATTTTTGGATTCCAATCATTAAAAAGAGATTTGAGTTTCTCTTTATTTCCTGTTTGCTTCCATCTTTTTCCTGGATTTTCTCCATGAGTGATGGCTACGAAATTGAATGTTTTTATTGACTCAATAGGATAGGCAACAAGGTGATTTTTAGGTCCCATCCAAGCAGTAATTGTTTTTATATTTTGTAATAAAGAACAAAATTTTGGAGAAAGACTCTCAAATGATTTTGTTGCTCGCCATGCGATGAAGTTAGTGAAACTAGCTTTTTCATGAAAGGGGGAAAACTGTCGCAATGTTGACCAAACACCATCACATCCAATGAGAAGTGGTGTTGAATAAAATTGATATCGTTGTATTCCAGTTTTTTCTTCTATTGTGATTGTTTTTATTTTAATATTATCCCCTGTAGATTGGGTAGATGATATGATGCTTTCTCCCATTTTGTATTTAATAAGAGGGTTCTTAATAACAGCATTATATAAAACGTTCTGTAAATCAGCTCGATGAATTGTAATATAAGGAGATTTCCAGCGCTTTTCAGATAAGTTAATAAGGTCTGCATGTAAATGCGTTTTCAAAGATATACCATCTTTTAATTCAAGAAAACGCGGTTTAATACCTAATTTAATAAGTGTATTAAGCATTCCCCAACGGTCAAGAATGCGTGTTGCATTTGGAGTAAGTTGAATACCAGAACCAATACTATCAAGCTGCTTCCGCTTCTCAATAATAGTACTTGCAATTCCTTTATGAGCAAGTGCTAAAGCAGAGCTTAATCCCGCAATGCCTGCTCCAATGATAATTAGAGATTGATCTTTTAGCTGTTTCATATCAAAGAAAAAGAGAATCTTTTATAAAGAATCTTTGAGATGATACGTACATCCTGTAGGATTTGTCTGATTATGTGGTAGTGTATGATTATAGCGATAAAGTGTTGAACAATAGGGGCAAATTTTTTCATCAGCTGCTCCCATTTCAAGAAAAATATGGGGATGATCGAATGGTTGCGTAGCCCCTATACACATAAATTCTTTTACACCAATTTCGATTGTTTTGTATCCATTATCATTTTGAAAATACGGAATATTATAATCAGCCATAATGCGTAAACTCCAGATAAATTATCTTAATAAGGTATGATTTAAATCATGTGTTTTAATTATTAATTTGTAATACGATATACTATAATGCAAGATGCTTTTTCAGATAACTTATAAATGAGGGTAGATTCAATTGTTTTTAAAATATTCATATAGTTAATATGGAGAGAGTTAGTCATTATATTATGATTGAATATTATGATTGAGTCAGGACTTTTGAAATTTTTGCAGTTTACAAAATTTGATAAAAAATAGATAAAATTAGGATCTTATCTTCATAAGAGCGCGATTTTTATTTTGTAAAGGTTTCTATAAAATATAAAGAATTTTAACTGAATATATGAAACAAACGCTGACAGATCAAATTACTATGCGGGATATAACGATGGATAATCCAGCGCGATTTGTTAATCGTGAGTTTTCATGGTTACAATTTAATAATCGTGTTTTAATGGAAGCTGCAAATTCTAAGAATCCTTTATTGGAACGGGTACAGTTTCTTTCAATTTCAGCAACTAATCTTGATGAGTTCTTCATGGTTCGTGTTGCTGGCCTTGCTGCTCAAATTCGTTCTGGGATTACAGAATGTAGTGCAGACGGACTTACACCGCAGGAACAGCTGGATTTTGTATTAACTGAGATTGCATATTTGCAAGCTAATCAGCAACAAGAATTACGTACCTTACGTTATGAGCTAAAACAAAATAATATTGAAATTGTCTGTTCTGACAAGCTTTCCAAAGTTGAAAAATTGTGGGTTGAAAGGTATTTTTTAAAGGAAGTTTTTCCTGTTTTAGCACCTTCTCTTATTGATTCTATACATTCTTTTCCTTTTATTCCTAATTTAGGTTTTTCTCTTGCGTTCCAATTATTACGGCGCGTTGATCAGCATTCTATAATGGTGTTTTTACCTGTTCCTAATACTTTGAAGCGTTTTATTCTTCTTCCTCAAGAGGAAAATAATTTTCGTTTTATTTTATTGGAAGATCTTGTCTGTCTTTTTATTGATCGTTTATTCCCTGGTTATGATAACAATGGGGCTGGAACATTTAGAATTATCCGCGATAGCGATATTGAAGTAGAAGAAGAAGCAGAAGATCTTGTTCATTTTTTTGAAACTGCGTTAAAAAAACGTCGTCGTGGAGAAGTTATTCGAATTGAATTTAATATGAAAATGCCTGAAAATTTACGCCAATTCATAACGGATGCACTTAGAGTACCTAGTAATTGTGTGAGTGTTATCAATGGTTTGTTAGCACTAAATATGATTTCAGAAATTGCTTCTATTCCGCGCGATGATTTAAAATTTATTTCTCATAGTCCTCGTATTCCAGAGTGTATTCGTGAGCATGGTGGTGATTGTTTTGCAGCTATTCGTGAAAGAGATATTGTTATTCATCATCCTTACGAAACATTTGATGTTGTTATACAATTTTTACGTCAAGCTGCCGCTGATCCTAATGTAATTGAAATCAAGCAAACTCTTTATCGTACATCAAATGATAGTCCGATTGTTAGTGCTCTTATTCATGCTGCTGAGCGAGGTAAGACGGTGACAGCATTAGTAGAATTAAAAGCCCGTTTTGATGAAGAGGCTAATATTCGTTGGGCACGTGATCTTGAATGTGCAGGAGTTCAAGTAATTTTTGGTTTTGTTGAATTAAAAACACATGCTAAAATGTCTTTAGTGATAAGATGTGAAGAGAACTGTCGTCGTTTTTATGTTCACCTTGGAACTGGGAATTATCATCCAATTACCGCTAAAATGTATACCGATCTTTCCTTTTTTACAACTGATGATGACATTGCTCATGATGTTGGACTGCTTTTTAATTATCTTACCGAATACGCACAGCCAAATAAACCAATGAAAATAGCATTTTCACCATTAACATTGCGTAGCCGTATTCTTGAACATATCAAAAAGGAAATTACCAATGCACAACAAGGGCGGATAGCTGCTATCTGGATGAAGGTAAACTCATTGGTTGATCCTGAAATTATTGATGCTTTATACCATGCTAGTCAAATGGGGGTACAGATTGATTTGGTTGTGCGGGGTATATGTTGTTTACGTCCTGGTATTCCAGGGATCTCAGATAATATTCGTGTGAAATCAATAGTAGGACGATTTCTTGAGCATAGTCGCATTTTCTGTTTTGGTAATGGTGAGAATTTGCCAAATAAGAATGCTATTGTTTATTTGGGCTCAGCTGATATGATGCCTCGTAATCTGGATCATCGTGTTGAAGTATTGGTTCCAATTTTAAATAAAATAGTTCATCAACAAGTTCTTTCAAAAATTATGTTGGCTAATATTATTGATAACCAACAAAGCTTTGATATATTGGCCGATGGAACATCAAGACGTAGAAAGCCGCAAAAAGATGAAAAGCTATTTAATGCACAGGAGTATTTTATGAGCAATGTGCTTTTTTTCGAGTATGAAAACTTTTTTCAGACTTCTACTTCACCTTTGATTGAGTTGCTTCAGTAACAAATGAAAACACTTAAAGACTGAAATATCCAATGACATATATAAATACTCAAGGTTGGCTGAAAGGGTATAAACCCGTTGCAGTTATCGACATTGGTTCAAATTCTGTTCGACTTGTTGTTTATGAAGGCCTCGTACGTTCACCAGCAGTTTTATTTAATGAAAAAGTTTTTTGTGGTCTTGGTCAAGGTGTTGCAAAAACTGGAGTTTTGGAAGAAAAATCAATCGAGATGGCACTACGAGCACTGAAACGATTTTATGCTGTTTGTCAACAGGTTGGTGCAGATGAAATCTATACTTTAGCAACAGCAGCAGTACGAGAGGCAAAAAATGGATTAGCTTTTATTCAAAGCGCTGAAAATATTTTACAAAATAAAATACATGTTCTTTCGGGAAGTGAAGAAGCTATTTATTCAGCTTACGGAGTTATTTCTACTTTTTATCAGCCAAATGGTATGTCTGGTGATCTTGGCGGTGGAAGTCTTGAACTTATTGATATTCATGATTCTAATGTATGTGAAGGGATAACGTTGCCATTAGGTAGTTTACGACTGCAATATTTGTCAAATAATGATTTTATTTTGGCAAAAAAAATTGTTCATGAGCAACTTTGTAAATCTTCCATTGTTATGCGTAAAGATATATCTCGTTGCTTTTATGCAGTAGGGGGAACTTGGCGTAATCTTGCAAAATTATATATGGTCATCAAAAATTATCGATTACCTGTTATGCATGGCTATGAGGTTGATGCGCAGGAGATGGAGGAATTTTTGCTTCTTGTTATCAATGGTGGTATTGAAAAAATAAGAGAAATTTCAGTTATTCCCAAAAAACGTCGTCAGCTTTTAGCGTATGGAGCGATTGTTCTTATTGAACTGATTCAATGCATGAATTTAAAAAAAATAGTTTTTTCTGGAGCAGGGGTTCGCGAAGGTTTTCTTTATTCAAAATTACCACGAGAAGATCGTGTTTCTGATCCATTAATTACAGCATGTTTAGAAATGGCTATCTTAAGAGCACGCTCACCAAAACAAGCAAGTGAACTGATTGATTTTACCACAGGTGCATTTGAAGCTTTTGAAATTTTAGAAACTGAAAATGAATGTCGTTATCGTAAAGCTGCTTGTCTTCTTTCTGATATCGGTTGGCGTATACATCCAGATCATCGCGGTAATGAAGCAGCTAACCAGATAGCATTAGGATCTTATCCAGGAATTTCACATAAGGGACGTATTTATGCTGCATTAGCAGTCTTTTTCCGTAATACAGGCTTATCATTTGATAAGGAAGCTCCTGAGATTCTTAAATTAGCAACTAGCGATATTGTTGAAAAAGCAAGAATCCTTGGCGGAATTATGCGTATCGCTAATCTTTTTAGTGCCTCTACTGCAGGAATCTTACCTAATTTATCATGGCAAAAAAAGCTAGACAATATTGTATTACATATTCCAGCGCGCTATGCAAATTTAATAAGCGAACGGCCTTATAAACGCTTACAGCAATTATCAAAAATAACTAAATTTCCCTTAGTTTTTGAAGTTTTTTGATTCCTTTGCAAGGTGAAATATCAAAATATTTATTATAATATTTTCATATTTATAAACTAAAGTTTTTTGATCGTTACTTCTCCGTTGTTATAATAAAATGCTATTTGACCTTTTAACATTTGTTCCGCTTTTTGACCAAAAATTTCATAACGCCAACCATTCATAGCAGCGATATTATGAATAATATTGCCATTAGAAATTTTTTCTAAATCACTGGATGTTGCAATAATTTGAGGTGCAATATTATTTTCGTTTGCAACAAGCTTTAATAGTACTTTAAGAAGATCAATTGTAACAGCTGTTTTATCATCAATAGCATTATACTTGGGAAGGGCAGGTAAAGTAGCAAGATCAGCTTTTAAGCCTTGGTGTATGGCTTCGATTAATGTATGCACAGCTGGTGAATGATGCCAGCTTTTGTTAATGCTACGTAAACGATATAGAGCAGCTTCATCCTTTGGTTGTTGGATTGCAATTTCAATAAGACATTCATCTTTCATTATATGGCGACGAGGGACATTATATTGGCGTGCTTCACGTTCACGCCAAGCTGCTATTTTTTGCAATACGGCAAGTTCGCGTTTTTTTGTGATTCTTCCTTTTACTTTTTTCCAAGCTTCATTTTCTGGTATATCATATGTCGTCGGTGTTAAGAGGAGTGCCATTTCATCATGCATCCAATGAGTACGTTTTTTTTCCTCTAATTGTTTTTTTAGTGCAAGATAGACGTCTCTTAGATAAGTAACATCAGAAACTGCGTAGAGCAGTTGCTTTTCAGAAAGGGGGCGACAGCTCCAGTCTGTAAAACGAGATGATTTATCAAGATGATGTCCAGTGCAACGTTGTACAATTTGATCATAGGAAATAGAATCACCAAATCCACAGATTGATCCTGCTACTTGCGTATCAAAGAGGGGAGAGGGAATAATTCCTCCGAGATGATAAATAATTTCGATATCTTGGCGTGCAGCGTGAAAAACTTTAACAACTTTTTTATCAATCATTAGATCAAAAAATGGTTGTAGATTAATATCTTGCGCCATTGGATCAATAAGTATTGTAATATCTGGTGATGCAACCTGAATCAGGCATAGCTGAGGCCAGAAGGTTGTTTTACGTATAAATTCAGTGTCTACTGTTACAAAATTAGATTTGCGCAAAGCGGCAATAGAAATTTCAAGATCTATAGTGTTTGTAATAAGTTCCATTATTTTATTATAGCTAAGTAGATTAAATTTGTCTTTTATTGTATTTTTTTTAGTCTTTTTAATCATACCTTGACAAATGATTGTTAAAAGGCGTTTGTAACGTATGTAAGGTAAATTACAACCAAAGGAAAAAATATGCACCGTTACCGCAGTCATAATTGCGCTGCTCTTCGTAAATGCGATATGGGAAGGCAGGTTCGCCTTTCTGGGTGGGTTCATCGTGTCCGTGATCATGGTGGAATTCTTTTTATTGATCTACGAGATCATTTTGGAATTACACAAATTGTTGTTGATCCTAATTCACCAGCATTTACAATTATAGAAAAGGTGCGTTCTGAATGGGTCATTCGTGTAGATGGAGAAGTACGTGCTCGTGCTGATGAAGTTATTAATGCAGCTCTCCCAACGGGTGAAATTGAAATTTTTGCGAAAGAGGTTGAAATTCTTTCAAAAGCTGATGAACTTCCTTTACCAGTTTTTGGCGAGCCTGATTATCCTGAGGATATTCGACTAAAGTATCGTTTTCTTGATTTACGTCGAGAGACTATGCACAAAAATATAATGCGTCGTACTGAGATTATTGCTTCCATAAGGCGGCATATGCAAGATTGTGCTTTTACAGAATTTACTACACCAATTTTAACAGCTTCATCTCCAGAAGGAGCACGTGATTTTTTGGTTCCAAGCCGTATTCATCAGGGAAAATTTTATGCATTACCTCAGGCACCTCAACAATATAAGCAGTTGTTGATGATGTCTGGTTTTGATCGTTATTTTCAAATAGCTCCATGTTTTAGAGATGAAGATCCACGAGCAGATCGTTTACCAGGTGAGTTTTACCAATTAGATATTGAAATGAGTTTTGTTGAACAGGAAGATATTCTTGTAACTATGGAGCCAATTATACGCTCTATTTTTGAGGAATTTGCAGATGGGAAATCTGTAACGCAAAATTTTCCTCGTATTTCATATGATGAAGCAATGCAGAAGTATGGTTCAGATAAACCTGATTTGCGTAATCCAATTATTATGGAAGATGTTTCTCAGCATTTCCGGGATTCTGGTTTTAAGGTTTTCTCTCAGATTTTAGCGAGTGATCAGAATGCATGTATTTGGGCTATTCCTGCAAAAAATGGAGGTAGCCGTGCTTTTTGTGACCGCATGAATGCATGGGCTCAGGGTGAGGGACAACCAGGTCTTGGTTACATTTTTTGGCGTGAAGAAAATGGAAATTTTGAAGGAGCCGGCCCTATTGCTAAAAACATTGGTGAGCAAAGATCCGAAGCTATTCGTGTGCAACTTGGACTTGAAAGTGGTGATGCTTGTTTTTTTGTTGCAGGAGATCCAAAGAAATTTGCATCTTTTTCTGGAGCAGCACGTACACGGATAGGAGAGGAATTGGGGCTTATTGATCGAGAATGTTTTTCTTTTGCTTGGATTATTGATTTTCCATTTTTTGAATGGAATGAAGACGAAAAAAAACTTGATTTTGCGCATAATCCTTTTTCAATGCCTCAAGGTGGAAAAAATGCTCTTGATTCTCAAGATCCTCTTTCTTTGAAAGCTTTTCAGTATGATCTTGTTTGCAATGGTTATGAAATTGCATCAGGTGGAATTCGTAATCATTCACCGGAAATGATGCTTAAAGTTTTTAATCTTGCAGGCCTTTCTCAAGAGGTTGTAGAAGAGCGCTTTGGTGGTCTTTATCGTGCATTTCATTATGGTGCGCCACCACATGGCGGTATGGCAGCAGGTGTTGATCGCATCGTTATGCTTTTGCAAGGTGTAAAAAATTTACGCGAAGTTTCTTTATTTCCAATGAATCAGCAAGCGCTTGATCTTTTAATGAGTGCTCCATCCGATGTGTCTGCTGTGCAGTTAAGTGATCTAGGAATTCGAATTACCCCAACAGTTAAAAATAAGTAAGGGAGCTGAATTACACTATTTATGTATGTAACTTTGGATAAAAATATCTATAATCTAACCAACTTTTACAAACCCGTGCCCTATTAACTGCTCAACAAATAGCTCAAACGGTGAAAATGGCAGCTGAACTGGATGAAAAAGCACGTACTGATACTAGAGTAAAACAATAGACTACCTAGGAGTTTGTACCAAGTTTTCCAAAAGATTGAGGAAGCGTAGATTTTAGAGGGGAATAAAATGAAATCAAATTTACTCATTCTAATCATGACAATACTAACAGCAATAGCATTAACAGGATGCGGAGAAGAAAGGCCATACCCAAACGCAGAAAACTGTGCACCAGAAGCATTTGAAAAAGCATATAATAGTCTTCAAAGTAACAGGAATCGAGATGCTTTTAAAGCAGAATGTGATGCATTCAATGAACATCGCCGTCGGACTGAATGGAAGTTTGTACCAAGTGCTCCAAAAAATTGGCTCGACTATGATTTTGGAACAACAGACTATGATTATGAAACAACAAGTGATTAGTAAGTGATTAGTATGAGATATAAACTTACTTTAGGTCTCTTAATAACAGTTGGAACAGTAATATTTGTTGATTCAGCAATGGCGGAACAGCTTACCAGTAATGGAATAATGGATGACGTATTGAATCGTTTTCATAACGCAGCTTCTACATGGGAAGTAGTAGTTATAGCGGCAGCATCTCGGTTATTTTAGGCATTAACTACGATTTCAATGGTCTGGACATTTGGCATGATGGCTTTGTGAAAAGCCAACATTGGTGAATTTTTTGCAGAATTTGTTCGTTTCACCATGTTCATTGGTTTTTATTGGTGGCTTTTGACAAATGCCTCTATTGGCATGAACATTGCAGGCACTATAATAAAATCATTACAAACTCTAGGCGCTCAAGCAAGTAACTTACATATGAAAGCCTTTACACTATCCAGCGTTATTGATGTAGGATTTCAGATATTTCATAATACTATATTGAATGTTTCGTGGATGAGTCCATTTAGTTCATTGGGTGCTTTTTTATTGGCTGCTAGCATTTTGATTATTGTAGCATTAGTTGCGATCAATCTACTTCTTGTCATGGTGTCAGCTTGGATTCTACTATATGCTGGTGTTTTTTCTCGGTTTTGGTGGAAGCCGTTGGACTTCTGATATAGCTATCAACTACTACAAAACAGTGTTGAGCATTGCTGTTCAATTCATGTCAATGATACTATTGATTGCAATTGGCCAGACTTTTCTTAATCACTATTATACACAAATAAGTAAAGGCATATCTTTGCAAGAATTGGCTGTTATATTGGTTATTTCTTTAATCTTGTTATCCTTAGTCAATAAGGTTCCTCTAATGATTTCTGGAATTATGACAGGTGCCAATTTAGGTGCAATTGGTAACACAGTGGGTGTCGGCACAGCAATAAGCGCCACTGCGGCAGCAGCCACAGGGGCAGTGATGACCGGTAAAGCGGTAGCAGGAGCTGTTTCCGAAGTAGCTGGTGGTGTGTCTGCTCTTAAAGCCGCATACCAAAAAGCAGCATCTTCTATGAATTTTAGTAATGATACGCCAAGAATTGGTGATGTACTTAAACAAAGCAAAAACAGTGATAAGGGTCAGGAAGTGGCCACCATGAGCAGTTCACTATATGCCCAAGCTGCCGGTTATGCCAATATGGATAGTTCTTCAAATATTAGAGGTTTTGACACAGTGGTTCAAGCCGCTAAATTGGCCACAGGAACCACTTCAGAATTGGCCAAAGGCATTGGCTCACAAATAAAAAAAGGATTACAAGAACGAATTAAAGAGACGACAGGTGGAAAAATCGCTCAATCTATCCGTGAAAGCATGGAGCCCAAAGAAGAGAGCCAAGAAAATCAATTCTGGGAAAATAGCTTGAGCAAAGCTGATATAAACGACGAAGTTGCAGCATTTAGCTAAAAATAAAATTAGTGAGGTCTATTTGACTAGGTTATTTTTAACTATTCAAAATGGTCAAAATTTTACATCAAATATTTTTAATTAAAGGTACATATATTTTCTATTGTTCTTATTTCATTTTTAAATTAAAAATTAGGAATATATAACATAAGGAGTTTCTTATGAAAAAAATGCCTAAGAGTTATATAACTGATGCTGAACGCAAAAAATTGCAAGCAAGTGGGTTATCTCAAAATTGTATTTATATATTTGAAGCAGAAGCAGCAGAAAAAGCTAATGACGGCCAAACAAAATGGGAGTGGTTAGCAATGATTGAGTATCCAGCGCACTCTCTTTTATGTCTTAGAAAATGGCGTGGTGCACAGTTTATTCGTGATATGGGTTTTTCTACCAAGAGTGCAGATGAAGAATATGGTTCAGACTGGCTAGATAAAGGCGTTGTGATAGGAGGTCACCATTTCTAATAATTTGAAGAATTTTTTTTGATAAGAGATGGATATAAAAAAGAAATAGAAAAGACATTATTATTTCAAACATTGAATAATGTGCAACTGGATTTTTCTAATAATTTACGCAGTATTGGCCGCAGTGGTGATATATTATTAATTACTGATACAGAACGCAATTTCATTGGTGATGATTTGTTACGCTATGCTAATAGCAAATTTGAGCGGTTTTATAGAAGACTTGTTCCTTATTTTTAAAATTGCTACCTTACATTATGTCTGATGAGATGATTCGATCCTTTGATAAGGAGCATATTGAGCCAATAGAATTGCGATCTGCTTTGCAAGAACGCTATTTGGCTTATGCACTTTCTACTATTACACACCGTGCTTTGCCTGATGTACGTGATGGGTTAAAGCCTGTTCATCGACGTATTATCCATGCGATGCGCTTACTCAGACTTAATCCTGGACAAGCTTATGCTAAGTGTGCCCGGATTGTAGGTGATGTAATGGGAAAATTTCATCCTCATGGCGATGCATCTATTTATGACGCATTGGTACGTTTAGCTCAGAGCTTTTCTGTTCGCTATCCATTAATTGATGGACAGGGTAATTTTGGTAATATTGATGGAGATAATGCTGCAGCCATGCGTTATACAGAAGCACGTATGACTGAAGTGGCAATATTACTTCTTGAAGGAATTAATGAAAATGCGATTGATTTTCGTTTAACCTATAATGAAGAAGATGAAGAGCCTATCGTTTTACCAGGAGCGTTTCCTAATCTTTTAGCTAATGGTTCAGCAGGTATTGCTGTTGGTATGGCAACGTCTATTCCGCCACATAACGTTGCAGAACTTTGTGATGCCGCATTATATTTGATTGCTAATCCCCATGCAGATCATAAAGATTTAAGTCAATTTGTGCTTGGGCCTGATTTTCCAACAGGCGGTATTTTGGTTGAACCTAAAAAAAGTATTGAGGATTCTTATCGTACAGGGCGTGGATTATTTCGATTGCGTTCACGTTGGCATCAAGAAGAGGGGAATCGAGGTTCTTATGTGATTGTTGTTACAGAAATTCCATATCAAGTACAAAAATCACGCCTTATTGAAAAAACAGCAGAGTTATTGCTTGCTCGGCGGTTACCGATGCTTGAAGATATTCATGATGAATCAGCAGAAGATATTCGGATTGTACTAGTTCCAAAAAATCGCACAATTGATCCAGAACTTTTGATGGAGTCACTTTTTAAGTTAACGGATTTTGAAGTGAGGTTTCCTCTTAATCTTAATGTATTAACTTTAGGAAAAGTGCCTAATGTCCTTTCTTTACGTGAGAGTTTGCAGCAGTGGCTTCAACATCGTAAAGAAGTGCTTATTCGCCGTTCAAATTATCGACTGAATGAAATTGATTGTCGATTAGAGATTCTGCAGGGGTATCTTATTGCATATTTGAATCTTAATGAGGTGATACAAATCATTCGTGAACATGATGAACCGAAAAAAGAATTGATTTTGCGCTTTAAATTAACCGAGAATCAGGCTGAATCTATTTTAAATATGCGATTGCGTTCTTTGCGTAAGCTTGAAGAATTTCAACTTCGTAAAGAGTTTGATTCTCTTAAGATTGAAAAGGAAAAATTACAGAATTTATTAAATTCCAACATCAAGCAATGGAAAGTTATTGCTGAGGAGATTACAAGAGTTCGTAAAATTTTTGGTCCTGAAACTTTCTTGGGAAAAAGGCGTACAACATTTGAAGATGCACCAAGGCATGATGAAAATGATATTCATCAAGCGATGATTGAAAAAGAACCCGTTACTATTGTTATTTCCGAAAAAGGTTGGGTGCGTGCTTTAAAGGGCCATTTGAACGATTATAAAACTCTTTCTTTCAAAGAAGGCGATGGTTTGAAGCTAGCATTTCCAGCATTCACTACAGATAAAATCATAGTGATAAGCACTGGCGGAAAGTTTTTTACTATTAGTGCCAATACTTTGCCTGGAGGAAGAGGTCATGGCGAACCAATTCGTATTTTAGTAGATATGAATAATGAGCACGATATTCTCACAGCTTTTGTACACAATGTGCAGGGCAAAAGACTTTTAATTTCATCCTATGGCAATGGCTTTATTGTTTCTGAAACTGATATTATTGCTAATACACGAAAAGGAAAGCAAGTGATGAATGTAAAATCTCTTGATAGTTTGAAGCTTTGCATTCCAGTAGAAGGCGATTACATTGCAATAGTTGGAGAAAATCGAAAAATGCTTATTTTTTCTATTGAACAAATACCAGAAATGAGTCGTGGTAAGGGTGTTCGCTTACAACGTTATAAAGATGGTGGTATTGTCGATGCCAAAACTTTTACTTTATCAGAAGGTTTGAGTTGGCAAGATACAGCTGAGCGTAGTTTTAATCGCCAGGCTAATGAACTCGTTGAGTGGATGGGAACGCGCGCGGGAACCGGGCGTTTAGTTCCGAAGGGATTTCCAAAATCAGGTAAATTTTTTAGTTAGTACGATGTAGTGTGTTTGATTGCTTGCTTATAAAAGTGTCGTAAAAAATATTAAAGATTTTATTATAGCAAAAAACTTTATTTTATTAACTAGATTGATTCAGAATTATGTTGCGTAAAAAAACGCCCATGTTCAGCCCACAAGACAAGAAGAATAGCTGTGAGACTGAGAAAGAAAAATCCTGCTGAATTAGGAATTGTTGTTTCATCAAAGCATTGTGCTATGAAAAAGCCAAGGCCTGTACCAATGGATGTTTGAAGAAAACCAGATACAGAAGACGCAGTTCCAGCGATTTTTCCTAGAGGTTCAAGGGCAAGTGTATTAAAATTAGCCATAATACCACCACATGTAAACATTAACATACAGTATAATATCATAAAGAATGGAAAAGATATAACGCCGTCTTTTAAAACTGACCCAAAAAACCAAATACATGAAATACTAGCAAACAGTAGAAGCATTGTATGAGAAATCCGTCGCATTCCAAAGTGCCCAACGAGACGAGAATTGAGGAAAGATGATACAGCTTGAAATGCAGCGCCAAGAGCAAAGGCAGCAGGAAACCACATGCCTAAATTATAGATTCCTTCATAAACTTGTTGCGATGTATTAATAGCAGTAAAAATGCAACCTAAAATAATAGAAGTTGCGAGTGTATAGCAAAGTGTTGAGCGGTTAGTAATGATAAGCCGTAAGTTATTTTTGACGGAAGAAAAAGAAAGAGATCGTGGTGTATAAAGGGTTTCAGGCAAGCGTATTTGAATCCAAATCATCAATCCAAAACCAACAATTGCCATGAATATAAAAATTAATTGCCATTGTCCAAATAACAAAATAATTTGCCCTATTGCTGGCCCAATCATTGTTGCAAGAAGAAAAATCATCATGACTATGGACATGACTTCTGCCATTTTTCGACCATCGTAGAGGTCGCGTATAATGGATATTGTGAGCACACGCATGGCTGCTCCTCCAACACCTTGCAAGATACGTAGAATAAGTAATATGTGAAAACTGGATACAAATATACATCCAATTGCTGCAAATGAGTAACAAGCAAGGCCTATAAGGGTGAGTTTATGCCGTCCATAACGATCACTTATTGGGCCAAAAAATATTTGCGTAGCACCATAGCTAATAAGATAACAAGAAATGATATAATGCTGGTCATTTTCATGAGTAGCATGCAAGCTGTTTAAAATATCAGGCATAGCGGGCAGCATGATATCAATTGCTATCGAGTTGATTGCCATAAGTGCTGCAATGAGGATAACGAATTCTTTATATCCAATTTTTTTTTTAATTGTATCTATGTGCTTTTGTTCGTCGGCAGAATATGACATATGTATCCTTAAAATAAAAAATTGCGACTGAACAATACTTAAAAGAATCCGAATAAATTAGAGATATTTACGATTTGGTAAAAGTTATGCTTCTCTCTTTCAAAAGTTCTTGTAACTCATTGTTTTGAAACATTTCTTTGACAATATCACAACCACCAATAAATTCACCTTTAATATAGAGTTGTGGAATTGTTGGCCAATTTGAATAATCTTTTATTCCTTGACGTAATTCATTAGAAGTTAAAATATTAACTCCTTTATAATTTACCCCTAAATAGTTAAGAATTTGAACAACTTGTCCAGAAAATCCACATTGAGGAGAACTAGGGGTCCCTTTCATGAATAAAACAACTTCGTTTGTTTTAATTTCATTATCAATAAAATTATGAACAGTAGTCATTATCATTCCTCAAGATTGTGGATTTAGAAAAACACACATTTATACCCATGTCATTTTTTAATCGTATTCACAGAATGAATGCAAGAGAAAATTTTGAGATTATTTAGGAACACTTGTTTGCAGACTTAAAGCATGAAGAACGTTTCCCATATTTCCTTTAAGAGCATCATAGACCATTTTATGCTGTTGAACACGGCTTTTTCCTCGAAAATTTTCTGAAATAACTTCAGCTGCGTAATGTTCGCCATCTCCAGCAAGATCACGAATTGTTATTTTTGCATTAGGAATGCTTTCACGAATAAGGGCTTCAATTTCATCTGCACTCATTGCCATGGACATTCTCCTCGATTTGTCTATTTTTATGAGAATTAATCTATAATTAGTAGAAGTGAATATTATTTACCTTTGTCCATAAATTTTGGAAACCAATTTTCATAAGCCTGTGTAAGTTCAGTTATTGAAAGTGTGAATACATCTTTTATATCAAGTGTATCATCTTCAACTGTACCAAGCTCTATTAAGGGAATTGTATTTGTTTGTGCAAGCATTTTAAGATTATCTAGTGCATCAGGCTTGACTGCTAAAAGGTAACGTCCTTGATCTTCACCAAAAAGTTCAGCATGATGTGGTGTTTGATTACTTAATTCTACTTTGATTCCTTTATCTGCTTTAATTACCATTTCCGCAAGAGCGATGGCTAAGCCTCCATCAGAGATATCATGAGCGGCATGAACAAAACCACTATGGATAACATTACGAACAAATTCACCATGTTTTTTTTCAAGATGTAAATCGACACAAGGTGGAGCTCCTGCCTCAATATTTAAAATATTATGCATATAGACTGATTGACCTAGATGTGATCCGCAAGAACCAACTAAAACAATAATATCTTCATTCTGCATACCATTGATCGTAGCCATTTTTGACCAATCATCAAGGAGCCCAACACCAGCTATTGTTGGTGTAGGAAGAATTGCCTTTCCATTAGTTTCATTATAAAGAGAGACATTTCCTGAAACGATTGGAAAATCAAGTATTTTGCAGGCTTCACCTATACCTTTGAGTGCTAAAACAAGCTGCCCCATAATTTCAGGTTTTTCAGGATTACCAAAATTGAGATTATCTGTAGCTGCAAGTGGTATTGCACCTGTGGTACTTATATTGCGCCAGCATTCTGCAACGGCTTGCTTTCCCCCTTCATAGGGATCAGCTTCGCAATAGCGTGGTGTTACATCAGTAGAAAAAGCAAGAGCACGTTTATCATTATTGCTTACACGAATAACACCCGCGTCACCTCCTGGTCTAACAAGACTGTTCCCTTGGATCAGGGTATCATATTGTTCATAAACCCAGCGTCGTGAGCTTTGATTCGCAGAATTCAAAAGTGTAAGAAGTACGTTACCAAGATTATCAACTTTTTCAACTTCTTCTACTTTTAGAGTAGGCTTTTTTAAGGGTTCTGTCCAAGGACGATCATAGATAGGTGCTTCATTACCCAGTTCTTTGATTGGGAGGTTTGCTACTTCTTTTTCTTGATGTAGTACACGGAAACGTAAATCATCAGTAGTCTTTCCGATAACAGAGAAATGAAGTCCCCATTTGTGAAAAATTTCTGCAGCTTGTTCTTCTAATTCTGGCTTAAGTACCATAAGCATACGCTCTTGGCTTTCAGAAAGCATCATTTCATAGGCCGTCATATTATCTTCACGAACTGGTACTTGATCAAGATTAAGTTCTATACCTAGATCTCCTTTTGCTCCCATTTCCACTGCAGAAGAAGTCAGCCCTGCCGCTCCCATATCTTGAATAGCAATAACAGCTCCTAATGCCATTAATTCTAAACAAGCTTCAAGAAGGCATTTTTCAGTAAAAGGATCACCTACTTGAACAGTTGGGCGTTTTTCATCAATTGTATTATCAAATTCGGCGGAAGCCATTGTTGCTCCCCCAACACCATCACGACCCGTTTTAGCACCAAGATAAACAACGGGAAGTCCTATACCTTGCGCTTTGGAATAAAAAATAGAATCTATTTTTGCAATACCAGCTGCAAAGGCGTTAACAAGGATATTACCATTGTAGCGTTTATCAAAATTAACTTCTCCACCAACAGTGGGTACACCAAAAGCATTACTGTAACCACCAATTCCAGAAACAACACCAGAAACAAGATGACGTGTTCGAGGATGGTCAGGAGAGCCAAATCGTAATGCATTCATAGTCGCAATAGGGCGAGCACCCATCGTAAAAACATCACGCAGAATGCCCCCAACACCTGTTGCAGCACCTTGATAAGGTTCAATATAAGAAGGGTGGTTATGACTTTCCATTTTAAAAACAACGCATTCGCCATTACCAATGTCAATGACTCCTGCATTTTCTCCAGGACCTTGAATGACACATTTCCCTTTTGTTGGTAAGGTTTTGAGCCATTTTTTCGATGACTTATAAGAACAATGCTCATTCCACATAGCAGAAAAAATTCCAAGCTCTGTAAATGTTGGTTCTCTACCAATTAACTCCAAAATACGTTGATACTCATCAGTTTTTAAGCCATGGTTTGCAATTAATTCTGGTGTAATGGCAATATCATTGCAAAGAGTCATTAGTTTTCATTCCGTTAAATTAATCAAAATTAATATTTATTACTGTCTTTAATCCAGTAATCTGGATTATTAATTTTTTTATTTTTAGATCAACAACAATGTGTATATAGAATAATATATTTTATTATGATGGGTGAGGAAACATAACTGATAAAATTTACTTTATATATTTTTGTATTACTAGCTATTCTGTATAGAAAGTTAATGCGAAAATATTTGAGAATTCCAAAAAATATTTTTTTGTGATCATGATACTAATTCTAAAACACTTTGAAAAAGTAAGCGCCCATCAGTGCCACCATGTGCTGCTTCAATAAAGTTTTCAGGATGAGGCATCATACCAAGCACATTACCAACTTTATTGATAATGCCAGCTATATCATTTATTGAACCATTAGGGTTTTCACCTTTTGCATAGCGGAAAACAATCTGTTTGTTATCTTCCATTTGTTTCAATACATCATTATCAACAAAGTAATTACCATCATGATGAGCAACAGGGCAGCGAATAATTTGCCCTTTTTTATAAAGTCGAGAAAATTTCGTTTCAGCATTGGTTACTTCAAGTTTTACTTCACGGCAAACAAATTTCAATGAAGTGTTACGCATCAGAGCACCTGGCAATAATCCTGCTTCTAACAAAATTTGAAAACCGTTACATATTCCTATAATTGCTACACCCTGTTGTGCTTTTTCGCAAACAGCTCGTAATACTGGTGTTCTTGCTCCAATAGCACCACATCTTAAATAATCACCATAGGAAAAACCACCAGGAATAACAATCATATCCACATTGGGAATTGTTGTTTCTGTTTGCCAAATTTTTAATGGCTGAACACCTGTTATGTCATACAATGCTGCAATCATATCTTGATCACGATTTAATCCGGGTAATTGAATGATAGCAGTTTTCATGGCTAATTCACTTAAAGAAGTTCTATTGTATAATTTTCAATAACAGTATTCGCAAGCAATTGTTCACACATTTGTTCAAGTGTTTGTTTTGCAGATTCAATAGGCATATCATTAAGGATAATGTCAAAAACTTTCCCTTGGCGGATAGATTGAATATTTGTAAAGGCTAAGCTATTTAAGGCATTAACTATTGCTTCCCCTTGTGGATCGAGGACGCTGTTTTTTAAAGTAACTGTGACACGTGCCTTCATTTTTTTCCTATTATTTAAATAACTCTTTTTTGAAGAATAGTATTTTTGTTAAGTAAGTTGAGATTGCACTATTTTTCTTTTTATTTGACTAAAACTGGACCACTAGGTCGTGGAGGTTCATTTTCATTCATGATACCAAGACGTCTTGCAACATCTTGATAGGCATCAATAAGTCCACCCATATCACGTCGAAAACGATCTTTATCAAGTTTTTCTTTTGTTTGAATATCCCATAAGCGAGAAGAATCAGGTGAAATTTCATCTGCGAGAACAACACGCATTGTTTCGCCTGTCCATAAACGACCAAATTCCACTTTAAAATCAACTAACTGGATACCGACGCCTGCAAACAAACCAGAGAGAAAATCATTAATACGAAATGAAAGCTGCATAATATCTTCTACTTCTTGTGGGGCAGCCCACCCAAAAGCAACGATATGTTCTTCTGTTACCATTGGATCATCAAGAGCATCATTTTTATAGTAAAACTCAATGATAGATTGTGGAAGAGCTGTTCCTTCTTCTAATCCTAAACGCTTAGAAAGGGAACCTGCGACGATATTACGCACAACAACCTCTAATGGGATAATCTCAACCGCTTTAATAAGTTGTTCGCGCATATTAATGCGTTTAATAAAATGTGTTGGAATTCCTAAACGACTAAGCTGAGTGAAAATATATTCTGAAATACGGTTATTTAAGACTCCTTTGCCATCGATGATTTCATGCTTTTTTGCATTAAACGCAGTTGCATCATCTTTAAAAAATTGAATATAAGTTCCTGGTTCAGGCCCTTCGTATAGGATTTTGGCCTTTCCCTCGTAAATGCGGTGGCGACGATTCATCATATTTCTCTATTCGTTTAGAGGTGTTAAATGTTGCTATAAAGGAAAACATTATCCTAATTAGTAAGAATTCTCAATGATTGCTATGATATTTACTACAGTTTTTATTATTTAAAGTATGTAAAAGAGAGTTTATAATTGACTTAGAGTTTTGCAAAGAAGTGAGAAAGAATTATTAATCCTTCTGGCCAAGGTCCATGTCCAGAATCTGCATTAATATGACCAGACTGTCCAGCATCAACGAAAAGTGCTCCCCAATCATGAGCAAGTTTTTTTGCTACTGAAAATTGGCAAAATTCATCGTTATGGCTAGCTATAACCACTGAAGGAAAAGGTAAATTTTTACGATGATATGGACCAAATGTCATTAAATATTTGGGACGTATCTTTTCATTTTCTACATCTGGTGGAGCAACAAAGAAAGCACCACGAATTTTTTCTGGATTATGTGCAATTGCGTGAATAGCTGTTGGAACTCCTAATGAATGAGCAATAATAGCAATAGGTTTATTAGCCTGTCCAATAGCAATTTCAACAGCATTAACCCATTCTTCGCGGATAGGTTTTGACCATTGGATTTGTTGTACGCGGCGAGCCGTAGATAATTTTTGTTCCCAGCGTGTTTGCCAATGGTCAGGACCAGATCCTTTATAGCCGGGGATAATAAGAATATCGAGTTGATTTGCTTTCATGAGCTTTTTTATCCAAAAACTTGTTTAAAAATTGTATCAACATGTTTAGTGTGATAAGAAAGATCAAATTTTTCACGAAGTTCTGCTTCACTTAAAATCTTTGAGATATCTTGATCTTTTAGTAATTCTTCTAAAAAATCTTTCCCTTGTTCCCAGACTTTCATTGCATTACGTTGTACAATTTGGTACGCATTTTCACGACTAGTACCAGCTTGTGTAAGTGCTAAAAGTACACGCTGTGAATAAATAAGGCCACAAAATTTATTGAGATTTTTTTTCATATTTTCTGGATAAATAATTAAGTTTTCAATTACAGATGTTAATCGGGCAAGAGCAAAATCGAGTGTAATAGTAGCATCAGGGCCAATATAACGCTCAACAGATGAATGAGAAATATCACGTTCGTGCCAAAGTGCTACATTTTCCATCGCAGGAACTACAAATGCGCGCACCATACGAGCTAATCCAGTTAAATTTTCTGTTAAAACTGGATTACGTTTGTGAGGCATTGCAGATGATCCTTTCTGACCAGAGGAAAAATATTCTTCTACTTCAAGAACTTCTGTTCGTTGCAAATGGCGTATTTCTATGGCTAATCTTTCAATAGATGAAGCGATAATACCAAGTGTTGCAAAAAACATAGCGTGACGATCACGTGGTATAACCTGAGTAGAAATAGTTTCACTATGCATACCTAATGCTTTTGCTACATATTTTTCAACACGTGGATCAATATTAGCGAAAGTTCCAACTGCTCCAGAGATAGCACAGGTAGAAATTTCTTCTCGCGCGGCGAGCAAACGTTTATGACAACGAGAAAATTCAGCGTATGCGAAAGCAAATTTGACTCCAAATGTTGTAGGTTCAGCATGAATACCATGACTACGTCCAATAGTAATTGTATCTTTATGTTCAAAAGCACGTTTTTTCAATGCAGTAAGAAGATGGTCTATATCTTGTAGAAGAATATCAGTAGCGCGCATCAATTGGACATTGAGTGTTGTATCTAATATATCTGATGACGTCATGCCCTGATGAATAAAACGAGCCTCTGGTCCAATAAACTCAGCCAAATGAGTTAAGAATGCTATAACATCATGCTTAGTAATTGCTTCAATTTCATTAATACGATTCACATCAAATTTGGCAATTGCACCTTTTTCCCAGATGGTTTTAGCTGCTTCTTTAGGAATAATACCAAGCTGGGCCATTGCATCACAAGCATGTGCTTCAATTTCAAACCAAATACGATATTTTGTTTCTGGTGACCAGATTGCCACCATTTCAGGACGAGAATAACGTGTGATCATGATTTTTCCTTATTGTGAGAGGATTGCAGCTTGGCGCAGTGCATTAATACGTGTTTTGTAAAGCTCTTTGTTACCATTTTTATAAATTGCAGAGCCTGCTACAAATACATTTGCACCTGCTTTTGCAGTTTTTCCAATTGTATCAATGGTAATACCACCATCAACTTCAAGGTCGATAGGACGATTAGCAATCATATTTTTTACTCGTTTTATTTTATCTTCCATGTCTGGAATAAAATTTTGCCCACCAAATCCAGGGTTAACTGTCATGATAAGGATGAGATCTAATTGATCTAGCAAATATTCAAGTACATGTTCTGATGTGCTTGGATTTATTGCAATGCCCGCTTTTTTACCCATTGCTTTGATCATTTGTAATGAACGATGAAGATGAGTACTTGATTCTGCATGAATGGTTATAATATCTGAACCCGCTTTTGCAAAAGATTCAAGATAAGGATCTACAGGTTTTATCATAAGGTGAACGTCAAAGACTGCTTTTGTTTGTGGACGTAAAGCTTTAACAACATCTGGCCCAAAGGTGATATTAGGAACAAAATGACCATCCATGATATCAAGGTGAATCCAATCTGCGCCAGCATCAAGAACATCTGATAGTTCTTGACCGAGTTTAGAAAAATCAGAAGCTAAGAGTGAAGGGGCGATAAGATGGGAACGGGACATTAAAGATCTCCTTAGTTGATCTTTTTTAGCATGTAATTTTATATGATAAAATATACATTTTTATTGTTCGTATATGATATTAAGAGAGTGATAGTGTATAATAAAAGAAAATATTGAAATATATTCTGAAATTTTAACAGCTATATAAGTAAAAAATTATGTCTAAGCATAAAATACATTTAACATCGAAATCTCAATCAATAGTTCCTGTTTCATCTCAAGAATATCGGGATACAATGAGTCATTTTGCAGGAGCTGTGCATATTGTAACAACAGATGGTATTAAGGGTAAGCGTGGGGTGACAATTTCATCTTGTTGTTCCTTATCAGACAATCCTCCAACACTTCTTGTCTGTTTAATGCGTTATAAGACTGAAAATAAGCTGTTTATGGAAAACGGAAATTTTTGTGTTAATAGTTTAACAGGAAAACATCGTTTATTAGCCGATGTTTTTTCTGGACGCCATCGTTTCACACAAAATGAACGTTTTGCTGCAGCTGAATGGGGTATCTTGCAGACCGGTGCTCCTAGTTTATTAAATGCTTTGGCTTCGTTTGACTGTAATTTGATTTGTTGTCATGAACATCCAACACACTATATTTTAATTGGTGAAGTTGTTGCAATAAACCGGAATCAAGAAAAAGATGCTTTAATGTATTTTAATCGTGACTATCAGACCTTATCTTTGCCTTTGTAAGTGTGTTTTTTCAAATATTAGTAATTTACTTATTAGTGTATTTAATTTTCTGATTAGCTTATTCTAGGGCAAAAAATCTTTGCTAAATCATACTGATATTTAAAATATAGGCATATTTTGTCTTGCAAGATGATCAATCAGTTAAATTAGGTTGATTAACACTTTTTTGCACTTTTTCTAAAGCTTTACATGTTTTCCTTTATATATACATTTTTTCAAAAAATTTAATTTGATGTAAAAATATGCTTTTTACTGCTCATTTATGAAAAAATCACTTTTGCTAGCACAATATTTATTATCATTCATTCCGTAAAACTTCTATATATAAAGCTTAAGCATATATTTTGAATATAATTTGAGTGATATAATTGAATTACATTTTTTTGATTGGTGAAAATCTATTGCAAAAATAGATATAGTTTTGCAACGTATTGATGATGGTATTTATAGATTTTGTGGAAGAAATAAAGATCCTAAAGTATAAAGCATTTTTGAAGTTAGACGAATTGAAGTGTGGTGTTAGCAACACAAGAATGCTACGAAAAACGAAAATAAATCTATCGTGAGGATTTAAAAAACAGCTGTTTGGGAGAGAATAAATCGATTAAAATTACCATTTAAATTTTAATATAACGATAAAGAGGAAGACAATACTAACTATAAAGAAGTATCAAAATTTATGGAAGAGGATTTTCTTTCTAGAATTTATAGGCATAGAATAAATATTGATGTCTGCTGTATCCATATTAACTAGCTATCTTGTGGTGATTTGTATGAGATATTTTATGCTGTATATTTTTTAACAACATCTGATTCTACACTTGTAATATTTGATTCTATAATAGTAGCTGTTGGTCCACCGATGAGAACCAAATGTTCTGTATTGTCTCGGCGTATTAAAACAAGACGATGTGTACGATCAATAGCGACTGTACCGCATATAGCTAATCGTGGCTGGGACTTGCTGGTAGTTCTAAATTGTATTTTATTTAAGTTAGTTAAAAGCTTAATAACTATAGTGATTGCTACAATTATTATTATGAGATACAAAAAGTTGATCATCACTTGTGTTATCGGCATGTTTATATAATCTGATAACCAACCTTTCATATTATCCCTCCTAAATATTAATAATAGATCTGTTATTTTTATTTATAATATTACAAAAATTTAGACTTTAAAAATTACAGTGTGAAACATAGTATTTTTATATCAATAATTTATAGAGACCGTAAAGGCAATTTGTGACATAAAAATAGTCATAATTGAGGAAAAAATGGATAAAAATTTTGAAAGTATTAATAAATTATTGTCTACTTTCGTACGCTGGGAAGTTACAATTGGAGTTACTATTTTTACAATAATTTTTTTATTCATTATTGGATTAATAGGTTTTTTTTATCCGCAAAGCTATGTCTATAAGACTGCTTTGATATTTCTTTTTGTTTTAGCAATAATAGGTATTATAGCACTTTTTTTATTAGGGGTGAACATTTTCAAATGTAGTGTTATGCAATTACATAAAGATTTAGATTTTAACATTTTTAATGAGATAGATGATGTAATTATAGTCTCTGATTTATCTGGTTTTGTTTATTACTCCAATCAAAGTTATCAAAAAATTTTTACTTATAAGCCTGAAGTTTCTTGTTATGTCGTTATTTCTGATCTTCCAAATACTGGTGCACTCTTATACCGCTTAAAAGTAGCAATATTAGCTGGTTCTGCAGCCCAAGAGGTCTTGAGAACAGATCGATCGATTTTTATTAATTCACAACAGAAAGATGTTATTTGGTATAATATTTCTATTCATCCTACGGTTCATAGGGGAAAAAAGCTTTTATTTTGGCGTATTACAGATGTTTCTCATTTGCAGCAATATCATCAGTATAATGAAACCTTTTTCTTAAATTCACAGGAAGTTATTGGTCATTTAGATGAATCTCCTATTGGATTTTTATCTGTGAATGCACAAGGAATAGTTATCTATTTGAATACTGTTTTTGCTAAATGGTTTTTAATCGATTTAACGAATTTTACTGTTGGTCAATATAGTTTTGATCAATTATTTCATTCTGTTAGAAATAATAGCACATGGAGTGATATTCGTCGAAACAATAATAAATACCAAAATTTAAATGGCACGATACCCTATACGTTCTCTTTATATTCTATTTCTGAAACTGGTAATAAAAGAATATTGAATTGTTTTATGTATGCTTCTTCTCTTGTAGAGGATGAGGCTATTTATCGGATTATTATGATACCACAGCAGATAGAAGAGAATGAAAGTAATAACCAATCAAAATTGCCAAGTATATTAACCAAATATTTTAATGTAAGCCCTTTTGCAATAGCAGTCGTTACTCAAAAAGGACAATTTATATACATCAATAATGCTTTTCTGTTACTTACGGGGAAATCTAGTAAAGTCGTTAGTCTTTATGATATTATATCTCCCTGTGATCATGTTCAATTAGAGCGTGTATTTCAGCAGATTACAGCAAATAGAAACAATTCAATTCCAATAGAAACGGTATTAGAAGGTGATCAAAAACGCTATTTGCGTCTTTATACTATGCTTGTAACATTAGAATATGATAATGCATTACAAGATTTGGTCATTGTATCTGGAACAGAAATAACAGAACAAAAAATATTTGAAGATAAAATGATACAAAGCCAAAAAATGCAAGCTGTTGGACAGTTAGCTGGTGGTATTGCTCATGATTTTAATAATGTTTTAACAGCAATTTTAATGTCATGTGATTTTCTTTTAAATACACATCGCAGTTCTGATCCTGCATACGCTGATCTTATCAACATCAAAAATAATGCTAACCGTGCAGCTGCACTTGTACAACAATTATTAGCTTTTTCCAGAAAGCAAACGCTTCGACCTCAAAAAGTTGATTTTACAGAGCTTTTATCAGATATACGTAATCTTATTTTACCTCTTTTAGGGAATAATATTCAATTAAAAATCATTCATGGAAAAGATCTATGGGATGTCAAAGTTGATCAAGCATCTTTTCAACGCGTTATTATGAATTTAGTTATCAATGCACGCGATGCCATGCTTGATGGAGGAATAGTAACAATTACGACAAATAATATTACAAAACAGCAAAGTGCAGAATTTGATTATGCTGGTTTTGTTGTTGATGAATATGTGCAGTTGACTATTTCAGATACAGGAACTGGTATACCTGCTGTTATACAAGAAAAAATGTTTGAACCATTTTTTACGACAAAAGAAGTTGGTAAAGGCACAGGGCTTGGTTTATCAATGGTTTACGGTATTATCAAACAGACAGGGGGATATATTTACTGTGATAGCCAAGAAGGAGAAGGCACAACATTTCATATTTTTCTACCACGTTATATTTCTGATATGGGTAGAGAGATTTCTCAACAGATTGAAAAAGTAGAAGAACAGGAAAAAAATGCAGATTTGACAGGTTCTGCCACTGTTTTATTAGTTGAAGATGAATATTCTGTCAGAATGAGTAGTGTAAGAGCTCTTCAAATGAGAGGATATACAGTTTTAGAAGCTGCAAGCGGAGTGGAAGCGCTTGCTATACTTGAAAAAAATAAAGGTGCTGTTGATATTATTGTTTCTGATGTAGTTATGCCAGAGATGGATGGACCTACTTTACTCATAGAAGCACGTAAAAATTATCCTGATATAAAAATCATTTTTGTTTCTGGATATACAAAAGATGCTTTTACTAAAAATCTTCCAGAAGATACTGTTTTTGGGTTTTTATCTAAACCATTCACACTTAAACAGTTAGCGCTAGCAGTTAAAGAAACATTGGCATAATAGAATACACATTTTTAGCTTTTAAAGCCATAAAACTTCAACATTTCTAATGTGTTAGAGCTTAAATAACAAAGATATTTCAGTAACTATATTATTAATTTTTTTATTTCAAGCTATACATTTAAGTCAAATAAAACAAAAAATATTGAAATTGAGTAAATGTTGCATGTGTTCCTATTTCAGATATTCTTTTAGCAGTTTTATATTTTTATCTTAAGATTCTTGATAGAAAATTTTAGTTTAAAAAGAAAAAAGCTGTTGTTGGTAATCTGTTGTTTTATTATTTCCTTGAATAAATGCTTTTAAGGCTTCTGGATAGAGTTTATGTTCAGCTTTCAAAACTCTCTCTGCTAAACTTTCTATAGTATCATTAGGGTGTATTGGAACTGCAGCTTGAGCCAGAATTTTTCCTGCATCCATTTCTTCTGTAACTAGATGAACAGTACAACCAGTAATTTTCACTCCTGCTGCTAAAGCTTTTTCATGGGTATTTAAGCCTTTAAATAAAGGAAGAAGAGAGGGATGGATGTTAAGTATTCGCTCTTTATAAAGTTTGATAAAATATGATGAGACAAGCTGCATATAACCAGCAAAACAGATCAGGTCTGGTTGATATTGAGATAAAATAGTGAGGATGGCTTCTTCATGTGTTTTTTTCGTTGAATAATTTTTGCGATCAACGACGTGAATAGGTATATTATTATCATGTGCCTTTTTAATGCCAGCAGCTTGAGGATTATTACAAATAACTGCAACGATTTTAGCAGGATATTCTGTTTGTTGGCTAGCCTTAATAAGCGAAACCATATTAGATCCGTTACCGGAAATAAAAACAATTATTTGTTTTTTCATAAATTAAGTTTACCTTTATAAGTAACTTTTTTATTTTGATATTTTGTTAAAATACCAAGTGGAGTAACGGTTTCCCCTTGAGCTTCAAGTGCTTTCGTAACAGTTGTAGCTGAATTTTGTGCTACAATAACAATCATGCCAATACCACAATTAAAAGTCCGAAGCATTTCTGTTTCTTCTATTTTACCTTGTTGGGCAATCCATAAGAATACTGGTGTAATAGGAATTGCAGAGAGGTTAATTTCAGCGCAAAGAGAAGATGGTAGAACACGCGGAATATTTTCAGGAAACCCACCTCCTGTAATATGTGCGAGAGCTTTAATTCCTTTGTTATTCTGTATAACTGGCAGAAGAGATTTTACATAAATACGAGTTGGTATTAGAAGTGCTTCACCAAGAGTTATTTCAGAATTAAAAGGGGCAGGGGAATTCCATTTTAGATTATTTTGTTTAATAATTTGTCTTATGAGAGAGAAGCCATTTGAATGTACTCCAGATGAGCTAAGACCTAAGATGATATCTCCTTCTGCAAGGTCTTTTGAAGGTAACAATGAATTTCGTTCAGTCGCTCCTACGGCAAAACCTGCTAGGTCATAATCTCCTTTTGCATACATACCAGGCATTTCTGCAGTTTCTCCTCCGATAAGAGCAGCTCCTGCTTGTTGACATCCTGCTGCGATACCAGAAACAATTTCTATTCCTTGTTTTGCATCCAGTTTTCCAGTCGCAAAATAATCTAGGAAAAATAGAGGCTCTGCACCTTGTACAATTAAATCATTAACGCACATGGCTACGAGATCAATGCCAACAGTATTATGAATACCTGTTTCAATAGCAATTTTTAGTTTTGTGCCTACACCATCATTAGACGCTACGAGAATGGGATCTATAAAACCTGCTGCTTTTAAATCAAATAGACCACCAAAGCCACCAATCTTTGTATCTGCGCCTATTCGTTTTGTTGAGTGCACATAAGGCTTAATTTTTTCTACCATTGTATTGGCTATGTTAATATCAACGCCACTATCTGCATAGGTAAGACTCTTATTAGTTTTTTTATTGACTAGTTGTTGATTGCTCATTCGAGTTTTCCTTATAGGAAATCAGATTTTGATATTTATATAATGCCATGATAAAGTTATCTCTGCAAGAGTTATTGGATTTATTATTTAAAATACAATTATTGTTTACTTGACTCAAGCAAAAGAAATTCCATAATCTTTTAAGAGAATTTCAATGATATTTATTAAATGGATATCAATTAGTTAAAAGAACTCTTCACTGCCAATGAATAAGAAAATGAATAAAAAAAACAAGTCTCATGACTATTATACGGCTTATATACCTGCTTATGCCCAAGTACCATTACCAAATAGTATGAAAAAGCAAATTTTTTTCTGGCTAGGTACATTGATTTTTTTCATTGTTTTTATGTTTATTTTGGGATCAATTTTATTTCCTTTTATAGCAGGGATTGTATTAGCTTATTTTCTTAATCCAATTGTACAAATATTTGAAAAAATTGGAATTCATCGTGTTTTTGGCACTACACTAATTACTTTGTTTATTATTATTTTTTTTGTGGTTTCTTTAATAATTTTGATTCCTATTATTAGTGGACAAATACAACAATTTATAAGCAATGGTTTACCGATTTATGTCAATCGTATTCAAACTTTTTTTGTTGAGCATAATTTTAGTTGGGTAAGGCGTTATTTTGATAGTGATCCGAATGAGTTACATACTAATATTAAAGTGCTTTTAGGACAAAGCTCCGACTTTATTACATCTCTATTGAATTCGCTTTTGAAGTCAGGAAAATCTATTGTTAATATTATTAGTCTATTTGTAGTAACGCCAGTAGTAACATTTTATATTTTATTAGATTGGCCACATATGGTTGAGGTCGTTGATTCTTGGATACCACGCAGTCATCTTACAACTGTCCGCAGTCTTTTTCATGAAATGGATAGAGCTGTTGCAGGCTTTGTACGGGGACAAGGAACTGTTTGTTTAATTCTGGCAGGATATTATGCTATTGGCTTAACTATTACAGGACTGAATTTTGCTCTTTTAATTGGTATGTTTGTTGGTCTCATAAGTTTTATTCCTTACATTGGTACAATGATTGGTTTTATATTATCTATTGGTGTTGCATGGGTTCAATTTTATCCAGATAATTGGGGCTGGGTTATTATTGTAATGATAGTTTTTTTTATTGGGCAATTTATTGAAGGTTATATTTTGCAACCGAAGCTTGTTGGTCCATCAGTTGGCCTTCATCCAGTTTGGTTGATGTTTGCACTTTTTGCTTTTGGTTCATTATTTGGCTTTACAGGTATGCTTGTTGCTGTTCCTGCAGCTGCTATTATTGGCGTTCTTGTTCGTTTTGTTCTTCATATTTATCTGAATTCTCAGATGTATGCTCAAAATGAGAATTTGGAGTCAATAGAATGAATAAGTATGAAACGCAGTTACCATTGGATTTTTCTCATAAATCAGTTTTTCAATTTGATGATTTGGTAATGACAGATAGCAATCGCATGGCTTTTCAATTGATTAATCATTGGCCAAATTGGGTGCCTCCTATTGCGGTCTTAATCGGGGATAAAGGATCTGGTAAGACGCATTTTTCTAGTGTATGGGCTCAAAAAGCTAATGCCTTAAATGTTTGTCATGATGAAATTGATCAGGTTATCGCCATGGCTTCTTCAGGTAAATCATTTTTAATTGAGGATGTTGATTCAGGTGAAATCAGTGAAACTGGTCTTTTTCATTTGATTAATAGCATTAAACAAGCAAATCTCGGAATAAATCAAGCTACTTTATTGATGACTGCACGTACATTACCATCTACATGGAATTTGCAATTGGATGATTTGAAAAGTCGCCTTAACTCAGTGATGCTCGTTGTATTAAAGCAACCTGATGATGCATTATTAACGGCTATTGCTTTTAAGCTATTTTCTGATCGGCAAATTACAGTTCATCCGAGTGTTATTCACTATCTTATAAACCATTGTGAGCGTTCTTTATTCTCATTAAAGCGTGTTATTGATTCTGTTGATCGATTAGCTTTACAAAGAAAAAGTAAAGTAACACGCTCTATTATTAGCGAAGTTATTAATATGCAAATTCAGTAAATAATTTTTGATATATTCTAATACTTTTTTAGCTTAATATTCTCTATGGGAAAGAAAAATGCCCCTTCATTTTTTTAGCTATAATGTTTGTTTTTCAAGCAATAATTTCATTTGTAGTTTTTAGTGTGGTTATATTTCCTAATTTTTTAGCAAATAATAAAAATTTAGAGGCCTAATATTAGTAGGCTATTTTTATTTTATTCTATAAACAACATACTTATTTAAATAAGTCATTAAAATAAAAAATAACTCATCTAAAATAAGCAGTTTTTCAATTTTTTATGTATATTATCTTTTGCAATCATTATAACAGTCGGTTATTGCTATAATGAATTATTATTCAGTTTGTTGAAAATCTATGTTAAGAATATTTTTATTCTGTCTGCTATGGGTTTTATTTTTATAGAGTGTTTTTTGATTTCTATAGTTTATTATTTAATAAAAAAGTGTTTAAAAGAATTATTATATGTTAAGGAATAGAAAAATTAAAAAAGTGTGTTTTGCTCTTGCACTTCTGCTATGAAAATTTTAGGGAAGGTAAATTAAATATAAATGACGGAGCGTAGCGCAGTCTGGTAGCGCACCTGATTTGGGATCAGGGGGTCGTAGGTTCGAATCCTATCGCTCCGACCATTCTTATTCGATTAAGGATAATATTACAAATTGGATGGTATGCAGTAAAGTTATTATTTAGCTATTGCTTTATCTAAGGGAAAAAGAAGATCTATGGTTGCACGTATTTATAGTCCTGCAAAAACACCAATGCAATCAGGCAAAGCAAATACTGGTTTTTGGATTCTTCAATATGAGCCAGTACAGGCAAAAATGATTGAACCTCTTATGGGTTATACAGCGACCTCTGATATAAATAGTCAGATAAAAATTCGGTTTCAAACAAAAGAAGAAGCAATAAATTTTGCTATAAAAAATGCTATTCCTTATCGTGTAGAAAATTTGCATAAAGCTTTACGACGCGCTATTTCTTATTCTGATAATTTTCATAGTAGTCGACAACAGCCTTGGACACATTAACGAGGATGTTGCTTAATTAAGATGTTTCTTGTTTGGTCCCGTAGCTCAGTTGGATAGAGCAACGGCCTTCTAAGCCGCAGGTCACAGGTTCGAATCCTGTCGGGATCGCCAAATATCAATAAAATCAATAAGTTATATAAAGGTAAGGGAATTTTATAGTTATTGATTTTATTATGTTTTTTCTGTTCTATTCCGAACCTTTTTATAGCTTATTCTCAATCATTTTATCCAAATATAAAACTAAATTTGGTTGTATAAAACTTAACCCTTATTTTTATTAATCGTATAGTGATGCTATACAATAAAGGGGCTGCAATAGCAATTGTGAGTTTCAAACATAAGGGCTTAAAATTATTTTATACAACAGGGTCTACAAAAGCTATTAGAAGCAGATCACGTAAAAAAGTTATGCGTTATCTTAACGGCTTTAACAAGTGCTACTACGTCCGAAATCTTGAAAGCACCTGCCTTTAAAATGCCTTCTCTTAAAGGTGAACTTACAGGATATTATTCTCTATGGGTGAATGGAAATTGGCGTGTTACTTTTCGCTTTATAGGAACAGATGTGGAGCTTGTTGATTATCAAGACTATCATTGATGAAAGGAACAAAAAGTGATGCATAATCCTGCACATCCGGGTGAAGTTCTAAAAGTGGCTTTCTTGGAAGAAATGGGGCTATCAATACAAAAATTAGCTGACCATCTCCATATGACAAGAGCTTCTCTCTCAAGAGTGATTAATGGTCATGCTTCTATGCGTACAGAGCTTGCAATTAAATTAGAATTAGCTGGTTTTAGTAAAGCTAAATTTTGGTTGGATATGCAAAAAAATTATAATTTATGGCAAACTAAGCATTTTGGTTTGACCATAGAACAGGAAAAAAATCCGCTTTCGAGTACTTACATAGGGTGGCTTTATTTGAAAGGTGAGCTCACTCAAGAGCAATATGATGCAGCACAAAAATATCTACAGATAAGAAACAATTACCTTTGTGCAAAAGGTTTTCCTTGTGCTATTTATGATGAAATGCCTTCCTCTTCTGATGAGAAGGAAAGAGATAAATGGGTTCAGTTGGCAACAGAACAATTTTCAAGTATGCAAAAGATAGTAAGAGAAGTACAATGCCGCTATAAACAATATAACCTGCATTCCGCATTACAATATCTTGTCGTAGAAGATCAAACATTACCGTATCTTGTGTCTTCATTGCGATTTGCTCTGAATGCTCTCCAGAAATATTTTGTCAGAAAAACTAAATGTTAAATGTTTTACTGGTATTTTTATAAAAGCATTAAAAGCTCTTGAGTTCTTGAAATAGTTTTCAGAATGTTATATATTTATATAATATTTGAGAGAGTGTTTTATGCATACAACAAAATTACGTAAAGTTGGAGGATCAGTGATGCTTTCCATACCGCCAGCATTACTTGATGTTCTTCATCTTACAGAAAATACGCAAGTTGGTTTGGCTGTTGATAATGGACAATTGATTGTGAAACCACAGACATTCCCTAGTTATACTCTTGATGAATTATTAGCCCAATGTAATTCCTCAGATGATTTTGCAGATGAAGATATGGAGTGGTTTGGTGCTCAACCTGTTGGTAAAGAGCTGTTGTGATGAAGCGGGGAGAAATTTGGTTTGTATCTCTTGACCCATCTTCAGGCTATGAGCAAAAAGGAACGCGTCCTGTACTAATTGTATCACTGGAGGCATTTAATCGTGTAACGAAAACACCTATTGTCTTGCCTATTACAAGCGGAAGAAATTTTGCTAGAACAGCAGGTTTTGCTGTATCATTAATGGGAGCGGGATTGCATACAACGGGCGTAATACGTTGTGATCAACCACGTGCTCTTGATATTGGAGCGCGTCAAGGGAAGAAACTGGAAACAGTTCCACCTATGATTATGAATGAAGTCCTTGCTAAGCTAGCGACATTTCTGACGTAGTTGGTTTAAATCTTTATCTTGTTGTGCCGTAAAACACCATTCTTTGAGACGGGGGAAAAAGTCATGTAAAAGATTCATTTGATATGAAAAAAAGCTCTCAGTTTTTTAAAAAAATGCGATAAAAAAGAAGCACATCGGATTGTTGATTTTTTAGATCAGCATGTCACTTCTCTTGAAGATGTGCGTGCAATAGGTAAGCCCTTAAGAGGCCAATTATCAGGTTTATGGAGGTATCGTGTAGGAGATTACAGGATACTCTGTGATCTTTATGATAAAGAGCTTGTCGTGTTAGTCTTGGCTGTTGGACATAGAAAAAATATATATAAAGGTTAAGGAAAATCTTTCAGAAAATATTTTGATTGTCAGAGCATTGTCCAAATAAATTTGATCAACGCTATAACTGCTTAAATTTGATAAATACACTTAAGATTATTTTTAAATGCTACAGAATGTTGGAATTTCACTGACATCTGTTTCACGTTCAGCGTGCCAAGCATCATAAGCTGCTTGCATACGTAACCAAACAGCAGCTCCATCACCAAACATTTTTCCTAGACGTGCCGAAACAGAAGGCGAAATAGATTTTTTTGCCGGTTTTTGGAATAATTTCTGCTAATAAATCACCTGGATGAGAGGGGCAGCGGTTTTTATGGCGTTTTGCTGGAAAATCATTCATAATTTTTCCTCAATGATATTGTTCAAGATCAACACGATAGGCATTATATGCCTCAAATTCGAATGTAATACACCATGGTCCATTAACATGGATAGTGTAACGGATAGGATGAAATCCAATCAAAGCATGAAAATTAAATCAAAGTAGAAAGTTTGCCAACAGCTATTATGAATGAGGTATTGGCGAAGGTCGTGACGATCTTTAGTTAACCAATTATATGTAGGAGCCAGTTTTCAGATCAGATATCTTATAGAAGATCAAGCAGTTCAAGTTTATTACGGATTGCTCTTCTGATCTTTGAAGCTGTGAATCTTATGTGAAAAAAGCTAAATAATGTATACATGAATATTTTAAAAAATACGACGTAGATTACAGTCTTTTTATCTGTGTAGTTGCCGTAGAATTGAAACCAGAAAAGTTATAATAGTCCTGTAAAAAATCATACTTAATCTCTTCTAATGAACTCTCTGCAAGCGAATTCTGAAACTGTCGTGCACAAAGAAGCATCCCTGATATACCGGCCATACCAAATTGATACCCCTTTAAAGCGGCCATCAAAGCAAAGGACCTGGTCTTCCCTGATCCTCGTCCGCCCCATGCCGCTCTTACAAAAGAATCTCCTGAAAAAATCGGTATAAGCTTCGGGACAATCCTAATCTGTCTTACTGTCATGAACCAAAGGCGCTATTTCTACGCGCCCTATCATCTGAATTGCTCCACCATTCTCACCCGTAACCTGTAACGGTAAAACTTTACCAAGCAATGCCAAATAAGCCGCTGGACAGTTGACAGCTTGCTTTTCTAAATACGAAACCAAACCATCATTCCCTATTTTATTTCCGGCATTCTCAGCGGCTTTAAGCACTGCTTCTTTCAAAATACGCGTCATTTTATTCGGAACGCCTTTAACACGGCCACTCCCTGCTCTTGGAGGAAGACGCCTCTTGACTGTTGGTGAAGGCTGAGTGATCTTTGCTGATGTCATTAAATACGCCCTCTAAATAACAAAAAACCCCGCATTTGCGGGGTATACAGAAAAATACATCTCAATTTTAGATACAAGTCGACTAAGTACAATAGCATCATTAAACACTAAACAAAACACTTTGTCAACTCAAAAAATCTATATTTTGTGTTTTTTTGTTTCCTTTATCTAAATCTAGTGTTTTTAGTAACAAATAAGATATCGTTGTATCATCTGAAGGAATCGATTACACGACTGAAAACTAACAAATGAAGGGAGAAAATGTGGTTTATCATACAAGTTGTAATAACTATTTACATAATAATCCCACTATTAATTGGTATCACTGTATTAGCATTTTACGTTATTAGCGGAATTCTGGGAGTAGCATTAGCTATAATATGGGCAATAATAATTGTAACGCCGGTAACACTATATATAATAACATTACCAATGGTAGAAACAATTAGCTATGCCTTTACAAAAGATAAAAGCAAATGGAAAGAATTAATCGAGAAACGAGAAAAACTTAGAAAACGCATAACAATTAAGAAAAAAATCAATTTGCCAAACACAATAGAATTGTTTTCTTCCGTGCAGCAGCAGGCACTTTCATTATTATATGTCTCATATTAGTCGTTTTTGTATGTCTTCCTGACTCTTTTTCTCCTTATTTGCTAGCGCTAATCATTTTAATGCCTGCTCTTCCTCTTACAGTCTGTATAGCACCAATCCAACGTAGAATACAGGTGCTACCTCTTTCACTTTTAATACAGATAATAGGTCGGAGAGGCATCGATTAAGTCGCGTGATGGTCGTATAGTTTTTCAGTTTTCTGGATTAGACCGGAATATAGCGAGTATCAAATCAATGGGTCGGATTTTGCTTTGTTGGGTTGATGAGACCGAATCGGTGACTGAGATGGCTTGGCAAATGCTGACAATAATGCAATTGTAGAAACATTATAGATTTTTAGTGTTTAGAAAAGTATCATAAGTGATACACTAGATAATGAAAAAATGCTTCTATCATGATTTACTTAGATTTCTCAAAGTTTACAGTTTTTCATCATCTTTGCTTAGTGATAATATATTTTAGTATATAATAGCCTTTTATGTGGAAAGGGTAGGAGAGTTATACGAATGTTAAAAAAAGTCATGATCGTAGAAGATAACGAACTTAATATGAAATTATTTCGTGATCTTATAGAAGCATGTGGTTATGAAACCGTTGAAACGCGTAATGGCCTTATTGCGCTAGATCTAGCTCGTTCCTCAAAACCTTCGCTTATTCTCATGGATATTCAATTGCCTGAAGTATCAGGGATTGATATTATTAAGCAATTGAAAGAAGATGAAGAACTCAAATCTATTCCCGTTATTGCTGTAACCGCTTTTGCTATGAAAGGAGATGAAGAACGAATTCGCGCAAGTGGGTGTGAAGAATACATGTCAAAACCCATTTCTGTTCCTCACTTTATTACAATGGTAAAGTCCTTTTTAAACTAAGAGCCTCATTTTAGATAATAACAATAAAAAATACTGTTTGATAAATAATTTTAGTTATTTGTTTTAAATAAAAAAATCCTGATTGAAAACAAGAACTCAATCTACCATTATAAAAATTAACGTTTTGAAAATTGGAAAGAGCGTCGCGCTTTTGCTTTACCATATTTCTTACGTTCAACAACACGGCTATCACGCGTAAGAAATCCTCCTTTTTTTAAAATAGCGCGGAGTGCAGGCTCGTAATAAGTTAGCGCTTTTGAAAGTCCATGCCGTACTGCACCTGCTTGACCCGAAAGGCCTCCTCCAGCGACAGTTGCAACAACATCAAATTGAGTATCCCTTTTGGTTGCAACAATCGGTTGACGAAGAATCATTCTAAGAACAGGACGAGCAAAATATTTGTCGAATTCTTTATTGTTAATAGTAATTTTCCCAGACCCTGGTTTGATCCATACACGAGCAATAGCATCTTTACGTTTGCCTGTTGCATAAGCACGTCCTTGTGAGTCAAGTTTTTGTACGTGAATGGGAGCAACATTTTCATTAGATTCTACAATACCTGTTGCGGTACTAAGTTGAGAAAGGGAATTAAGTTCAGCCATATCTAAGCAATCCTTTTATTTTTGCAATTTAAAGCACCTACATTAAGAATTTCAGGCTGCTGTGCTACATGTGGATGTTCACTACCAGCATAAACACGCAAATTTTTCATTTGACGACGACCAAGAGGGCCACGAGGGATCATACGTTCTACGGCTTTTTCAATAACTCGTTCGGGAAAACGCCCTTCAAGAATTTGACGAGCTGTACGTTCTTTGATGCCGCCGATATAACCGGTATGCCAATAATATTTTTTATCGGTATATTTTTTTCCGGTAAGAACTACTTTATCTGCGTTTATAACAATAACATTATCTCCATCATCGACATGCGGAGTAAAAGTAGCTTTGTGTTTTCCACGTAAGCGGTTAGCAACGAGCGTGGCAAGACGACCTAAAACGAGGTTTTCTGCGTTAATAATAACCCATTTTTTCACCACTTCAGCTGGCTTTTGTGAAAAAGTTGCCATAGAAGTATCCTTTATAAGAATCCCTTTAGAAAGTAAGGGCATTTTTTGTTGCTTGGCGTTGTGTATTATTATCACAACAAAATACACTGCAAATATGCTATTTATTTGATATAATGTCTGATGATTTGCGTCAAGAGAAAATAAAACTTATATAAATGTGCTGTTATAATAACTGTGCCAATAATGATTTACTCATTATTATATTTTTGTTATTTATTGGAGTATTATCAGCAGTAATGGGACGATTTCGTTATTTACTTAATATTCAATCTTCTGCTTGTAATCAAGCTTGGATTGATGCGCTTGATATGGATAGGACTAATAACGCTCGTGCCATTTCTCAAAAGTTTGGTTTACCAGACCAGCTTGCTCGGGTTCTTGCAGCAAGAAATGTTGATGAATCAGAAGCTGTGGTTTTTATTAATCCTACACTGCGCGCTTTAATGCCTAATCCAAAAAAATTTACAGATATGGATTGTGCAGCAGAGCGTTTAGTTAGAGCTATTATAAACCAAGAAAAAATTGCTGTTTTTGGTGATTATGACGTTGATGGTGCTTGTTCAGCAGCGCTTTTAGCACGTTTTTTACATTGTTTTGGTATAATAGTAAAAATCTATATTCCTGATCGTATTATTGAAGGGTATGGTCCAAATGAACAGGCAATGAAAGGATTAGTACAAGAAGGAGCGAGTTTAATTATTACAGTTGATTGTGGTGCGAATAGTCCCAATGCTATAAGAGCGGCGAGGCTTGCGGGTGCTGATGTTATTGTTTTAGATCATCATCAAATGGAAAATATTCATGAAGAAGCAGTTGCCCTTGTTAATCCTAATCGTCCTGATGATTTTTCTGAGCAAGGACATTTATGCGCTGCTGGTGTTGTATTTATTACATTAATGTGGGTTAATCGTTTATTGCGGGAGAAAAAGTGGAAAGGGGCGCTACCTGATCTTTTAAGTATGCTTGATCTTGTTGCATTAGCTACCATATGTGATGTTGTTCCATTACAAGGCGTTAATCGTGCTTTTGTGGTTAAAGGGCTTCAGGTGGCTCGTTCTATGCATAATCCTGGAATAGCTGCTTTAGCAAAAGTTGCACGTATAGGAGAACCACTTAATAGTTTTCATTTGGGTTTTTTATTGGGGCCTAGGATTAATGCAGGAGGACGTATAGGAAATCAGGCCTTAGGGGCATATTTACTCAGCTGTAACGATAGAGATGAGGCAGATAGAATAGCGCAACAACTAGACCAACTTAATAAAGAACGCCAAGAAATGGAGATATCTCAATTAGCTCAAGCCGAAGCTTATATTGATTCCATTTATCAAGAAAGGACAATACCATCATCATTTGTAATTGCTCATAAAGGATGGCATCCGGGTATCATTGGTATTCTTGCAGCCCGTTTAAAAGAACGTTTTTTCTGTCCTGTTTTGATAATAGCTTTGAAGGAAGATGGTAGTGGTATTGGATCAGGTCGTTCGATTAGTGGTATAGATTTGGGAGCGCTTGTGCATGAAGCCGTTGCACTAAATTTATTAGAAAAGGGTGGGGGACACAGTATGGCTGCAGGATTTACAATTCAATCAGACAAAATTGAAGCTTTTCGTGAATGGTTAGAAGAAAAAATATCTTTAATAGTTTCGCAATTACGTGCCGAGAAGTCTCTTAGTATAGATGGTTTTCTTTCTGCTTCTGGTGCTAATAAAGATCTTTTTGATATGATTGAAAAAGCTGGTCCTTTTGGCTCAGGAAATGCTACACCTGTTTTTGTTTTTCCTTCTCACCGGTTAGTTAATTTATATGAAGTTGGAAAAGGCCATTTGCGTCTTATTATTTCTAATATTGAAGGCGAAAAATTGCAAGGAATAGCTTTTGGTGCAGTAGGAACAGCTCTTGGTAAGTTTCTTTCTGAAAATATTGGTAAAACAATTCATTTAGCTGGTAATCTTAGTTTAAATCACTGGAGAGGAAATATCAGCCCACAATTGCGTGTTATTGATGCAGCTGCAGTGGTTTGATCAATATATTTTGAAGATCAAATATCTAAATTATCTGCAAAAGTAGAATTTTCTTGGATGAAGCGAAACCGTGCTTCTGGCTTAGTTCCCATCAAACTTTCTACTGTATTTTTGGTTTCTTGCATATCAACTGCATCGATAGCAATACGTAAAAGTGTGCGTTTTTTGGGATCCATAGTTGTTTCTTTAAGTTGTTCGGCTCGCATTTCTCCAAGGCCTTTAAAACGTCCAATTTCAATTTTAGCTTTTCCAGTAAATTCAGTTTTTAATAATTCATCTTTATGGTTATCATCACGCGCATAAGCAACTTTTCCTCCTTGTGATATTCTATAGAGAGGGGGCACAGCAAGATATAAATGCCCTTGACGAATAAGATCAGGCATTTCTTGAAAGAAAAAGGTAATCAAAAGTGATGCAATATGAGCACCATCAACATCTGCATCTGTCATAATAATGATACGTTCGTATCTTAGATCATCTTCACGATATTTAGAACGTATTCCACATCCTAGCGCGAGGATAAGATCATTAATTGCTTGGCTTGCACTCATTTTTTCACGAGCTGCACTCGCTACATTTAATATTTTTCCACGAAGAGGTAAAATTGCTTGATTAACTCTATTTCGTGCTTGTTTAGCAGAACCACCAGCAGAATCTCCTTCAACAATGAATAATTCAGCTCCAACAGCGGAGTTTTGACTACAATCTGCTAATTTTCCAGGTAATCGCAATTTACGTACAGCCGTTTTTCGATTTATTTCTTTATCTTGGCGCCGTTTTACACGCTCTTCAGCACGCTCAATAATCCAATCAAGAAGTTTTGTAGCCTCTTGTGGAGAATTAGCAAGCCAATGGTCAAAAGGATCGCGTATTGCATTTTCAACAATACGTTGCGCTTCAATTGTTGCTAATCGATCTTTAGTTTGTCCAACAAACTCAGGCTCTCTGATGAAAACTGAAAGGATTGCAATTGCTGAAATCATTACGTCATCGGAAGTAATAATAGCAGAACGTTTATTGCCTATTAATTCAGCATAGGCTTTTAGACTACGCAAGAGAGCTTGTCGTAATCCTGCTTCATGTGTCCCACCTTCTCCCGTTGGAATAGTGTTACAATAAGAGTGTACGCAAGCATCACCACCATACCAAGCGATAGCCCATTCAACTGAACCATGAGCTCCATGCTGTTTTGTTTTACCAGAAAAAACCTCAGATGTTACACGATATTCATTTTTCAATGAGGATAATAAATAATCTTTTAATCCATCAGGAAAGTGAAAAACAGCTTTTTCAGGAATATTTTTTATACCTTCAAGCATTTTAGAATCACAATTCCAGCGAATTTTTACTCCACCAAAAAGATAGGCTTTAGAGCGCGCCATCTTATAGATTTTTTCTGGTTCAAAGGCTACTTTCTCACCAAAAATTTTACTATCGGGATGAAAGCGGACGCGCGTACCGCGACGATTATAAACATCACCTAGATTTTCTAAGCCAGATTGAGGAATACCGCGTGAAAAACGTTGACGATAAAGTTTACGATCTCGTGCTACTTCAACTTCCATATCATCAGAAAGAGCATTAACAACAGAAATACCTACTCCATGTAATCCACCAGAGGTTTGATAAGCTTTCCCATCAAATTTTGCGCCTGAATGAAGTTGTGTCATAATGACTTCAAGAGTAGATTTATCTGGCATTTGAGGATGATTTTCAACAGGGATTCCACGTCCATTATCTGTAACTGTTAAATAACCTTGCTCATCCAATGAGACATCAATTAAATCGGCATAACCAGCGACAGCTTCATCCATTGCGTTGTCGATAATTTCAGAAAATAAATGATGAAGCGCTTTGCTATCTGTTCCACCAATATACATCCCAGGTCGTAAGCGTACAGGCTCTAAACCTTCGAGTACTCGGATAGATAAGGCGTTATACTCATCTTTTTTTATATCATTTTTAGAAGCAGAGGTAGAAATTGACCGAGATGTTTCTTGTGGGGTTACTGAAATTGGCTTATTTTTCTCTTTTGCTTCTATGCGGGACTGAGCATTATTTAAAATACTAAAAAGATCTTTATTATTATCGCTCATATCACTCGATCGTCTATCTAAATTTAAATTGTATAAATAAACCTTTAATCAGAATTAAATTTTATGCCCGTTTTTTAGTTAAAAATCAATGCACTTAGGAAATATCAATTGTCGGACCAAAAATTTGTTCAAAAGCTTGTTTCATAGCAATATCAACATCATGCATTGTTATAGGTAAACCTAGGTCCAGTAAACTTGTTACACCGTGATTTGCAATTCCACAGGGAACAATTCCTGTATAGTGAGATAAATCGGGATCGATATTAATACAAATGCCATGAAAGCTTACCCATCTACGTATACGAATACCAATAGCAGCAATTTTATCTTCAGCAAACGTTCCGTTTAGTGTCAGTGGGCGATCAGGCCGAATAACCCAAACACCAACTCGATCTTCGCGACGTTCTCCTTTAATATTAAATTGTGCAAGTGTTTGTATGATCCACTGTTCTAGTGCACTAATAAAAGCACGTATATCTTGTTTTCGACGTTTAAGATCAAGCATAACATAAGCAACACGTTGTCCTGGACCATGATATGTAAATTCACCACCACGACCAGCTTCATATACAGGAAGAGAATGAGGAGCTAATAAATCTTTTTGTTGAGCACTTGTTCCTGCTGTATAAAGGGGAGGGTGTTCAAGAAGCCAAACTTGCTCATATGCAGTTTTTGCGGAAATATTCTCTACGCGTTCTTGCATATAGCGTAATGCTTCAGGATATTCGATTAAGCTATCACTTATTTTCCACTCAACTGGTGAAGCATTGTGAGTTGCTTTAAAATGATGTAATAAATAATTGCGATCAGTATGTTTCAATTTAGATATCATTAAAAAATATATCTGAAGTTATTTGGTTTTTTATTAGTAAGTAACAAGATACGATATAGGTTTGTTTATTAAAATGAAAATGAAAAATGGACGGTGTAGATATTTTTTCTTAAAGTCATAAAAATAAACTCTATTATTTTGAATTATTATAGTCTAATAAAATCTTAAAATGACTAAGAACTTTTTAATTCATAATTTAATTTATCATTTTTTGTTATATTATTGTTTTTAAAAAGTTATTCTATTTAATATAGAAGTGATTAATCTGTATTAAAGATACTTTACCATCTTCCTGATGCACCACCTCCACCTGATGAGCCTCCTCCACCTTTAAAACCGCCCCTATTTGAATGTCTTCTGAATATATTATCAGAGCGTTTACCATCAATACTCAAATTGATAAACCAAAGAGTAAAAATGATTCCCATCCAACGATATTTTTGTGGACCTACTTTTTGTCCAAAAATCATTGCTAAAATAGGTAAACCAATCACTATAAAAAAAATTAAAAATATAATTGTATTAAATATCATTTCTTCTTGTTTTTCTTGTTTACGCTGTATTTCAACGGCTTTAGCTTTTTCCTTGATTCGGGAAATAAAATCAGAATCATTTTCTATAATAATTTTGGTTATTGCGTTGATTGCTTCGATGATACCTTGTTGATAATTCTTATTACGAAAATTAGGAAGAATAAAATTATTAATAATGACTGAAGAAACCGCGTCTGTTAATTCTCCTTCTAAACCATAGCCTACTTCAATACGTACTTCACGTTCGTTTGGAGCAATAACAAGTAAGACACCATTATTCATCTTCTTTTGACCTAGGGCCCACTTACGGAAAAGTAAATTACTATAGGTTTCGATATCAATTCCAGAAAGAGTAGGAACAGTTACAATAACAATTTGATCACCTGTTTGCTCTTCTAAAGCAGAGAGTTTTGTTGTCAAATTTTTTATTGTTGTATGGTCAAGTAAGTGAGCTGTGTCATTAACGTGACCAGTTAAATGAGGAAATGAGATTTGCGAATAGGCAATATCATTCAACGTAATAATTAAATATAAAAAACTTGTACAAGCTAAAAAAACTAAAATAATACTACGTTGAATAGAATATCGAAATGGTATCATTTAATTGAAATTAACCTGCGGTGTTTGTTGAGCATTACTATCAATTGTAAATGTTTGCATAGATTTTGCATCGCGAAACCATAACTTTGCCCAAATCATTGTTGGCATTGTTTTGAGTGCAGTATTGTACACGCGTACTGCTTCAATATAATCACGGCGGGCGATAGAAATACGATTTTCAGTTCCCTCTAATTGTGATTGAAGAGCTAAAAAATTTTGATTTGCTTTAAGATCAGGATAATTTTCAACAATAGCCATCAGACGTGAAAGAGCACTTGATAAATTTGCTTGATTATTGAGATATTGTTGCATAATTTCTGGGTTATTTAACATATCAGCATTGATAGTTGTTTGCGTTGCTTTTGCACGTGCTTCGATAACATCAGAAAGTACGTTTTTCTCATGTGATGCATAACCTTTAACAGTTTCTACAAGATTAGGAACGAGATCTGCACGGCGTTGATATTGGTTTAAAACTTCACTCCATGCTGCATGTGCTTTTTCTTCATTTGTTGGTATTATATTAAATCCACATCCGCTTAAAAATGGTATTAAAAACGCTAAAAAAACAATAATAAAAAATGATTTTAATATTTTTAATTGAGGATAGATAGCTATAGTTCGTTGTGTAGTTAGTACATCTAGCATAAAATATCTCCGAAAACTTGTTCACGTATATAGGGTATATTTTATAATAGGGTATATTTTATATACGGCAAAGCATTTTGAGTTTTGAAACTGACTCATTAATATTAATATCTTTAATGTTTGTTACCGATATTGCTCATTTTAGAGACGCATCAAAAATTCTTCCTTAAATAGTTCAGGCTTTTAAAAACATGAGTAAATGGATTTCATTATAGCATATAATTCCACAACTCGAATTCTTGTGCGCTTAATCAATAATGTTTTTCAATAGACTCTATGTATAAATTAATAAGAAATTGTCAAGCCGATTCGTTAAGTATGTCTGTCTGCACTCTTAATTAAGAACTACTTATAAGTTATTCACATAAATATATGCTGTTTATTTTATAAATTATATCGTGATTAGTTTGTTCAAAATTCTATTATAATAAATTGATTTTATTAAATTTTAATGACTATTTTATCTTTTTAAAATGGTATTTACTATTCTAATACAATAATAAATATTTTTAACGTTCTGTTAACCTCTTGATAAAAAGTGAACTTTAATAATATCATATATACTCACTTGGGAATAAGAATTTTCATAGCATTAATTCCCTTAACTCATATGCAGAGTTTTGTTTGTGTACATGATGTAAAATAGAAATAAGCGGGTTGATAAATGCTTTTAGATAGCAAAGAAAAATTTATTTTCACTGTTAAATTAATATTTCGATTTATTTTTATAGTAGTTTTCACTCAATTGTTAACAGCTTGTGCAAATCCAATAATGCAGCTTTCAACAAAAAATGTTGATAATAATAAAGTTGTAAAGGCTAAAGCTATTTCTGTGCCTGAAAGAATTTTAAATGGACAGAAACAGAATAAATTAAAAAACAAAGTTGCAAAAGGAGTTGTTATTGGTAAGCCTTACCAAATAAAAGGAAAGTGGTACTATCCAGAATCTGACCCAACGTATCAGCGTGTTGGGCAGGCATCGTGGTATGGTTCATATTTTCATGGACGCCCAACTGCAAATGGTGAAGTCTATGATATGAATCTTTTAACTGCAGCACATCCTACTATGCCATTACCTAGCTATGCTCGTGTTACTAATTTGAAAAATGGGTCCTCTATCATCGTTAGAGTAAATGATCGTGGTCCTTACATGAAGAATAGAATTATTGATCTATCAAAACAAGCTGCAATAATGCTCGGTTATTTAAATCAAGGCACGGCGGATGTTAAAGTGGAATATATTTCTGAAGCGCCTATTAATAATTATGATAGTGAATATTTAATGGCTTCTTATAATCCTGGCAATTATAATCCACCTATGATTATGGCATTTTCAGATACTTCAGATACCTTAGATACCGCAGCAGCACAAAAAGATATTACATTGTTTACTTTTAATGCGAATGATTATAATGCGAGTAATCAGAAGGAAAAAAATGAAACTATTTCAATAAGATTGCCGGAAATTGGTCCAGTTTTGATTGATAAGCCTACATCATTCTATCACGTTGCTTCTATTAAAAATAGACGTAGTAAATTAAATGGTGTTTAAAGCATTTTTATAATCTGTAAACACTTTAATTTAAAAAGAGAAGAAACCTTTTCTTATGTAATAAACCGCCTTATGTTGATTCTAAAAGAGAGGGAGAATCAGCGTGTATCTGTTATTGAAGGTTTTATTTTCCTTAATTTGGATATTAATATTCAATGAACAAGGACAAACAAAAAAGTTTCAAACATCTGCATTGCAATTGCTGATATTGGATGACAATACAGATACAATACTTTTTGAAAAACAAAGTGATATTGTTTTTTTTCCTGCTTCATTAGCAAAATTAATGACAGCTGAAGTGGTTTTTTATCAACTCAAAAAAGGATTTTTAAATAAAACACAAAAATTTAAAGTTAGTGAAAATGCTTGGCGAAAAGGAGGGGCGCCTTCCGGTACAACCACTATGTTTGCAAAGGAAAAAACGGAAATTAGTATTTTTGATCTTTTGCATGGCCTTGTTATTGTTAATGGAAATGATGCAGCTGTTATTCTGGCTGAAGGAATAGCCGGTAATGAGGCTAATTTTGCAAAATTGATGAATAAAAGAGCTAAAACGCTTGGATTGCTACACAGCCATTTTGTTAATGCAACAGGGCTGCCTGAAAAAGGACAATTTACAACCTTACGTGATATAATTACATTAGTACGCCATATTGCTCATGAATATCCTGATTATTATGCTCTTTATCGTGAGCCTAATTTTACTTGGAATAAGATCACTCAGCGTAATAAAAATTCCCTTATTTTTCAAGAAAATGATGTAAAAATAGAAGGGCTAGGTTTTGGTTATAGTGAAGAAGTAGGTTTTTCAACTGTTATTTCTGCTTATAATAATCAGCAACGTATTTTTCTTGCAATTAACGGTCTGCAAAATAAACAAGAGCGTACAAAAGAAGTAAAGCGCATTCTTGAATGGGCTATGACAGCTTTTGATCTTAAAACAGTTTTTACAAGAGATGAGGTGGTTGGTTATGCTTCTGTTTATGGTGGAGCACAAAATTCTGTTCCGCTTATTGTTAAAGAGCCGATAAGTTTTATGCTTTTAAAGCAAAAAAATTTTAATGATGTTAACGCAATAATTCAGTATCATGGCCCATTAAAAGCTCCCGTCACTACAGGACAAAAAGTTGGTATTATTCAAATTTTTTCAGATAAACAACTTCTTGTTGAAAAATTAATTTGGGCTGGAGCAGATGTTCAAAAAGGAAATTTTTTTGTAAAAGTAAAAGATGCATTTCATGAAATAACAATTGGATGGTTACGAAAATATTTATAATGAGCAAACATGCACAAAAATAAGGAATTAAGAGATTCATACATGTCAGGCTACTTTATTACATTTGAAGGAGGAGAAGGTGTAGGAAAAACAACTCAAATTTCTTTGCTTGCTCAATATTTAGGTAGAAAAGGTTATGATGTTATTATAACACGTGAACCTGGAGGAACAGCAGGTGCAGAAGCAATACGCTATATTTTATTATCAGGTAGTGTAGCACAATATGGGCCATTTATTGAAACGTTTTTATTTACAGCAGCACGTGCCGATCATGTTTCTGAAATCATTATGCCTTCTTTGCAAGCTGGAAAAATTGTTTTATGTGATCGATTTATTGATTCTACACGTGTTTATCAAGGGATAAATAAAGGGATAAATAATAAAGTGGATGCACATATTTTTTCTATTTTAGAACATATTGGTATGAAGGGAATAAAACCTGATTTAACGTTTTTATTAGATATACCCGCAAAACTTGGTATAGAGCGTGTAAACTTACGAAGAAAAAAAATAGAAAAAATTGATTATTTTGAAAAAGATGATCTCGCTATTCAAGAGCAAAGACGCCAAGCTTTTCTTGAATTAGCGAAACATGAACCCTATAGATTTCAAGTTATTGATGGTACATGCGCAGTTGAAGTAATTGCGGATCAGATAAAAGATATTTGTCATCAGTTACTACCGGCTTTTCCATGAATGATATAAATTTTTTATGTCAATATGATGATATTGACGGCATTTTATCACCTTCACAGAATAATATTCTCATTGGCCATGAAGAGGCTCGTCATTTTTTAGAACAAATGCTTAGAGAAGGGCGGCTGCATCATGCGCTATTATTTGAAGGAGAACGTGGGATAGGAAAAGCAACGTTAGCATTTCACTTTGCTTGGAATATTTTAAATTCTCAAAAAGATAAATTTTTACAACCAGAACAAGATTCAATTATATGGCGCCAAATTAAGCAGGGTAGTCATCCCAGTATTATACATGTCTCACGTCGTTTTAATACAAAAACAAAAAAGTTCAAAACAGGTATCACAGTTGATGATATCCGCGATATCAAGCATTTTTTAAATCAAACGTCTCAAGATAGCTTATGGCGCATTATCATTATTGATTCTGCAGATGATATGAATAAAAATGCTACAAACGCTATTCTTAAAATGCTTGAAGAGCCTCCAACAAAAACTTTATTTATTATTATTTCGCATTCTTTAGGCAAATTGCTTCCAACAATTCGTTCACGTTGTCAAAAAATCTCCCTAAGACCTTTACATAAGGATGAAATGCAAAAAGCTATTTCACATTTTTTTTCCAATCAGGTATTAACTAATCCGCAAAATATTGAAACAATTATTCACAAATCTCGGGGAAGTCTTCGAAAAGCAGCATTACTTCTTTGTTATGATGGGCTTGAAGTTATTCAAACTATTAATCAGCTCTTAGAGCAATCTATTTGTAATCCTGTTATTGTGCATAATTTTGCTCAAGCGCTTTCATCATCTGATGCGGAGATACAATTTCAACAGTTTTGTAATGAAATTCTTGATATAATTCACAAAAAAGCTCTTAAGTTAGTAGAAGAGGGAGCTATTCATTTATCAAAAAAGTATGCGCAAATGTGGCAAAATATTTTTCAAGCAATGATAGAAATGCAATCATTTAATCTTGATAAAAAGCAATTTGTGATTAATCTTCTTTTTAAAATTCATGGGATTGTTTATGAAAATAAGTTTTTTCCGTGACAATGTTATGAACAAACATTATGTCACTATATTCTTTGGTTATATTTTACAATGAGTATAATTATGCGTGACATATACTATATAACGACTCCAATTTTTTATCCCAATAGTGCTCCGCATATTGGACATGCCTATAACGCAATTGTAAGTGATACTTTGGCTCGTTTTCAAAAAGCTGATGGAAAAAATGTATTTTTTCTATCTGGTACGGATGAACATGGTCTAAAGATGCAACAAACAGCAGAAATGTTAAATATAACACCTCAACAACTTGCAGATCGCAACAGTGCTGTTTTTCAAAAAATGCTTGCAGTGCTTAATTGCTCTAATAATGATTTTATTCGCACAACGGAAGAACGGCATCATAAAGCTTGTCAAGAACTTTGGAAAAAAATGGAAGCTAAAGGTGATATTTATCTTGGTTGTTATGCTGGTTGGTATTCAGTTCGTCAAGAATCTTACTATGAAGAGAAAGATACCGAAGTTGATCAAGAAGGAGTTCGTCGTGAGAAAGAGTTAGGATCTCCAGTTGAATGGAATGAAGAAGAAAGTTATTTTTTCAGACTTTCACGTTATGAAAAAGCACTTCTTCAACATTATGAAAAATATCCTGATTTTATTGGGCCTAATGAGCGACGCAATGAAATTATAAGTTTTGTTAAATCAGGCCTGAAAGACATTTCCATTTCACGAACAACTTTTGATTGGGGCATTCGTGTTCCGGGAAATCCAAAACATGTAATGTACGTTTGGGTTGATGCACTAACAAATTATCTTACTGGAATTGATTTTTTCAATGAGACTTCGAAAAAACGTAATTTTTGGCCTGCAGATGTCCATATTATTGGTAAAGACATTACTCGTTTTCATGCAATTTATTGGCCAGCATTTTTAATGTCTGCTGAAATTGAATTACCTAAACGAATTTTCGCACACGGATTTTTACTTAATCGCGGTGCTAAAATGTCAAAGTCTATTGGAAATGTAGTTGATCCTTTTGAAATGGTTGATTGTTATGGACTTGATCAAGTACGTTATTTTTTTCTTCGTGAAGTACCATTTGGACAAGATGGTAGTTACAATCATGATAATTTTGTAAATCGCATTAATGCTGATCTTGCTAATGATCTTGGTAATTTAGCGCAACGTTCTTTATCTATGGTTGAAAAAAATTGTAATATGAAAGTTCCTACGCCAGCTGCATTTCTAATTCAAGATGAACAACTGTTGAAACAATCTCTTCAAGTGCTTGAAGTTGTCCGCCAAACTATGTCAAATCAGGCCCCACATTTAGCACTTTCGGCTATTTTTTCAGTTGTAGCAGATGCCAATCGTTATTTTGCTAATGAAGAGCCTTGGAGTTTGCGTAAAAATAATCCAGAAAGGTTTTTTACAGTTCTCTATATAACTTTAGAGGTTTTGCGGCGAATAGGGATCATGCTTTTACCTTTCATTCCACAATCAGCAACTAAACTTCTTGATAGTCTTGCAATTGCTGAAGAGGATCGATTATTGCATCATATTAGTGATTTAAAAATTAAAGAGGAGACAGTACTTCCACCACCAGTACCAATTTTCCCTCGTTATATTTCTAAAGAAAGCTGATATTAACAATGTTAATTGATACGCACTGCCATCTTGATTTTGAGGATTTTTCACAAGACTTGAGTGGAATTATTCAGCGAGCTCTAGCTGCTAATGTTGGACGCATGATAACAATTTCGACACATTCTCATAAGCTCGATAAGCTTTTAGAAATTACACAAACTTATGATCAAGTCTTTTGTTCTGTTGGAACTCATCCTAACTATGTACATGAAGAACAAAATATTCAAGTTGAAAATCTTATTCATTTATCAAGGCATCCTAAAATCGTTGCATTTGGTGAATCTGGACTTGATTATCATTACAATTATTCTTCGCCTCAAGAGCAAAAGAAAAATTTTATAAAGCATATTATTGCTTCTCAAGAAACACAATTACCTCTTGTGATTCATTCGCGTAATGCTGATTTAGATATGGAACAAATATTACGTGAGAAAATAAAAGAAAAATGTTTTCCATTTATTCTTCATTGTTATTCTTCTGGAATGCAGCTTGCTCATGCCGGTATTGAACTTGGTGGCTATATATCTTTTTCAGGTATTCTTACTTTCAAGAATGCTTCTGAAATTCGTGAAATAGCAAAGATTATTCCTCATAAGCGCTTATTGATTGAAACAGATGCTCCGTTTTTAGCACCTGTTCCTTATCGTGGTAAAACAAATGAGCCATCTTTTTTGTATCATACAGCTACTGTTCTTGCTAAAACTATTAATTTAAGCATTGAAGAAGCAATACAAATAACAACGCAGAATGCTTTTCGTTTGTTTAGTAAAATGAAATAGAGCAAAAAATGTGTCATCGATATCGTTTTACAATATTGGGTTGCGGTTCATCACCAGGAGTACCACGTCCTAATGGTTATTGGGGAGCTTGTGATTCAAATAATTCTAAAAATAAACGCTATAGAACTTCTTTATTAGTTGAACGAATTCATAAATTAGGAATGAAAACAACAGCCATTATTGATACTGGTCCAGATTTTCGTTCACAAATGATTAATGCGCGTGTTAGCCATCTTAATGCTGCTGTTTATACGCATTTCCATGCAGATCATACTCACGGTATTGATGATTTACGCAGCTATGCTCTTGCACAAAAATGTTTAATAGATATTTATGCAGATGCTTTTACGTTAAAACACCTTAATAAAGCTTTTGGTTATTGTTTTCAAACGCCAAAAGGATCACATTATTTACCTATTTTAAAAGAAAATCTTATATGTGAAAAAAGTGAGTTTAGAATCCAAGGGGAGGGTGGAGACATTATTTTAAAGGCACATTTACAAATTCATGGCGCCACTCATTCTTTGGGTTTTCGTATTGGTAATGTTGCTTATTGCACAGATGTTAGCGAATTTCCTGAAGAAACACTATCAGGCCTTATGAATTTAGATGTTTTAATTATTGATGCTCTTCAATTTAAGCCTCATCCAAGCCATTTTTCAGTTGATCAAGCATTATATTGGATAAAATATTTAAAACCAAAACGGGCTATATTAACACATATGGATAACTCGCTTGATTATAATGATGTTGTAAATTATGTCCCAGCACATGTTGAGCCAGCGTATCAAGGACTTACTTTTGAAACAAATGTACTATAAGATAGATATTTTATAAATTATCGCATAATATATATTATGGAACTTTAATTCATTAAAATTAATATAAGAATAATTGCTTTCTTATTTTTTCTTATTTTTTACACCTAATTTTGGAAAAAATTGCATAACAGCACCAATACAATAAATGTAAAAACCAGAGATTGAAATTCCAATTTTAATCCAATTTGGAGCATTTAGCTGGTGAAAAAGTGCAGCTATACCAAAACAGCACCATATAAGAAAAATTAGAAAATTAAGCACACGTAATCGGATAACTCTCACTGGATGGATAAAATAAATAGGTAAAAAAGATATAATTGCCGATAAAGAAATAATAATGAAAGTAACATATTCCCCCGGTCTTAGTACAAAAAGCATAAACACTATCATATTCCAAACTACAGGAAATCCTTTAAAAAAATTTTCTTCAGTTTTCATTCCAGTATCTGCGTAATAAATAGCTGATGAAATGATGATAATGGCGCTTAATATAAATGATAGTCTAGGATTCATAAAACCACTTTGATAAAGCGCAAATGCTGGAATTAAAACATAAGTTATATAATCAATAATATTGTCTAGTATTTCACCAGACCAGGTTGGAAGTACACATTTTATGTCTAATTTACGTGCAATTGGCCCATCAATACCATCAACAAAAAGAGCGAGTCCAAGCCAGAAAAACATAGAGACCCATTCTTTTTCGGATGCAGATATTAGAGAGAGAAACGCCAAAAATGAGCCTGAGGCTGTTAATAAATGAACAGAAAATGCTTTTACTTGCAATATTGTTATTATTTTTGGATATAAGCTATCCCTATTGATTTTAGTCTTAGGTTTCAAGGTTTTCTATCCTAATTAGAGCCTTTATTTATTTTTTAAAATGCTATCTCTGTTTATTTTATGACTGATATCTAAAAAGAGTACAAGATAACTACTTTATATTTATTTAGGTAATATAATAAGATATAATTTATGTGAAGATGTTATAACAATTAATATTAAAAAGGCTTAAACAATCTTGATATCTAAAAAAAATATGCATCAAAATATTGCTGTCATTGGTGCTGGCCAAATCGGTATGTTGGCAGCACTTAATCTTGCTCGTAAAGGGCATTCTGTATCTTTGATTGGTCCACCTGCTAAAAGAGATGAATTACGAACAACTGCTCTTATGATGCCTACAATTCATATGCTGCAAACCCTCAATATTTGGGATACTCTTAAATGTCATGCAGCAGCTTTATCTTCAATTAGAATTATTGATATAACATCTCAGATTATACGAGCCCCTACTGTAAACTTTCACTCCATTGAAATTGGTGAAAAAGCTTTCGGTTATAATATACCTAATTTAAAATTAAATGACGCTTTAACCAATACTATTAAACACACACCAAATATTACAAGGTTTTTTTCTTTAGTAAAAGATTTTAGTCATCAAAAAGATCATATTTGCATTATTCTTGAAGATGAAGAAGTTATTAAAGCACCACTTGTTGTTGCTGCTGATGGACGTTCTTCTCCGACAAGAGCAGCGGCTGGAATTAATATCAAACAATGGAATTACCCACAAATAGCACTTGTTTTTAATTTTTTACATAATTTACCTCATCAAAATATATCAACTGAATTTTATACAAAAGATGGTCTTTTTACGCAAGTTCCTTTACCAGGTAATAAATCTAGTCTTGTATGGATTGGTAGCCTTTCTCGTGCTAAAGAGCTTTTGAATATGGAATTAGAAGAGGTTGCAACAATGATTGAAAATCAAATGCAAGCAATTCTTGGTGAAATAAAAATAGAAACTAAGATTCAAACATGGCCTCTTTTAGGTCTTATTCCTGATCTTTTTGCTGCTAATAGAATAATTTTAGTTGGTGAAGCAGCTCATGTTTTTCCTCCCATTGGTGCACAGGGATTTAATTTAGGGATACGTGATATTCAAACTTTGGTTGATCTCATACCCGATGAAGTATCTACTGCTGCTTTAAAAGAAATTACTGCGAATTATAATCAACATCGTAAATCTGATATATTTATTCGAAGTGGTTTCGTTCATACACTTAGCTATGCCTTACTCTCCAATATGTTACCTGTTCATATTTTACGCAGTGCTGGGCTTGAATTATTACGTAATTGCTCACCATTACGTCATTTATTTATGAGAGAAGGAATGGATTATGGTTATGGCTCTAAAACAATTATGAATATGTTCACAACCAAGTCAATTAATAATTAGATTATTGAGTAATGAAGAAATATATTTTACTCTTCTAAATACAAGTCTAACCATATAAAAATGAAAATCTTTAATTTTTTCTCATTATTAATATAAGCTTTAAGAGCTAGAAAATATTTAAAAAGTTTTTTTCATAAATAAAAACTAATATATAAATGCGCGCGCATTAAAATAAACGCTCATACAATTTGTTAAAACGAAAAAAATCTTACTATTTTCTATAAAATAGTATTGAAAATAAAATATTAGGGAACTCATTAAGAATAAAAGGGTTAAGTTAGATAAATGTGAATATTTGAGGAAATTTTTCCCATCAATGGTACATAAACAATGAAATTAAATAAAAGTTTGAGATTAACTATTCTTTTTATGGTAATTGTTTGTATCTCACCCACTGTTATCGCTTTACCAATAAATATTTACTACGATCCCTGTTATCTAACATCCAAATATATTGTCTTTCAAAAAACAAGCAAAGTAGGAAAAAACTCTTTTACCGCTTCACAAATCAGAAATTATCTTACAAAAAATGGTTTTAGAAATATTAAACGGTTACGTTTAGATGATAAAGGTGTTTGGCGTGCTTTAGCAGAATTTAAAAACTGTTATTTTCTTATATCTATTGATTATTCTGGAACAATAAGCATTCAAAATGAAAGAAAAAAATATGATTAATTTAAAAGCTTGTAGTGATATTAATTCAGAAAATTATGGAAGAAGTTTTTTGAAAAGAATTTATTATTATATTAAAGATTTAGCATTGATTGGAGCCCTCAATGGTAGTTTATCAGGAGCAGTTGCAGCAATTCTTGCGAATTATGGCTATATTTCTCTTCCAGGATTTGGTCCAATTATCGCAATAGGTATACGCCTAACACTTCCCGCCGGAATAATAATTGGTGTTACAATAGGATCAGTAATAGGTATCATTATTAGTATTATTTTTAAGTTTTTAAATAATTGTAATACTTTTCAATAATTATTTTTTTTTAAGTTTTGTGATGATAAAAATTTAATTATTTATATTATATATGAATTAATTCTTTTCTTTATATTATCATTTTATTTCATCATTATAGATTTTTATTTTAATAAGTTATCTCATTATATATTACAAACATGTTAATTGATATTTATTAAGGCATTATGCGTTTTTTGTATTTTCTCGTAGCAAATGTTATAAAATATTAACAACTCTCCTCCCCTTTCCTGTTTTCTAATATCCAAATTTACAATTAAGATTCAAAAGTATTATTATATTGATGATGCTTATTCATTTTGATAAAAATATTTAAAACAATTTAATTAAAATGTTTAGAAATAAATTTAGGTCATTGACCTTTTAAAAGAACCTTGTAAAAAGTATATTGCTCTTTGAACAAGGTTGTATTTACTTTGGAGGGGTGGTCGAGTGGTTTAAGGCACCGGTCTTGAAAACCGGCGTGCAGGGAACTGTACCGTGGGTTCGAATCCCACCCCCTCCGCCATAGCACTTTTATCGTGCTATAACATACTGATTTTACATGTGTTTTTTTAAGGTGCAGGATTCTTAAATAAAGGTTAGGGAATAGGATCTCATATTTTCTTCTAAAATCTATTACGAATCAATCTCGTTTTTTGTTCTTTTTATTGACGCCATCTCACCATCACCCCAGATATTTACCAGTGGAACGCTATTTTGTGCTGCGACCAGAATGGCGTTTGCTTCTCGAATCGTTTCGTCTCTGATATAATTGCTGTCTGTCCAGGTCAGGCGGTCACGCTCTAGTGCCGCGACATCATTACGTAATAAATGGCTCCGGACCGGTGTTACAGGCTTCAGCCATCAGCATTGCACAGATGCTGATATTCAGTCCGAGACGCGGGAGCTTTGCTCTGATGAATAGGTAAAGGTACCGGCGAAATGGATTCGGGCATCGATTTCCAGTATAAGTTCAGGAAAATCAACGCGTGGCAACATATCGGCCATTCGCTGCCGCAATACGATCAGTGATGCTGTTTCTTCAATGGCATTCAGAAGACTCAAGATCAGCTCAGTTTTATTGCCATTCTCTGCAAATCTGACTGTCGAGTTTTCCGGTAGTCGGTCCTGCACATCACGATATGTTGAATCCAGTTCTGTTGCGATGAGCCGACAGAGTGACACTAGGTGCTGATGATAATCCCAGAGAGCGGCAGATTATTGGACGCAGAGCTTCCCATTTCTTACTCATTAAAAGTTAAACGTTATTAGCAGATTGAACAAGTGATGTCACATTATTTACAGCATGTTTCAGTACATATTCGGAAATGGTATTGAAGATATTATCACGAATATCAGTATCAGGTAACTTGTCGTCAAGGATCATCCGACATGCTTTTGCCAGTATTTCTGCTGCACGATCCAGATCTTTAAGTGTTCATTGATGGTTCCGTTTATTTACCTGGATAGCTTCATTGAACAGACCCCAGAGTGTGTTTCAAGTCATTTAAGTGCATCATCCTACACCGTCACCTCCATACAGCAGAAGAATGCAACAAGCGTAACCAGTTTTCTTTTTTCTGGTAAGCACTGAAGCGCTGTTGTTTTAGCCGTTGAGGCATAACGTACCAGGGCAGCAATACGGGTATCCAGACATAACATGCCTTCCCTCTATACCCAAATAGCGGATAGAAAACACCTAGCAATAGAATCAATAAAAAACTTCAAAAAAGTTCGGGATGAAATAGAAAAAACATAATAAAATCAATGGAACCAAAAATCCCTAACTTTTAGATAACCTGTTGATTTTATTTAAATATGGTGAGCGCGCAGGGATTCGAACCCTGGACCTACTGATTAAAAGTCAGTTGCTCTACCAGCTGAGCTACGCGCTCCCCAAACAAGTTAACCTTGCTTATGGAAATTGGACTGAACATACGATTGACTCTTCATTTGGTCAATACTTTATTAAAAAAATATTATTTTCTAATTTTATTTATTAAAATTCTATTTATTTCTTATAAACTTTTTTCATTCTCTTTTAATTTAGAAGATAAATTATAATATTATATTAATTGCTAGGAAAATAGCTTAAATATGTATTATTTATCATATCAAAATATTCTAAAGTAAATTTCATTGTAATTAATTAATAAGGAAAATATTTATCACTAACGGGAAAGAGATTATAAATTTATATTATAAAATTATCATAAAAAAGTTTTAAATAACTTTATAAAAAATTCTAAAGCCTTTAAATATTTAATTTCTTTTTTGGCTAAAATAGCAGAAATAATGAATCAAATGAGATCTTCATTAGAGAATTTGCAGGAATTATTATGGTAGCGCCTCGTATTAGTTTTGTTTCTCTCGGTTGTCCAAAAGCACTTGTAGATTCTGAGCGCATTATTACACGCCTTCGTTCTGAAGGTTACGAAATCTCAAATAAACATAAAGGAGCTGATTTAGTTATTGTTAATACCTGTGGTTTTATTGATTCTGCTCGAAAGGAATCATTAGCCAATATCGATGAAGCTATCAAAAATAATGGAAAAGTTATTGTAACGGGATGCCTTGGTGCTGAGCCTAATATTATTCTTCAAGCACATCCTAATGTATTAGCTATTACTGGACCACAAGATTATGAAAGTGTTATACGAGCAGTTCATACAGTAATACCTCCAGTTCATGATCCTTTTTTAGATTTAGTACCTCTGCAAGGTATTCGTTTAACACCTCGCCATTACGCTTATTTAAAAATTTCTGAAGGATGTTCTAATCGGTGTAGCTTTTGTATTATCCCTACTCTGCGTGGTAATCTCATCTCACGTCCTATAAGCGATGTTCTTCGCGAAGCAGAAAAACTTGTACTAGCAGGTGTAAAAGAGCTTTTGGTGATTTCTCAAGATACTGGCGCGTACGGGATTGATCTTAAATACGCTGAAAGTGTTTGGCAAAATCGCGTTATAAAAACAAAATTTTTAGATCTTTGTCGCGAATTAGGAGAAATGGGGATTTGGGTGAGAATGCACTATGTATATCCTTACCCTCATATTGATGAAGCTATCGAGCTCATGGCTGCAGGAAAAATTCTTCCTTATCTAGATATTCCTTTTCAGCATGCATCACCAAATGTTTTACGTAATATGAAACGTCCTGCTCATGTCGAAAAAATAAGCCGTAGAATTGAAAGATGGCGAGAAATTTGTCCAGATTTAACGTTACGTTCAACATTTATTGTTGGCTTTCCAGGAGAAACTAATGAAGATTTTAATATGCTTCTTGAATGGTTAGAAGAAGCAAAAATTGAACGTGCTGGCTGTTTCAAATATGAATCAGTAAAAGGTGCTGTAGCAAATAATCTTGGATTAGAAAATATTGCAGAAGAAGTGAAAGAAAAGCGTTGGCATCGTTTTATGACAAAACAACAAAAAATTTCCGCACATCTTTTAAAGAAAAAAATTGGAAAAAGACTTCAAGTTCTGATAGATGAAACACAAGGTAAAATCGCTAAAGGCCGTAGTAAATATGATTCTCCAGAAATAGATGGCGTTGTGCATATATCATCTCGAAAACCACTGCGTATAGGTGAGTTTGTTACTGTTAAAATCGAGCAATCAGATTCTTATGATCTTTATGGCAACGTAATTTAAAAATATTAACAATTTAAACTTATTTTATTAGTACTTATAATTATAATAAATTTTTAAAAGAAAAAAGTTTTTTATCAAGCAAATGACTAGGACGAACATTGGTCAAGGCGCGAATCATGGTGTCTTTACGCCCGGGCATTTTTCTTTCAATATCATTAAGCATTTTTTTCATTGCATTGCGCTGTAAACCATCTTGACTCCCACAAAAATTACAAGGAATGATAGGGAATTGCATCGCTTGGGAAAATTTCTCCATATCTTCTTCAGCAGCATAGATAAGAGGACGTAAAACAAAAAGATCTCTCTCGTCATTTATAAGTTTTCCAGGCATAGCTGCTAATCGTCCACCATGGAATAAATTCATGAGGAATGTTTCTAAAACATCATCACGGTGATGCCCAAGCACCAAAGCAGAACATCCCTCTTCACGTGCAATACGATACAAATGTCCACGTCGTAACCGAGAACAAAGTGAACAATATGTTTGTGTTTGTGCTAATTTATCTGTAACAATTGAGTAAGTATCTTGATACTCAATGCGGAATGGAATCTGATAATAATTTAAAAAATCAGGAAGAATATGCTTTGGAAAACCTGGCTGACCTTGATCAAGATTACAAGCTAAAATGTCAACAGGTAGAAGACCTCGCCATTTTAGATCAAGTAAAAGTGCTAGTAAACCATAAGAATCTTTTCCACCTGATAACGCAATAAGCCATTTTTTTCCTGAAGAAAGCATAGCAAAATCATCTAACGCCTGCCGTATATGGCGCAAAAGCCGTTTACGTAATTTATTAAATTGTACAGTTGAAGGTGCAACCCGGAACATCGGATGACAATCATCAGTTTTTTCTTCCGAAGGATCGCTTGTATCCATATTTTTTTTCATTACACAAAATTTGATTAAGGTTTAATTTATAATATCATAACTCTGTATAGTATAATGGCTTAATCTTCCAATGATAAATCATAATGCAGTAGTAGACATAACATAGTCTAAGTCTATGTTAATCAATTTGTACGTTTGAATTATACAAATAAAAAACACTAAAACGCATTGCTATAGAAAATAAGAATAAATCACACTTAGCTTATAGTATTGAAAACATTGCTGCTGCTAATAAATAAAAAATAGCATAACAATTTTTAATATATAGCGAAAATTAAAACAATGATCTCTATATTAAAGCCTAACGAGAGTAAAACTCAACAACCAAATTCGGTTCCATATGAACAGCATACGGAACATCTGCAAAAGCGGGTATACGGGTAAAGGTTGCTTTCATCTTGTTATGATCTACATCAATATATTCAGGTACATCACGCTCAGCTAATTGTATAGATTCCAAAACTAAGACAAGCTGTTTTGATTTTTCACGAACTTCAATCACATCACCTGGTTTACAACGGTATGACTGAATATTTGTACGACGACCATTTACATTAACATGACCATGATTAATAAATTGACGAGAAGCAAAAATGGTAGGCACAAACTTTGCACGATAAACAACAGCATCCAAACGTGACTCTAGAAGACCTATAAGATTTTCACCCGTGTCACCACGGCGACGAGCAGCCTCTTCATAAGTTTTACGAAATTGCTTTTCTGAAATATCACCGTAAAATCCTTTTAGTTTTTGCTTAGCGCGCAATTGAACCCCATAATCAGAAAGTTTTCCTTTACGACGTTGACCATGTTGCCCAGGACCATATTCACGACGATTCACTGGAGATTTTGGACGCCCCCAGATATTTTCTCCCATACGGCGGTCAATTTTATGTTTTGTTGTTTCGCGTTTACTCATCGCATTTCCTTTAAATAAAAAATTAAATCTTAAGGAAACGCACCCTCCTCTGTTTTCAAAAAAGAAAACTGACAGGATAACTCATGCATTAATTGCAAAATCACCCACGGGACACGTTAATTAGTGATTGTTCTCAGAAAAAACACTTTGATTTCTACTTATCTTACAATTTAAAGTCAACTCCCTTCATTACTTTTAAGTGAAATTTTTGCAATAAATTCTCAGTTGCAGGACTTATATTTTGTGATGTAAACAAAGCGAAATCTGTATGTTTCTTCATATTCTTGTTTTGGACATTGATTGGTAATAATGATCTTATATGTTTAGCTATAGCTTTAGCTGGATCGATCCAATCAACGGGCCATAAAGCTTGTTCACGAAATAAGTTAATCAGAAAAGGGTAATGCGTGCAGGCTAATACAATAGTATCAGTTAGTTTACTATTTTTTTCAATAAAACATGGCAAAATTTCATGGCGTAATTCTTCATGATTGACAGGATAATCATGTAAATAATTTTCGGCAAATCCTGCCAGCTTTTCACTTCCGACAAGCTGTACATGACATTGATCAGCAAAAGAATTGATTAATTCATGTGTATATGCACATCTAACTGTGCTAGGAGTTGCTAATACTGAAATAACACCAGATTTTGTTTGTTCAGCTGCTAATTTAATTGCAGGGACAGTTCCTACAAAACGAATATTTGGAAATGCTCGTCGTAAATCTTTTATCATTAATGTAGAAGCTGTATTACACGCAATCACACATAAAGCAGGATTATAAAGTTCTAAAAGATATGTAAAAATCTTTAAAATACGGCGTTTTAAAATCTCTTCTTCCCAAATTCCATAGGGAAATCCTGCATTATCAGCAATATAGATAAATTGGTATTCGGAGACAAAAAGGCGTACTTCTCTTAATATCGTTAATCCACCAATACCACTATCAAAAAAAAGAAGAGATTGTTTACTCATTAGGTATTCACATTTGTTTTAATTTTTTGCGGTCACGCCCTTCGGGGGCTCCACTCCCTCGTGGAAATTTAGGAGAAAAATGATCCAGTGAAGATATAACACCTCGTAGGAACTGAATTTCAGACTCACTAAAATTTGCGCGTGTAAAAACAGAGCGTATATTGGTAACCATTACTTCTTTACGTTCTTGAGGTCTAAAATATCCACGAACATCCAGAGCATCTTCCAACTGTGACAAAAAACCATGAAGTGTTGCTTTATCAGCTGGTTTGAGCTCTACTGCACGAAAAGCTGTATCATTCGAATCTTCCAAACCTGATTTCATCCATTCGTAAGCTATTAATAAAACAGCTTGAGCTATATTAAGTGATGCGAAAGCAGGATTAACTGGAAAAGTAATGATCTCGTCAGCAAGGCTAATTTCATTATTTTCCAATCCCCACCTTTCTCTTCCAAATAAAATACCTGTCTTATGGCCAACATTCTCATAATAACGCAAAATATTTGCAGCTTCCACGGCACTTTTAACAGTTTTAAAACCACATCTTTCACGTGCTGTTGTAGCGTAAACATAATTTAAATCTGCAATTGCATCGCATAATGTATCAAATATTAGTGTATCATTAATAATATGATCTGCTTTGCTGGCTGTCGCTCTAGCTTTTTCATTTGGAAATATTTCTCGTGGTTTAACAAGTCGAAGCTTCGATAAACCAAAATTAGCCATTGCTCTCGCTACCATCCCAATATTTTCTGATAATTGTGGCTCAACTAAAACAATAATTGGGCCATTCATTACATTTTGACCTTTTCTATTTGTTCCAGCCATTCACTTCACCAGTTTCCATAAATTATGCCTTCATTATTTTTAAATAAATATTTCATGAAATAACCTTATTGAAGGTAACCATAACTAATTTATTTTTGCAAATGATGCTATTCTATTGATTGAATAATCAATAGAAATAATGAATTTTTAAAGAAAAATAACTAAAATATTTATAACAATAATACCTTAATTACAAAGGCGTTATTTAAACACTAAGATAACATTAGTATAATTCTTCAATTATTATCTGAGTTGAATTAAAAGATCATACACTTTAATAAAGGCTGTATGCTCTTTGTTTCTAAACTTCATCCTGCAAAACTCATTTATCGTTATAAACGCTTCCTTGCTGATGTCAAAAAAAGTGATCAACACATCTTTACGGTTTCTGTTCCTAATACTGGTTCGATGCTTGGATTAACAACTTCTGATTCTAATGTTTGGCTTTCATATAGTGATACCCCAAAACGGAAATACCCATATCGATTAGAAATTGTTGAGGCAGATAATACCTTAGTTGGTATTAATGCAACTTTAGCAAATAAACTTGCTCTGGAAGCAATTCAAAATGGGTTATTGCCTGAATTTAGTGATTATAAAACAATTTTAAGCGAACAATGCTATGGGCAATCACGTATTGATTTTCTCTTACGTAATAATGATTTATCTGAATGTTATTTAGAAGTAAAAAATGTTCATTTCATACGACAAAAAGGTTTAGCAGAATTTCCCGATACCATAACGAAACGTGGTGCACGTCATCTTGAAGAACTCATAAAAATTGTGCAACAAGGAAAACGAGCTGCTATGCTCTATGTAATTCAACGAGAAGATTGTTCAGCTTTTACAGTTTGTCATGACCTTGATCCCATTTATGGATGTAAATTTGATTTAGCATTAAAATCAGGGGTAGAATTTTATGCTATAAAATGTCACGTAAGTGTTGAGGGTATTTTTCCGATTCATCAAGTAAAGATAGAAAATAGAAAAAAAAATGGTTAGTTATGTTGAATATAATAAAGCTCCCTTAAGATTTAATGGACAAATCCGTATTTTCGATGATTACGCTTTTTCTCAAATGCGTAAAATTGGTCGTATTGCTGCAGAATGTCTGGATGCTCTCACCGATATTATTAAGCCTGGTATTACAACACGAGAAATTGATAACTTTGTTTTTGTTTTTGGGGCTGAGCGAGGTGTTTTACCCGCTGATTTGAATTATCACGGATATGAGCATGCATGTTGTACATCCATTAATCATGTTGTTTGCCATGGCATACCAAATGAAAAACCCTTGCAAGAAGGTGATATTGTCAATGTTGACGTCACATTTATTCTTAATGGTTGGCACGGAGATTCGAGTCGTATGTATCCCGTTGGACAAATCAAGCGTGCTGCAGAACGCTTAATACAAGTAACGCATGAAAGCCTTATGAGAGGAATAGCTGTAGTAAAACCTGGAGCAACTACAGGTGATATTGGTGCTGCCATTCAACATTATGCAGAATCTGAACGCTGCTCCGTTGTAAGAGATTTTTGTGGACATGGAATTGGCCAACTTTTTCATGATGCGCCAAATATTTTACATTATGGAAAACCAGGTGAAGGCGTAGAGCTTAAACAAGGCATGATCTTTACTATTGAACCTATGATTAATCTTGGCAAACCAGAAATTAAGGTTTTATCCGATGGTTGGACTGCAGTTACCCGCGACCGTTCTCTGACAGCACAATACGAACATACAATTGGCGTAACAAGTGAGGGATGTGAAATATTCACTGAGTCTCCTAAAAATATTTTTTATACTTTAAATTCAAATAATTAAATAAATATAGAAATACCATGGCAAAAAAGACCTATAAAAATGTAAGCGCCAAAAACAGTCTCTTTGAACTAACATCAAGTGTTCCATCTCATCCAGTATCACAAATGAATAATAAAAAAATTAAGAAAAATTCAAAGATAAATAAACATTATCAAGGACATCGTGAGCGTCTTCGTAAACGCTATTTAAAGACGAAGGGTAATGCAATTGAAGATTATGAATATCTTGAACTATTGCTTTCTCGCACTATCCTTCGAGCCGATATAAAACCGATAGCTAAAAATTTATTAGCGAGTTTTGGTTCATTAGCTGATGTATTAAAAGCTGATATTCATCGTCTTCAAGAAATTGAAGGATGTGGTCCGGCTACTGCTGTTGATCTAAAAATTATTTCAGATGTAGCAGGACGCTTAGCGCGTGCACAATTATATAAACGTGATATTTTTTCTTCATGGGATAAAGTATTAGCTTATTGCAAAGCTGTGATGGCTCATGAAACGCGTGAACAATTCCGTGTGTTATTTCTTGATAAAAGGAACGGTTTGATTTCTGATGAAGTACAACAAACTGGAACTATTGATCATACTCCCGTTTATCCTCGTGAAGTAATTTCTCGAGCTTTGGAATTATCGGCATCAGGATTGATCTTAATTCATAACCATCCTTCAGGTAATGCTTCACCTTCTAAAGCAGATATATCAATGACATATAGATTAAAAGATGCTGCAAATGCATTAGAAATTACTATTCATGATCACATTATTATTGCCCGTAATAATTATACAAGTTTTAAAGAGCTGAAGCTTATATAAAATTCACTTAGAGAGAAATTTCATTTAATCACAATTATGTATTAATTATCTAAGTCGATACTTAATATAGCCATAGAAAAATTGTAAGATACTTCACCGTCATCTTCATCGCGATAAATGACACCTAGAAATTCATCTCCAATATAAACTTCGCAAGAATCATTTTTTTTAGGCCGAGCCTTTATTTGTAAGGACGAATTTTGAAATTTGGTTTTAAAATAACTATCAAGTTTTTTGATCTCATCAACATTCACTGCACTCTCCTCTATTTTGAGATGATCAACTTAATGCATTATTGTATCAATAAGCTGCTTTTATTACCATTTATAAAGATAAAAGATTTAGTCTAAATCCTCAATCAGTAATCCATATATAAGAAAGATTACTTTTTATAAACTTCATTAAATGACCTTTACACAAAATTTGTAATGCTAAAATTTATTCGATAAACACATAGCAGAAAGGCTCTTCCTCCTATGTATAAATAAAAGCCAAGTACTTATTATAATCTTTTAGAACTGGTTATGATAGATTACATATTTTATAAAAATATCACGTATTGTTATTTATTTTTTATAAAGTCTTACGAAAAATTTTTGTTGAGATTTTTACTCATTTCAATATAAAAACTAAAAAAATATAATTTATTCAATAAATTAGTATTATTGATATCCTAAAGTTAAGATTATAAATTCATTTTAAGTCCAGTATCATAAATTTTAATTATTATAACTATTTGTAAATCTCATAATTGTGATTATTGTAATTTTTTTATAAAAGCTCGTATATTGCCTTTTATTAAAAGCGAGCAATTACATTGTGCATTAAAATATAAGACTTTGATAAGGATTCAAAAGAATAAAAATATATATCATTTATATATTTTCTCCTTTTATCAGTCTGTCATTACACATTCGCTGAAATTTCCCGTTTCTTGTGGATTGTGTATTATTTGATAATAAAAATTGTATTAAGTGCATAATATATAAGTAATATATAGTTATAGGGAATGAGATCCATGTATGCTTTTAAATCTGAGTTTTTGCGTATTATAAGCGAACGGGGATTCATCCATCAAATTTCAGATGAAAAAGGCTTAGATGACCTTTTTTTAAAGGAAACTGTAACCGCTTATATTGGGTTTGATCCTACAGCTTCAAGCCTACATGCTGGAAGTCTTCTTCAAATCATGATGCTTCATTGGTTCCAAAAAACCGGTCATCGCCCTATTGTATTGATGGGTGGTGGAACAGGCTTAATTGGTGATCCTTCCTTTAAAGATGAAGCTCGGCGTCTTTTAACACACAATGATATTGCTCAAAATATCATGAGCATTAAAAAAATATTTACGAGCTACTTAACATTCGGTGATAACAAAACTGATGCATGTATTGTGAATAATGCTGAATGGCTATGCAATTTGAGCTATCTAGAGTTTTTGCGCAATGTGGGGAAATATTTTTCAGTTAATCGCATGTTATCATTTGATTCTGTACGACTGAGACTCGAACGGGAACACTCTTTATCATTTCTTGAGTTCAATTATATGATTTTGCAAGCTTATGATTTTGTAGAGCTTAATAAACGCTATGGCTTACGGGTACAAATGGGTGGTTCCGATCAATGGGGTAATATTGTAAATGGTATTGAATTAGGACATCGCTTAGGAACACCGCAATTATACGCATTAACTTCACCATTGCTTACAACTTCTTCTGGGGCGAAAATGGGTAAGTCACTCAATGGTGCTATATGGCTCAATGCAGATATGCTTTCTCCTTATCAATTTTGGCAATATTGGCGTAATACGGAAGATCTTGATGTTACACGATTTTTGAAGCTTTATACTACATTACCAATGACTGAAATTGCCAAACTTTCTGCATTAAAAGGTACTGAAATTAATGAAGCGAAAAAGATTCTTGCAACGGAAATTACAGCAATGCTACATGGCCGTACTCTCGCAAATGAAGCGTTAGAAACAGCACGTAAAACCTTTGAAGAAAAAACATTTGGAGAAAATCTTCCAAGTATTAAAATCAATGCTACAGAGTTAAAAGTAGGCATTGGATTGCTTACTCTCTTAGTACAAGCAGGGCTCGCTAAATCAAATAGTGAAGCACGTCGATATGTTCAAGGTGGTGGTATACGTGTAAATGACCAAATTATTGAAAATGAAACACACCTTATTGTTGAAAAAGATGTCAATGCAGATGAAGTAATTAAGCTGTCTTTTGGTAAGAAAAAACATGTTTTAGTTAAGCCAATATAATTATTTATAACTATTTTAGTTATATGAGATAATTTTCTAGATTGATAAATGAAAAAGTTTATATTTTAAGATGAATATCTCTAATTCATTTTTTGATTATATTAGTACACTATATTATGATAGAGAAATTTTTTTGAGCAATTCATCCTAATGTTCACATCTTATAAAATGGCTTTATGTAACAGATAGAGATAATGTAATGACAAAGTTAATGAAAGGCGATACCGCTCCTAATTTTAATTTGCCGCGTGATGGTGGAGGTCAATTATGCCTTTCCGATTTTAAAGGAAAATCAGTTGTTTTATATTTTTATCCAAAAGATGACACGAGTGGATGCACAAATGAAGCAATTGATTTTACCCGATTGAAAGAGAAGTTTGATGAAATCGGAGTCGCAATTATTGGTATATCTCCAGATAATATTGCTAAACATGATAAATTCAAAGCAAAGCATAAACTTGATATTATCCTTGTTTCAGATGAAGAAAAAACTACACTTGATGCTTATGGTGTTTGGGTTGAAAAAAGCATGTATGGACGTAAATATATGGGTGTTGAACGGAGTACTTTTCTAATTGATTCAGCTGGAAAAATCGCTGAAGAATGGCGTAAAGTTTGTGTATCTGGACATGCTGAAAATGTTTTAGCTGCTGCACGTGCTCTGCGTGTTGTACAATAATGCTACAATTAATTAATATCTTTCAGTTCTTGTTTTTTCCATGAACACGTTGAGCAAGCGCTGCTTCTATGAATGTATCTAGATCACCATTGAGTACAGTTTGTGGATCAGCATTTTCAACTCCTGTACGTAAATCTTTAACAAGCTGATAGGGTTGAAGAACATAAGATCTAATTTGATGTCCCCAGCCAATTTCTGTTTTAAACGCCTCAACCGCGTTAGTTGCTTCCTCTCGTTTTTTTAATTCTTCTTCATAAAGGCGTGCACGTAACATCGACCACGCTGTTGCCTTATTTTTATGTTGAGAACGCTCCGTTTGACATTGAACAACAATACCAGTTTTTATATGCGTAATACGTACTGCGGAATCTGTTGTATTAACATGTTGCCCTCCAGCCCCTGATGCACGATACGTGTCAATACGAACATCTGATTCTGATAGATCAACTTCAATATTTTCATCAACAACCGGGTAAACCCAAATACTTGCAAAGGAAGTATGTCGTCTTGCATTTGAATCATATGGCGAAATACGAACTAAACGATGAACACCTGATTCAGTTTTTAGCAAACCATAAGCATTATACCCTTTTACAAGAATAGTAGCTGATTTTATACCTGCTTCTTCACCATCATGAGTTTCTAATATTTCAACTTTCATTTTGTGTTGTTCAGCCCAACGAGTGTACATACGCAAAAGCATAGAAGCCCAATCTTGGCTTTCTGTTCCCCCTGCTCCAGCATGAACTTCTAAATAAGTATCGTTTGAATCTGCTTCTCCCGAAAGGAGCGTCTCAATTTGTTTCTTGTCTATTTCGCTTTTAAGTTGACGTATTGTATTTTCAGCTTCAGTAATAATTTCCACGTCATTTTCTTCTTCACCCATTGCTATTAGCTCAATACATTCTTCAAGCATTTGTGTGAATAACTGAGTGCTATTCATCGAATCTTCAAGATTTTGACGTTCACGCATCATATCTTGTGCTTTTTGTGCATCATTCCAAAGCGATGGATCTTCTGCTTTTTGATTGAGATACTCAAGACGTTTTAATGACTGATCCCAGTTAAAGATGCCTCCTTAGCAAACTAATCGCCTGCTGAATTTCATTAACTAATGTTTCTATTTCTACTCGCATAATTTAATACCTGAGCCATTATTTTAAATAATAATTTTTTTGAATTTTTATTCTAATAATTTTACAAAGTTATTTATTAAATCTCAATTATGAATAACCTGGAAAATATTATTTATATTTGTTTATCCTATCAGAAGAATTTCTTTTCAATTAATATAATCCACCGCCACCATCTTGAAGAGCTTTATTAACTTGTGGAGAAGTAGTGACTGTTGGAATTCCTTCTTGAAAAAAGTCTGTTCCACCAATCACTTGATATATATCAGCAGGGCCAGTTCCTGGTTTAAATGCTTCTATAATAACATCATTATCTCCTGCTTGAGCAAACATACCTGTTTTGCGATTAATTGGTATTAAAATCATATCTTCTGGTACTTTAAATGGCACATCTGGTTTACCTTGCAAAGCAGCTTGTATAAATTCACTAAAAATTGGTATTCCTAATGAACTTCCTGTTCCGTTATGCCCCAATGAAGCCGGCTGATCATATCCCATGAAAACACCAACAACAAGGTCAGGTGTAAATCCTATGAACCATATATCTTTAGAATTATTTGTTGTACCGGTTTTACCAGCGATATGCCGATTAAGATAACGTAAACGCGCAGCTGTACCACGTTGAACAGCCCCCTCCATCATCGATGTAATTTGATAAGCTGTCATAGAGTCAAGAACTTGATCTCGTTCATCGATTAATGTTGGTTCGCTTTGATTATCCCACGATTGAACATTACAATTTTCACATAGACGATTATCATGACGGTAAATAGTTCTGCCGTAACGATCTTGAATTCGATCTATAAGAGAAGGTTCAATAGAACGTCCACCATTAGCAATAATTGAATAAGCTGTTACCATCCGTAAAAGTGTTGTTTCTCCAGCTCCTAAAGCCATGGGAAGATAAGGTTGCATTTTATCTGTAAGACCAAAACGTTCTGCATATTCAGCAACAAGAGACATGCCCATATCATTGGCAAGCCGGACAGTCATAAGATTACGAGAGTGCTCAATTCCATAACGTAATGTAGAAGGTCCTGCAAATGTACCACCATAATTTTTAGGTCGCCAAATTTGCCCATTAGTTTGACGTATTTCAACGGGACCGTCTAAAATGACTGATGCTGGTGTATATCCATTATCAAGCGCTGCAGAATAAACAAAGGGTTTAAAAGCAGAACCCGTTTGGCGATAAGCTTGCGTTGCTCGATTAAATTGAGATTCAGAAAAAGAAAATCCTCCTACCATTGCAAGAACCCGTCCTGTATGAGGTTCCATAGCAACAATAGCCCCTTCAATTTTAGGAATTTGTTGTAAACGATAAGTATCATTCTTATTTGATACTCTTTCAACAAAAATAACATCTCCAACTTGCAAGACATTTGATAAATTCTGAACAGTTTTCCGATGACCATTTTTGTCAATAATATTCAAAGCCCATTTTGATTCAGCTTCGGATAATGTCGCAATTTCTTTTTTTTGTGATAATAAACCTGAATTTTGACGCTGTGGTTGTAAACCAATCTCTACTGTATTCATCTCTGCAGAAAGAACAACTGCTAAACGCCACTCAGGTACATCACTTAATCCAGGAATATCTCTGAGCATAATATCCCAATCATCTTTGATATTGATATGTTTATAAGGTCCACGCCATCCTTGCGAATGATCAAATCTAATTAAACCATTTCTCAAAGAACGTTGCGCAATAAGCTGAAAATTTGGATCAAGTGTTGCACGAACTGAAAGCCCACCCTCATAAAGTGTTGTAGCTCCATAAAGATTCATTAAATGACGGCGTATTTCTTCAGTAAAATAATCAGCAGCAAAAACATAGCTATCACGACCACGCATGACTGCTTTCAAAGGCGTTTCTTTAGCTTTCTTACCCCGTTCTGATGTTATATATCCATTTGCAACCATTCTATCTATAACCCAATTTCTCCGATCAACGGCGCGTTGTATATGTTTGAATGGATCATAATTTGCTGGACCTTTAGGAAGAGCAGCCAAATAAGCACATTCTTCTAAAGTAAGCTCACTCACAGGTTTATTGAAATAGGTCAACGAAGCTGCTGCAACACCATAAGTACCTCGACCAAGATAAATTTCATTGAGATAAAGTTCAAGAATATGGTCTTTTGAATAAGTTTTCTCAATACGCATTGCTAAGATGGCTTCTTTTAATTTACGCTCAAGTGTTGCGTCCGAACTTAAAAAGAAGTTTTTAGCAACCTGCTGTGTAATAGTTGAAGCTCCTTCTGGACGTTGGCCAGAACCAATATTCATAATGTTTTTGATTAAAGCTCTAGAGAGCCCTGCAGGATCTAAGCCAAAATGATGATAAAAATTTTTATCTTCAGCTGAAATAAAAGCTTCTTTAAGAATTTTTGGTATTGATTTGATAGGTAAATAAAGGCGATGTTTGGTAGCAAATTCGGCCATAAGACGGCCATTTGCAGCGTGAACACGACTCATCACAGGTGGTTCATATAATGAAAGAACTTCATAATCAGGAAGCCCTTTAGCTTGATTAGGAGTTATTATTACCCACATCATAACTCCACAAAGTCCAATAACTTTAGAAAAACTCAAAAAATATCTAAAAAAAATTATCATTGAAATGGGTATCACTTTCTTTAGAATTTATTAGACAGAATATACTTTATTTATCACTAATGAAATGTTATTTTCACTAATAGTGAGACAAATGTAAGACTATTATTTATTTTTCATATTAAGATAATAATGTTGTTTACTCTATCTCTCCATATATTTAAAGAGACTGTATAGTTTTCTGTCGATCTGCCGCAAATTGGCGAATGGAATTTGCAATAGCAATAACCATTTTTTCTCTCCATTGAGAATCATTTAATAATTTTTCATCCTCTTTATTAGATAAGTAACCTATTTCTATTAAAATAGAAGGAATATCTGAAGCTTTTAAAACTAAAAAATCAGCATATCGATGAGGATTATTTATCAAATTGATTTTACTTTTTAATAAGTTTAAAATAACACGATCAGCGAAATCAATCGAGAACATTTGAGTTTCACGTCGAGTAAGATCAATTAAAATATCTGTAACCTCAGGTATTTCTTCTGCTATTAATCCATCAAGAAAATCTACTTTGTTTTCATGATCAGCTAAAGACTTTGCAATTGTATCAGAAGCTTTCTCAGAAAGAGTATATACTGTAGCACCACGAAGAGAACGAATCTTAATACTATCTGCATGAATGGATATAAAAAGATCAGCATTAAAATCTTGTGTTTTTTTGACTCTTTCGCTTAATCTTAAAAATTCGTCAGAATCACGTGTTAAGATAACATGAATATTGGAGTCTTTTTCTAATTCATCTCGTAATGCACGAGCAAAAATAAGTGTTATATTTTTTTCTAAAATTCCAGTAATACCTCGTGCGCCACTATCAACTCCCCCATGACCAGGATCAAGAACAACGCGAAAACGATTTTCTGGATTTATTCGTGTTTTTATACCATGATGAATTTTTTGTTGATTTTTCAGTGCTTCGTTAAAATCTTTTTGTGAACTTTGAGTAATATCAATTAATATTTGCCATAAGCCATTATTTAATTTTTCCACCCTACTATTTTTTATAGAAAAAGTAGTTTTACTCGTAAGAATAATACGTGAAGCCTGCGTATCAGAAAAATCATAATGTATATCTAATAGCATATCCGATAAAATATTTTTTTTGCTTGGAGATTTATTTTGCGTTGAAAAATCAACTATAGGTAAATTAATCACCAAACGTGTGGGTTTGTTTAAAATCTCTAAATGAAAATTTGGTTTAGCATTAAAAACTGCAATAATACGTGTAGATGAGTTAATATTAACGGTTTGCAAATTAATAAATTTTAATGCATGAGCGGCTTTAATATGAGGCTGAAACATTAAAAAAAATAGTAAATAGCATGCAAAATGCAAAAAAACATTCCCATAACCAATTTTTGGCTTTTTATTAAAAAATCGTCTAATCATAAGTGAAATGCTTTTTTGTATTCGCTATTAATTTTAAAGTATATATTTATATTTTTCAATTTAAGCGTTGAATCTTTTAGCCACAAATGTCAAAAAAATCAAACTCAAGACAGTTATTATATTGTATTATATATTCAGAAGTTACATTATTACTTGCCAAAAGCATAATATCAACATAAAAGAGCATATTAAGATTCTTAGGTAATGTAACCATCTGGTATTAGAAAATTATTGATAATCCATATTAAGTTGTCTTTAAAAGGTTTATCACATATTATGCGTTTGCGCTTTTTATAAGTAAAAAGTCTTTATTCCTCAATACAGTAGGATTACGTAATTTAAGATTCATTGGTTTGGTTATCCGAACTGTTTTCGAAATTGTTTTGCCGGAGACTTCAAAATATGAGTCATATAAAACAGACAAGAGTAATGACAGTAAATGCTATAATGTGTTTACGTATAGCAGTCTGTTTTGTTATATCGGCCCCCCTTTTTTATGGCAGACAGTCCTTTATTTTTGCAAATAGTTATACTGTTTTTTTTAATAAAGTTACACATGTCGCCTTCAGGATTTTAACTTATGTCAAACAAAATGCTTATCGATGCCTCTCATCCAGAGGAAACACGTGTTGTTGTCGTTCATGGTAATAAAATTGAAGAACTTGACTTTGAGTCAGAACACAAAAAACAACTTAAAGGTAATATTTATTTAGCGCGTATTACGCGTATAGAACCATCACTTCAAGCTGCTTTTATTGAGTATGGTGGTAATCGCCATGGTTTTTTAACCTTCGCAGAAATTCATCCCGACTATTACCAAATTCCTATTGCTGATCGACTTGCTCTCCTTGAAGAGGAGAAAGCCGCTATTAACGAAAATTATGAAGATGCTCCCATTGAGGAAACAACTTCAAATAAAAAATCCTTTAAAAAAAATAAAAGTAATAATGTTATAGCAACGAATATTGAAAATGATGTTATAGCTGATGATGTTGAAGAAATACTTGACTTTTCTAATACTGACATAGAAATGGTTGGAGCAGAAGATGTACTTGAAGAATTACCTGCCTACCCCCGTAAACAGGGGCGTAAATATAAAATTCAAGAAGTCATTAAACGTCGTCAAATTTTATTAGTTCAAGTAATTAAAGAGGAGCGTGGTAATAAAGGCGCAGCACTCACGACTTATTTATCTCTAGCGGGTCGCTATTCTGTTTTAATGCCTAATACAGCTCGAGGTGGCGGTATTTCACGAAAGATTACCAATATACAAGATCGCAAACGTCTTAAAGATATTGTAAAAGAACTAGACGTTCCAAAAGGCATGGGAGTTATTTTACGAACAGCTGGAGCAAATAGAACAAAAGCTGAAATTAAGCGTGATTATGAATACCTCATGCGTCTATGGGATACTATTCGCACATTAACACTTAAATCAACGGCCCCGTGTTTAATTCACGAAGAAAGTAACCTTATAAAGCGTTCTATTCGTGATCTTTATAATAAAAATATTAATGAAATTCTTGTTTCGGGAGATCAAGGATATCGTGAAGCTAAAGATTTTATGCGCATGCTTATACCAAGTCATGCGAAAGTTGTTCAACCTTATCGTAATCCTACTCCTATTTTTACGCATAATGATATCGAAATTCAGCTTGATAAAATGTTGCACCCGCAGGTTAGTTTAAAATCTGGAGGTTATTTGGTTATTAACCAAACAGAAGCGCTTGTCGCTATTGATGTAAATTCTGGTCGTTCTACTAAAGAGCATTCTGTTGAAAAAACAGCATTACAAACTAATCTTGAAGCTGCAGAAGAGGTAGCACGCCAATTGCGGTTGCGTGATCTTGCGGGTTTAATTGTAATTGATTTCATTGATATGCTAGAAAATCGTAATATTAAGCTTGTTGAAAAAAAGTTAAAAGATTGTTTAAAACACGATCGCGCTCGTATTCAGGTTGGTCATATCTCACATTTCGGCCTTATGGAAATGAGTCGTCAACGGATTCGTGTATCCGTTCTAGAAAGCACTACACAACCTTGCCCGCATTGTGCTGGAACTGGAAATATACGCTCTGAATCATCGATCGCTTTACATGTGATGCGTTCGATTGAAGAATATCTTCTCCACAATTCGCAATATAATATTATTGTACGCACTCCTGTAACAATAGCACTCTATGTACTAAATCATAAACGCCATATTCTTGTTAATTTAGAAACACGTTTTGGGCTCAGTATTAACATTGAAGCCGATGATAGTGTTGGAACACAACATTTCACTATTTCTAAAGGCTCAATAGCAAAAGAGGCCCCCCTTTCTTCAACAGTTATTGAGGATAATGATACAAAAGAAACTGAAAATTCTATCTTAATAAAAAGCAAAACCGTTGACAACAACAAACAACGTCAGCATAAAAATCAACAGATGGAATCTAATAATGGTAGTATTTTTCCTGCTACTCATAAAAATGATACTCCCAATGCTGAAGATACTCGTCGCCGCGGGCGTCGTCGTGGACGTCGTGGAGGTCGGTCTAATCAGAGCAATAACTCTCAGTTTCGTATCTCCTATGCAGAGCCTGTTGGAGATTTTGCTAAGAAAGCTTTAGAAGAAATTAAAGCAGAACATCGCCAGCATTATAATGTTCCAGCTGCTGAAACTGTTGGATTTAGTAAAGATAGCTATTATAAAAACGATTTAAGCGGTATACAGAAAAATAAAACTAGAGAGGCCCATACTGCTATTAAATCTAAGAAGCGTAATGTAAAAACTTCAGAAATTTTACAAAATAAACAAGTCCTTACAAATGACAAAAACGTAACAATACCAAAACCAGAACTTGTTGAGGAAAAATTAGTTACCAAGTCTAATCGAAAAACTAAAATAAAAGAAATAAGTGAAATCGCAAATGAAGTGATTTCTACAAATACAAAAAAGTTAGCACTGAAAATACGAAAGAAAATAGCAACTAAGAAATCTGTGCAAACAACTGAAATGACAGAACAAGAACCTGTAATTGAAAAAATTGTTGAACATATTTCTTCTTCAGTTGTAACAACACCCACTGAGCCTGTTGTGACATCATCAGAAGTTGAAACTAATAAAAAAACTGAGCGTGTAGGTTGGTGGAAACGTAAAGGTTTTTTCTCAAAAAAATAATTAATTAAAAACCGCTATAAAATATTTTATAGCGGTTTAAACAGATAAATATTAAAAGATAACTTAAAATTTCTTCTTTAGTTCGCTGTTTTTTTTGCTTTTTCTTGTTCAGCTCTCATACGATCTTCAATCTCTTTTTGCTTTGATTGAATAGCTTTCTGCAATTTTACTTGTTCTTCTTGGAAAGCTTTTTCATCCATACCAGGGCCTGTATATGCTGCAGTAAAACCCTTAAGAGAAAATTCTACAGGATTAGCTGCTCCACGCACATTAACAGTAGTTATAACCATTTTTGAACCAGATTTCATAGCAGAAATAAGCTTATCATCTAAAGCATCGTTGGCAATACAGCTGGTTGAATTACAAACAACATAAGGAATTTTTTTAGAGAAATCATTTCCAATTTGAATATGAACGCCTTCTGGTAACAAACGCCCTGTAGGTATTTGAAGGCCTATGCGTCGTTCATTTTGTTTGCCTTTTATTTCAACTAAATTAATAGCTGTTAAAGGCTGACCAGTATCTGCTACAACTGTATTCATCGTATTACAAATATCAACATCATGCTGTTTATTGCAAACTTTATACCATCCTTGGGATAAACTCTGTGCATTTGCTGGAGTATGGATGGTAAGAAAAAAAGCAACAGCTCCAGCTAATACTGAAACAGAAAAGTAAGTATTTTTATGCGACATGATTAAGTTAATCCTTTCAATACGCTTTCAGAACAATTTCTAAAATATAATAACTTCCAGATAGGACATTAAATATAATTTTCAATAAAGTATAATTAAATTATAGAATGGTATTTCTCTATTTTCTTACTTTAGCACAAAGAAAAAACTAAAATATAGAATAAGTAAAGCTCATTGAATAACTAATTAACTTTTTATATACTATATATAGCATATTTTTTATCTTATTGGCTTTTTTTTCACAGTAATACACAAAATATCCTAATCTTTGAAATATATTAAAGAATCATCGCTAAATTATAATGAAAATAAAATTCTATGTCGTGCTATAGCGCTCATTATCTTAAATTTTTTCTTACCTTTGTAATGTTCTTTTGTTGTCATAATGCTATAGCACATGGTATTGCTATGCATGGATTACCAAAACTATCTGATAATTTTGACTATTTTCCTTATGCTAATCCTAATGCAAATAAAAAAGGAAAAATTACCTATGGAGTTGTTGGAACATTTAATGGACTAAATCCATTCGTCATTCGTAGTTTTCGTACAACTGCACAAGGTCTTGTGGCTAATGAACAATTTTCTGGTCTTATCTATGAAACAATGATGGTACGTTCCCGTGATGAGGCCTTTACGCTATATAGTCTTCTTGCAGAAAAAGTTGAATTAAATGATGAACGTACTGAAATTACTTTCTTTCTTAATCCAAAAGCTCGTTTTTCAGATGGAAAATCTATAACAGTCGAAGATGTTTTATTCACAGTTAATCTGCTTAAAGATAAAGGAAGACCACCTTTTGATCGATATATGAAACGCATAGAATCTATAGAAAAAATTGGTTCTCATGGTATTAAAATGCGTTTTCCAAACTCTAAAGATCGTGAATTTCCACTTCTTTTGGCAAGTGTAATGCCAATATTACCAAAACACGCTATTAATGTTGATGATTTTGAAAAAAACGGTTTAGTTAAAATTCCTGGAAGTGGCCCTTATATTATTGAGCATGTTGATCCAGGTGAACGAATTATTTACAAACGCAATCCTGACTATTGGGGCAAAGATCTTCCTGTTAATAAAGGACTAAATAATTTTGATACCATTCAAATAGAGTATTTCCGCAATGATACTGCACACTTTGAAGCTTTTAAAAAAGGTCTCATTGATATTTTCATTGAAACCAATCCAAATCGCTGGCAGCTTTCTTACAATTTTCCAGCTGTTCGCGAAGGGCGAGTTATAAAAGAAAATTTTTCGAAAGGTACACCTGCCGATCTTATTGGTTTTGTTTTTAATACACGCCGTTCCATTTTTAAAGATAGAAAAGTACGACAAGCACTTTCAATGCTTTTTGATTTTGAATGGATTAATAATCGCCTTTTTAATAATATCTATGCCAGAACAGAAGGTTATTGGGATGGGTCTGTTCTTTCATCTGTTGGAAAACCAGCAAGTGAAAAAGAAAAAGAACTTTTAGCACCTTACCCTGATGCTGTTCTTCCTGAAGTCATGAACGGACATTGGCATATTCCTAAAACAGATGGATCAGGCATGGAGCGTCAATCTGCTCAAAAAGCCTGGGCGCTTCTACAAGAAGCAGGTTTTACTAGAAAAAACAATAAAGCTATTACTCCTGATGGTTTACCTTTTAAATTTGAGATTATGACTCAAACATTTGAAGAAGAGAAAGTCGCCCTTGCATTTCAGAGTACTTTATCGCGGCTTGGTATTGATGTTGAGATAAGAACTGTTGATGATAGTCAGTATCAAAATCGCTTAGGAACATTTGATTATGATATGATTATTGGCAAATTAAAAAATTCTCTGTCGCCAGGCAATGAACAAATAAATCGGTGGGCTTCTATTTCTCGAAATTTGAAAGGAAGTTTTAATTTTGCAGGAACTTCTGATCCTGCTATAGATGCTATGATAACAGCAATACTTGATGCACGCTCAGATGCTGAATTTATTGCAGCTGTACGTGCTTTAGATAGAATTTTGATTTCTGGCAGTTATTATATACCGCTTTATCATTTACCTGAACAATGGGTAGCAAGATGGTCATATCTTAAACATCCTACTTATACATCATTATATGGCTATCGTCTTCAAACTTGGTGGCGTGAGTAAAAAAATATAAATGAAAACGGCCTATGAAAAATATTGCAAAATAAAAGTATCAATATAAAAGTATATGCGATGTATAATACTTTTTCTCTTGTTTGGAAGCATTATATTGTGTATCTCTTTGTAAGCTTTACACTCTGAAGGAATTTCTTTTAGGTGTTGAAAATACCAAGATTCATCACCTGTAGTGAACTTTTTTATAGTACTCAGCACTTCTTTTTTAAAATCAGAGGAAAGAAAACCTTCATATAGAGTCCTGAATTCATTTTTTAATGCGGGACTTAAAGCGATCGCATCTTTTGCCCAACTAAAGTCTTCGTCTTTCCAAGAGAAATTTTCACGCAGTACAGGCCCTATATCACTTTTTTTTAATACATCTTCTTGTGTTTTGCACACAAGGGCAGACTGATACAGCTCCAAATAAGAAAACGCCTGTGTCATCTTTTCTGACTGAAATTTGTTCCAATATTTTAGTGCTTTAATCTGTTTTTCTTCATATTCTCCTGTTACATATTCTTTTGCTATAACACGCTTTTCTAACAGTGAGCGCACAATCTCTATTTCATGAAAAATCACCATACTTTCTGATAAAAGATTAGTTATTTTATTTAAAACTTTATTTTTGTCATCAAAAATATGTTCAGGTATAGGAGAATTTTTAGCTCTCTTTTCACGAATTATATTCGTAAAAAGTCATTTTCTTTTTGAAGAGAATCATTTTCATTCTGAATAATTTTCTGTTGCTCTATAAGATATTTGAATCTCTTAATATTGTAATAATTTCCTTAAATAATTTAAAAAGAAATAAATATAATATGATTATTACAAAAAAATTATTAATTATAGCTCTTTTGTTACTCAGTATAATATTTAGAGTAAAGTATGCTTATGCTGAGGCTATTTTAAGTAAAGAATCGCTAAAACAATCCCTAAAGCAATCCCTTTCTGGTTTAACTCTTGATGAGAGCATCAATATAAATAATAAATATATTATTAGAATAATATGTAAAGTAAAATGAGTATAAAAAAATTTTTAATTTAAATTAAGCAGAACATTTTGTTGCCATTTCTGCAAGCTGTGTCATAATATTTGCTACACCAACAAGTCTTTCATTTACTTTAGTCCAATCACGAATAAAAACAATGCTTTGATCTGGTCGAATTTTTGCCATTGATCCTTGTTTCTCAACCCATTGAACAAGAGCAATACCATTTTCAAAGTAATTATTGCGAAATTGTATAACAATCCCCTTTGGTCCAGCATCTATTTTTTCCACATGTGCTTTTCGACATAATATTTTGATGTAAAAAACTTTAAGTAGGTGTTGAACCTCAAGTGGCAAAGGACCAAAGCGATCAATTAATTCAGCTCCAAATTCATCAATTTGTTCTATATTATCAAGTTCTGTTAAACGACGATAAAGCCCCATACGCAATGATAAATCAGGTACAAAATTTTCTGGTATGATCACTGCTGTACCAAGAGAAATTTGAGGTGACCACTGATTATCTCTCTCATGTTGGCCATCTTTTAATTCAGCAACGGCTTCTTCAAGCATTTTTTGGTAGAGTTCAAACCCAACTTCTTTGATGTGTCCTGATTGTTCTTCACCTAATAAATTACCTGAACCTCGAATGTCCATATCATGACTAGCCAGTTGAAAACCTGCACCTAATGTATCAAGGGACTGCAAAACTTTAAGACGACGATCTGCTGCAGGAAGTAAAACTTTACCAGAAGGGAAAGTAAAAAGTGCATAAGCACGTTGTTTTGAACGCCCTACTCTACCACGCAACTGATAGAGTGCAGAAAGACCAAACATTTCAGCACGATGTACAATTAATGTATTGGCTGTTGGAATATCGAGACCTGATTCAATGATAGTAGTTGAAAGTAATACATCATATTGCCCATCATAAAACGCATTCATAATATCATCAAGTTGTCCAGCTGGCATTTGTCCATGTGCTATAACAAATTTAATTTCAGGCACATGCGTTTTGAGATATTCTTCTACATAAGAAAGATCAGAAATACGCGGGCACACATAAAAACTCTGTCCACCTCGATAATATTCACGTAATAATGTTTCGCGTATAACCATCAAATCAAAAGGTGAAATAAAAGTACGTACAGCCATTCTATCGATAGGTGGGGTTGTAATTAATGAAAGTTCACGTAGCCCCGATAAAGCAAGACTTAATGTTCTTGGTATAGGAGTCGCTGAAAGTGTAAGAACATGAATATCACTTTTTAATTCTTTTAGACGCTCTTTATGTTTTACTCCAAAGTGCTGTTCTTCATCAATGATAAGAAGTCCTAATCGTGAAAAACTCACTGAATCATTGAGTAATGCATGTGTTCCAATAACAATGTCGATCGTACCCTCTGAAATACCTTTTTTAATTTGCGCCAATTCTCTCGCTTTTACAAGCCTTGACAAATGAGCAATCTTAACCGGTAGCCCTTGAAAACGAGCAAGAAAAGTTTTGTAATGTTGTCGTGAAAGTAAAGTTGTAGGCACAACAACAGCAACTTGATAACCATTTAATGCTGCAACAAAAGCACTGCGAATAGCAACTTCTGTTTTGCCAAAACCTACATCACCACAGATTAAACGATCCATTGGTTTTCCTGATGCTAAGTCATCTAAAACAGCATTAATAGCATCCATTTGATCATCTGTTTCCTCATAAGGAAAGCATGCAACAAATTCATCAAAGAGCCCTACTGGTGGAGTTAGAGTAGGTGCTGAACGCGTCGCACGTTCTGCAGCTATACAGATCAATTGACCAGCAATTTTTAATAAATGCTTTTTAAGGCGTGCTTTACGTGTTTGCCATCCAACACTTCCTAATTTATCCAACGTGACATTTGTACTTTCTGATCCATAACGAGATAAAAGTTCAATATTCTCAATGGGTAAAAATAGCCGATCGTCTCCAGCATAATTGATTTCTAAACAATCACGTAAAATCCCTGTTGTCATGATAGTTTTGAGACCAATAAACTGTCCAATACCATGATCAACATGTACAACGATATCACCAGAATTTAAGGAAGCAATTTCAGAAATAAAATGCGCATTACTTTTACGCTTTTTTGGTGATCTTACTAATCGATCACCAAGGATATCTTGTTCCGCTATGACAACAAAATCTTCAATTTCAAAGCCATGCTCTATCATTAAAACAGCAGCTAAAATCCGATCACGCGGTGTTGCTTTTACGGTTTGCAATGATTTTGCAATTTCTACTTTTTGTAAACCGTGTTCATCAAGAACTTGCAGTAAACGATCCATAGATCCTTCACTCCAAAAAGCCAAAAGTACTTTCTTACCAGAAGATCGCAATGAAGCAATGTGATCAACTACACTTGAAAAAACATTTTTATCTGGAGCATTACGTTCTTTTATAAAATCATAGCCCTGTGTAGCATTTGTATGAATAACTGTCTGTTTCAGTGTTCGTGAAATATTAAAAGGTGTAAAATCAATACGCAAACCACACTGCTCTACACATGTTAAAACTTGTTCGGGTGTCCAATAAAGAAGATTAGGCTCTATTGGATGATAAGAAACATCATTCTCTTGATTATTTTCGCGTTCTTTGCGCGCATTATAATAATCTACAATAAGACGATATCGTTCAATGAGAGCTTCTTCTATGAGATGCTCAAAAACAACAGGCAGATTACCACAGTGATCAAAAAAACTATTGAGATTTTCATAAAACAATGGGAGCCAATGCTCCATACCTGAAAAACGCCTCCCTTGAGAAATAGCCTCATAAAGCATGTCACTTTTTTTGGGTACCCCAAAAGAACGAATATAATTGCTTTTAAATCGGCTAATAAACTCAGGAGTGAGAGTAATTTCACTCATCGGCTGTAAAAATAATTCTGTTTTATTCGCTATTGTTCGTTGCGTCTCTGGATCAAATACGCGAATGGTTTCTAAAGTTTGGCCAAAAAAATCAAGACGAAAAGGTTCCGTATAACTAGGAGAAAAAATATCAATAATTCCTCCCCTTACAGCAAATTCACCAATATCACGTACAGTTGCAACACGTTCAAAGCCATTATGTTCTAAATAATGAATTAAATATGTCATATCCATACATTGACCAATACGCACATGGATAATTTGATCATCAATCATTGCACAAGGTGGTAGTTTTTGAATAACTGTATTAGCTGTTGTTAATATGATTGAAAACCGTGGATTTTTACGCAGATCTGACATATGAGCCAAAGCTGAAAGACGACGTGCAGTAATAGCTATTCCAGGTGATACGCGATCATAAGGTAAACAATCCCATGCCGGAAACTGAAAAACAGATAAATTAGGTTCAATGAAATTTAAAGCTTGCTGTAAATAAGCCATTTTTGTTCCATCACGAACAACATAAACAAGTGGTTTATCTTGAGCAATTTCTGCACTTAATTTAGCAAGTGCAAAAGCTTCAAATCCATCAACAACACCATCAAAAATCATACCACTAGGCGTATTTGGAGGAATAACAATTTTTTTTAATATAGCCATTTTGATTTAATTAAAATTTATACGAGAGCAATAATTTATAATATCGCGAAAAAGTGCACTATCTACCTCAGGTGGTATAGAAACTTCTCTTGTAATCCACCCTAATAAATCACGATCTTCAAAAGACATAATATATTCAAGTTCAGAAACTGTTTGATCACTCATCTTGGCAATATGTGCATCAACATATTGGCCCAAAATCAAGTCTACTTCACGAATACCTCGGTGCCATGCACGAAAAATCAATCGGCGACGACGTGAATCCAATCGATTTTCATCAATGGCTAAATTTGTCATAAAAATCTCCTAACAGACAAAAATAAACATACACTACACTGTTATTTTTTTAGAATAAATTTGTATCTCAATATTAAGGAAGTTCAATAATTTTTTTTTCTTTAATTGTAATTCGACGATGCATCTGTTTGGCTAAACCATAATTGTGTGTGGCAACAAGGGCAGCAAGACCAGATTGGCGCACAAGTACTGATAGAGCTTGAAATACATATGCTGAAGTTGTAGGATCAAGGTTTCCTGTAGGCTCATCAGCTAAAAGTACAGAAGGCGCATTTGCTACAGCACGCGCAATTGCAACACGTTGTTGCTCCCCCCCGATAGTTCTGATGGACGGTGTTTAGCGCGGTGAGCAACGCGAAGATAGCTTAATAATTTAAAGGCACGATCTTCTGCAATAGATTTTTTCAATCCTGCAATCATTTGAGGAATCATAACATTTTCTAAAGCCGTAAATTCTGGTAGTAAATGATGAAATTGATAGACAAAACCAATATCATTTCGTCTGATTGCTGTGCGTTCACCATCAGAACGTTTTGCACAAGAAATACCTCGTAACAAAATATCGCCAGCTGTTGGTCTTTCTAATAATCCTGCGATATGAAGAAATGTTGATTTTCCAGAACCAGATGGTGCTACAAGTGCTACAATTTCTCCACGTTTTAGAACAAAATTGGCTTTATTCAAAATAACTAAAGGTTTGTTATTATCAACAAAATGTTTCTCAATCTCAACAAGTTCTAAAACAGTAGACATCATTCATACCTTAACGCTTGTATAGGATCTAATTTAGCAGCACGCCATGCTGGAATAAGAGTCGCAAGAAAAGATAAAAACAAAGACATCATAACTACCATAGCAATCTGTCCCCACTCAATTCGAGCGGGCAACTTTGCTAAAAAATAAAGCTGGGGATTAAAAACATCGACATTAAACAGCCAAGATATAAAGTCCTGAATATGATTAATATTTATAGTAACTATAATTCCTAAAATTAAACCCAATATCGTTCCAATAAGTCCAATTACCATGCCAGTGGTAATAAATATATGCATAATCGCACTTTGATCCGCTCCCATTGTACGCAGAATTGCAATATCATGGCTTTTATCTTTTACAAGCATTATTAAGCCTGAAATAATATTCAAAGCCGCAACGAGAATAATAAGAGAGAGAATAAAAAACATAACATTTCGTTCAACTTGTAATGCTGAAAAAAAAGACTGATTTTGCGTACGCCAATCAATTAAATGAATTTGTTGATTAACTGTTTTTTCTATCACCGGTTTTACTTGATCAATAGCATCAGGATCATTAAGAAATAACTCTAAAGATTGAATTTTTTCCTCTAAGTTAAAGAAAATTTGTGCTTCATGAAGAGGCATAAAAACAAATATTGAATCATATTCTGACATGCCAACTTCAAAGATAGCAACGACTTTATAAGCTTTGACACGTGGCGTAACTCCAAAGGGCGTATCATCACCATCTGGTGTAATGATGCGCAGATGACTTCCAACTGTAAGACCCAATTTTTCTGCCAAACCACTTCCAATTGCAATGCCTTCTTCTTTATCAAATTGAGCGAGTGTACCTGAGATAATATTTTGAGCGACTGTTTTCAGTTTCATCAAATCTTTTTGACGTACACCACGAACTAAAGCACCAGTTCCTCTTTCGACATTACCCTGGACAAGAGCTTGTCCTTCAATAATCGGAAGAACTAATTTTATATCCTTGATAGATTCCAGAGAAGAAATAAGAGTATTATAATCAGTAAAATTGGAATCAATGGTTTGTACAATAAGATGCCCATTCATTCCTAAAATACGATTGAGGAGTTCTGTCCGAAAACCATTCATAACTGCCATAACAACAACTAAAGCAAAAACTCCTAACATAATTCCAATTAAAGAAATAATTGAAATAATAGATGTAAACATATGTTTTTTATTAGGAATCATATAACGGAAAGCAATCATCCATTCATAAGATGAAAATCCTTTATTCCTCAAAACAGTCATGATATTGCCCATCAAATTACCGAAAATCGGTTTAGCACAGCTTCAACCGTTAAAACTTCTCTAAGACCTGTTTTTCGATCTTTAATTTCAACTTCATTTTGTGTAGCATTTTTAGGACCAATAATCATTTGTACCGGCAAACCAATCAAATCCATTGTTGCAAATTTCGATCCAGGACGCTCACTCGTATCATCTAACAGTGGATCAAAACCACTACGTATAAGCCCCTGATAAAGAGTTTCACATATATAACTACATTTTTCATCATCTGGTTTCATATTGATGATACCAAAATCAAATGGTGCGATTGATTTTGGCCAAATAATACCATGTTCATCATGAGAAGACTCAATGACTGCCGCTACAAGACGCGAAGGTCCAATCCCATAAGATCCCATAGAAACAAAGTGCTCTTTTCCATCTTGTCCCATAACTTTTGCCCCCATTGGAGCAGAGTATTTTGTACCAAAATGAAAAATATGTCCTACCTCAATACCACGCGCTGAGAGCTTATTACTGTCAGAGACTTTACTCCACTCTTCTTCATTATGCATTTCTTCTGTTGCAGCATATAAAGATGTCCATTGTCTAACAATATCAGCTAAAACATCCTTATCGGTAAAATCAATTGAAACAGATGGAACTGTAAATTCAAGAAATCTTTTGTCACAAAATATAGAACTTTCACCTGTTTTGGCTAAAATAATAAATTCATGACTAAGCTCACCGCCAATTGGACCTGTATCAGCACGCATAGGAATTGCTTTTAAGCCAACACGAGAAAAAGTGCGTAAATAAGCAACAAACATACGATTATAGGATATTTTTGCACTCGCATAATCAAGGTCAAAAGAATAAGCATCTTTCATCAAGAATTCGCGTGCGCGCATCACACCAAAACGTGGACGAATTTCATCACGAAATTTCCATTGAATATGATAGAGATTTAGTGGAAGATCTTTATAAGAACGAACGTATGAACGGAAAATATCTGTTACCATCTCTTCATTAGTCGGACCATAGAGTAAATCACGATCTTGACGATCTCTAATGCGTAACATTTCAAGACCATAATCATTATAACGCTCACTTTCACGCCAAAGATCAGCAGATTGAATCGTTGGCATCAATATTTCTAAAGCTCCAGCTCGTTCTTGTTCTTCACGAATAATCTTACAAATCTTGTCAAGAACTTTTTTACCTAATGGTAACCAAGAATAAATTCCTGATGTCTGTTGACGTACCATACCAGCTCGCAACATAAATCGATGTGAAATAACTTCTGCTTCCTTAGGACTCTCTTTTAAAATAGGCAGAAAATATTGAGAAAGACGCATTAAAACTATTACTCCTAATTAGACTTATCAAATTACAGCAATTTACAAGTGGTATTTATAGCTATATTCTGAAGGCTTGCAAATATGATAATAATATTGAAATATTATCTTCTATCTTTTCTTTAACTGCACTTACATAAAAAGTGTGAAGTCCGTATTTGTACAATGAGCTAATTGAAATAGTTTTATCTTCTTTTTATAAAAAATAATCGAATATTAAAATACTTTTATTTTGAACGATGTAAAAAAACTACACAAATAGGCTTTTTCCCCCAAATCTTATTAACAGCTGCTCTTACTGCACGCCTCGCAGCTTCTCGGATAAGTTCATTATCTTTTCTTTTTGCACGCGGAATATTATTAATGGCATTTTCAATAACATTTAGAAGAATATCTTCTAATAATTCCCCTGCCCTATCGCTTTTAGGAAGACCAAACATTATAAGACCAATATCATCAATTAAATCATGCTTACTATTCATGTGAAGAGAAACAGAAACATGACCAACATAACTTAACTTGCAACGCTCACGAATTCCTAATTCATCTTCATTACCAAGCAGAAAACCATCTTTATAAATACGACCAACAGCGACTTGATCAATAATTTCTACTGGTTCTGGTGCAAGACGAAATATATCACCATTTCTAATTCCAGCAACAGTTTTTATGCCAACTTGTTGTGCTAAAGTTTCTTGAGCTGTAAGATGTATCGCTTCACCATGTACAGGAATAAGGATCTGTGGTTTTGTCCAATCATACATTTGTAAAAGTTCTGAACGACGGGGATGACCTGAAACATGTACAAGAGCATCTCGATTGGTAATAATGTTAATACCCTGATCAATAAAACGATTTTGTATATCAATAATAGCTTTTTCATTACCTGGAATATTACGTGATGAATAAATAATTGTATCACCAGGAGAGAGAGTGATATTTTTCATTTCATTTCGTGAGAGTTTTGCTAATGCAGCACGTGGTTCACCTTGACTACCAGTTACTACCAAAACAATATTTTGGGGTGGAATATGGCTATAATCTTCTTCTGTTATAAATGGTGCTATATCATCCATATAACCAAGCTCTTGTGCGACCATAACACTACGCTTTAAAGAACGTCCTACCAAAAGAACTTGACGTCCAACAGATTCTGCAGCAAGAGCAATTGAGCGTATACGGCCAATATTAGAGGCAAAAGTTGTAATAGCAATTCGACCTTTAGCTTTCAAAATAATTTCAGAAATACTTTCCTGAACTTGTTGTTCCGATGGTGATATACCATCTTGAAGTGCATTAGTGGAATCACATAATAAGGCTAATATACCTTTATTCCCCAAAGTCCGAAACCGTTCTTCATCTGTTATAGGCCCAAGTGAAGGCGTATGATCAATTTTCCAATCCCCAGTATGAATCACATTTCCTAAAGATGTTGTAATAGCTAAAGAAACTGCTTCTGGAATCGAATGATTAACAGAAATAGCTTCGATTGAAAATGGTCCAACCTGAAAGCAATCGCCAGATTGAAAAATATTAACTGGAATTTCATGAAATTCAAAATCTGACTGTCTTTTACTCTCTAATAATCCAGCTGTAAAACAAGTGCAATAAATTGGAATTTTAAGCTTTGGCCATAAATCAAGAACAGCACCATAATGATCTTCATGAGCATGTGTTAAAATAAGACCACAGACATTATGTTTTTCATTTTCTAAAAAACGAATATCTGGCAAAATAAGATCTACTCCAGGTAATTCAGGACCTGCAAAACTAACTCCCATATCAACAAGTAACCATTCACGACAATCTTTAGGACCAAATCCATAGGCAGCTAGATTCATTCCTATTTCTCCAACTCCTCCTAAAGGTAAAAAAACCAATTCATTCTTATTGGCAACAGTCATAAATGTCTCCTAAATTATTAAGATAACTCATGCTGAAATAAAACTTTATAAGTCAATTACAATCTACATCAGCAGAAGCAGCTAAACCAAAATGAACATCTCCAGATGTTATGATTGCCCGCTGACCATTTTTTTGTTTTACAATACAGTTAAAATCACAATCAAGACCATCAAAAATACCTTCAATGATCCTTTCATCGCTATTTACTGTAATGTGTTGTCCAAGATGAGAACAATATAAAAGCCATTTTTTACGAATTGTATCACATCCATAGGGTTGTTTCCAAAGAAGATAATTTTCAGCAAAATATTGCGTCAGAGCGGTAAACAATTGTTCTTTATCAATATTTAAACCAATATTCTTTATACTTGAGGTTGGATACGGCGCATCTTCATAATGGTATTCTACATTCATACCAATACCAATAACTAATGCATATTTTTGCGGAGTTAGTTTGAAAAGTTCAAGTAAAATCCCACAGCTTTTAGCTCCTTTAAGTAAAACATCATTCGGCCATTTTAAACTAATAATGTCGTTAGCTTGCTTTTCATTCCTTATAAATTGTTTGACAGCCTCTAACATACTTACTCCAGCAACAAAACTAAGTTGAGCAGCAGTCTGATGGATAATATCATCAATTAATAAAAGGCTAGAATAAAGATTTCCTTTTGGACTACTCCATATTCTTCCTCTTCTAGCTCTTCCTTGTGTTTGTTCATTCGCAACAATCCAAAGATACCCGTGATGTCCAGAATGTGCCTTTTGCTGTGCAACAAGATTTGTTGAGTCAACACTTTCATATGATTCAATATCATACCCTTGTTTTTTTGCAAAGTCTGACAACACATAAACCATATTCACTAAAACAATGCTGCAGCTGCTTGTTCTGCCAATTCAGAAAATACAATTCCAAAAAACACATAAAATAAAATGAACAATGCAGAAAAAGTAAGACAAAACTTAAGTTCGCTTGATAAAGAAATAAAGCCAGCTTTTGCATCATCAAACCACATAATTTTGATGACACGCAAATAATAAAAAGCACTAACCACAGAAGCCAATACACCAACGACAGCAAGCGGAATAAGACCTGCATGAACAGCTGCAGAAAATGTATACCACTTTCCAAAAAAACCTGCCATAGGTGGTATACTTGCTAACGAAAAAAGATGTATTGTCATAATAATAGCCATAAACGGATTTGTTTTTGCCAATCCTGCAAGATCATAAATATTTTCAACATTTCCATCATGCGACCGCATACTAAGAATGAAAGAAAACGAACCAAGTGTCATAACAAGATAAATGGTCATATAAATGATAACACCTTTTACCCCAAGTACATTTCCTGCAGCTAACCCAACAAGAGCATATCCCATATGACTAATCGATGAATAAGCCATTAGACGCTTAATATTACTTTGACCAATTGCAGCAAATGCACCTAATATCATTGATGCAATCGCTATAAATACTATAATTTGCTGCCATGCAGGCATAAGGTTATCAGCGTTATCAAATGGAATAAAAGCAACAACAATTATACGAATAATTAACGCCATTGCTGCAACTTTAGGGGCACCAGCAAAAAACGCTGTAATAGGTGTTGGCGCGCCTTCGTAAACATCAGGTGTCCACATATGAAATGGAACTGCAGAAATTTTGAAAGCCAAACCAGCTAAAATAAACACAATTCCAAAAATAACACCTAACTGCAAAACCTCACCTTTTAAAGCCAATGCAATTTCATGAAAGCTAATTTGGCCAGTAAAACCATAAAGTAATGAAATACCATAAAGAAGTAATCCTGAAGACAATGCACCTAAAACAAAATATTTTAATCCTGCTTCAGAAGATTTAACATTATTACGATTAATAGCAGCTAAAACATATAAAGATAAAGATTGTAGCTCTAACCCCATATAAAGAGACAGCATATTACCTGCTGAAATCATGAACATCATACCAAGGGTTGCAAACAGAACCAATACTGGAAATTCAAATATATCAAATTTTTGAGCACAGGTAAAAGAAACAGACATAATGAGAGCAAATAATGCGCCAATAAGCGTTAAAATTTTCATATAGCGGCTAAAAGAATCAATGATGAGCGCATCTGTGCAAAAAAAACCGCTTTTTGGAAAGATCATCACGATAATAATAGTTGCAATAAGAAGAGCAATCGCTAAACCTGTAACAGTTAAATATGAATGCGCTCTAGAATAAACGCCGATTAAGAGCAGTGCTATTCCTCCCAAGGCAATTAAAATCTCAGGAAGAATTAACACTAATTGAGTTATTATTTCAGTTTGCATGAGCGTTCATCTTTTATTTAGTGCAGCTGGTTGATCAAAGATTCTACCGCAGACATTGTTGTTTTAAAAATTGGTGTTGGATAAACACCAAAAAATATTGTGAGAATAACCATTGGATAAAGGGTGAATTTCTCTATTGGTGATAGATCAAGAAGAACTTTCAAGTTTTCTTTTTCTAAAGAGCCAAAAACAATGCGCCGATAAAGATAAAGTGCATAAGCTGCTGATAAAATAACGCCAGTTGTAGCAAAAACAGCAACCAATTTATTAACTTGGAAAACACCTATTAGAGTTAAAAACTCGCCGATAAATCCTGAACTTCCAGGTAACCCAATATTTGCCATAGTAAAAATCAAGAAAACAACAGCATATTTAGGCATATTATTTACTAAACCGCCAAACGCTGAAATTTCACGTGTATGTAAGCGGTTATAGATCACTCCAACACAAAGAAATAAAGCCGCTGAAACAATTCCATGCGATAGCATCTGATAAATAGCACCTTGAATGCCTTGTTCATTAGCAGAAAAAATACCCATCGTTACATATCCCATATGCGCCACCGATGAATAAGCAATCAGTTTCTTTATATCACTTTGAACAAGTGCAACTAAAGATGTGTAAATAATCGCAATTAGCGATAATGTGAAAACTAAAGAAGAAAAATCAGCTGAAGCAATAGGAAACATTGGTAATGAAAAACGAATAAAACCATAACCGCCCAATTTAAGTAATACGCCAGCTAAAATAACAGAGCCTGCTGTTGGTGCTTCCACATGAGCATCAGGCAACCATGTATGAACTGGCCACATTGGCATTTTAACAGCAAAAGAAGCAAAAAATGCAAGCCACAACCACGTCTGCATATGTGTATTAAACTGGTAGGTTAACAAAGTTGGTATATCAAGTGTTCCTGCTTCCCAATACATAACCATGATAGCAACCAGCATGAGCACTGAGCCAAGCAAAGTATATAAGAAAAATTTCATACTTGCATAAATACGACGCGCCCCACCCCAAACACCAATAATAATAAACATTGGAATAAGGCTACCTTCAAAAAAGATATAGAATAAGATTGCATCAAGAGCACAAAAAACTCCAATAATTGCAACTTCGAGAAGAAGAAAAGCAATCATGTAATCTTTTAATCTATCTTGAATAGTATTCCAACTTGCTAAAATACAGAAAGGTAAAAGAAAAGCTGAAAGAACAACAAAAAGAACAGAAATACCATCGATACCTACATGATAACTAATATCACTACCTAACCAGTGGAATTTCTCAACCATCTGAAAATCAGAGTTTGTAGTATCAAATCCTGCCCAAATAACTAAAGAAATAATAAAAACAAACACAGTCGTAAAAAACGCTACATTACGTATATTGCGTTTTGCTGCTTCACTATCATCCTTGATTAATAAAATCAGGAACACACCAACAAGCGGCAAAAAAGTAACAGTAGAAAGAATAGGCCAGTCGGTCATCAATTTAAGCTCCTAATCATCATCCATGTGATGAGTGTTGCCACGCCAATCAGCATTGCAAATGCATAATGATAAAGATATCCTGTTTGCATGCGAATAACTTTATTTGTGATGTTAATAATACGTGCTGCAATGCCATTTGGGCCTAAACCATCAATAACCTTATTGTCACCTATTTTCCAAAAAAAGTTACCAATTCCCAAGGCAGAACGAACAAATAAAATATTATAAACTTCATCAAAATACCATTTATTATAAAGAAATCGGTGTAATATAGGTAAAAATTCAGCAATTCTTTTAGGAATTGAAGGAACTAGAATATAAAATAAATACGCTAAGGTAAAACCAAGAATCATCGCTGTAAATGGCGACCATTTTACCCAGTCAGGTACATTGTGTGCTTCATGAAGAATATGATTATGACTTCCCGTAAATAATGCACCTTTCCAAAAAGCATCATAAAAGTCACCAAAAAAATAAGGCTGGAAAATTACACCAGCAAACAATGCTCCGATAGATAAAATAAATAATGGAACTAACATCACTGGAGCTGATTCATGCACATGATGCATAACATCAACGGTTGCACGTGTCTTGCCATGAAATGTCATAAATATAAGCCGCCAAGAATAAAAACTCGTTAATAAAGCAGATAAAATAAGAAGCCAAAAAGCATATTCTGACGCAATATTATGCGATGCAAAGGCAGATTCTATAATAGCATCTTTTGAAAAAAATCCTGCAGTTCCAAAAAAAGTTCCAGGAATTCCAAAGCCTGTTAAGGCAATAGTTCCTATAAACATCATCCAATAAGTTGTTTTTATATGTTTATATAATCCACCCATTTTTCGCATATCTTGTTCATCAGAAACCGCATGAATTACAGATCCTGCTCCGAGAAATAATAAGGCTTTAAAAAAAGCGTGCGTAAAAAGATGGAAAATGGCTGCTCCATATGCTCCAACCCCTAACCCAACAAACATATAACCAAGCTGTGAACAAGTAGAATAAGCAATAACGCGCTTGATATCATTTTGTACGACTCCCACAGTTGCAGCAAAAAATGCTGTCGTTGCCCCAATAATAATGATTACTGTTAAAGCATTCGGAGAAAGTTCAAAAATCGGTGACATACGCGCAATCATAAAAACACCAGCCGTTACCATTGTAGCTGCATGAATGAGCGCAGATACTGGAGTTGGTCCTTCCATCGCATCAGGAAGCCACGTATGTAAAAGAAATTGTGCTGATTTACCCATAGCGCCAACAAATAAAAGAAGACATGTAATAGTAATTACTGTTTGTCCCCCAAAATGACCACCTAAAAACGTCATACCCTTTATAAAATTATTATCTGCAGCTTTTGTAAAAATATCTACAAAATTAACTGACTGAAATAAAACAAAAATGTTGAATATTCCTAATAGAAAACCAAAATCCCCAACACGATTAATTACAAAAGCTTTCATTGCTGCCTTATTAGCAGAATCCCGCTGAAACCAAAAACCAATCAACAAATAAGATACAAGGCCAACACCTTCCCATCCAAAAAACATTTGAATTAGATTATTGGCTGTCACCAACATCAACATCATAAATGTAAATAAAGAAAGATAAGCAAAAAAACGAGGCCTTGAAGGATCATGATGCATATAACCAATTGAATAAATATGAACTAATGCCGAGACACTATTCACTACAACAAGCATAACAGCTGTCAATGTATCAACATGCAAAGACCAATTAAACACTAATTTATCAATAACTACCCATTGCAATAGCGGTATATCAACTGTTGAAGCATTATTAAAAGCCATACTTAAAAAAGATATCCATGATAACCCAGCAACAATCATCATAAAGCTAGATGTTACCAGCTCACTAGCACGAGGAGCTATAGTCTTTCCACCTATTGCAGCAATTAAAAAACCTAAAAGCGGAAGAAAAACGATCATATAATACATCACGTATCAGCCCTTCATCACATTAACATCTTCAACCGCAATAGAACCACGATTACGAAAAAACACAACAAGAATTGCTAGACCAATTGCTGCTTCAGCAGCTGCTACTGTCAAGATAAATAAAGAAAATACTTGCCCAACTAAATCATGAAGAAAAGCTGAAAACGCAACAAAATTAAGATTGACCGAGAGCAATATAAGCTCAATTGACATAAGAATAACAATTACATTCTTTCTATTTAAAAAAATACCAAGAATGCCAATTGTAAATATCAATACAGAAACAGTGAGATAATGAACAATATCAATGTACATAATAATCTTTCCGCTAAATACCTTTACCTGATTCAACTTTTTTAATTTCAATTGCACTTTCTGGTGTTCTCGCAACTTGAACTGCAATCGACTGTCGTTTAACTCCTGATCTGTGACGGAGTGTCAGAACAATAGCGCCAATCATTGCAACTAATAAAATTAATCCTGAGATTTGAAAGTAGAAAACATAATCTGTATAGAGAATGTCTCCTAGTGCTTGAGTATTTGTTCGCTGTGTTAAATCTGGCGTTGGTTGTGTAGCATGAACTCCTGAAACTGGAAAAAAACTGTTGCTAATAAAAACAAAAATAAGCTCTATAGCGATTATAATACCAATAAAAGCACCAATAGGAGCATATTTGAGTGTACCACTTTTTAATTCAGCAAAGTCAACATCAAGCATCATAACTACAAATAAAAATAAAACTGCTACAGCACCAACATAGACAACCAATAAGATAAGTCCTAAAAATTCTGCTCCTGCAAGCAAAAACAAAGCCGCGGCATTAAAAAATGCCAGTATTAAAAATAAGACTGAATGAACAGGATTACGTGCGACAACAACAATGACCGCACTTATAAGCATAATGAAAGCAAAAATATAGAAAAATGCCGCTGCTAGACCTGTTAGCATAGACTTCCCCTCAATCAATCAATAGGTATGAATTTTCATACCAGACTATCCTTATCGGATACATTATCCAACTACTTTCCATTTAATAATACACCTAACGATAAGGTGAATCTATTAATATATTACGAGCAATTTCCCGCTCCCAACGATCTCCATTATTTAAAAGCTTTTCTTTATCATAATAGAGTTCTTCACGCATTTCTGTTGCAAACTCAAAATTCGGACCTTCCACAATAGCATCAACTGGACAAGCCTCTTGACAAAAACCACAATAGATACACTTCACCATATCAATATCATAGCGAATAGTTCTACGTGTACCATCATTACGTCGAGGCCCAGCTTCAATCGTAATAGCCTGTGCGGGACAAATTGCTTCACATAATTTACATGCGATACACCGTTCTTCTCCATTTGGATAGCGACGCAAAGCATGTTCACCACGAAAACGTGGAGAAACACAACCTTTTTCATAGGGATAATTAATTGTAGGTTTTGGAGAAAAAAACTGACGCATTGCTAAAAAAAAGGCACTTATGAATTCTAATAAAAGAAGTGATTTTGCTGCTTGAATAAGACTTGACATATAAGCTTTCCTCTTAAGCTAAACCAGTGTATTGCAGAACAGCAGCGGTCATCACAACCATTGCCAATGAAATAGGAAGAAATACCTTCCAACCAAGGCGCATTAACTGATCATAGCGATATCGGGGTACAAATGCTTTAACCATAGCAAATCCAAAAAATACAAAACAAACCTTCAGAACAAACCAAATGACACCAGGAATCCAATTAAGCCACCATACATCAAAAGGAGGTAACCAGCCACCCAAAAACAAAATAGTTGTTAATGCACACATTAAAACAATTGCAACGTATTCACCAAGAAAAAAAAGCATATAAGGAGTTGAAGAATATTCAACCATATGTCCAGCAACAAGCTCAGATTCTGCCTCTACCAAATCAAAAGGAGGACGATTTGTCTCTGCAAGCGCAGAAATAAAAAATATAATAAACATTGGAAAAAGAACTAACCAATTCCAATCAAGAAAACTACTGAATGGCAAGCCAATATTCTTTCCAAAACCACTATTCTGTTTAAGAACAATTGCTGTAAGATCTAGTGAACCACTTACTAAAACAACTGTAACAAGAACAAGACCAATTGAAACTTCATAAGAAACCATTTGTGCCGCTGAACGAAGAGCTCCTAAAAAAGGATATTTCGAGTTTGAGGCCCATCCTCCCATGATAACACCGTAAACTTCAAGAGATGAAATAGCCAGTATATATAGTAAACCAACATTAATACTTGCAATTTCCCAGCCTTCATTAACTGGAACAACTGCCCATGCCGATAATGCAAGTGCCGCTGAAACAAAAGGAGCAAGAAGAAAAACACCTTTATTAGCTCCAGCAGGGATAATCGGTTCTTTAACAGCAAATTTTATCAAGTCTGCAAAAGACTGCAACAACCCCCATGGACCAACAACATTCGGTCCACGACGTAATTGGACAGCTGCCCAAATTTTCCTGTCTGCATAAAGCAAATAAGCAATTAAAACCAAAAGAACAACTAACAGAATAAGTGTTTTACCCACTATAATTAATAATGGCAATAGCCAAGCCATAAAGAAATCGTACATAACTGTTCCTTTTCCCCTTTGTTCTTACTTCATAGCTTCTGCAGCATGACTTTTTGCAAGAGACGAACATTCTGCCATAATTGCAGAAGCACGCGCTATTGGATTTGTTAAATAAAAGTCTTTAATCATAGAAGTAAATTTGTGTGGCTTCAGAACAATTACTTGTGAACTCAGAGTTTTAAGATCACTAATACATGAAGGCGTTATATTATCAATGGCACAAAGATGTGGAAAATCATTAAATAAACTTTGTCTCAATTGAGATAATGAATCAAAAGGAAGCTTTTTATTTAAAACATCGGATAAAGCACGTAAAATAGCCCAATCTTCTTTTGCTTCACCTGGAGCAAAACCAGCTCGATTTGTCATCTGAACACGACCTTCTGTATTAACATAAAGCCCTGATTTTTCAGTATAAGTAGATGCCGGTAGAATCACATCAGCAGCATGCGCACCATTATCACCGTGGCTTCCAATATAAATTACGAAGGCTTTGTTATTGGTTAATTCTACTTCATCAGCGCTCAGCAAAAATAGAACCTCACAGGTTTTTACAATATTTTCAACTCCCAATTTATGGGTAAAACCAATATCTAGTCCTCCAACAGTTGATGCAGCAGTATGAAGGATGCCAAATCCATTCCATTCTTCATTAAGAGCTCCAACAAGGTCCGCTAATTTTGCAAGACTCTTTAAAACAGATAAACCTTCCTTACCTGAAATAGCACCTTCTCCAATAAGAATAAGCGGTCTCTCAGCTTTTTTTAGTACATCAAAAAATGCATTCTCTCCACTAATAAGTTTATTTAATGAATCAGTACCAGCCCCAAGATAAGAATACGGATAACGCAAATCGACCTGTTCTCCAATTAATGCAATTGGAATTCTTCCTACTCGTTGATGTTTTAAAATACGTGCATTTAAAACAGCAGCCTCAACACGCGGATTAGATCCTACAATTAATATTGCATCAGCACGTTCGATACCTGCAATAGTAGGATTAAAAATATAACTCGAACGGCCTAATTCAGCAGATAGAACCATACCCCTTTGACGACAGTCAAATGCCTTTGAGCCCAATGAAAGCAATAATAATTTAAGAGCGTACATTTCCTCAACAGAAACAAGATCTCCAGCAATTGCTCCAATTTTTTTTGCTGAAGTTTCAGATATAACTGTTTTAATTTTTTCAAAAGCTTCCGACCAACTTACAGGCTGAAGTTTTCCATCTTTTCGAACATACGGTTTATTAAGTCTTTGAGTACGCAATCCATCCCAAATAAAACGTGTCTTATCTGAAATCCATTCCTCATTTATATCTTTATTAACGCGTGGTATAATTCGCATAACTTCGCGCCCTCGGCTGTCAATGCGAATAGCACTACCAAGAGCATCCATCACATCAATCGACTCTGTTTTAATTAATTCCCATGGACGCGCACAAAACGCATAAGGTCTTGAAGTTAAAGCACCTACTGGACAGAGATCAATAACATTGCCTTGCAATTCAGATGTCATTGCTCTTTCAAGATATGTCGTGATTTCAGCATCTTCACCACGGCCAATTAAACCAAGATCTGAAACACCTGCAATCTCTGTTGTAAAACGAACACAACGTGTGCAATGAATACACCGTGTCATCACAGTTTTTACAAGAGGTCCAATATACTTATCTTCAACAGCACGTTTATCTTCTGTATAACGAGAACAATCACGCCCATAAAAAATTGCTTGATCTTGAAGATCACATTCACCACCTTGATCACATACAGGACAATCTAATGGATGGTTAATGAGGAGAAACTCCATAACGCCTTCACGGGCTTTTTTGACCATTTCCGTATTGACAAATATTTCAGGCATTTCACCATTTGGCCCTGATCGTAAATCACGTACTCCCATAGCACAAGAAGCTTGTGGTTTTGGAGGCCCACCTTTGACCTCTACCAAACACATACGACAATTCCCAGCAATTGATAAAGCTTCGTGAAAACAAAAACGTGGAACCTCAGCACCCGCAGCCTCAGCAGCTTGAAGCAATGTGTAATAGTCAGGAACTTCAATTTCTTTACCATCAACTTTAATACTTATCATCACCAATCCAGCTCGCGAATAACCTACTTCTCATTTGTATTTCATTATTTTTAAAAACAAAACTCTTTATTTTATTGTTTCCAAAGCAATATTTTTACTTTGAACTGCACTTCGCGTATAATCATCAATTCTTCGTTCAATCTCTGAACGAAAATTACGGATTAATCCTTGTATAGGCCATGCCGCAGCATCTCCAAGTGCACAAATAGTATGCCCTTCAACTTGTTTAGAAACTTCAAATAGAAGATCAATTTCGCGTTTTTGTGCCCTTCCTTCAACCATACGACCCAAAAGACGCATCATCCACCCAGTCCCTTCACGACACGGCGTACATTGACCGCAACTTTCATGTTTAAAAAAAGCTGCTATACGCCAAATTGCCTTAATGATATCGGTTGATTTATCCATAACAATCATACCACCCGTCCCAAAAGAAGAGCCAACATCTCGCATCCCATCGAAATCCATAATGGCATTTATCATATCTTCTCCACGAACAATCGGACAAGAAGCTCCCCCTGGAATAACGGCTAAAAGATTATTCCATCCACCGCGAATACCACCTGTATGTTTTTCAATCAATTCACGAAAAGAAACACCTAGAGCATCTTCAAATGTACAAGGCGCATTAACATGTCCAGAAACCATAAACAATTTTGTCCCAACATTGTTTGCCCGACCAATCGATGAAAACCACGAAGCACCTCGACGTAAAATCGTAGGAACAACTGCAATAGATTCCACATTGTTAACGGTTGTTGGACAACCATAAACACCCATATTTGCAGGGAATGGAGGTTTTAATCGAGGTTGACCTTTTTTTCCCTCAAGGCTCTCAAGAAGAGCTGTCTCTTCACCGCAAATGTAAGCCCCAGCACCATGGTGAACAATAATATCACAAGCATGACCATATTTAGTCTTTTTACCAAGCAACCCTGCTTCATAGCACTCATCAATTGCAGCTTGAAGCGCTTCACGCTCACGAATATATTCACCACGAACATAAATAAAAGCAATATTTGCTCCCATTGCAAAAGTGGCAATAACACATCCTTCAATTAAAGTATGAGGATCATGTCTTAAAATATCACGGTCTTTGCATGTTCCTGGTTCCGACTCATCTGCATTTACAACCAAATAATGAGGCCGACCATCGCTTTGTTTTGGCATAAAGGACCATTTCATACCAGTAGGAAAGCCAGCACCCCCACGGCCACGTAAGCCTGAAGCTTTCATTTCATCAATAATCCAATCACGACCTTTTTCAATAATCGCTTTGGTACCATCCCAATGTCCACGCAATACCGCAGCTTTCAATGATTTATCTTTAAAACCATAAATATTGGTGAAAATGCGATCCTTATCAGCCAGCATACCCCACCTTTTTTTCTATAACTGAATGCATTTTTAGCATTTTCCTAATTCAATTTTTTAATATTTTTCCCAAAACTTCTCTTTTATATTAAGATGTTTTATTCAACTCAAAGAAATATTCATTCAACTTCCACACCTTCATTTCTCTTTTTCTTTGAAGATTTAAATGATTTCATTTTATTTTTATTTTCATCAACTAAAGATGTTAAACCACTAATAGGCTCTGATGATTTACGATTATTTTGTGGTCCCACAGCTATATTAGAACCTTTACCTGCTTCAAATGCATCAATAATTTCTTCAAGACGTTCAGCTGTAAGATCTTCATAAGTATCTTTGAAAATCATAACCATCGGAGCATTAACACAAGCACCAAGACACTCAACTTCTTCCCATGACAATGTACCACTTTGATTAGTAACAAAAGGCTTATCATGAATCTTTTTTTGACAAACTTTGATCAATTCTCCAGAACCACGTAGCATACAAGGAGTGGTACCACAAACCTGAATATGCGCCTTTGTTCCAACTGGTTTTAGTTGAAATTGAGTATAAAAAGTTGCAACCTCTAAAACTCGAATATAAGCCATAGAAAGTATTTCAGCAATATGTTCAATTGCAGCACGCGTTACCCAACCTTCCTGCTCTTGAGCACGCATCAATAAGGGAATAACAGCAGATTGTTCACGCCCTACAGGATATTTCTTTATGGTATTTTGCACCCATACTTGATTCTCTTTTGTAAAAGAAAATTCTGCTGGTTGATGGATAGCATCGGCAAGACGACGTACAGACATTAACGATCAATCTCCCCAAAAACAATATCAATTGAACCCAAAATAGCTGTTGCATCTGCTAGCATATGACCTCGAGTTAGAAAGTCCATAGCTTGAAGATGAGCAAAACCAGGAGCACGTAATTTAATACGATAAGGCTTATTGGTTCCATCAGAAACTAGGTAAACACCAAACTCACCTTTTGGGGCTTCTACAGCGACATAAACTTCACCAGGAGGAGTATGAAAACCTTCTGTATAAAGTTTAAAATGATGAATCAGCGCTTCCATCGAACTTTTCATTTCACTGCGTTTTGGTGGCACAACCTTACGATCCAAACTTGAAACTGGTCCATTTTTTTCAGAAGAAAGCAAACGGTCCACACATTGCCGCATAATTTTTGTTGATTGCCTCATTTCTTCCATACGAATGAGGTAACGATCATAACAATCGCTATTTTTACCTACAGGAATATCAAATTCCATTTCATCATAACATTCATAAGGTTGGCTTTTACGCAGATCCCACGGCACACCAGCTCCACGAATCATCACTCCAGAAAAAGCACGAGCCCAAGCTTCGTTAATATTTACCACACCAATATCTACATTCCGCTGTTTAAAAATTCGATTAGGTGTTATAAGTGCATCAAGTTTATCAAGAGCAATAAGAAATGGGTCAATAAAATTACCAATATCTTCAATCAAAGTTTCTGGTAAATCCTGATGCACACCACCAGGACGGAAATAATTTGCATGAAGACGCGCGCCACATGCACGCTCATAAAAAATCATCAATTTTTCACGCTGTTCAAATCCCCAAAGCGGCGGTGTTAAGGCACCAACATCCATTGCTTGTGTGGTTACATTAAGCAAATGATTAAGAATACGCCCAATTTCAGAAAATAGAACGCGAATTAACTGTCCTCGTTTAGGAACTTCAACACCCAACAATTTTTCAATGGCAAGCACAAAAGCATGCTCTTGATTCATAGGAGCAACATAATCTAAACGATCAAGATAAGGTCCTGCCTGAAGATAAGTTTTTGTTTCCATTAACTTTTCTGTGCCGCGGTGCAGTAATCCAATATGTGGATCCACACGTTCAACAACTTCACCATCCAATTCTAAAACCATACGCAGAACACCATGCGCAGCAGGATGTTGTGGACCAAAATTAATATTAAAATTTCGGACATTGACCTCAGCCACTATTAACCCCTTACTTCTCTCAATGCATCCTAAAAACTGAACACAAAGAATGCTATGCTATTATGATGCACGACACAAAATAACTATTTACTGCGAATAAAATTAACTCATATACAATTACAACTTTCTATACACTATTCTTACTAAAAAGGCTTAATTATTTTTAAAAACTTACAATCTTTACCACATCTTCAATTATAGTATTATTTTTCAACATGTGATTTTTTACCACATAGCGAAATATGTTCATTACCTTCCCAAGGCGAAAGAAAATCAAAATTACGCATTTCCTGTCGCAAAACAACAGGCTCATAAATAACTCGTTTGACTTCATTATCATAACGACATTCGACAAACCCTGTTACAGGAAAATCTTTGCGCAAAGGGTGCCCTTCAAATCCATAATCTGTTAAAATACGTCGTAAATCCGGGTGCCCTGAAAATAAAATGCCATACATATCGTAGGCTTCACGCTCATACCATTCTGCTCCAGGATAAATCGAACAAGCAGAAGCAACAGCAACATTCTCATCAGTACGCACTTTTACACGTAAACGTAAATTATGTCGCGGAGATAATAACTGATAAGACACATCAAAACGTTTTTCACGAAAAGGATAATCTACACCACTAATATCTGTAATACTAATAAATTGACAACGAGAGTCATCGCGAACAAACATTAAAACATCAGTAATTGCATCAAGACGTGATACAACTGTCAATTCGCCAAATGCAAGGATACTTTCTTCTATCTTATCCCCCAATTTATCTTTCAAATAGCTAGAAAGCTCGCTTAATGTTTCACTCATTATTATTAAAGTCCCTATCGCTCTATAGACCCAGTACGACGGATTTTTTTCTGCAATAGTAAGATACCATATAGCAACGCCTCTGCTGTAGGAGGACATCCTGGAATATAAATATCCACTGGGACAATACGATCACATCCACGCACAACGGAATAAGAATAATGATAATACCCCCCACCATTTGCACAGGAACCCATAGAAATCACATAACGCGGTTCAGGCATCTGATCGTAAACTTTGCGTAAAGCAGGTGCCATTTTATTTGTTAAAGTACCAGCAACTACCATGACATCTGATTGACGGGGTGAAGCGCGCGGCGCATATCCAAAACGTTCATTATCATAATGAGGCATTGAGCATTGTATCATCTCAACAGCACAACAAGCCAAACCAAAGCTCATCCACATCAATGAACCGGTACGGGCCCAAGTGATCAAAGCATCTACTGAAGTTACTAAAAAACCCTTGTCCCCTAATTCGGCATTAATATCACTAAAAAACTTATCATTAGAACCTACCAACTTACCTGTATTTGGATCAATGATTCCTTTTGCTTTTGGAGCAACAACCGTTGAATTATTAAACGCTAATTCCATTCAAGAGCTCCCTTTTTCCATTCATATATAAATCCAATCGTCAAGATCGCTAAGAATACAATCATCGACCAAAAACCAAATATACCTATTGAAGAAAACGAAACAGCCCAAGGAAAAAGAAAAGCAACTTCAAGATCGAAAATAATGAATAAAATTGAAACGAGATAAAATCGAACATCAAACTTCATTCGAGCATCATCAAATGAATTAAATCCACATTCATAAGCCGATAGTTTTTCAGGATCAGGAGCACGATAAGCCACAATATAAGGTATGATTAAAAGAACTCCAGCAATAATTACTGAAACAATAATGAAAATCAATACCGGTAAATAAGAGTTCAATAAATGGATCATAATCCTTTTCCGCCTTAATGAGGTTCTGAATTAGCGTAATCATCTAATATTGTCTAGATAAAATTACAACACTCATCACGCTAATTCCGCTCGTACAGCTTAAAGGGCATGCCGCGCAGTATTTATTTTATTATAGGTACCGCAGAGAAAAGAAAGACGCAAGCCCTTATTCTCATAAAACTATATAAAAAAGGAAAAATTAAACATCAGCTAAAAATTCTATAGGATGCGCTATAATTATTATAACCCACAAAAAACCACATGCTAAGGAAATTAGGAAATAAAAAATCGAAATGGCGCGAGTGACGGGGCTCGAACCCGCGACCTCCGGCGTGACAGGCCAGCACTCTAACCAACTGAGCTACACCCGCGCACTTCTTGGAACCAATTAATATGGTATCAATCGTCGTGTAAGATGTTCATTCGGTTCTGTCAAGAAAAATGAAACATTTTAAAAAAAAATTAAATAAACAATAAAAACTCATCCAATTCTCTAAAAAACATTAATAAATAACATTTTTTATTCTTGCCTTTAATTTTTTTTTTCCTTAATAAAGTGCTCATCCAATTGTGAATTATTAAATTGGGCGATTAGCTCAGCTGGTAGAGCGCCTCGTTTACACCGAGGATGTCGGGAGTTCGAGTCTCTCATCGCCCACCATGTTTCTTATAGACAAATGTAACATACTGATTTTATTTATCTTTTTTAAGGTTAGGGATAAATAAAGGTTAGGGAATAGCACTTTATATTTTCCTTTATACGCATTAAAAATCAAAACTTGCTTTCAAGGTGATTTTTAGTTTGTGTTAAGTATCAAAAGCATTGAGCTTCTCTTTACGATTCGATTTTTTATGCACTTTTCCACCTACATATTATGAGCACCTTGTTTGTTATGCTGTAAAGATTTTCCTTACTAAATTTGGGATAATGACCATGAAATCGCTTTTCTCCAAATATATTCAATACTAACTAATACAACCCTAGCTATATTATTGCTCTCTTAATGATAGTCGCTGTTTATTTTTGCCGTTTAGTCTTCTTACCAAAACGAAGAGCCCTCACTCAGGCTACAAAAAAGCTTCTAAAACCACTATCACCACCACAAAATATTTCTTTCCTCAACAAGATCACAAACATTGCTCTTGCAAGCGTTTAGCAATAGGCACTAACCGCATAAGGACTAAGGACATAAACACCTTTTCTAATACTAACCATACTCTTTCCAAGAAACTTTTTCTTTGTTCTTAAGCGTGCACAACAACCACAAAAATCACTTTCACAGCCAACTCTACTTTCATGATTATCAATCCCAGTCTTGCTATTGTCTAAAGCCCCATCTCCAGTTCTATCTTATCAATGATAGCTTCTATTGCCATTACTGTTGCTAGTACTAGAAATTAACTGATGGCTTAAGAAAAGTAGCTGCAACAAAAACTGCAAACTTAGATGCAATAGTATTTCAACTCAAAGAAATTTTTAGCTGCTAACATAGCAGTTCTTTATACAAAGAACGCTGATCGCAAAAAGCTAGTTTATCGAAACAATAAAAAAGCTCAAAAAAGTGATAAATAAGATAAAACAATAATAAAATCAATATTTTATTATTGTTTTATTTTTAATACCATCCAACAGCAATTTGTGCTTCTTCTGACATACACTCAGGTGTCCACGGAGGATCAAATGTCATAATTACTTCAACACTTAAAACACCTTCAACTGCACTTACAGCATTTTCTACCCAACCTGGCATCTCACCTGCGACAGGACATCCAGGAGCTGTAAGTGTCATTTCAATTTTTACCGAACGATCATCTTCAATATCAATCCGATAAATCAATCCTAGCTCATAAATATCAGCAGGTATTTCCGGATCGTAGACTGTTTTAAGAGCAGCAATAATATCGTTTGTCAGACGATTAATCTCAGATTCTGGAATTGCTGGTAAACAAGACTCTTGCTTATCACTTTCTAAACCAACAGGCTCAGCTGAAGAGCATTTTTTAATTAATCTAACCATTAAAAAATATCCTTGCTTTTTCTAATGCTTCAACCAATTGATCGATATCTTCCCGATTACTATACATTGCTAATGACGCACGACAGATAGATGTTAAACCAAAATGTTGTAATAAAGGCTGTGCACAATGTGTTCCCGCACGTATAGCAACTCCCTGTCGATCAACAAACATAGCAACATCATGTGCATGGATACCTTCAAGCTCAAAGGATATAATAGCACCTTTATTCAAAGCACGTCCATAAATATGTAATGACTGAACTGTTTCAAGTCTTTCATGAGCGTAATTTAAAAGCGCCATTTCATGTGTATAAATCGCATTTCTATCCTTTTCTTGTATATAATCAATAGCTGCCGCTAATCCAATAGCTTCAACTATAGGAGGTGTACCAGCTTCAAAACGATATGGAGGAGAATTATAAGAAACCTTATCAAGTGTCACCTCTTCAAGCATTTGTCCTCCGCCCTGAAAAGGACGCATTTCTTCCAACCGACACTTTTTACCATAAAGAACACCAATACCTGTAGGACCATAAACTTTATGACCAGTAAAAACATACCAATCACAATCGAGATCTTGTACATCCACCGTTAAATGTGCCGCTCCTTGAGAACCATCAACCAAAACAGGAATAGCATTTTGATGTGCTAACTTAACAATTTCTTTTATAGGAGATATGCTTCCCAATATATTGGACATATGTGTAATAGCAACAAGACGGGTTCTATCACTTAAAGCGTTTTGAAAAGATTCAATATGTAAAACACCATCTTTATCAACTGGTACAAAAATAAGTTTCACACCTTTTTGTTCACGAATAAAATGCCAAGGAATAATATTTGAATGATGCTCCATAATAGTGAGAATAATTTCATCACCTTCTTTTAATTTAGGCATCCCCCAACCATAAGCTACAGTGTTAATAGCTTCTGTTGCACTTTTCGTAAAAACAATTTCTTCAACTACTTGAGCGTTTAAAAAAGCCCGAACTGTTTCACGAGTATCTTCATAAAATTGTGTTGCTGTATTTGATAAAAAATGCATTCCTCGATGCACATTAGCATAATGATATCGGTAAAAATTATCCATGATATTAAGGACAGATAGCGGCTTTTGAGCAGATGCTCCGCTATCAAGATAAGCTAATCGTTTACCATAAATACTATTTTGCAAAATAGGAAAATCACGGCGAATTTCTTCTACATTATAATTTAATGTTTTTACCTTATTTTCCATTTTTTTGCCTTAGATGTTCGTTACTAACCATTTATTAATGATAGTACTCAAAAGAGTGTGCATGTTATCTTGCTTAATGTCATCAATAAGTTCTGAGATAAACCCTTTTACCAAAAGTTCGCAGGCAGTTTTAAAAGAGATACCGCGTGCCATTAGATAAAAAAGATGATCATGATTAATTTTAGCAACTGTTGCTCCATGGGCGCAAGCAACATCATCTGCAAAAATTTCTAGTTCAGGCTTTACATCAAATTCTGCATCATCTGAAAGAATAAGGCTATTGCAAGCCATACGGGCATCTGTTTTTTGCGCTTTCTGTGCAACGCGTATTACCCCTTGAAAAGCACCACGTGCTTTATCTGTGATAACATTACGTATAATTTCTTTCGAAATTGATTTTTCTTCAACGTGACGTACAGTCATCGTAAGATCACTGTGCATTTTTCCAGACAATAAATTTATTGCTCGTAATTGAAAATTAGCCTCTTTTCCCAACAACTCAATATCAATTTCTTGACGATTAAGTTGACTACCTATATTAATCACATAAAGTGTTAATTCAGCGTTTTCAGCAAGCACAGCACGAAATTGGCTAAATTGTGTAGCACTTTCTCCCCTATCACGGATAAGAATCCATGTTATATTACTGTTAGCAGCAAGATCTAATGAAAAGACTGAACTAACGAAAGTATCTTTATCATTGCCTATCTGGCGTTCAATAATTACAGCCTGACTATTCTTTCCGACTTTGATGCTTGAAAAAGTATGTGATTGCCCTCCCATTTGAATATTTTGCAATTCAATTGGCACATCCAATTGAATATTATCAGAAATCTTGAAAAACCACCCATCTGTAACGAAGGCTGTATTTAATTGTCCAATAAAATTTTCATCAGAAATAATTGAATTTAGTTTAGCACTATTTTTATCTAATGCCGTTACAAGATTCTCTACTTCAACACCCTCTATTTTATTTGAGGTAAGCGCTTTACCATTTTCAATAGAAAAAACAATATTTTCTGGAAGTAATTTATCAATCGTTTGTTCATCATTAAATTCTGAAAACTCACTGACAGATTTTAATAAAACGCGTAAATCAGTATAATGCCAATATTCTACTTTGCGCGAAGGAAGACGCGTTTTTTGAAATAATTCAATCGCCTTCTTACGGATAACTTGCACTGCTTCATCGCCGGGTAAATGATCAATGCGTTGATTAAAATTACTGATAATATCTTCTTCAACTGCAATCAATTTTTGTTGTGAGTTTATGCTCATATTCAATAACCTCAAGCAGTTTTACTGATAATATCAGCATACCCATTTTGCTCTAAATACAATGCTAAAGATTTATCGCCACTTTTAATAATACGACCTTTATAAAGAACATGCACTGTATCAGGCGTAATATAATCAAGCAGACGTTGATAATGAGTAATAACCAAAAATGAACGTTCTTGATTACGCAATTTGTTAACACCATCTGCAACAATTTTTAAAGCATCAATATCTAAACCAGAATCCGTTTCATCTAAAATGCAAAGTTTTGGTTCAAGCAGAGCCATTTGAAGAATTTCAGTACGTTTTTTTTCTCCACCTGAAAAACCAACATTCAGTGAACGTTTAAGCATAGCCATATCTATTTCAAGTTCAGAAGCGGTTTTCTTAACATACTGAATAAATTCAGAAATTTTAAGTTCTTTGTCACCTCGAGTTTTACGTTGAGAATTTATTGCAACTTTTAAAAATTCCATTGTTGCAACACCAGGTATTTCCATTGGATATTGAAATGCTAAAAAAATACCGCTTACTGCACGCTCTGTTGGACTCATTCCTAAAATTGATTGTCCATTATAAAGAATATCACCTTCTGTTACTTCATAGTCATCACGACCAGAAAGCAAATAAGATAAAGTAGATTTTCCTGCTCCATTTTGCCCCATAATAGCAGCGACTTCACCATCTTGAATGGTCAAATTTAAACCACAAATGATTTCTGTATTAGTTTCAGAAATACGGGCGTGCAAATTTTTTATTTCTAACATAGCTTAATCCTGTTTTTGCTGTATTTTATGCAATGCGCAATTAGCCTACGCTGCCTTCTAAACTAATGCCAATTAGTTTCTGCGCTTCAACAGCAAATTCCATTGGTAATTTTTGAATAACTTCTTTTACAAATCCATTAACGATTAATGCAATTGCTTCTTCCTCAGGAATCCCCCGTTGCATAACATAAAAAAGTTGATCGTCAGAGATCTTTGATGTCGTTGCCTCATGTTCAAACTGAGCTGTTGCATTTTTTGCTTCAATATAAGGTACTGTGTGAGCACCGCAATCATTACCAATTAACAAACTATCGCATTGAGTAAAATTACGTGCATTCTTAGCTTTTTTATGTGCAGTAACTTGTCCACGATAAGTATTATTCGAAAAACCAGCAGAAATACCCTTTGAGATAATACGACTTGATGTATTTTCTCCTAAATGGATCATTTTTGTACCGGAATCAATTTGCTGGTGACCATTTGCAACAGCAATAGAATAAAACTCTCCGCGTGAATTATTACCCCGTAATAAACAAGATGGATATTTCCAAGTAATCGCAGAACCTGTTTCAATTTGTGTCCACGAAATTTTGGAATTATCTCCTCTACAATCCCCTCGTTTAGTTACAAAATTATAAATTCCCCCCTTTCCTTCCTTATCACCAGGATACCAATTTTGTACTGTTGAATATTTAATTTCTGCATTTTTTAGAGCGATAAGCTCGACAACAGCTGCATGCAACTGATTTTCATCACGCTGGGGCGCAGTACACCCTTCCAAATAAGAGACATACGAATCTTCATCTGCAATAATCAATGTTCGCTCAAATTGTCCTGTATTGCGTTCATTAATCCTAAAATAGGTTGAGAGTTCCATAGGACAACGCACTCCTTTGGGAATATAAACAAATGAGCCATCCGTGAAGACAGCAGCATTTAAGGCAGCGTAATAATTATCACCAGCTGGTACAACTGCTCCTAAATATTCCTGAATAAAAGCAGGATGCTCAGTGATAGCCTCTGAAATAGAACAAAAAATGACGCCGGCACGTGCTAATTCTTCTTTAAATGTTGTTACAACTGAAACAGAATCAAAAACAGCATCAACAGCTACTTGTCCTGATGCGTAGATATTATCATCAGATGTAGAAAGATCCGTCTGTTTTTTTACTCCAGCTAAAATTTCCTGCTCTTTTAAGGAAATACCAAGTTTTTCATAAGTTGCTAATAACTCAGGATCAACCTCATCTAAAGATTTTGGTCCCGTATGATTTTTAGGAGCAGCGTAATAATAAAGTTCTTGAAAATTAATTTTTGGATATTTAATTCGTGCCCAACGAGGTACTTCCATTTTAGACCACCGGCGAAAAGCTTTCAAACGCCATGTCAACATCCATTCAGGTTCACATTTTTTAGCGGAAATAAATCGAATAATATCTTCATTTAGCCCTTTTGGAGCCTTATCTACTTCAATATTCGTTTCAAAACCATATTTATATTGATCAACGTCTATTTCACTTACCTGGCGTATTGTTTCCTGCACTGCCGGCATCGGTTTTCTCCATTTTTTTCGGTGTCAAAAACCGGTGATAAATGGTAAATATCTTATTTACTTCACAAAATAAAAATAGGTGACTTTAATATGCAAAATAGGAAAATTCCAATCAAGCTTACTCCATTTTTTAAGAATAATGCTTAATTTCTTAATTGATTAATGCTGCCTTTTGTTACCTATAATTTGAGCAAAAATCAATAAAAAATCATCAATATCTTTAGAAGTTGTACAACGTCCTGTTGAAACACGGATCGCACCATTTGATATATGATATCCCATTGCTTCCAAAACTTTGCTTTGTTTTACTTTTCCTGAAGAACAAGCAGAACCTGCTGATACAGAAAATCCCGCTAAATCAAGACCAATTTGCATTGTTTCAGCTTTTATACCCCGTACAGTAAAATAAGTAGTATTTGGCAAACGTTGAACGTTCTTACCAAAAATTATAACATCATGACTAATTTTTAGTAAACCATCTTCCAATTTGTTACGTAAATAGATTAATTTTTTTATTTCTTCTTGAGTAAAACAATTTTCCATTGCTGCTCCAAAAGAAGCAATAAGCGGTAAAGCTTCTGTCCCTCCACGGTGTCCTTTTTCTTGTCCACCAGCAGTAATAAGAGGAGAAGGCATAAGAAGATCTCCACATGAAACAAATGCACCAACCCCTTTAGGTCCTCCAATTTTATGAGCTGATAGTATAAAAAAGTCACCTCCAAAATGATTAATATCAATGGGATATTTATCTATATATTGAACTAAATCAACAATGAGAGTACCTCCAGCATCCCGAACAATAGACGCTATTTCTTGAATGTTTTGGATAACACCAGTTTCGCTATTAGCAGCTTGAATAGCGATAAGCGGTAAACCTTTCGCTTTATCATGTTCTATTAATAAAGATTTTAACTTATCCTGCTGGATCAAACCATGCTGATCAACATCAATTATACTAATCAATTCTTTAGAAAAACGCCCTCCCTCTGCAATGGACGGGTGCTCACTCGCACCAATGTACAGATGCGAAAACTGCACTTCAGACCTTCCAATATGATAAAAAGGTGTCAACAGAGTCATCGCTGCTTCACTAGCACCAGATGTAAATACAACATTATCTGGATTTGCCTTAAGTCTATCAGCAATTTGTCTACGGGATTTCTGTAAAAGTGCTTTAGCAGCACGCCCTTCCGTATGAACAGATGATGGATTACCAAATATCTCTAAAGATTCTAATAATGCCATTCGTGCCATTTTTGTGAGCGGTGTCGTTGCATTATGATCAAGATACCGGCGTTTTACAGCCATTTTAAATCCTAATTATCTATCCCACAAATTGATTTAAAAAAAATAATGCAATTTTCTTGAAAAACGCCTTCAAAAAAGGATATCTAGTAATTAATTAAAGAAAATACCTAAACAAGGTGGATTTTATTGTAAAATTCGACCAAGGTCAATGAAAACATTCATAGCTTTTAAGGAGCATTTAATGCCAGAAATCATTTTTAATGGTCCCACAGGTCGTCTTGAAGGACGTTATCAACCTTCTCAACAAAAAAATGCACCAATTGCGATTGTTCTACATCCTCATCCTCAATTCGGTGGAACAATGAATAATAAAATTGTTTATGATTTATTTTATATGTTTCAACAACGTGGTTTTACTACACTGCGTTTCAATTTTCGTGGCATTGGTCGAAGTCAAGGAGAATTTGATTATGGTATAGGCGAACTTTCAGATGCTGCCGCTGCTCTTGATTGGGTGCAAACACAGCATCCTAATTCTAAAAACTGTTGGGTAGCTGGTTATTCGTTTGGTGCTTGGATTGGAATGCAACTTCTCATGCGCAGACCTGAAATTGAGAGCTTCATATCAGTTGCTCCACAACCAAATATTTATGATTTTTCATTTCTTGCTCCTTGTCCTTCATCCGGCTTAATCATTCACGGTGATATCGACAAAGTCGCGCCTTCGAAAGATGTTCAAAATCTTGTCGATAAACTAAAAATGCAAAAAGGAATTACTATTACACAAGAAATCCTAAAAGGAGCTAACCACTTTTTTAGTGGATATAATGAAGAACTTATTGAACGATGTGGACAATATTTAGATAGGCATATTGCAAGTAACTTATCAACTCTTTCTCCACGTAAAATACCTGCACTTTTAAAATAATAGATTATTTCTTTAATATCTCGAATATCTTTTAAACAATAATTAAACAATAGGATGACGAGCAAGAAAATCGATAACACCTTTTTTATAAACTTTATCTCCAACAGCAAGCATATGATCACGCCCAGGAATTTGTAGTGCCTCACCATGTGGCAATAAAGCCACTAATGGCTCAGCTTCACCACTAATTTCATCTAATGAACCAACTGCAACGAGTGCAGGCTGCTTAATTTTATAAATTTCATGCTCTGTTAATTCTTGTTTTGATGTCATGATGCAAGCAGCAAGAGCACGTCTATCGCTCTTAGTTTGTTCTGCAAATTTACGGAACATCAAACCACGAGGATCAGTAATTGCTGAAACATCTTTTTCTAAAAGAGCTTGAGCAACAGGCTCCCAATCACCTGCCCCCGTTACCATACCAATTCCTAAACCACCAAAAATAACACTATGCACATATGTCGGATACAAAAGAGCCATAAATGCGCTAATTCGAGCTCCCATAGAATATCCCATAACATGGGCCTTGGATAACTCTAAATGTTGAAGCAATTTAACCGCATCACTAGCCATAGCTTGAGGTGTATAAAATAAAGGATCATAGATCTTATCCGAATCACCATGGCCACGATTATCAAAAGCAATAACACGATAGCCTGCCGCAATGAGAGTACGAAACCAACCTGTTGCATACCAATTTATAAGCGCAGAAGATCCAAAACCATGAATCAATAAAATAGGAGCACCCTGTCCTTCTTCACAGTAAGCAAAACGCAAACCATCATGTTCAAAAAAGCGAATCTCTTCTGCTATCATAGTTTATCACTTTCACATTTCTCATAAATAACAGGATGCATCACACATTGACCCTGCTGTATCTTTTTATCAGCAACCTCACCGGCATTAAGTTCTATAGCAAAAGCTGCAGGTACTTTTGACGAAATTATATTTTTTGAAAATGGAAGAGTATTTTCAACAATTGAAACAATAACTCCCTTTGAATTTAAAAAAATTATATCTAAAGGTAAAGATGTATGAGACATCCACATAAACATTTCTTGTTTATCTTCTGGCATACTACCAAGAAAATTCTTGAATAACATAGCACGATTACGAGGAAAATCAGTACGATACATCAAACCAGCGCTCGCTTGAGTTTGTAAAAATGCAATCTCTACCTCATAAAAAATCGCATTCTGTTCCGTATTAATTATTAAAAAATTTGGATCAGTAGGAATCTCTATAGGCTTTCCTGCTATAACAGCACTTGAAATATTAGCGCATAAAAATAGAATAAATTGAATAATTTGTTTCCTCTTTAAGAATTTCAAAACTCTTATCCTACATCATTACTATTTTTCTTTAAGATAAATTACACAACTTAAAAAACAGAGATGATATTTTTCCTTAATAACATTAGAAATTTAATTTGTAACAAATGGAAGCGCTATATCAGGATAAATTTCTGCTGTCATCAAGCCCTTTTCCCCCTTACCAAAACGCACAAGGACAACCTGACCAGAACGGAGTTCCGCTAAACCAAAACGACGTAATGTCTCCATATGAATGAAAATATCCTCTGTTCCTTGCCCCCGGCTAAGAAAACCAAATCCTTTTTCGCGATTAAACCACTTAACAATTGCACGCTCTAAACCACTTTCAGGAGTTACCACAACATGTGTACGCACTGGAATTTCTGAAGGATGAGTAGCTGATGAGCAGTCAATAGACTTAACTTGGATACATTTTAGCCCTCTCTCTGTTTGTTTTACAACACAAATAACTTTAGCTCCTTCTAAAGCTGTTTGAAAACCATCTCGCCGCATCACTGTCACATGCAATAATATATCAGGAAGACCGGGAAGATCAGGAATAATAAATCCGTATCCCTTGCTGCCATCAAACCATTTAATGACACCACTAATTTCAATAATTTCACCACAAATATCGAGACCATCTTCAGATGGAGAATAATCTTTTAATGTATCCTTACTTGTCATAACCAAACGTGATCCTGTAGGTTTGAATTCTACAAATTGATTCTTCTGCGTAAGTAAACATTGTAGTTACATTAACAAGCAAGACCAAAGATAAGATTTCCCCATATTGTCGTATCTACTTCGTAATGTCAGCTCATAAATCATAAAATTTCATCCAAGAAGGTTTACACACATAAATAAATATAATGGTAATCTCGAAGACTTTTTGCACACACTCGTACACACTGATCAATTTTATAAGATGTATAACTTGCATGATAATAAAGTTCAAGATAATGTATACAATTTATAATAAAAATTATAACTGACAATAAGGAAAAGTGCGTAATGCAATTGAGAAAGATCCTTACCGTAGCTTTTATAATAAGTGCATTTCTGACAAATGCCTCTGCAGAAAATCCTATTAAAATTGGTGTTTATCTTCCATTAACTGGACAAAATGCGTTTGGAGGAAAACTTGAACTCGATGGTATACAATTAGCACATAAAAAAAATCCAGAAATACTAGGACGCAAAGTTGAGCTGATTGTTATTGATAATAAATCTGATAAAGTAGAATCAGTCAATGCTGTCGCGCATTTAACCGCTAATGACAAAGTTAATGGAATCATTGGAACCTATGGTTCTTCACTGTCATTAGCAGGTGGAGAAGTATCTGAAAAAGCAAAAACACCTACTATCGCAACTTCATCAACAAATGCACTGGTTACACAAGGCAAAAAGTATTATTTTCGTGCATGCTTCACTGACTCTTATCAAGCTATAGGTGCTGCAACTTATGCAACCCAAATTTTACATGCCAAAAAGGCAGCTATCTTAAAAGATATATCTAACGATTATGCAATTGGTCTTGCACGTTACTTTACCAGTTCATTCAAAAAGTTAGGCGGTGAAATTATCTCAAATTTAAATTATAACTCTGGAGACCAAGATTTCTCAGCCGCTCTTATACAAATCATAGCACAAAAACCTGATATCTTATTCATCCCATCTTATTTTGCTGAAGGTGCCATAATTATAAAGCAAGCACGTGAATTGGGGGCAAAATTTCGCATTATGGGTGGAGATGCTATGGATAATCCAGAAACTATTGCCATTGCAGGACTAGCTGCAGAAGGATTTTTGCATACAACACTTCCTTACAATGAAGCTATACCAAACATGTCAAAAGCCGCACAAGAATTTACAAATCAATGGAAAACTGCTTATCCCAATAAACAACCAAATATCAATTCAGTTTTGGGGTACACAGCATATATGATGTTTATGCAAGCCATTGAAAATGCTGGCAGTGCTGATCGTGAGCAAATTACAGCTGAATTGAGTAAATTAAAAGATTTTCAAACCCCTTTTGGAACTATATCCATAGATGAAAATCATAATCCTCAAGCTTCTATTGGTATAATTGAAATAAAAAATGGAAAGCGTATTTATTTACACGAAATACAGTTTACTGACTTACAAAAAACAATGCAAACTAATAAATTGCTCAATTAAAATTATAAGCTTAGTTAATGTATTCCAAGATTAAATTATTTAGAGCTATCATATTTCATATTAATACATAAGGAATAAGAGATGAGCACTGAAATGTTCATTCAATATCTCTTTAATGCGCTGACATTAGGATCACTTTATGGGCTTATTGCAATCGGTTATACCATGGTTTATGGTGTTCTGAGGTTGATTAATTTTGCTCATGGTGATCTCATAATGTTGGGAGCATATTTTTTTTCCTTTTCTACAATTAGCTTTATGCCTACATGGGTTGCTATTTTACTTATATTGTTCTCAGTTTTTATTTATTATTCAATCTTTATTGGATTTCAGAAACAACAAAAAGTTTATTGGATTTCTATCTTTTTTATTCTTGTTTCAGGACTTATTTATTACTCACAAATTTCTCTGCAAGATTTTAAACCCGTTTGGATTTTAGCTATTTGTTTTTCCATTTTTATTACCGGTGCAGTGGGAATTTTTGTTGATCAGTTAGCCTATAAACCTTTGCGTAACGCTCCACGTATTTCAGTGCTTATCAGCGCGATTGGCATTTCTTTTCTTACTGAAAGTCTTGCAATCATGTTTTTTAGCAGCATTCCAAAAGCTGTAAAACAACCAGATTTTCTTGTAACACCAATCTTATGGTCTTTCGGACAGGATGCAAAGAGTATCATTCGAATTGCTCCCATGTCTCTCATCGTTCCTATTGTTTCATTCATTCTTGTTATTGTTTTATTATGGATAATCAACAAAACAAAGCCTGGTCTTGCTATGCGTGCAATATCATATGATATTGAAACAACTCGTTTAATGGGTGTTTCTGTTAATAAGATTATTGCATTTACATTTTGTATAGGTTCTGCATTAGGTGCCATAGCGGGTATTATGTGGTCTTTACGTTATCCTCAAATTCATCCTTATATGGGTTTGCTTCCTGGATTAAAAGCTTTTATTGCAGCTGTTATTGGAGGTATAGGCTCAATTCCAGGAGCAATGCTTGGAGGCTTACTATTAGGATTTATTGAAATTATGGTTGTTGCCTTCTCTCCAACTTTATCTGGATATAGAGATGCCTTTGCTTTTATCCTCTTGATTCTTATCTTATTAATAATGCCAACTGGTTTAATGGGTAAGAAAAACCAGGAGAAAATTTAATGACAAAATCATTAAACATTTTTCTATCATTTGTTAGCATTATAATTTTTATTAGCTTTTTATTTTATGCTGATAACTATTTTAATGACTATACACTGCGTATTATTAATCTTATCGCTATCAATGCAATATTAGCAATTTCACTCAATTTGATTTATGGATTTACAGGGATGTTTTCCCTAGGACATGCTGGTTTTATGGCTATTGGTGCTTATGTATGCGCAATTTTTCTTCTCTCTCCTGAACAAAAAGAAATGATGTGGATTTTAGAACCGATAGCTGAACCCTTAAAAAATTTGCAACTATCGTTTTTTGTTTCTGTGATTATAAGCGGATTATCTGCTGCAATTATAGGTTTGCTAATCGCTTTCCCTATTTTACGCCTTGGTGGTGATTATCTTGGAATTGCAACACTAGGCTTTGCAGAAATTATTCGTGTTGTCATTATCAATGCTATACCTTTAACAAATGGTTCATTAGGAATCAAAGGAATACCTCAATATGCTACGTTATGGTGGAATTTTGGGTGGTTAGCATTTACAATAATTTTCATTACTCTTTTATTACAAAGCAATACAGGTAATGTTTTACGTGCTATTCGCGATGATGAAATCGCTGCGAAAATAATGGGAGTAAATACTTTTTTCTATCGCTGTTTTTCTTTTACGGTTGGTGCATTTTTTGCAGGTATTGGTGGTGCATTAACCGCCGCTCTTATTTCAACTATCGATCCCAAAATGTTCAATTTTATCCTAACCTTTAATATTTTAATGATTGTTGTGGCTGGTGGTCTTGGTTCTATTACAGGAAGCGTTATAAGCAGCATTATTATTACAATAATGCTTGAGTGGCTTCGTATCGTTGAAAATCCATTAAATCTAGGCTTTATAAATATTCCGGGATTACCAGGCCTACGAATGGTTATTTTTTCAATTATATTGCTGGCAATTATCTTATACTGGCAAAAAGGGTTATTAGGCCAACGTGAACTTTCATGGAATTGGATTTCCAATCTTTTAATAAGAAGAAATCTTTTCAAAATGAGAAAAAATCATGAATAGTACGATTCTCTCACTCAATAATCTTACAATGCATTTCGGTGGATTAATTGCTGTAAACAATGTTAATATGGCTATTAAACGAGGAACAATTACTGGATTAATTGGTCCAAATGGTGCCGGAAAAACAACTATTTTTAATATGATTTCTGGTTTTTATGCGCCAACAAATGGAGAAATTCTTTTAGATAATAAAAAAATCTGTGGCCTCCCACCTTATACTATCTGCAAGCTCCATATTGCACGAACGTTTCAAAACATACGCCTTTTTTCAGGATTAACAGTCTTACAAAATATTATGGTAGGTGCTCATATTCGACAGAAACAACCATGGTTTAATGCAGCTTTATTATTACCAAGTGCGCTTAAAGAGAAAAGACAAATTCATAACAATGCAATGGAACTTCTTAAAAAGCTTCAGCTTGATCATCTCGCTCATCAAAAAGCAACCACCCTCTCCTATGGAGCACAACGACGCTTAGAAATTGCTCGAGCTTTAGCAACAAAACCAAAACTGCTTCTTCTTGATGAACCCGCAGCCGGTATGAATCCACAAGAAAGCGATGAATTAAGGCAATTTATAGAAAAAATCAAAAAAGAATTTGATCTTACAATCCTTTTGATTGAACATGATATGAAAGTTGTTATGAAGCTTTGTCAATATATTTGTGTATTAGAATATGGTCGTTGTATTGCTAATGGCACACCCAATGAAATACGCAATAATCCTAGAGTTATTAAAGCTTATCTCGGTGAAGATATATCATGAATATTCTTGAAATAAAAAATCTTCATGTTCATTATGGTGCAATTAAAGCTGTTCAAGACCTTTCTATGTCTATAAAAAAAGGCAGTATAGTTACTCTAATTGGAGCGAATGGAGCTGGTAAAAGCAGCACTGTACATTCTATTGTAGGCCTCAATCGATCGATTCACGGAGAAATTATATATAAAGGCAAATCTATCATAAAAAAACAACCGGAAGAAATTTTACGATTAGGTATTGCCTTAACGCCTGAAGGAAGACGTATTATACCTCACTTTACTGTTTTAGAAAATCTTCAGCTAGGCGCTTATATCTGTAATGATAAAACTGTTGTTACTCGCAATATCGAATGGATATTTGATTTATTTCCACGCTTGCGTGAAAGATCTCAGCAACTGAGCGGTACAATGTCAGGCGGTGAACAACAAATGTTAGCCGTAGGTCGCACCCTTATGAGTAATCCCGATATAGTTATATTAGATGAGCCATCTCTCGGTTTAGCGCCCCTTCTCGTACGTGAAATCTTTTCGATTATAAAGAAAATTAATGATATGGGGAAAACTGTTCTTCTTATTGAACAAAATGCATCTGCAGCACTTTCCATTGCTAATTATGCTTATATTTTAGAAGTAGGAAAAATATTATTTCACGATGAAGCTAAAGCTTTGCTTTCCGATCCACGTGTCAAAGATGCATATCTTGGCAATTAAAAATTACAGTGCCTATTCCTTATTATTTAACTCTAATGATTATGAAGTTAATTAAAAGCTTCTTTTTGTTCATAACTCATTAGAAATAGCTTTAAAACGAATAAGTTTCATATATTTAATTGTTATTTATAATTAGTTTTATTAGCATTAAAATTATAAACTATATCTTTTATGTCCACCATTTTTCAGCATTTAATGTTCCTGCTGCTTGTTCTATAATATATGCTATTTTAAAAATCACTTCCTCAGAAAAAGATCTACCTATTAATTGTAATCCTAGAGGCAAACCATCTAATGATAAACCTGCAGGAACAGAAATCCCTGGTAAGCCAGCCATATTAACTGGCACAGTAAAAATATCATTAAGATACATGGCTATTGTATCATTCTTTATTTTTTCATCTGCAATACTAAAAGCGGATGTTGGCGTTGCAGGAGTTAGGATAGCATCAATACCAAGCCCAAAACAATGATCAAAATCACGTTTAATTAAAGTTCGTACTTTCTGAGCTTTAAGATAATAAGCATCATAATACCCCGCAGAGAGAACATAAGTTCCAATCAAAATACGCCGTCTGACTTCATCACCAAAGCCAGCTGAACGGGTATTTTCATACATTTCAATGACATCTTTTCCTGGTATACGAAGCCCAAAACGAACACCATCATAACGTGCTAAATTAGAAGATGCTTCAGCAGGAGCTAAAATATAATAAGTAGGCAAAGCATACTTTGTATGAGGTAAAGAAATATCAATAATCTCTGCTCCTGCATCTTTTAGCCAATTCATTCCTTTTTGCCAAAGATCAACAATTTCTTCAGACATCCCTTCAATATAATATTCTTTTGGGATACCAATTTTCATTCCTTTGATCGATTGACCAAGATAGCTTTCATAATCAGGTACTGGTAAATCAACTGAAGTTGAATCCTTACTATCAAAGGAAGCCATTGATTTTAACATAATTGCACAATCACGCACATCTCGTCCAATAGGTCCCGCTTGATCCAGTGATGAGGCATAAGCTATCATCCCCCAACGCGAACACCGACCATAAGTTGGTTTTATCCCTACAGTGCCAGTAAAAGCTGCTGGCTGACGTATTGATCCACCAGTATCAGTTGCTGTTGCTCCCGCACAAAGATGAGCTGCCACAGCAGCAGCAGAACCTCCTGATGAACCACCAGGCACAAGCTTCTCATCTGATTCTTTTTTTCGCCATGGATTAATAGTTGGGCCATAACATGATGTTTTATTAGATGATCCCATAGCAAACTCATCCATATTCAGCTTACCTAACATAACTGCTCCATCTTTCCATAAATTAGCAGTTACAGTTGATTCATATTTTGGTTTAAAACCGTCTAAAATATATGAACAAGCCTGAGTATGTATATCTTGTGTTGCAAAGAGATCCTTAATTCCCAGTGGAATACCTTCTAAAATGCCAGCCTTTCCTTTCGCTAAACGGATATCGGATTCAACTGCCATTTTTGTTGCTTGTTCTGCAGTTATTGCTACATAAGCATTCAGAATTGGATTAGCCAATTCAATTGCTTTCAAATAAGCTTCTGTTAGTTCAATTGCTTTCAAGTCTCCCTTTTTTAAAGCATCACGAGCTTGTGCAATTGTTAAGGTTATCAAATCGGTCATGTTGATTCTCGAGTTTTAAAATATAAAAAATTATTCGACTACTTTTGGAACAAGAAAAAGATTTTCTTCTGCTAAAGGCGCATTTGCTATAATATCCACAACCTTATTACCATCCGTAACCTCATCCTCACGTTTTCGTAACGTCATTGGAATTACTGATGTTAGTGGCTCAACTCCATCAACATCAACTTCGTCAAGTTGTTTTACAAAATCTAAAACGGTATTAAACTCCTCTGTTATACGTTCAACTTCATCATTATGGATAGCAATACGTGCTAATTTTGCCACCCGCTTGACTGTTTTACTCTCAACAGACATATTATACCTTCCTACTTGATTTACTCTAATATTATTAGCCTATTCATTTTTTGGCTATACAAGTCTACATCTATAAGCGCAAGAATATTGATATTTACACCCCAATTTTTATAGCAACTAACGAAAATATTAGATACTCTAAGCATATAAACATGGCCATTATCAGCATAAATGAAGTTATGACACATCTTTCACTTGGGCAGACAATAGCAAGCTTAGATTTGGGTACCAAAACAATTGGAATTGCTATTTCTGATATTAGTTTAACATTTTCAAATCCGCGACCTGTTATTTATCGAAAAAAATTCACATTAGATGCTCTCACGCTTATACAGATTTTTAACAATGAAAATGTAGGGGCTATTATCATTGGCTTACCTCTTAATATGAATGGAAGCAATGGCCCACGTGTTCAAGCAACTAAAACTTTTGTTAGTAATATGGCAACATATACAGAAATTCCTTTTGTTTTTTGGGATGAACGATTATCAACAATCGCTGCAGAACGTCTTCTTTTAGAAATGGATATGTCACGCTCTAAGAGAAAATCACGTATTGATTCAGCTGCTGCTGCTTTCATTTTACAAGGTGCTCTCGATAGAATTAAGACTCTGCCATCAAATAGTAGGATAGAGAATATCTAATAATTGCGTTGGATTATATCGTGCAATCAACATACCATAAGATGATCTCCATTGTCCTCCAAGACGGCTTTCCATGTAAGCATTTACAATATATTCTACTTCTGTATAACGTAACGCAGCACTAGCAGATGCATATGCCATCTGCTCAACAAAAAACCTACCAGCTCCCTCATTCGTTGAAGCCATATTCACAGCGGATTTAATAATCTCAATCGCTCGTGGACCAGCTTGTCCAATATCAGCTGCAATTTTTTCTAATAATTGCTGAAATAATCCAGGTGCTTTATCTCCTATAAGAATTGCATCCCTTACCAATTGATTCATACCACTATTTTTAACTATTCGTGCAGGACTATCACGCAATATTTGCAACAAGGGATTACTATCCGTAAAACTCTCTATACCAACCTGCGCAATAATTTCACCAACAATTGGAATCACTAATTGACTAACATGACAAGCAATAATAGGTGTCATAATTCTTGCAAAAGCTGCCTCAGAACGATTATCTACAGCATTATCAAATGCTCGGGCTAAACGCATAACCAATGCTTGCGAAGCAGCTATATCAAGTGCAATATCAGCAAAAATACGCTCTGTTAATGGTGGAAAGGGTTGATTTGGCATTTTCTTCCGAAGAAAATCTATACTAAATTGAAGTGCAGACCGCAAAACACCTGCAGATATTATAGCTTGATCGAAACGCATCATCGTTTCGATATCCTTAATCACCTTAGCCCCTTCTCCTACGTTACCCAAAAGCCAACCACAACAACCTCGGAATTCAATAACTCCCTCTGGAGCTGAACATTCTCCAGACCGCTGAATTAAATAACGAATTAATATAGTACCATTTAATAAGCCATTTTCTTGCAACCGTGGAATTAAAAAGCAGCTTAAAAGGCCATCTATCTCTGCGCTTACAATATATCCGTCAGCCATCGGATTAACAACATTGGTTTTTATAATGTTTAAACGGTATAGATCACGCCCCATTTTCTCATCAAAAGAAATCCTTTGAACAGCTGGAAAATTGAAAGTATATTTCTCACTTTCCTCAATATTATCAAAAGCACAAGTCAGTGAGGCGCCTGTTTTATTATCAATAGGCTTAGAAGATAAATCATACTGACGTGATAAAAGTGCATCTTGCCATTTTTTAAATAGTTCAATATCACCAATTAAAACTGCAATAGCAGCACTTGCTACAGTGATCTCATTCAAATGTCCTGTTTCCAAACCGGCCAATAAAGCCAAGCGAATAGCACGCGCCTGATAACGTACTCCATTCTCTGAAGTCGCACTTTCCCAAAGCGAAGAAACTAAACCTGCTTGTCTAGAATACCTCTGAAGAGTATGATAAGAAGGATGAATATCTAATTCTTCTTTTGACTGTTTCCATCGATTATTATAGTGCAACCGGGGCCGGTGGCTGTTAGCTAAACGTGCAAGATCCCACGCCTCATCACTAGCCACAAAAGTTCCTATTTCCTCAAAGCTTGCCAACAAGGAAGTAGGTAAAGTAGACGCAATACGAAACATAAGCGTATCACTAAGAAATGCATTTTTTCGCTGTAAATTCTGCGTGAATACAACATTCATATAGTATATTCCTATTATTAGAATCACTCACATCATAGACTATTTGCCTTTTTACAGCTAAAAACATTTATTATATTTAAACAAATGCTGATTTACGCTCTTTAGAGATCTATAGAAAAGAATACTATGACTCATAATACTACTTTTCCAATTTTTCCTCACCGACATCTTTTAGGGATTAAACACCTCACTGTACAAGACATTAATATATTACTTGATCGCGCAGATGAGAACGTACTTCTTTCCAAGAAAATTAATAAAAAACAATCTATATTGCATGGGTATACACAAATTAATCTCTTCTTTGAAGCTTCCACAAGAACTCAATCTTCGTTTGAATTAGCTGGCAAACGATTAGGGGCAGACGTGATGAACATGGCTATTAGTAATTCGTCTGTAAAAAAAGGAGAAACATTAATTGACACAGCCACAACTCTTAATGCTATGAAACCTGATATACTCGTTGTTCGCCATAGCTGTGCTGGAACTGCAGCGCTTTTAGCACAAAAAGTTGATTGTTGCGTAGTTAATGCAGGTGATGGTGCACATGAACACCCAACACAAGCTTTATTAGATGCTCTAACCATTAGAAGAATAAAAGGTCATATTGAAGGATTAACTGTCGCAATTTGTGGTGATATTTTACATTCACGCGTCGCCCGTTCTAATATTATCAGCCTCAATGCTTTAGGAGCTCGTGTTCGTGCTGTTGCCCCATCAACACTTCTCCCTCCTGGAATCTCAAATATGAGTGTTGAAGTATTTAATACAATGAAAGAAGGTCTAAAAGGTGCTGATGTTATCGTGATGCTACGCTTACAACGCGAGCGTATGACAAGTGCTTTTATCCCTTCTATTCGTGAATATTTCCATTATTTTGGTTTGCATAAAGAAAATTTAGCGTATGCTAAAAATGATTGCATTATCATGCACCCTGGCCCAATAAACCGTGGTGTAGAAATTGCTTCTGATATAGCAGATAGTACACAAAGTATGATTCACACACAAGTAGAAATGGGTATTGCTGTGCGCATGGCGGTCATGGAGGCTTTATTAGATTTGCGCCATAACTGGAGTAAAGAAAAGAAATGACAAAACCAATAGTTTTTCAAAACGCCCGCATTGTTGATCCTTCACGCGCAATTGATGAAATCGGTACAGTTATCATTGAAAATGGACTGATTGTAGCCGCTGGAAAAGAAGCTTTGAATCAAGGAATACCAGAAGGAGCAGAAACCATTGATGCACAAGATAAAGCAATTCTTCCTGGACTTGTTGATGCTCAAGTCTTTATCGGAGAACCAGGAGCTGAATACCCTGAAACTATTGCTTCAGCAAGTCAATCTGCAGCAGCCGGTGGTATTACCTCATTTCTTATGATGCCTGATACACAGACGATAATTGATAATGTAGCTCTTATTAAATTTATTACATGCACAGCGCATGAAACGTCATTAGTTAATATTTATCCAGTTGCTGCTATCACGCAAGGTCTGCAAGGACAAAAAATCACTGAATTTGGTTTATTGAAAGATGCAGGAGCAGTTGCCTTTAGTGAAGGAAAAAAGACACTCCAAAATTCAGCTGTGATGCGGCGGGCAATGATTTATGCACGTGATTTCGATATTGCATTGATTCATGAAACACAAGACCACGATCTTTCTGATCAAGGCGTTATGAATGAAGGTTTATTAGCGAGTTGGCTTGGTTTTTCTGGAATTCCGCGTGAGGCAGAAGTCATTCCACTCGAAAGAGACTTACGGCTAGCTATTCTAACACAAACACGTTACCACGCAGCACAGATATCGACAGCTATGTCTGCTGACGCTATTCGTTTAGCAAAACAAAATAGTGAAAAAATTTCAGCTGGTGTATCTATTAATCACTTATCTTTAAATGAAAATGATATTGGTGAATATCGTACTTTTTTCCGCTTAATGCCCCCATTACGTGCAGAAGAAGATCGTATAGCAATGATTAAAGCAATAAAAGATAGGACAATAGATATTATTTCTTCTTCTCACAATCCTCAAAGCATTGATAGAAAACGCTTGCCATTTCAAGAGGCTGCGCCAGGTGCTATTGGCATGGAAACTTTATTAAGTGCGGCTTTACGCCTTTATCACAATGAAACTGTACCTCTTGTACGATTAGTTGAACTTTTATCAACAGCACCTGCAAAACTCTTTGGTCTCAATGCTGGAACGCTTATGAAAGGCGCTCATGCAGATCTTATTTTGGTTGATTTAGATGAGCCATGGGTCTTATCTGTAGATACGCTACATTCACGTTCAAAAAATACTCCCTTCGAAAATGCTCGTTTTCAGGGACGTGTTCTTCAAACTTTTGTAAAGGGACAATCAGTATTTAAAATTAATCAGCAAAGCAAATGAGATTCTTAATGAGTGAAGTAGAAACACTTTTGCAATTCAATACATGTCTTATTTTCCTGATATCTTATCTCATTGGTTCTGTACCATTTGGATTACTTTTTACAAAATTTTATAAACTTGGCGATATAAGAACAATTGGTTCTGGAAATATCGGAGCGACAAATGTTTTACGAACAGGAAATAAAAAAATCGCAACTCTTACTCTTCTATGCGATATATTAAAAGGCACTTTTGTTATTTGGGTGACAAAATTTCTATTTCCTACTGTAGAAATTGCTCTTCTGGCTGGATTTTTAGCTTTCTTAGGGCATATTTATCCCATATGGCTTAAATTCAAAGGAGGTAAAGGAGTTGCAACTTATCTAGGTGTCTGCTTAGGTTTTGATTGGTTAGCAGCTCTTATTTTTATTATTGTCTGGATAGGAGCGTTTATATTAACGCGCTATTCTTCATTTTCTGCACTTGCGGCTGTAATTATTACTCCAATTTTTATTTACTATCATTCCCCTTCTTTCTATGTTGCTTGCATAGTAATAATAATGAGCATACTCGTTATTATAAAACATCATACTAATATTCGCAGATTATTAGCAGGGGAAGAAAATAAAATTGATACCACAAATAGGAATAAATAAAGGAATTTTGCTTACTGATCAGCAACGATTAAATTGGTTGCGGTTATTACGCAGCGAAAATATTGGAGCAGTTACTTTTCGTAATTTGATTGACCATTATAAAACAGCAGAAAATGCTCTTGCTATGCTTCCTGAGCTTAGTAAAAATGGAGGGCTTCGTAAACCTATTCGAATCGCGACATTAGATGATGCCGAAAAAGAAATGCAACAAGCTGAAAAACAAGGTATTAGGTTTATCGGTATAGGAGAACCAGATTATCCACCATTTCTCAAAATAGTAGAAGCATCACCTCCACTTATTGCCATAAAAGGTGATTGCTCGATTTTTCAAAAACCTTCTGTTGGGATTGTTGGTTCTCGAAATGCCTCTGCAGTCGGCAAAAAATTAACTAATCAGTTTGCTCATTTTATTGGTAATGCTGGTTTTACGATTATTTCTGGACTTGCACGTGGAATTGATAGCACTGCTCATCAAGCAAGTTTGCTAACAGGCACAGTTGCAGTTATGGCTGGTGGTATTGATCACATTTACCCTCCCGAAAATCAAAAACTCTATGATGATATTCTTGCTAATGGTGGAGCAATTATTAGTGAAATGCCCATTGGTTGGAAAGCCCGTGCTATCGACTTCTCAAGAAGAAATCGTATTATTGCAGCTCTATCGCTTGGTCTTTTAGTGGTAGAAGCGGCCATGCGATCAGGCTCCTTAATTACAGCACGCCAAGCTGTTGAAATGGGACGATTGATTTTCGCTATTCCAGGTTCTCCACTTGATCCAAGAGCAATTGGTACAAATAATCTTATTAAAGAAGGTGCTTTGCTGGTTACACATCCCTCTGATATTATAGAAACACTCACACCATTAACATCGAATACAACCGATCCTCAACTTAGCTTTTTTGAAGAAACATATTCAATTCAATTTCCACAAGAAAATACTAGTCCCCCTAAGCAAATAACGAATGAGACTTCTTTGATTGGAGATGATATAGAACGTGAAGCTGTCCTTTCTGCTCTATCAAGCACTCCAATTGATTTAGATACACTCAGCATTTATTCAGGTGTTTCGTTACAAAAACTCTACCTCTTGTTAATTGAACTGGATCTTGCTGGAAAGCTTATTCGGCACTCTGGCGGTTACGTATCATTGTCGACTTAGGATCTTCTCCAAGAGCCTCAGAACTATTAATAATGCTTTGCCCCTCTTCAGCTGCCATATCCAAAAGCAATGCTAAAAGTGGACTATGAGCTTGACGTGCCATCTGGCTCATTTGTTTTGACATATCTGTAATATAGTGGATAATCTTTAAGTGATTTATAAACATAATCTTTTATCCTTGAGCATTCTCCCCACCTCTCAATAGATGTTATCTTAGTATTTTGCCGTATGCTTTTTATATTGGCTGTGGAAAATAAGTTATACGATTTCTTTTATAAGATGTATTTTTAATAATAACAATCAAAAGTTGTATAATATAGTTTTTTTTTATGTGCTCTTGACCAATTGTCATTAGCTATTCATTTGAAAGAAGTTTATAAAGAGAATTTTGTTTCAACATTCGGATAAAATTATGGATATTGTTATCGTTGAATCTCCAGCAAAAGCAAAAACAATCAATAAATACCTTGGATCTCAATACAAAGTCATAGCATCATTTGGGCATGTACGTGATTTATCTGCAAAAGATGGCTCTGTTCTTCCTGATAAAGATTTTGCTATGAAGTGGGATATTGATACTGCTTCAGCAAAACGTTTGAATGAAATAGCAAAAGCAGTCAAAGAAGCCGATAGCCTTATCTTAGCAACAGACCCTGATCGTGAAGGAGAAGCTATTTCATGGCATATCCTTGATGTTCTAAAACAAAAAAAAGTTTTAAACGATCAACGTGTTAAACGAGTTGTTTTTAATGCAATCACGAAAAAATCCGTTCTTGATGCCATGAAAAATCCACGCGATATTGATATATCGCTTGTAGATGCCTATCTTGCACGTCGAGCTCTCGACTACCTGGTTGGGTTTACTCTCTCACCTGTTTTATGGCGCAAATTACCTGGTGCTCGTTCTGCTGGTCGTGTTCAATCAGTTGCTTTACGTATCATTTGCAATCGCGAATCAGAGATTGAGCAATTCATTAAAGAAGACTACTGGTCAATTACAACATACTTGAAAACACTCCAAAATAATATTTTTCATGCACGGTTAATAGAATTTAACCATAACAAACTTGGTAAGCTTGATATTCAATCCCAAGAACAAGCTGATCAAATTCTCTCTATGTTGGAAAAAGCAAATTATCGCACGTTAAGTATTGAAGCCAAGCCTATAAAAAGGAATCCTTCTCCACCCTTTACAACATCTACATTACAACAAGCTGCTTCTTCAAAATTGGGTTTTTCAGCTTCTCGCACAATGCAAGTTGCTCAAAAGCTTTATGAAGGTGTTGAAATCAATGGTGAAACAGCAGGACTTATTACTTATATGCGTACTGATGGAGTGCAAATGGCTTCAGAAGCTATTGATGCAGCACGAAAAGCGATTATTGATTCTTTTGGAAGAAATTATCTTCCTGAAAAACCACGTTTTTATTCAACAAAAGCTAAGAATGCACAAGAAGCACATGAAGCTATTCGTCCTACAGATTTTACACGTCATCCTAATCAAGTGTGCAATTTTCTCGATAGTGATCAAGCAAAACTCTATGAATTAATATGGAAACGCGCAATTGCCAGCCAAATGTGTTCTGCTGAAATTGAACGTACAACTGTCGAAATTGAAGCATCTCAAGAAGAAAATCACGCTCATTTACGCGCAACAGGCTCTGTTATTCGTTTTGATGGCTTCATTTCTGCTTATACGGATCCAAAAGAAGAAGAAAATAGTGATGAGGATGAATCAACACGTCTTCCGCAGATTAATGTTGGAGAATCACTTACAAAAGAAAAAGTTGAATCGGTCAAACATACGACAGAACCACCTCCTCGTTATTCTGAATCTGCATTAATTAAAAAACTTGAAGAATTGGGAATTGGTAGGCCTTCAACTTATGCATCTACATTAAGCACACTTTGTGATCGTGGATATATCATAACCGATAAACGCAAACTTATCCCTGATGTTAAAGGACGTATTGTTACAGCCTTTCTTGAAAATTTTTTTAATCGCTATGTAGAATATGGTTTTACAGCAGCTCTTGAAGAAAAATTAGATCTTATATCCGATGGAAAACTTTCCTGGAAAGATGTTTTACGCGATTTTTGGGATGAATTTAATGCATCTATTACGAGTATCCAAGAACTCCGCATAATGAACGTTCTTGATGTTTTAAACGTAACGTTAGCTCCTCTTGCTTTCCCGACACGTGAAGACGGAAGTGATTGCCGCTCTTGTCCCCTTTGTACAAATGGCCAATTATCATTAAAATTAGGGCGCTATGGTGCATTCGTTGGTTGCTCTAATTATCCTGAATGTAAATATACATGCCAATTAGGTTCAGATACAGAAGAACAAAGCAAAGCGGTGCACAATGATGAACCTGTTATGCTCGGTATTGATCCTGAAACAGGGAAAGATATTTCCCTTCGTCATGGCCGCTTTGGTCCATATATTCAACTTGGCGAAGGTAAAGAAATTAAGCGTGCAAGTTTGCCTAAAGGGTGGCACATAGAAAATATTGATTTTGATAAAGCTTTAGCTTTGCTGTCTTTACCTCGTGAAGTTGGCATTCATCCTGAAACAGGAAAAATAATTACAGCCGCAATTGGACGATATGGTCCTTATCTTGCTCATGATGGACAATACACAAATCTTTTTAGTACAGATGAAGTCTTTGATATCGGCATTAATCGCGCTGTTACAATACTTGCTGAAAAAAAAGAGAGTACAACAAACCGACGTAAAATAACACCTGCTACGCTGGCAACACTAGGAGATCACCCAGAAGGTGGACTAATTACTATACGTAATGGTCTTTATGGTCCATATGTTAACTGGAATAAAATTAATGCTACCTTACCAAAGGATAAAGATCCAGCTACAGTCACACTTGCAGAAGCATTAGAACTTATATTAGCTAAAGCATCGATAAAAAAAACAAAACAAAAAGCTACTTCAAAAAAGAAGGCAACACCAAAAAAATCCTCACCCCGCAAAAAGAAAGCATAAATTTTGGCTAAAAGCGAGAAAAAAACAAAATATTTTCAACTATCTAATACTAAGAAGCTACCTAGTAAATCAGAAATTTTATCCTTTATTACTCATAATCCGAACCAATCGAGTAAACGAAAAGTTGCTAAAGCTTTTAACTTGAATAGTAATTCTCATATGTGGTTAAAAGATATATTGCGTAACTTAAAAGATAACTATGTAATACCAAAAAAACGTAAAAATTTAAGCATCAAAAAGGGATTACCATCAATTACTTTAGTCAAAGTTAGTGCTCTTGATAAAGATGGTGACTTTATTGCAGAACCTCTTGAATGGCCCAATGATCCAAAGCCTAATATTCAAATTTCTTCTTCTCATCGCATAAGAGGAGCAAGCATTAGTATTGGAGATCACATCCTTGTAAAAATTTTTCGAAATAAAGTTTTGCAAAATCTTTCTTATACAGGACGAATCATCCGCAAGATTGATAAGAAAAAAAGAAATATGCTTGGTATAGTGAGAGAATTAGAAAATGGCGAATGGCATATAGATCCCATAGAACGTAAAAATAACGAGCTTATTATTGATATTTCTACGAACATAGATATTAAAGCTGGTGATCTTGTCGAAATTGAAATTAAAAATAGTACTAACTACAGATTCAAACAAGCAAAAGTAAGAAATATTTTAGGGCACATTGATAATGAAACAAATCTTTCAATGATTGCCCTTATATCAAAAGAAATTCCTCATATTTTTCCCTCAGATGTCCTTGAACAAGCTGAAAATATAAAACCTGATAACGCTGTTAACCGCGAAGATTGGCGACAATTACCGTTTATTACAATTGACCCCCCAGATGCAAAAGACCATGATGATGCAGTTTATGCAATAAAGGATGAAAGCCCTGCCAATAGCGGAGGTTGGATTATCATTGTCGCAATTGCGGATGTTTCTTGCTATATACAAACAGGAAGTATTCTAGATCAGGAAGCATTAAAACGAGGAAACTCTGTTTATTTTCCTGATCGTGTCGTACCAATGCTTCCAGAATGTATTTCTAATGATCGCTGTTCATTGCACGAAGGAAAAGATAGACCTGCACTAGCTGTTCGTATGATTTTTGATGCGAATGGAAACAAACGTAAACATAGTTTCCATCGTATTGTAATGCGTACGGCAGCCAAATTATCCTATCAAGAAGTACAATGTGCAATTGAAGGAAAGACAAATAAAAAAACAGCTCCCTTACTTGAAAACATTTTACAACCATTATGGGGTGCTTATTCCTGCCTTAAAATTGCGCGCAATCACCGACAACCATTAGAATTAGAAATACCAGACAAAAAGATTATTCTTGATCAAAATGGATACATTCAAGATGTTGTGATGTTATCTCATCTAGAAGCACATCGATTAATTGAAGAGTTCATGATACAAGCGAATGTTGCAGCTGCTGAAACATTAAAAGGACATCATCAACCTCTCATTTATCGTATTCATAGTAAGCCATCTCTTGCACAACAGGAAATGCTCCAGAACTTTCTTCAAAGTCTAGGAATTTCACTTGCACGAGGAGCTGAACTTACATCAGCACAGCTTAATAATATTCTTACAAAAACTATGAATACGCAACAAGAGGAGTTAGTAAATCAGATTATTTTGCGCTCACAATCTCAAGCCGAATATAGTCCTAAAAATATAGGCCACTTTGGTTTAAATCTGCCTAACTATACACATTTTACCTCACCAATTCGCCGTTATGCTGATTTAATTATTCATCGAGCGCTTATAAAAGCTCTGAAATTGGGTAATGATGGGCTCACAGATGAACAAGAGAAAAATTTTGCAAAAATCGCCACTCAAATTTCTTTATACGAACGCCGCGCAATGATGGCAGAACGAGAAACTGTTGATCGACTTGTTGCACATTATTTAGCTAATAAAATTGGACACTCATTTACAGCCCGTATTTCAGGAGTTACAAAAGCAGGTCTTTTTATCGCACTTGATAAATTAAATGCAGATGGTTTTGTGCCTATTTCTACACTTAAAAGTGATTATTACTATTTTGACGAAGTACAGCATACCCTTATAGGAAAACGTAGCCGTAAATGTTATCAACTTGGTGATGTAGTCGAAGTAAAAATTTTAGAAGTCCAACCTTTTTCTGGTGCTTTATGTTTTGAAATGTTAACAAAACCTCGTCTCATAACTTCTTTACCTATCTCCTACCACAAAAATAAATCTATAGTGAAAAAACGCAATTATGTTTCTGATAAAAAAAGATAACCTTCAATAAAAGATCGCAAAATTAGAATTATATCTCTGCACACAAAGATTAAAAGCCATGATAAATCCATAATAATATTTAATTTTAAAAACTAATTGATTGTTGATAACATTAGTATCAAATATTTTAAGCTTATTATACAAAAAGTTATTTAAGAAAAATCTTCATTTTTAATATCTTTTTAAAAAGATGTCTTAATTTAAGAAGAACTATATAGCCAACATTTTTAAAGTAATGGATTATTTAAAAATCTCTTGTCATTTTATTATTATTTGATGCATACTATTTCTTTTTTTAGCTCTATATAATAAATTTCTATGATTCTCTTTTGATTAAGAAAAGGTCAAAAAATTTTACATTAAATATATCATAAAATATGCAACATATAGACTTATCTACCTTTTATCATCTAAAAATCTACACAATTACCCCACAGACTATGTGCTACGCTGTAAATGCTATTTTTTTAATCGCAATTTTCTTTTTCTATTTTCAACAAAATTTATTACTAATCATATGATCCAAATATAACACTATAATTTTAATTAAACTCCCCTCATGATGAACAAAACCTTCAACTTCCCAAATAGTTCTTTGCGTGCAATTATTGCCTCGATTACGACCATCGGTACTGTCGGTGTAGCATTAGGAATGGGAACACAACTTATTTCGTTGCTAATGACTGAAAAAGGATTATCAAATAGTATCATCGGTTATAGTGGAGGAGTCGGAGGAATTGCAACAATTATTGCAGCTGCTCTAACTGCCCGAATCGCCTTACATTTCGGTGTCGTCGAATCAATATTGCTTATGATGATTATTGGTTCTCTAAGTTTTTTAGGATTCTATTTTTTTGAATCAATATGGATTTGGTTTATTTTGCGATTTACACTACATTTCGCTATGACAATTATATTTATTCTATCAGAATTCTGGATTAATAATGCATCTCCACCTCACAGACGCAGTTTAGTAATTTCTATCTATGCTATTACTTTAGGTCTTGGATTTATTTTAGGCCCAATGCTGCTAGAAAAAATAGGAACACAAAATTTTATACCTTTTGGTGCCGGCTGCCTTCTTATTATAATTGCTATCATACCCCTTCTCTTTGCCTGGAAATTGAGCCCCAAATTTCAGAGTAAGGAAAATACGGCGTTTTTTTCACATATTTTACGTATTCCCACCTCAACAATAGCAGCACTTATTTATGGCGCTATACAAATGGGAACGTTAACACTTATAACACCTTTTAGCTTATCAATTGGATATAATACAAATGAAACCATACATTTTATGGAAATTCTTGCTCTTGGTAATATTCTCCTTTTAATTCCTATCAGCCTCATAAGTGATTATTTAAAAGATAAGCGCTATTCTCTTATAGGATGCGCTATTTTAGGATTGATTGGAACTCTCATTATACCGCAGATAGCAGAACATAAACTGATTTTGATGATTGATCTTTTCTTCCTTGGTGGAATACCAGCAGGTCTTTATACAATTGGCCTAGCACAACTTGGTGAATGCCTTAAAGGACAAGAGCTTGCTGCAGCTAATTCTGCTTTTATTTTTTGCTATGGAATTGGTATACTGATTGGACCAGCTATTATTGGTCAAACAATGGATATTTTAAAACCATTTGGTTTTTCTTTGGCAATTGCCTGTTTTTTTAGCTTATATATTATTTTAGTGCTTATTCAATTAATGAGAAAATCAAACAACTCTTGACTTTTTGTAGAACATCCGTAGTGTCATATATAAAATGTAATTGCATCAAAAATAAATTTTGATAGCGAAGTAATATTATTTTACTATAATAGGACTCTTATTATGGCTAAGGCAGCAACTATTAAGATTAAGCTTTTATCAACTGCAGATACTGGCTTTTTCTATGTAACAAAGAAAAATAGCCGCACAATGACAGATAAAATGAGTAAACGCAAATATGACCCAATTGTTAAAAAGCATGTTGATTTTAAAGAAACAAAAATTAAATAATTAGTCTTTCGTTTAAATTATTAAAATTAAGAATGCCGTGTAAATAAAAACGCAGAATATATTGCAGTGTTCTTGATAATTTGGCTTTTTTACAAAAGCTCTTTTATTATTAACCCCCTAATAAAAAAGGGGAACGTGATTGTATTCTTTTAAGATAAATGTCTAGCTTTTCTAGCTAAAGTCTCAACCTTTATTTTGCAAAAATTCATTACTCACAGCAGTCTCAAAGAGTGATATATTACTAAGTGCATTAGTTATATAAACTATCTTGATCAATACAAACCTAAGTACTCATAATTAATTATTATTGGAAAATAATTATTTAATCTTCTCACTGACGCTGCATTTTCCGATATCAATCATCTTCCACGTGTTAGTCATATAAAATAATTAGCAAGTATTCTTTCAGACCCTCAAGCTACCTATAATGATAAATTTGTTGCTTAAAGGCAAATATATTCTCAAGAAGTTCTTTCTATGTGTCAATATATCAGAATAGCAATCATCATAGGTAAAAAAGGACATTGTATATGGACTGATGGAAATGATATTAGATCTTTTATCAGAAGGAATTTTAAGCGCCTATATACGTAAAATTTGCGCTATTCGCAAATTGTTTCTCTTTGTTCAATGAACAAAAATACATAAATAATCTACCTGATCAGATTGATATTTATGCCCAAGAGAAGACTTATATAAGTTTTTATTTATGCTTAAAGGAGCTGGATCTACAAATAAAACTTTATCAAATACTCCACCTTTACTATCACATAATCATTTAATTAACTTTCTATAGGATAAAATTCATAGATGAGAAACAGCAGCCTGTCTTCCCTACCATCTTGCTATTGTATATATTTATTTATAGATAGAGCATAATGAATATTTTTCAAAATGAAACAGTTATTACAAATTACCAGTATTTTATCTTAACTCATCCCATAAATATATTGTTACAATTTTTATCTCATGAAAATAAATAATTCTCCTTCTAATCCGAATATTTTTAGCAAAAAACTTATTATTTTCAGTATTGTTATAATAAATATTGTTCTTATTCATGGAACAATTTATTCGAGATGTACTGCAGCACAAATCAATAACATAATTTCTGTTCCCCAAAAATCTATAAAAGGTAAGGCATTGGTCATTGATGGTGATTCAATTAAGATTTCTGATAACATAATTCGACTTGCAGGAATCGATGCTCCTGAACTCAATCAATTTTGCGGCATAAAAAAAGAACGCTACGCATGCGGCTTGCAAGCAAAAAAAAAATTAGAAAAACTTATAGCTCATCAATCTGTTACATGTTACTGGTCTAAAAAAGACAACTATCATCGTATTCTTGCCATATGTAGAACAAAAAAAGTTAATAACATTAACGCAGCAATGGTACGCAATGGTTGGGCTGTCAGTTTTTATAACTATCCTAAAGAAGAACAAAAAGCTAAAAGACAAAAAAAAGGAATATGGCAGTCAAGTTTTCAAAATCCGCAAGAATGGCGTAAAACTCATCCCCGCATAAAAAAATAAAGTAATCTCTTTATTCCATAAAAATATCTTTTTAATTTCTTATTTATTATGAATAAAAAACAATGTGAGCATATTATAAAATTAGAAAAAGATATTCATTCTTGCCGTGTTTGTATCAAACATCCACATTATCTTCCTCCCCTTCCCCATGAACCAAGGCCTGTTGTCTATTTATCTAATACTGCTTCTATTGCAATTGCAGGTCAAGCACCAGGATTGCGTGTGCATGAAAGTTTGATCCCTTTCAATGATCGTTCTGGCGTAAGATTACGTAATTGGCTCGGTGTAACCAGTGATGAATTTTACAATAGATCTCTATTTGCTATTGTTCCTATGGGATTTTGTTTTCCTGGCTATGCCCCAAATAAATCTGATTTGCCTCCAAGAAATGAATGTCAAGAAATATGGCATGAAAAAGTATTTCAGGCTATGCCGCAAATAAAACTTGTTCTTGCTGTTGGAAGTTATGCGCACAAATGGCATATCACAAACCTAAAATATAAAACTGTCTCGGAAACCGTCAGTGATTGGAAAAACATACTATCCATACGTCAACCTCGAGGATATAATGTTATGCCTTTACCCCACCCATCATGGCGAAATACTTTTTGGTTAAAAAAACACCCATGGTTTAATGATGAGCTTATTGTACATCTTCGCTGTTTAGTCCGTAAATTCTTATGAATTTGATAGTATATTAATTTTTTATCAAATTAGTTAACTTTAATAAAGTTTATAGCCCCTATAAACAATGTAAGGAATTATCAATATCAAATATAATAAATTAATCATGATAGCTTTATAATATAGAGCTGAGTTCACCATGCATAAAGCAGCATTCTTTATCTAATATTGTAACATCTAATATCCCAGTGAAATTGTTAATAAAAGCTCTACTTAACTAAAATGCTATTATTTAATTTGAATAGCATCTAATCTTAAATATGAATTCACTAAAAGAAGATTTGAAATTTATAACCTATAAGATTATTACCTAATTGTATTAATAGCCACTAGTAAAGCTAATATACTCAGCATATGTTGAAATAATTAATAATCACTAAAACTCCAACTGATACGTTCTAAGTTTAGATATCATAAAATCTGCAATTCAGTCTTGATATCCTTTTTAAAAACTGAAAAATATCAAATCAACTAACTCAAATGAAAAAAGTAATCTGAGATATCGATTTTTAAAAATTATACCATCAAAATATTATGCGAAAAAATGAACGATTTTAGGAAACTTGAATTTTATAGTTTAATAAAGTTTTTATTTTCTAGAAAATTATATTTTTAAAGTTGTTTAATATTTATGATCACATTCTTACTTTTTAATACTCAGTTTTTCTACTCAGACGGTCCCATTTGCGTATGAACTAAGACGGCCGCTTTAACAATACCAGCTGCTATAGCTGCACCTGTTCCCTCACCAAGACACATGTCTAAATCCAAAAGTGGTTCTTTCCCAATTTTTTCTAAAAGTTTACGATGAGCTGTTTCAGAAGAAACATGCCCAACAAGTGTATGATCAAGAGAACTTGGATTTATTTTATACAGCACTGCTGCTGCTGCTGTCGCTATAAACCCATCTAAAATAACTGGAATTTTTTCCATTCTTGCAGCTAAAATAGCCCCTACCATAGCAGCAATCTCACGCCCTCCTAAGCGACGCATAATTTCAAAAGGATCATTTAAATAGTTCTTGTGTAAAGAGACTGCTGTTTTTACAGCCATAACCTTGCGCTGATAAAATTCTCCTACAGCTCCCATACCAGATCCGACCCATTCCTCAGCTTCTCCACCAAACAAAGCAAGACATAAAGCTGAAGCTATAGTCGTATTGCCTATTCCCATCTCTCCAACACATAAGAGATCTGTTCCTCCGGCTATTGATTCCATTCCAAATGCCATTGTTGCGGCTGCACTGCGCTCATCCATTGCCGCATCTTTTGTAATATTCATTGTTGGATATTCTAATGCCAAATCATATATTTTCAATCCAAGATCATAAGCTACACAAATCTGATTGATCGCAGCACAACCTGTTGTAAAATTTTGTACTATCTGTTGTGTCATAGATTGTGGAAATGGTGTAACACCCTCATCAGTAACCCCATGATTGCCAGAAAAAATAGCAACTAGAGGCTTCATTATAGTTGGTTTTTCTTCTCCTCTCCAACCCGCATACCAAACTGCAATATCTTCCAATTTTCCTAGTGCACCCTTTGTTTTCACTAATTGTGCCTGCCGTTTTTTTGCTAAAGTTATTGTAAATTCATCAGCAATAGGTAAATTTATTAATAAAGCACGAAAATCATCAAATGGCCTAGCAATCATGAAAATACCTTTTCGAATCTACAATATATAATTAGAACTTTTTTACAGATAGGATATAAATAATTTATTGTTTTTTTTCATATTACAAATGTAAGATGCGCCACTTAATAAGTATCTAGGATGATAGAGAGCAAATGTTGAAACTCTTTTAAAAGATGAAACTGATATATCGCTGTATACAATTATTGCAGTAAACTTTTACATTTTTTAACCTTTAACAAAGATTAACTCTGATCAACTAAGATATTTATTTTATCTCTTTCTTGAAGAACTGCAATTTTCTAATAATTATTCATAAATTATAACTTAATTTATTATATAATATTAAAATATTGATCAAATTATCTTAACTGATAGCAGCAAAAGCTTCTTTTAAAATACGCACATTAGCATCCGTCTTTGTTGCATTATGTGATAATATTTGTCGCCATCGTCGTGCACCATCACGCCCTTGAAACAAACCAATCATATGTCGTGTAATATGAGAAAGACGTCCTCCTGAAGCTATATGTTTGGCGGTGTAATCACACATAGCATTAATAAGATCATAATCACTAAGATTATTCTGCGGTTCACCATATATTTCAGAATCAATAAGGTTCAGCCAAATAGGATTATGATAAACTTGTCGTCCAACCATAGCGGCATCACATGATCTTAAGTGCTCTTTAATTTCACTAATTGATTTTATTCCGCCATTTAATCCAATAAAATTATTTTTATATTTACGCTTTAAATTATAAACCCTTTTATAATTAAGTGGTGGAATATCACGATTTTCTTTTGGACTTAATCCTTTTAACCACGCTTTGCGTGCATGTACCCATAGCGCATCACAGCCAGCATTCCATACACGATCAGCTAAAAAGTCTAAAGCCAATTTTTCATCCTGATCATCTACACCAATACGACATTTAACAGTCACAGCTATAGTAACAGTTCGTTTCATCTCTTCTACAGCTCGCGCTACAATATCAGGATGCAACATTAAACAAGCACCAAATATACCTGCCTGAACACGATCTGATGGACAACCAACATTTAAGTTAATTTCGTCATAACCAAAGTCTTCGGCAATACGTGCAGCTTCTGCCAATTTTTTTGGATCTGATCCTCCTAATTGTATTGCAATTGGATGTTCTTCATCACTGAAAGCCAATAATTTTTTACGGATACCGTAAATCACAGTATCAGCTACGAACATTTCAGTATAAAGCAACGCCTTTTTCGTCAAAAGACGATAAAAAAATCTGCAATGCCGATCTGTCCAACCCAACATTGGTGCCACAGCAAATTTTACTAATGGTGGAGAATGATAAAATGTCATAGGAATATTATTCATATATCTCTATTATTATCTTATTAAGCAAACAAATAACCTCCCCTTCCTCTCCTCCTCATATAGATATTTTATTCTCTCTCATTGCTGAAAAAATAAAACATATAACTTCTTATTTGATGATTTATCTTTTTTCTAAAATAATTTTTGAATCTATATATATCCGCATATCTAGTTTTTCTCATTAATCAACTAATATATCTTAAATAGTAAAATTCAATGTTATGATTCAACATATTTCATAAAATATATAGTATTTTAAAATATCTCTAATTTATAAGATTTTGTAAGTGAAAATTGAGAATACTATTTTCAATAGAATCTATCTAACTTTTTGGAAAACATCTATAATTTGATACATCTAATAATGCATAAAATTTTATTTATATAAAATATGTAAAGAGCACCACCACACCAATATCACTTTTTCATATGCTTACTGGCACGGTAGGTAAAATCATAGAATACAAAATGAAAACCAGAATTATGCTGATGAAAAGCCTTTTTATATCTAACACAATGCTTCAAAGGATATTATCAAAACTATATAGATTAAATAAAGTAGTGTGGAAAAAAAATTCTAGCATTCATTCCAAAGAAAAATATTATATTTCAATATGTTAAATACAAAAAACGGTGCCCCCAGAGAGACTCGAACTCCCGACCCCCTGATTACAAATCAGGTGCTCTACCAACTGAGCTATAAGGGCACATTATATTGGAAATAGCATAAACTTACAAAAAGGCAAATAAAAAATTATGAATGTGATTTACTATTGAAAGATATATCTAAGCCAAATTAATCGGATGTGTATTATAATATGCCTATATTGATAAACAAGTATTGTTTATAAATTTACTCCTTATAAATCGAAAGAGACTGATTTATCAGAAAGATATTTTTCCAACCAATGAATATCATAATCACCATTAGCAATATCTTTATTGTCAATAAGATCACAAAATAAAGGTAATGTAGTTTTGATACCATCAACCACAAACTCACTTAAAGCACGCCGTAAACGCATCATACATTCCAAACGTGTACGACCATGAACAATCAGTTTTCCGATTAAGCTATCATAATAGGAAGGAATACGATAGCCTGAATAAGCCCCTGAATCAACACGAACTCCTAGCCCTCCAGGTGTATGAAAATGGGTAATAAGTCCTGGAGATGGTGTAAAACTAATTGGGTCTTCAGCATTAATGCGGCATTCAATAGCATGGCCAGAAAAGTGGATATCTTTTTGGGCAACTGAAAGCCCTAAACCAGATGCAATATGAATTTGTTCATGAACTAAATCTATACCTGTAATTGCTTCAGTTACAGGATGCTCAACTTGTAAACGTGTATTCATCTCGATAAAATAGAATTCACCATTTTCGTAAAGAAACTCAATGGTACCCGCCCCACGGTATCCAAGTTTTGCACAGGCATTTGCAACAATATTACCAATTTTTTTCCGCTCAGCTTCATTAAGTACAGGAGAATGCGCTTCTTCCCATACTTTTTGGTGGCGCCGTTGAAGTGAACAATCACGTTCTCCTAAGTGTATAGCATTACCAGCTCCATCACCTATGATCTGAATTTCAATATGACGTGGTTTTTCTAGATATTTTTCAATATAAACTGAATCATCATTAAAAGCAGCACTAGCTTCTGAACGTGCTGTTTTGAAAGCTGCTAAAAGTTTTTGCTCAGAATGAGCAACTTTCATACCCCGTCCACCACCACCTGCAGAAGCCTTAATAATAACTGGATAGCCAATTTCATTAGCAATGCGCAGAGCTTCTTTTTCTTCAACTATAGCGTTATCAGAACCTGGGACAACAGGAATACCAAGGCTTTTAGCAGTTTTTTTAGCTTCTATTTTATCACCCATAATACGAATATGTGCTGCTGTTGGACCAATAAATGTAATATTATGAGCTTCCAATACATCTGCAAACTTTGCATTTTCAGAGAGAAATCCATAACCTGGATGAACAGCATCCGCTCCTGTAATTTCACACGCCGAAATAATTTGATAAATATTTAAATAAGAATCGCGAGAATGTGGAGGACCAATACACACACTTTCATCAGCAAGCCGAACATGCATAGCATCAGCATCAGCAGTTGAATGAATAGCTACAGTTTTAATTCCAAGTTCTTTACACGCTCGCAAAATGCGAAGAGCAATTTCTCCTCGATTAGCAATGAGGATTTTTTGTATCATGACTGCCCCTCGTTTTATTCCACTATAATAAGTGGTTCATCAAATTCAACTGGCTGACCATCTGTAACTAAAATAGCAGTCACAGTACCTGAATGCGGTGATAAAATTTGATTCATCGTTTTCATTGCTTCAATAATCAGTAAAGTTTGGCCTTTAGAAACATTTTGCCCTACTTTTACAAAAGGTTGTGCACCTGGCGCAGGAGCAAGATATGCTGTACCAACCATTGGAGATACTACCTCATTTTTTGATTTTTCTTTTTTTATAGAATCTTCAGTTGTCGGAAGTGAAGAAGGACCTACTGTAGAGCCAGACATAGGTGCATAAATTGTTTGTGCAGAAGAAGAAGTGTTTTGGCGCGCTACACAAATGCGAAATCCGTCTTGTTCAATTTCAATATTGGTCAAATTTGTATCATTCAAAATTTCAGCAAGGTCGCGGATAATTGCTGTATCAATCCCAGTACACTGCTGAGTATCTGTTTTTTTTATTGCCATTTTATTCCTAACTCCTTGACCGATAAAATTTCTAATACTTACTATCCTTATGACTAAATATCTTTTAAATTTTAATGAAGTTTCCCCTAATCATTGTGTTCACATTGTCATTAAATTAAACTGCAATACAAATCCACATTTATAAATCTGTTAACAAAAAAATCAAAGAATCAATATATTGGTGTATTTCTCAATAATCTCATTGAGAAAAGAGAAGTTCATTGTGCATCTTCTATTGCTGCTTGCAAAATACTTTTTTCTACAGCTCCACTAAATATTTTATCTCCAATGATATAAGCGGGGGCACCAAGAATATTCAAGGCAGAAGCGATTTTAAGATTTTCTTGAAAGAATTTCTGTAAGTTTGAGCTTTGGATTGCATTCCGTAGCTCTTTTTCATTGGCTCCTAAAGAAACTGCTACTTTTATAGCTTTAGCTTCATTTGCACGGCCTTGGCTCATTAAGAGTTTTTTATGAAACTGAAAATATTTCTCTGGAAAGAGTTTTCTAAAAACATAAGCAATAATATGTGTTTCTACGGAATCAGGCCCTAAAATTGGTAAATCTTTGATAACTATTCGTAGATCTGGATATTCTTGTATTAGACTTATTAAATCTGAATAGGAACGTTTACAATACCTACAATTATAATCAAAAAATTCAACAAGCACTATTTTTCCATTTGGATTTCCTAAAATAGCATCATGAGGAGATTGAAAAATTTCCTTTTCTAATAACTTAATGATTTCAGATTGCTTTTGAGCTTCCTGCTGACGGCGTTGTTCAAATTTTTCTTGAAGGATAAATTGCATTTCAATCATAATCTCCGGATTATTAAGGAGATAGTCTCTTATAATCTGTCGAATATAATCATCACTGATGCTTTTTGTGCTTTTTTCGCTAAACTTCGACAAAAAATCAGAATCTTCTAAAAGTTGTATTTTAAGATTTTCTATGGTTAGATGGTTTGATGTTTGTTCTTTTGTTTGCGCGTATGACAAAAACAAATACATAAAAACGCTCAAAATAAACGCCATTAAAAAAATTTTCATGAATGGTAATTTTAAATGTTGAGCTTGATCGATCATTTATCTGTCTTTGTATTTAGCTTAAGTATTTATAAACTTATATGATAAAGTATCATATTTATGCAACAAACCAATTAAATTATAATATATAATTTAGCGAATTATGGAGATAACCTGTTCTCTATTATCTGATAAACAGAATATTTTCATGCATATTTTCGTATTTTTTTGTTAAAAGAAATATCAAAATATTTGATATAAAGCATTTACCTTAATCGCTCAAATATTGGCATCATTAACTCCTGTAGGCCAACTTAATATGAAAAAAGAAAAAACAATGAAAGCCATGGTGCATTATGATCTATTTATTATTGGTGGTGGAATAAATGGGTGCGGAGTAGCCAGAGATGCAGCTGGTCGTGGATTTAATGTTGGCTTAGCTGAAATGAATGATCTTGCATCCGGTACATCAAGTGCATCAACAAAGCTTATCCATGGTGGTCTTCGTTATCTTGAACACTATGAATTTAGATTAGTTCGTAAAGCATTGAAAGAACGTGAAATTATTTGGCGTATGGCTCCGCACATTGTACATCCTATGCGCTTTATCCTACCTTATCATAAAAAATTACGGTCTTCTTGGATATTACGTTTAGGACTTTTTATTTATGATTATCTTGGCGGTTGGAATCAAATATTTCAGCGTACCAAAATGATTAATTTTTCAAAAAATTTTTGTACTTCTCTTAAAAAAAATTATCATAAAGGTTTCGAATATTCTGATGCGATAGTAGATGATGCTCGCTTGGTCATTGCTAATGCGCGAGATGCAGAAAAATGGGGAGCCGATATAAAAGTACGAACAGAAGTTCTATCCTTAAAAATAGAAGGGAGCAAATGGCTTATTACTCTTCATGATAAATTAAATGATAAAAAATACTGCGTTACCGCTTCTTATATTGCGAATATGGTTGGTCCTTGGATTAATCATGTTTTAAAAAATGTTTTAAACTCTACAGAACTTCCTCCAATGCGGCTTGTTAAGGGATCCCATATTTTGATTCCAAAACTTGATATGCATAATCGCGCTTATATTTTACAAAATAACGATAATCGTATTATTTTCGCTATTCCATATCAGGAAGAATTTACATTAATCGGAACAACAGATTGTGATTATCAAGGTAATCCTACTGATGTATCTATTAGTGATGAAGAAATCGATTATATTTGCGCAGTAGCAAACGAATATTTCACACAACCGATATTGCGTGAAAACATTATATGGACTTATTCGGGTGTTCGTCCTCTTTATGATGATGGTACTTCAATGGCTCAAGAAATAACACGTGATTATGTCCTCAAAGAAATAGGAATAGAGAATACACCTAAAATTCTTAATCTGTATGGTGGAAAAATAACGACTTATCGCACATTGGCTGAAGATGTAATGAAATTTATTGAAAAAGCGCTTGGTCCTAAGAAAGGACCATGGACACTGAACTCTGTTCTTCCTGGAGGCGATTTTCCATATAATAGATTAGATATGATTGAAAACAGAATTTCTGTTTTACTTCCAGATCTAGATGCTTTTACTTGCCGTAGGCTTGCTCGTTCCTATGGTTCAGAAACATTTATAATATTTGCGAATGGGAATGTGGATAAAGGGAAATATTTTGGACATGGGCTTTATGAAATAGAAGTGAAATGGTTAATGGAAAAAGAATGGGCAAAAACATGTGAAGACATATTATGGCGCCGTTCAAAACTTGGCCTTTTTTTTACTAAACAAGAAACTGATACTCTTGCTAAATATATAGAAGGTAAAAAAGAAAATGGATTAAAGAATATCTCTCTTTAGATTATATAAAATTTTATACCTGAATTTTGATGATCTTATAAAAAATTTTTATAATTAAATATTTCTATAATAACTTGTATCATTCAATTTATTCTAATTTCAAATCTCATTGATCACTTCGATAGCGTTTCTCATTACGGTACTTATAGCAGCTAGTGTAAAAATAACTGCTGATAAATTAGAGTATTATATATATCTTGTAATTTTATGATAAGAGTATTTATAAAGCTTTTAGAAAAAGAAGTGATTATTGTATCAGTGAAATTTATATTCTATTGAAATGATCTAAAATCTTGTTTTATTAAGCGATATCAAGAATAATATGTAGTAATAATTTACAATAAAAATAATTATTAATTTTATATAACTTAAATATTACAATGCAATTTACCAGAAATATTTAGTCTCAATAAATTAGCTTATACTTATATGTTAACCACTATAAAGCCTTACGTTAGTTAACAAACAAGGTATAAGCGTTTAAGGCTATATCTCCTGTTACATCCAATATCCCTAATCCGCAAATATCTCGAAAGTGAACAACCTGTTGACTTCTATAGATAACTCCCAAATCAAATACAAACAATATCAGTACCATAAATATTCTTATTTTTGATCTCCTCCTAATTAAAACACATATTGCTAAAGAGAATAACTGAACTTTCTAGATCTCAAAATGAATATGAACTATATTATCATATGGATTTTTAATGTATATAATAGCAATAAAAAAGATTTATTTTTAATAATTATATTGGACAATTATAGGTATATTTTAAAAAATAATTATTAAATTACTTCTATCGTATTCTTCTTTTTTCTATTAATTAGATAATATGTCTTAGTTATTATTTTTTATAATAAATAAAATTAATTATTGTAATAATATATAATATCGTTATACTATAATTAAAAATTAAATAAAGGGGGGGTATTATGCATAAAATCGATTATAATAGCTATCGTACCGTAAATGGTTTTAATCGTCGGGTTCGCTTTCTAGTAATGCATTACACTGCAGCCAACTTTAAATCATCTGTCATAACTCTCACAGGACCTTCAGTCAGCGCCCATTATCTTGTTCCTGATCCTTCAGAACAGACATACATTGATGCAGGTTTTAAAGATATGCGCATTTTTAATTTGGTTGATGAAAATGAGCGAGCCTGGCATGCTGGCATTAGTTCATGGGCTGGACGTAATAATTTAAATGATACAGCTATTGGAATTGAAACAGTTAATCTAGCAACCGATAACAACGGGAAGTTTACATTCCCGCCTTTTCATCCAAAGCAAATTGATGCAATTAAAGAACTTGCATTTAACATTCTTCAACGTTATCCAGATATTTCACCAACTAATGTTGTTGGCCATAGTGATATTGCTCCTGGGAGAAAAATGGATCCAGGTGCAGCTTTTCCGTGGAAAAAACTTTATGATTCAGGTATAGGAGCGTGGTACGATGCCGTACAAAAAGATTTTTATCAAGAAGAGTTTACTAGAGATCCTTCATTTTTCGCAAAAGCAAAAGAAGAAGTTGTAGCTAAACTGAAAAAGTATGGATACGATACTTCAGGTGCAAATACTGAAAGTGGGTATAAAAATTTGATTATGGCGTTTCAGCTCCATTTTCGTCAAGAAAACTATAATGGACTTTTGGATATTGAGACCGCAGCAATTATTTACGCATTGGTAGAAAAATATTTCCCATCAAAATAATTTAGCTTAGTTTAAATTAAAATATATGTGATTGTTACAGAAGATTTTTTGCCTTCATAGAATTATTAGCTTTAATGATTAAAGTGATATACTTTAATATTTTTATGAGTATCACAACTTATTTATATTGCTAATTTAGAATAAATAAAAGGAATAGATAAAAGCTTTTTTCTAATCCTTTTATCCTTTATAATTATAAAGAATTTCATTTAGCCTTAAAGCGAATTTTAAAGAAAGAGAAAAACTGAATATATTTTTAGCTTTTAAATATATAAAATAGCCAATATATAAATTTTAGTTGGATTTCATAATCAATCCTAAATTAGACTTTTAGCCATATTAATGATTTCGTCTAGGATCCAATAAATTTTTCCTCAAATTTTTATAATTAAAGAATCAAATTAAAATACCTTTAAATATAATAGAAGGTAATAATATCTTTTTAGAATTATTTTTTCGACAATATCAACTCCTAATACTTATTTTTGTTAAATGAAATGTTCTTTCTTTTTTATGAAATTATTTAACAATAAGTACAGAAAATCTATGTCTCTTTTTTTAGTGATGTTATCTAATTTAATCCACTTATAAAATTTATAAATTACCATAATTTTAGCTTGTATTTTGAACTGCATTATTATTTTTCAAAGAGATGCGGATTCTCAAAAGCAAGATTCTGCCGTGCTTTTTGTAATCGTTGAATAATATCATCAATTTTGGATGAAGAATAAGATATCTCCTGATTATCAGTTAATGAATTTTGTTTTTCTGCACCTTCATAAAAATACTGAATTTGTGATTGAATCGTTCGTATTTCTTGAAATAAAAGGCGACTAGTTTCTTTAAAACCATTATTAAGTGAAAAAATTTGATCGGAAATTGACATTAAAATTTGTTTTAAAAAATGCTCGTTTTCTTGACGTTTGCGATATTCTAAAACAAGAGCATAACTTATTTCATCTAACTGCTGTTTAGTGGAATCAATTTTATGCAATAAATCCGGTGCTCCATTTATATTAGCTTTTTTTATTTTCAAAAGCATAGCATAAATATTTAATAGTCTAACAGCAGAATAAGATAAATAATCAATTAATGTAAGTGTTTTAGTATAGTATTTTCGTTGAACCATTATAACTCTACCTAATGATTAGTTGTATACATTTATTCCACTATTCATTTCAAATCCTATAGAGTTATTCTAAAAAAAGTGCTAAAAAAATCTCTTTTCTAATTTATTAATATTAAATTATTATATTTGATTTTTTATATTTAATAATTAGTTAATGGAGATACGAGGCGTATAGGCGTATAAAGAATAAAACTTGCTGTTTTCTTTAAAATATTGTTACCACCAGCAAGAATCGCCTCACTAGGTGATAATTCTGTTTCTTGCATAATTGTTGAAGCTAAAGATCCTTCTCGAGATAGAGCCATTAATGTTGGAGAAGATGCAAATACATTATGCGTCCCACCATCAACATTAGATAAATCAAGAATAGCTATTCCATTCTTCCGCAATATTTCAATATTTGAACCATCTCCTACACGAGGATGTCCACCTGTAAGACGACTTGAAACAGCAAGAGCTTTATCCTTACGAGATACCAAAATGGCTGTTGGCTGAGGTAATATTTTAATATCATTAAGTTGACGCTCAAATACATCAAGGTCAATATCAGGTGCTGCCATTAAAAAACTCGTATTACGTTGAATTATTTTATATTTTCCTTGTAACGCTAGAGTTCTAAATGCTTCCATCGTAACGAAATTACCCATAGAGTGAGCTATAATTGAAATCTTCTCAGCATCTGTTTCACTGATAGTAATCAAAAGTTCTATCAGTCCATCACGCGCAAAATTAGCGCTATCACGATCATAAATATAAAGAGGTATTGCACCAGCCGAAGGCCATGAATAGTGCACATTAACAACATTCAAGGAATAATCGTAAGCAAATTGAGCAGTACGGAATGTGCCATCCGCAAAATTGTTATTGTAACCATGGATAAAAAGGAAAATTTCTTTTTTTCCTTTTGCTTTTTTTGCTAACGCAACATTTAATTGCTGTTTAAACTGTTCTTTATTATCATATTTTTGCAAAGCGACTGCTGCAAAATATTTATCATGACTAGGCTTATAGGCATTTGTTTCAACCATACCTTTCACATGTTGTTGAGGAATTCCTACATCAACACGATTGTAATGTACTGTATTTGATCGTTCTGCTCCATAAGGTTGAGAATAATTATCCTGCATCATACGACTTGTAGCAACGTACACTGGGATAATAGCTTTCGGAAGAATTTGCCCTTCAACCTTTCGCTGTGTAGCAACCATAGACGGTGTCGCATGTATTCCATGCCAAAGGACAGCACGCGAGCTACCGCATGCAACCAACAAAATAGCACAAATAAAAAGAACTAAATGCCTCAACAGTAACATACTTCTCACTGCAACACTACCTAATCTTATCAGATAAACAAGAACTCATATTTCGTACCTATAATGATAACATAAGATACAGTTTCTAATAACCTGCAAAAAGGGAATTATTATATAAAACATTTTTAAAATGTGCAAACAAGCATTGAATGCCTACTATTACAGCTTTTATCTTACTTTAAATACCAATCATAAAAAATATAAATGGTGCGGTCGAGAAGACTCGAACTTCCACGAGTTGCCCCACAGCGACCTCAACGCTGCGCGTCTACCAATTCCGCCACGACCGCACACGACAGAAGAAAATACATCAGTCTTCGCATTTAACAAATCATACAATAGGGTACAAGTTTATTTTTATATCACCGTAATTTATTTTACACTACTTCAATTTAACAATGCAAATCCTTAAAATGCATATTTTCTATATTACCTAGCGTATCAATGACATAAAACTATCTTGTGCCATTTGATTAGTTTGATAATACCCATGAAAACTTGTTGTAATAGTCGTAGCACCTTGCTTTCGTATTCCTCTCATACCCATGCACATATGTTCAGCCTCAATCACTACAGCAATACCACGAGGCTTTAGATGTGTCTTTAAAGCATCAACTATTTGAGCTGTCATGGTTTCTTGTGTTTGTAAACGACGAGAAAAAACATCTACAATACGCGCAATTTTTGAAAGCCCAACAACTTTTTTATCAGGAAGATAAGCAACATGAGCTTTACCAATAATTGGAAGCATATGGTGTTCACAATGTGAATAAAAAGAGATATTCTTCAATATAACTGGTTCACTATATCCTGAGACTTCTTCAAAAACTGTAGCCAAAATTTCTTTAACTGATTCGTTATAACCACTAAAAAGTTCACGATATGCTTTAGCAACACGACTTGGAGTATCTAATAGCCCTTCTCGATTTGGATTTTCTCCTATCCATAACAGTAATGTGTGAATTGCCATTTCCACTTCTTCAACACTAGGCTTTTTTTGCTCAGAGAAAAATGAATTAGTTGCTCCTCCTTTTATGATATCACACATTTAAAAACTCCAACTTATTACGTAGTAAGACATATATATGTACATATGTATTTTTATAATCTTTATATAAATGAATTAAAAGTTTAAATAGCAATAACTCTTGAAAGTCAGATAATAGCTTATGATTGACAACATATATAGTAATAAAATACTTGAACATGCTGCACATATAAGCAGAATTGGTCGCCTTAACAATCCAGATGCAACATCAAAAAAATATGCACGCTTTTGTGGATCGACTGTTACCGTAGACCTAAAAGTAGAAAATAGCACCATCATAGATTTTTCTCATGAGATATGCGCATGTGTACTTGGACAAGCTTCATCTTCTATTCTCGCAAATCATATCATTGGTCAAAAAACGCAAGATCTTAAAATATTATATGAAATTATTCAGCATATGTTAATAAAGGATGGCCCTCCCCCTTCACCTCCATTTGAGGAATTTGCCTGTTTAAAACCTATTAAAAACTATCAAACACGTCATGCATCGGTAATGCTTACTTTTGATGCAGTTATAGATTGTATTAAACAAATTGAAGAAAAAATGAATGGCTAAACAACACGTCAAAACAAATAAAAAACACACAAGAAACTATACAGGACCTTGGCAGAAAACACCTGGACGATTACTTGGTATTGGACTCATACGTTTTTACCAAATAACTCTATCTAGCTTTATAGGTATTCATTGTCGTCACAGACCAACCTGTTCAGAATATACCTACGAAGCAATTGCGCGCCATGGTTTATGGGCAGGCGCATGGATGGGACTTTTTCGTCTTATACGTTGTTGTCCTTTTGGAACAACTGGCTTTGATCCAGTACCAACCTCTATTGAAAATTCCTACAAGCCTTGGTACTATTGGAAAATTTCTATTAAACGTAATAAATAATTCTTTCTTTTTTAACGCATAATGCATAAAAAAGAATTGATAAATCAGCTTATTAGCTTTAATTGATTATTGCTAAATGTTCACGAAACCATCTGCATTCGTTAGCAGAATTGGATTAAAAGGGTTCTTTATGTCTCGCTCTATTTCTCTTTCTTTTCCTGATGGCTCAAAGCGCGATTACCAAACAGAAACAACTGGTTTAGAATTAGCTGAATCTATTTCTAAGTCTCTTGCAAAAAAAGCAGTTGCTTATAGTCTTAATGGAGTTATTAGAGATCTTTCAGACCCATTAGAACAATCTGGACAAGTAGAAATCATCACCCGCGATGATCCACGCGCACTTGAATTGATACGCCACGATTGCGCGCATGTTTTAGCTGAAGCAGTACAAGAGCTTTTTCCGGAAACACAAGTGACAATCGGCCCTGTTATTGAAAATGGTTTTTATTATGATTTTGCACGTAAGCAACCTTTTACATTAGATGATCTGACTACTATTGAAAAAAAAATGCGTGAAATTATTCAACGCAATAAACCTTTTAGAAAAGAAATTTGGTCTCGTGAAAAAGCTAAAAAGATCTTTTCTGAAAAAAATGAACTCTATAAAGTCGAGCTTATTGATGCTATCCCTGATGATCAAGATTTGAAAGTCTATTATCAGGGCGACTGGTTTGATCTTTGCCGTGGCCCCCATATGCAATCTACTGGCCAAATTGGTAATGCATTTAAATTGATGAAAGTTGCAGGCGCTTATTGGCGTGGTGATGCCAATAATCCTATGTTAACGAGAATTTATGGTACAGCATTTACTAATGAAAATGACTTAAAAGCCTATCTTCATATGCTAGAAGAAGCCGAAAAACGGGATCATCGCCGTTTAGGACGAGAAATGGATTTATTCCACTTTCAGGAAGAAAGCCCAGGAATGATTTTTTGGCACCCAAAAGGTTGGAAAATGTTCCAAAATTTGATCAGTTACATGCGTCGTCGTCTCGACAATCATAAATATGCTGAAGTTCAGGCACCACAAGTTCTTGATAAGTCACTCTGGGAAATATCAGGTCACTGGGGATGGTATAAAGAAAATATGTTTAAAACAATTCCAGCTGCCGATGACTGGAATGATGAATATACTTACGCTCTAAAACCAATGAATTGTCCCGGCCATGTACAGATCTTTAAACACGGTTTAAAATCCTATCGTGATTTACCCGTTAGACTAGCTGAGTTTGGCCTTGTTCATCGTTACGAGCCTTCAGGTTCTTTACATGGACTTATGCGAGTACGTAGTTTTACACAAGATGATGCACATATTTTTTGTACTGAAGAACAATTAGCTGATGAATGCCTTAGTATCAATGATTTGATTTTATCAACCTACGCAGATTTTGGTTTTAAAGAAATCAGTCTTAAGCTCTCAACGCGACCAGAAAAACGTGTTGGCTCAGATGAATTATGGGACCATGCTGAAAATATCATGACATCTGTTCTTAAAACTATTGAAGAAAAATCTTCAGGATGTGTTAAAATAAGCATTCTTCCTGGTGAAGGTGCATTTTATGGACCCAAATTTGAATATACACTAACAGATGCTATTGGCCGCGAGTGGCAATGTGGAACGACACAAGTAGATTTTAATCTACCTGAACGCTTTGGAGCATTTTACATTGATAAGGATTCAGAAAAACGCCAACCTGTTATGATCCACCGAGCTATTTTTGGTTCAATGGAGCGTTTTCTAGGTATATTAATTGAGAACTTTGCTGGTCACATACCATTCTGGCTTGCACCTCAACAGATTGTTGTGGCGACGATTACGTCCGATGCGAATGAATATGCAAAAAAAATAACAGAAAAACTCAAAGCTCTTGGTCTTTCAGTAAAACTAGATTCCCGCAACGAGAAAATTAACTACAAAATACGCGAACACTCTTTACAAAAAGTTCCTGTAATTTTGGTATGTGGCAAACAGGAAGCTCAAACAAATAGTGTTAATATGCGCCGTTTAGGAAGTATAGAGCAAACCTTTTTACCTATAGAAAAAGTATTTGCGCAATTGCTAGATGAAGCAACACCACCAGATTTACGTTGTTAATCAACGCTTAATATCATAAAATAAAAATACTATATAATAGGTTGTTATTATCGAGCTTTGTCAAGAATACGTTTGCACTCAATTAACTCAAAGAGCACTTCCTGTAATAAGGCTTTATCAGTTTTATCTCGATAATTATTTATAGTCCCCAAAGTAGATTCTCCCTCATTCTTCATAAAACCCAAAAGCCCAAATGCTATTTTTTTTGGCTTAGCTGGCACAGATTCAGATTCTTGTTCTGCACATTTTTTTTCTATTAAAATATTCATAGCATTAAGATCACCTTTGCCAAGGTCAACAACAAAAGAAGCCCCCTTCTCTTTTAAAATACGTTGCACACCTTTTATAGTATAACCTTGTCCGTAAAGTAATTGTTTTATACCATTGAGCAAATCGATATCATTAGGGCGATAATAACGACGCCCCCCCCACGCTTCAATGGTTTAATCTGAGGAAACCTTGTTTCCCAGAATCTTAATACATGCTGTGGAATCCCCAATAAATCAGCTACTTCACTAATTGTGCGAAAAGCATCGGGGCTTTTATCCATTTTATAATACCTCACCTAAAATTATATCAATATTTTACAGTTACTGATCAACTTCATACTGAGACTAATCACAATATAAAATCTCTCCAATAAGAAACTCTTCGCTTAAAATATAAGAGAAAAGAGTCTAAATAAATGTAAAACTCTTTAACAAAGAACAAACATCTTAATATTGTCTATTAATATAAAATTATTTTTTCTTTGCGCGATGCGTATCCAAAATTCTTTTCTTGAGCACATTTGCAGCCTTGAATGTTACCACACGCCGTGGTGGAATCGATGCTTCAACGCCTGTTTTTGGATTGCGTCCAACTCGTTCACTTTTATCACGAACTTGAAAAGTTGCAAAAGAAGATAATTTAACCATTTCACCTCTGACGAGTGAATTGCATATTTCATCCAAGACTAACTCAACTAAATCGGCTGATTCAGTATGTGACAAGCCCACTTTTCTGCAAACCGCGCCAGCCAAATCTGCACGTGTTACTGTCTTACTTGTCATTATTCACCTATTAAATATTAAAAATTACAAAGAAATTTATACATTTCATTTAAATATCGTCAAGCTGCTATAGCTTACCAGCGGATAAGAATTGCTCCCCATGTAAAACCTCCACCCATAGCCTCTAGCATAATAAGATCTCCTTTTTTAATCCTTCCATCTTGAACAGCAGTCGCTAAAGCTAACGGTACCGATCCTGCAGATGTATTACCATGCTGATCAATAGTAATAACAATCTGATCTTTGGTGATTCCTAGCTTTTTAGCTGATGCTTCAATAATACGTCTATTAGCTTGATGAGGTACAAACCAATCTAATTGAGAAGGTTTCATCCCAACTGCTGCAAAACAATCATCAACTACATCAGTTATCATACTAACTGCATGTTTAAAAACTTCCCGTCCATCCATGCGTAAATAACCTGTTGTTTGTGTTGTTGAAGGGCCACCATCAACATACAACTTATCTACATATTCACCATCAGAACGCAATTTAGCCGATAATATACCAGAATCAGCGGAAGTGCCTTCAAATTCTTGCGCTTCTAAAATAGCTGCACCTGAACCATCGCCAAATAAAACACATGTTGTACGATCTTGCCAATCTAAAATTCGAGAAAATGTGTCAGATCCAATCACCAAAATCCTTTTTGCTACTCCACAGCGCAAATAAGCATCTCCCGTTACCAATGCAAAAATAAAACCAGAACAAACAGCTTGAATATCAAAAGCAAAGCCATGTTTCATTCCCAAAGCATGCTGAATTTCAACAGCAGAAGCAGGAAAAGTACGGTTAGGTGTTGAAGTTGCTAAAATAATACAATCAATATCCTTCACCGTCATACCAGCATTTTTCAAAGCGTCTTGTGCAGCTTGTACTCCTAAAGAAACAGTAGTTTCATTACTATCAGCAATATAACGTTGACGAATTCCTGTGCGTTGAACAATCCACGAATCAGATGTTTCAACCAACTTTGTAATCTCATCATTCGATACGTTTTTTTTTGGTAAGGCACTTCCCACACTACACAGAACTGATCGAATCATGTTGCCTTAACCTTCTCCTCTATACTGCAAATATCTATCATACTACCTCCATATTTGTCCCAGCTTCACCTTCATTACCTAAAAATAATTCTTTGCTTTCATGAAAGAGGCGTAAATCCGTAGCTATTTCTTTTAAGAGCCCATTACTTACCATTTCATAACCAACACGAATAGCAGAAGCGAAACCATTAGCATTAGCACTACCATGGCTTTTGATAACAACACCATTTAAACCTAAAAGGACACCACCATTAAACCTATTTGGATCCATTTTATGTTTTAATTTACGAAAAGCACTTCGTGATAAAAAATACCCAATATATGAAAAAATAGAACTACGCATAGCAATATTTAAGGTTTCAGCCATCTGCTGAGCAGTTCCTTCTGCAACTTTTAAAGCAATATTACCGGAAAATCCCTCAGTGACAACAACATCAACGATTCCTTTTCCAATATCATTTCCTTCAACAAATCCCTTATATTCTAAACTATCTAATTGTACTTTACGTAACATCATCCCCGCTTTTTTTATTGCATCCAAGCCTTTGACTTCTTCAACCCCCACATTTAATAAACCAACGCTTGGCTTTTCAATATGATATAAAGCACGGAACATTCCAGCACCCATAACTGCTAAATCAACCAATTGACTAGCAGATGCTCCAATTGTTGCGCCAATGTCCAAAACAATACTTTCACTACGAAGAGTTGGCCAAATACCAGCAATACCAGGACGTTCAGCTTTTGCCATCATTTTTAAACAAAAATAAGACATTGCCATGAGAGCACCAGTATTACCAGCAGAAACGCAAGAATCAGCTTTGCCATTTTTTACGGACTCAATCGCATGCCACATTGATGATTTCCCACGCCCATTACGAAGTGCTTGGCTAGGTTTTTCATCCATACGCGTATAACCTTCCGTAGGATAAAAACAGGACACAGCAACCAAATGAGGGTATTTTTTTAAAATCGGTTCAACAACTTTATCTATCCCATAAAACAAAAAATGAATATTTGGCAAATATTTCTGAGCAATTGCAGCTCCTGCAAGAGTAATTTCTGGACCATAATCACCACCCATTACATCCACAGCAATTTTAATCACGCTTGTTTACCCTATATCTTTAAATTTAAATTGCGACGGTTTGCTATTAACAATTATAAAAATCATCGCTACAATTTCTTTCCAGAAGATACTGTTTTTATACAAGTATACAACAGATAATTTATATGTTTACAATCACTTCCACTCTTTTAAAACAAAAAATGGTGACGAATTTTGTTTAATTTTTTCTAAATTTTTGATCGTATCTAGATTAACGCCTTTTTTACGTGGATATTGATTAATTGATAATTCTAAAAATTCTTCCATAACTGCACCAATATCAATTTTATCTCCACAAAACACTTCTGGTATATCTGATCCTTCCACATCTAAAAATAATTCACCCGTACCCTCTGATATTTTAGGCTTAACTAAATTTGAGTCTTCAGGAACAAAAACAATGTTAATATTTTCACGAATAATATCTTCTAGCGGCTCTAATGTAATAACGCACGATTGTATTATATGTGCTTGTAATAAACCTTTTACACGTACTCCACGTTTTTTCCATGGTAAAATACAAAATTCTCCCTCAAAAAATTTTACATCAACTAAACCGTGATTCTTAGCTAAAGATGCACATTCCTGCTGATCTGCACAAATATGAACTTTTATTCCTTTTGTAAGTTTTGTAGGTAATGAGCGCACTGATACTGGATAAGTTAAAGCAAATTCCATTTGAGAAATATTTGAAATAGTCATTAGCGACTCCAAAATATAAAAAAGAATATATTATACTGCACCTTCTGTTTGACCAGATTATATTTTATGAATTTTTTTCTTTTCTAAAGAAACTCTATATGGCATTATAATCAAGAAAAGTCATCGTAAGATATGGTGAATAATCATTAAATCAAAAATTTAAGAAAGACTTGAGATCACCTTTTCATCATATATTACTAAGTGTAAAATGGAGATATCATTGTTTCAAATACCCCACATAGTAAACACTAAACGCAAATTACTGATGAGCCTCTCAATAGTAAGTATAATGGGAATAGCAGGTTGCAATCCACTTAGTTATTTAAACTCAAGTCAAATATATAATTCCCTTAATTCAAGCCAAATATATAAAGAAGGTTATATTCTTGATCAAAATGCTCTTGATTCTATCTCTATTGGCTCAAGTCAAGAGCAAGTTCTTTTAGCTTTAGGATCTCCTTCTCTGAAAACGCAATATAATAATGAAGTTTTCTATTATATTTCACAAACTCGATACCGAAAAATGCAATTTATGAAAACCAAAATTACTGATCGCAAAGTTTTGGCAATCTACTTTAACAAAGATCGTCAAGTTACAAAAATAGCTAACTACGGTTTACAAGATGGGAAAATTTTTGATTTTATCACACAAACAACACCAACTGGTGGTAATGATCAACCATTTTTAATTCAACTTATCAAGGGTGCTCCAGACCCTACTGATGATCCAGTTATTAACCGCTAGTTTTTAATGTTCAATTAAAATCCCGATAATATCGGGATTTTTTGACAAGTTTATTGGCACATTTCCTTTGCTATACTGTCAAGGACTGCGTTTACAAGCCTTGGTTCATCATTGTCAAAGAAAGCCTTAGCTATATCAATATATTCATTCAGAATGACAGCAATAGGCACACCTTTGCGGTTGATTAATTCCCATAAACCCGCACGCAAAATTGCTCGTAATGTAGAATCAAGACGTGAAAGCGCCCATTCTTCAGAAAGTTGTTGATGAAGCATAGGATCAAGTTGCTTTTGATCTCTTACAACTCCAACAATAATAGAGCGAAACCATTGAAAATCAGCATCAAGATATTGGTTACCGTCAATATCTTTTCCTAAACGATAAGCCTTATATTCAGCTATTACTTCCATAGCACCAATGCCAACCATATCCATTTGATAAAGCGCTTGTACAGCAGCGAGTCTTGCTGCCCCTCGTTTATTAGCTAAGCGTAGAGAGTCCTTGCCTTTTACATCATCCATATTTAATGATTATCTCCAAATTTTTTCTTTAGAGCAATCATACATAAAGCGGCTTTAGCAGCAAAACCACCTTTATTTTTTTCATCATTTCTTACACGTTCCCATGCTTGTAATTCATTTTCAACAGTCAAAATTCCATTGCCAATAGCTAATTGTTGATAAACGGTTAAATCCATCAATGCGCGACAAGAATTATCAGCTACGATTTCAAAATGATATGTTTCTCCCCGAATAACACAACCAAGCGCTATATAACCATCGTAGTATATTTCATTATTTTTTTCAGCTAGAGTTATTGCACAAGGAATTTCTAATGCGCCAGGAACTGTTATGATATCATAACTCACTTCAGCTTTTTGCAAAACACTCACCGCACCCGCAAGAAGAGAATCGGAAATTTCATCATAAAAACGCGCTTCAACAATTAAAACACGCAACTTTTTATGCCTATTTCTTGTCATGTGGCTCCTATCAGAAAAACAAAGGAACTTGAAATTATTGTAATCTCAAGTTTTAAAAAAAACAAAACAATTTTACGACTTATTCATTTTAAAATCTGAAAGTCTAGCTACATAACGAGCCAATTGATCAACTTCCAAGTTCACCTGATCTCCAACATCAGCTTGCCCCCAAGTTGTCATTTCAAGTGTATGACGAATAATAAGAACATCAAAAATATTATTTTCAACATAATTAACAGTCAATGATGTTCCGTTAAGTGCAATAGAACCTTTTTCTGCAATAAATGAAGCTAATTGCATTGGAACCTGCAAACGAAAACGAGTTGCACCACCTTCATTTTTTTTCTCAATAATCTCAGCCAGGCCATCGATATGGCCAAAAACTAAATGTCCTCCCATTTCGTCACCAAGTCGTAGTGAGCGCTCTAAATTAATAAGAGTTCCTTTTGTCCATTGTGCAAGATTAGTTAAACGCAATGCCTCTTCCCATGCTTCAACAATAAACCAATGAGAATCTGTAGGTTTTAATGCGCGTTCAACAATTGTTAAACAAATACCTGAACATGCAATTGATGCACCTATTTCTAAACTCTCCACATCATAATGAGTAGAAATATTTAAACGCATTCCCTGTTTTAAAGGTTGAATATCTTCAATGCAACCAACATCCGTTACGATCCCTGTGAACATAATATCTTACGTCTCCATTTATACAAACGATCATTCCCCAACATTCTCATTTCAACTTTATTAAATTCTGAAAGATAAGATTGAAAATGAGGAGCCTTAATTCGATCTTTCCCTAAAATAATCGGCGCATAAAAACATATTAAACAATCTACACAACCGGCATCTAAAAATATTTTTCCTGTCTTTGCTCCTCCCTCAAGTAAAACACTATTGATTTTACGCTGATAAAGTAACTGTAAAATAGCAAAAGGTGATAACAAATTATTGTTAGTATCCACTGAACATATGGTTATACCACATTGTTCTAAAGCTATTTTTTTTCTTTTTTTCAAAGAACCTGTATTACAAATAACCCATGTAGGGATATTCGCTGCTGTTTGAACGACTTTCGCATCAAGAGGAATGCGTAAATCTTTATCCAAAATAACACGTATAGGTGAACGCATTTCAAGTCCTGGCAAACGACAATCTAATTGTGGATCATCTGCTAATATAGTGCCAATACCAACCATAATAACATTATTTTGGGCACGCAAAATATGAGTTTGTGTACGAGAAATTTCTCCACTAACCCTTACACTCCCTTGCCCTTTTTTGCCTATGCCATTATCTGCAGAAATAGCCATTTTCAAAGTAACTTCACAGCGCTGCAACTTCTTTACACATAAATAAGCACTTAATGTTTCAAAAGCCTCTTCAGCTAAAACCCCTTCAACAACTTCAATACCTGCTGCACGTAAGAGAGCAATACCACAACCATAAACTCGCTGATCCGGATCAGAAAGAGCAATGACAACTCGAGTAATACCTGAATTAATAAGTGCATTAACACATGGTGAAGTTTCTCCATAGTGTGAACATGGCTCTAAAGTAACGTAAGCAGTCGCGCCACAAGCCAAAGGGCCTGCCATAAGTAAAGCTTGCACTTCAGCATGAGGTCTCCCCTGAATAGCAGTTACGCCATAACCAACAATAGACGCACCTGCCCCTTTATTTTGTACAATTAACGCACCGACAGAAGGATTTTCACCCGTAAGACCAATATGACGTTCTGCCAAACGAATAGCAGCAGCCATAAATCGCTTATCTTGTTCTGCTTTATTCATCAAAACCAGATTCTATATCTGTTGTGTCTTTTGATAATTCATCTATCACATTATGAAAATCACTTGCGTTACGGAAATCACGATATACAGAAGCGAAACGAATATAAGCGATATCATCAATACCTTTTAAAGATTCCAGTACAAGATGACCAATTTTTTCTGAAGAAATCTCAGGTTCTCCTAAACTCTCAAGCTGTCGCACGATACCGGAAATTGCCTGTTCAATATGCTCAGAATCAATATCACGTTTACGTATTGCTAGATTAACCGACCGCATTAATTTATCACGATCGAACAACTCACACCGACCACTTTTTTTGAGAACAAAAAGCTCACGTAGCTGGACACGTTCAAAAGTTGTAAAACGACCACCACAAACGGAACATACACGCCGACGACGGATGACTGTTGCCTCTTCCGTAGGACGTGAATCCTTAACCTGTGTATTTTCACATTGGCAATAAGGGCACCGCATCTTTTTTATACCTCAACAAGAACTCAAATAAGAATAAAGAGGAAATTCACTTGTCATATCATGTACCTTCTTTTTGACAGCTCTTTCAACTGAAGTATTCTCTCCATCATTTCGTGCCAAGCTAAGATTATCAAGAACCTCTGCAATAAAATTTCCAATCTGAGTAAACTCACGTTCTGAAAAACCACGTGTTGTTGCAGCAGGTGTACCCAAACGAATCCCTGAAGTTATTGATGGTTTCTCGGGATCAAAGGGAATACTATTTTTGTTGCAAATAATATTAGCACGGCCCAAAGCTTGTTCTGCACTCTTTCCTGTTATATTTTTAGAACGCAAATCGACTAAAAATAAATGATTATCTGTACCACCAGAAACAATATTAAAACCATTATTTTTTAAGCTTTCTGCTAAAGTTTTAGCATTAATAACTACATTAGCAATATAGTCTTTAAAAGCAGGTTGCAAAGCCTCTCCCAATGCAACAGCCTTAGCTGCAATAACATGCATTAAAGGGCCACCTTGAAGACCTGGAAAAACTGCCATGTTAATTTTTTTGGCTAAGGCTTCATCATTTGTCAATATCATACCACCACGGGGACCACGCAACGATTTATGCGTTGTTGTAGTGACAACATGAGCATATGGTACAGGTGAAGGATGAGCATTTCCAGCAACTAAACCTGCAATATGAGCCATATCAACCATCAAATACGCTCCAATTTCATCTGCAATTTCACGGAACAATTTCCAATTCCATAAGCGTGAATAGGCTGTGCCACCTGCTAAAATAAGCTTTGGTTTATGCTTTTTTGCTAAACGCCCTATTTCCTCCATATCCAGAAGCTGATCTTCTTGACGAACACCATAAGAAACAACATTAAACCATTTGCCTGACATATTAACAGATGAACCATGGGTGAGATGGCCACCAGAATTCAAATCCAGCCCCATAAATGTATCACCAGGCTGGAGCAGAGCTAAAAATACAGCCTGATTCATTTGGCTACCAGAATTAGGCTGCACATTTACAAAAGCTGCACCAAAAAGCTTTTTTGCTCGCTCAATTGCTAATTCTTCAACTAAATCAACAAAATGACAACCACCATAATAACGCTTTCCTGGATAACCTTCTGCATACTTATTGGTTAAAATTGATCCCTGAACTTCAAGAACTGCCCTTGAAACAATATTTTCTGAGGCGATCAATTCAATCTCATGGCGCTGCCGTCCAAGCTCACCACTGATTGCATCAAAAACCACAGAATCAGTAACTTGTAAACTATCATTAAAAAAACACTTCCGCAGATCATTTGCTTGCTTGGTCATAAACATGTCCTAATATTAGAAATTAAAGTAATAGAAGGTAACACAGCAAATCTTATAGATAAAATCTTTTAAATTTAATTTCAAAAACTGTAAATACAGCAAAAGTTCAGTCTATATCTTTATTTTTGTAATAATAAAATCCTATCTTCAAAAAAATAAATGACAAACAAATTACATTCTAAAACTTATATTACGTAATGTTATTATACTCTTTTCAAACAAGAAAATAATAAGCTTGCAGTTCTAAAATATCCAATTATTTAATTGAATAGAATATTAAAAATGGGATCTAACAGTAAAAATTAAATTTAAGGATAATAGATGGCAACAAAAATTTTTATTGATGGTGAACATGGAACAACCGGACTGCAAATACAAAAGCGATTGGCGAAACGTTCTGATTTAGAATTGCTATCTATCCCTCACAAAGATCGCCATAAGCTTGATTCTCGAAAAGACTACCTTAATCAAGCTGACATTGTTATTTTATGCCTTCCAGATGAAGCCGCACAGGAAACTGTTAACCTCCTTAAAAATAATAAAAAAATTAGAATTATTGATAGCTCAACAGCGCATCGCACTGCTGCAGACTGGGTTTATGGCTTTCCTGAAATGACAACAGGACAAAAAAAACGTATCCAAGAAGCGCACTATGTTGCAAATCCTGGATGTTATCCAACCGGCGCAATTAGTTTGATTCGGCCATTACGTGAAGCAGGTTTAATAGACTCTGATTACCCAATATCAATTAATGCTATATCTGGCTACACAGGCGGTGGCAAACAATTAATTGCTCAAATGGAAGATCAATCTAAAAAAGATTCTCTGAAAGAAAACTATTTTATTTATGGTCTAAATCTTAATCATAAACATATTCCCGAAATCAAAATTCATGGGCAAATTAGCCAAACACCTATTTTTGTGCCAAGTGTTGGCCGTTTTCCTCAAGGAATGATTGTTAATATTCCCCTACATCACACCTTATTTACAAAATCAGTTAACTGTTCTGATCTTCGTGAAATTTTTCATGTTCATTACAATAAACAAAATACAATATCTATTGCATCACAAGAAGAAACCGAAATACTAACCAAACTAAACCCAGAATCCTTAGCACATAAAGATAGTATGAAACTTTTTGTTTTTGGCAATGACAATGACGGTATTTTCAATCTTTGCTCTATATTTGATAATCTCGGAAAAGGAGCATCCGGATCTGCTGTTCAAAATCTTGATTTAATGCTTTCAGGCTGAAATTTTTTTTAAAAGTTCTTATTTAAGAACAAGATATGGCCCCTTTGTAGCCCGCCAATGAACAACTGAAAAACACAATACTGCTAAAGCAATACTTTGATGAATAAGGCCCCAACTAATTGGCACTTCATTTAACAATGTAATAATACCCAAAAATGCCTGAAAAACTATGATAACAAATAACAAAAATGCACGACGAGCATGCGTTGAGTGAGGATTTCTTTTGCTTACATACAAAACGTGAATAATCGCCATAATAAATAAAAAATAAGCAAAAAAACGATGTACAAATTGCACTGTTAAAGGATTTTCAAATAAACTGAGCCAAACGGGACTATAGTTCAGCAATCCATCAGGTATAATTTGTCCATCCATTAATGGCCATGTATTATAAACCTTGCCTGCATGAAGACCTGCAACTAAAGCACCAAAATAAATCTCAACTAAAATGCAAAAAACAAGCCAACCTGCAAAACGTTGTACAGTTTGATCTGCCGGTTGTTCTGAATATTCTGTAAGACCTCGAGATAAATAAGTAACAAAAATAATCACAAAGCATGCCGTTATTAGATGAATCGCTAAACGATATTGACTAACGCTTGTTAAATTACTTGACCCTAAACCAGAAGCTACCATCCACCAGCCAATAACACCTTGAACAGCAATAAGAACTGGTACGGATACAAGCTGAAGAAGAATATTTTTTTCGATACGCTTAGTTGCCCAAAACCAAATTAAACCGCACAAAGCTAAAAGACCAACCAAACGACCAAGAAAACGATGACCCCATTCCCACCAAAAAATCACTTTAAATGCATTTAAAGTCATATCACGATTGAGTACTTTATACTGTGCTATCTGTTGATATTTTAAGAACTCTTCCTGCCATTGTTCTACACTAATCGGTGGAATTACACCATAAATCGGCTTCCATTCAGTTATTGATAACCCAGATCCTGTCAAACGAGTAGCTCCGCCTATTAAAACAATCGCTAAACAAAGCAATAAAATAGCATAAAGCCATATCTGTATTTGTTTTCGATTTTGTTTCTGTAGTGGCGTCAAAACTATGTCATTCAACCTTTTTATTGTCATTTCTGATTATCTCCAGTTTATCTACAACTACAAAAATGCCCTATAAAACACCAAAGCCCTGCTATAAGATATAATTAGCGCTGTTTTTGCACATTACAACTATGAATTGATACAATAAATATTCTTTGAGAATTTATATATCGTCTGCACTATCCAATTATGTTTACAAAGTAGAACACCACAAACATAATAATCTGTCAATTCTGCAATTTCTTCAAATCTATATTGAGGCTCAACAGTCATCTCTAAAATAATAAAATCATAATCTTTTTTAAGTTCTTGTAATATAATTAAGGGTAGCATTTGAATTTTTTTTGCGCGCTCAGCAATTCATTGTCCCCCACGGAAAAATATCAACTCCCGTATCATAATCACGATAAATAACATCATGCAATTGCTGACATTCTTTTAAAACATCACCCCTGAACATGAGCTCATCGCTTTTTCTATTTGTTGCCAAGAAATATCTACCAACAAGATTATTTTATATTCCTTGATAAGAAGAGATAATTTTTCTGCTATTCTTGCAACTTCTGGTCAGATGATTGAAAAAACTGTTGAAACACATAATTTAAGCAAACTGATAATTTTTTATTACACTCAAAATTTAAGAGCTTCTTTTTGCCTTAAATCAGAAGTACTATCATTGCTTTTAAAACTTTCTTTCTCTAAGTGTTTTTTGTTACAGAATATTTTTGCAGTAATAGCCCTTCTCCACAAGTGATAAGGATTGAGATTGCTCCTTCACAAAAGTATTAATTTTCTCTCTTAACTGTGTTTTAAAGCTTTCTGCAATGATCCCATCCCAATGAATTTGATCAACAATCTGGGAAATTTTACTTTCTAACTGAGCAAAAAGTTCCTCTATTTCTACCAATCATTACCTTGATTTGACGCAGCCATTAAGCCTAATTGTAAAGCCATATGAGCTTTTTATGTATTCAAAAATCAAGTTTAGTCTTTATAGCTATAACAACAGAATTATCCATTATAAATTAAAGATAATAGAGATTGTTCTTGTTGATACATGATTTTAATAGAAACAATAGATGAATGAAATGTCTTTAAGATATGAAAAGTGTATTTTTATCGTATTTGATCTCGCTTCATGATTTTTTCAGAAAAGTTAGAAAATCAGGTTTCTAAGCCCTGTCAGGTATCTTCAACAGTTTTGCTTCAAAAGAAAGATCAATAAAATCACCTTCGCGTAATAATTGGATATTTTTATAAACTCTTTCACGTCTATATCATAGAAAATTATTCTATCAGAACTTGAATAATTTAGAAAAACCGGTTGAGAAAATAGTAATGGGATAATATTATTTTGTTTATCAGTCGATAATCGATAATAGTATTCTATCAGAAGCGCATAATATAAATGTTAATATTGCTTGGTAAGGTTTTGGATAAACAAAATTCACAATACACAATGTATCGTTATTAAAAAAGCAATAAGAGTTTTTTGCTACATTATGCGCACTAACAATTTTTTATCGTATTTAAAGATTCATTTTTATTTTAACCAGAAAAATATATTACTCTCTTTTATTTAAGAGATAATAGGAACACTCCTCTTAACTACAGCCTATATTCGTTCAAGATAAGAAAATATAAAAACTTTTTATTTACGATAACTTTAGTACATATTTTGTTTTATATAATTCAATCGTTTTCTTGCCTCAGCAGTAAGCATTGCTTTAATAGTAATAGAGCCATCATCGTTGCTTTTTTGTTCTATTTGACCAGAGTTCTTATAGAACCAATCAATAATCCTCATTTCATCAGGCTTTAAAATCAACTCAACACTCTGTATATCCCCAAAAATCTTCTTTTCAATAAATGCTAACAATTGACTTAAACCTTTACCAGTAAGGGCTGATATCATCAGTGCAGAATTTAACATTTTTTTTGAATTTGTCTGCAAAACGCCCAATGCGTGTTGATCCAACGTATCAATTTTATTCCAAATTTCCACGATATGATCCGTGTCATTAATATCAACACCAAGATCTGAAAGTATTTCAAAAACATCTTGAGCGTGAGCGTAATGATCAGGATCGGATACATCTCTTACATGAAGAATTAAATCAGCTTCTATCACTTCTTCAAGGGTTGCTCTAAAAGCTGCAATTAAATGTGTTGGTAAATTAGATATAAAACCTACAGTATCGGATAAAAGAACTGTTTGCCCATGAGGTAGAACAATTTTACGTAAAGTGGGATCAAGAGTTGCAAATAGCATATCCTCTGCCAATACATTAGAATCACTTAAATGGTTAAAAAGTGTTGACTTCCCCGCATTTGTGTATCCTACCAAAGCAATAACAGGATGAGGTATCCTTTTTCTTTTAGCTCTGTGAAGAGCACGTGTTTTAACAACAGTTTCTAATTCGCGACGAATACTAATAATTTTATTTTGCAAAAGACGTCTATCTGCTTCAATTTGAGTTTCACCAGGACCACCCAAAAAGCCAGTACCACCACGTTGCCTCTCCAAATGTGTCCAACTACGAACAAGCCTACTTTTTTGATAAGATAAATGAGCCAATTCTACTTGTAGGACCCCTTCCTTTGTTCGCGCCCGATCACCAAAAATTTCAAGAATCAAAGCTGTTCTATCAATAACCTTACAATTCCATAATTTTTCCAAATTACGCTGCTGCACTGGTGTTAGAAAATGATCAACAATCGAAAGCATAATATGATGCTCATTTATATAATGAGCAAATTCATTCGCCTTACCTATCCTAAACAAAGTTGAAGAACATGGCTTAGCAATATTGATAATTTCATAATGAACAACATTCAATTTAATAGCACGTGCTAATCCTAACGCTTCTCTTATTCGAGAATCTACTGAGCGTTCATTGAAAGTCTTTTTCTGCTTGTATCCATCAGAACAGATCGGTACAAAAATAGCAACACGCATCTGCTGCTCAATCTGTGAAATAAACTTCCCAGATTTCTTATTTTTACATATCATGACAACTTAAAAATTATAAAAAGGATAAAAGATATACAATACTGTAGGCTGTTTACTGATCATCTTCATTTTCGAACAGCTGTACAGATTGCCCGGGCATAATTGTAGAAATAGCATGTTTATAGACTAACTGCACATGCCCATCACGGCGTAGAAGGATACAAAAGCTGTCAAATGATGCAACAATACCTGTCAGCTTAACACCATTTACAAGAAAAATTGTAAGAGAAATTTTTTGCTTACAAACTGTATTTAAAAAAATATCTTGCAGGTGTTGTGATCGTTCTGCCATTATTTTTACACCTTGTGTTGTGAAATGCATAAATATTTATCACAATATTTTTTAATATATATTGACTGAAAGTACTAACTTGTCAATGTATCGGTACTAAAAATTTTATAAGATATTATCTTATATTACATCGAATATAATATTTATGAATTATGAGCATAAATATTAGCAAATTCAGATACAAAGTATGATAACTTTTTAGCACTTACTTGGCGTTAATAAATATTATTTAAAGATTCACTTTACTATTTTTCAATAAAATTTTCAGTAAAAATACGATATTTTTTAACTGAAAGAATAACAACCATGTTTATTTTATAAGGAATAAACGATTAGACTATCTAATTTAGAAATATAGTACTTTGATTATGTCTTCTTATTATAAAAGAAATTAATGTGCTTCAGAAATTTCTCCTCAATACAAATATCGCATTATAATATTATTTTTTGTATATCGACATACTCATTACATTTTGCAACAATCTCTAGAACATTATTTTAAATACAATTTCTATTAAATTGCTCCCAATTAAATGCGCTAAATTTGTAATATTTTCTATCAATTTAAATTATCTATAGATAGTTCCATTACAGTTATAATTTTATATGATATTGTTTTTAATATGTTTTTTATTGTTTTTGAGCATAAAACAAAAGCCGCGTTAACTTTATCTTGATAAGTTTTTAAATTTTTCCTTAAACATATTCCTTTCTAAACAATTAACGGTTAGTATATAGAAATATCTGGATAAGGGCGTATTCCTTTTCCATCTGTAAGAGTATGAGGCGAGTATGGCACGCAGAACCAAATTGCAAACATTTGAAATCGAAGTCGAAGAAGCTCTTGAAAAAGCAATGAACTTTGACTTTGATAACGCAGAGATCGAAGAAATAATATCAAGTGACTCTGAAAATCTAATTAATGTAGATGATTTGATTCAAAAAATTGCAACTTCAGAAGAAGAAATCCTTTCTGAAAATGAAACTTCAGTTCTCACCTCATCTAATATTCATGATAATGCTGTTGTTGATGAATCAGTTGCTGAATTACTTTTTGGTCAAAAACCGATTCATGAGCTTTCAGGTGGAACTGTACGTGATACACTATTACCTACACAACCTCTCCCTGCTAATGATGATATAACAGTACCTTTCAATTTCAAATCATTAAAACAAAATGGTGCTTCTCGAATTTATTGGAGCACGACAGCTCTCAGTGCTCTATGGGCAACAGGTGGTGCTTTTATTGCTCATAAACTAGCTCCTTCTGGTCTAAGCTCTTTAGCAAATATAATTACTTTTATTACATCCCCCCTCGGATTAGCTGTAGCGGCAGGAACTACAATTCCTATCCTTATGTCTTGGGGAGTTACCCAACTTATAAAACGTTCAAATGAATTGCGTAATATTGCCATTCTTATGACCAATGCTGCACAACGCCTTAGCGAACCACAGAACATTTCTGAAAAACAAGCAATTGCTATAAGTCAAACTCTTCGTAAAGAAGTAGCTGCGATGAATGAAGGAATCGAACGCACCCTCGGCCGTGCTGTTGAACTCGAAGCTATCATTCAAAGTGAAGTTCATAATCTTGAACGAGCCTATTCTGAAAATGAATCACGTATTTATACCTTAATTAAGGAGTTAAATAATGAACGTACAGCAATCTTGAATCATGCTGATCGCGTACAAACAGTAATCAAAGGAACACAAGAGCAACTGAGTGATGAATTTGACTTAGCTACTTCCAAAATTGCAACCAATGTTGAGAAACTTGCGCAAACTCTTACCCAAACCTTACAACAACAAGGGGAAGATCTTGTTAAAAAGCTCTCTTACGCAGGTGATGGTGTAACAAATCAACTCTTTGAACAATTTAATGAAACAACATTACAAGTTCAGCAGAAAAATACAGAATTTTTTCATGTATTAGGAAAAACCTTTGATACTTTTGCAGAGCGTTTTGATAATAATGAAAAACAATTAGAAAAAACTTTCGATGAAACAGCTGCTAAAGCTGAATTGCATATTGCTAAGCTTGCAACGCGTATACAAACTGCAACAGACCAAACTTTATATAGTGTTGATGAGAAATTTAAAACATTAGATGAAGCAATTATTGACCGTAATAATCAATCATTACAAGATTTTGATGAAAAAATTAAGCAGCTTGATCAACAAGCATATAAACTCTCTTCTAAATTTGATAATATCACCTCAGAAGCAATTGAAGCGTTTGGAAATCGCCTAGTAAACGTTGACTTATCTCTTAAAGAACACAGTGATACCATTATCGAATCCTTCGTTGCACGTAGTAAAGAATTAGAAAACAACGCTGAAAAGCTTGGTAACTTTCTGGAAGCTCATGCCTCTCAAATCAACGTAAATCTTAAAGAAATAACTACTGATATTAGTAATGTATTTACAAACGGACATGATCAGATTTTTTCTGCAGTTGATGCAAGCAAAAAAGTTTTACAAGAAGAAATCAAAAATGTCGATAATGCAATTATAGACATAATAAATGAGCGCTCGCAAGACTTCAAAACACAAATCGCTAATCAAAGAGATGTCATGGCGAGCATGTTGGACAGCGAAAACAATAAAATTGCTGACACATTAAAAGATCAAATTGATGTATTGACCAAAAATGTTTCAGATGTTGAAAAGACGTTGAGTCAAAATATTCAAATTGTTGATCAACATGCTAAAGATCATGCTAATAACATAATTCAGTGTACAGAAAAACTACAAGAATCCATCACACAAAGCTGTGATACAACTAAAAATGCTTTAGAAGAACAAATTAAAAATATTGATATACGTGCCGATGCTCTTCGTGATTCCTTAGCTATCAATAGTTTTGCTCTTAATGAAGTCCTTGCAGATCAAGCGCGCACACTTGAGCAACGTATGGAAACAATTCATAATATCATCGCTAAAAGCGATATACATGTTGATATGGCATTAAAACAACAAGCAGACTTAGTCGAAAATGCAATTACTAATAATAACAAAGCCGTTACTGAAACCGTTCAAAACCATATAAAAAATCTTGAAGGACATACTGATCTCCTTAAGAACACTCTTTCTCAATCACATGATGTATTCCTTGATACTCTTCAGACACGCGTAGGATTATTCGACGAAAATTTGGAAAGTCGTGCACGTCAAGTTTTTGAACGTGCCGCTACATTGGAAGAAACGTTATCCGAAAAACTTGAGAAAGTATGTGAAACCATCGACATGCAAACATCTACTTTTGAAGAACGATCCAATAACCTAAAAAAATCTATAGTCCTTAATAATGAACATAATCAAGCAATCCAAAAAGCACTAGAAGAAAGCGCAGATAACATACGTCTCTCATTAGAAAATTCTGTTGATACAGTTACAGATAACGTACAAGAGAAGTTTACCAATATTTCTGAAAAATTAGTATCAATAATAGCTAATGAAACAGAAAAGTCAGAGGCTTCTCTTGCTACTGCTGGTAATCAATTTATTTCATCTTTTGCTGATGTTGTTATCAAAGCAACAAATATTATCTCAGAATCTAGTAACCGTATTGCATTGAATGTTGAACAAACGGTCAATGAAACTAGTGAGAAAGTCATTTCTGCTCTAACTGAGCAGACAGCTCACACTGCAAATGCCTTCACAACAGTAAGTAATAATGCGCAAGCATTGATTAATGAAACAATTCATGCTTCAGCAGAAGCAGTTAATCAATTACTCAGTGAACGTTCTAATGTTCTTCATCAATCGATGTTAGATTTTCAAAATAATTTAAGTCATCAATTAGCTAATGTAAACAATCGCTTAGAAGAAGCAAAAGATGAAACATCCGCGAAAATTTCAGGACATATGGAACAATTAACAGAATTAACAGATTATTTGAATCAAACAGTATACAATACAACTGAAACGGTTAGTAACTTAACCCAGCAAATTGGTGAACAGCTCTCGCTTTCAACACAAGAAGTTGAACAAAGAATTTATGCACAAAATGAATCCTTAGTGAATACTCTTACACAAAAAAATTCCGAAACTATTCAAACTATGGCTACTGTACAAGAAGATCTTATTAAGAATGTGTCAGGTGTCATCGAGCAATTGAACCAATCCATTTATAATATTCATGAAAACAGTAACATTTTGATATCAACGGTTCAAAGCCTTGACGGTCAGTTGAATGAAACTGCTAATAATTTCTTCCATAATACCAATCAAGTAGCAGAATACTTATCAACGTCAAATCAAGAGCTCAATAGCAATGTAGAGACGTTACAAGGACTTTCTCAAAATACATTTGAACAAATTAGTCATATAACAAACAATTTTGGTGAACATGCTAAAACGCTTTCTGAAGCTATTCGCGTTCTTGAGCAATCAGAAAACACACTTAATATAACACTCCAAGAAAAGCAAAATGCACTTTCCGTATTAAGCAATGCCCTTATTTCGAAATCTGATGAGGTTAATCAACTTATAAAACATTACGAAAATGTTCTTAGCTTAACATTTGAACGTGCTGATGAAAATACACGTAACTCGACACATTTAATGCAACGAACACTTCATGAATTGATTAATGAAGCTTCAACACGTTTTTCAGATGCTGCAGAAAATATACGCTTTTCAGCCAATGAAATTCGCTCAGAACTTTCAAAAGTTAATAATGATTTTAATGAAAGTATTCAAAAATTACCAGAAAAAGCGAAAGAAACAACACAGACAATTCGACATGCCTTAAGTGAACAAATTGTAGCACTAAAAGACTTAACGAATATTATGCACAATACTGAAAAAGAACAATCAACACCAACAATATCCCCATCGTTAATGTCAAATAGTGCAACTTCTGGAGTCAATAAAAAAATAGTGCCACCACAGCCTATTGTACAATCAGGACAACACAAAACAAAACAAAACAAATGGGTATCAGACCTTTTAGAAAGAGTCTCACATGAAGAAATATTATACTCAGAAAAAGATAATAATTTCTCTTCCTCACCAGAAAAAGAAAAGTCTGATTCTATGAATGAATCCCTGAACTCACTAGTAAATAGTATTGTTCAAACCATTAATCATAATGCTGCTGTCGAGTTATGGAATCGTTATAAACGTGGACAAAAAAATATCATAGCTGAACATCTTTATACACCGAATGGAAAAATAATATTTGAAACAATTAGAAAAAAATATCTAAATGATATAGATTTTAAAGATTCAGTTAATCAGTATATTTCAGAGTTTGAAAAATTATTACGTGATATATCTCGCAATTCTGGAAATACCCATTTAGCCCGCCAATATTTAACATCAGATACTGGAAAAGTTTATACTATGCTTGCTCATGTAAGTGGACGAATTCAATAAAATAAAAAGAAAGGTGAAAAAGTTTTTCTTTTTCGCCTTTTTTCTTTTTAATTTTATCTATTATATATAATTATATTATACTTTTACTGAAAGCATAATCTATTTAAAATTGTAAAAATTATAGAAATTCTGTCAGAAGGACAAAATAATACTACTAATATTAGTGAACCTATTAATTAATATACTCTCAGAAAGTGGTTTCGTAATCTGGAAAAATTAACCTACCCTTACCTTGTGATATGAAAAGAAATCAGAACCTGTAATGGATAAAACTGATTATAAATAGCAACGCTTCTATAAATATAGACTAACTCGGATATTATCAAAATGTCTAAAAAACAAAATAGCAATACTCGTCTGCAACAAACTGAACTTGAAAGCGCAGCACTTTTTTATCACCAACATACGAAACCTGGAAAACTAGAGATACAAGCAACAAAGCCTTTAGATAATCAACGTGATCTAGCGCTTGCTTATTCTCCAGGTGTTGCTGCGCCATGTCTTGCGATTTACGATGATCCAAAACTTGCATCTCAGTATACTTCTCGTTCTAACTTAGTCGCTGTTATAACAAATGGAACTGCCGTTCTTGGCTTAGGAAATATTGGCCCACTCGCCTCTAAACCGGTTATGGAAGGAAAAGCTGTTCTATTTAAAAAATTTGCAAATATTGATGTTTTTGATATCGAACTTGATGCACCCGATATCACAAAAATGATAGAAACTGTATCTGCATTAGAACCGACATTTGGTGGAATTAATCTTGAAGATATTAAAGCTCCAGAATGCTTTGAAATTGAAGAACAACTTCGTGCTAAAATGAATATTCCGGTTTTCCATGATGATCAACATGGAACTGCTATTATTGTTTGTGCAGCGGTGTTAAACGCTTTAAGTCTTGCTAACAAAAAAATTGAAAATGCAAAAATAGTTTCCTCAGGTGCAGGCGCAGCTGCCTTGGCTTGTATTAACCTTTTAGTCCGTCTTGGAGCAAAAGTAGAAAATATTTGGCTTAGCGATTTAGATGGTGTCGTGTACAAGGGTCGCAAAACACTTATGGATCGTTGGAAAATTAACTACGCACAAAAAACTGATGCGAGAACTCTAGCCGACATCATAGAGAATGCAGATATCTTTTTAGGCCTTTCAGCAGCTGGAGTTTTGAAACCTGAATATTTAAAAAAGATGGCTTCAAAGCCTTTAATTCTAGCACTTGCCAACCCAAAACCGGAAATTATGCCAGAAGAAGCAAGTGCAGTACGACCCGATGCGATGATCTGCACAGGGCGTTCCGATTATCCTAATCAGGTTAATAATGTCCTTTGTTTTCCTTATATTTTTCGTGGTGCATTAGATGTTGGTGCAACTGCAATTAATGAAGAAATGAAAATGGCCGCAGTTCATGCGATTGCTGCCCTCGCCCGTGAAGAATCTTCAGATGTCGCAGCATGTGCATATTCAAAAAAGCCACCTAGTTTTGGGCCTGAATACCTCATTCCTTCGCCTTTCGATCCGCGTTTAATACTACGCATTGCCCCTGCTGTCGCCAAAGCAGCAATGGAATCGGGTGTGGCAGTACGGCCGATTGAAGACATGGAGGTCTATAATGATACTCTTAATCGTTTTGTATTCCGTTCTGGTCTTATAATGAAGCCTGTTTTTGCAGCAGCCAAAACAGCAAGATGTAAACGTGTAATCTATGCTGACGGTGAAGATGAACGTGTTCTTCGTGCCGCACAAATTGTTCTTGAAGAACAAACAGCTATTCCTCTTCTTATTGGTCGTCCACATGTGGTAGAAACAAGATTAAAACGCTTTGGTTTAAAAATTCGTCCCGGCATAGATTTTGAAATCACAAATCCAGAAAATGATCCACGTTTTCGTGACTATGTCAATTTATTTCTACATTATACAGGCAGATGTGGAGTTTCACCTGAAGTTGCGAAAACAATCGTAAGAACATCAACTACAGCTATTGCAGCTCTTGCAGTTATGCGTGGTGAAGCTGATGCAATGATTTGTGGTCTAGAAGGACGTTTCGAACGTAATCTTGAATTAATTGAACAAATCATTGGGCTTAATCCAAATGTTAATCATTTTTCTGCCGTTAGTCTCCTTATCTCTACACGTGGTACTCTTTTTCTAACGGATACTTACGTTAATGAAAATCCTTCTGCGGAAGAAGTAGCAGAAATGACAATCCTAGCAGCGCAAGAAATTGAAGCATTTGGTATAAAACCAAAAGCAGCTTTATTATCACACTCAAATTTTGGTTCCAAAAATACAGCAAGCGCGCGCAAAATGCGTCGTGCTACCGAAATCCTTGCTGAATTATATCCAAATTTGGAAGCAGATGGGGAAATGCATGGTGACTCTGCACTTTCCAAAATTCTTCGTGATCGTGTTTTCCCTGCTTCACGCCTTACAAGCGAAGCTAATTTGCTAGTCTTTCCAACACTTGATGCAGCCAATATCACGCTTAATATCGCAAAAAATTTAACAAATGCACTGCATGTAGGCCCTATTTTGATTGGAGCTGCACGTCCCGCACACATTCTAACACCTTCAGTAACTTCACGGGGTGTTGTCAACATGACAGCTCTAGCAGTCCTTGCTGCAAATAGAAAAAATCTTACAATAAAACAAATGAAAACAAAAGATTCTCATGTAGATAAAACTTAAAAGTCTCCTGTAGAAACACTTTAGAAACCAAGCTAAATTTATTGTAAATTCATTTTCAATATTGAAAAGGCAATTCTATTTTGGATTAAGCCTTTTTTTTTAAGATAAAAAAGGTTAGATAGAATCGTAACTGAAGTCTTTTATAAAGCTACTAACATAATAAGGAATCATACATTGTCTTATACTTTTGACAAAGTCGCTGATATTATTGCAGAAATCAGTGAAATTGATCGGAGCACGATTACACCCGAAAGTCATACAATTGATGATTTAGGAATTGATAGTCTTGATTTTCTTGATATTGTTTTTGCCATTGATAAAGCCTTCGGAATTAAAATCCCACTAGAACAGTGGACACAAGAAATCAATGAAGGTTCAGTCGCAACTGAAGAGTACTTTGTTCTTAAAAACCTTTGCACAAAAATTGATGAACTCATTGCTTTAAAACAAGCTAACTAATTTTTTGCTATGCAGAATCATGCTGTATTCATTACTGGTATAGGAATTATAAGCTCTTTAGGTGAAGGAGTTGTTCATCATTGGAATCAATTAAATAACCCCGCAATTAAACCGAACCTTGATTGTACAACTTTCGCACCCTATGCTGTTCATCAATTGACAGAAGTCGATTGGAATCTGCAAATCCCAAAGCGAAGTGACCAACGACAAATGGGAATATGGCAACGCCTTGGTACCTATGCAGCTGGTCTTGCTCTTGATGATGCAGATATGAAAAATGATCACCAGTTAACATCAACAATGGATATGATCGTTGCAGCGAGTGGAGGAGAACGTGACATTACTGTTGATACGCAAATTCTTGCAAAAGCCCGTACAATCACTCATTATGAGCCTATGTTAAATTTAGCCCTTTCGACTGAGCTTCGGCCAACTTTATTTTTATCGCAGCTATCAAATCTTCTAGCTGGGAATATTTCGATTGTTCATAAAATAACCGGTTCTTCTCGTACATTTATGGGTGAAGAAGGAAGTGGACTTTCTGCTATTCAAATTGCTGCTGCACGTATTCGCTCAGGACAAAGCACACACGTACTGGTAGGTGGCTCTTATAATGCACAAAGCTACGATATGCTGTTAGCTCATGAGCTTGGAGGACTTTTAACACGTGGTGAATGGACACCAGTTTGGTCCCGTAAAAAATGCCCTGGTGGTGGATTAATTACTGGCTCTGGTGGTGTTTTTCTTGTTCTTGAAAATGGTGAACAAGCTCAAAAACGCAATGCACGTGTTTATGCTGAAATTAGTCAAATGATTACGAATCAAACAAATAGGACAAAAAATTCCCTTAAAGATACAATTACGTCAATGTTAAAAATAGTAAAGGCTGAAGCTTCATTTACAATTTCAGCAGCCTCAGGTTGTCATAACGCCACAAGAGCAGAACAAAGCGCTCTTGACGATGCTAATATATTTTACCGTGGTATTACGACATTATTTGGCTATATGCGAGAAGCGCAATTTCCTTTAGCGCTTGCATTAGCTGCTATTGCTGTTAGGAAAAAACGTAGCTTTCCCTCTTTGAGTTCTCATGAAAAGCTGTTTTCTGAAGAAATACGTGAAGCATTTATTACAACTATTGGTATAAAAAGAGCTGAAGGAATAGTGCACCTTACCGCTGTCTAAAAGAAAGTTTCTATGATGAAATATAATGATCATCTTGGACGTCCACTTGTAGCAATCACTGGAGCAGGAGTTGTAACATCACTAGGACAAGGAAAACAGGAAAATTGGAACAAATTAATTAATGGTGTTAGTGGCATTCATAAAATCACGCGCTTTCCTGTTGAAGGATTAAATACACATATCGCAGGAACGATTGATTTTCTTGAAGAAAGTACAATCGGTGCTGCAGCTCTTTCCGAAAGATTAGCGCATCTTGCTGCAGAAGAGGCTTTAGAACAAGCAAATCTTGACAAAGAAGATTTTAATGGACCATTGTTTTTAGCTGCTCCTCCAGTTGAACTTGAATGGAAAGCACGTTTCGCTCTTGATAAAGAAGTAATATCCAGTCATGAACCTACTTATGCACATCTTCTTGAAGTTTGTAGTAAAAAACCTCATCATGCGCTTTTTGAAGCTACTCAATTTGGAACAATTGCAGAAAAAATTCAAGAAAAATTTGGAACAAAAGGGCTTCCCATTACCCTTTCAACCGCTTGTGCATCTGGTGCAACAGCTATCCAGTTAGGTGTTGAAGCAATTCGACGAGGTGAAACAGATCGTTCCCTCACAATCGCCACGGATGGTTCGGTTTCAGCAGAATCCCTTATCCGTTTTTCACTATTATCTGCTCTTTCTACCAAAAATGATCCAGCAGAAAAAGCAGCAAAACCATTTAGCCGCGATCGAGATGGTTTTGTGATGGCTGAAGGATCAGGTGCTCTTGTCCTTGAGTCTGTTCAAAGTGCTTTAGCTCGTAAAGTGGAAATTCTAGGAATTTTGGCAGGCTGTGGAGAAACAGCTGATGATTTTCATCGTACACGTTCAAAGCCCGATGCATCACCTGCAATTGAAGCAGTTCGTAAAGCCTTAGCCGATGCAAAAATAACTATCAATGAAATTGATTATATCAACGCGCATGGAACCTCTACACCTGAAAATGAAAAAATGGAATATCTAGCATTATCAACAGTTTTTGGTGATATTTTAGAACACATCCCAGTCTCTTCTAATAAGTCAATGATTGGCCATACATTAACTGCTGCAGGTGCCATAGAGGCCGTTTTCTCACTTCTAACCATCCAAACAGGAATACTTCCCCCGACAATTAATTATGATGATCCTGATCCTACAATTCCTTTAGATGTTGTTCCTAATCATAAGCGTAAAGCCTGCATAAATGCAATTTTATCCAACTCATTTGGTTTTGGAGGTCAAAATACTAGCCTTGTTATTACAGCGTATAAAGGATAATCATTTAAATTGATCTGAAAACTATCAATCTTTATAGAGATTCAAAGAGAATAACGATGCGTACACTGCAACTAATCAATGAGCGCCAACTTAAAATTACTAATACTCCACCACCACCGCCACCAAATCCCGGTGAAGTCACAGTACGGATAAAGGCTGTTGCTCTCAACCATATTGATGTATGGGGATGGCGCGGTATGGCCTTTGCAAAAAGAAAAATGCCACTTATTATAGGTGCAGAAGCTTCTGGTGAAATTGCTCAATTAGGAGATGGCATTGAAAATTTTCAAGTTGGGCAACTCGTTTCAATTTATGGAGCGCATACTTGTGGTCTATGCCAAGCCTGCTGCGAAGGGCGTGATAATCTTTGCGATCAAGTAAAAGGTGTATATGGTTTTCATCTTGATGGATTTGCTTGTGAGCTCGTCAATCTTCCAGCACATCTACTAGTGCCAGCGCCTTTAAAATGTGATGAAATAAAAGCAGCTGTGGCCCCTATTACCTTTGGAACCGTAGAGCATATGCTGTTTGATAATGCAAAATTACAAGTTGGAGAAACAATTCTAATACATGCTGGTGGTTCTGGTATTGGATCAGCAGCTATTCAAATTGCAAAAAACATGGGATGTACAGTCATCACTACAGTGGGTTCAGACAGCAAAATTGAAAAAGCACAATCTCTCGGAGCAGATCATGTTATTAATTACCGTAAAGAACGTTTCGAAGGTATTGTTCGTAAATTAACGCAAAAAAAAGGTGTTGATGTTGTTTTTGAGCATGTAGGAGCTGATACATGGGCAGGTTCTATGCTGAGTATGAAACGCGGAGCACGTTTGGTAACTTGTGGTTCTACTTCTGGTATTTCAACATCTATGAATTTAATGCAATTATTTCAGCAACAACTGAAAATATTTGGTTCATTTGGTTGTCGTATGGAAAATATGGCAAATGCTATGGAGAAAATGGCGCAAGGAATTATATATCCTGTCATTGATACAATTATTAATTTTGATCAAATTGATATAGCTTTAAAACGCATGGAAAGTCGTGATGTTTTTGGAAAAATCATCCTGAAAATCAATTAATTATGTTAAAGTATTATATTAAAAATTTTATATATCGTATTAAAATCAATATAAAAAATTATTTCAATTTTCTATGGGCGCACCTATTAATCGGTTTTTTAGCCATTCTACGATATCTTCCTGCTAATATTGGTTTTTCTTTTTTTTCCTGGTTAGCAAAAACATTTGGTCCTCTTGTACCTCGTCATAAAATTGTACTTTCTAATCTTAAAGCTGCATATCCAGAAAAAACAGAACAAGAATTGTGTAAAATTGCAATAAAAATGTGGGAAAATATGGGGCGACTTCTGGCCGAATATATTTTTCTTGATAAAATTTTTGACTTCGATCCTAATGCTGATAAGCCAGGATTGGTTGAAGTCAACGGCATTGAAATATTTCAACGATTAAAGAACGAAAAAAAACCACATATTTTTTTCACAGCTCATACTGGAAATTTTGAACTCCTTCCTATATGCGCTCAAAGTTTTGATCTTAACGTCACAGTATTATTTAGGCCACCCAATAATCCCTATATTGCAAAAAAAGTTCTTAAAGCGCGCAAAACTTCTATGGGACATCTTGTACCATCCAAAGCTGGTGCAGTCTGGATACTAGCTGCTAAACTAGCAAAAGGTGAAAATACAGGCGTTCTTGTCGATCAAAAATTCCGTCGAGGTATTCCTGGAACATTTTTTAACCGACCAGTTAAAACAAATCCCCTAATTATAAAACTCGCTCGACAATATAATTGTGATATTTATCCAGCACGTTGTATCCGATTAACTGGAGGACGTTATCGTCTAGATTTATATGAACGTGTAGACCTACCACTTGATGAAAAAAATGAAATTAACATACCTGCTGCCACACAAAAACTAAATGATATTGTTGAATCTTGGGTACGTGAATATCCCGAACAATGGATGTGGTTTCATAGACGCTGGGACCTATAATTATATTATATTAAAGAGACATTAATGCTAGCATCAAAAGATATCAATGACCTTATTTCAATTGTAGCAGCATTACGAAACCCTGAAAGTGGTTGCGCTTGGAACATAAAACAAACTTTTGAGTCCATTATACCTTATATGCTTGAAGAAGCTTACGAAGTTATTGATGCCATTGAACGAGGTAATCGAACAGATCTTTGTGAAGAACTCGGTGATCTTCTTTTACAGGTAGTGTATCACGCTATGATTGCTACAGAAGAAAGAAGCTTTACTTTTGAAGATGTTGTTTATGCAATTACGGCAAAAATGATTCGCCGTCATCCTCATGTTTTTGGAAATACAGAGCAAAAAAGCCGTGGTTTTGTGGAAGGAATGTGGGAGCATATCAAGAAAATAGAAAAAGCCGAACCGAAAAAACAATATGAAAAAATAAGTGTACCAGATAATGAACTAGCAAGTTATCTTATCCAAGTAAAATCAGCTCAACCAGCAGATCAAGAAGCCCTCGCATTACAAAAAGCAGCTGCAGAAGTTGGTTTTAAGTCGTATGATAGTGATAAAACTTTTGCAAAAATCAAAGAAAAACTCAATACACTCAAAGAAGCAATAAAAATTGAAAAAAAATCCGATATAGAAATAGAATTCGGCGATCTTTATTTCACGCTATTGAACCTCGCACGTCACTTGAATATTGATCCACAAAAAGCACTTAAAAAAACTAATACAAAATTTCGAAATCGCTTTGCGAATATTGGAGAAAATCTACTAGCTCAATCTAAAATGCTAACCGATGTCTCTTTAAAAGAAATGGAAGATCTTTGGAATAAAGCCAAAAATGCAGAATAAAAAATTATTTATACATCTTAATAGATATAATTAGAAAAATTATATAACAATTTGTTATTTAACTAAATTTTCTTGTATATTTCATTTATCTTATTTTGCGAAACAGGACGAATCTCTACCGATTCACCGCATCCACAAGATGAAATTTGGTTAGGATTATTGAATATAAAACCTGAGCGTAATGTTGTTACCTCATAATCCATCTGCGTTCCTAATAAAAATAATACTGCATCGCGTGCGACAAAAACACGAGCACCGTTAACTTCAACAACATCAGCATCATGCATTTCTTCTGTTACAAGAGTTATGGTATATTCCATACCTGCACAACCACCTTTCTTGATACCAACAAGAATACCATATGCATTTTTTGTTTTCATAATAGTTTTAACGCGATCTATGGCAGCTTCTGTCAAATTTATTACTGAAAAACGGCTCATCGTTTATTATTCTTTCACTGAACAAAGATTTTAGCTGCAATAATGCCATTTTTGATATTAAAACAAGCATCGGATTAAGCAAATAAATTATGTATACATTTCTTTAGATTTTTAATTCCTCTTACAATCTCTTTAATTCCTCTTACAATCTCTTTAAAGTAGTTAAAAAGTTCTTTTCGTTTTATTTAATCTATCATTATGTCAACATAATTGATTTATCCTCAAAACAGATTCTCAATATACACAGAAATATGAAAGAGATATCCTTGCTTTTCCACTAATGCCGCAATAAAAATAAATTTATTTGAAATCATAAAAACTATTCACTTTCTTCATCATCATACTATTAATAATCCTTAAGCTCTGCATACAGCAGCTGCTAAAAATCAGTAAATAAAAAACTTAGTGATCGAATTACTTATCGCAAATAAATTATAAATACTGGACTACAAAGTCTTTCTTTTATCATCTTAGTGGTTCTTTCTTGTCACAAAAGAATATTCTGATAGATTTGATGTTGTTTTTCTCTTGCCTTTAAAGAAACAGTTGTTTAGTCGTGCTAAATAGTTCGGAGCGTAGCGCAGCCTGGTAGCGCACTTGACTGGGGGTCAAGGGGTCGTGGGTTCAAATCCCGCCGCTCCGACCATCCTTCAAAATTAAGAAAAAAGGATGCTTTCCTAAAGAGAAAATTTCTTTATATATAATTTCAAACATCTATTCTGCTTTTTCAATTATTTATAGCTGTTTTTATACAAAGAATCTTTAGACTTTCTCTTCAAGGCAATATAAAAAACACGGGACTTTTATCCCGTGTTGCTCAAATAACTTAGAAAATTATAATTGTTCTTTTGCCTTAAGTTTTAAATTTTCTGTAGATGTATTATGATTATTGCTATTTTTAGTAGCAGACGTCGCTGCTTGCACAGCTATTTTTCTTGGTTTTAATTCAGCTGGCGTTTCTCTTTGAAGTTGAATATGGAGAAGACCATCACTTAGTTCAGCTCCAATAACTTTAACATGATCAGCTAAATGGAAACGACGCTCAAAAGCACGTGAAGCAATTCCTCGATAAAGAAACTCACGCCCTGCAACGTCATTTTCTGGCATTTTCTCACCCTTAATGGTTAGCTGATTACAATGTATTTCAATATCTATTTCATTTTGTGAAAAGCCAGCAACAGCCATAGAAATTCTATAAGAATCCTCACTTAAACGCTCAATATTATACGGTGGATAAGAAGAAGAAATATCATCTAATTGTGTCCTGGAATCAAACCAGTTAAGAAGATGGTCAAAACCTACTGTTGAACGATAAAATGGTGAAAAGTCTACTTGACGCATAAACTTGCCCTCCTTTAGAGCGACTATAATTGATCCTTCAAGTCTCCAAATGGCAGATATATTTGCAGACCAACAGTCCCAATATGGCAACTGTAATATTTATTTGGGAACAAATCTTTTTTATTTCAACTCCTTTGTATTTTAATTTACAAAAATACATATAAATAAAATAAATGTTTTTTAACTCTTCATCAGCATTACAAGTAACAGATTTTTTTATCTTGCATCAACTTGTGCACGTACATCAACAAAGGATGCCAATTGAAAACACCTCTTTATTCTCCAGAGCATAATTCTTCTTTTTCTAATATGCATAGTAGCTATTTCAAAACAGCTAACAACCATGAGATTCGTTTTGCAATAACAAATTCTGAAATAAAAAAAACTAAAGGAACGGTTGTTATTCTCAAAAACTATGCAGATACTCTAGAAGAATATTTTTTACCAATGAATGAAATCTCTCAACGCGGTTTTTATACCGCAATATTTGATTGGCTTGGTCAAGAAGGGAACCAACCGAACAAACAAAAATGGTATCAACATAATTATTTTAATATTAATAATTATATCAATTATTTATCAGAATTTCTTAAAATAATTGTTTATACTGATTGCCCTCCACCTTATTACATGCTTACTTACGGTATGGGAGGACTAATAGCACTTAACGGGCTAAGCCTTATCACTCATCAATTTAACAGAATGCTTTGCGTTTCTCCTCTTTTTGCTCCACTAGGCAATAAAACAAACAGTTTTCAACATAAGCTAACACAATTTTTTTCCGATATAGGCCTTGGCTTTTTACCTGTTAAAGATAGAAAAAAATTAAAACAGAAAAACACAGAATCTAATTTTTCTTTTAATCCAACAACGGCTCAGTGGCTGTCCTCAACGCTCAATGCAATCGATGCAATGAAAACAAATATACTTCATGGGAAGTTACAAATTCCAACACTGTTTATCCTTGCTAATCAAAATAATATTGCGAATAATATTGAAGCAAGACAATTATGTCGATCAACACATTTGACAGACAGTATTACAATTATAGGAGCTGAGCTTGATACAATTATGCGTGAAGAATACTTTTATAAACAATTTTGGTCTGCATTTGACTGCTTTATTTCTAACAACCATCAAAAACACAAAATTTTTTAATAAATATATAAGTTTTCACACAATCAAAAGCATTGCCTGATTATATAAACTTTCGATATAAAAAATAATTAATAATCTTCTAATGTTTCAATAATTAGCAGCTCCTAAAACTGACATAATCATAAAATGTATATAATCAATCTGATAAGAATCAGCAAAAGTGGAAAAAAATAGAATCTGCAATTAAGTGAGCTAAAACCTTCAAAATATCGGATTCTTAACCCAAATTATGTACATAACGAATTCAAAAAGTAAAAATAATAATGTGAATTCTGGATAACAGCTAAGAAATTAACCATTTCGCCATTCATTTTCATTATAAATGTTTTATAGCTTTTCCTATAAATGCTCTACAATGTATAAATCAATATGATAAATTCTGATAAATAAAGCAATTGGACATAATGATGAAACGAATCTTGCTTGCAGAAGATGATAATGATATGCGCCGCTTTTTAGCAAAAGCACTCGAACGTGCAGGCTATGAAGTTACTGATTTTGATAATGGTGTTAGCGCATATGAATGCTTACAAGAAGAGCCCTTTTCTCTTCTACTTACTGATATTGTAATGCCAGAAATGGATGGAATCGAATTAGCACGACGTGCAACTGAAATTGACCCTGATTTACGAGTAATGTTCATTACAGGCTTTGCAGCAGTCGCATTAAATTCAAATCATGATGCTCCTCCTGATGCTAAGGTGCTTTCTAAGCCATTTCATTTACGTGAATTGGTTAGTGAAATCGAAAAAATACTTATAGCTGCTTGAAAAAGATATTTTTTTTAATTATTCGTATTTTATTATAAAAATTCAATCAAGCATTAACGTTTACAGTTTTATACGTGATGCTACCATTATATAATGGGCGTGTAGCTCAGCGGGAGAGCACTACGTTGACATCGTAGGGGTCACAGGTTCAATCCCTGTCACGCCCACCAGGTGTTTTATACATAAATATAACATACTGATTTTACTTATCTTTTTTTAAGATTAGGGATAAATAAAGGTTAAGGAATAAGATTTTAAATTTTTCTCTAAAATACATTGCGAATCAGTCTTGTTTTTTGATCTCTTTATCTTTGTGTTTTAACTTTTTGGACCTGTTTCCATCCACACAACTATTCACCATATTTGTTATGTTTCAAGATTTGTTTGGCCAAGTTGATACTGATGACAGTGAGATCTTTCTGATCCAAATACAGAGGAGACCAACCGATACAAGAAAAGCTTCTACTTCCGCACCCACTGAGAAAGATCAGAACGCACACCGCCATCACTTTGCTTATTAACTTCATTTTCTATTTCCAGCCGGGTTATTGCTCTCTTGATGAGGGTTTCTGTTTGTTTTTGCTGTTCAGTCTTCTTGACTAAACGAAAAACTCTTACTAAGGCTATAAAAAAAGCGGCTATAGCCGCCATCATCACCACACAATATTTTTTTCCCCACAAGATCACAAACGTTCCTCCCGTAAGCGCTTAGCAATCAAGATTAACTCCACACAAGACGCAAGAACTATATACAATCAATATCCAAGCCTTTTTAATACTACGCTTTTTACAAGGACTTGGAGCCTGTTCAGGGATTGTTTTAAGTCGCGCTATTATTAACGATTTAATGAACAAAGAAGCTGCAGGAAAATTTTATTTGGTTATTTTCCCTTTTGTCGGAACATCACCAGCACTTGCACCGTTAATTGGCCAGCTTTTATTACAATCTTTTAATTGGCAATCCATTTTTATCTTTTTAAGCCTTTTTATACTTTTATCCATTTTCCTTTGTCACTTTGTATTAACAGAAACTCTCCCTCTTACAAAACGTCAATCTTTTACTCCTGTAGGAATTATTAAGAACAGTTTGGAAGTTCTTAGAAATAAACAGTTTATTTTTTACGCATTGATTCCATGTTTTGCCTATGCAGCCTACTTTGCTTATATCGTAGAATCTCCTTTTTTTCTTACAAACCTAGGTTTATCAACTCTATACATTTGTTATAGCTACATTGGTGTTTCTTTAACCTATGTCTTGGGTAATTTGGTAGCGCGAAGCTTTCTTAAGCGAGAGTCTATGGAACGTACTATTCAACGTGGATATGTTATTTTTGTTATGGGTGGCATATTATTTGCTATACAAATGTATGTAAGTCCGTGGCCGCTTCTAACGAGTTTAATAGCCATTTCTATTCTTACTTTTGGCAATGGTTTTTTGTTGCCATTAGGAATAGCATTGGCTATTTCATCACACCCAAAAGCCGCTGGAGCAGCATCCGGAGTCATGGGAGCATTACAATTAGGAAGTGCTGCATTCAGTGCAATAATGATTGGAACAATATCTAGACATAATCCATGGGGTTTTGCCATTTTATTGGCACTATGCTGCATAGTGGGTTTTGTAATTTATAGTCGAAAAGCAAATTATTTTATGACTTTGAAGTAAATTAAATAATCAATTAGGGAGAGAATTGTGCTTAAAAAACTTGATGTTACTTTGCAAGATGGGGGTTATAAAAATCAGTTTTCTTTTTCACTAAATAAAGCAATATAAGTATAAAAACCTTAAAAAAGACTACCCTCTCTTCTTAAATAGCGACGTTCTCTTAAAATCATATCGCTCAATCATTTTTTATATTCTAAAGCCTCCTTAACTATAGATAATTATATAAATTACACTTTTTTGATTTTAAATCTTCTTTTCTCTTCTTGATAGACTTTTCTTTAAATTATAAAGTTTAAGTGCATAAAAACAAACAACAAGAAAAGAAAGCCAAATAACACCTATCATCAACACTGATCTCGTATTATCAAAAAACCATAACAAAATAAAAATAAAGATCATAAATAAAGTAGCAAAAATGGATCCTATTGGCCAAAACGGTATTGGAAACTTTAGATCACGGTGTTCTTCTGCAGACATTTTAAGCCGCATAAAAATTTGCGAAAGCAAAATCATTACCCACACAAAAACTGTCGCAAATGTCGCCATTGCCGCAATAAGAAAAAAAAGCTGATCATGATAATAATAATTAAGAATAACACCAAAAATAAAGATGCTAAATACGAGTAAAATAACAAAAATCGGTATACCGTTTTTTGATAAATATTGGAATTTTTTAAATGCATAACCTTCCTGCGACAAACCATGTATCATGCGAACCGCACCATACATTTCACTATTAATCGCAGAAACTACAGCTGTGATAACAACAATATTAAGAATATGAGCTGCTGACGAAATACCAAATCTTTCAAAAATTGTAACAAAAGGACTACTAATAAGGCGAATTTCATTCCAAGGATAAAGCGACATTAAAACTGCTAACGTCATAACATAAAAGAGCACAATTCGAATTGGAATAGAATTAATTGCTCTTGAAATTGTTTTATCAGGATCCTGTACTTCCATTGCAACCATTCCAATAATCTCTACTCCTCCAAAAGCAAAAACAACAACACTAAAGCAAGCTAAAAAACCAAATAAACCATTTGGAAATACTCCACCATTTTGCCATAAATTATGAATCCCAATGGTAGAAAATGTATTTGTATTCCAATTAAAAAAAATAATTGCTATTCCTAAAATAATCATAGCGAAAATGGCAATAATTTTTACGGAAGAAAGCCAAAATTCTAGCTCACCGTACACTTTCACTGCTGCTAGGTTAATACCAGTAATGATAAGAGTAATACTCAATGTCCATATCCAAGAAGCAACATCAGGATACCAAAAACTCATATAAGTTGCAAAAACTGTAATATCAGCTAAACCAACAAGCACTACTTCAAAAACATATGTCCATCCTGTTAAAAAACCAGCTAATGGTGATATATAATTTGTAGCATAACGAGCAAAAGAACCAGACAGTGGATTATGAATAATCATTTCTCCTAAAGCACGCATAACTATAAAAATAGCTAAACCTGCAATACAATAGGCAATTAAAACACTTGGGCCAGCAAGATTAATCGCCTGTGCCGATCCATAAAAAAGCCCTGTTCCAATAGCAGAACCAAGAGCTAAAAATATAACCTGACGCTGATTTATACCTCGTTTAAGTTCATTTGTTGTCATTTCTATCCTTCTTCAAACATCATCCTAACTTTTACAGAAGCAAAATTGGCAGATTAATAAGAACCGAAGCCGATTGAAATGTAAAAAACTCTAAAAGATCTGAAGGATTTGAATTTTTATTTTCTATATTTTCATACAAGAATACAATTCACAACGGCTAAGATGCATAATTTCATTTTATATGGTGATGCAACATATACCGTTTACAACAAAAAAACCGCATTCTTCCTTTCCCTTCAGCTTTAAGGAAATGTAGATAATAGGGCAATTGTATTATGACAACACACACTACTCTCTCACTTAAACTAAGTAGCTCTTCAATTTATCAAAAAAAAATCTGATGGGCAAGCATCATAAAAAAACGAGTCTCTAGCCTCTTTCTTTATAATTTTCTTTATAATGTTCTCACCATAGTTTAAAATTAATTTACTTATGGCTACAATAGTGGAAAAATTGTTTCTGATAAAACTGATAAAAAATATCCTTTATTCATAAAGGCACATATCTTCTCAAAATCTGAAGCCATATAACGATATTTCTCTAGAATCTTAATACGGTGACGTAGGTGCCTTATAACAAATTGTAATAAGGGACTCGTTTTAAAAGGAGTGTGATATTCAATTCCTTGTACTGCAACAAGCATTTCGATATCAATAATAACAAAGATTCCCACTCATTACCAACAACCGACAAAAACCGTGGCAAGCCATTGAAACGTGATTTTCTTGATTCGTCAAAGTTATCTCGAATCAACTGAAGAAGAATATGCCATTTGCTTATTTTCAAACATGAAAGCAGCAGTCACCTCAGTAATTATAAAACCGGAATTAAGTCTTATATTTTAGCTTAAAAAGCTGAAAATCTGCAAGAAATTGTTAGCTCAACCATTAAGAGCAATACATCTTTGAGAAATTAATCCTATTTCATGTAAAGAAAAACAATCTGATCAGAAACAAATACTCAAATGCTATACTATAAGTTTAGTATGAAAATTTTCATCGGATAGAATATCACTATTTCTTTAAATTAATGAATTATCTGTAACTGCATTTGTTTCAATAATTAGTGTTTTTTCTGCTGCTATTAGAATATCAAGAAATGTATAGTTAGCAACGTATATAATAAGAATCTTGGATACAGTTACCTTTACATAAATGTGCTCCTCGAATTTCTCAATCTTTTACAAGCCTTTCTAGTGTCTGTGACACAATAATAGCCATGCAGAATATGAATATTAGAGTGAAATGGTTCCATTGCATCCATAGCAACATCTGTTATTAATGCCTCTGAAAGAAGTCCACCACACAGTGCACTATAACTATAAAAAAACCGCAAGAACAAGCACTGTTGATGTTTGAGTCTATTGCATAGGCTCTCCCCTCTTTTGCCTCTAAAATAATGGCAGATAATCCTGATTTTTCTAGTGCAGCCTTCTCATTCATACAAAATGTTGAAAAAACGCGCCTCCCTCTCCTATCATCACAGAAGCTATATGTGCAAGCGGAACAAGATTATCTAATGTACCTACTGAGCCTTTTTCAGGAAAAACAGGAATAACTCTACTTGCAAGCATATTCTCTAGTAAATACAATAATTCCAAACCAACACCTAAAATCCATCGTCCCAAAAGAGAAATAAGCTTCAAAGTCATCATCAATCATAAAACACTTTCAGGTGAAGACGTTCCTATTCTACAATAATGTGATAAAATAAGATTTCTTTATAAAATGGATAAATTATCTATATCAGTTTTAATCGAGGCTAATTTGCCAAATCCAATATTAATGCCATAAACTTATTCATTGCCAGCAGCAATACACACTGCTTCTCTTTTAATAGCCAAATGTGTGTCATGATGGAGCTTGCTCATTTTACCATCCCAATAAACAGATTCAAGTTCATTCAAAGTAGCATTACCTGGATTTAATATTTAAAATAGTTTTTATAAGAAATATACAGAAAAGTGGAAAATTTGGTGCACCCGACAGAATTCGAATCTGTGACCTCTGCCTTCGGAGGGCAGCGCTCTATCCAGCTGAGCTACGGGTGCTTAAATGATGATTAAAACTGCTATACTCCTTTAGCTGATCATGTTCCCAGCTTCAATGATGAATCACTCCTTTTAAAAATTAATAAAGAATATATGCTTATTCTTGATAAAATTATATTATTTTTTAATGCTACTTTGCATACATATTCCTTTTTTTTAATAAATTACTTTTCATACAAAATTCTTTCTTTTATCAAAACAATCCTTATATAAAGTTTTTAAATTCTAAAAAATAAGTCGTGAATATCAGGACAATTTTTAATGACTACACTACCAAGTCGCTTTCATTTCGTTTCTGCAGAAACTGAAGAAGCTATCAAGGCCACCAATAAATTAATATCTATTTATGGTCACTCTTCTCTTGAAGAAGCCGATGTCATTGTTGCACTTGGTGGAGATGGAACAATGTTGCAAACAGTACGGGATGTCATGAATACCGGTAAACCTATTTATGGTATGAATCGAGGTTCAGTAGGTTTTCTAATGAATGAGTTTCATGAAAAAAAATTACCAGCCCGTATTGCTGCTGCACATAAAAAAGAAATTCATCCCTTACGCATGATCGCAAATGCACAAACTCAAGGACATATTGAAGCACTTGCAATCAATGAAGTATCCTTATTTCGTCAATCATATCAGGCTGCTAAAATTCGTATCAGTATTGATAACCAAGTTCGCATGGAAGAATTAATTTGCGATGGTATTCTTGTTGCCACACCAGCGGGATCTACTGCATATAACTTATCAGCCCAAGGACCTATTCTACCTCTCATGGCGCCCCTTATGATCCTTACTCCCGTTAGCCCTTTTCGTCCTCGAGCCTGGCATGGAGCTTTACTTCCAAATACCGCCACAGTGCGCTTTGATATGCTTGAATATAACAAACGTCCCGTCAATGCAGCTGCTGATAACATTGAAGTGAAATCTGTCCATTCAGTTACTATTTCATCAGCAACAGAAATAACAGTCTCTATCCTTTTTGATCCTGACCATTCTTGGGACGAACGAATCTTATCAGAACAATTTCGTTATTAATTTTTTATCGTTCTTTTTGCGGATATATAGTAGTTATAGTTGACTTTTTTTAAAATGCATCTTAACCCGTCTTCAAGAAAATGGAATGTTGACTTAGCCAATATCCTAGATAATCGTTAAAATTGCAAAATAATCAGCAAAAAGAAAGAATGACACTAGCTTTGGACAATTTCGATAATTTAGGCCTTTCAAAAAAGGTTATTAAAGCTATAAAATCAGCAGGATATACAATCCCAACTCCTATTCAAAGTAGGACGATCCCTCATATTCTTCAAAAAAAAGATGTTTTAGGAATTGCTCAGACAGGTACTGGTAAAACAGCTTCCTTCGTCCTTCCTATGCTTACCTTACTTGAAAAAGGACGTGCAAGAGCAAGAATTCCCCGTACCCTCATATTAGAACCAACACGAGAGCTTGCTGCCCAAGTTAAAGAAAATTTTGATAAATATGGTGTTAATCATAATTTAAACGTTGCATTATTAATTGGTGGTGTCTCTTTCGAACACCAAGATCGTAAACTTGAACGAGGCGCCGATGTTTTGATCGCAACACCAGGACGCTTGCTGGATCACTTTGAGCGTGGTAAATTACTCTTAGTAGGTGTTGAAATTCTAGTCATTGATGAAGCTGACCGCATGCTAAATATGGGCTTTATCCCTGACGTTGAGCGTATTTGTAAAGTGACTCCTTTTACACGCCAAACTTTATTCTTTTCAGCAACAATGGCACCAGAAATTGCACAATTAACAAAGCAATTTTTACATTCTCCTGTATATATCGAAATTACAGAAGCGTCTTCAACAGCGAAAACAATCACGCAACGACTTGTTAAGTCTGGAAGTAAATCATGTGATAAAAAAGCTGTTTTAAAAGAACTTATTCAGAATGAAGGTGATGAACTTAAAAACGCTATCATTTTCTGTAATCGAAAAAAAGATATTTCTGAACTTTTTCAATATCTTATTAAACATAATTTCAGTGTAGGTACACTTCATGGTGATATGGATCAACATTCACGCACAAACACATTAGCTAGCTTCAAAAACAATAAATTTATACTTCTTATTGCTTCTGATGTCGCTGCTCGTGGTCTGGATATCCCAGCAGTCAGCCACGTTTTCAACTATGATGTACCGACACATGCGGAAGATTATATTCATCGTATCGGCCGTACAGGACGTGCAAAACGCAGTGGTAAAGCTTTTACCATTGTCACAAAAGCTGACGAAAAATATATCCGTGCCATTGAAGAAATAAGCAAAGAAAAAATTGAGTGGCTTAATGGCGATCTTTCTACTTTAATAGCTCATGATGAAGAAAACGATACTATTTCAAAAACAAAACCCACAAAATCACAACAGAAGACTGCTCAAAAAAAACGTAAAACTCAAACGAAAAAAATACTAGAAAAAGAGAAGTCAGCTTACATTGAAACTAAAGATAATAAAGAGAAATCATCAAACAAATGTCATGAAAAAAACAACAGCCCTATTCCAATTGGATTTGGCGATGATATCCCAGCATTTATGCTTATAAAAAACAATACTTAATTTGGTTACTGATAAGTAATAGCGAATGCTCTACTGGATTTAGAGTTTCCCACTACCTACCGTGGTCAGTCTTTTTACTACCTTTTCACGTCCTAAAAGTGGTAAAAATTTTCCCATTTCAGGCCCATGCGTTATCCCTGTAAGAGCTTGACGCAACGGCATAAACAAAGCTTTTCCTTTTCGCCCCGTTTTTTCCTGCAATGCTGTCGTCCAAATTTTCCAGCTTTCATCATTCAATACTCCGTCAGGTAACGAATGAACAGACTGTTGTGCATAAACACGATCTTCAGGTGAAATTATATCAAAGCTCTTATCAGTATGAATAATTTTCCACCATAAGGCTGCATCATTCAGCTTAGTAATATTGTTTTTTACCGTATTCCAAAAATATTCTGCTTGTTCTCCATGAATAGAAAATTTTTCAAGTCGTGTCTTAATATCTTCATAAGTTAATTCGTGAACAAAATGACTATTCAATACAAGAAGATCAGCCACATCAAATTTTGCTGATGATTTTGATGTATCTTCGAGATGAAAATGCTTTAAAAGAGTATCTTGATTAGAATATGCCTGCACATTTTGCGATGTTCCAATTAACACTGCAAGACACTGAACAGCCATAGATTCAAAGCCATCTTCGCGTAAAGAACGAATGGAAAGATCACTATTTCGTTTTGAAAGCCCTTCTCCTGAAGCTGTTGTTAATAAATTAATATGACCAAAAATTGGAGGCACTGCATCGAGGGCTTTAAAAAGAGTAATCTGCGCAGCAGTATTAGCAACGTGATCACCGCCACGAATAATATGTGTAATAGCCATATCTATATCATCAACGACAGAAGGTAGAGTGTAAAGATAGCTCCCATCCTCACGAATTAAAACAGGATCTGACATAGAAGCCAAATCGATCATCTGCCTACCTTTTACGATATCATCCCAATAAACTTCTGTTCGTTTAGTTTGAAATGGATTACTTTCAAAATTAGGCAAAAGAAACCGCCAATGAGGTTTACGACCTTGATCCTCAAAAGCTTTTTTATCTTCTAATGCCAATTTTAATGCATCACGATTATAAACAGGAGGTAATTTACGTGAAAGTTGTATTTTACGGCGTCGATCCAATTCCTCTGCTGTTTCATAGCAGGGGTAAAGGAGGCCACGTTGTTTTAAAACTTCTGCAACTTCATCATATCGATTAAAACGTTTAGACTGATAATAAACTTCATCTGGTTGAATACTAAGCCATTCGAGATCAACCATAAGAGCATCAATATATTCTTGTTTGGACCGCTCAGCATCTGTATCATCATAACGTAAAATAAATGTACCGTTATGCGCTTTCGCGTACAGCCAATTAAACAATGCAATACGAGTATTTCCTATATGAATATAACCTGTTGGAGATGGGGCAAAACGAACTTTTATCATCAAAATAATGCTCAACTTTTATCGCGAAAATAATTGGTAATAGGGTAACGACGATCACGCCCGAAGTTTTTATAACTAATTTTCACACCCGGTGCAGATTGCCGTCTTTTATACTCAGCCAAATAAAGCAAATGTTCTACTTTCTCAACTGTTTGCCGTGAGTGTCCACGCTTAAGAATATCACAAACACTCATGTCATCTTCTACAAGAGATTGCAAGATATCATCTAAAACAGGATAAGGAGGAAGAGAATCCTCATCTTTTTGATTGTCCCGAAGCTCTGCAGAAGGTGCTTTTGTTGTAATATTACTTGGAATGACAATTCCTTTGGGTCCCAATAAATTCTGCAAGTAATTTTTATTACGCCACTCAGCTAATTTATAAACCTGCGTTTTATAAATATCTTTAATGGGATTAAAACCACCATTCATATCGCCATAAAGCGTGGCATACCCAACGGCCATTTCCGATTTATTACCTGTCGTTATTACCATCGAATCAAATTTATTTGAAAGAGCCATTAAAATGCTTCCACGTACACGGCTTTGAAGATTTTCCTCTGTAACATCAGCTTTCAACCCTGAAAAAATAGGAGCCATTATGCTCAAAAAACTCTCAACAAGTTTAAAAATAGGTATTATTTCATAACGACATCCTAAAAGATGAGCACAATCTTTAGCATCCTTTAATGATTCCTGTGATGTATAATAATAAGGCATCATCACAGCATGAACCCTTTCAGCTCCCAACGCATCGACCGCAATTGCAGCACAAAGTGCTGAGTCAATTCCTCCTGAAAAACCAAGAAGCACATCCTTAAAACGGTTTTTATTGACATAATCCTTTAAACCTAAAACACAGGCATGGTAATCAGCAGCGATCCCATCTAAAAGTTCTTCATTTGGACCAGAAATACATTGCCACCTAATAGATTTTCTTTGCCAATGACTCAAGGCAATCTGACTTTCAAAATGCTTCATTTGAAATACTATTTGACCGTGTTCATCCAGTGCAAAAGAACCTCCATCAAATACTAATTCATCTTGGCCTCCAACTTGATTAGCATAAATAATTGGCACACATGATTGAATAGCTTGTGCACGAACAATTTCTAAACGCTTTTGCATTTTATTACGGTAATAAGGGGACCCATTAGAAACGAGAATAATCTCGGCTCCTTTATGGCTAAGTTCAGCACAAATAGAAGGATCGTTCCAAATATCTTCGCAAATCACAACTCCTAACGTTATCCCACGATAAACAATAGGCTCAGGACGTGGACCAGAAGAAAATACGCGCTTTTCATCAAATTCACAATAATTAGGTAAATCACACTTAAAACGTTCCGTAATCACCTGCCCATCATCAAGAAGCATGATACCATTATAAAGGCTATTATCACGTTTTAAAGGAACGCCAATAATAATTCCAGGCCCTTCTTTCGTGAGTTGTGCTAACTTTCTCACAGCACCTTCACATGCTTTTGTAAAAGAAGATTTAAGAACAAGATCTTCAGGGGGATAAGCACTTATAAAAAGCTCAGTCAACAAAACAAGATCAGCATTCTGTTCGTAAGCTTTTTGATATGCCATTTTCGCAAGAGAAAAATTTCCCTTAATATCACCAATGATAGGATTTAATTGAGCAATTACAATCCGCAAATCGTCTTTTATAAGTTTTTGTGTCATTGTATCAATTTAGCGTGGCCATCAATCAGTTTCAACCATCAAAGGACTTTTTACCAAAAGTGCTTACTTCCATAAAAATTGGAAATAAATAACAGAATAGGATTGTTACCTAAACCTTCTCCCTAAAATAACCGAAGCAGCATCACGACTTTTTTCAAAAGTTCAACAAAAAAAGCCAATTCAGGTAATCGATTCCCGTTTAATCTTATATCACAATGAAGTACTTATTATAGCAATCAGAAATATCTTTTTCTGAAATGGCTTTCATATTGTCTGTATATTTAGTAACGTCGCATCCTATCACTGCAATATGAATACGCCTGGGCAAGCCCCCTTTTCCCAATAAACTGAGAAAAAATTCTCAAATTCTTTTAAAATATAATTAAAAGAACGCATTTATAATCATTAGCCGTAATTGTATTACTATGTATTGAATCACAAAAACAATACTACGATTCTCACATTTAACCACACCAATTAATTTAAGAAGATAGTTCCAAACCTATCATAACCAAAACGCATAATAATGATATAAGTCGCTCCGGTTTGTTTATAGGATTGAGAATATCAATCAATTTCAAAAGCTCATCAGAATTAATAGAAGAATTACATTTTAATCCAATAGAATTTTTCTACGATAATGTTCTACATGCACATGATTAAGATAACATGCATGATCAGCAATCTATAACATATGGCCAGATACCGCATACCAATTATCAAAGGTTGCATTAATTCCTATCAAAGCCTAACAAAAACGCTTTGTGGCTTATATAAGAACATGCTTCACGTAATGAGAGATTCATTTTAGCTGTACCTCCTATTAAATGTATAAAATCGATTACTTTAGAAATACGCTTTGTTAATAGCTCATAACGTTGTGGACTATTAAAATAAAATCTAATATCCATTTATCGACATCTTCTAGATTAGCATACCCGCCTTATTAAAAAGCACGCAATAAATTAAGTGTTGCCCTCAACTAATGATAAACCATGGACATTCATTAAAAGTACAAGCAGTTTTATTAAATTTAGTCCCATTAATGACATTCTCTCTATAAGGAAACAATTCTTTATTTTCTTTTCTTCCATATCAGAAAAGCGTATTTCTGAAAATTCACCAACAGTATAATCAATTTTAACAACTGACTTAAAACTCTCAAAAGTTAAAATGACTGCCATGTATAAAAATACACGAAAAAAATCACGGATATGAACAACCTTATGCTTAGCAAAACTTTCTGCACAATCTCCCCCGTAATAAAGCTGCTAGCTCATTCTTTAAACTAGCACACTTCACCATAAAAAAATAAAGAGAATATTTGCTCAATTCTTCTCTAATTTCCGCTAATATAGATTTATCGGGACAAGTTAGAATTTGTTTAATTAATTTTCTCTCCAAGATTCAAGGAGCTATTTTTTTATCATCGCATCCTCTCTAAAGCCTATCTAATCAGCCTACAGTATGCAAATCTTTATAATTTTCTATAACATCCGCTATTTAACTTTCTAATTTCTTTCCATTTTCATATATATAACTCGGTTTATACATCGTTACCAACTCTTCTGCGGATGTTGGATGAACTGCCATAGTTTCATCAAATACATCTTTTGTCAGCTTTCCTTTCAGGGCAACTCCAACAAGTTGAGCCATTTCACTAGCACCTTCTCCCAAAATATGAGCACCAATAACAATACGGCTCTGACCATCAACAATCAATTTCATAAACATCTTTTCTGCATTACCAGAAAGAGTATTACGCAAAGAACGAAATTGTGTACGATAAATTTCAACACGCTTATAATCACGAATGGCATCTTCCTCTGAAAGACCGACAGTTCCAATCTCTGGCTGCGAAAAAACAGCTGTCGCAATTAAATTATAATTCGGTATCGTTGGAGTATCTTCAAAAGCAGTTTTAATAAAACACATTGCTTCATGTATAGCAACAGGTGTTAACTGAACATGACCTGTTACATCACCAACAGCCCAAATGTGAGGTATATTTGTTGTCATTTTTTCATCAACAATAATAGCGCCATCCTTATTAAGTTTAACACCTGCCCTCTGAAGTTCTAAGCCTTTTGTATTTGGCACACGTCCCGTAGCCAACATAACCTGATCAGTGTTAAGAATTTGTCCATTCGATAAAACAACGTTATAGTGGCCATTTTGAGATTCAACCTGATTAACTGTAGCCTCATAGATAATAGAAATTCCCTTTTCAATCATCGCATCATTTAATAACCGCCGCAAATCATAATCAAAACCACGAAGAAATAAATCACCACGATGAACTAATGTTGTTTTCACACCTAATTCGTGAAAAATACCAGCAAATTCAAGAGCTATATAACCACCACCAACAATAACTATTGATTTTGGTAATTTTTCAAGATCAAAAATCTCATTAGAAGTAAGACATAACTCACCGCCTTTTATTGCAAAATCTCGCTCCGTTGCCCCTGTCGCAATCAAAATCTTTTCTGCTTTTACTCGCTCACCTGTTGCAGAAAGCTCTAATGTATGCTCATCAATAAAAACAGCGCGACTCTTATAAATTTGAACATTGTTAAGTTCTAATTCCTTAGAATAAAGCGCCTCTAACCTCGATAATTCTATATTTTTACCTTTAATCAACTTGCTCCAATTAAAAACTGGATTAACATATTCCCAGCCAAAACCAATGCTATCCTTAAATTCGTGTGCATATTGCGATGCATAAACAAACAATTTTTTAGGAACACAACCGCGAATAACACAAGTTCCTCCCACACGATGTTCTTCTGCTATAGCAACACGCTTCCCCAGTTGTCCAGCAAGACGAGCAGCACGCACTCCACCCGATCCCCCTCCAATAACGAACAAATCATAAAACATCATAAAACATCATAAAACATCATAAAACATCATAAAACATCATAAAACATCATAAAATATCCTTTCCCACGCGTTTTCACTGTACAAGTACTACTTTTTGTCAACAAATAAAAGCTTTTTCTTTTTTCTGATTTTTTTATACAAAGATAATACTCTCAGAGCACTCTTCTTCCTTAAAGTAGTATCTAACTGCTGCTTTTAAATAAAACGCTTATAATACTCATGAAACTAATGAATTACATTGGAGATTGTGAAGAAGTAGATTCCATAGGAGTAATAGAATTATTTAAGTTAAGTGTTTGGGACATTTCTTTTTCTACATTTTTTATAAGATCCTGTATTACAGTAGAAGACCATGCATCAAATGCAGAATAAGCATCGCGCGCAACATCTGGAACTGTCATCAAAAATTTTTTACCAACATCAGAACTGTAAAATGCTGAAATTTTATCAAGTTCTTCCTGACTAAAATGCTTTGCATATACATAGGCCACTTCTTTCTCTAAATCAGCACGCCGTTTAGCTAAAGCAAGCGCTTCTTTATCAACAATTACAGAAATATTTTTTTCTAAGTTTGGATCATTACTTATTAATTTTTCTTTAATATCACGTGCTGCCATTGGTAAAAAACTATCAAACTGATCAGTTGCACGAATAGCACTAATCACCTTTTTAGCTGAATCTAAATGTTTATCACTCACATCTTGCGCATAAGTTATTTGAATATTCACAATCAAAATAGCAACTGCACTAAGTAATGTTATAAGTTTCTGAAAAAAAACTGTTATTCTCATAATAATGATGACTCCATAGAATTATAGTTTGAATTTATTATTTTAAATTTTTAACAAGTTTTCAATTACTAGATGATTCTAAAAATTTTATTGTACCATCTGCCATAGCTACAATTACACGAGAAGCAAAACCTAAAAAAAGACCATGTTCAACAACACCAGGAACTCCCAATAACGCATCTGATAATTCTTTTGGATTTAGAATAGATCCTAAAAATGCATCAACAATAAAATGACCGCCATCAGTCTCAAAAGGAATATCTCCATTCATACGTAATTTAATTTCTCCTGAAAGTCCTAAATTATTCACTACCTTTTCAATCGCTTTGCATGTAGCATTCATCCCAAATGGATTAACTTCTATTGGCACCCCAGAAGTACCAAGCGTTTTTACCATCTTTGTTTCATCAGCAATAATAAACATCTCATCAGATGCAGATGCTACAATTTTTTCATGCAATAATGCTCCACCCCTTCCTTTGATCAAGCTCATCTGAGGATCGATTTCATCAGCTCCATCAATACAAAGATCAAGCTTAGATATTTTATCTAAAGTAGTAATAGGCACTCCAAACTGACGACATAAATGCTCAGAATGATATGAAGTAGCAACACCAGTTATCCTTAAACCATTTGTAATGCACTCACCAAGAAGACGAATAAATTCATTTACTGTAGAACCAGAGCCTATACCAAGATTCATATCATCTTGCACAAATTCAAGCGCTTGAGCAGCAGCCATTTTTTTTAATTTTTGGATATCCATACATTACCTTCCTTTATATCAATTCAATGAGCAATATTTATTATGAATTATAAAAAACGATTTATCGCTCTAAGCAGCTATAACTTTATTTGTTAGCTTATTGGAAATAAGACCTGTTATATAGAATACAGTAATTAACTATTCTGTTTTTTAATAAAAGGCTTATAATTTATAAAATAATTATTTAAAAATCCTAATACAAAGTATGCTCCTATAGGCTTATAAAGCAGGAAAATATCAAGAAAATGCCTACTTTAAAAAAATGATTATTAGCTATTGATTCTTTCTAATTAATTTATAAATTAATCGAATGATGTAGTAAAATGTGCCAGTTCATTTTCCTCATGTTATTGAATCATTCACATCAAGGATAAAGAGGACTAGCCCAACACTTAATCAAGGCAATATATTAAGTATCATTTCTTGTATTAGTCGTATCTAGTACTAAAAACAAAATAGGACAATAGAATACTATGAAAGGTCATCCACAAGTTATCGAGCAACTCAATAAAGCTCTTTCTCTTGAGCTTAGTGCTGTTAATCAATATTTGTTGCATTCTTCTCTTATAGAAAACTGGGGCTATATCAAATTAGCTAAAATAGAGCGCAAAGAATCTATAGAAGAAATGGAACATGTAGATAAACTCATTAAGCGTATTACTTTTCTTGAAGGACATCCAAATATTCAAACTTCTGAGCCTTTACGTATTGGAAAAAACCTCAAGGATATTTTAGAATGTGATCTTGCCAGTGAATATGAAGCTCGAGAATTTTATTTAAAATCACGTGAAATTTGTGCTAAGCTTTCTGATCATGTCTCAAAGAAATTGTTTGATGAATTGCTTGAAGACGAAGAAAATCATATTGATTTTCTTGAAACTCAACTTCAGCTTTTTAAAACAATGGGAGAAGAGAAATATAGTCAGCTCAATGCAAGCTCTGCTGAATGTGAATGTTAGAAAAACTATTATCTCATTTGTGAAATGAAGTTATTATAAAATTTATATAGAGGCTATAAATTAGCTAGCCTTTATAAATTTTTTCTATGAATATTCCATGGTCTATAAAAACCTGCAGAAGACCAAAGAGTGCTTTTGTTTTTAGTCAGTATAACACTTCCTCGCGATAATAATTGTTGAGACGTAAATGTTATTGCATTTATTGAATCGCATATTTCATTGCTTGTTGCATGTTTTTTAATTATGATATCTGCTTTTATACAATGATCTGTCTCTCCGTATAAAATAGCAATTTTAAATCCATTTTCTAATAAAGTTGTACAGATCTTATCATCACAAATAAATTGTCCTTTGAGAGATGGACCAATTTTTGTTGGTTTAATGGTTTTATTTATGCGAAACGATTTTTCCCATAAAGATATTGTAAACTTAGAAGGATGATAACGATCAACATATAATATCTTGTCATTCAAAACACCTACAATTTTCATATCATCTGCTATGATTAACTGTACAGGTGACTGCATCATACAAACTAGAATACCTGCCAAAATAAAAAAAACAAAGAAGAGTCTAATAGCCGTTTTTAAAAAAGTGAGCCCAACTAAACCGATACTTAATAAAATCAATGCAGATAGCGGGATAAATCCAGGATTTAAAACAGGAGAAATAGCCTGTATTGCATAAGCAATTTTTATCATAAGGTTCGTACCAAATCCCATAATCTGCAAAGGCCACCATTCAAGCCAAAAAAACATTGAAAAAACTGAAAGTAGTCCAAATGGCATGATGAAAATTGATACTATAGGCAAAGCTAAAGCATTACTGATAACACCTAAAAGAGCTACATTAGAAAAATGATAAGCTGCATAAATCCCACTTGCAGAACCAGCTACTAATGAGGACATACAAGTTGAAACAACGGATAAAAAGACAAAACGAAGCACCTTTCCTCCAATATAAGAAGGTGCTGTATTTCCTTTACAAGAGCAATACCCATCACTCCACCAGGAAAAAGCAGCAATCAAAGCTACGGTTGCAGAAAATGACATTTGAAAACTAGGCTCTAATATCTCATGCGGACTTATAGCTACAGTTACTAAACCAGCAATAGCAAAATTACGCATTGTTACAGCAGAGCGATTACATAATATAGCAACCAACATAACAGCTACCATCAAAAAACTTCTTTGTGCAGCAATATTTGCACCAGACAATATCAAATAAAAAGCTGTAACTATTAATGCAGCAATGGCAGCAAATTTTTTAACTGAGTAATAAGAGGAAAAGACTGGAAAAAATGCAAAAAAGCTCCGTATAATAATAAAAACCATACCACTCAGTAAAGCCATATGCAGACCTGATATTGATAAAATATGTGCCAATCCGGCTATACGTAATGCTTCATTGGTATTATGTGAAATACCCCCTCTCTGCCCTGTTATTAAAGCAGCAGAAACTCTCCCTCCTTCTCCACCAACCGCTTTAACAATTTTTTCAGTCATTTGCATGCGTAAATTTTCAATTTTTTGTAAAACTTTTCCTAGCATCATATCAGGCTGAAGAACTGATATCTTTTTGGGTTTTCCTAAATAAAATCCCTGTGCACCAATTCTTTTAAAATAATTATGAAAACTAAAATCATAACTTCCTGGACGTATCGCTCCAGATAAAGCACGAAGCTTTACTTTCCCATATAAGCCATCTCCAGGAGTTAACCCATCTGGTAAAGACTTTGCGACTAAATGCACCCGATTGAGATTATAAGATAAAGTAGGTTTTTCTGTCTTCAAAACATCTACTTTTAAGCGAAATCCCCCTTTCCCTACAGACTTAATAGAAACAATTCGTCCTGTTAATATGGTAACAACATCGCGACTCAACATTGGCGTAGACATATGCCATGTTTCTATTTTTGCAGCCAAAGCGCCTAATACAATACAAAATAAAAATCCAGTTATAAACCATATCTTCCGATAACACCGTAAAACATATAACAGGCTAGGGAATATAATAATCAATATAACAAATTGTTTCCAACTTGGTTCTTGCTCTAAGCTGAAATAAAAAATAATGCCTGTAGAAAAAAAGACAAAAACTAATAAGAAAAGCAGCCCAAAAGAAATTTCTCTGTTTATACAATCTATCAGCCACTTCCAGAAAAAAACTACTTTTTCCTTAAAAAAGGAAAATAAAGAGTCCTCTTTCCTATTATAGATAGCATTGCTTGCACCATCAATAACAAACCGATCACCCTTCTGTAACAAAACAAGACTTTTTCTTTGTGAGAAAAAACCTCCTGGTAGATCATCTTTAACTTTATTTTGATCTAACATCCGCAAATCCCCACTTTACTTGCAATGCGGCTATTGCACACCCTAATACCTATGCTAACATAGTTCTTCAATAAAATTCATAAATAACATCTTAATTTTAGAGGATAATGTCTGTGTCTGTTATTACCCGTTTTGCACCATCTCCTACAGGATTCCTTCATATTGGTAGCGCTCGTACCGCACTTTTTAACTGGCTTTATGCAAAACATACTGGAGGAAAAATGCTTTTACGTATTGAAGATACAGATCGAGAACGTTCAACAGAAGCTGCAGTTAAAGCTATCATAGATGGTTTGCACTGGATGGGACTCCAGTATGAAGGAGATCCTATTTCACAATTCAAACGAGCAGAGCGTCACCGTCAAGTTGCTGAACAACTGGTAAAAGATGGCAAAGCTTATTATTGCTATGCAACACTTGAAGAATTAGCTGAAATGCGTGAGAATGCTTTTGCAAAAGGTCTCCCAGCACGCTATGATGGGCGCTGGCGCGATCGTGATATTTCTGAAGCCCCTAAAGGAATCAAACCTGTCATTCGAATTAAAGCTCCACAAGATGGTGAAACAATTTTGCACGATCGTGTTCAAGGTGATATTCGCTTTCCTAATAAAGATCTAGATGACTTTATAATTTTACGTTCTGATGGCTCTCCAACTTACATGCATGCTGTTGTTGTTGATGATCATGATATGGGGGTAACACATATAATTCGTGGTAATGATCATCTTACAAATGCAGCTCGCCAAGCAATTATCTTCAATGCAATGGGATGGGATATCCCTGTTATGGCCCATATTCCGCTCATCCATGGTGAAAACGGTGCAAAATTATCAAAACGGCACGGTGCGCTAGGTATTGATGCATATCGGAAAATGGGATATCTCCCCATTGCCTTGCTCAATTACCTTGTTCGTCTAGGTTGGAGCCATGGTAATGATGAAATTATTTCAATAGAAGACATGATTGCCTGGTTTGATATTGATGATATCAATAAAAGTGCTGCTCGTTTTGATTTCAAAAAATTAGATGCCATCAACGGACACTATATGCGTCTAAGTAATAATCAAGATCTATGTGATGCTGCATTTAATATTTTACCAGAAAATGCAAATGAATTAAAAATAACAAAACAACTTGATGAAAAACATCGTGCGCAATTTCTAGCTGCAATACCAATTCTGAAAGAACGTTCAAAAACGTTGCTTGAACTTATTAATGACGCATCATTTATCTTCGCACAACGACCGTTGCCTCTTAATGAACAAGCAAAAACACTCTTAGATGAAAATGGTCAAACTATTTTAAAAGGAATTTATCCTATTCTAATGTCATGCCAAAAATGGGATGCAAAAACTTTGGATGAAACCATCCGACATTATGCACAAATACAAAAACTTAAATTTGGAGCTGTTGTTCAACCACTTCGAGCCGCCCTCACAGGACGCGTAACATCACCAGGAATTTTTGATATGCTTATCTTATTAGGAAAAGATGAGTCCCTGAACCGCATTAATGACCAAATTACCTGAACAGTATATTAATTTAATATATAAAACTAGAAAATATTAAAGTATAATTCTCTCAATGAAAAATAAATTTGTTTTTTAATTTAAAAAATTGAAATAAATATTAAAAAAAACTATGCTAAACAATATTTCAGATTGCATAAACAAAATTTTAGAGTCAATCTATTCTTAAAATAGGTAGGAAAAGCTTTAACTATAAATTGCTATAGCTAATAAAACAGCATATCAATTTAAAAAAATGGAAGCACTGAAAGGAAATATTTAATGTCCGAAAATAAAGCATATATGACTGTCAATGGTAAAAAAATAGAATTACCTGTCCGTAAAGGTACCATTGGCCCTGATGTCATTGAGATTGCATCTCTTTATAAAGAAACTGATACCTTTACTTATGATCCTGGCTTTACCTCAACTGCCTCTTGTGAATCAAAAATCACGTATATCGATGGTGACAAAGGAGTCCTACTTTATCGCGGTTATTCTATTGACCAACTTGCTGAAAAAGGTGACTTTCTCGAAAGCTGTTATCTTTTGCTTTATGGAGAACTACCAACCAGACAAGAAAAAATTGATTTTGACTACCGTATTATGCAACACACGATGGTGCATGAACAATTTGCAAGATTTTTCCATGGCTTTCGTCGTGATTCTCATCCTATGGCTGTTATGGTTGCTTGCCTTGGAGCAATGTCTGCATTCTATCATGATTCCATTGATATTACAGATTCCCAACAGAGAATGATTGCTTCTATTCGTCTTATTTCCAAAGTACCAACCCTTGCTGCGATGGCATATAAATACAGTATTGGGCAACCATTTATTTATCCCCGTAACGATCTCAGTTATGCTGCAAACTTCCTTCATATGTGCTTTTCTGTTCCTTGCCAAGAATATAAAATTAATCCAGTACTTGCTCGAGCTATGGACCGAATTTTCACCCTTCATGCAGATCATGAGCAAAATGCATCTACATCAACGGTACGTCTTGCTGGTTCATCAGGAGCTAATCCATTTGCGTGTATAGCAGCAGGTGTGGCATGCCTTTGGGGACCAGCGCACGGTGGTGCTAATGAAACATGTCTAAAAATGCTGCAAGAAATAGGCACTGTTCAAAAAATTCCTGAGTTTATCGCACGTGCAAAAGATAAAAATGATCGTTTTCGTCTTATGGGTTTTGGTCATCGTGTCTATAAAAATTATGATCCACGTGCAAAAATCATGCAACAAACCTGCCATGAAGTCTTAAAAGAACTCAATATTCAAGATGATCCACTTCTTGATATTGCTATGGAACTTGAAAAAATTGCTCTAAATGATGAATACTTTATTGAAAAAAAGCTTTATCCTAATGTTGATTTCTATTCTGGTATCACATTAAAAGCCTTAGGTTTTCCAACTGAAATGTTTACTGTTCTCTTTGCATTAGCACGTAGTGTTGGCTGGGTTGCACAATGGAAAGAAATGATTGAAGATCCAGCACAAAAAATTGGCCGTCCACGCCAACTGTATACAGGTCCTTCAACACGTGAATATATTCCGATAAACGACCGCACAAATTCAAAAAAATAAAAAATCAATTAATAAAGCCTTAATTTATTGGGGCTTTATTTTTTTTGGTATTTCCTTCCAATTACCAATCTCATTTTTATCAGATAGAGTATATTGATCTTTCTATTTTTAAAAACATAAAGACGTCATATTAAGTTAAAATAAGGTCTTATATTACATTTAATTCTTCCTAGCCGCGGCTTAACTTGCATTCTAATAGACCATGCTCTTTAAAGATATGTTATGTCAATAACAAATAAAGAGGCTATAGAAACTACTTCAAACCGTGAAAAATTTAATCATTTTACTAAAAAATGACGTTAAGCTAGTAAATCTATTCTATCACTACTTTTTATCGATATTTTACCATTCTTAAAATTATTTATCATGTTTTCTATGCTTGATATGTTTCTTACTAAATGCAAACTGACGACATTAAAACATGTTTATTGCAACATAATAGAACAGTGCCCAGCCATTCCCAAAATATTAAACTATAGCATCATTAATTTAAAATAATGCTTATATAGAGATAATGAAAATACAACTCATATTTTACTTACTGTGAATTTCTTCCTGTACAGATATTATATACTCCTAACATGATAAAGACTTGTTATGATTATAATTAAATCAATACCAATAAATTTTTGTATTGCTCTTCATAAAGCTTACAGATTATAAAATATGTCATAGCATAGTATCTCTTTGTGCACTTCATAGGAGAGGATAATGAAATTATTGGCTGCAGCTTTCATAATAAGTGCAACACTATTTTCCCAATTCGTTAATGCTAAAACGTTGACAATCGCAACTGAAGGCTCCTATCCTCCATTCAATTATATTGACTCAAATAATAAACTTCATGGTTTTGATATTGATATAACTCATGCGCTTTGCAAAAAGATGAAAATTGAATGTGTTATCACTATTCAAGATTTTGATGGAATTATCCTAGGCCTTCTTGCTAAAAAATATGATGCTATTATTGCATCTCTATCCCCTACACAAGAGCGACTAAAAAAAATTGACTTTACAGATGCTTATTACAGTACAGAATTAGCTGCAATTGTTCCTAAAGATTCACAAATTAAAGAAATCTCAGTAGAAGCATTTAAAGGAAAAAATCTTGGTGTACAATTAAACACAACACAAGCTATATATGCAGAAAATCATTATGCATCTAAAGGGGTGAATATTAAACTCTATCCCACAACAAAAGAAGTAATACGTGATTTGTTAAGTAACCGCCTTGATGTCGTTATTCTTGATAAATTACAAATATTAGATTGGTTTAAACACAAAGGAAAAGATTGTTGCCATTTTTTAGGAAGTATTGAAGGAACTGAACTTCCTATTGCAATTGCTATACGCCAAAACAATGACGATCTTAAAAATCAGTTCAATAAAGCCATAAAAGAAATCCGTAATGATGGAACATATGATAAAATTACTAAAAAATACTTCCAAATTGATATTTATTAAGTATAAAATTAATTACAAATTGAGCAAATGATTTACGTTTTCAGCAAATAATTACTTCAAACCTTTATTAGGAGAATGGAGATGATTGACAGTTTATCATTGCTATCATTTAGCAATGGTGGGTGGGGTATGGTAATCCTGACAAGTGCAGGAATGACATTATCATTAGCTCTATGCTCCATAATTTTAGGTCTTCCTTTAGGGCTTATGAACGCAACAATGATTCAATCCAATATCAGGATACTTAAAGCTATAGCAACTTTATTTTCATCCGTATTTCGCGGACTACCAGAAATTTTAACATTGTTTTTCGTTTATTATGGCTTACAAAACTGTATTCAAGCTATATTTGATTTCTTAAATATTGACATAATATTTAGTATTAATGCTTTTATTGCTGGTGTTCTTGCATTCAGTATGGTTTTTGCAGCTTTTTCTTGTGAAGTTTGGCTTGCGGCATTTAAGATGTTTGATAAAAGCCAATATGAAGCAGCGCAAGTTCTAGGTCTCTCACGCTCAACAACATTTTTCCGGATTGTTTTTCCTCAACTTCTCCACAATGCTTTACCAGGCCTGTCTAACAATTGGCTTACTCTGCTTAAAGATACATCCCTCGTTTCAACTATCTCACTGCTTGATCTCATGCGACAAACTAATTTAGCTGCTACAGCAACCAATGAACCTATTTTGTTTTATCTTGTAGCATGCTTACTCTATCTATTATTTTCAGCAGTTTCTTCAGCAATTTTACGTTATCTAGATAAAATGCACTCAAGTAGGAATAAAAGGTACTAATCTAATGATTTCTGATGCGCCCTATTTTCTTTTTAATCCTGCACTTTTAAACCGTTATAGCCTAAAATTATTTGATGGCTTTATTGTTACTTTAAAACTTGTTTCTATTTCTTGTTCAATAGGACTTCTTCTTGGCATATTGATCACATTCATACGTTTATCTAATAATAAACCCTTACAATATTTGGCGCGTGCTTATATCTACTTTTTTCGCAGTTCTCCTTTATTGGCACAGCTCTTTCTCTTCTACTATGGACTTGGATCGTTGAGTAGCTTCTGGCAACAAATTGGCTTATGGTGGTTTTTTCAAAATGCTTGGTATTGTTGTCTTTTTATTTTTTCGCTTAATTCTGCTGCCTATCAAGCTGAAATCTTTAGAGGCAGCTTATTAGCAGTAGCAGCAGAACAACGAGAAGCATCAAAAGCTTTAGGACTGAATCGCTCTACAACATTTTTCAAAATTATTTTTCCACAAGCGATGGTAGTAGCATTACGCCCCTTAGGAAATGAATTTATTTTAATGACTAAATCTAGTGCTATTGCTTCACTCGTAACTGTCTATGATTTAATGGGTACAACTAAACTAATTTACTCACGTACTTTTGATTTCCAAGTTTATGTTTGGGCTGCTATTATTTATCTTATTATCGTCGAGCTTATTCATCGAGTTATTATTTTGATTGAACACTATCTAACCCGATATTTACGATAGATAAAAAATCATTATAAAAGCTTTTCGCCCAATCAAAATGCTAAATTAATCTATTTATTTATCAATTGAGAAAATGAAAAATGAATCTAGAAAATAAAAATAATCATCCTATTGATAATACAAAAAGTTTGATTATCTCTATCCGCCACTTAAATAAATGGTATGGGGATTTTCAGGTACTGTGTGATATCAACTTAGATATAAAAACTGGCGAACGTATTGTTATTTGCGGTCCATCAGGATCAGGAAAATCAACTCTAATTCGTTGTATTAATCAATTGGAGCAAGCACAAGAAGGTTCAATTTTAGTCAACAATGTTGATATTAATACAGCTCCCATACAACAACAAAAAAATATTTTACGTACAATAGGAATGCTTTTTCAAAACTTTAATTTATTTCCTCACATGACCGTTATACAAAATTGTATCTTAGCACCTATAACCGTTCACAAACTTTCTAAACAACAAGCAACAGAAAAAGCAATCCATTACCTTACACAAGTTGGTGTTGAAAAACACTGTAATAAGTATCCTTTACAACTATCTGGTGGACAAAAACAGCGTGTAGCTATAGCACGTGCTCTTTGTATGGAACCTCAAATAATGCTTTTTGATGAACCAACGTCAGCACTTGATCCAGAAAGCGTTGGAGAAGTCTTAGAGGTTATGGCTCAACTAGCAAATACCGGAATAACAATGCTTTGCGTTACCCATGAAATGGGGTTCGCTCGCAAAGTTTCAGAGAGGATACTCTTTTTAGAAAACGGAAAAATTATTGAAGACACAACATCGAGCACATTTTTTACTAATCCTAAAAGCCAACGTGCTCGTGATTTTCTAGCTAAAATCAAACATTAGCCATAAACATTATGGTATCAGCAATTTTTTATGCTCTGTTTTTTCCTTAAGAAACCGTATAATCGTTTGAGCAGCAATATCTTCTGATGGCACTTCTGTTTTCATTTTCGTCTCTATTATATCAAAGGAATCAAATTGTACATGCCGTAATAAATGGTTATGTAAAAGTTGTTCTATCTGCCTTGCTAACATGCCAGGTCGCAAAAATTCATTAAAATATTCGGACACAACAGGCTTATCAGCAATAATATTCGGAAGAGCAGAACTCCATAGTAATACTTTTGAAAAAAAAAATAATTTAAAAAAATAATCAAGCTTATAGCAAAGAATCATCGGAATTCTTGCCAGCGCTAATTCAAGTGAAACTGTTCCTAACGCTGCAAGTGCAACATCAGCTTCTGCAAAAGCAGACCATTTCTCATCTTCACCAACAACAATCTCAACCTCATTTTTCCAATCTTGCGTTAAAAGATGAATCTCATTTATTAAATACGGTAAAGTTGGTAAAATAATACGTAAATGAGGAATACGTTGTTTAACAATTTCTATTGCTTGTCCAAAAATAGGCATCAAACTGCGTATCTCTGACCTCCGTGATCCTGGCAAAACGACAATTGTAGGTTGCAATATTGGTTCATTACGTAAACGCTTTTTTTTCGATTGAACAGCTAAAAGCGGGGGATAGGTTAAAAGACGATGCCCAACATAAGTTGTATCTGGTCCATTCAAATCTTTTATAATCTTTTCTTCAAACGGAAAAATAGCCAATATATGATCAACAAATTTACGCATAATTTTAGCACGTTCTGGCCGCCATGCCCAAACAGTTGGCGCAACATATTGAATAATAGGAATAGAAGGTGCTAAAGTGCGTACTCTTTTTGCAACACGATGAGTAAAATCAGGACTGTCAATAATAATTAAACAATCAGGTTGTTCCTGTACAATGAACTTAGACAAATTACGAATATGCATCAATAGTAATGGCAATTTCTTTAATACTGCTCCTAAACCTATTAAAGCAATATCATTAAAGTCAAAAAAACTTTTCAAGCCTAATGCTTCTAAATGTCTGCCTCCAACACCAATCAAATAAATATTGCATTCTGTCTGTTTAGATAAAGAAGAAATCAAGTCTGCTCCAAGTAAATCACCAGATTCTTCACCTGCAATAACAGCAATTTTTAAAGAACTATTATTCATTATCCGTTGTCCTAAATGTTTCTATAAACAAAGAACGTTTATTTGCTTCCTCTATCGTTTTTTCTAAAGATAATATCAAACTTTTCTTTGCTTCCACTGCAATACCAGACAATCCACTTTTAGCAGCATTAATTACTGTTGTAGGTCCAATTGATGGCAAATCCACCCGATGATCTTGTTGTGGTTTTACACATTTCACAAGAACACCACCTTGCGGGACAATTTTCTGCCTTTCCCGCATTTCCTGAACTCGCTTTAACATATTATCAGTTCCCTTTGAATCTTCTACTGCTACCACTCGGCCATCAATAGCTACAGCTGCTTGTCCAATATCTAATCGACCTAAGCTTCTTGCTGCTTCAGCCGCCAAAAGAATATCAGCATTCTGCTTGGAATTAGCACGTTGCACTGTTAAATTAAATTCTATTGGAGCGAGTAAATCTGGTACAACTTCATGAGCACCAATAACACAAAAACCATAGTCTTCCAAAATACGGATAAAAGCTCTTAATAATGTATCATCTCCACTTCTCAATGCCTTAAATAACTTTGATAAAGCCGACAAAGTTGTCCAATCGGGCCGTAATTGCAAAAGAGATGGACGCTTTTTCACACCACCTGCTAAAATAATATTGTGAATTTCAGCCGCTTTTAAAATTTTAAATAATCGTGCTAATTCTACAATTGATAGTTCACAATGCTCATAATCATAAAGTGCCATATCAGCTTCACCACGCAAAAGAACAAGAAAAGGATTTTGTCCACGTTTTTCAAGTTCTTGAGCAACTACAGTAGGTAAAACACCGTTTCCAGCGATTATGGCAGTTCTACCGGAAAGAAAACTTCTGGCATTAGAAGAAGGCACTTTTAGTCCTTATGAATCTATCACGTTATCTTCAAATTTAGGCGTACAATAAAAACGTTTTCCCTTTTCTTGAATAAAATTAATTACATCAATTACAGATTGCGAAGTAGAATAAGAAGAAAAAACGTCATTAACACGTTCTTTAAACGGTTTATTGCGATCAAAAAGCATAGAAACTGCGTGACGTAAAGCGTGAATCTCTTTACGTGCAAGACCAGCACGCTTCATACCAATAATATTGAGTCCAGCAAGTCTCGCTTGTACACCAACAGCCGTTCCATAAGGAATCAAATCTCCAACCAATGCAGATACACCACCAATAAATGCATGATGTCCGATACGAACAAACTGATGAACAGCTGCACCACCACCAATAATAACATAATCACCAACTATAACATGACCGCCAATCATTGCATTATTTGCGAATGTCACATGATTTCCTACACAACAATCATGTGCAACGTGAGAATAAGAAAAGAATTGACAATTATCACCAACAACTGTTGTTCCTGAGCTTGAATCCGAGCCTCTATGCATCGTAACACCCTCACGAATCATACAGTTTTTACCAATAAAAAGAGTTGTATGCCCCCCTTTATGTTTATTATTCTGTGGCTCTGCACCTAAAACTGCATGAGGAAATATCTTACTATTCGCACCTATCACTGTCTCGCCCATTATGACAACATGACTCATTAAATGACATCCATCATCAATTACAGCTTTTGGACCAATATGACAAAACGGCCCTATTGATACATTTTTACCAAGTTGCGCTCCTTTTTCTACAAAAGCAGTTGGATGGATTTTTGTATCAGACATTCCCACATTCCTATTACATTATTTACTTTGATTCAACAATCATTGCAGAAACTTCTGCTTCAGCAACGCGAACATCTTCTACTTTTGCAATACATAAAAAACGTCTAATATTTGACCGTTTTTTTAATAATCGGACATGAATTTTCAGTTGATCACCGGGTGTAACCGGTTTACGAAATTTCGCATTATCAACAGTCATAAGATAAACTAAGCCTAATTCCTTACTATTTAAACTTAAAAGTGAAATCGCTCCCGCTGTTTGTGCCATAGCTTCTAAAATCAAAACACCAGGCATAACTGGCTTTTCAGGAAAGTGTCCCGTAAAATGGGGTTCATTAATTGTTACATTTTTAATGCCGATAGCTTCTTGATCACCATCAATTTCGATTATACGATCGATCAATAAAAATGGATAACGATGTGGTAATATTGACAATAATTTATCAATATCCATAGATTCTAGACTTTTAGTTTCTTCAGTATCGGTCATATCACCGTTTCTCCCTTTTTACTTTTCCGATACTACGCAATGCTGCCACTTCGCGAAACCATTGTTTAAATGGCCGTGCTGGACTGCCTCCCCATTTCTCTCCATCTGGAATATCATTCATAACACCACTGCCAGCAGCAATTTGAACACATTCACCTATTGTAATATGATCCGCAATGCCAACACTTCCCCCCAGCTGAGACATATCTCCTATAGATGTGCTTCCAGCGATTCCACATTGAGCAGCAATAAGGCAATAACGACCAATTTTCACATTATGAGCAATCTGCACCAAATTATCAATTTTGCTCCCCTCGCCAATAATTGTATCATCAAATGTACCGCGATCAATCGTTGTGTTTGCACCAATTTCTACACCATCTTGAATGATCACACGGCCAAGATGAGGAATTTTTTCAACACCAATAGCACTTCGAACGTAACCAAAACCATCCTGCCCAATACAAACACCAGGATAAATATAAACTCTATCACCGATTAAAGAATATTGAACTGTTACCTTAGGAGCAATATAGCAATCACGTCCAATACGACAATTTTCTCCAATAACAGCTGTTGATGAAATAAGAGTACCCGAACCAATTTCAACGTTTCTACCAATAACAGCTCCTGCCTCAACACACACATCATTTTCAAGTTTAGCACTTGGATGAATATGAGCATGCGGTGAAATTTCTTTTTGACCGAACCAAGGTGTTGGCCTAACAGAAGCAGGAAATAAAATACGTCCTACTTGAGCAAAATCACGTTGCGGTGTAGATGTCACCAAAACTGCAATAGTTTCAGGCACTTTAAAAACAATATCACTCGTACAAAAGACAGCAACCGCAGAGCTCCCTAATAAAGCATCAGAAAACTTTCGATTCTCTATAAAAACAAGAGAGCCCTCCCCAGCACTCTCTACAGAAGAAAGAGTATTTATAACTGTATTAGAAAACTCTGGATTAAGAAGCTTCGCACCTGTCAACTTTACTACGTCAGCAACTGTCAACCGCCGAGACGGCGTAAAAAAAAATGTATCCGCCATCAAAATACTCTCTCTCCCGGTCTAATGTAATTTCCCTTAAAGTTTACTCTCCTAGAGAAAATCCAAATTAAAACTTAGTAGAAATACCAAAGTTCAGATTTTGTACATTATCGCCTTCTTGCTTAGTTAATGGCCAAGCATAATCAAAACGCAACGGACCAAATGGAGATTCCCACATTAAACTAATACCCGCAGATGTTCGCCATGAACTATGAGAATTTGTAACTGGCGTTTCATCTTTCAAAACAGGCTTATAATTATTACCATAAAGTGTCGCAGCATCTAAAAATACAGCACCACGGAATCCTAAACTATCAGGAACAATAGGTATAGGAAATTGCACTTCAGCAGTTCCATTCATATATGTTGTACCACCTAAGAAATACACTTCACCCAACTGAGAAACCTGACGCGGCCCTATTCCATTATATTTAAAGCCTCGAATCATATCATTGTTGCTTTTAAACATATCAAAAATACGAAGACCATCATCTCCTATTCCATATATATAACCCGCTCCAACAGAAAATAAACTGACCATATCCATTCGATCAGAGAGTGTCTTGTACATCATTGCCTTACCAGTTGTCTTCAAGAACTGCGCATCTCCACCAAGCCCTGCATATTCCTGAAGAAGACGAGCATATATACCATCATGGGGATTTTTCATATCATCGATGGAATTATAAGTTAAACCATAACTAATAGACGAGCGATGCCAAGGGCTATGCTTAGCAGCTTGAACGATTGCACCAGAATATTTTCCGTACAATTCTTTTACGACTTGGTCATCAGTTAAATCATATTGTGCACCAAAATCATATTCTTCTTGTACATAAGAATAAGCTAAATTAGCAGATAATTTATCATTAATTGGCAACCCAAATCGAAGCGAGCCACCTGTTTGCCGTACATCATATGCTTTATCAGCGCGATAAGTACTGCGAAAAATATCAAGACCCGCAGATGAACGATAACCTAAGAAATGAGGATCAACAAACGATAAATTATAATTACGAGATTTTTCTTGACCAGCCCCTAACCCCAAACGTACATATTGACCACGCCCTCCAAGGTTACGCTCAGTGACAGATACTTCAAGTGACATACCTGGACTCGTACCACCTGTCGTATACCCTCCAGAGAAAGAAAGATCTCCTGTTGGAACTTCTACTACATCTATAACCAATGTAACCTGATCAGGTTGATCGGTCGTAACCATTGAAATATTAACTGATTTAAAAAATCCTAGAGATTCTAGTCGACGTTTTGCACGTTGCACCATTGTTTGATTGTAAGCATCGCCTTCATTTAAATCAAGTTCACGCCGAATAACATAATCACGAGTCTTTTCATTACCACGTATCTCAATTCGCTGGACATACGCTCGAGGACCTTGCTCAATGTTATAAACAATTGAAATTGTATTATTCTTAAAATTACGGTTTCCTCTTGGATCAACTTTAGCAAAGGCATATCCAGAGTCAGCAACTTTATTATTAATAATTGCTACAGACTGCTCAACATGTTCCGCATTATAAACATCGCCTGTACGAGTTTTAATAATCTTTTTCAGAGACTGAGTATCAACTCCAGCAATATCACTTTCAATCTGAATATCACCAATTTTATAGCATGCCCCTTCATCAAGAATAAAATGAATTTTATAGGCATTATTTTTTTCATCATAAACTGCCTTAGATGAAATAACGCGAAAATCAGCATAACCACGACTATAATAAAAACGGCGAAGGGCCTCTTCATCTGCAGCTAGACGATCCTCTGTATAAACGTCACCCTTCAACAATAACGAAAATATTCCTGAAGGCTTCGTTAAAATCACATCACGCAAACGACGCACTCCAAATGTATTATTCCCTTGAAACGTAATATCGGCAATCTTTGTCCTCTGGCCTTCAACGATATTGAAAACCACATTTACACGTCCTTTACCCAAATTAATAGTTTGAACTGTAACAGAAACATTGTTGCGACCAACAGTCTTATATGCTTCACGAATCACTTTTATATCGGCTGAAAGCTTATCAGAACTGAAAGTTTCATTTTGTTTTAGAGTAATGAAACGTTTAAGATCAGGATCTTTAAATGTTTTATTCCCTTGAAAGAGTATCCGATTAACAACCTCATATTCTTTAACGGCTACAACAAGCTTATTGCCTACCTGATTTATTTTAATATCATAAAATAATCCTAGCTCAAAAAGACGTTTCACTTCAGCATCAATATCGCCTTCAGAAAAATTTCTTCCAGCTTTAATTCTCATATTATCTCTAATAGTCTGAGCAGCTACATACTTGTTACCACGAACTTCAATAGAATGAACAATTGATGCTTGTGTTTCCTCAACCATTGCAATTGACATAACAGCTGCTGCTGGAACAACTGCAACTATAGCTAGCACCAATGCAGATGTTGCGTTTAAAAATCTCGAATTCGCAGTCATTAGCCTCTTCACCTTAATACTCTCTTTGTTTTTAGGCACATATCCCTATAAGTTAAGTTACAGCAACTCCTTATTAGGAACTATTTATGCACTTAATTACCATCCCTAGCTTACTACGCCACAATATCTTGCGAATATAGTAAACAACCTGCTAATCTTTAATTATTCCTCAATTTATACAATATTCTCCATAAATAATAGCAAAACCAACAAAATAATCATTAAATAGCGCAAAAATCATAAATACAATGACAATAAAAAATCCTATACGAAAAACAATTTCCTGAATTTTAGCTGGAACTGACTTACCAGTCATAGCTTCAGCAATATAAAACAATAAATGTCCACCATCAAGCGGTGGAATAGGAAAAAGATTAATAAGCCCAATGCGAATTGAAAAAAAGTTGTAAAATGCAACATAGAGGACAAACCTGTTTCACTAATTTTCCAAGCAATCTAAACAGTTTTAGAGGGACCGCTTAATTGGCAATGGTCTTCCTTGCACACCGATTAAACAACTAAAAAAGATTTTTTTGGATAATAATCAATGTTGTACTCTTTAATGACTCTGCTATTGATTCTATCCAATTATAGCAAATATGTTTCTTATAAATTGGATCTAAACGCTCAGAATTATAGAAAACAATAGAAACTCTCACACCAATCATATCGACCTAAACCTGATTGCCAAATCCATCATCTCGCTTGATTACTATAGGTTTAATTAATACCGTTAAAATTTGATCCACATACTCTATTTTAATTCTATAGAATCTCTACCATGTAAAATTACATAAGCTACTAAATCTCCAAAACTTTCAATCTGTTTACCATCCATTTCAACCAAAATGATTCCCCCGTATTAAAACAGCTTGAATAACTGAAGAATCTTTTTCTAGATAACCAAAAACCGGTTCAACAACTACACGTCCATAAAAAAGAAAAAAATGTTAAAATAACAACAGTAAAAAAAAACCTTGAATAAGGGACCAGCAAAAACAGTCATTGCTCTTTTCCAAGCATGAGCGCCCATAAATGAACCAGGTGTAAATGAAGATAATTTGGACGATGATGTTAGTCCATTATTATCTTCAATGAATTTTACATATCCTCCTAATAAAAAAAGCTTTAAACACCACCTTGTACCTCTCTTATCTGTATAACTCAGAAATTCTGATCCAAATCCAATCAAAAAACAGACGCCCGAATACCACACCATCTTCCAATAAGATAATGTCCCATCCCATGTACAAAAACGATAATTAAAATGGTAAAAATAACATTTAAGCCTCTTAAAAAGAGACCACCCACATTAAGTATATGACCTAAAAATTCCAAAGTATCATTTTCCAATAAAATCACATAAAAAAGATTAAAGGAGTATTCATATCAAACATAAACGAGCCAATTATATAAAAAAGAGAAGTAGCACCCACCAACCCGTCCATACGATCCATAAATCCTCCATGTCCAGGTAATAAAAAACCAGAATCTTTAACAGAGAATCGCCTTTTTAGCCATGATTGCCATAAATCACCTATTTGTGAAATAATGGATAATATTAAAGCAAGGAAGAATACAAAATAATTCACTGCACTGATACCAAAAACATAAATCACAACCACTATGCCACTAGAAAGCCCAGCAAGTGTTCCAACGATTGCCCCTGACCATGTTTTGTTAGGAGAAAATCGTGGTGCTAACTTCGGGCCACCAAAAACACGACCACCGAAATACGCAGCGATATCTGTACTCCACACTACTGCAAATAAAAAAATCACTCTCCAAAAACCCAATAAATCGTAGCCTCGTAAACAAGACAAAGCCACTACTGGAAAAGATGCGTATATAAATCCTCCAAAAATCCAACCAGCATTCCCAATAGACAGGAGAGCTAACAATACTGCTAGAATCATTAAAACACTGAACACTAATGAAGCAGATGTACTAAAAATCAACAAGAAACCACAAACACAATAAAAAACACTAGCTAATATTTTTTGTAAGAGGCCCCATTTCTCTTCAGTGATATCAATCCACTCATAAAGAATAAAACCACCAATTCCCCACGTAAACAAAAAAAACAAAGTTCCGCCACACCACGTTAGATACAAAGTAATAGTACCCAAAATAATGGCTGTCAGAATGCGAGACATAAGATTAGACAAAACAATCTCCAAACGATAAAAAAAGAAGAATCAAGTGAAGAGATAATATCCAAAATTTTCTATGCAATATTTTATACCCGTACTTTTCTAAGATTTACTAATAATGATAGTAAAATTCGATAAAAAATGACACTTATAAAACTAACATCATCTATAATTACTTCAAAATTTTATCGATTAAAATAAAAATAAAAACAAAAAGAAAAGAGAGTTAAAATATGTTACCCAATTTTAAAAATCAGAAAACTTCTGCTCATTACTCATGAAAAATTTACGCAAATAATTAAATTTGATATCTATATTCTGTTCACATAAGATATTTTATTATTACAATCGTAAGTCATTTACTGAAGAATTAAAAGATTATCAAAAAAATTGCGAAATAATATATTTTTACCATTCTCTTAATCTATAGTAAATGGCAGATAACAAGAATATGATATCCTTGTCCAATGATAAAAATCTAAACCTGCATAATTTCAGTTTCTTTCAAAACCAAAATTTTATCAATCTCAGCTATAGTTTCATCCGTAAGCTTTTGAACTTTCTCAGACAAACTACGTGCTTCATCTTGTCCAATTTTTCCTTCCTTTTCTAACTTCTTTAAATTATCCATGCCATCACGACGAACATGGCGAGCAGCAATACGAGCTTGCTCTGTATATTGATATGCAATTTTTACTAATTCCTTTCGACGCTCTTCATTTAATTCAGGTAAAGGAATACGCAAATTCACACCATCAGTAATAGGATTTAAACCAAGACCAGAATCACGAATAGCACGCTCAACAGCCCCAACCATCGTTTTATCCCATACAGAGACTGACAGCATTCGTGATTCCGGAACAGAAATATTGGCAACTTGATTTATTGGAACAATAGAGCCATAAGCCTCAACTGTCAAATGTTCTAATAAACTAGCCGATGCTCGCCCAGTCCGCAAACTACCTAATTCATGTTTAAAAGATGAAATAGCACCTTCCATGCGACGTTTCAGATCATCCATAATTAGTGTTATATCCATATTTATGCTTCCCTTCATTGTATCCTGAAAATCACTTTCATTCTGATACTATCGTAAACTGTCCCTCTCCATTCAACACCTTAGCCAAGCCACCCTTTTCATGAATAGAATATACAATAATAGGTAAATTATTCTCACGTGCTAAAGTCACAGCTGTTGTATCCATAACAGATAACCCCCCTTGTAAAATCTCAATATGCGTTAATTTATCAAAACGCTTAGCCATGGGATCTATTTTAGGGTCTGCAGAATAAATACCGTCCACTTGTGTTCCTTTCAACAACACATCTGCACCTATTTCTGCTGCACGTAAAGTAGCTGCAGAATCAGTGGTAAAAAATGGATTACCTGTACCACCAGCAAAAATAACAACTTTTCCTTGATTCATATAGCTTATTGCTTTGCGCTGCGAAAAACTTTCGCAAATTTGCGGCATAGCAATTGCCGATAAAACAACTGATTCAATCTTTAATTTCGTCAATGATGTCCATAATGCCAAAGAATTAATAGCAGTTGCAAGCATTCCCATATGATCGCCAGTTACACGATCCACACCACGTGAAGCAACAGCAACGCCACGAAAAATATTACCTCCACCTATAACAATAGCAACCTCTACGCCCATTGCTCGGACTTCAGCAATATCAGTAGCAATACGATCTACAACTGAAACATCAATGCCAAAACTTTGTCCTCCCATAAGTGCTTCACCAGACACTTTCAACAAGACACGTTTATATCGAAGAGCTAATGTCATTATAATCTCCCAAAAAGCATTTGTACTTTTTGTCTTCGATACACTAAGGGCACCATCTTGTCACGTAATACCCCTGAAATAATTACAATTTTTAATATTTATTGTGCTATAATTTGATGTTTCTAACAAATAATTCGGAAAATAACTAGCTCTTAACTACAGCTGCAACTTCTGCAGCAAAATCAGACTCTTCTTTCTCTATACCCTCGCCTAAAGCAAAACGGATAAAGCCTGTGATTTTAGCTGGTGCGCCAATGGATTGCTCTGCATTTTTCAAAGCAGTTTCAACAGTAATATCGGGATTCATAACAAAAGCTTGAGAAAGCAAAACCACTTCTTCATAAAACTTGCGCATGCGCCCTTCCACCATCTTTTCAATGATATTTTCAGGCTTTCCAGATTGACGTGCTTGATCTGAAAAAATCGACTTTTCCCGTTCAATAGCACTAGCATCAATATCTTGCGCTGTTAATGCTAATGGGTTAGTTGCAGCAATATGCATAGCAACTTGACGACCAAAAGCAGCAGCAGCTTCTTTATTCCCAGAAGTCTCAACAGCAACTAAAACACCAAGCTTACCAAGACTATCAGCAACAGCATTATGCATATAGGAAGCAACAACACCATCAGTAACAGATAATTTAGCTGAACGACGAAATGTCATATTCTCGCCAATTGTACCAATTGCATCTTTAATAACTGTCTCTACAGTCTCTTTAGAACCTGGATAAACAGATACAGAAACAGACTCAGCATCTCCTTTCGTATCTAAAGCAGCAATTGCTACATTGCGCACTATTTCCTGAAATGCATCGTTACGAGCAACAAAATCTGTTTCAGAATTAACTTCAACCAAAACAGCACTTAAACCTTTTGATAAAACGCCAATCAACCCCTCAGCTGCTGTACGGCTAGCCTTTTTGTCTGCTTTGGCTATTCCTTTTTTACGAAGCCAATCAACTGCAGCCTCCATATCACCATTGCTTTCTGCTAAAGCTGCTTTACAGTCCATCATACCAGCACCTGATAATTCTCGAAGTTCTTTCACTTGTGCAGCGGTAATACTCATATTTTCCTCTTTAATTTGATAATAATGAAAGCGCGTACAGAGAAATCCAACGCACACTCAAAACCTTTTCTATAAAAAAAGTGCTTTAACAGAAGTTTTTAAATTATTCTTCAGTAACAGTAGCCGAATCTTCTAAAACAGGCTCCACAGGCACATCTAACACAGGCTCCATAGGCGCATCAACTTGAGCTCCTAAATCAACTCCCATCGTACTTTGCTGACGAGCAATACCGTCAAGAGCAGCACGCGCAATAAGATCACAATAGAAAGTAACTGCACGCGAAGCATCATCATTACCCGGAATTGGATAATCAATATTATCAGGATCACAGTTAGTATCAATAACAGCAACAACTGGAATACCTAAACGCTTCGCTTCTTGGATAGCAATATTCTCTTTATTCGTATCAATGATAAACATAAGATCTGGAACAGATCCCATATCTTTAATACCACCAAGCGCACGATTAAGTTTTTCACGATCACGTTCAAGATTTAAACGCTCTTTTTTAGTAAAGCCCTGCACCCCAGAAGAAAGAGTTTTATCCAACTTTCGTAAACGATGGATCGAATTAGAAATTGTTTTCCAATTTGTTAGCATACCACCCAGCCAACGTGCATTAACATAGTATTGTGCAGAGCGATTTGCTGCATCAGAAATAATATCAGATGCCTGCCGTTTAGTGCCAACAAATAAAACACGCCCTCCACGTGCAACTGTATCTGAAACAACCTTAAGCGCTTGATGTAAAAGTGGAACAGTCTGAGAAAGATCAATAATATGAATATTATTACGCTGACCATAAATATAGGGAGCCATCTTTGGATTCCAGCGATGCGTCTGGTGACCAAAATGCACACCCGCCTCTAAAAGCTGGCGCATAGTAAAATCTGGTAATGCCATAATTTTATCCTTTCCGGTTTGACCTCCGCGGAAAAAGTAAGCAAGCCTACTACCGGTGGACATTTTCCAGAATCACTCTGCACTAGAATCACTCCGTAAACACCCAAAAATCCGCGTGTGAGATAATGCTACCATAATAACATTTGATTTTTTTTCAAGTTATTTTCTGCACATCATTTAATGTTATTAAGTTTGCAGTTATGCAGATCATTTTTCTCATCGAGAAATTGAAGACTCTTCAATTTTAAACGTATTGAGAAATCCCCATAATCTATAAGCAAGTGACGCACTACACCATTTTCATATAAATGAAAACTCTGACGATAAATCGGTAAACCATCCTTGTTTTTTGTATCATCAAAATGAGAAACTATAACATGCCAATAGCCACTCTCATCTAATTTTTTCAATTCCTTTATCTCAGAATCAGATACTGACTTTTTCTTTTCTCCAATAACAACACTTTCTTTTATCACTCTATCGCCACCATTATCTCCATCAAACAAAGTTGTATTATAAAAACGATGACCAGCCTTTGCGTGTCGAATAATATTTTTCAGGCTTGTAATTGGAAAATCAGCTTTCTCAAGCCTATACACATTTTCTTCTGGTTTCTTTAATTTAACTAAAGTTCCATTTTTAGTAAGCTCAGCAATTCCTTCGGTACTCTTTCCCACATTTTTTTCCATTACCTTTTTTATGTCAAAGTGGAATCTGTGACCATCACCTGTTGTATAAGTTTTTACCTCCTGACTCATTAAACGAACAGGCATACCTTCCGTATAAACGCGAACACCAAGGCTAGTATGTGTTGTATATCCCTGACATGCAGACCCCTTGATCTCATGAACCATGCGCCCAGACATTCCTATAACGACCGGATCCCAAGAAGCATTATCCATCTGAAAATCATAAACTACTCGATGAGGAGCTAAAAAAATAGCTTCTTCAGCTCTTACAGAACATAAATAAATAATATAAAAACCTATTATAAACAACAACTTAAGCATTCTTAACTTCCAGACTTATCTCATACCCATCAAATAATCAAAAACAAGAAAAGCTTCTACCTTAATTAACGACAGCATTTTCATTAAATCAAAACTATGCAGCAGGTTATTATATAATAATCATGAGACTAAAATATGACCGAATCAATTGAAAATCATTTAGAAAAATTCAACACTATTATTCTTGAAGTATTACAACCTGTTACAAACTGTAATAGTATTACAAAATGGTAATCAGCTTTTTATCTCTAGTCAGTTACCTCTTACTAATGAAAACCAGTAGAAATTGGGAAAATTGCTGCAACTGTCAACAATAAACAAGCCCAAAACTCAGCACAAGTGTAAGCTATTCCCTGCACAAATAAAAACAGCCCTTGGTAATTTAAATAAAATAAAAAAGTACTTAAAATCAGCGTCTTTGTTGCAGCAGATTCCAACTTTACCAATATTTCTCTCGTTGCTAATGGAGCTTCTGATCTACTTGTAAACCTCCTTGGTGATGAGCCTGGAAAACATGCTTGCTCTGCTATTGGGGTTGCTGTTCTTCCTATGATCGAGTAGAAATAGAAGCCCTTCTTTATAGAAATCTAATATCTTAGATAAAAACAAAAAATTCATTCATATTCTACCAAGTTTTCACATTTCTTCTTTTGCTTTAAGATCTAAACCATTGTAACTAACACTCTTTCTGGATTAAGGACGCTATCAAAGGAAATGCTTCATGCAACAAATTTATGATAATAATAATATTTTTGCTCGATTAATTCGTAATGAAATTCCATCTATTAGAGTCTATGAAAATAAAGATATTATTGCATTTATGGATATCATGCCTCAAGCGGAAGGTCATACGCTAGTCATTCCTCGAAAAAGCTGTAGAAATCTATTGGATGCAGATCCTGAAATATTATTTCCAGTTATTAAAGCTGTTCAAAAAATCACCAAAGCAGTAAAAAAAGCCTTTGAAGCAGATGGAGTAACCGTTATGCAATTTAATGAAGCAGCTAGCAAACAAACAGTTTACCATCTTCATTTCCATATTATACCGCGTATGGAAGGAGTAGAGCTCAATGCCCATACTAATGTAATAACACCTACAGAAATACTTGAAGAAAATGCAAAAAAAATCCGAGCAGCCCTTTTAATGCACCCTTAGATTGCAAAAGTTCCTCTGATCTGTCTCTTTGACAGAAACAAATGAAATACTATCAACTTTTCCCACTTTGAGACAAGTAAACATACTAGAAGGTGAAATTTTAGCAACAGCTCCCCTTCTCCTCCATCCAATTTGAAGATAATTATACTGATTGTACTATTATTTCATAGTTTACCAAATAAAATTTCACCAGTTATTATAAAATTAGTTATTTTAAAATTGGCGTCTCGATCCATCAACTGTGCCTTAAGCTAAAAAGTAGATTTTTGCACAGTCTAACTGATGATTAATTGAGATAAATTTCAAATAAAACAATAGTATCGGACTAATTATGAAATTTCGATATAGATAACTAATTAGTTGCTTATATATTAGCATCGTTGCGATACATTTCAACAACTTCAACGACCTGATTGTGCTATATTTGAGTTAAGCACTAATAGCATAATTAAAATATACAATAATCAAATTTTCTTACTATTCTATTCTGTTAATTGACTATAATGTACCATCGACAATAAAATATTAAATAATTTTAGATGAATCTTCTCAACATCATTTAATAATGATAACTGTTTAAAAATTTTGGTCAATGATCTTTATAAAAAGATCCTTAAATATAATTAATTTAAACCTTTAAAATTTTGAATAATATAATGTATAATAGCGACAATTTTTTTATTCCCCAATTTTTGCCTTTTTCATTATTATAATCTTTTTATTTAGATAATTTCATTATAAATTTAAATTACAATTATTGTAATGTGATTACACATAGAATAAAAGCCCTCTCTGACGGCGATATTTTTTATAATTAGATTAAATTGGGTATAAAAATTCATAAAATGATGTTTATAAATAAATTAGTAATATCATTCGTTTAAATTATATAAAATCAACTAAAAATGTAAATATTAATAAAAAATTTTTAGCATAAATAGGATGTTATTAAGTGTATATCAACTGGTCAGAAATTGTGCATTGCTATAAAAAAGTAGGAATCGCTCTCACTGTTTTAGTTATTTTTTGCTCTTGGGCAATAGCCACTCCTAAAGAAGCTTATCCTGATAAATATGCAGCTATTGTTATAGATGCAAATACAGGAAAGACATTATTTCAAGCCAATGCAACTTTAAAGCGTTATCCTGCTTCTTTAACAAAAATGATGACAGTATACATGATCTTTGAAGCTATAAAAAACGGTCGCGTAACACCAAATACACCCATTCCTATTTCTAATTATGCAGCAACACGCCCACCAACAAAAATTGGTATTAAGGCAGGACAAACAATTTCTATAGAAGCCGCTACTAAAGCTCTTATTACAAAATCAGCAAATGATGTAGCTACCGCTATTGGCGAATATCTTGGTGGAAGTGAACAAAAATTTGCTCAAATGATGACAATAAAAGCGCGCACACTTGGTATGAAAAATACTCATTTTGCCAATGCTTCAGGCCTCCCAGATACACGTAATTATTCTACAGCGCAAGACATGGCCACCTTAGCGTTAGCCTTACGTAGACATTTTCCGGAACAATACAAGCTATTTAAAACAACACATTTTACATTTCGTGGACAGACAATTAATAACCATAATACATTAATCAAAACAATAAAAGGTGTTGACGGAATCAAAACAGGCTATACACAAATGTCAGGCTCTAATTTAGCAACATCAATGCGTATCAATGGACGTTCTGTTGTTGCTGTCGTTATGGGAGGAAAATCATCTAATACACGTAACATTCACATGGCTAATTTATTAAAGCAGTATTTGCCAAAAGCAAGCCGTGTAGAGAGTAATGAACATTTGGTGGCTACTGCTCGCTATAAATTACCTACTGGAGCTGCTACACCTATACCTCTTACAAAAAACAATTTAATTAATTCTGATGATGAAATTTCTAGCCTTTTAACAGCACTTGCAGAACAGCCTAACGATTCTAATACAGCTGTAGCTGCCGTAAACCAGGTTATTATACCAATTCCTAATCCTCACAAAACTGAGACTGTTAAAATGAATACAGTTATTTCTGCTTCTTTATCTAAAAATAGTGGATGGGCTATCCAAATTGGCTCTCTTCCTAGTGAAAAGCAAGCTAAGATCATGCTTTCAAAAGCAACAAATGTTGCTCATTCTACCTTACGATATGCATCTCCGCAGATGCAACCTTTTCAAAAAGATGGACATCATTATTATCGCGCTCGATTTATTGGCTTTCCATCAAAAAAAGCTGCACTGAATACTTGTATGGCTTTAAAGAAAGCAAATTTTAACTGCTATACTGTAGCTTATTAAAAATTTTGAATTCCATGTTAAGGATAGTGCTATGACACATAATGCTACTAACCCATCTGAAAAAGAAAAGCTTTTCAAACAACCATCTCTTCTTTCATTACGATCACTTCACGAAGCTGCAACAAAACTAGCTAATTTAAAACATAACTCAACTACATTGAATACTCATTCTCTTGTCAGCCTTCTCATTTGCCAAACAACTCGAAATCGTCGTTTAGCCATGCCTTCTGTACATATCCACTTACGTGTCGCAAGTAAAACTGGCAATGTACCTATTAAACTCCGCCTAGGAGCAACAAATAAATAGTTTACAATTAAATTTCAGAAAAATATTTTATAAATTTGAATAATTCTTATCTTAAAATCTATAAAGATTATAATGAGCCTGACATTTTTTACTGTCAGTTTTAAAATAATATTATCCTTACAATAAAAGCTGAGAATAGAAAAATATTATATTTCCTTAGTCTATTAAGACCTAAAAAACTCAATTGTATTTTTCATTATCAGAAAAGAAAATCCTATAGAAATTAACAAAAATATTCAGTATTTCTACTCAATAACTTAAAAACTTTCTTAATAGTGCATTACTGCTTAAGTAAGAAAGCATACATTACTGATATTATTGAATTTCTTTACTAGGTTGATGACTTTCTTACACACTAAATGATTTAACAAGATAAAACATTCAACGCAAGACCACCTTTGCTTGTTTCTTTATAACGTTCACTCATATCATGCCCTGTCTGACGCATTGTTTCAATACAAGTATCAAGAGAAACAAAATGGTTTCCATTACCGTGCAAAGCAAGAGAAGAGGCTGTTACAGCTTTAACAGCACCCATCGCATTACGTTCAATACAAGGAACCTGAACAAGACCAGAAACTGGATCACACGTCATACCTAAATGATGCTCAAGAGCAATCTCAGCTGCGTTTTCAATCTGCGCTGGCGTTCCACCCAATGCAGCTGTCAACCCTGCTGCTGCCATAGCAGACGCTGCTCCAACTTCACCCTGACAGCCGACTTCAGCACCAGAGATAGAAGCATTATGTTTAATAATACCACCTATAGCTGCTGCTGTTAATAAAAAATTATGAATTCCCTCTTTATCTGCACCATCATGAAATTGAGTATAATAGCGCAAAACAGCAGATACAACACCAGCTGCACCATTTGTCGGAGCCGTAACAATACGACCACCCGCAGCATTCTCTTCATTTACTGCCATAGCATATACAGAAAGCCAATCATTTGCTAAAAGTGGTTTATTGCAATTTTTTTTCTGATCCTCCAACAGCTTATCATGAAGTCTTTTAGCTCGTCTTGGGATACATAATCCACCTGGTAACTCACCTTCTTGTAAAAGCCCCCTATCAATACAATTTATCATAGCAGAAAAAATCTCATCAAGTGCAGTATTCAAAGCAGCACGGTCCATTTTGGTTTCTTCATTTATACGTTTCATTTCAGCAATTGAAAAACCCGAAGCTTTAGCCATTGATAACATTTTATCAGCCGAATCAAAGGGATATGGCACCTGTGATGTTTTTACTTTTGTGTTATAATCTGCACGATTTAATTCATCCTCAGTTACAACAAAACCACCACCAATAGAATAATAAATCTGTCGTAAAAGAACACTTCCCTCAGCATTAAGCCCTTCAAATGCGAGACCATTAGCATGTCCAGGCAAAATCCTTTTTCTTTCAAAAATGAGATCACTTTCTAAATCAAAGCGATAAACAGGATGACCTTCTGGCCATACTTTTTTTTCACGTTTCACTTGTTCAAAAAGCAACCCTATACAATCAGGATCAACAGTAGATGCTTTTTCCCCTAAAAGCCCTAATACAACAGCTCTATCGGTAGCGTGACCTATTCCTGTAAAAGCTAATGAACCATGAAGATAAACTCGAATATGAGAAATCTTAAGACGCGATGGCTGAGAAAGATTCCTTGCAATAATCTCCTGCAAAAACATATTAGCAGCTAGCATTGGACCCATTGTATGAGAACTAGAAGGACCAATGCCAATCTTAAAAATTTCAAAAACAGATAAAAACACCGCCCACCTCAAAATCAAACGCGGATCTTGAGTACACGTTTTTCATTAAAATTAAATTGTAAAGTAAATAAAAAAAATAATAGCTACAAACATGAACGTAGCACGTCTTGCTACCATCCAGCAATCCTTTTCTATAGCATTTTCCATATCTAACCCTTAAGGAGTAAACAATAACCTAAAACACCCCCATCTCACTATATGAAATATAGTAAAATAAGTATTAAGACGCAATATTAAAATAAAATGTAAAATGAAAAGTTTCATAAAACATTTTGTGTAATTCTTCATTTTATACTCAAACAAATAAAAATAACTCCTAACATGACTGAATAAAACGCACAAAGTTTCTGATCGGTTCGCGCTCAGTCTCAAAATTATTTTCTGGAGCATTTGCATCACGATAACCAAGAGCCATACCACAAATAATACGCTCTTCGGAAGGTACTGACAAAAGTGCACATAATTGCTTATGATAATCAGCAAATGCAGCTTGGGGACACGTATCTAATCCAAAGCCACGCGCAACTAACATAATGGTTTGCATAAACATACCTAAATCAAGCCAACTCCCAATCTCCATATCTTGGTCCATTGTGAATAAAAATCCAACAGGTGCACCAAAAAATGAAAAATTCCGTGCTTGTTGGCGTAACATTTTTTCTTGCTCACCTTTTTGAATTCCAAGACTTTTATAAAGATCTAAACCAACTTTTCTACGTCGAGAAAGATAAGGCTCACGCCATTGACGTGGATAATATTGATATTCACGCTCCCCTTTTATACCCGATAATACCAATTGTGAAAGCTCCTCTCCAACTTTCTGCAACGCTTCCCCTGTCAAAACAATCACTTTCCAGGGTTGAAGATTTGTTCCAGATGGAGCCCGTGCTGCAAATCTTAATATTTGCTCAATTACTTCTCGCTTAACAGGTTGATCAGTGAAAGCTCGAATTGATTTTCGTGATAAAACAGATTGAAAAACATCAACAATAGAACCCTTCATTGTACTTACTTTCTCTTATATGAAAGATAATTTAAATGCCGCTCTTCTTTAATGAAAAAAATAAAAAACTCTTATACTTCCTAATTTAGGATCTCTAGTACACTGGATAAGGCAAATTTGTTGGTTACATGCTTTATCTGCTAATCTTATCTCTTTTTTTCTGCTTACTATGGCTTTCTCTCACCAATGAATTATATAAAAATGGGATAAAATCAATAGATTCTATATTTTTAAAATCATTTGCAGAAACTATACTTTAATGCATATTTCAATTGCCTAATCTTTATAAAATATAAAAACTCACCAAGCTTTAACAAAAACAATAAGGAAAAAATAGCGCGAGTATCATAATGCACATAAATATTCAATAAAGCATAAAATAACCTTTATTATTACAACATTAAACCGCATAATCTGCTCTTATTATGGTATTAAGAAGAACTCATTAAAATTATCAATAAAATCAACTATATGTATTTCTGAAAATCTTATTTTATTTAACAACGGGAACCATTAATTGCAAAAAATATGATTATGTAAAAATTTATAAACACATAGAATATTAAATAAAGAACAAGACAAAATACATCGTACCAAACATAAACAGAAATACGGTGGTATCTCTTGAACGCTTATTGTTTACATTATTTTGCGAAAAAATCCTATCATAAAGTATGATAACTGCATTTAAAATTGTTATTTGACTGCTATAATCTCTACAACTTCTCTTGTAAGTTTTTATTTCCTTACAAAAATATTATAATACATAGAACAAATAGTAATTCTATGATATAATTTCCGTGTTTATACAACAAATTAATTTTTGATACTGTAATCAATAATTTAAGTGTTTCATGCACTATATCAATATGTATTACTTATTCTTGAAAAGACATAAAAATTGTTCACACTAAGTTTGCTCTTATTCCTAGATCAAAAAAAGAGGATAACCGTCTGCCCCAATTCCGGCTACTGCAACAGCTAAAATTACTCAAATCAATTTTGAGTTTAGTGTTTCTCAATCCAAGTTTTGATATTTAGTATTTTAGTGTTACACGTAATTTCTTTTTATATTAGTATAAATATCACTAAAAGACACCTTAATTTTGAGATAGAATTTTACTAAGTTTTTAGTCAAACTTATAAAACTTAAAGTTAACGATTAACTCCTAATTCAGCTAAACTCTCAAAAAAAGTCTCTTCGATACATTCTAAATCATTTAATAAATCAGTAATATCGCTCTGCATCTGCCGCAAATCAGCACGTTTTTTATTGATAGTTTCAATTAATTCTTTAAGTTTTTTTTCATTATCAGGTGGTTTTCTATCTATTGCGAATATATTGGATATCTCAGATAAGGAAAAATTAACCCTCCTAGCCTGTAATATTTGCTTCAATTTACAACGGTCCATTTGCGTATACAACCGCTTACGCCCACGCCGAAAAGGCGTAAGTAATCCTTCTTCTTCATAATAACGCAAAGTCCGAGCAGTTATTGAAAACTCTTGAGTTAAATCATCAATTGAATAATATCCTTGCATTCTAATATCTGTTCAATAAATCAACTACATTGTTATCCAAAACGTATAGGCTTTTTATCAAATCTTAGTTAGAATTTTCTTATTGTTTTCTTTTGAAAGATAAAAAATATAAACTGAAGAAAACTTTCTAAAAAGAATACCTTTTTTATCAAATAATCTAACTTCTTTATCTTATCCCTTGAAAGGTAACAAACAACTACCATTTATTTTATAGATCTTTCAATTTTCAATATACAAAAATAAATTTCTCTTCCTAATTACCTAAATATCGCAAACTTATAGTAGAACAATCAAAATACTAAATATTATAATTAAAAATTTTAATTTACATTAAAATTTCTTAAATCTAAGATCACCTTATAAAACTTTTATAAAAATACATTTATCAGAAATGCTATTCTGAATTTTAAAGCCTAATAAAAATGCCTAATTTTATTTCAGGCGCTTTACATCTTTCTTAGCATTATTAATCATTCTGCAACAGTACTAGTTGTCATATTTGTTAACATAGCTTTCGTGGTTTCGTCATCACTGGATTTTCGGCGCTCATTCATAATCAAATCATCACGAACAGTAGCAATACGACGAATTTGGGCAATCGCACCACCTGTACCTGCAGGTATAAGCCGACCAACAATAACATTTTCTTTAAGCCCTTGCAGAGTATCAATTTTTCCAGAAACTGCCGCTTCAGTAAGCACACGCGTTGTTTCCTGAAATGACGCTGCTGAAATAAAAGAGGGTGTCTGAAGAGATGCTTTTGTAATTCCAAGAAGTATAGGATTACCTACTGCAGGTTTTTTACCTTCCGCAATTAGATTATCATTGATTTCGTCTAACTCAATACGATCAACATGATCACCTGCAATATAACCAGAATCACCAGCTTCAGTAATTTCAACTTTTTGCAACATCTGGCGAACAATCACTTCAATGTGCTTATCATTAATCAAAACACCCTGTAAACGGTAAACTTCCTGAATCTCATTAACAAGATAAGACGCCAAAGCTTCAACACCTTTAATTGCCAAAATATCGTGAGGCGCTGGATTACCATCAAGGATATAATCACCTTTCTCAATCTGATCACCCTCTTGCAAATGAAATAATTTACCCTTTGGAATTAAATATTCTATTGGTTCAAGGGATTCATCATGTGGTTCAATAATAATACGGCGTTTATTTTTATAACCACGACCAAATCGAACTGTACCACTAATTTCAGCAATAATAGCATGATCCTTTGGACGACGTGCTTCAAAAAGCTCAGCTACACGTGGCAAACCACCGGTAATATCCTTAGTTTTAGCGCTTTCCATTGGCAAACGTGCAATAACATCGCCTGCCTTAACATAAGAACCAGGCTCAACAGAAAGAATTGTCTCTACCGACATCATATAACGGGCCTCGCCACCTTTATACAATTTAGCAATAGTTTCGCTTTTCTTATCTGTATAGATGATAATCGCTGGTTTTAGCTCAGCACCACGTGGGTTAGCACGCCAATCAATCACCAAACGCTTAGTAATACCTGTAGATTCATCAGCTGTTTCAGTAACTGATAAACCATCAACCATATCTTCAAAACCTATATAACCATCGACTTCAGTCAGAACTGGCCGTGTATAAGGATCCCACTCTGCTATACGTTGACCGCATTTTACAACATCACCATCATCAACAAAAATACGTGCTCCATAACTAATACGATGTACAACACGTTCTTTACCAGCCTCATCCTTAATAATAATAGCCATATTGCGCCCCATAACCACCAAATGGCCTTCAGAATTCCTAACCACGTTGCGGTTACGAATTTCTATTGTACCCTCATAAGACGCCTCAAAATAAGATGAATCAACAACCTGTGCTGTTCCACCTAAGTGGAAAGTACGCATCGTAAGTTGAGTTCCTGGCTCACCAATTGATTGAGCTGCAATAACACCAACTGCTTCCCCCTGATTAACCAATGTTCCACGTGCTAAATCACGACCATAGCACTTAGCACAAACACCAAGACGCGTTTCACAGGTCAAAGCAGAACGTATTTGAACAGACTGAATCCCTGCCTCTTCAATCTTAGCAACATCAGATTCTTCAATCATTGCACCACCTTCAAGAATAACCTCACCAGAAACTGGATGCAAAATATCAAGAAGTGCCGTACGACCAAGAATTCTCTGACCAAGAGAAGCAACAATTTGTCCTGAATCAACGATTGGCTGCATAGTAAGGCCTTTCATAGTACCACAATCAACCGTTGAAATAATAGCATCTTGCGCAACATCAACAAGACGCCGCGTTAAATAACCAGAGTTAGCAGTTTTTAAAGCAGTATCAGCAAGCCCTTTACGTGCACCGTGCGTTGAATTAAAGTATTCATTAACAGTCAAACCTTCTTTAAAATTAGAAATAATTGGTGTTTCAATAATTTCACCCGACGGTTTTGCCATTAACCCGCGCATCCCAGCCAACTGCCTCATCTGATTAGCAGAACCACGCGCACCGGAATGTGACATCATATAAATTGAATTCATTTGCCGTTTACGACCTGTCTTAGGATCAAATTCAATTGCTTGAATACGCTTCATCATCTCATCGGCAACACGATCGGTACATTTACCCCAAGCATCAACGATTTTGTTATATTTCTCACTTTGGGTAATTAAACCATCACTATATTGCTGCTCATATTCCTTAGCAAGAGCTTCCGTTTCTGCTACTAAATGAGACTTACTATCAGGAATAACCATATCATCTTTACCAAATGAAATTCCAGCACGACAAGCATGAGAAAAGCCAAGCTGCATGATACGATCACAGAAAATCACAGTTTCTTTTTGCCCACAATGTCTATAAACTTGGTCAATCATTTTAGAAATATTCTTTTTAGTCATTTCTTGATTAACAATATCAAACGAAATATTCGGATTTTTTGGTAAAAGTTCACCAATAATTAAACGACCAGGTGTTGTATCATAGAGTTTCGAAACAACTTCACCATCCTTATTAAGATCCTTAAAACGGCCTTTAATTTTTGTATGCAAAGTTACAATTTTATTTTCTAGAGCATGATGCAATTCACCCATATCTGCAAAAGCCATCCCTTCACCTGGTTCTTTTTCAGAAACAATTGAAAGGTAGTAAAGACCAAGAACCATATCCTGTGATGGAACAATAATCGGTGCACCATTAGCTGGATGAAGAATATTATTGGTTGACATCATCAAAACACGAGCTTCAAGCTGCGCTTCAAGAGAGAGAGGGACGTGAACAGCCATCTGATCACCGTCAAAATCTGCGTTAAATGCTGTACACACTAACGGATGAAGTTGTATAGCTTTCCCTTCAATCAAGATAGGTTCAAAAGCCTGAATTCCTAAGCGGTGAAGTGTCGGCGCACGATTCAGCAACACAGGATGTTCACGAATAACCTCATCTAAGATATCCCAAACTTCTGGATGTTCCTTTTCAACAAGCTTCTTGGCCTGCTTTACAGTAGATGAATATCCCTTTGCATCAAGTCGCGCATAAATAAAAGGCTTAAATAACTCAAGAGCCATTTTTTTCGGAAGACCACATTGATGTAATTTCAATTCAGGACCTGTTACGATAACAGAGCGACCTGAATAATCAACACGCTTCCCAAGTAGATTCTGACGGAAACGTCCTTGCTTACCTTTTAGCATATCTGAAAGGGATTTTAATGGACGCTTATTTGCGCCAGTAATCACACGCCCGCGACGACCATTATCAAATAACGCGTCAACGGCTTCTTGCACCATACGCTTTTCATTGCGGATAATAATTCCAGGAGCACGCAACTCAATTAATCGCTTTAAGCGGTTGTTCCGGTTAATAACACGTCGATAAAGATCATTCAAATCTGAGGTAGCAAAACGACCACCATCTAATGGAACCAATGGACGCAAATCTGGTGGAATGACTGGAATAGTTTTCATAATCATCCACTCTGGTTTATTACCAGATTCAAGAAAATTCTCAACGATCTTAAGCCGTTTAATCAGTTTTGCCTGTTTTAATTCTGAAGTTGTTTCCGCTAACTCCATACGCAAATCATTAGCAATTTTATCCAATTCCATTCCCGCAAGAAGCTCATAAATAGCCTCTGCACCAATCATAGCTGAAAATTGATCCTCTCCAAATTCATCAACAGCAAGCATATATTCTTCTTCTGATAAAAGCTGATGTAACTTAAGAGATGTCAATCCTGGTTCTGTAACAATATAATTCTCAAAATAAAGAACTCTTTCGATATCTTTTAAAGTCAAATCTAAAAGAGTAGAAATACGACCAGGTAATGACTTAAGAAACCAAATATGAACTACGGGAGCTGCAAGCTCAATATGACCCATACGCTCACGACGCACCCGTGAAAGAGTGACTTCTACACCACATTTCTCACAGATAATACCCTTATATTTCATACGTTTATATTTACCACATAAACATTCATAATCTTTAATAGGGCCAAATATACGAGCACAAAAAAGACCATCACGCTCTGGCTTAAATGTCCGGTAGTTGATAGTCTCTGGTTTTTTAATTTCACCATATGACCAAGACAGAATCTTCTCAGGACTCGCAATAGAAATACGAATAGAGTCAAATGTCTGCACTGGTGCCTGAGGATTGAAAAGATTCATGACCTCGTGGTTCATGCTGTTCTCCTTCAAAGATTCTAAAACTAGCCACAATAGCTTTTCTCTTTGTTAAAGCTTTATTTGAGACTTGTTTTCACTTTTAAAATGTTCCGCCATCTAATAGAAATTTCTCTATTATAACTTTATAAAAAAATCAGAGCATACTATTTTAAAATATGCTTCCTCAAAATTAACCTTCTGAATCAGATATTACTCGTTGTGCAATAAGTTCACGTGCATCATCAAGCTCTACATTAAGACCAAGAGAACGCATTTCCTTAACTAATACATTAAAGCTTTCAGGAATACCTGCTTCAAATGTATCATCACCACGAACAACAGCTTCATAAACTTTCGTTCGACCGGCCACATCATCTGATTTAACCGTCAACATCTCCTGCAAAGTATACGCAGCACCATAAGCTTCAAGTGCCCAAACCTCCATCTCACCAAAACGTTGACCACCAAATTGAGCCTTACCTCCTAACGGCTGCTGTGTAACAAGTGAATAAGGTCCAATTGAACGCGCATGTATCTTATCATCAACAAGGTGATGCAATTTAAGCATATAGATATATCCTACAGTCACTGGACGATCAAAAGGCTCTCCAGTACGACCATCATAAAGCGTAACTTGTCCTGAACTATCTAAGCCTGCATCTTCCAACATCATATTAATATCAGCTTCATGGGCTCCATCAAAAACAGGTGTTGCAATCGAAACGCCTTGCTTCATCTGAAGTGCTAACTTAATAAGACTTTCATTATCATAGTGGCGAACCGGCTCATTACGATCATCATCAGGAATGAGATTTTCAATACGTTGACGCAAAGGCAATATATCTCCGGTTTCCTGATAAAGCTTTATTAAATCACCAATTTTTTTACCCATACCCGCACACGCCCAACCAAGGTGTGTTTCAAGAATTTGGCCAACATTCATACGACTTGGCACACCCAAAGGATTCAAAACAATATCGGCATGCGTTCCATCCTCAAGAAATGGCATATCTTCTACTGGAAGAATACGTGACACAACACCTTTATTACCGTGACGTCCTGCCATTTTATCTCCTGGTTGAATTTTGCGCTTCACTGCAACAAAAACCTTCACAATCTTCATAACACCAGGAGGCATTTCATCGCCTCTTTGAACTTTTTCAACCTTATCCATAAAACGACGTTGCAGTGCTTTTTTTGATTCATCATACTGCTTATGCAAAGCTTCAATTTCATTCTGAAGTTTCTCATCCTCAACAGCAAACTGCCACCACTGATATCGTGGATACTGTTCCATCACTGTACTATCAAGAGTCTTTCCTTTGGAAAAACCTTTTGGACCTTCTATCGCAACTTTACCCGTTAATATATCCGCAAGACGTGCATAAACACTCCGATCCAAAATTGATTGCTCATCATCACGATCTTTAGCCAAACGCTCAATTTCTTCACGTTCAATTGCCATTGCGCGCTCATCTTTTTCTACGCCATGGCGGTTAAAAACACGAACTTCTACAACAGTACCAAAAGTTCCAGGAGGCATTCGCATAGAAGTATCACGAACATCCGAAGCTTTTTCACCAAAAATCGCACGTAAAAGCTTTTCTTCCGGCGTCATTGGACTTTCACCTTTTGGTGTAATTTTACCAACTAAAATATCACCTGGATGAACTTCAGCACCAATATAAACAATACCTGCTTCATCAAGATTTCTTAATGCCTCTTCTGCAACATTAGGAATATCGCGGGTAATTTCTTCTGGCCCAAGCTTTGTATCACGTGCAGCAACCTCAAACTCTTCAATATGAATCGAAGTAAATACATCATCAGCAACAATGCGCTCAGAAAGTAAAATAGAATCCTCATAATTATAACCATTCCAAGGCATAAATGCCACAAGAACATTTCTCCCAAGAGCTAAATCACCAAGATCTGTAGATGAACCATCAGCAATAATATCACCCTTTTCTATCCGATCTCCTACGTGTACGAGAGGACGCTGATTAATACAGGTAGACTGATTGGAACGCTGAAATTTCTGCAAACGATAGATATCAACACCAGACTTTGAAGGATCTAAATCCTCTGTTGCACGAATAACAATACGCATTGCATCAACTTGATCAACAATACCACCACGTTTTGCACCAATAGCAGCACCCGAATCACAAGCAACTATTGCTTCCATACCTGTACCAACAAGAGGTGCCTCTGCACGCAAAAGTGGAACTGCTTGACGTTGCATATTAGATCCCATCAGCGCACGATTTGCATCATCATTTTCTAAAAATGGAATAAGGGCAGCAGCTACAGAAACTAACTGTTTTGGCGAAACATCCATCAAATCTATATGATCACGCGGCGCCATTAAAACTTCACCAGCATGACGACAGACAACAAATTCTTCCGTAAAACGTCCTTCTGCATCCAATGAAGAGTTTGCCTGAGCCACATAATGTTTTGATTCTTCCATAGCAGAAAGATAAATAACTTCTTTCGTTACCTTACCATCAATAATCTTTCGGTATGGACTTTCAATGAAGCCATACTTATTAACCCGAGCAAATGTTGCTAAAGAATTAATCAGACCAATATTCGGTCCTTCCGGTGTTTCAATCGGACAAATACGACCATAATGCGTAGGATGCACATCGCGCACTTCAAAACCTGCCCGCTCACGGGTTAAACCACCTGGACCAAGAGCAGAAAGACGACGCTTATGGGTAATTTCTGACAATGGATTGGTTTGATCCATAAATTGCGATAATTGTGAGGACCCAAAAAACTCGCGAACTGCAGCTGCTGCTGGCTTTGCGTTAATCAAATCCTGTGGCATAATAGTATCAATTTCAACCAACGACATACGTTCTTTGATTGCACGTTCCATACGAAGTAAACCAATCCGATATTGATTTTCCATCAATTCTCCAACCGACCGAACACGACGATTGCCAAGATTATCAATATCATCAATCTCACCACGACCATCACGCAATTCAACTAACATTTTAACAACAGCAAGAATATCTTCTTGGCGCAAAATGCGAACTGTATCTGGACAATCAAGCCCCATACGCAAATTCATCTTAACTCGCCCAACAGCTGAAAGATCATAACGCTCTGGATCAAAAAACAATGAATGAAACATAGCCTCTGCTGTATTAATTGTTGGCGGTTCACCTGGACGCATTACTCGATAAATATCAAATAAAGCATCCTGCCGGCTTTCATTTTTATCCACTTTTAAGGTATTACGAATGTATGCACCAACATTCATATGATCAATATCAAGAATATTAATCTGATCAGCACCAACATCAGACAAAATCTTTAATGTTTTTTCATCAATTTCATCTCCAGCTTCAAGATAAATCTCACCTGTTTGATAATTTACGATATCTTCTGCAAGATAGGATCCCAACAAATCATCTTCACTAACTTCAATCGCTTTTAAACCTTTTTCTTCTAAAAGCTTTGCAGCGCGAACTGTTAGTTTTTTACCAGCTTCTGCTACAACCTCACCACTATCTGCATCAACAAGATCAGAAACCAGTTTCATGCCCCTAAAACGATCAACTGAATAAGGAGTACGCCACCCATTCTTAGTACGTTCATAAGAAACTTTATTATAAAATGTCGACAAAATATCTGATGCATCCATACCCAGTGCCATTAAAAGACTTGTCACTGGAATCTTTCGCCGCCGATCAATACGAACATAGACAATATCTTTAGCATCAAACTCAATATCAAGCCACGAACCACGATAAGGAATCACACGAGCTGCAAAAAGAAATTTACCTGATGAATGAGTTTTTCCTTTATCATGATCAAAAAAGACACCTGGAGAGCGGTGCATCTGCGAAACAATAACACGCTCTGTACCATTAATTACAAACGTACCATTATCAGTCATTAAAGGCATGTCCCCCATATAGACACCTTGCTCTTTAATGTCTTTAATATCTTTTGAACCAGTATCTTCATCAACATCAAAGACAATTAAACGCAATATCACCTTTAATGGCGCTGCATATGTCAAATCACGTTGATGACATTCTTCTACATCAAATTTAGGTGGATCAAATTCGTAACGAACAAATTCAAGCATAGCTGTTCCGGAAAAATCCGAAATAGGAAACACCGATTTAAAAACAGCCTGCAAACCTTCATCTAAACGCCCGCCTTCCGGTTCCTCAATCATAAGAAATTGATCATATGAAGCTTTCTGAACTTCAATAAGATTCGGCATTTCTGCTACTTCAGGAATCTTACCAAAAAATTTACGCACACGTCTACGGCCATTAAATTGGGACATCATCGCTAAAGTCTGAGCCATTGTTGCTCCTCGATCTTTACTGCTCAAGGTAGACTAAACCTTGATAGCTTTATGTCATCAGTCTGCATACATACAGACCAGCTCATTTGATACCCTTTTAAGTATCTCTAATTTTTATATATCTAAACAACCAATATATCTACTTAATTTGACTTTACCATTAGGCCGTTTACAACAGCCCATTCCCTTACAGCTACTAAACTGTAAGGAAAAGGATTATCTCAATCAAGCCCCTTTTCTCAGGGAAATTGGCACACATCAATATTTACCAATAAAATAAACTTACTTAAGCTCAACCTTAGCACCAGCAGCTTCAAGTTGGGCCTTAATTTTTTCTGCTTCTTCCTTAGAAGCACCTTCTTTAATAGGCTTAGGCGCTCCCTCAACTAAGTCTTTTGCTTCTTTAAGTCCAAGCCCCGTAAGAGCCCGAACTTCTTTAATAACATTAATCTTTTGAGCACCACCATCTGTAAGAATAACATCAAATTCTGTTTTCTCTTCGGCAGCTGGAGCAGCAGCACCAACAGCAGCAACCGCCACAGGAGCAGCAGCAGAAACACCCCATTTTTCTTCAAGTAATTTTGAAAGCTCTGCAGCCTCCAAAACAGTAAGGTTAGAAAGATCTTCTACGATCTTTGCTAGATCAGCCATTTTAAAATTCCTTCACTTAAAAGATTTGAATTATTGTTTAGAAATTATCCAAAAAAACAGAAAACTATCAAGAATTTCTGTAAGCTTAGATTACAAAAAACAGCATAGCTGCTTCATCCTCCTCGAGCATATGCACCAATAACACGCGCAACCTGACCAGCAGGCGCATTAATAACCTGAACAATACGGGTTGCAGGAGTAGAAACCATACCCAAAATTTTTGCCCGCAATTCGTTCAATGAAGGCAATGAAGCCAAAGATTTTATAGCATCAACACTTAAACTTGTTTCACCCATTGAGCCACCAAGGATAACAAATTTATCATTAGCCTTTGCGAAATCAACAGCAACTTTCGATGCTGTAATTGGATCTTCTGAATAAGCAATAAGTGTTTGCCCAGTGAACAGATCCATCATTTCTTCAGATTTTGTACCCTGAAGAGCGATTTTAGCAAGACGGTTTTTGGCGACTTTAATAGCACCACCTGCTTCACTCATTTTTGAACGAAGATCGTTCATTTGCGAAACAGTCAAACCAGAATAATGTGCAACAACAACAGAACCTGACTCTTGAAAAGTCTTGTTAAGCCATGCAACAAATTTTCCTTTTTCCGCTTTATTCACTGTCTTTCTCCATTTAACAGATCTATTAAAACAAATCTGTTGGTTACCTTTGATAGCATGAAATTCTTCTATGCTAACGATGAGGATCCTGCCCCCTTCTTCACGCATAAACGATCAAAGGCAATCTTGGCTCAAACCTTTTAAGTTTATTAACTTCAAAGTTCTTACCCCAATCTCATGCAGGCCTTTTCTAATTAAGACACCTAAACAAGGTATCACCTACAATCTCGGACAGGACATTCCGGAATTTCTCCCGGTATGACCTGAGCTTAATAAAGCTCAGATAACTGAATGCCAACTAAAACTGATAACTAAAATAATCTCAGCCATCAGATACACAATAAAACCACAAGTTTTTCATATTGTCTCTGAACGAACTGTTGCAGGATCAACCTTTATTCCAACACCCATAGTTGAAGAAACTGCAACTCGCTTAATATATTCTCCCTTTGCACCTTGCGGCTTAGCTTTATTAACGGCACTAACAAAAGCTCTAATATTTTCCACTATTTTCTCAATTCCCAGAGAAGCCTTACCGATGCCAGCATGCACAATACCAGATTTTTCAACACGAAATTCAACAGCACCACCTTTAGAAGCCTTAACAGCACTAGCAACATCAATTGTTACAGTACCAACTTTTGGATTCGGCATCAAACTCCGTGGACCAAGAATTTTACCAAGACGACCAACAAGAGGCATCATATCTGGTGTTGCAATACACCTATCAAAATTAATTGTTCCACTATTAACAGTTTCAAATAAATCTTCAGCCCCCACAATATCTGCACCAGCAGCTTTAGCCTCTTCGGCTTTAACGCCACGCGCAAAAACAGCAACACGAACATTTCGACCTGTTTCATTAGGCAAATGAGCAACACCCCGAACCATCTGATCTGCATGACGAGGATCAACACCCAAATTCATCGAAATCTCGATTGTTTCATCAAATTTAGCAACAGCGCGTTCTTTGACCATTGAAATAGCATCTGTTAAAGCGTAAAGCTTATTAAAATCAACACCTTCACGAATTTTATGTATTCTCTTTGCTATCTTTACCATAATATTAGCCTAACACCTCTAAGCCCATAGAGCGAGCAGAACCTTCAACCATGCGCATTGCTGCTTCAATATCATTTGCGTTAAGATCTTTCATCTTTGCCTCCGCAATCGAATGAATCTTATCACGAGAAATCGTCCCCACAAACACTTTACCTGGCTCTTTAGAACCACTTTTTAAATTTGCTGCCTTTTTCAAAAAAAAAGATACCGGAGGCGTCTTCAATGAAAACGTAAAAGACTTATCTTGATAGTAAGTAACAACTACTGGAATCGGCGCACCTTTTTCCATTTCCTGCGTAGCTGCATTAAAAGCCTTACAAAACTCCATGATGTTAATACCACGCTGCCCAAGAGCAGGACCAATCGGAGGTGATGGAGTAGCCGCCCCTGCAGGAATCTGTAATTTCAACTGACCTACACTTTTTTTTGCCATAATACCCTGCCTCTAAATTTATACTGGTAAATTGGCTACTTAAATTATGCCAAAAAACCACTGCAGTTTGATAGTCTGGATCATTAAGCTGGCAAAAGCCATAAATCACCTTCTATCTTGATACATTTCTCTATATTTTTAAAGTGATCAAAAAAATCACTTTAAGCCCAATCAAAGCTTTTCAACCTGATCAAACTCTAAATCAACAGGCGTAGGACGCCCAAAAATTAACACTTCAACCTTAAGGCGAGAGCGCTCTTCTTCAACCTCTTGAACGATACCATTAAAAGAAACAAAAGGCCCATCTGCTACTCGAACCTGCTCACCTACTTCAAATGACATAGAAGATTTTGGAGACTCAACCCCTTCCTTAACCTGTTTAAGAATTTGCTCAGCTTCGCGATCAGAAATAGGAACAGGACGCGCATCTGAGCCTAAAAATCCTGTCACTTTAGGAGTATTCTTAATAAGATGATAAACCTCATCTGTCAACTCAGCACAAACAAGAATATAACCAGGAAAGAATTTACGCTCAGAATCGACCTTACGACCACGACGAATTTCAACAACACGCTCAGTCGGAACAAAAATTTTTTTAAATAAATGATCAAGCCCTTTTTGCTTTGCTTCTTTATCAATAGCTTCCGCTACCTTTTTTTCAAAGTTTGAATATGCTTGAACAATATACCAACGAGCAGCCACAGTCACATTTCCTTGCACTATCAACTAAAAAGATACTTTAGAAGATCAATACCCTGCCATACACCAAAATTTACCGTCTGATCCACAACAAAAAAGAAAACTGAAGCCAATGCAGTTACCACTAACACCATAACAGTAGAAATCACTGTTTCACGACGCGAAGGCCATTTTACTTTAGCTGTTTCTGCGCGAACTTGTTTTAAAAAGGTAATAGGATTGATTTTAGATACCATTAATCACACTACATTCTTTCTAATCTTATTGCAAACTATACAATAAAAAACATGACAAAAATGCGAAAAGTTACAACAATCCTTACGCAATCCCATCATCTTTTACTCAATACAGATTCATGTACAAAAAAACAAGCCCTATATAAAAAAAAGAAAATAAACATAACTAATCTGTCTATCCTCTCTCTAACTGTGATTCAAATCACAATCCACGGCAGGGGCAGCAGGACTTGAACCCGCGACCTGCGGTTTTGGAGACCGCCGCTCTACCAACTGAGCTATACCCCTAATCTTTTAGAAAAATATTTTAAATATATCCTAAGTAATTTATCTCACCTATTCAATAATTTTAGATACGATACCGGCCCCAACGGTGCGACCACCTTCTCGGATCGCAAAACGAAGCTTCTCTTCCATTGCGATTGGAACAATCAAAGAAACATCCATTGCAACATTATCACCCGGCATAACCATTTCCGTTCCTTCAGGAAGCGTAACTATACCTGTAACATCGGTCGTACGAAAATAAAATTGAGGACGATAGTTTGTGAAAAACGGTGTGTGACGTCCCCCCTCATCTTTCGTTAAAATATAAGCCTCAGCTTTAAATTTAGTATGAGGTGTAACAGAACCAGGTTTCGCCAATACTTGACCACGTTCAATCCCCTCACGATCAACTCCACGAAGCAAAGCGCCTATATTATCACCAGCCTGACCTTGATCTAAAAGTTTCCGAAACATTTCAACCCCGGTAACCGTCGTCTTAGATGTAGGACGAATTCCAATAATCTCTATCTCTTCACCAACTTTAATAATGCCACGCTCAACACGACCTGTAACAACCGTACCACGACCAGAAATAGAAAAAACATCCTCGATAGGCATCAAAAACGGCTGATCAACTGGACGCTCAGGGGTCGGTATATATTTATCAACTTCACTCATCAAAAGACGAACAGAATCTTCACCTATACTCTTATTTGAATCCTCAAGCGCAGCCAAAGCCGAACCCTTAACTATAGGAATATCATCTCCCGGAAAATCATATTTCGATAAAAGCTCACGAACTTCAAGCTCTACAAGCTCTAAAAGCTCGCTATCATCAACCTGATCAACTTTATTGAGAAAAACAACAATCGCTGGAACTCCAACCTGGCGGGCCAACAAAATATGCTCACGCGTTTGAGGCATAGGTCCATCTGCTGCAGAAACAACTAATATCGCACCATCCATTTGGGCCGCTCCTGTAATCATGTTCTTAACATAATCCGCATGACCAGGACAATCAACGTGAGCATAGTGACGGCTCTCCGTTTCATACTCAACGTGCGCAGTAGATATCGTTATACCACGTGCCCGCTCCTCAGGCGCCGCATCAATTTGGTCATACGCTTTAAATTCACCAAAATACTTCGTAATCGCTGCTGTCAATGAAGTCTTCCCATGATCAACATGACCAATCGTACCTATATTAACATGCGGCTTCGTACGTTCAAATTTGCTCTTTGCCATCGCCGTCAATCTCTTGTCTTAAATTAGTTAGTATAAAAAGGTTCTCAGAACCAAATCAAACCGGACTAATACCTCAGTCCGGCATAACAACTATAAAACGAAAATATTCGTCTCTTTATTATGATGATGGAAAACACCCACCATTTTACTCAATCGCCAGCTTATGTCTGGAGCGGGTAGCGGGAATCGAACCCGCGTATTCAGCTTGGAAGGCTGCTGCTCTACCATTGAGCTATACCCGCACATATCAGCTCTATTTGATGAATGGTGAAGGGGGTTGGATTCGAACCAACGTAGCATACGCAACGGATTTACAGTCCGTCCCCTTTAACCACTCGGGCACCCCTCCATTACATCGGTAGAGCTGGGCGATAAAGCATCACTACAACCAATCTCTTTCTACTAAGTTTAGACTGGCTGAGGGTTGGTTATGGCGTTTAGTATTGCATCTGTCAACAAAATAAATATGGTTCTTTACAAATTTTCTATTAAATAATTTAAAATTTTATATTTTTTCTATATACAAATTTCTATATACAAATCCATTATAAACATAATATGAAAAAAATATGCCTAAAGACTCTCATTATGCTCGTCTTCGTCGCCGATATCGTGATACAAAAGGCTCTTTTTTTCAATCTACAACATATGTAAAACAACCACCTATCCCATTACAAAAAGAACAAATTTACCTTTATGGTATTCATCCAGTTCATGCAGCGTTGAAGAATCCTAGAAGAATTTTAAGACATCTGTATGCTACACCAAATGCTTTAAAGCGTCTTGATATAAACGAATCAAATATAGCGTGTCCTATAACACCATGCTCACCGAAAAAACTGGAAATGTTTGTAGGAAGGGAAGCAGTTCATCAAGGAATTGTATTAGAAACTGAACCTCTAAAATCACGTTCTTTATCGGAACTGACAAATACCGATCTTATCATTATCATGGATCAAATTACTGATCCACATAACGTTGGTGCTATTATGCGCTCTGCCGTAGCCTTTAAAGCTGGAGCAATCATTACTACTAATCGCCATTCACCACAAGAAAGTGGTGTACTTGCCAAAGCAGCGTCTGGAGCTTTAGAACTCATTGAATACATTACTGTACGCAATCTTTTTAAAGCACTTCAAGAACTTCACCAAATGAACTTTATTAGTTTTGGACTTGATTCAGAAGGTAAATTTCCTTTAGAAACAGCGTTAACAGGGACTAAAATCTCCCTTATTTTAGGAGCAGAAGGTAAAGGCTTACGTCAAAAAACACGGGAAAATGTGTACTCACTAGCACGCCTTGATCTGCCTGGAGATATTAAGTCATTAAACGTTTCAAATGCTGCAGCAATCGCGCTCTACGCAGTATACAAATACCTTAGACAGTAACTTTATTCTCCTATAGTAAATTGAAATGAGAATTTCATTTTGAGCAAACAGTAATAATTGTAGCTGCTGCATTAAACTCAGACTTTTTATAAGCACGACGTGTTATTGTTTCCTCATCTTTTCCCCATTGTTCCATTGTCCAATCTTCATCTAAATGTGCTATAGCCCAAGCATCATCTGTACAAATCTTCCCCTCAGCTACAGCAAAAGCAATAAGAGCTGATCCTGTCAATGTAGTCATTGCATGAAGTGCAGCTAACGTATAAGGAGATTCTATCTTGCGTAAATAATTGCTCACCGCTTGAATAGACTCAGGTGGTTGTTCAACATGCATAAGACCTTCTACTAAATTAAAATGTGTACCTAATCTTTCTTCTGCCCAATCAAGTAAAAAGTCCCATTTTTCAGATTGTCGTTTCACTAATTCTTTTGGTGTTTGTGCTCGATAAAAAATCATATCACATGCAACAAAACGCAACAGATCTTCAAAAATAATTTGCATATTATCAATTATACCGTCAATAACAGTATTAACCAAACGCGTAATTGGCATTTTTGCTGGATCAATCACCGCTTTTTGGGCAGTAAATTCTTGTGCTACCAATCCAGCAAGCATTTCTACCGGTAGAAAAAAATCACGTTTTGCAGGTGTCTTTAATAGTTTCCCATCTAGTAAAATAAAAAATTTTCCTTCTTTACAGGTGACGTCTACTTTTTCGTAAAACCGCTTAGGCAATGGCCGACATGATAATTTTTGAGGATGATGAAAAGAATTACCTTCATTCAATAACGTATCAACATCACCTAAAATTTCACGCATTTTTTTTCTACCTTTAATATTTTCAACAAGCCTAATAAGGTTTCTAGAATAAAATTTGCAATTATTAGCTACAAAAATACTGTACAGCAATTTTAAAACATATCAACTACAGTCATTCCAACAAATACTAAAGTATTATGCCATTTAACTATCAACAATCTTATACTATATCTCTGTATGATAATCTCAACATCAGCTCATAAGCTCTTATAATCATTGATTTATAAATCAATATCCTTAATTTTCATGGAACAATAAATGCTAAAGCAATGTCTTATAAAGTAGAAAAGGTTCATCCAATATTACTTATAGTAATAATATCACCATCTCATAGGAAAATAAGGAAGAGTTTAATTTAAAAAGCAATGTAATTTCAATCGACAATATAATACTCACAACACCATAATATATCAGTTATAGGAGATGTTTTATAAACATATTGAGTATTTAAACTGCATATTGCTTTTGATGCTTTTCAGTAAGTACCCGCTAGTTTTAATAAGATAGATCATTCATTCAAAAGATAATTTTTAAAAATCCTTCCACACGATCTTTCTTCTGGATTTTTTATTAATTTTTATTTAAGAATCAATATATTAAAAGACTTTTATCTAATATCTTGATATCATTACTGCTTCTAGAGTTCTTAAAGGATTTTCATTTATATGTTAACTATTTTTGTAACACATAAATGATTTTGTATTTGTTTTAAAATGAGATAGGTTGAAATAAGAGAATGTTACTCTATTTTAAACTTTAATTCAAAATAAAGTAATATATTACCTTTATAAATCAATTAGTTATAAATATTAAGGAAAAAAAGTACAGTATTGTTTCTATTATTCTGTATCACCATCGATTTCGTTAAAAGCGAAAAGATTAAAACTTTGCACCATATGAGGTGGTAAAGGTGCAGTAACATCTAATATGCCTCCTGAAGGATGAGGTATACGGATACGACGTGCATGAAGATGAAGCCGATTTTGCATTCCTCCTGGCAAGTCCCAATTACTATCAGAAAAAAAATATTTTGAATCGCCAATAATCGGATGATTTATATAAGCAGCATGAACACGTAATTGATGTGTTCTTCCTGTATAGGGTTCCATTTCAAGCCAAGAAAGAGCTTTTCCTCGCGTATCCAAAACACGATAATAAGACACTGCATGATTGGAATCTGGTTGTCTACGTTCACAAACACGCATTTTATCACCTTGTGCAGTTATTTCTCTGACCATCCATGTCGAAATTTTATCCTGCTTTTTTCTAGGCACCCCCCGGACCAATGCCCAATAAGTTTTCTTTGTTTCTCGTGTTCTAAAAGCAGCAGTCAAAGCCTGCGCAGCTCCTCTTGACCGTGCCACAACAAGAACACCAGATGTCTCACGATCAATGCGATGAACCAATCGCGGTTTTTCGCCTTTTTTATTGCGCCATACTTCAAGCATACTATCAACATGACGCGTCAAGCCAGAACCGCCTTGTACCGCTAAACCTGCTGGTTTATTAAAAACAAAAATTTTTGAATCTTCATAAAGAAGCATATCTTTTAAGATTATGTCATTGTCCTGTCCACAAACGATTTTATTGATTACAGGAAAGCTATCCTCTTTATCTATAAGTAAAGGGGGCACACGAATAGATTGCCCCATAACAAGGCGCACATCATTTTTAACACGTCCACCATCAACCCGTATCTGTCCAGAACGTAGAAGTTTTTGTAAATATCCAAACCCAACATCTGGATAGTACACCTTAAACCAACGATCTAAACGCATTCCATTTTCATCTGCTTCAACCTTTTTTATTTTTACGCCCACCATAATAATTCTCTTATCATAAAATTTGTTATTAACATTCTCATCCTACTGTATATAAACACAAAAAATGATTTTATAAATTGACGTTATCACGCTGCGTTACAATCCGTATTCAAAATTGCATTCTCCTACTGCATAAATTTTATTAGTTTCAAAGACCAATCGCTAAGAGAATCTTGAGTGAGAATTGGAGATAATCATCTGTGTCTTTATTTAAAATTTATGCTCGTGTTCTTTCTTATCTCAACAAAGAAAAAAATGCATCCATTTTAATCTGCTCAGCTAATGTTACTTTAGCTATAATTACGATTATAGAACCTATTTTATTTGGACACGTTATTGATGCAATTGCAGATAAATCTGGCATTATTTCGACCCTCATAATGTGGGTAGGCTTTGGTGTTTTTAATATTATTGCTTACGTACTCGTAGCACGTAGTGCTGACCGCTTAGCACATAGACGTCGCTTGACTGTTTTAATAGAATCTTTTGAACGTATCATTGCTATGCCATTAATCTGGCATCAACAACGTGGAACTTCTAATGCTCTTCATACACTACTACGTGCAATAGATTCTATGTCAACCATATGGCTTGACTTTATGCGTCAACATCTCTCAACTCTTGTTGCATTACTTGTTCTCGTGCCAATAGCTTTCAAAATGAATTGGCGTCTTTCAATAGTCTTGCTTGTCCTCGCTATTATCTATGTATTAATTGCACGTTTAGTAATGCAAAAAACAAAAGATGGACAAGCAGCCGTAGAACGCTACCACCATAATCTTTTTAAGCATGTCAGTGACTCAATTTCTAACGTTTCGATTGTACAAAGTTATAATAGAATATTAGAGGAAACCTCCATACTTCATCAACACGCAGCTGATCTTCTTAAAGCCCAAAATCCTGTTTTAAATTGGTGGGCTCTCGCTAGTGGCTTAAATCGAATGGCCTCAACAATTTCAATAGTGTGTGTCCTGATTCTAGGCGCCTTTTTTGTAACAAAAGGCCAAGTGCGAGTAGGAGAAGTTGTTGCTTTTGTTGGATTTGCTCAATTAATGATTAATCGTCTTGATCAAATTAGCAATTTCATCAATTTAGCTATATCTTCACAAGCAAAACTAAAAGATTTTTTTGAAATGGAAGACTCTACTGTTCATATCAATACACCAGAAAATCTTCCTTCTCTTCAAAATGTTAAAGGTGAAATTCAGTTTCATCATGTGTCCTATAAATTTCTTAATTCCTCTCAAGGTGTTTTTGATATTTCATTTAAAGTTAAAGCAGGACAAACCGTTGCGATTGTAGGGCCAACAGGTGCTGGAAAGACAACATTAATCAATTTGTTACAACGCGTATATGATCCTACAATTGGGCACATCAGTATTGATGAAATAGATATACGCACAGTTAATCGTGAATCCTTGCGCAAAGCTTTAGCAACAGTCTTTCAAGATTCTGGTCTTTTCAACCGTAGTATTCGCGATAACATTTCAATAGGCAAAACAACCGCAACAGATGAAGAACTTTATGAAGCTGCAAAGATAGCTGCTGCTCATGACTTTATTCTAGAAAAAAATGATTGTTATGATACATTAGTTGGTGAGCGCGGTTCACAATTATCAGGTGGAGAAAGACAACGATTAGCAATCGCACGTGCTATCTTAAAAAATGCACCCATCCTTATTTTAGATGAAGCAACAAGTGCTCTTGATGTTGAAACAGAAGCTCGTGTTAAAGATGCTATCGATTGTGTAAGTCAAAACCGCACCACTTTTATTATAGCACACCGTCTTTCAACAGTTCGCAATGCTGATCTTATATTATTTTTAGATCATGGCCGTTTAATTGAAAAAGGTAGCTTTCAAGAACTGATTAGCAAAGGCGGTCGCTTCTATAAATTATTACAAACTGGCGGCTTAATGAGTGATCAAGAAACAACGAAAACAGAAAATGAAAACATAGTGCCATTACACAAAGCTATTGCATCATAAAATTTTTGTTTTCTACGCTTTTACACAAAAATTTAATGTAACGATATACAGTTTAAGCTTTCTTAAAAACTGTAACATACAACAAGAATAAAAATTACCCTTTAAGAAAAGCTTTTAATGCCGTAATCGCTTCATCAGCTTTATCTCCTTTGGAACCACCAGCCTGTGCCATATCAGGACGGCCACCACCACCTTGGCCACCAAGAACAGTGGAAACAACACGCACTAAATCAACAGCATTCAACATATTTATTAAATCATCAGTAACCCCAACAACAGCGCTTCCTTTGCCATCTTCCGAAACACTAATAAAAGCAACCACCCCAGATTTAATTTGCTTCTTTCCAGAATCTACCAACGCTTTAAGATCCCGCACCGCAATGTTTCTAAGAACGCCCCCCATAAAAGAAATACCATTAATAATTGTAATGTCCTCTTTTCTACCCTGTAGAGCTCCACCATTCAGCGCAACATTTTTACGTGTATTATTCAACTCTTTTTCAAACTTACGACGATCATCAAGCAAATTCCTTATACGTTCTTCCAAATTAGCAGGAGAAGTTTTTAAAAAACTCGCCATTTCATAAATTCGCTTATCTTGTTGACGTAAATAAAGGCGTGCAGTTGTACCCGTTAAAGCTTCAATACGACGAACTCCAGAAGCTACAGAACTTTCACCAACAATATGAATCAAACCAATATCACCTGTTCTCTGCACGTGCGTGCCCCCACAAAGCTCAATTGACCAATGCCTTGTTAATTCTGTTGGTTCACATCTCTCTCCCATAGAAACAACACGAACTTCATCACCATATTTTTCCCCAAACAATGCCATTGCTCCTCCCAAAATTGCATCATCCAGCGCCATCAAACGGGTTGTGACCTTACTATTTTGCAGCACAATATCATTTGCCAAATCTTCTACTCTTTTTAATTCTTCTGATGAAATTGGCTTTGGGTGAGAAAAATCAAAACGCAACCGACTAGGAGATACTAAAGATCCCTTCTGTGCAATATGCGGCCCTAATATACAACGCAAAGCTTCATGCAATAAATGGGTAGCAGAATGATTAGCACGAATTTTTCTACGACGTTCAGAATCAACGGCCAGTTCCACACAATCAGATATCTGTGCTTGGCCAGATTTTACTTCTCCAATGTGAATAAAAACCCCATCACCCCTTCTCTGGGTATCATGCACTTCAAAAACAAAAGACTCACCAGAAATAACGCCACTATCACCTACCTGCCCACCAGACTCAGCATAAAAAGGTGTTTGATTCACAACAAGCATAGCATCTTGTCCTGAAGAAATATGATCAACAATTTCACCATCACAAACAAGAGCTGTAATAACGCCCTCAGCTTTTTCTGTTTCATAACCTAAAAATTCTGTAGCGCCTACCTTATCACGAATAGAAAACCAAATTGTTTCTGTTATTGATGCGCCAGAACCAGACCAATTGGCGCGATTTTCGGCTTTCTGAAGCTCCATTGCTTTTTCAAAAGCATCAATATCAACAGATATTCCGCGACAGCGAAGGGCATCTTGCGTCAAATCAAGTGGAAAACCATATGTATCATAAAGTTTAAAGGCAACTTCACCGTCCAAATGATCACCTTCTTTAAGATCAATGCTTGCTTCATTTAATAAACTAAGCCCTCGTTCAAGAGTTTTATGAAAACGCGTTTCTTCTAGCTTTAAGATTTCTGAAATTAAGGACTCAGCACGCACTAACTCGGGATAAGCTTGCCCCATTTCGCGTATTAAAACAGGCAAAAGTTTCTTCATTAATGACTCTTTAGCACCAAGAAAATGAGCATGACGCATAGCACGACGCATAATACGACGTAAAACATATCCTCGTCCCTCATTGGAAGGAAGAACACCATCAGAAATCAAAAACGCAGAAGAACGGAGATGATCAGCAATAACACGATGGCTGGCAACAAACTCACCCGTTGCCTTTATACCTGTTATCTCCTGTGAAGCGTGAATTAATTTACAAAAAAGATCAATATCATAATTATCATGAACACCTTGCAAAACAGCTGCGATGCGTTCTAATCCCATACCAGTGTCAATAGAAGGACAAGGTAATTCAGTTCGCTCTTCTTTATTAACTTGCTCATATTGCATAAAAACAAGATTCCAAATTTCAATAAAACGATCACCATCCTCATTAGCACTTCCAGGAGGCCCACCAAAAATTTCATCGCCATGATCATAAAAAATCTCTGAACAAGGACCACATGGACCTGTATCTCCCATCGACCAAAAATTATCATTGGTTGCAATACGGATAATTTTTTCGTTCGGAAGCCCCGAAATTTTACGCCATAATTCAGCTGCAATATTATCAGTATGATAAACTGTGACCAACAATTTATCTTGCGAAAGACAAAACTCTTTGGTTAAAAGATTCCATGCAAAAAAAATGGCTTCTTCTTTAAAATAATCACCAAAAGAAAAATTCCCAAGCATTTCAAAAAAAGTATGATGACGCGCTGTATAACCAACATTATCAAGATCATTATGCTTTCCACCCGCACGAACACATTTTTGCGCTGTTGTTGCTCGTTTATAAGGGTATTGTTCAAGTCCAGTAAAAACGTTTTTAAACTGAACCATTCCTGCATTTGTAAACATCAATGTAGGGTCATTGCGTGGAACCAGTGGACTCGAAGAAAGAATTTCATGTCCATTACGACGAAAATAATCCAGAAAAGCTGACCTGATACTATTAACACTATTCATATTTACACCTGTAGAATACAGTAAAAAATCGCAAAACCAAATAACTACCTAATACAGCACTCTTTGCTCGCTTTAGTGCTTTAATCAAGACAAAAATATTCTCTGCAAAAAAATAAAAAGTAAACGATCTTGTACTTCAAAATTCTAACAAATAAAAACAGAATAAACTTTAAATAAAGGAATCCTATTCAAACTAATATTATATCAGATTGTTTCCTCACCCTCTGTACTTTCTACTCCAGAATTTTCTAGCAATTCAATTGCGATTAGACCAGCATTCTGTCGTAAAGCTGTTTCAATCTCAGCCGCTATCTCTGTATGTTCACATAAAAACTGCTTTGCATTTTCACGCCCCTGCCCTAAACGCTGAGAATTATAAGAGAACCATGAACCAGATTTTTCTACAAGACCAACTTTAACACCTAAATCTATTAATTCTCCTAATTTAGAAATGCCCTCACCATAAATAATATCAAACTCAACTTGCTTGAATGGAGGTGCTAACTTATTCTTTACAATTTTAACGCGAGTCTGACTCCCAATAATTGTATCACGATCTTTAATAGCTCCAATGCGACGAATATCCAAACGAACAGAAGCATAAAACTTTAAAGCATTTCCACCTGTTGTTGTTTCAGGAGAACCAAACATCACACCTATTTTCATACGAATTTGATTGATAAAAATAACCATACAGTTAGAGCGAAAAATCGATGCTGTTAATTTTCGTAATGCTTGACTCATCAACCTAGCTTGTAATCCAGGTAAAGAATCGCCCATTTCACCATCAATTTCTGCACGTGGTGTCAAAGCTGCAACTGAATCAACAACCAGTACATCAACGGCACCAGAACGAACAAGTGTTTCTGTAATTTCCAATGCCTGTTCACCAGTATCTGGCTGAGAAATAAAGAGATTTGCTAAATCAACACCAAGTTTACGTGCATAAATAGGATCAAGAGCGTGTTCTGCATCAACAAAAGCACAAACTCCACCATTTTTCTGCGCTTCAGCAATAGAATGAAGAGCTAATGTTGTTTTCCCAGAACTTTCTGGCCCATAAATCTCAATAATGCGCCCTTTTGGTAGTCCACCTACCCCCAAAGCAATATCCAAAGATAACGAACCAGTCGAAACGGTCTCAATTTCAACAACTTGCTCTTTCTGCCCAAGACGCATAATCGAGCCTTTACCAAATGAACGTTCAATCTGTGAAAGAGCAGCCTCTAGAGCTTTTGTTTTATCCACAACTATATCCTTAGTGAGTTATAACAAATTTAATATACAGTATATACTGTTCTCTTCGCCTAATTAAAGCCTCGAATTTGGATGTTCACAGACTATTTCTTTTATTCTTAGTTAGATTCAACAAAATCCAATTCCCTCCACTTAAAAGAAACTACGTTTTCTTCAAGAGATAACATATTAGAGAGAGTCGCTTACACACTAAATTTATATACCGTTAATACCTTTTTCTTTAAATAAATCAAATACCCCCTACTCTATAGAACAGCAGTAAGTTCTTTTAGTTTAATCTGAATCTTAATTAAAATTATAATAATTATGACTAAATACAAAAAAACAATCAAAAATACATTCTCTCTTACTCTCTCTAAAATTTTATTTTTGATTAACTCGTTTTTGTCGTAACTTCTTCCACCAATCAAGACGCTTTATAATTTCCCGCTCAAAACCACGTTCTTGTGGCTGATAATAGATCTGATGCCCAAGTTCTTCAGGAAAATATTCTTGCCCTGAAAACGCATCTTGTTCGTCATGGTCATAACGATAACCATGCCCATATCCCTCTTCTTTCATAAATTTTGTAGGAGCATTAAGAATGTGCTTAGGAGGAGATAAAGAACCGTTTTTGCGAGCACTATGCATTGCCGCTTTATAAGCAAGATAAGTTGCATTTGATTTTGGTGCAGTTGCAACATAAAGACATGCTTGCACAAGAGCTAACTCTCCTTCAGGTGATCCTAAATAACTATAGGCATCTTTTGCTGCATTACAAATTACAAGAGCTTGTGGATCTGCTAAACCAATATCTTCAATAGCTATGCGAACCAACCTACGCCCAATATATAAAGGATCTTCACCCGCATCAAACATACGTGCAAGATAATACAGTGCAGCATCAGGGTCAGAACCACGAACTGACTTATGCAGTGCTGAAATAAGGTTATAATGACTATCTCGTCCTTTATCATAAATCGGAGTTCGACGCTGAATTATGGCTTGCAGAGTTTCGGCATTAAAAACTTCTTCTGACTGTGCAGCACGCCAAATATCTTCTGCTAATGTTAAAGCTGCTCGTGCATCACCGTCAGATATCCTTATTAAAACTTCTCTCGCATGATCATCTAAAGGCAGTGATCTTCCCTCTACTTTTTCAGCGCGTTTCAAAAGTATGTCCAAACTTGCATTATCATGCGCGCGAAAAGTTAAAACACGTGCACGTGAAAGAAGAGCAGCATTAAGTTCAAATGAAGGATTCTCAGTTGTTGCTCCTACAAGAATTATAGTTCCATCTTCCATAAAAGGTAAAAAACTATCCTGTTGAGAGCGATTAAAGCGGTGAATTTCATCGATAAATAATAATGTCTGACATCCAGACATCAAACGGGCTCGGGCTACTTCAAAAATTTTCTTTAGTTCCGATATTCCAGTAAAAATAGCAGAAACTTGTTCAAAGGCAAAATTTGTTTCAAGTGCCAACAAACGTGCTACCGTCGTTTTACCTGTGCCTGGTGGTCCCCAGAAAATCATAGAACTAAAAGAGCCAGACGCAACCATGCGCGAAAGAAAGCCCTCCGCTCCAATTAAATGGTTTTGCCCTACCACTTCATGAAGAGAGCGAGGACGCATCTTTTCTGCAAGGGGACGATTTTGATTAACACAAGAATCAAAGGGTAAAGTATAAAAATCTTTATTCAAATAAAACTCTCAACGAATCAATTGACGAATATGTAAACCATTGCGCTCATATTCTATTTCCCAAATATGTGAGTGTTTTTGCATAAGCACTTTTTTTAACTGACTTACAGTTTGAATTTTATGACCATTAACAGTATGCAAAATATCTCCAGGACGAAAAATACCCGCAGCATTACTTCTTTGGTCAACCTCAGTAATTATCACACCTTTCACAGTAACAGGAAGATGAAATCGTCGACTATTGTACCGCGTTAAATCTAATACTTCAGCACCAGAAAGGGGATTTTCTCCCACAATTTTTTCAGATTGTACAAATGCAGATTCTGGTGTTGATAATACAGTTATTTCTGTTTTAAAAATTTTTCCATCCCGTAAATATTCTAAAACAAGGCTCTGCCCAATCCTAGTTGTCATCAAACGATATCCAAGACTATCTGGACTCTCAATTTGCATCCCTTGCACACTCAAAATAACGTCACCCACTTTCAAACCAGCTTTCTCAGCCGGACTACCTTTGATAATCTCAATAATGAGTGCACCATACGAATGTTCTAAACCCAAACCACTTGCAATATCAGGTGTAATACTTTGAAAAGATGCCCCAATATAAGGGGGCACAAGAAACTTTTCACCACGCTTCACTGTATCAAGCACAACTTTAATAAGATTAACTGGGATAGCAAATCCAATCCCTACAGAACCACCTGAACGTGAATAAATAGCCGTATTAATCCCAATTAATTGACCTTTCATATCAATTAAAGCCCCACCAGAATTACCTGGATTAATAGCAGCATCTGTTTGAATGAAAAAATCAAAATCAGAAATACCTATACGCGTACGTGCTTGTGCTGAAACAATGCCACTTGTAACCGTCTGACCAACACCAAAAGGATTACCAATTGCTAGAACAAGGTCTCCAACTTCCACTGCATCAGAATCTCCCAAAGGGAGAACAGGAAATTGAGCATCTTTTGAATTAATTTCAAGTACTGCAATATCTGTTGTTTCATCCTTTAATATAACTTTACTTTCAAATTCCCGGCCATCAGAAAAAGCAACTTTAATTTCGCTAGCATCCTTAATAACATGGTAACTAGTAACAATCAAACCACGTGCATCAACAATCACCCCAGATCCTAATGATGACTGAGTACGCAAAGATCGCTTACCTTGATAACGACCAAAAAATTGTTCAAAAAATGGATCTCCCTCAAAAGGCGAACGTACTCTAACTTTTCGTGCAGCATAAATATTCACAACGGATAGAACAGTCTTTTTCACTAAAGGAGCAAATGAAAAAGTAATATCTGACTGTTTTTGTGGAATTTGAGCATTCGCATAACAAAACGTTATTTGTGCCATAATCACAAAAAAAAGCCCTATTAAAATAGAATATTTCATTATTAGCTCCTTCAAAAACAAAAGCTTACTTCTTAATAAGATAAGAAGACCTCCTTACTTACCTTGAAAATCGGTGATCATCACTAAATAATCAATGATTTAGGCACAAAAAATTTATCCAAACAACAAACAATATAGAAATTAAACAACTCAACGAATAAAGTCACCTCTCTCCTTTTTACATAATAGAAAAAATTAGCTCTACAATTTTAATGAAAAAACGCCCTTAAAATTTAATAAAAAAACCGCCTTTAAAAGACGGTTTTTAAAAAGCTAATAAGAAAAATTGCTCCTTTTATGAAGCAGCTTCTTCTTTAACAGCTGTTGTTTCCATACGTGCACGATCAACAGCACCTTTTGCGTCAACATCGCGATCAACAAACTCAATAACAGCCATAGGAGCATTATCACCGGTACGAAAACCTGCTTTCATAATACGCAAATAACCACCTTTACGTGATGCATAACGTACCGCTAACGTATCAAACAATTTCGCAACATGCTTCGCATCACGAAGAGCTGAAATCGCTTGCCGACGTGCATGCAAATCTCCACGCTTACCAAGCGTAACTAATTTTTCAACGACAGGACGAATTTCTTTAGCCTTTGGAAGCGTCGTCATAATCTGCTCATGCTCAATAAGCGAAGCCGCCATATTTGCAAACATTGCTTTACGATGACTAGCAGTCCGGTTCAGCCTACGACCTGATTTACTGTGGCGCATAAGCCTTCTCCTTCAATGTTAATTTAATACTGATCTTCATAACGTTTCGCAAGATCATCAATGTTATCAGGAGGCCACGCAGGAATTTCCATCCCAAGATGGAGTCCCATACATGCGAGAACTTCCTTAATTTCATTCAATGATTTCCGTCCAAAATTTGGTGTCCGAAGCATTTCAGCTTCTGTTTTTTGTATAAGATCACCAATATAAACAATATTATCATTTTTAAGACAATTTGCTGAACGCACTGAAAGTTCTAATTCATCCACCTTTTTGAGCAAGGCTGGATTAAAGGAAAGTTCAGAATCCGGCTCTTCCACCAATTCTTTTTGTGGTTCTTCAAAGTTAACAAATACCAACAATTGATCTTGAAGAATACGAGCTGCAAAAGCAATCGCATCTTCACCATTAACAGCGCCATTCGTTTCGATTGTTAATGTCAATTTATCATAATCTAGAATCTGTCCTTCACGTGTATTCTCTACTTTATAGGATACTTTACGAACTGGCGAATAAAGGCTATCAACAGGAATAAGTCCTATTGGTGCATCATCAATACAATTTCTCTCCGATGGAACATAACCCTTTCCTGTATTGACAATAAGTTCCATGCGAACTTCTGCGTCCTCATCCAATGTGCAAATCACATGCTCCGGATTAAGAATTGCCATATCTCCAACTGTTTGTATATCTCCAGCTTTAACCACTCCGGGTCCCTCTTTACAGAGAATAACCCGCTTAGGCCCCTCCTCTTCCATACGTATAGCAATCTCTTTGATATTTAAAATAATATCTGTAACATCTTCACGAACACCCGGAATTGACGAGAATTCATGTAAAATACTATCAATTTGTACAGCAGTAACTGCAGCACCACGAAGTGATGATAACAACACACGACGCAATGCATTTCCTAATGTCAAACCGAAACCACGCTCAAGAGGTTCTGCAACCACACTTACAATATTCGGATCATTATGCGCGTGAAACTCAACTTTACTGGGTTTAATTAATTCCTGCCAGTTTTTCTGGATCATATTTTTATTCCTGTTCTTTAGTTCCGTTACCATTCAATCGCAACGGCCAGCGTGAACATCGGAGAAACCTCCGACAATGAAAAACAATACCCAAATTAAACACGCCGCCTTTTTCGCGGACGACATCCATTATGAGGAATTGGTGTCACATCACGAATGGAAGTAATTAAAAAACCAACAGATTGCAATGCACGTAAAGCGGATTCACGACCTGCTCCGGGCCCACAAACTTCAACTTCCAACGAACGCATACCATGTTCTTGTGCTTTTTTGGCACAATCCTCTGCAGCAACCTGTGCAGCAAAAGGCGTAGACTTACGTGATCCCTTAAATCCTTGAGCTCCAGCAGATGACCATGCAATTGTATGTCCCTGAGAATCAGTAATAGTAATCATTGTATTATTAAATGTTGAATTGATATGTACAACACCTGATGAAATATTCTTACGCTCGCGACGACGAATACGTGTGGCTTCCTTGGCCATAGCCTTCCTTTCAACGATCTCTTTACTGCCGTAATACCAGCAGCTCCACCTTATTCGCTCTTGTTTTAAATATTCAACAAAAACAAAATATCTAAAATAAAACCTTCACAATCAATTAAAGCAATTAAAGATTTTTACTTCTTCTTACCAGCAATTGCTTTAGCAGGACCTTTACGTGTACGCGCATTTGTATGCGTACGCTGCCCACGAACGGGCAAAGAGCGACGATGGCGTAAACCACGATAACAGCCAAGATCCATCAAACGCTTTACACTCATCGCAACCTCCCGACGGAGGTCCCCTTCAACCTGATAGCTTTGGTCTATTGTCTCACGAATCTGTAAAACTTCTGCATCCGAAAGCTCATGTACACGACGCTCTGGAGAAATACCAACTTTCTCGATAATTTCCTGAGCAAATTTTTGTCCAATCCCATAAATATATTGAAGCGCAATAACTACACGCTTATTTGTCGGGATATTGACGCCAGCAATACGGGCCACGCCTATTCTCCTTGAGTATGTTAACAGTTTACCATAAAATACTTGAAGCATTTTATAGAAAAAAATGGCTTCGGTTCAAACATATTCCGAATCCTGTTATTCCTACTGAAATGAATCAAAGCGATTTCTGATAGATTTCATTATAAAAGTCAACTCTTTTCAATTTATTTCTGATAAAGTCCTTCATTTAAAAAGCTCTTTAATTGCGCGCGATACATCAGAAATATCAGCCATTCCATCAACCGTTTTTAGTAATCCAATATCTGAATAAAACTTTGATACAGGAGCTGTTTTCTCACGATACTCAACTAGTCGTTTTGCAAAAGCACCAGGATTATCATCTGAACGAACCTGCCCACCAGAAACAACGGTTTCCTGTACACGCTTTTTTATACGCTCAATCAACGCATCTTCATCAACAACAAGCTCAATAACCGCATCAAGTTGTACATTTTTTGATTTTAAAATTTGCTGCAATGCCTCTGCTTGTGCCAAGGTCCGCGGATACCCATCCAATATAAAACCACCCACGCAATCACTTTCACTAATACGATCTGATACAATTCGATTAACAATATCATCAGAAACCAAAGAACCAGATTCCATTATTGCTTTAGCTTTTTTACCAACTTCTGTTTCTTTCATAATAACTGCACGCAGCATGTCACCGGTGGACAACTGAGGAATAGTATATTCCTCAGTAAGCATTTTAGCTTGCGTACCTTTGCCAGCACCAGGAGGACCTAAAAGAATCACCTTCATCGTCTTCTTCTACCTCCACGAAGTTTTGATTTTTCAATCAATCCCTTATATTGGTGCGCAACAAGACTCCCCTGAATTTGAGCAACTGTATCAAGTGTAACAGTAACAACAATGAGTAAAGATGTACCACCAAGATAAAAAGGAATATGCAATGTTGATATCATAAACTCAGGAAGTAAACAAATCAGAATAATATAAATAGCTCCAATAACAGTAATACGCGTTAAAACGTAATCAATATACTCAGCCGTACGCTCACCAGGGCGAATCCCTGGGATAAAACCAGAATGCCTTTTTAATTGTTCAGCTGTATCACTTGGACTGAATACAATAGCTGTATAGAAAAAGCAAAAAAATGCCATCAAAGCAGCGTAAACAATCATATAAAGTGGTTGTCCATGACTAAGGAAAAAAGAAATATTTTGAACCCATTGCGGCATTTTATCAGAAAAATTATTAATAGTTGCAGGTAATAATAATAAAGATGAAGCAAAAATTGGCGGAATAACACCAGCAGTATTTAACTTCAAAGGAAAATGAGACATATCACCTTGAAACATCTGATTTCCAACTTGACGCTTTGGATACTGAATAATAATCCTCCTTTGTGCCCGCTCTACAAAAACAATAACTCCAATAATAAGAACAGCAACAACAACAATTCCTATTAATAAAAAAGTTGATAAATCAGCTTGACTATGAGCAGTTAAAAGTTGAGCAAACGTAGAAGGAAAATTTGCTACAATACCTGTAAAAATAATGAGAGAAATTCCATTACCAATGCCACGTGATGTAATCTGCTCACCAAGCCACATCAAAAATATTGTGCCACCAACTAATGAAATAACTGCTGAAATACGAAATATTATACCTGGTTCTATAACTATTTGGAGACCTGTTCCTATACCAGTTTCAAGCGCAACTGCAATACCAAAAGCTTGTAAAATTGCCAATATAACAGTCATATAACGAGTATATTGATTGATGATCTTACGACCCAATTCCCCCTCTTTTTTGAGAGCTTCTAATGAAGGAACAATCGATGTTAATAACTGTACAATAATTGATGCTGATATATAAGGCATTATACCTAAAGCAAAAATTGCCATACGCCCAACAGCACCCCCAGCAAACATATTAAACAGCCCTAATACACCAGATGCATGATGTTCAAATGTTTGTCGTAAAACATCAATATTAATACCCGGTAGAGAAATATAAGTACCAAAACGATACACAAGAAGCGCAGCCAAAGTAAACCAAATACGTTTTTTTAATTCAGTTGCACGCGAAAAAGCGCCAAAATTCATATTGGAAACCAATTGCTCTGCAGCCGATGCCATAAATTTTCTCCAGTTTATAGGCTAAATCTTTAACTTAAATAAACATAACCTTTAGAATTCATACCACCATATAAAAAACGAAAGGCTCAATATTCTTTATAAATAATGAAGTAAAAGAGAGTTCATATTTCCCTGCATTATTTAGTCCGTAATTATTGAGTAACTTTGCAAAAATTAACCTGACCACCAGCCTTTTCAATCTTTTTACGAGCCATTTCAGAAGCCCCAGAAACATTAAATGTCATCTTAACTTTTAGCTCTCCATCAGAAAGAAGACGCACACCATCTTTTACCCGACTAATAATACCAGCTTCTTTTAATGTAACAACATCAACTGATTTCTCAATATCCAATTTACCCGCATCAACTGCTAACTGAATACGGCCTAATGAAACTTCATTGTAAGCTTTAGAAAATAAATTCTTAAATCCGCGCTTTGGTAAACGGCGATAAATAGGCATTTGCCCTCCTTCAAAACCATTAAGCGACACACCAGAACGTGACTTCTGACCTTTAACACCACAACCACCAGTTTTACCGGTTCCAGAACCAATACCACGCCCAATACGCTTATAGCTCTTTGTTGCGCCCTCACGATCACGTAATTCATTGAGCTTCATTTTATATACTCCTGCAACCTTTAATTTTTTTCTATAACGCGAACAAGATGCTTAACCTTAGCAATCATACCCCGCACACAAGGTGTATCTTCCAAAACACGACGACGATGCATTTTATTTAATCCAAGTCCCTTTAATGTTGCACATTGAACTCGCGGTTTTCGAATCGCACTTCTAATTTGTTCTACCGTCACAGTCTTGCTAATCTGAGATTTTTTTTGAATCATTTTTAATTCCCTTTTCGACAAGCCTAGACATTATTCTTCCGAATCAATCATATTTTGACGACGCGACTGCAATACTGAATACTTAATACCTCGCTGGGCCGCAATACTTTTAGGATGCACTTGGCGCTTTAACGCATCAAAGGTAGCACGTACCATATTATAGGGATTTGATGACCCTAATGATTTCGCAATAACATCCTGCATACCAAGTGTCTCAAAAATAGCACGCATTGGCCCGCCAGCGATAATACCAGTACCAGCAGAAGCTGCGCGTAACAAAACATAACCAGCACCATGACGACCTTCAACATCATGATGTAATGTACGTCCAGACCGCAGCGGTACATGAATCATTTCACGTTTTGCAGACTCTGTAGCCTTACGAACTGCCTCAGGCACTTCACGCGCTTTACCATGACCAAAACCAACACGCCCCTTTTGATCTCCAACAACAACAAGAGCAGCAAAACCAAAACGCCGACCACCCTTCACAACTTTAGAAACACGATTAATATGAACAAGCTTATCAACAAACTCACTATCACGTTCATCCCGATCACTACGCTCTTTTTGTGCCATTCCTCATTCCTTTTTTCTTTTCCGGAAGCACGCTAACAAAGTCCCAGCACGAAATCAAAGGAACTTGCATGAAATATCCTAAAGATCTCCTTACTAAACTTTCTAAGCTATACACTTTAAAAATTTAAACCACCCTCACGAGCAGCTTCAGCCAAAGCTTTTATTCTACCATGATAAACATATGGCCCACGATCAAAAACAACTTCATTAACACCAGCTTTTTTCGCACGCTCAGCAATTAACTTACCAACAACAAAAGCAGCTTCTTTATCAGAACCACTTTTTAAAGAGTTCTTTAAATTCTTTTCAAGAGTACACGCAGAAACAAGAGTATGTCCACGTGTATCATCAATAATTTGAGCATAAATATTCTGATTTGAGCGATAAACACTAAGCCGTAGACGACCATTATCAACCGCTTTAATTTGACGACGAACACGTTGGGCTCTACGTTGAACAATCCGCTTAGAAGAAACCATGTCATGAAATCCTTATTTCTTTTTACCTTCTTTACGAACAATATGCTCATCTGCATACTTCACACCTTTACCCTTATAAGGTTCAGGCGCACGATATTTGCGAATTTCTGCCGCTACTTGTCCAACCTTCTGTTTATCAATTCCGAAAACAACAATTTCTGTCGGCTTAGGAACTGTTATAGTAACGTCAGCTGGTACTTTATAAATGACATCATGAGAAAAACCTAATGATAACTGAATATCTTTACCCTGCAACGCAGCACGATAACCAACACCATTAATTTCCAGTTTCTTTTCAAAACCATCTTTTACACCACAAAAAATATTCCCAATCATTGAGCGTGACATACCCCACTTAGAACGAGCACCCTTTGATTGATCACGTGGCTCTACTAATACAACATTTTCCTCAAGCTTAACTAAAACCTCATCATTAACGACATAACTCAGCTCACCTTTCGGACCTTTTACCTTAACCAACTGGCCGTCAATGATAGCGGTAACTCCAGAAGGAACTGGAATGGGTTTTTTTCCAATACGAGACATTATTCTTAACCTGTTTTTCTTCCATTTTCTTTAAATTAATCAGAAAACACGACAGAGAAGCTCTCCACCAACATTTTGTTTACGCGCCTCATGATCCGCCATCACTCCGTTAGGAGTTGATAAAATTGAAATACCAAGACCATTCGCCACTGGAGGAATAGCTTTAGCAGAAACATAAACACGACGACCTGGCTTTGAAACACGCGAAATTTCACGAATAACGGCTGAACCTTCAAAATATTTTAGCTCAATTTCAATTGAAGATTTTCCATTACCTAAATCAACCTGATTATATCCACGAATATAACCTTCCAATTTCAGAGCATCAAGAACCCCTGCACGAAGTTTAGATGCAGGAGTAATGACCTTTCCTTTTTTACGACCAAGCGCATTCCGAATACGGGTTAACATATCACCAAGAGGATCTGACATAGACATCTAATAACCTCTCCCTACCAGCTAGACTTAACAATTCCAGGAATATACCCCAAAGACCCAAGATCACGCAATGCAATCCGTGACATCTTTAATTTACGATAATAAGCACGCGGACGACCCGAAATTTCACAACGGTTACGAATACGAACTTTTGCAGAATTACGAGGCAACTGTGCCAACTGAATAGAAGCTTTAAAGCGCTCTTCAAGCAAAACTTCCTGATTCATCACTATTGCTTTTAAACGCGCACGACGTGCAGCATAACGCTTCACCATCCTTTCACGACGTTTATTTTTTTCAACGGCACTCACTTTAGCCATAACTTCACCTCGCTATATTTGCCGTTACGAACGAAACGGAAAATTAAAAGCACGTAATAACTCACGCGCTTCATCATCCGTTTTCGCTGTCGTACAAACAATAATATCCATACCCCAAATCTGATCAACTTTATCGTAGTTAATTTCTGGAAACACAATATGCTCTTTAATACCCATAGCAAAATTGCCACGACTGTCAAAACTTTTTGGATTCAAACCACGAAAATCACGAACCCGTGGAAGCGCAATTGTAATAAGACGATCCAAAAACTCAAACATACGATCTTTACGTAGTGTTACCTTAGCTCCAAGAGGCATCCCTTCACGTACTTTAAAGGTCGCAATAGAATTACGTGCACGGGTAACAATAGCTTTTTGACCCGTTATCAATGCCAAATCTCCAGCTGCAATAGAGGGCTTTTTTGAATCAGCCGTCGCCTCACCGATCCCCATATTAATCACAATCTTATCAAGACGGGGTATTTGCATTTCATTTTTATAATTAAACTTTTCTTGAAGTATTTTACGAACCACTTCAAAATAATGCGCCTTCATACGCGGCTTTTGTTTTTCCTCAGCCATTAATTAATTCTCCTGAACGCTTGGCAAAGCGAACCTTATCACCATCCGCATTCAAACGAAAACCTACACGAGTAGGCTTACCATCTCTAGGATCAGAGAGTGCTAAATTAGATAAATGAATAGGAGCCTCCTTAGAAATAATTCCAGCTTCTTGCTTTTGCGTTTGACGTTGATGACGTTTAACCATATTAAGCCCAAGCACAAGAGCATTATTCTCCTTTGGATTCACCTTGATGACTTCACCTTTACATCCCTTATCCTTACCGGACAAGACAACCACTTTATCACCTTTTCGAATCTTTTGCATAATATCCACCCCTTATAATACTTCAGGAGCAAGAGAAATGATCTTCATATGGTTTTTACCACGAAGCTCACGGGGAACCGGCCCAAAAATACGTGTACCAATTGGTTCTTTCTTATTATCAACTAAAACAGCAGCATTCCTATCAAAACGAATTACACTACCATCCACGCGACGAATATCTTTGGCAGTACGAACCACTACAGCTTTCATCACATCTCCTTTTTTTACACGTCCACGAGGAATAGCGTCCTTAACCGAAACAACAATAATGTCGCCGACCAAAGCATACTTCCGCTTTGAACCGCCTAACACTTTGATGCACATGACACGACGTGCACCAGAATTATCTGCAACATCGAGGTTTGTTTGCATCTGAATCATGAATGGCCACCTTTTCTTAAACACCCATATCCGGATAAATATTTGATATACCTGAACTCACCCGCCAAATAACGATAAAGTTTTTATTTCAAAACCCACCAATGAATATAAACCAAAATTAAATTTTAAAACAACCCACCTAGTTAACTACGCTACACTATCTTTAACGACAATCCAACGCTTATCTTTCGAGATTGGCTTAGATTCCTGAATAAAAATCCGATCTCCAATTTTGAACTGATTATTCTCATCATGTGCTTTATATTTTTTAGATTGCCGAACCGTCTTTTGAAGCAACGGATGAGAATAGCGACGCTCCACCTTAACAACAACAGTTTTATCACTCTTGTCACTAACGACAACACCTTGCAAAATGCGTTTAGGCATATCTTACTTCCTTAAGCCTTGTTTTCGTTCATTTTCTGACGAAGAAATGTTTTAATACGTGCAATATTACGACGAACTTGTTTAACCCGTGTAGTCTTCTCTAACTGACCTGTTGCTTTCTGAAAACGCAAATTAAACTGTTCTTTTTTTAATTTAGCCAATTCATTTTTCATTTGCTCGAGCGTTTGCGCTCGTAATTCTGCAGCTTTCATTGCCTAACCTCTTTATTCAGAAATACGCTGTACGAAACGAGTCTTAACAGGAAGCTTTGCTGCACCTAACCTAAGTGCTTCACGCGCCACATCCTCAGAAACCCCATCAAGCTCAAACATAACACGCCCAGGTGCAACACGCACCGCCCAATAATCCACACTCCCCTTACCTTTACCCATACGAACTTCAGTTGGCTTAGACGTAACAGGAACATCCGGAAAAATACGAATCCATACACGACCAGAACGCTTCATATAACGTGTAATTGCACGACGCGCTGCCTCAATTTGACGGGCAGTAACACGCTCTGGCTCAATAGCTTTCAAACCATAAGCACCGAAATTCAAGCTTGTTCCTCCCTTTGAAGAACCATGAATACGCCCCTTAAATTGTTTACGGAACTTTGTGCGCTTTGGCTGCAACATTGCTCTCTACTCCAAATTTCTAACTCAACCACAAAATTAAACATTTTCGCGGCGACGATTCAATAAAGAACTCGAATGATCACCCTCTACAGCACGACGCTCCGAAGCCATTGGATCATGTTCAAGAATTTCACCCTTAAAAACCCAAACTTTAACACCACAAATACCATAGGCAGTTTTAGCTTCTGCTGTACCATAATCAACATCAGCTCGCAATGTATGAAGTGGAACACGACCTTCGCGATACCATTCCATACGAGCAATCTCAGCCCCTCCAAGACGACCAGAGCAATTAATACGAATCCCTTCAGCTCCAAAACGCATAGCAGACTGAACAGCACGCTTCATTGCACGTCGAAAAGCAACACGACGCTCAAGTTGCTGAGCAATAGACTGAGCAATAATTGTGGAATCAATTTCTGGTTTACGAATTTCAACAATATTCAGTGAAGTTTCAGCATCAGTCATTTCTGAAAGCTTGCGACGCAACTTCTCAATATCAGCACCTCTTTTACCAATGATTAAACCAGGGCGTGCTGAATGAATAGTTATACGACACTTTTTATGAGGACGCTCAATAACAACCTTAGAAATGGCAGCTTGCTTTAATTCCTCAATTACATACAAGCGAATTTTTACATCTTCATGAAGAAGACGCCCATATTCACCACTATCAGCATACCACCGTGAATCCCAGGTCCGATTAACTCCAAGACGAAGTCCTATTGGATTGATCTTCTGTCCCATTATGCAACCTCCCCTTTTTCTACAACTTCACGAACAATAATAGTGAGATGAGAAAATGGACGCTTCACTCGACTAGCTCGACCACGCCCTCGAACATGAAAACGCTTCATTACAATAGATTTACCAACATATGCTTCTGCAACAATCAAGGAATCAATATCAAGATTATGATTATTTTCCGCATTAGCAATTGCCGATTCAAGAGCACTTCGAACAGTACCAGCAATACGCTTACGCGAAAATGCCAAATCAGCCAATGCCATATTAACTTTTTTACCACGTATCATTTCAGCAACCAAATTAAGCTTCTGCGGACTTACACGAACTGTTCGGGCGACAGCTTTTGCTTCAATATCTTTAAGTTGGCGTGGAACCTTAGCTTTGCCCATTCCTACTTCCTCTTCGCTTTTTTATCTGCACCATGCCCATAATAGGTCCGGGTGGGAGCAAATTCACCAAATTTGTGCCCGACCATTTCTTCAGAAACAGAAACAGGAATATGTTTATTGCCGTTGTAAACACCAAAAGTCAAACCAACAAATTGTGGTAAAATAGTAGAACGGCGACTCCACATTTTAATTACCTCATTACGTCCACTAGCGCGAACTTTTTCTGCTTTCTTAAGAAGATAGCCGTCAACAAACGGACCTTTCCAAACTGAACGAACCACTTTAGACTACCTTTCCTATTTCTTACGCTGGTGACGAGAACGCATAATAAACTTGTCAGTGGCTCTATTAGAACGTGTACGCCTACCTTTCGTAGGCTTTCCCCAAGGAGACACTGGATGACGACCACCTGATGTGCGACCTTCACCACCACCATGCGGATGATCAACTGGATTCATAGCAACTCCACGAACATGTGGACGCTTACCACGCCAGCGTGACCGACCAGCTTTACCATCACTAATATTCCCATGATCAGGATTTGAAACAGCACCAACCGTTGCAAAACAATTACCTGAAACCAAACGTTGTTCACCAGAATTAAGACGAAGAATAGCCATCCCTTCATCTCGCCCAACCAATTGCACATAAGCCCCTGCTGAACGCGCAATCTGACCACCTTTTCCAGGCTTCATTTCAACGTTATGAACAATAGTACCAATAGGCATATTACTAAGAGGCATCGCATTGCCTAACTTAACATCAACATTTGAACCAGCAATAACAGAGTCACCAACATCAAGACGCTGCGGTGCAAGAATATAACTCAAGTGCCCATCTTCATAACGAATCAACGCAATAAAAGCCGTACGATTTGGATCGTATTCCAAACGCTCAACTTTTGCAAACATATCACGCTTGATACGCTTAAAATCAATAAGCCTATAACTACGCTTATGACCACCACCTTGAAAACGAGCAGTAATTCTGCCACGATTATTGCGACCACCTTTTGACGGCAAGCCCTCTGTTAATCTCTTTACAGGTTTACCTTTATAAAGATCAGAACGATCCACAATAACGAGCTGACGCTGTCCGGGCGTAGTCGAATTAAAATGCTTAAGTGCCATTCTTCTAACCTCTGAACCTTCTATAAGCCTGCTAAAAAGTCAATTGATTGATCTTTGACAAGCGTTACAATTGCTTTTTTAACATCACTTTGCCGACCAACAATACCTTTGAAACGCCTCATTTTGCCCTTACGAACTATTGTATTCACTGCCTTAACCTTTACACTAAAAAGTGCTTCAATAGCAGCTTTAATTTCAGATTTTGTTGCTTTCTGAGCAACCTTAAAAACAACTTGATTATACTCAGAAAGCATAGTCGACTTCTCAGTAACAACTGGACTTAAAATTACATCATAATAACGAAGATCCGTCATTTGAAACGCTCCTCAAGTGTCTCAACAGCCTCTTTTGACAAAACAAGCTTGCTGCGACGCAAAATATCATAAACGTTAATCCCCTGAACTGGTAAAACATCAATATTAGGAATATTAGATGCTGCACGAAAAAAATTCATATCAACTTCTTTTCCACCAATTAACAAAGCATTATTGAAACCAAGTTTAGAAAAATTCATATTCAGCATTTTTGTCTTTGCGTCTCGAATACTAAGCTCGTCAACGATAATCAAATTATCTGTTTTTAATTTGACCGATAAAGCTAAACGCAACCCAAGAGCACGAACCTTTTTAGGAAGGTTATGCGCATGACTCCGCATCACCGGACCATGTGCTTTACCACCACCTCGGAATTGCGGTACCCGAGCAGAAGAATGACGGGCACGTCCAGTTCCTTTTTGTTTAAACATTTTCGCCCCTGTTCGCGATACATCAGACCGCCCTTGTGACTGATGCGTACCTTTTTGACGACGTGCAAGCTGCCAACGAACAACACGTTGCAAAATATCCTCACGAGGAGTAAGACCAAAAATATTTTCAGAAACTTTCAATTTACCGGCTTCTTTACCATCAAGAGTTTTTATAACAAGGTCCATCATTCGGCTCCCTTAGATTCAGAAATTTCCGCCATTAAGGGAGTTGATCCCTTTTCCTCTTTAACAAGTCGGCGAATACCAGCAGGTTTTGGTGCATTATCAGGAAGACGCTTTTTTATAGCATCTCGCACTAAAATCCAAGACCCTTTAGAACCAGAAACAGAACCACGCACTAAAATCAAACCACGATCAACATCCGTAGAAACAACTTCAATATTTTGAGTTGTTACACGTGCTTGCCCCATATGACCAGCCATTTTTTTGCCTTTAAATACTTTTCCAGGATCTTGACATTGACCTGTTGAACCATGAGCACGATGTGTAATAGAATTACCATGGGAGGCACGATGCCCACCAAAATTATGCCGCTTCATAACACCGGCAAACCCTTTACCAATACTTACACCTGTTACATCAACCCTTTGACCTGGCACGAAATGTTCCACTGTAATTTCAGTACCAACATCAAGTAAATTATCAGGACTAACGCGAAATTCTGCTATTTTAGCCTTTGGCTCAACTACAGCTTTAGCAAAATGCCCACGAAGAGCTTTAGATGTATTTTTAATTTTAGCAAATCCTACACCTAATTGAACAGCAGTATAACCATTTTTTTTAACTGTACGTTGAGCAATAACCTGACATTTATCTAGACGAAGCACAGTTACTGGCACATGCTCACCAGCATCATTATAAATACGGGTCATACCTAACTTCTGTGCTATTACACCTGAACGCATTGGGGCAGTTCCTTCTGTCTTCAAACCTCAGAGCTTGATTTCAACATCTACACCAGCAGAAAGATCAAGCTTCATCAGCGCATCTACCGTTTGTGGTGTTGGATCAACAATATCAAGAAGACGTTTATGCGTACGCATTTCAAATTGTTCACGACTCTTCTTGTCAATGTGTGGGCCACGATTAACCGTAAACTTCTCAATCCGTGTTGGAAGCGGAATAGGACCACGGACATTAGCACCAGTACGCTTAGCGGTTGACACAATTTCACGCGTCGATGCATCAAGAATCCGATGATCAAATGCCTTTAAACGAATACGGATATTCTGGCCATTCATGCTCTTTATTTCCTTAACATATGAAATGTCCTCAACAATCAAAGACATTTCTCAATGATTATCTCACCTATTCAATAATTTTAGATACGATACCGGCCCCAACGGTGCGACCACCTTCTCGGATCGCAAAACGAAGCTTCTCTTCCATTGCGATTGGAACAATCAAAGAAACATCCATTGCAACATTATCACCCGGCATAACCATTTCCGTTCCTTCAGGAAGCGTAACTATACCTGTAACATCGGTCGTACGAAAATAAAATTGAGGACGATAGTTTGTGAAAAACGGTGTGTGACGTCCCCCCTCATCTTTCGTTAAAATATAAGCCTCAGCTTTAAATTTAGTATGAGGTGTAACAGAACCAGGTTTCGCCAATACTTGACCACGTTCAATCCCCTCACGATCAACTCCACGAAGCAAAGCGCCTATATTATCACCAGCCTGACCTTGATCTAAAAGTTTCCGAAACATTTCAACCCCGGTAACCGTCGTCTTAGATGTAGGACGAATTCCAATAATCTCTATCTCTTCACCAACTTTAATAATGCCACGCTCAACACGACCTGTAACAACCGTACCACGACCAGAAATAGAAAAAACATCCTCGATAGGCATCAAAAACGGCTGATCAACTGGACGCTCAGGGGTCGGTATATATTTATCAACTTCACTCATCAAAAGACGAACAGAATCTTCACCTATACTCTTATTTGAATCCTCAAGCGCAGCCAAAGCCGAACCCTTAACTATAGGAATATCATCTCCCGGAAAATCATATTTCGATAAAAGCTCACGAACTTCAAGCTCTACAAGCTCTAAAAGCTCGCTATCATCAACCTGATCAACTTTATTGAGAAAAACAACAATCGCTGGAACTCCAACCTGGCGGGCCAACAAAATATGCTCACGCGTTTGAGGCATAGGTCCATCTGCTGCAGAAACAACTAATATCGCACCATCCATTTGGGCCGCTCCTGTAATCATGTTCTTAACATAATCCGCATGACCAGGACAATCAACGTGAGCATAGTGACGGCTCTCCGTTTCATACTCAACGTGCGCAGTAGATATCGTTATACCACGTGCCCGCTCCTCAGGCGCCGCATCAATTTGGTCATACGCTTTAAATTCACCAAAATACTTCGTAATCGCTGCTGTCAATGAAGTCTTCCCATGATCAACATGACCAATCGTACCTATATTAACATGCGGCTTCGTACGTTCAAATTTGCTCTTTGCCATTTGAGCTCTCCATTTTCTGTTCAAATTATGAACTAAGTTTAAAATTAATATACGATTATAAATTACGTATATTGATTATGCATATTTTTTCTGAATCTCCTGTGCTACAGCTAAAGGAACAGGCTCATAATGATCAAATTGCATTGTATATTGAGCTCGCCCTTGACTCATCGACCGAAGTGTATTCACATAACCAAACATATTCGCCAAAGGAACCATTGCATTCACAACTGTCGCAATACCACGAGCTTCCGTACCTGAAATTTGACCTCGACGAGAATTTAAATCACCAATCACATCACCAACATAATCTTCTGGCGTCACAACCTCTACCTTCATAATTGGCTCAAGAAGCTGAGCACCAGCCTTTTGCGCCCCTTCCCGAAATGCTGCACGCGCAGCAATCTCAAAAGCTAAAACAGAAGAATCAACATCATGATAGCCACCATCAATCAAAGTAGCTTTTACACCAAGCATAGGAAATCCTGCAAGAGGGCCTGACCCCATAACACTTTCAATACCTTTTTGAACACCTGGGATATATTCTTTAGGAACGGCACCACCAACAATCTTTGACTCAAAAACGAAGTCATCACCATCATGAGGCTCAAAAATAATTTTTACACGAGCAAATTGTCCAGCACCACCAGATTGCTTCTTATGGGTATAATCAATTTCAGCAACTTTTGTTATTGATTCACGATAAGCTACTTGAGGCTGCCCAACATTAGCTTCAACCTTAAATTCACGCCGCATACGGTCAACAATGATATCAAGATGAAGCTCACCCATTCCAGCAATAATTGTCTGACCAGATTCTTCATCCGATTTAACACGAAATGAAGGATCTTCTGCAGCCAAACGACTAAGAGCAAGCCCCATTTTCTCTTGATCTGCCTTTGTTTTCGGCTCAATAGCAATCTCAATAACAGGTTCAGGAAATTCCATCCGCTCCAAAATAACAGGCTTCAAAGGATCACAAAGAGTATCACCTGTTGTTGTCTCCTTAAGACCAGCAAGAGCAACAATATCACCAGCAAATGCTTCTTCAATATCCTCACGAGAATTAGAATGCATCTGAAGCATACGCCCCAAACGCTCTCTCTTTCCCTTCACAGTATTCTCAAGAGAAATACCTTTTTGGATTTTGCCAGAATAAATACGACAAAAAGTCAAAGACCCAACAAATGGATCATTCATAATTTTGAAAGCAAGCATAGAAAGCGGAGCTTCATCTGAAGATTCACGCGTTGTTTCAGATTCAGTCTTAACATCAACACCACTAATAGCGGGAACATCAACAGGAGAAGGAAGATAAGAAACAACAGCATCTAAAAGCGGTTGAACACCTTTATTTTTAAAAGCTGTACCACAAAGAACCGGATGAAACTGAACCTCCACTGTTCCTTTACGAATAAGAGCCACAAGCTGTTCATTGGTTGGCATAACCCCTTCCAAATAAGCTTCTGTCGCAGCCTCATCGACTTCAACAGCCATCTCGACCAATTTTTCTCGATATTCCTCTGCCTTCTCCTTTAACTCAGCAGGTATCTCACCTACTACGGCCGAAGCTCCAATGGAACCATCCCATGTCAATGCCTTCATCTCAACAAGATCAACAACACCTTCAAAATCATTTTCAGCACCAATCGGTAACTGCAAGACAAGAGCCTTAGCTCCCAATCGAGAAGCAACCATTTCTACACTACGATAGAAATCAGCCCCAATCTTATCCATTTTATTAACAAATACCATACGGGGCACACGGTACTTCTCAGCCTGCCTCCAAACAGTCTCCGTCTGAGGCTCCACACCTGCATTCGCATCCAACAACGCTATCGCACCATCAAGAACACGCAAAGAACGCTCAACCTCAATTGTAAAATCAACGTGACCAGGCGTATCAATGATATTAAAGCGTCGTTTTCGACCATCACGACCTTCCCAAAAAGTCGTCGTAGCAGCAGATGTAATTGTAATACCACGCTCTTGCTCTTGCTCCATCCAATCCATTGTAGAAGCACCATCATGCGTTTCACCAATCTTGTGATTCTTACCAGTGTAGAATAAAATACGCTCAGTCATCGTGGTTTTACCGGCGTCAATATGCGCCATAATACCAAAATTACGATAATCCTCAATTTTATATTCGCGAGCCATTCTTTTTGCCTTAGATCTTTTCTAAACACACCTACCAGCGATAATGAGAAAATGCACGATTAGCCTCAGCCATACGATGAACATCTTCTCGCTTTTTCACTGCAGAACCACGATTATTAGCAGCATCAACCAACTCACCAGAAAGGCGACCAACCATTGTTGTTTCATTCCGCCCACGCGCCGCTGCAATTAACCAACGAATAGCTAAAGCCTGCCGACGATCAGGACGAACATCAATTGGAACTTGATAAGTTGCACCCCCAACACGACGTGACCGAACCTCAACATGTGGAGCTACATTTTCTAACGCTTGATGAAACAGAGCCACAGGATCTGTCTTAACTTTATTCTCAACCAAATCAAGAGCGCCATAAACAATACGCTCAGCCACTGACTTTTTACCATCAAACATAATGGCATTCATAAATTTTGTAATAACCAAATCACCAAATTTAGGATCTGGATTAATTTCACGTTTCTCTGCTCTATGACGACGGGACATTGGCTTTGTCTCTCAAAATATTTATTTCGGACGCTTTGCGCCATATTTAGAACGACGCTGTTTACGATTTTTAACACCCTGCGTATCAAGCAATCCACGAACAATGTGATACCGAACCCCCGGTAAATCCTTTACACGACCACCACGAATCATTACAACAGAGTGCTCTTGAAGATTATGCCCTTCTCCAGGAATATAACCAATCACTTCAAATCCATTTGTCAAACGAACTTTAGCAACTTTACGAAGAGCAGAATTTGGCTTCTTCGGTGTCGTTGTATATACACGAGTACAAACACCACGCTTTTGCGGATTTGCCTGAAGAGCAGGAACCTTATTGCGTTTAACTGGCACTACACGTGGCTTTCTAATCAACTGATTTACGGTAGGCATGCAACCTTCCTTTTTAACAATCTGCGTTCGTCATTCCCACTTGGGCTTCTATTATCTATTCCGATAATATTCAGAATAAATATATATTCATAATACAAAATCGGGCATGACTGCATAAACAGCTTACCCGACTACTAGCATAGGAGGTTACAACCTCTTGCATTAGCATTTGTTTTTAGATCTTACAAACTTCTCTTAAGATGAACTAGATCATCTTAAATCTCAATGCGCTTTCGTACTGAACATGATAGTTTTTAATAGCGAGAACATACACATTCGTCAAGTACTAAACATCAGAAAAGTTTCTAAAAGTAAAAATTCAAAAAACAAAAAAAGCTAATACACAAAATAACAAACTCATAAAATAAAAATAGCCCAATATATTGGGGGTAATTACGTAATATTTAACAGAACAACTTGCTAATTACAATTCTGATACTTAAAACTAACAGTATGAAAATAGCAACGTGGAATATAGCCGGTATAAAAGCAAGACATGAAACATTATGTAAATGGCTAAAACAGAATCAACCTGATGTAGTTTGCTTACAAGAAATTAAAAGTGTTGATGAAAATTTCCCACGCGATACAATTGAAAATTTAGGTTATCATATAGAAACGCATGGACAAAAAAGCTTCAATGGTGTTGCAATTCTTTCTAAAACAGTACCTGATGAAGTTATTCTTCGATTACCAGGTAATAATAATGATATGCAAGCACGTTATATTGAAACTGTTTATTCAACAAATACAGGAAGCATTCGTGTTGCTTCTCTCTATCTTCCAAATGGCAATCCCATCAATAGTGAAAAATACTTGTATAAAATAGAATGGATGAAAAGATTGTACACACATGCAAAATTATTACTTGCATATGAAGAACCTCTAATCCTTGCCGGTGATTATAATGTTATTCCAACCCCATTAGATGCAAAAAATCCCCAAGAATGGAGTAACGATGCTTTATTCCTTCCACAAATAAGACAAATATTTCAATGTATTACTCATTTGGGTTTTTATGACGCTATCCGAAATGTAACAGATGCTCCATCATTCAGTTTTTGGGATTTTCAAGCTAACGCATGGAAAAAAAATAATGGTATACGCATTGATCATTTATTATTATCACCAGAAGCTGCAGATCAGCTGATTTGTGCCTATAGCCAAACAGAGGCAAGGGGATATCAAAAACCATCAGATCACGTTCCCATTTGGATCGAGCTCAACTGCAATTAATTAAGATATGATAAGATATATAAAAAAAATCCCACCTAAAACAATAAATATGCTACATCATACATTGAAATATATCCTGAATACAGCAAACAATAATAAAAAATTATATAAAAACGGAGGAAATAATGAGAAAATCATTTGTAATATTTATTGCAGCAATTTTTATGGGATTAACAAACATTGCTCACGCTACAAACGATACACTGGAGAAGATTAAAAGAACGGGAGAAATCACTTTAGGTGTTCGCGAATCATCAGGTTTGGCCTACGCACTTGGTAACGGTAAGTATACAGGCTTCCATACTGAAATGGCAGAACGTATTATTAATGATATCTCAAAAAAAATTGGTCAACCAATCAAAGTTAATTATCAGCCCATTACATCACAAAACCGAATTCCTTTGCTGAAAAACGGTACTTATGATTTTGAATGTGGATCAACAACAAATGATTCTGCTCGCAGTAAAGAAGCTGCTTTTGCATACACAACCTATGTTGAATCAGTTAAAATCGTTGTAAAGAAAAATTCTGGCATTCAATCTATTGATGATTTAAATGGTAAAAAAGTCGCAACAACTACTGGTACAACAGCTGTGCAGCTTATCCGTAAAAATAAACGTCAAAAAAATATTCATTTTGAAGTTGTGAACGGTAAAGATCACGGAGATAGCTTCTTATCACTAGAATCTGGTCGAGCTGACGCATTTGTTATGGATACATCAATTCTCTCTGCGCATATTGCTAAATCAAAAAATCCATCCGATTATATAATTCTTGACACTACACTTTCTGTTGAACCTATCGCTTGTATGCTCCGACTAAATGACAAAAACTTTGAACAAACCATTAACGATAGTATCGTACGCCAAATCAATGATGGATCACTAGAAAAACTTTATAATAAATGGTTCATGGAACCAATCCCTCCTACAAATACTATCATTAATCTTCCTCTCTCTAAAGAAACCCAATATGCTTGGGAGCACCCAAATAATAAGCCACGGGAAGCCTATATAGAAAATAATCTATAAAATCATTATAAGAGAATGACTATACTCTTTATAAATTAGGTATAGTCATATTCTAAATTTTTCAATACACTTAGCCTGTATCAATATAGCTGATCTATTTTCTCTACTTAGCAGCTAATTAACTTGAGGAAAATCAATTAATGGACTTTTCGTTCCTTTGCACAGATGATCTTAATCATACACTGGTAGCCGGATGTCTCGGAACTCCTGGCATAAGTCATACCTATTTGGATACACTCCTCGATGGTTTTAAAAATACAGCCATATTATCTATCTATTCATTGGTACTAGCTGTATTTATGGGTGTTATTATAGGAATGATACGTACTCTGCCTAAAACTTCCATCATTAATAATTTTTTACGTGCTGTTGGTACTTTTTGGGTAGAAATTATGCGTAATATTCCTTTACTTGTTCAAGTATTTTTATGGTATTTTGTCGTACCTAAAATTTATCCACCTGCAATGAATTTTCCACCCATTTTATTAATAATCTGCGCTTTAGGTTTTTTTACATCCGCGCGTATCGCAGAACAAGTTCGCTCCGGTATTGAATCTATTCCTTCTGGACAACATTATGCTGCAATGGCAATGGGATTTAACACTTACCAGAGCTACCGTTACATCATATTGCCACGTGCTATTCGCACAATCATGCCCCCACTCACTTCAGAAGCAATGGGTATCGTAAAAAATTCATCTATAGCATTCGCTGTTTCTATTAATGAACTAATGCAATTCCAATATCAAACAATTGAAGAAGTAAGTCATGTTTATGAAAACTATCTACTTGTTACACTCCTTTATATTGTCATATCTCTGTTCATATTCATCCTTATGACCATAATTGAGAGAGCAATTAGGATTCCTTGTTTTCAAACAGAGGGGCGCTAAATATGATAATAGAATTTATAAATACCTATTCTCCTTTTAATTTTTCAGAATTTGATTTTTCGTTTTTTACTTTTGATATATTCTGTTCTTATATTTTATCAGGTTTGCTTTTTAGCATTTTTCTAACGATTGTTACGACGGTATTTGGTCTTATCTTTGGCGTATTATTAGCAATGATGCGTCTTTCTTCTATTAAATTGCTTTCTACACTTGCTATAATTTACATTACTGCCATGCGATCAATACCACTTGTAATGGTTATTTTATGGTTTTTTGTGCTTCTGCCTTTGATAACAGGTACATCAATCGGTGCGAATAAATCAGCATTAATTACTTTTACTGCATTTGAAGCCGCTTATTTTGCTGAAATTATGCGTGCTGGCATACTTTCAATTTCGCAAGGACAAAAACATGCAGGTCAAGCTCTCGGAATGACGTACTGGCAAAATATGCGTATTGTGATTCTTCCACAAGCATTCAGAAATATGCTACCAGTCTTTCTAACACAAATTATTATACTGTTTCAGGATACAACACTTGTCTATGCAATCAGTGGCAATAGCCTTTTGAATGGATTTGATATTGTCTCTAACAATTTCGGTGTAAAACAAGAAGCTTATATTTTAGCAGCAATTTTCTATTTCCTGATCTGCTTTACATTATCGCAAATAGTTTTACTCTTGCAAAAAAAAATATCCATTATTCGCTAACAGGGGAGAAAATAATGTCTACTCATATGATCGAAATGAAAAATGTTTCTAACTGGTATGGCGAAGTTAACATTCTTAAAAACTGTACAACCAATATCAATAAAGGAGAAGTAGTTGTAGTTTGTGGACCGTCAGGATCTGGTAAATCAACCCTCATAAAAACTATTAACGCCTTAGTGCCTTTTCAAAAAGGGGAAATTTGGATTGATGGCATACCAGTTCATTCAAAAAAAACTAATTTATCCAAATTGCGTAGCCATGTAGGAATGGTATTTCAACACTTTGAGCTTTTTCCACATTTATCCGTCATGGAAAATTTAACTATTGCACAAATTAAAGTTTTAAAACGCAGTAAAAAAGAAGCGCTTGAGCGTGGCTTATTATATCTTGAACGTGTTGGACTCATCGAACATAAAGATAAATATCCTGGTCAGCTTTCTGGAGGACAACAGCAACGTGTTGCTATTGCGCGCTCTTTAACTATGGACCCATTTGTTATGCTCTTTGATGAACCAACTTCTGCTTTAGATCCAGAAATGGTAGGTGAAGTATTAGACGTCATGATAGGCCTAGCAGAAGAAGGTATGACAATGATTTGTGTTACACACGAAATGAGCTTCGCACAAAAAGTATCAAAACGTATAATTTTTATGGATCAAGGAATGATCCTCGAAGATTGTTCATCTGAAGACTTTTTCTCCAACCCACAAGCTAGAACACCAAGGGCTCAAGAGTTTTTATCAAAAATCCTTAATTATTAATCATTACAGTGTAATTCAGCTTATACATAACCTAAATTTTTAATTATGTGCTTTTATGAATTGTTAATTTTATTCAAAATTAACAATTCATAATGCTATTGTTTATTATATTTAAATTTTCTCTAAAAATAAAAAAGTGAGTTCTTAAATGGACAACCCAATATCGACCTTATACATTAATTGTTTAATAAATCTCAATTAATATTGTTCTACACAGATTGTTTCCTCAAAAAGAGTATATTTCCAAAAATAATGCGAATAAACAAACCGCTTTTTTCAATTACAAACCAAAATTATCATACTTCTGTATAAGATTTTCTTCTTCTATTAATTTTTTCCTAAATAGTATCTAGAATATTTACTAATTTATAAAACTCCACTTAATCATAAATTGAGTGACCAATGTACGCGCATAAGTCACCCACAATACCATTTCAAATCTTTTTTAACTTTCAAAAAATAAGAAAAATCTGAATTAAGCTAGCCGTTCTAAAGCAATAGATACTTTCTTTTTTGCTTCATACAACTCTGTAATTCTTCTACGTTCAAGCTCAATAATTTCCTGCCTTGCATTTGCTATGAATTTTGGATTATCTAATTTAATTGATATTTTCTCAATATCCTGTTCAATTTTATCCATACCCCTTTTCAAACGAGCACGTTCGGCATCTAAATCAATCAACTGCCCCAATGGTAAGCAAAAAGTTGCCTCTCCCAAAATTATTTGAGCTGATATAGCAGGAACCTGATCAGAAAAATGAATCTCTCCGATACGCGCTAATCTTTTAAGAATAGCCTCATAACGATGTACACGTTCTTGTATTACTTGCCCTCCTTCTAAAATTACGAGAGGTGCCAGTGCACTTACTGGAACGTTCATCTCAGCACGCACAGAACGAATACCACTAACTACATCAATAATCCAACTAATATCATTTGCAGCTTCTTCATCTTTAAACATCATTTGTGGCCATTGCGTTAATGCTAACATATTCTCACGCTTCATGTCTTGCATTGCCGTAAGAGACCACAACTCCTCTGTTACATGAGGCATAAAAGGATGGAGAAGTTTATAAACTTCATCAAGAACCCAAGCTGTACACGCTTGTGCTTCCTTTTTAGAATCTTCATTTGAACCTTGAAACACAGGTTTAAGAAGTTCAAGATACCAATCGCATAATGCATTCCAAACAAACCGATACAACGCGTGAGCAGCATCATTAAATTTATAGTTTTCAATGCCCTTAGTAACTGCCAAAACAGTTTTGGATAATTCTGTTAAAATCCAACGGTTAATTGCAAGTTTCGTTTTTTCTGGTTTGAAAGCCAAATCATGCCTAACACCATTCATTTCAGCAAATCGAGTGGCATTCCACAATTTCGTAACAAAATTACGATAGCCTTCAACACGTGAAGGATCAAGTTTTACATCACGACCTTGCGCGACCATAATAGCTAAAGTAAAGCGTAGTGCATCTGCACCGTATTGATCAATGAGTTCCAATGGATCAACAATATTTCCTTTTGATTTTGACATCTTTGCACCGTACTGATCCCGCACTAGAGCATGTACATAAACAGTTGGGAAAGGAACTTCTCCCATAAAGTGCATACCCATCATCATCATACGAGCAACCCAGAAAAAGATGATATCAAATCCAGTAACCGATAAAGATGTTGGATAAAAAGTTGTTAACTCAATTGTTTTATCAGGCCACCCTAGCGTCGAAAAAGGCCAAAGAGCAGATGAAAACCAAGTATCTAAAACATCCTGATCACGTGTTAATTGAACTGTTTTACCATAATGAGATAAAGCTGAATCTAAAGCCTCTTTTTCACTTTTTTCAACAAAAATCATACCATCAGGACCATACCAAGCAGGTATCTGATGTCCCCACCATAATTGGCGAGAAATACACCAAGGCTGAATATTTTCCATCCAATTGAAATAAGTTTTTTCCCAACTAGCCGGAATAAATTTCGTTTTCCCTTGGCGAACAGCTTCTATCGCTGGCTTTGCTAATTCAACAGCATCAACATACCACTGATTTGTTAAAAGCGGCTCAATGGGTACTCCACTTCGATCACCATGAGGAACGACGTGAAGATGCTCATTAACAGTTACACAATAACCTCTTTCTTGCATCCAAGAAACGATACGATTTCGTGCAACAAAACGATCAACTTTATCTAAATATTCCACCAACGCATTCAATTCATCAGACAAGACTAAGCCATTAAAAAATGCCTCATTATCACGCAAAAAAATCTCAGCTTTTTGCGTCAAAATATTAATTAAGCCTAAATTGTGCCGCTTTCCTACTTCAAAATCGTTAAAGTCATGTGCTGGTGTGATTTTTACAGCTCCACTCCCCTCATCAGGATTAGCATAAGAATCACCAACAATTAACAACTTGCGACCAACGAGGGGGAGAATAACATTTTGTCCTATGAGATCTTTATAACGATCATCTTCAGGATTAACCGCAACACCCGTATCCCCCAACATTGTTTCAGGACGTGTTGTTGCAACTGTTATAAAAGTTGTAGAATCATTCGGATCAAAAACTTTTCCTTCAAGCGGATACCTAAAATGCCACAAATAACCTTTGACCTCTTTCGGTTCAACTTCAAGATCCGAAATAGCCGTCAACAACTTTGGATCCCAATTGACTAAACGCTTGTCCTTATATATTAACCCTTGCTTGTAAAGCTTAACAAAGACTTCACGGACAGCCTGAGATAAGCCCTCATCCATTGTGAATCGCTCGCGTGACCAATCACACGAAACGCCAAGGCGTTTGAGTTGATTAGTGATAATCCCTCCAGCTTCATGACGCCACTTCCAAACGCATTCAATAAACTTTTCTCTTCCCATTTCTTGACGCGTTAGCTCTCGACGTTCTGCAAGTTGGCGCTCAACAACCATTTGCGTTGCAATCCCTGCATGATCCATACCCGGCTGCCACAGCACATTTTTGCCTTGCATCCGTTGAAAACGCACCATAATATCCTGAATTGTCGTATTTAATGCATGGCCCATATGAAGTGAGCCTGTGACATTCGGCGGCGGCAGCATAACGCAAAAAGATTCTGCATCAAGCTCTAAATCTATCTTTGTTTTAAAAGCCCCACACTTTTCCCATTCTTTTGCAATTCGCGGCTCTACAGAGCTAGCATCGTAGTTTTTTTCTAGCATCTTATCCACTTAATTTCACAATACCGCTGAAAAAACAATTCATGATCAAAAACTAGCTACATCACATCAAAATACTATTTACCTAAATAGCTTTATAAAACCACGTCAGAACTCTGATAACCAAGTTAATAAATAGCAGATTATATAACGAATTTAAAAGCTCTTAAGATAAATTCTTAACGGTTTTGACAATTTCTTCACGTAGGATTTTTTCAAGTAAAATAGGCAATTGACATTGTAACCATTCCGCTATAGCGGGACGCAACACATCTCTTGCAACCTTTTCAGCAGAGGAAACAACATACGCAGATAACTCTACACAATCAGAAGATGAATTTCTTTTCTGTGATACAAATGCCTCATCATATTGTTTTACTTTATGAACAGAATTTTGCTCTTCAGAGGAAATATTCATCCCTTGCATATCTATCTTATCTTCCAATCTTGCACCATCCTTAAAAGGAGAAATTCCATCTTCAGCAGAAAAACCAATACGATCAGCCAAAGCCTTCATCGCATCATCGACGGATAAAGTCGCATCATAAATACCTTCTGATGGCTTTACTGAACTCTTTGCAGAAGCATTTGCTGCAATAGACTCACCATATTCACCTGAGAAATTATCAGACTGAACTGTATTTTCTTCAATTATTTCACGGATAGATGTTAAAATCTCATCCATACTTGGCTCATGTAACGCATTTGAACTCTGTACCATACTTTAAACCTCTCGAAACGCAAAAACAAATGAAACTACCATTTTACTGTAGTAAAAGAACGACAAAGTCAACACATCTCTTTGTCTTAAATATGATACTACACACAACTTTTTTCTAACGTCATATAAAATGTTATTTAGGCAAAACATATTTTCAATATTAACAATTAATTTATGATCTACCCTTTATGCAAACTAAAATTATTTTAATATGTGAAAACTACTAATTATATCCTCGTTTCTCAGCGAATATATTTAACCGTTTTCAAACCCAAATAATTTGCAGTCAATTTACCAACAGAATATTGAACACTATAACTCGCAACAATAACATTACATTCTGCTGTTATTAGCGCAATTTGAGCATTAATTAACTGCATCTGAGAGTTTAAAACATCTAATGTGGTTGCCTGCCCTACACGATTTTCTTGAATACGACCTTTAAAAGCAATGTCAGCAGCACGAACACTCTCACGATAAGCTGCAACAGATGCACGTGCTCCTTCTAACTGAAACCAAGCAGAAGTAAGCGCTTGCTTTACTTCATTTTGAGCCAAATCAAGCTGAAAATGGGCTTGTCTAAATTGTTCTTTAGCCTGACGAATCTGCGCAGATGCACGTCCCCCTTCAAAAATTGGAAAACTAAGCGAAAGCCCTACGGATTGAGAAACTCCATCCTCTCCAGGCCCTCTATAAATCCGATTATAAGATGTTGTCGCAGACAAATCAATTTTAGGAAGCAATGCTCCTTCTTTCGCTTTAACATTGTAAGAACTAGAATCAATTAAATATCTTGCATAAAGAATCGCTGGATGCGTAGCGATACTAATTTCATAACCGGAATCAAGATTCACTGGTAACTCTTTTGCCATCGGTGGACGTTCTAATTTTTCAGGATCAGCACCAATTACTTGCCGATAAATTGCTTCCGCTGATTTTACATTAGCATGAGCAATACTAAGCTCAGAAACAGCAACAGAACGAGCTGCTTGTGCTTGAGCAAAATCAATACGCCCTCCTTCCCCTACCTCAAGTTTTGCTTTATCTGAACGAACTTGCTCTTCAAGGGCAATCAAATTTTTTCGACGCAGTTCAGCAATACGACGTGCTTTGTAGACATTAGTGTATGCTGTCACAACTTCAAGAAACATATTCTGCTCAGCATTACGAAAATATTCATGCTGCGCTTGCATTTTTAATTTAGCTGAAAAAAATGTATTTTGCGTAATAAAACCATCAAATAATCTTTGATTTAATCTTATTCCTATAAATCCAGAAGTACTATAAGGAGCTATAACAGCTTTATTTCGACTATAGCTCCCAATTCCTTCAATTTGTGGAAAAAAGCCTGACCCTGCAATAACCACATCATCATTTGATATGCGCACAGCCGCACGCTCACTATTCAATTTAGCATTATGCAGATAAGCTTTAGCAAAAGCATCCATTAATGTATCAGCACAAGCCAATTCAGAGACAAAAATGCAAAAAATCAGAAATAAACATACTTGAAGTTTCTTGTTTATTTTAAACACAATATAAATCCTAAATTAATTATACTATTCTTTATCTATTCATTCATAAAAAATCAGCATTAAAATACAAAATCAGGCAATTTTAAAAATTCAGGTAAGGGTTTTACAGAAAGATTAAAACTACGACAGACCGAAATAGTACTCTCTTTTTTTACATAGATTCGTGCAATACCAGCATTTCCATGTCCTTCAACCACAATAAGACGCCCACCTTCTCTCATTTGATCAAAAATACCATCAGGAATGAAATCAACAGCACCTTCAATAAAAATTACATCATAAGGACCTTTAATAGGATATCCCTTCTCTAAGGCTCCATGAACAACCATGACATTATTACACTTATTATGCTCTTTATGCTCTAAAATCTTGGCAGCCTGTTCTGCAAGGATCTTATTGCTTTCTAAGGCAATAACGGATTTCGCAAGTTTTGAAAGCAATGCAGAACAATAACCACTATTTGCACCAATATCCAAAACAACATCGGATGATTTTATAGCTGCCAATTGTAATAACTTCGCTAAAGATGCAGGTCTCATTAAATGACGTACAGATAAATTACTCTGCGCTGGAAATACAACAATATCAGCATCACAATAACTTAAATTTCTAATATTTTCTGGAACGAAATCTTCACGTGGCACTGTTAAAAATGCTTTGAGAACTAACAAATCTGTTACATCTACTGTACGAATTTGATTATCAACCATTTTATGGCGAAGTTCTACAAAATCTATAATCATCACTAATCTTCTCTCCCATACGCAATAAAAGCTCTAACAAAGCAGAAACAGTTTAAGATATGAACATCTTCTACTACTTACTGGTGCGACAAAAAAGTAAGATCCTAATTGCGCCAATTTAATGTACACGGTATTCTACTAAATACGCAAGCAACTCATTTAAGATTTTGAGAATTATCAATCAAATTAGCTGGAGGCCTCGCCCGGAATCGAACCGGGATACAAGGATTTGCAGTCCTCTGCGTAACCATTCCGCCACGAAGCCCCATTAAAATGTAAAGACTGTCAATAAGGGAAGGCAAAGCATCCGTCAAGGCAAAGAAACTTTTTCTAATCTTTTTATTTATTACATTATAATTCTAATTCGAATATTTAAAAAATTAAAATAATTTTTCTCTTTGCAAATCAATATTGCTTTGCTATAGGCTTTGTAAATTAGATGGTTATATACTGTTCCTCGGTAGCTCAGTGGTAGAGCAACCGGCTGTTAACCGGTTGGTCGCTGGTTCGAATCCGGCCCGGGGAGCCATTTTATTTTATACTTCATATAACTTATTGTTTTTATATATCTTTTTTTAAGGTGAGGGAATAGGATTTCACGTTTTCTTCCAAAATCTATTGCGAATCAGTGCTTCTTTCTGAATTGTTTTATAGCTTCTATAATCTGCGTAATTTAGCCTTTCATATATATTGCCAACTGCGCCGACTATTCTGTTTGTTATACTTGAAGATTTATCTTACTAAATTTGAGCTGATGATAACAATGTTTCTTTGCTCTAGGTAAATGAAAAACTATCTTATGCAAAAATCATATTCATGATATCCTACAGCCATTAAACAGAATCAGTATACGCATAGAAATCATTTTTCTTGTTAGTTTTATTTTTTATTTTCAATCGTTTTACAGCTCTTTTTAATAGATTTCTTTATTTAACTTTCTTCTTAAAGATAAAAAGTTCTTACTAAAATCATAAAAAAGTAACGAAGGCTGTCATCATTAACAATAAGCACAAATAAAGCTTAAATATCCCTACAACATTATAAAATAAGCTGATTCACATTAATATACCTATAGTAACGTATTCATCTTGCTTACTACATCTAAATAATAATAGTTTTATATCCAACAATGTATAAAAATAAATTTTAGTAATTCTTTGTAAAGTTCTACTATTTATCTAACTTTGAAAACGCAATAATTCCATATATTTTGTGTTTTTTTATTTTAATCAGATTTTTTACTTTTTGATTGTGCAATTTTATCGATTCCATTCAAGATTTTTTCCGACCTTTAAATCCTTTTAAGCGATGTTTTTTACTACCTTCTCGCTTGTAAATTTTCGGTTCAGATAGTTTTTCAGGCAATGGCGCGAACTGCAGAGGAATCTCTTTTCGTTTTAATTTCATACGAATCAGACGCTCTATAGCACACAAACGTACCTGTTCTATTTTCTCATCAAAAAGTGTAATAGCATCACCAGATGCACCATTACGTCCCGTACGACCAACGCGATGCACATAGCTTTCAGCGTTATCTGGCAAATCATAATTAATAACATGGCTGATTCCAGGTATATCAATACCACGTGCAGCAATATCAGTCGCAACCAGAACTCTTACCAGTCCTTCACGAAAATTTTTTAACGCACACTGCCGAGCATTTTGTGATTTATTTCCATGAATTGTAGCAACAGAATATCCTGTTTTTGCTAAACTACGCGCAACAGAATCAGCTCCATGCTTAGTACGTATAAATACAATAACTGAAGTCAAAGCAGGATTTGTCAAAAGTTTACTCAAAATACTCTTTTTTTCACTTGTAGAAACACAATACAGTACTTGAGTAATCTCCGCAGCAGTGGTTCCTTGAGAAACAACTTCTATTTTTACTGGTTTCCTAAGTAAATTATCTGCAAGCACATTAACTTCTTTTGACATTGTCGCAGAAAAAAGTGCCGTTTGACATTTCTCATGCAAAAAGTTTGCAATTTGTCGCACATCACTAATGAAACCCATATCTAACATACGATCAGCCTCATCTAGAATAAAAAAACGAGACTGAGAAAGATCAACATATTTACTACGGATAAGATCCATTAAACGTCCAGGTGTTGCGATCAAAATATCAACACCCTTTGCCATCCGTCTAATTTGTATCAAGCGTGACATTCCCCCTACAATCAAACATGTTGAAAGATGAGTTCCTTTTGCAACAGCACTAATTGCTTCCTCAATCTGAATAGCAAGCTCACGCGTAGGAACCAAAATTAAGGCTCGCGCAGTTTTAGGATAACGCTTATCACCTAAAGTTAAAATCCGGTTCAAAATAGGTAAACTGAATGCCAATGTTTTTCCAGAACCAGTTTGTGCAATCCCTAAAATATCATGCCCTTTTAACATTACTGGGATAGCTTTCTCTTGAATAAACTTAGGTTTATTCATACCAGCACTAAATAGGTTTTTAACTAAAATAGAGGACAAACCTAGTTCTGTAAAAACATTTTCTTCACTTACACTCAAAATAAAATTTTCCCTAACTCTATAATTATCAATAAATTACAAGCTAAATTGTAGTATTTCTGAAACCATACAATAGAGTCATAATTTTAATTTTGTGGACTAATGCTTGAAATAAAAATAAGCCATCAAACACCATACATGGGCATATTAACCCAAAATAAGATGTATAAAACCTTTTTGTGTAAAAACCTAATTCATCAGCGCAAACACCTTAATAGGCAATATTACTGAATTAACATAAAAAGCAATTACCTTGCAAAATTATTTATTTTTCTATTACTGTTTCCTTTGGCATATTTATTCCCTTAAAATCAGGATAAATCTCCAAAAAAACTGTATTTTGTATAGTCTTCTGTCCCCCATAAACTAAAAACCATTTACCATTATCAAAAATCGCTAAGGTTTTATATTTTATGATACGATCCTTTGTCTCAATAACAGTTGGAATCAAAGCATAAAAAATATCATTATTAATTTGCTGATAGTCTATTTCTTTTTCATCTAAATGATAAGCATCAGTAGACAAATTTGCGAACTGCATATGAAGTTGCTCAAGAAAATTATTACGTAAACTATCCTCTGTTGCATTTAGCCGGCGTGCTATTTCTCTATAAAGCCTATCAGACATATGAGCAGCAACAATAGAAAAATTTTTATTTTTCATGGCTTTATTAATATCAACAACTAAATTTGAAAGCGCATTTTTTTGCACTATTGTTAGCTCAGCCGCTACATTATATGTCCCAATAGCCAATAATAAAGATACACTCAGCATAAAACAAAAAATGGACTTCATTTTCTATATTCCTTCGTTTAAAAAAACTTCAAATGACAAAACCAAGCAACTCTATAACCGTCTGCAATATCGGAACATTTCTAATAAAATTCTTTAATTTATCTTTATAAGTCACTGAAACTAATTTGTTTTAAAATAAAAATAATATAAAAATTTATAACTCATTTCTGAGATACCAAAAATGTATAGTCTCATCATCAAAATAACAATTCGAGCCCAAAACTATGTCCTTTATAAAAGGTCACCAAAAACTAAAATAAAATATTGCTCTACCCCTGAAAATGTGAAATCGTTCTTTAATACCTAGAAAATATTTAAAATCATTACCATTAGAAACAATTAAAAATTTTTTTTCTCTTTATAAAAAAAGACTTTTGAGAGCATCAATCAACAACAACTATTTCAAAAACAATACCTTCAAAATTCAACATTTCAATCATCGTCAAAAAAATTCGATTTTTAGGAGTTATAATAAGAGAATACGTAAAAACCGTTCTAATATCCCACAATCTAATTATGCTCGTTTCAGCTATAATAGTCTCATCTACAAATATATTATATTTTCTAATTTTATATGCTTTTCACTACTTAAATAAAGAAATCAACTTCCATAATCTAATAAAAAGAAACTCTGCTTACCAGCCATATTAAAAAATAAATTATTTACATCACTAATCAGACCACTTTTTCATACAGATAAAATCATCAAATCTAGTTTGTTTTTCTCATTAGAGTTTTATTATAAACCAGCTTAGCATCAAACTATCGTTTGCGATCTATCAAGAATTATCAAAATCAAAAAGTACCACAATTTTATATGACCGGAGTTTAATTATTAAATCTTTATATTTTCAATAAACATCTGCATCATATTCTTGACTAAAAAAATCATTTTACTGAAACAACATTTTCAAAAAATTATGTAAAATATCATAGCTTTAGTTATATTATAAACAAGTTCACTCATAGCACAAATTGTTCTCTTTTATCACGAACATCCTACAGATTTTCTGTCATAAAAGTTATAAGTTTTCTGTCAAGAATTCTATTAAAAGTCGAATATCTCAGCTTTTATTATTAATCCTTGATTCAATAGAAGATATAGCTTATGAGAAATTGTCCGCGGACGTGATGAAATCGGTAAACATAGCAGACTTAAAATCTGCCGGCCTAAGGCCTTGCGGGTTCAAGTCCCGCCGTCCGCACCACGACATGTGAATTTTCACTTATTTTTCAGTAGTTTATTAGAAATCAGAAAAAATTAAACCACCTTTTAAAACGCTATAATAACACTCTCAGATGGTACTGAGATAATACTAAATACGAATCATTGCTGCTTTTTTTGAAGCATCTTTTTAGCACTTTCCCCCTCCCCGTCATAAAAAATTAGGAGATAGAATCAACTTTCTAAACTAAGCCGCTTTCATAGCAGATCTTGTTAAATCAAAATGTAGTCTTTTCCTTCTTCAAATGCATACTGATTAACGCGGTTTGTAATTTGGAACCTCTTCATAATTCTACTGAATCTCTCTCCGTTTTTTTTGCTTCAATATAACGATCAATTTCAACAAGATTCCATTTTAAATATCGTCCTTCTTGTATAGGCTTAGGAAAAGCTCCAATTTTTACAAACTCTCTAATGTATGTCATTGACATTCCAAGATAAATTGAGAGATCTTGTATATTGACAAGCCGTTGCAAACGCATCAACAGTAAAGCTTGTTCGAATAAGCTTACTTTTTCTATTGAGGCAGTTAATTTTTCTTCATTCATTTAAAATTTTCCTTATTATCTAAGTGTTGAGAATAATTAAATGGGCGGGGACGCTGGAGGGGGATGGCTGGAGCGTCCCCATAACTTTAAGCCGCTTGAGCTGTAATCTTTTTGATGTCTTGTTCGATTTCTTCTAAAAATGTTTCCACTGCTTGATTGATGGATTCTATCTGTTCATCATTCCGATGGATCCGCTGAACCTTGAGACGTAAGTGAGCAGATTGTCCTGAAAACCCGGGATCATAGCTCACAAAGTCACACCACTGACGTCCTGTACAAGCCATTTGAAATTGCATTTGTGCTAAATATTCTGGTTTGATTTTTTCTGTCATCCAGAAACGAAGGTGGTTTACAGACTGGGGACATTTAATCTCTATGAGCCCATTCTCACCAATGAGACCATCAGGGCTTGCACCAGCCATTTCGATTGTAGGATGTGGGATGAAACCACATGGAGTAACCTCTCTATCATAAACAAAGCTATATTCTTTGAGGGCATCCCCTTCATGTTCAATGCCCCGTTGCATAGCAGATGTTGTATAAGAATGGCTGATTTCACCGACTAAGCATTCTGTCATGAGTTTGATTTTGTATTCCTCATATTTGCTTGTGGGCAAATTTCTAGCGGTTCGACTAAGAATGTTGTAAACATTTGAGGCGGTGACTTTTCCTAAACGTGCCTGAAACCATTCTGCAGTTCTTTGTTCCATCTCACACCGCTCTTTGTTCTTGGTGATGAACACTGTCTTGACTATAAGTTTCATCATAGTCATAGACGAATTCAGCAGGCTGTTGTTCTTGAGGGGATTGTTGTTCTCTTTTTTTCTGTAGGAGATGTAAAACAGTCTGTCCTTCTTGAAGAGAAAGGTCTGTTATATTTCTGACATTGGCGAAGCTCAAAACCTTTGTCTTTCATGAATTTAGAAAGTGTTACATCAGATATAGGCTTTCCAGAACTCCCAGCAAATAAAAAACCATTTTTTTCTATTTTTTTTGCTTTTTCAATAACAGCAAGCGCTTCAGCTGTAAGCGGCACACGAAAATCAGAAACCTTTCCAACAATCCCCTTCATATTTTTTTTTGGGATAATCCATATTGATCCATAAATCTCTTCTGACCGAATATGCCTAATTGGCATAGAACGAACACCCGTCAAAATAAGAAGTTTTAAAGCTAGATTTGATACAATCTCATCATTTAAAGATTGAAAAAATTTAGGCACTTCTTTCCACGGCATTGCTGGAATATTTTGGGTATTTTGAATAAACTTTCCTAACAAAGCTTTTGCTTTTGGTATCAATTGCATATCCACATCTATACCAAGTGCCGCCGCATGTTTTATAGCTATATTCAAGCGGGATAGAGCTTATTTGCTGTTTCGTTTTTTGTCTTCCAAATGGGAGAAATGCATCCTTTTATATCAACTTGCGTCAATTCAGTAATTGGCATATCACCAAGTTTAGGAAAAATATGTAACTCAAGAGGTGTTAACCACCTTGCTACTTTTCCTTCATTTTTCAATTCGTTTTTTTTTCGCTTCAAAAGCGCTAGAGGCAATTTCTCGTAAAGAAATACCACCCCCTGCCCGACGCAAATATTCTTTTTGTTTTTGGCGAATTGGGTCAATTCCTTGATTTAAAAGATCACGACAAGCTGAAGCCTTGAGCCGTGCCTCTTTTAAAGATACATTGCGACAGGAACCTAATCCCATTTCTCGTCGTCTTTTGTCGTCTTTTATTGAGATCAAACCTAAAAACCCATCGTCCTTGATCTGGTTCAGTTTTGATAAGCCATAAACCAGCTCCGTCAGCATATTTGCCTTTAGATAGATTTTTTACAGATAAGACAGATAATCTATCACGCGTTCTTATTCTCCGAACCACCTTTTGAACCATCTTTTGAATTGCGCTTGGAGCACTTTCATCTGGTACCAAGATTATATACAAAAGGCAATTTAATAAATAAAATTAAATAAAAACAAATAGTTATTAAATAGAAAAAAAGATAAACCGCGCTATCAGGTGATATTGTAGAGAGTTCTAAGGGAAGAAAAAATTAGTGCAAAAATGGTGCACGCTGTCTGCACCATTTTTCAATAAATTGATTAAACAACAGAGCTCCCTTTGTGAAGCTGTCATAACACTATTAAACAGAATTATAATTCTGCAAAGTTGTAAATCAATTCAAGTATAGTGATTCAGTTTATATTTATCACGTACTGTAGAACATCTTTTATATCAGAAATAGCTTTGAACAATAGTATTCATTTCTAAAAATGAGGTCCTATTGGTTTCGAGGATAACATCACTAGCTTTATACGGTGATCTTTTTATTGCAAAGAATATTTTAATCAAATCCTACTTTAGTATATTGATTATACAAAATCTAATTTTAGTGATATTGTCATAAGTAATCACACAAAATACTTTTGTGTATTGAAAGATGATATCTTTTAAATTTCGTTTGTCCTTAAATTGATAATACAATGTGTTACAATCTTCTCACTTTTTTAAATATAGAGAATCTATATGAGAAGTATTTTTATTTTTTCACAATTTAATAAAAACTTCCTTGTATTTAACTTTATTAAATGAATTTCATATACTTATATCACAAATACATTCAATAATCTTTTCTTTCAAATGAACGAGCATTTTTAATGCTTCTAGATTTATTGTTGTAATTTAAAAGTGCCATAAATTCTACGAACAATAAATAGTTATTTTCAAAAGATTCTTTTGTTCCTAACATTCCTTTAAGTTAATGGAAATTGACTCGATCTTTTCTATTAACTCCTCTGTTTTATGCAGAACGCAATACTAAAAGCTCCCAAAAAACCGATTAACATCATTAATGTAAATTTTATAACATCATTATATACTCAAGCATGCAACGGCTAAACTCTTTAATTTTTTGCAGAAAAGAAATAGTTTCCACAACCCATGCTAATAATTCAGCGTTCCTTAAACGCTTGCTTCTTAGCACCTATATACATTGTGTATACTTTATTAAGTAATAAAAACTACTCTTTAACACGGCAGATATAAACACCCCACAAAAGCCTAATCCTGAATTTATATATTTTTTGAGATTGACAATTTGATCCAAGATTTATATTTACCTTATCAAAGATTTATATTCATAAACTCTTTTTTTATGTAGCGAACAAGATACCCGTTTATTATCTACCACGACTGAATTCTTATCAAACCTCTCCAAAATAACTTCGCCCTTCTTGTTAATAATTGTCCGTTTAGCTTTCGGATTTGATTCTATATATTCATTAAGGCGGTTTACGCTCTGCGTATGTTTGTAAAAAGTGGCTGGAAGATACTTGTCTAGCTCATCATAAGATACAAAAAAATCTGATTTACACAAGACATTGTTAATATTATCTTTGTGTAGTTTTTCTAATTTATCCATTTCACAATAAAGCTTTTTAGCTAGAGCCAAACTAAAAATCCCACATTCAGAAGCACTCCGTTGAATATCCATTTCTACTATAGAAAAATGACAATTAGGTAATTGACTTTCTTCAATGGCCATTTTTACTCTCATTGCTAGTACCGCCGGCTTCATATGCTTGAATGATACAGGCTCAAATAATATCAAAGACATCCTCTCATTGATCATTCGATGATCGAGAACTGCAAAATGGATTTCGTTATCTCCTAAGCTAACTATCAATCTAGAAAGTTGAATCTTATTATCTATTGTGTTTTTTATTAATATAGGAACATCCTCAGGTGTTGCAGAGAATTTAAGGTTCATTAGTAGATATTTTTCATTTGCTTTCTTTATCAGAGAGGGCATCATTGCTAAATCAAGCTCTCCATAAAGCATGTCATACCAACTACCATGCATCATGTCGTTTTCTAGACGCATAATAGTACTTTTTAATGGTTCAGCATTCCAAAATATAAAATTATACTTTTTTCTAAATCTAGTATTTTCTTTTTTCTGACACACAACATCGCTTTTATTTTTTTTTGAACAACAAATTATGTTTAGTAAATCTTTTAGTTTGGGCATATATTAATTTCCATATTGAGAATTATCACTAGATAATGAACCTCATTTATGACTTTACAATGTTATGCTTTAATCTCTTTTTCATTCTAAAAAATGAGGCAATGAAATTGTTTTGTAAAAACTAAGCTGCTTTCTAAAGGAAAATCTGAATTTTCAGAACAATCGCTTAGCTTTTACTAAAGAAAGTCCTACCATTATATCTGTATTGAAAATTAAGCCACATGCTAGAGCGTCTTTGTACTCTCCTTCAGGCTCACCTACCAAAATTAAAATCACATTCAGCCAGGCCATATATCGTGTTTTCAAGCCTGTATGAATTTCTTCTTTTCAGCTAAAAGATTTTTCTTGCGTCAGCTATTTCAAGCAGCAGCGCAAAGCTTTTATATTGCAAACAAAACAAACAATTATTATCCTATACTGTTTGAAAAACAAGAACGCATAAAATCCCTCATACGAGCTATAACCACTAAGGTTTTTAAAAAGTCCGTAATTTTATTCATAAAACCAGCCATTCATAATATCGTGACATATAAAATAGAAAATATGAGAATACCTGTACTCTTAAACAGATTTTATTTGCTTATTCAATATCTCAATAGGCCTTTGATATCTTCAACAGAACAATTATTAACTTGTTTATCACTATAATAAACAGATTGTGTTCGTAAATAAAGCCTATCTTCAAACTCTTCATACTGATGTCTTACCAAGAAAGCCTTGTGTGTTTGTTGCTAGCATTTCAAATGCTGATCCTTATTCAAAAATCAATGTTTTTAGAAATCTGGCAGAGCGTTACCATACTAATAAAAGAATAATTTTCAAAATCTTACTCAAAAATGCTAATCATATTTAAATTATGAAAAGCGATTTCATAGTTTCTTAATACAAGTAAGAAAAGAAAAATGCATTGTACAGTTAACTCTTAGAAAACAAAATACAATGCAAAAATTCCATAGAAATAACATGAAACATTTGTTGTAAAGTATTGGAAATAGATAAGCGTTTTATAAATTTTAGGAACATAAAGACGGCACAAGAGAGAGCTTAAAAACTATCAACATCATAATATTTATAAGGTTTTAGATTATAATACCAGGTATAGCTATATAAATAAATGTAGATTTATGAAGAAGCAAACGCTTATAAATAAACTTAAATACAAACCACTCATCAATGAATAAATAAAGATTATATAAAATCAAATTATTATTAATTTATTTTAGTTAGTTATCTTGGAACTGATCTGAAGAGAAAGGCAATAGTATAATTTCTCAAAATAAATAAACTAGCTCACCCTCTTCATTTCATCTAAAAATCTTAAAGAATTATTAGTATTGATACAGCTAAAGATATCATTACTGCACGGTTTAAGAAATCAATTCCTAAAAAATTAGGAATCGCTACATCTCATTTTTACAAAAATCTTGATCAGGAATATTAAAACAACTTACTGTTGTAAAAAAATTATATAATACTTCAAAAACTTTAGATTATAGAGTCTATCCTAATCTCATTGTAATTTTTAAATTCTTCTTCAGCTCGTGTACTGATAAAGTTCTATTTTCCAAGCTAATAATTAATTTGTTCAAATGAGCTTTTAAAAAGCTTTATAGAATAATCAACAATGTATGTTAAAGAAAGATCTTCCTAAACTAGTTTAAGTAGTTTTCTCGTCATCAGTGCCATTTTGTATAAATTTTCCCTTAACATAATTTAAAGACTACTTTCAAACTATCTTTTAATGCCACCATAACATCATTAAATGGATTCTAATCATGTAAAATTGCAGATTAACATTCCCCTCCACACTTCTAAATTTTTCTGTTTAAATAAAATCAAGAGCGCTATCTGAATCTTTCAAGCTGTCCAACACTCTTTCTTTGAATTCAACAATAAAAGACTAATCATAGCACTTCTCTTCACATCTGAATGAGATAACACCTAACGCTTAGCCCCCCCCAACTTGAAAGGTCTTAAAAAAACTCCTATAAATGAAATGGAAAAACACATTTTAACAAGCCATAGCTGTCGCCTTTAAAGCATTCGCTCTAAGTACTTGTATTTTCTTTTGTATTTCTTTGACTTCCCCAATAGTTTTTATAATTGCCTTTGCTTTACTTTCTGATATGCTAATACTTTTAGCAAGTTCTTCATAGTTCTTATCATTGATTGCCTTACATTCACATGGTGAAAGACGGTGATTAACTTTAATGATAAAATCAGAGATACTTTTATTAAGAAATGAAAGATTCCATGATTTCAGAACTTCTTCCCGCATATCTTCTGGCATATCAAGAATGCATTGCACTTCCTTGCTGGGCATTTTTACTACCTGTCCACAACGTTTTTGTCTTTCTTTATACTCCTTTAAGATTTGATTTCTAGAATCTTCTACAATATTTGCATAATTTTTAATTTCATTACTCAGTTTACAAAAACTTTGATTAGTAGCTTTAGTTTTTTTACTTATGAAATACTTTTTGTTATCACAACATGCCATAATTTGTTCAGAAAACACCTCCCCTAAATTCGGATCCATATCAATCATGTTTATTATCTCGTTCAATTGATCCGAACGTCCATAAATAAATCTTGCACAATGCTGGATTTTATCTCGTTGCTCTCGAACAGAACTATATTCTAAAATTTTTTCAATCATTTCATCTTCGCTCAAAGCAGCTAATTTTTCTTCTGGGATAAAAATTTCTTTAAGATCTTTAGTATCTAAAGCTGTAAAAATGAAATCACTACCAAGTTTGAATGTCCTTAATTGTTCTGGTGTAAGGGAATCTTTATTGGAGAGGATACAAGTATCTCCCGCTTCTATTACAATAAAATCTGAAGCAAGGAATTTACCAATCCCCTTATAGGTTTCACCTTCTCTCGCTACTGTAATCAACTTTTCATTCGAATCAAAGATATTATATTCTTTGGCATTGCTTATGAATTGCTTTAAAATACCGACCTTTTCTGGATTGGAAATATCTTCAAACAAATGTCGCAAAGGCTCCATATATGCGTTTTTTGTAGCCTCAACACTCACATATGTCATGCGCTTTGTTGTTGTAGCGGAAAAGTCAAGTTTATAGCCTACAGATCTGGCTAGCTTTACAAAAAACAATCTTTGTACGCGTCCATTACCTTCCCTAAAAGGATGAATATAATTGATAGAGCCAAATATTTTTGCTGCATTATGAACAAATTCTTCACGCGATAAGCCTCTCAAATAATTCTTCTCAGCGAGTTTTTGATCGATGAAATCTAAACCTTCCTTAATCTTTGAACCAAATGCAAAACCAAAATCGGAATCACACTTTGCCATGGAGGGCATCACAGCCCTTGTACCATCTGAAAATGTAAATGGAACATCACGGGTGCACCCAGCCCATTCCAATGCATGCTGAAATAAACGTTTATGCAAATACTTTAGATAAGAAGAATCAAACCGCTCTGGAGCAGGTTCTTCTAGCACCTTAACAGTTTCTTTTAATGCATCATGCGTCATTCTCTCCTCGAACTTTTGACACTCCATGATTCCATATTTATTCTTCAACACTCTACTGTCAGGATAGACATAATTTTTAGGAGAAGGGATGTTAATATCCTCCAACTTTATCATCATTTCACTTTTCTTCATAACAACACCCTGATAATTTAGATCTATACAATACCCCCTCATATATCTTCATCAAATTTTAAATCTTTTAAGATAAGAAAATACACCTTGTCCATTTACAATAAAAGCTCATGATCTATATTCACTAATTCGTAACACAATTGTAATTTTTTATATTGAAGTGTTAAGAATTATAAAATCATCAGTTAATATTTTCATACACTCTGATTTGCTTTTTAATTCGCTTGTATAAAAAGATATATCTTTATACTTTGCACTCTATACTGTACTAATACTAAACACTTGATTGTATTAAATATTTTCCTAATTTACAAACAAAACGTATAAAACTAAGTGAATTTTCCAAAATTAATAGGTCTTAATCCATAACTTTTCCTTCATTCATATTAGCTAATAATATCTAAGAAATTTTATCATCTCATTAATGATTTATATTCAGTAATCCTTTTTTTGTGTGCTGATGCAGACATATTTTTACCCCTTTTTACCATTGTATGTCTTTCAAATCTCTCAAAAATGGTTTCATTTTTTTTGTTAACGATTTCTTTTTCAGATCCTGGATTTTTTTTCACATATTCCTCAAGACGCTTCAAACCTTGTACGTGTTTATAAAAGTCGATTGGAAGATATGTATCTAATAAATCATGAGACAAATAAACATCTCTATCCCACCGATCACCTTTAATATTATCTCTATGCAGTTTTTCTAATTTATCAGATCGAAGATAAAGTTTTTTAGCGAGAGCTAAACTAAAAATTCCACATTCAGACATACTTCGCTGAATGTCCATTTCTACAATAGAACAATAAAAATCAGGCAATTGGAGACCTTCAATGGCTTTTTTTACATTTGATATTAGTATCAAAGAAACCTCATTATTACATCTTGTGCACTCAAATAATATAAAGGAAAGTTTATTGTTGATAGTTTTATGATCAATTACTACAAAATGGGGCATAACATCAGTCAGTACATTCACTATAAACCTCGAAGATTGAATCCTATCACCGATTGTTTTTTGCACAGATGCCGCCAAATCTTTAAATGTCGTAACAAGCCTAAGATTCATCTTTGGGTATTTATTGTTTGCCTGCTTTATTAAAGCAGGCATCATTTTAAAATCGATATCTGAATAAATTTCTTCTATCCACTTTCCATTAAAGATATCATTCTCCAAACGAATAATAAGATCTTCTAATGTCTCATTTCCTTCAGAGATTAAGGAGTCATTAGCCTGAGTAATTGGACTTGATGACTGCAACATAACACAAACCTCCATATCAAATAATTGAGTTTTGCACTCAAACTAAAGACATTTCGTATTAAAGCCTCATATGCTGAAAAGTAACAACGACAAAATGTACAGAAACAAAAACGTCATCGTTGATAGAACTGTTCAATGAGCTAATCTAAAATTCAAAATTTACAAGCTACACCAAAATAAAAGGCATTGCTTTTATAGCTAACGTTCATATTATTATTTACAAATTCCTTTTTACCGAAATCTGAATAATTGTATTCTGCACGTAAAATAAAATTATCAGTTATTGCAAAATCTAAACCACCACCAATGGTATAACCATTCATTATCTTTGAATTGGAAGTTGATAATACAGGGGGCGTCTTTTCTAATGAACTTCTTGTCAATGAATTATTTTTCGATGGCACAAAAAACTTTAAATAAGTACTCTGAAGCTTTGTCACAGAAATACCACCAGCAATATAAGGCATAACACGATCAAAACTAAACCCAATACGCCCGCGTATAGCACTAAGCCATTTTTGTTGTAAGCTTTGTTTTATATCAAAATCTATCTGACTCTTCTTATTATTATCAGCTTTTAAAGAAGCAATAATATCAATAACTTTTGTATCCTTTGCGCCAGACCAATTTATATCGGTATCAAAGCCCAAAACAAAACCATTGTTAATATTAATATTTAAACCTGTATAAAGACCACCTACAACACCTGAGAGCTTAGGTGATGATTGATTTTGAAATATAATGTTATGCTTTACATTATTTGAGTCTATAAAACTCGACGTACTCTGACCTGAAAAAACACCAATTTTCCCACCAAAATAAAAACCTGTCCACGAAAAAGTAGACGACAAAACAACAGGTGAAGCAGTATATGATTGATAAGGAATCACAAAGTCTGTTGCCTGAACTATAGAAATTGAGAACAATGTAAAAACAGACGCTGTTAAATATTTCATACAAAACTCCGAAAATAAAACTATAGACATATAATGTTACATTTTTCTTTCAACAGATCTGCAGCACAAATAACACAATTATAAAAAATAATTAAAATATTGCTGAATTTATAGCTTTCTATAGTTCTATAATAAAGCCATCAGGCATTAATCAATATTATTTATTAATAACATATTGATTTCTAAAAATATAATATAACTACAAAATGTTTTTAAATGCTTGAGATAATTAAACAAAGCATTACCTATGCTTTTAATTATTAGAAATTAGGAGGTTTTTAATTCAAAATAGATATATTCGAACTGCAACTAACCTACTTTTAGAAAAAGCGTTATCTGTCAGATCTTAATTAAAGCAGCAAGCAGTAATTTTATAACTAAGTAAGAATTCAAATTGTTACACAATAAATAATACTTTTCAATAATGACATAAGAGTATTTAGATACTAAATACAATCGATCGTTACATTGCCTTGAATAGATAACTTATGCCAATAACCGAATGAAACGCTGAACAGTTTCATGCATTCCATATTCTAATGCATCAGCAATAAGTCCGTGTCCAATAGAAACTTCATTAATCCAAGGAATCCGATTAACAAGGGCAGGAAGATTAGCAATTGTTAGATCATGGCCTGCATTAATATGTAATTGTAATTCTCTTGCTTTTTGTGCTGCCAAAGCTAATTTATCTAACTCCTGTGTTTGTTTTTCTTCATCATCAAACGCACCACCATAAGGTCCAGTATAAAATTCTACATAATCAGCGCCAATAGCTTTAGCAATATCGAGATCGTCTAAAATTGTATTAGCAAATAATGACACACGAATATTTTTTGCTTTTAAGCGTTGAATAACAGGCGCTAAAAATTCTGCACTGCTAGCAAAATCCCAACCGTGATCGGAAGTGGACTGATCTGGAGTGTCAGGAACAAGAGTAATTTGATCAGCATATTTTTCTGCTAAATCTAAAAATGTATCACTTGGATAACCTTCAATATTAAATTCAGCATTAGGAAAAGCATTATTCATTAAAAAACGTATTTTTGGTAAATCAACAAAACGGATATGTCTTTCATCCGGACGTGGATGGACCGTCAAGCCTGCTGCGCCAGCAGAAAGCGCTATATATCCAATGTTTTCAATGCTTGGCCATGGAAGATTACGCCTATTACGCAAAACAGCAACAGCATTAAGATTAACTGAAAGTTTTATTACCACACACTATCCCACTTCTATAATACTCTGATGTTAAGAAGAAACATATCTAAACATAATATCAAACAATAAAATATCTTGTGCTATCGAACAATTGTTAAGCGCTCTGCTGCCCGTGTAATTCCTGTATAAAGCCATCGTGCGTACATATCACGAAATGCAAAACTTTCATCAAACAAAACCACATTATCCCATTGAGATCCCTGAGCTTTATGGACTGTCAAAGCATATCCATAATCAAAATCATCATATCGTTTTTTTAATTGCCATGAAATCTGATTATCAGGATTCTCAAAGATTGCTTTTAAAAGCTTAACTTTTGCTACCCCACGTTCACTATCTTCCGGCTTAATAATAAGATTTATACCTGGTTTAACAGTTTCTTTCTGTGAAGTCATAACTTTCCATAAAGAACCATTCAATAAACCTTTAGTAGGATCATTTCGTAAGCATACAAGTTTATCTCCAGCCTGTGGATAATCCGTTGTAAATCCCTTTAATTCACGTAAACGTTTATTATAAAGATAACGCGTTCGATTAATACCTACTAAAAGTTGATCAGCTTCCAGTACTAATTGTTGGTTAACCTCTTTACGAGTAACAACACGTGCTAAACCATAATCTCCATAAGAAATATCACGTCCCTCACGCACATCCATAGCTAAACGAATAATCGGATTATCACGTGCTTGTCTATGAATTTCTGATAACAGAAAATCTGGCGTGCTTTCAGAAAAAAAACCTCCTCCCGATATGGGAGGTAACTGACCAGGATCACCAAGAACCAGAATTGGTGTTCGAAAACTCATTAAATCACGCGCTAATTGCTCATCAACCATTGAGCATTCATCAACAATAACAAGTTTAGCTTGTGCAACTGGACTTTGTCGATTCAATGCGAATGTTGGTGTAAGGGATGTTTTACCTGTTACTTCATCAGACACTTCTTCTTCACCGCGAGGGCAATAAATTAATGAATGAATAGTGCGAGCATTACTAGCCCCCTTAGAACGTAAAACTTCGGCTGCCTTACCTGTAAAGGCAGTAAATTGAACAGGACCGTCAACTGTTTCAGCAAAATAACGAGCAAGTGTTGTTTTTCCAGTTCCTGCATAACCAAAAAGCCGAAAAATAGGTGATTTCCCATTTTTCAACCACGCGGCTACAGCCTTTAATGCATTATCCTGTTCTGATGAAAACTGCATAACCTATAAAATGAGATTCGTACAAAAAGTGCAAGCACTCTAAAAATTGACATTACTGTAAGTAAAAAAATTTTATACGTATAATATTTGCTAAGCTAAAATCTATTATTGTTACACCTGTATGCATATTGAAATCATTTCTAAATAAAGCAACTAAAATAAAATATTTTAAATCTTAATTGTCACGATTTTCTTTCTTCATATGATTATCTTCAAAAGAAATTTCATCTAAAATACCCTCTTCTCTTTAAGCTATCTTCAAACTTTTAATATTTTTATGCAGCGATAATTTTCCATTCTTCATTTAATTGGTTACGAAACCAAGTCATTTGCCTTTTTGCATATCTCCTAGTTTTTGTCTTTGCTGTCTCAATAGCATTCTCAAAACTTAAATGTCCATCTAAATAAGCTATAAATTCAGGTAAACCAATCGCTTTCATCGCTGGTAATAAAGGAGAAAGCATAAGTTGCTTTATAATAAGAACCTCTTCTAAAACTCCTTGTTCAACCATACGATCCAATCTCTTATTGATGTTTTCATAGAGCTGTTGACGCGGTGGAATAAGAAGAATCTTTTCTGAACAATCCTTTGCAATCAAAGATGTTGTTTCTTGTTTTTGCCACCAACTAAGTGCTTTACCTGTCACATCATAAACTTCCAAAGCGCGTATAATGCGTTGACCATCTTGCGCACAAATACGCTTAGAGAGCTCAGCATCAACTTGTAATAACTGACGATATAGATTCTCAACCCCCTCTTCTTGAAGTCGACGACGCCACTTTTGTTGACAGACATCTGGAATATCCGGAATTTCTGAAATTCCTTCCAAAAGAGCACGAAAATAAAGACCTGTTCCACCAACAAAAATAAGTGACTTCGATGTCATTACATTTAAAAGCTTTTCTACATCACGCAACCATTGTCCTACAGAATAACTAACAGAAGGACTTACATAACCATAAAGGTAATGAGGAGAAATTATAATATCATCTTCTGTTGGTCGTGCTGTCAAAATATTCAAAGTGTTATAAATTTGCATTGAATCAGCGTTAATAATGACAGCATTTTTTTCTTGAGCTATTTTTAACGCAAGTTTTGACTTACCGCTTGCAGTTGGACCCGCTATCAATGTGATTGTCCTTTGTGTCATGAAAAGCAATGCCTTCATCTTTTTCTGCAAATGTTTCTGTTAATGAGCAATAACAGACAAAAATACTACAGCATTAATCCATTTGGATTAATACAACCCGCAATTCTCCATCTGGACGAGCAACAACAAATAAAGCATTTTTACGCCCAGTTTCACGTAATTTACGAAGACGTTTTTTGGCATCTTCAATTGTTGTGATCGTGCTTTGATTAATATCAACAACTACCTCACCAACACGAAGACGTTTTTTATCAGCTACACTATTTTGTGCAACGGATGTTATAATTAATCCATTAAGCTTATCTGAAATTGAGTAACGTTGCCGCAAATCAGCTGTCAATTCTGATAACGTCATTCCCATATGTTGCATTATCATCTTTTTGGGTACATTATCATTTTCTTTATCATCAAACTTTTCTATTATATTTTCATCCAAATCTGTTTCAACCAAACGACCAAGTTTAACTTTTACTGTTTTCTCTTGTCCATTACGCAAAACTGTAACGTTGACTACTTGCCCTTCTGAGCCTTCTGCTATTAAACGCGGTAAATCATGCATATTTTTAATTTTTGTCTTTCCAAAGCAAAGAATAATATCACCAATATGCAGCTGACTATTATCAACTTCCGCATTTTCTATTTTGCCTACAACTAATGCTCCAATAGCCTTATCGAGTTTTAAATTTTTTGCAATATCATCTGTAATCGGTTGAATTCGGATAGCTAACCAGCCACGTTTTACTTCTCCAAAATTACGTAACTGATTTATAACAGAAAGAGCCATATCAGAAGGTATGGCAAAACCAATACCTATCGATCCAGAAGCAATTGCTGTATTAATGCCAATCACCTGACCACTTCTATCAAATAATGGGCCTCCAGAATTACCTCGATTAATCGCTGCATCTGTTTGAATAAAATTATCATAAGGACCAGCATTAAGATCACGATTACGTGCAGAAATAATTCCAACCGTCACACTACTACCAAAACCAAGAGGATTGCCTATAGCCATAACCCAATCACCAATACGTGCGTTTTCTGATCTACCAAAACGTACAGCTGTTAATTTTTTTCCTTTTGGATCGACCTGAAGCAAAGCCAAATCTGTTTTGCTATCTTTCCCAAGCAATTTTGCCTTTAACTTTGTACCATCAACAAAATTAACCTCAATATAATCAGCATCAGCGATAACATGATAATTTGTAACAATGAGCCCTTTTTGTGCATCAATTACAAAACCTGACCCTAGAGAACGCACTTTTTGAAATTGGCTATCTTTCTTATCATCTCCAGGTGTAAAAAAATCATCAAAATATTCTTGTAATAATGAATCTTTTGGAACGATTGGCAAAGAAGTATCTTCATCCTGCTCAGTTCCATCAACTGTTTGCACTGTAGAAATATTCACTACAGTATCTAAAAGCGTTGTAACTAAATCAGGCACTGATAATGGTGCATCTTGTTGCAAAACAACATTAGACCAACTTATTGATCCCGATAAACACAAAACTACAGAAATAGTAGTAGCTACCGTAGAAAAACACTTAAGAAACATATTTTTACCTATAATACACATTTATATGAAATTAACATGCATTCTACAATATCATACCACTTTCATCATCAAAGAAAGAATCCACGGATCAAGTTTTTCATAAAATGATAAATCTTATGATAACGTTACTATTTATCAATCACCATCTTATTATCCAAGACCTCTACAGGTGCAAATATTTTATTTGCTTGTGGTGGATTACGGAAATAAAAAAAGAAGTCCTCTTGTGGCGAAATTACCATCGAAGTGTTCTCTAAATTCCTGTACTGTTCCATTGCTAACCAAAAATCGTAAAATGATGGATTAACTCTTCGTGCATTCAATAAAAGACGAATACTCTCAGCCTGCCCTTCACCACGGGTAATTTCAGCATCACGTTTCGCTGCTGCTACGATTTCTTCATATTTACGATTAGCTTCTGCAATAATTCGATCCCGTTCTTGCTGACCACGAGCACGAATATCTTCTGCCGCAGCTTCACGTTCAGCTGCCATTTGTCGATACACATCCTCTGAAACAGCATCAGTTAAATCAGTTTTACGAATCCGCACATCAACAATAGTAATCCCTAAAGATCCTGCATCTACAGAAAATTGGCGCTGTACTTCAGCCATCATCGCTCCACGTTCATCCGATAAAGCCGCTTTAAATTCTCGCTTACCATAAACAGCACGCAAAGCATCAATAAAACGCGGTGCAAGATTTTCACGCGCAGCAATCTGTGGACGACCAGATGCAATACGTTGTAAAAATAGTTTCGGATTCGTAATCCGGTAAATAAAAAACGCATCCACTTCATAATATGCACCACCACGAACCTGAACAGATTGTGTAGGTAAATCATAACGCAACAATCGATTATCAATAATAACAGTATGATCAAAAAAAGGAACCTTAAAATAAATACCAGGTTTAGGTTCTACATTAACAATTTGTCCAAAGCGCTTAATAGCTATCTGTTGACGAGGATAAACAATAAAAACAGACATCCATAAGGCTATAAAAACAAATATGACAGTTCCTAAAATAAAAAAGAAACGAGATTGCTGCATAATTAGTATCCCTCAGAAGCGTTAGAATCCGATAGTCTTACAGAACGCTTTGACTTTGTTATTGTTTTATTTGATGAACTGCCGAGCAATTCGTTTAAAGGTAAATAAGATACCGTCGGAGAAGCTGTTTGATCCAAAACTATCTTTCTTGGAGAAGAAAAAATACGTCCCATCGTCTCCATATAAAGACGATAGCGAGCAGCCTCTGGTGCAATCGCAGCTTCACGCGCTATAGCTTGAAAACGTTCAGAACGTCCTATTGCTTCTTCAATCATCTGCGCTTTTTCACCTTTTGCAACTTCCCGTGTGCGTGCAGCTTCACCATTAGCTAAACCCATCTTAGTAAAATGTACACGATTACCCTCTTCAATCATTCGTCCTCGTTCCTGCTCTGCCTGTTGAACAGAATTAAAAGCAGCAGCAACTTTAGTAGGAGGCGCAGCTTCACTAATTGACACACGATTTATTTCAACACCAAGTTGATATTTATCTGCAGTCAATTGGATAATTTTTTTGACATCATCAGCAACTTCTTCTTTTTTATCACGCAAAACATCATCAACTGGCCGCGAACCAATCACCTCACGCATTGCACTTTCAGCAACTTGACGAACTGTACCTTCTTGGTCATTCACATTAAACAAAAACTGACTGGGATTTGAAATGCGATAATAAACAGAAAAATTAACATTAACAATATTTTGATCACTTGAAAGCATCAAACCTTCACTTTGTTGCAATTGACTAGACTGACCACCAATAGCAATAGTTTTTTCTGTTAAAGGAACTTTCATATAAGTTTCAATTGGCCAAAAATGAAAATGTAGACCATCACTGATAATGCCTTCTTTAGGAACGCCAAAACGCAATTCCACAGCTTGTTCATTTTGTTGAACGATATACATAGATTGAAAACACCAAAAAAATAAAACAAGCAGAAATAATATAATAAAAACACCACCGCCACCAAACTGTTTGATCTGATCCTGCCCCTTACGAAAAATATCATCAATATTAGGGCCATTACTACCACCAGAACCAAAAGGTTTCTTAGGCGATAATTTTTTATCTCCATCGGATTTATTTCTATCGCCACTCCATGGGCCACTACCATTTTGATTTGTCCAGGGCATTATCACCTCATTTAGATTAATGTTATTAATCAAATCTTAATAATTTACAAAACTTGATCTCTGATTTCAGTTTAAAGCGCTTATTATTTTCTTACAATGTAAATAATAAATGCTTTCAATATCTCAAACGATCATTTCCGTTCATAAATCACAAAACGTGTTGGATAATCATCTTTCTCACCTTCTGGAATATATTGTGTTTTAATCATAGTCCACTTCTCTTTATCAAAAACAGGAAAAAAACTATCGCCCTCAATAAAAGCTAGGATCTCAGTAAGAAATATTTTATCAGCTATTTGTAATCCTTGTTGAAAAATTTCACCACCCCCAATAATAAAAAATGCATCTGCACCACTTTGAAAAGCAACCTGTTCTGCAATATGACAAGCCTGAGATAAAGAATGAGCAATAACAGCACCTTTAGGCATTAACATACGATTGCGAGTAATAACAATATTCGTACGACCCGGTAAAGGGCGTCCAAGAGAATCCCAAGTTTTTCTTCCCATAACAATAGGCTTATTTAAAGTTAAAGTTTTAAAACGTTGCAAATCTGTTGATAAATGCCAAGGCATCGCACCCGCACAACCTATAACATTATTTTGTGAAACAGCTGCAATCAAACAAATTGAAAGAGTCATACTGCCACCGGTGCTTTGATATGTGGAAAAGCTTCATAATTAAGCAACTCAAAGTCCTTAAACTTAAAAGAGAAAAGATTTTTTACTTCTGGATTAATAAGCATCGTTGGTAACGCTTTCGGTGTACGAGATAATTGCTGTTTTGCCTGTTCAAAATGATTTAAATAAAGATGAGCATCACCAATAGTATGAATGAAATCTCCTACTTGTAAATGGTTTATTTGAGCAATCATCATTGTCAACAATGCATAAGAGGCAATATTAAATGGAACACCCAAAAAAATATCTGCTGAACGCTGATACAGTTGACAAGATAATCTACCAGCAGCAACATAAAATTGAAACAAACAATGACAGGGAGGTAAAGCCATTTCCTCTATCGCTGCAGGATTCCATGCAGATACAACTAAACGACGTGAATAAGGATCCTTTTTAATCATAGCTAAAAGATTTTTTATTTGATCAATATGACGCCCATCCGATGTAGGCCAAGAGCGCCACTGATAACCGTAAATAGGACCAAGATCCCCCTTTTTGTCAGCCCATTCATCCCAAATAGATACGCCGTGCTCTTTTAACCATGTAATATTTGTATCACCTTTAAGAAACCATAAAAGCTCGTAGATAATTGAACGCAAATGCAGTTTTTTTGTTGTCAACAGTGGAAACCCATCCTGTAAATTAAATCGCATTTGATATCCAAAAACCGACCTTGTCCCAACACCAGTTCGATCGAAACGATCAATACCATTGTTTAAAACATGAAATAAGAGATCAAGATATGCTTTCATATTAATGTTTATGCCCGATTCTGCATACTGTTAAAACAGAAACTTTAAAACTCACAAAAATACAATGTAATGCGCCTTAAAATGATCTGTTTACAAGAAATTACCATTATACGATTGAATTTTAATGATTCAAATTGTAAAAAGCAAATTGTAAGTAACTTAATTAAAGAGGGACGGTCTCCATGGAGAATGAAGAAACTTTAGCACTATATGATGCGAAAAAACGTATTCGGTCTATCATATCTAGTGCCTCAGGTAATTTAGTAGAGTGGTATGACTTTTATGTTTATTCATTTACTTCAATTTATTTTGCATCGCAATTTTTCCCTTCAGACGGCAACGTTATACTCCAGCTTTTTAAAGCTGCTATAGTTTTTTCTATTGGTTTTCTTATGCGCCCAATCGGTGGATGGCTCTTTGGATTCATTGCTGATCGTTATGGACGTAAACGATCAATGCTTATTTCTGTTTTTATGATGTGTAGCGGTTCATTCCTAATTGCTATACTTCCTACCTATGAAACTATTGGAGCCTCAGCAGCAGTTCTTTTACTTTTACTCCGAATGCTTCAAGGACTTTCTGTTGGCGGTGAGTACGGAACAACAGCAACTTATATGAGCGAAATTGCTCTTAAAAACCGACGAGGATTTTTTAGCTCTTTTCAGTATACTACACTGATTGGTGGTCAACTTCTTGCCAGCCTTGTTATATTTATTTTAGCCCTTTATCTTACAGAGGAACAACTAAAAGCATGGGGTTGGCGTATTCCTTTTGCTATTGGTGGATTAGGAGCCATTGTTGCAATCTATCTCCGTCGTTCACTTCATGAAACAACAACTAAAGAGAATCGTTCTAAAGAAAAAGCTGGTAGTATTAGAGAACTTTGGCGTAACCATCGGAAAGCCTTTTTTCTAGTGATTGGTTTCACAGCAGGAGGATCACTAACATTTTATACCTATACAACTTATATGCAAAAATATCTCATTACAACTACTGGCTTTGATAAGCATACAGCTACAACTATAATGACTATTGCACTTTTTGTTTTTATGTTACTTCAACCAGCATTTGGTGCTTTAGCTGATAAAATTGGAACAAAAACTTCACTTATTATTTGGAGTGTCTTATCTGTCATCTTCACAATTCCTGGACTTTATATGATTGGCAATACTAACAATTCATGGGTTGCATTATCAATCCTTATTGGAATGTTATGCATTATCAGTTTTTATACATCCATTTCTGGTATCGTTAAAGCAGAAATGTTCCCATCTTCAATACGAGCAATGGGTGTTGGTTTATCTTATGCTATTGCCAATGCCTTATTTGGTGGATCAGCCGAATCTGTAGCGCTTTTATTAAAAGATATTGGATATGAATTTATCTTTTATCTTTATGTAACTGGCATGATGACTGTTGCATTCATAGCAGTTCTTTTAATGCCTGACGCTCGAAAAAGTGGATATCTCCAAGGTGATGATATTCACTAAATATTCTTATAGTAAATAAAAAAGTCTAAAGAAATTTAGACTTTTTTGAAAATTATGATACAAAATTTAGTTTCAAATATTTAAATTTTATCAAGCGCATTAACTTGCTTGGCAAGCAAATAATAAAAAGTAACACGATTTTTTTTGCGGTTTCCTGACATCATTTCAGCAACTTTTGCGACAGCTTTTTGTGCATTTTCCTTATCAACATCCAATACATCTTGCGCCCATTTTACAACACGCTCTAACTCTTTTTGATCTGATGTAGAAACTAACGATGCATCTTGATGTCTCATTACCAAAGTTAAACGACATCTAAGTCGTTCTATTACAGCTTCATCAGGATTTACATCATATAATTTAATATTTTCTAGATCATTCACCATTTTGCAGTCCCTCTCATAATCAGTAACTATACACAACCACATTATATTTTTATCTCAATAATTAGAGGATTTAAAATATTAACAATCCCCCTTTTCTAAAAACTGTTATTCGTTTATATTTAAAAAGCTGTCTTTTCAGCTATGGTAATAAATGGACAATGAAATAAACCAATTGGACCCGGGGGCGGTACCCGGCGCCTCCACCAAAATATAATAAAATAAAGATTATATTTTTATGGGGGCGAAACAGGATCGACAAGGGTGTAAAGATTGCTCTTTTACTCGGCATTGTACCACCGTTATCGGACTAAATGAGTAGTTGCAAATGACAACTATGCGGAAGCACGTCTCATCGCTGCTTAAGCGATGCGAAAGCTTCAAACTAAGTCTTAAACCGTCGCAGGTCTAAGCGGGGTTCGAAGGCACCTGGCAACAGAAGCCTTCACTTTTAGACCTATTTATTTTTGAGCTGTCAGAAAGTATTTAAAATAAATTCGTGTTTTTCTTGATTAATTAGGTGCATAGTAAGTAAAATGTTGCTAGCTTAAAAAAACATGTTATTGCACTGTATTATTCATATTTAATCACTGCATAAATTTAGGAGGAATAAACTTCGATGGTTCAAGATCAGATCCGTTACGACATTCTCGTTCAGGATGCACTTCGCGGAGTCATCCGAAAAGTTTTATTGGAAGTAGCCAAAGCAGGACTTCCAGGTAATCATCATTTTTTTATCACTTTCTTAACAAACGCACCAGGAATCAAAATTTCTCCTAGACTTCAAAAACGCTATCCTGATCAAATGACCATCGTACTGCAGCACCAATTTAGAGATCTCAGTGTATCAGAAACTGCTTTTGAAGTAACACTTTCCTTTGGAGAAATTACTGAAAAACTGGTCATTCCTTTTAATTCTATCCAAGTCTTCTATGATCCTATAGCAGCTTTTGAAACAGCATTTGATCTTCCCCCTAGCCTTATTTCAGGAGAGAACCAAAATCCAGAAACTGCTTCGTGTTCTCCTTTTACTCCTTCAGATAAACAAAAAAAGGAAAATATATCTACAAAAATATCAAATCTTAAAACGGAAAAAGAGCCATCAAATAATGATTCTAAGCAAAGTGCTGATATTGTTTCTTTGGACTCCTTCCGAAAAAAATAAATGAATGACTCTATGGCTACAATAATTAATCTTCGTCAATTTCGAAAACAGAAAAAACGTACAAAACTAGCTATTCATGCAGAAGAAAATCGCTACCGTTTTGGACGAACAAAGCTTGAAAAACTTTTTGATAAAAAAGAAAGTCTAAAAGCCCAAAAATTTCTTGATCAAAATCATCTCTCTAGCGATTAATGAAAACAGAGAAGAATGATACTATTCATTAATCAAAAGCTTTTTTCTCCAAGAAATCTTTTTTGATTTCCTCGCAAAATATGATTTTTCTATAATTTCAATGTAAACTTATACTAAGATAAAGCCTTATTTTTCTTTATGTTGTGACTTTTTATGTATCCATTATAATTGAAAATAAGCTTGTAACTTCATTTCGTATATATATCTTTGGTAGCTTCTTATCATAGCACTATGTCTTTATCTCCTCCTGTGATCTCTATATTTTTATTTAAATAAATGTGTCGTGTTTTTTTAAGAAAATAATTTTTATCTGGCGTTCAAATCAAAAAAATACTAGATAAAGTTATAATGAATGACTTTTCCGATCATATAACGTCTCTTAAAAATGACGTATCTCCTCATAAGCCTGAAAATAATTCTAGGTTAATGACGCATATATCAGAAAGAAAAAACACGCAATATAAGCCTAACTATTTAGAAAAGCTGAATCCAGAACAAAAACAAGCTGTCATCAATACAGAAGGACCCGTTTTAGTTCTTGCGGGTGCAGGTACTGGAAAAACCCGTGTTCTTACTACTCGCATTTCTCATATTTTGCATCTCGGACTTGCACACCCTAAACAAATATTAGCTGTTACTTTTACCAATAAAGCTGCACATGAAATGAAAACACGTATCGGTGAGCTTGTTGGTGAAACTGTCGAAAATATGCCTTGGCTTGGAACATTTCATTCGACTGGAGCAAAGATTCTACGTCGTCATGCAGAACTTGTTGGCTTAAAAAGCAATTTTACCATTCTTGATCGTGACGATGTTATTCGTCTTTTAAAACAACTCATTCAAGCTGAAGGATTGGATGATAAACGTTGGCCAGCACGTAACCTAGCAATGATGATTGATTCTTGGAAAAACCAAGGACTTTTGCCTAATTCTATTTCAGAGGGTGATGCTTATTCTTTTGGAAATGGAATAGGACGAAAACTTTATCGTAATTATCAGGATCGACTTAAAAATCTTAATGCCTGTGATTTTGGCGATCTTTTGCTGCACTCTATTTCCATCTTTCAAAATAACCCAGACATTCTTCGCGAATATCATAATAAATTTCGCTATATTCTTGTAGATGAATATCAAGATACAAATATAGCACAATATCTCTGGCTCCGTCTTTTGGCTCAACGCCATGAAAAACAGATTAATCTTTGTTGTGTAGGAGATGATGATCAATCTATCTACGGGTGGCGTGGAGCAAAAGTTGATAATATATTGCGCTTTGAACAAGATTTCTCTCCTGCAAAAATTATCCGTTTAGAACGCAATTATCGCTCTACATCACATATTTTAAAAACTGCTTCTCATCTTATTTCTCATAATCAAAATAGACTTGGAAAAACGCTTTTTTCTGATCAAATAAATAGCGACGATGAAAAAGTAAAAATTCATGCCGCATGGGATTCAGCAGAAGAAGCTCGTGCTATTGGAGAAGAAATTGAACAAGCACAACGGGCGGGTCATTCCTTAAATCATATAGCTATATTGGTGCGAGCATCATTCCAAATGCGTGAATTTGAAGATCGCTTTGTCACACTTGGTCTCAATTATCGCGTTATTGGTGGTCCGCGCTTTTATGAACGAATGGAAATACGTGATGCCTTGGCTTACTTACGTGTTGTTGTTCAACCAGCTGATGATCTAGCTTTTGAGCGTATTATCAATATACCCAAACGCGGCCTAGGAAATGCAACACTTCGTCATCTTTATAATAGTGCACGTGCGCGCTCTATTCCCCTCTTTGTCGCCGCAGCTGAAATAATTACAACAGATGAGCTAAAGCCTAAAATACGCAATGCTTTACGAGATGTTGTAGAAAACTTCTACCGCTGGCAAAGCATGTTACAACACACACCACATACAGAGCTTGCCGAAACAATTCTTGATGATTCAGGCTATACCGCAATGTGGCAAGAAGATCGTTCACCAGAAGCACCAACACGACTAGAAAATCTTAAAGAAATGATCCGTTCTATGGAACAATTTGAAAATCTTCGTAGTTTTTTAGAGCATGTTTCACTAGTAATGGATTCTGAAAGCAATGAAAACATGAATGCAGTTAATATCATGACTCTTCATTCTGCTAAAGGTCTTGAATTTGAAACTGTCTTTCTTCCTGGTTGGGAAGAAGGTCTTTTTCCGCACCAACGCTCATTAGATGAAGGTGGTCATTCAGGATTAGAAGAAGAACGTCGCCTTGCTTATGTAGGAATAACAAGAGCAAAAAAACACTTACATATATGGTGTGTATCCAATCGAAGAATTCATGGACTTTGGCAATCTACAATCCCTTCTCGTTTCCTCAATGAATTACCAGAAGAGCATATAAAAATAACAGAAATTGAAACATCTTATGGTAATTATAACCAAACACACTTTAAAAAGCAAAATCCTTTTCGTAATAATTATTCAACACCAGGCTGGCAGCGTGCTCAAAAAAATCAAACAAAAACAACGCATAATAATTGGAGAAAACAATCGGCTGCTCATGTTGAAAAAATTTGTTATGGTGATATCGATTTAAACTTTGGAATTAAACAACTCCGCCAACAAAAAAACATTGAAGGAACTATCATTGCAAAATCAGTCTCTAATAAATCCTCAGCTTTCTCTATAAATGATCGGATTTTTCATATAAAATTTGGTTATGGTCAAATTAAAGCAATAGATGGCAGCAAATTAACTATCTTCTTCGATAAAACCGGAGAAAAACGTGTTCTTGATAATTTTGTAATAAAAGCTTAGTGCGATGTAATATAAGTTATCTTTCCAAATAGAAGCTCAACTTTCAATCACTTAATTGTATTTTAGCTATAAATCGTTGATTTATAAAGATAATCCGTTACTTTGATTAGAACAGAACAATACCATGCATCCTCTGCTCATTGTTTAAACAGATAATCTCTGTTCTATGCTAAGAAAAAATTTTCGACTTAATTTTTTACTGATTTTTAGCATAAAAAACCATAAAATTTCATGCTATCTTACAAAAGTGTGACTTCTATTTGTACAATGAACAACACCTTAAATTACAACTCTATTGTAAACTATAACATTTTTAACAGTTTTAATATTACTACAAGCTTAGAGAACGCCATCTAGATTTAGGTTTACGAATTTTAATATTGTTGCGAATTTTCTTTTTGTTAATTTGATCATTGTTACAAATTTCTATGTCACCAAAAATCTCAACATCACCACACATTTCAACATTCCCGCGAACTTGTATTTTATAACCAACTTTGGCATTATCATAAACTTTTGCATTTTCGTAAATCACAGAATTGTCCATAATCTGAGCTTTACCATAAACATATGCATTACCACTAACTATCGAATGACCAGAAATCTTAGCGTCTTCAAAAATTTTAGCAGCACCATAAACCTTCGCAGCTTCAAAAACTTTAGCATTACCAAAAATCTGAGCACAATGATAAATCTTAGCATTACCAAAAATCATAGCGTTACCAAAAATCTCAATATTACCCATAATCACAGTATCATCATAAACCTTAGCATTTCCATAAACTTGCGTATCCTCACAAATCCTCGCGTTTCCGTACACTTTAGCACTATCATAAACCTTAGCGTTATTTTTAACTATAGCTTCATCATAAACTGCAGCATTACCAAAAATCACGGCATTATCACAAACATGAGCATCACCATAAATCTCAGCATTACCAGAAACTTGAACATTATCACTAATGAAGGCCTTACCATGAATCCTAGCGTTTTCGAAAATCTTAGCATAATATAAAATCCGAGCTTTTTCATAAACTTTGGCATTATGCGAAATCTTAGAACCACAAATCTCAGCATCCCCATAAACCATTGCACTATCACAAATCTCAGCTTGACTCATAACCATAGCATTATCAAAAATCCTAGCATTACCAAAAACTTTACAATCTTCAACTAAAGCATTATCATAAACCTTAGCATTATCATAAACCTCAGCGTCACCACAAGTTACGGCATTACCATAAACCTCGGCATTACCATAAACCTCGGCATTACCATAAGTTACGGCATTACCATAAACCTTAGCAGCATCATAAACCTCAGATGCACCAGAAATGCTAGCCTCACCAGAAACCTTGGCCTTACCAGAAACCTTGGCATAACTATAAACTGTAGCATTACCAGAAATTATGGCATCACCAGAAATGGTAGCATAATCACAAACTGTGGAATTATTATAAATCTTGGCATCACCAGAAACGGTAGCATAATCACAAACTGTGGAATTATTATAAATCTTGGCATTACCAGAAACGTGAGCTTTGTGGTAAACTTGAGCAAAGTCACCAACCCAACAATTGCCTTCATGAGATAGATTGCATTCATCTTCAATAAATCCCCCTAGATCACCTGCCTTTATATCTCCAAAATCCCTAAGGGCTCTAATGCGATAAAGTTGAATAAAACCGTATGATACCTCCTCGTCTGTAAGTTCATACTTCTCGTCTGTAAGTTCATACTTCTTGAGTTTATCATAGGATTTAATCTGATTTTCTTCAGATACTTGAGCGTTAGCAGTAGCAACCCGAAGTTTCCCTTCATCTGACAAACTCTCAGTCTTTCCAATCAAATCATCAAAATCATTTGAACTGATATGTTTAGAACGTTTAACAGCTTTAGTATGATTCAACTTTTTATTGTCAACTATTGTGCTTCCATCTACAGATTCATATTTTTTAGACATCAAGAAACTCTCTTAATTTAATCTCTAAACTAAAAATTTTACTCTTATACATCCCGCTTTTCTACAATTTTTTGCCAAAAGTGTCAAAATGTTCTTTACGCAGCACAAATTATTTATATTTCTTGTTAGTATTTTCACCTATAACGCGTTTTAAAATAAGCCTTTAGGTGAGAATTTTCGCTCACTGCTTCTAATGGCAAAGTAGTCACTGAAGTCTACATCCGAAACAAAACTGCAGTAATTTTCTTTGGCTACTTTAACGTGCGAAAAGTTACGTACTGTTATTGAAGATACAGGGGGGTCTTTCCGTTAGACTAAGGGATCCTGTTATCTTACCACGTGCCATTAAAAATACTACAGAGCTCAATGGTTCACGCAGAGCACATTTATGTGATGGTATAGCTCTTACTCGTTTTTTGTCCTGGCTCGATAGACAAATACCAGGTACAATTGATGAAATTTCAGCTGCTAAAAAATTAGAAAAATTTCGTATTATAACAACACAAGAAATGGGAATGAAACTCGAAGATCTTTCCTTTGACACGATTTCAGCAGCAGGTAAAAATGGTGCAATTATTCATTATCGTGTAACCACTCAGACAAATAAACGACTGAATGCAGGTGAACTTTATCTTGTTGATTCAGGTGGACAATATCGAGAGGGCACAACAGATGTGACTCGTACGGTAGCGATTGGAAACATTGGAGAAGAAGAAAAGCGCTGTTTTACCCTTGTTCTCAAAGGCATGATTGCTCTTTCAAGTGCAAGATTTCCGAAAGGGACACGCGGACAAGATATTGATGTTTTAGCACGTAATGCTTTATGGAAAGCTGGTTTTGATTATGCACATGGCACTGGCCATGGAGTTGGTTCTTACCTCTCTGTTCATGAAGGACCACAAAATCTCTCACGCTATGGAAGCCAAGAACTTATTCCCGGTATGATTATCTCTAACGAACCTGGATATTACCGTGAAAAAGCTTTTGGTATTCGTATTGAAAATTTGATGATTGTCAAACCAGCACAAAAAATTACTAATGGCGATATAGATATGCTATCATTTGAAACGCTCACATATTGTCCTATTGATCGACAATTAATTCTGATAGAGCTTTTAACGACACAAGAGAAACAATGGCTTAACGACTATCATGCCCGTGTTTATCAAGTTAATGCACCCTACCTTGATAAAGAAGATAAAAAATGGCTGAAAAAAGCTACAATGCCTCTTTGAGAGTAAAGACACCTTTAAATTAAATATCTAATCTAAAGAAATCTTCAAAAAACTCATTTTCATTCTATAAATAGAGTGCAAAATAAAATACTCTCATTCCTAGAAATCAGAGCTAAAGCTTTATCAACCAAATTTTCTAGGACTTGAGCACAACTGACAAATATAAAACCAATCCTTGCTTTTAAAATTGATAACGTAAGCCACCCGAAACACTAATTCCAGAAAAGCCAGCTTTGGTTAATTTATGTTGGTATAACAAATCACCATGAAGTGCTATAGCATTAGACAATTGAGCATGAACACCCGCACCTGTTTCAACTGTAGAACCGAATGCACCTAACTGAAATGCATCTTTAAAATGCACTATCCGCTTCTTTTCATAACTATGCGCAACATGAAGTTTACTATAAAAAGAAACAACATGTCCCTTTTCGGAAGAAGCAAAAGCTTTTATTAAACGACCACCTATCCGCCCTATCAATTGATCATGCTTTCCTAAATCAATATCAAACCGATCAATATCACGCGCTTCATCAAACAGGAGAGACTGGTAAATAACTTGAAGCTGTGGCTCAAGAATAAAACCATGATAGCCTGTGATAATGGCCTGACCACCCGATAAAGCAGCATTCAAAAGTCTCCCTTTTAATTCTGCTGTTTTTCCACGAGAAAGAGTGACAACATCGCCCTTAAAAAAATCATACGAGAGAAAGCCATTCGCATAAAAGCCTGTATCATGATCCAAATTCACATAAAGCTTGCCTGACCATTTATCAAAAACACTCTTTTGACTGTGTTTAACTGCACGAGGATGAAGAGAGAGCTGACCATAACCGCCCATAACTCCAAAGGACGAAGTACTATCTTTACTCTCTAATGTATTGAATACAATTCCTGCTGTCGCATTATTATAGTCAAGATCAGCTCCATAACCATATTCAAAAACAGACAAATTGGAAGTATAACTATGGTTACTGCCATAACCACGGATGAAAAAGTTTGTCTTTCTCTTTTTAGCCGCTTCATGAAAAGCACTTTGCATGATTTCCAACAGTTCATGTTGATTACTTACATCGACCAAACCTGTATGAAATAAAGCATGAGGTAAAAGCAAATAACTTGGGAGTTGTGGCACAACTGTCGGTACTATTTGCAGCCGATAATCCCAAAAATTACTACTAGAGTGCTCACCTTCTTTTCCATTCTGCCCAACCAACTTTTGTCCTGGATCCGCTTGCCCTAATTGGGAACTTGGACCATACGCAGAAAGAACATACTGATAAGGTAAATTATCTGCTGTAATATAATCATCCTTCAGTTTGAAGGAATCTTCTTGCGCTGTACCTGAAACTTGAATAAGCGAAACACCCTGGGTATTACCTGAACCCGTTTTATCTCCTAGATGTCCTGCAGTTGTAGAAACAGAAACTACAGTAACACCAGATACATCACCATCGATTAAAAGCCGATCTGTATCCGAGTTACTTTGATCTAAATAACTATTAAGATAAAGCTCCGCATTACCCTCTGCTGTATAAACAAGACTATTCCCTGTGCCAATAGAGAGTGTTTGATAAACATTATCGCTTGGCTTTTCAAAAATAATTTTACTATTCTTAAGTGTCACAGTAGAAATAAATGATTTATTATTATCAGTTCCCTCATTCCCTCGATCACCCCGTGATTTTCTTTTTGTTAAAGTCCACATCGAGTTATTCTCTAATTTCAAATGCGCTTCAGCTGAACCAGAAATTAAAGCACCCCCTTCGAGCTGTGAGTTATTAGCTTTAATGTTTATAATCCCGCTAGTACCTTCTAGCAAAAGACCACCGGAAAGTTTTGTATCTGATAAATTAAAAGTAAGCTCCGCCTTAACACCATTATAAATAGCGGTACTATTAGGAACAATAAAATTTGTTTTTTTCAAAGAAATAGTTGCAGATCTTTCAAACTCCTTGTCCTTGTCATCACTAACAGAAGGTACTCCATACATGCCATAATATTTATCACCCTCTATTTTAACGTCTACATTTTCAAGATTTACATTCTCTTTCTTCTCCTCCTCCTCATCATCTTCTTCATCGTCACTCTCATCTTCATCACCATCTTCATCTGCTGTCTCATAATCTTCTGTATCCTCATATGGTGAAAAGTCAAATACAAATCCATTCCCACTTTTGAGATGAACTTTCCCTTCCTTCATCTCAAAAGTACTCTGTGGATGCATATAAACGGCAGCACTACGACTATAATCTACATTCTCGTTCGTCTGGACAGAAGTATTATCATTAATAGTATCATTAATAATATTAACTTTCTCTAAAGAAACCTCTCCTGTATTCATATAAACTGCGGAACTTAGAGTAAAATTAATGCCTGCATCCGATTTATCTATACCCTGCATATCAATATAGCCACCTTTTGTAGTGAAAAGACCTTTATCCCCTTTTAATACTAAAATATTTGTATCCAATAGCTCAACTATAGAACTTGAACCCTTAGCTTTAACAGCAATCTTATTATTACTTATCAATGTCTTATCTGCGTTTACCGAACTATTTTCTACAACAGAAATACCTATCGTTAGGTCTTTTAAGGTCAATTCATTAGCAACAATTGTTCCCCATTCCCCGAGCAGTATACCAATATAAATATCATCATCACTGTGTACGGGGCCTAGAATTTGCACGTTATTTACATCAACATTACTAGTCGTATTTTTTTTCTCTTTTTCACTCTCATTCTCTTCATCACTCGAACTCGAATATATACCAATTACTCCACCGGTTTCAGAAGTTTCACTGTCTGTCCGTTTCCTACTATTATTCCGTTCAGAATGATTTCCCATTTGATATTTTCGGTCATTTATCTGTCCATTTACACTTTCTTTACACTCTTTCACAATGAAAGTACGGCTACCCAATTTCATAGTGGTCTTGTTCGAACTTGAAGAAGCTTTACCGTTCGCAGCGTTACTTTTCTGACACTTCTTAACAGAACCAGCCTCATTAGCAAAAGAAACATTAGAAGGACTAACTAAAAGAGTATTAAGTATGAGAAAGAAAGAAAGAAAGAAAGAAAGAAAGAAAGAAACGCGCAACATTAAAATACCAATAACTTTTCAAAATAAACTGAATACATTATGGATTATATTAAATAAATAAACACATTTCAAGTTATTATCATAACATAAGTTTTTCACATATTGAACTTATCTATTAACATGTATTGAATAAATATAAATAAAGTTAAACTTTACACTTAAATACAAAAAATTCTTTCGAATACCTATTCATTTTTCACATATTGCTTTTGCAATAAAATATACGAAACGATAGTATGCAATATTTTATCTAGATAAAATATCTCTTTGTTTATATATTTTTGGGTACTCATCAACATACACACTTTTTATCCAAAACAGTGATTGCAAAATTAAGTTATAATTGCTATAATTTTTGTATATGAAAGAGTTAATTTATGAAAAATATAATACGGATACTAGGGCTAACTGTTATATTTCTTGCTGGTGTTTTCACCTATGATGCGTTTAGAAATAAGCCTTTAGGTGAGAATTTTACGCTCATTGCTTCTAATGGTAAAATCGTCACTGAAGCCGACATACGAGATAAACCTGCAGTAATCTTTTTTGGTTATACTATGTGCCCTGATAGTTGCCCTACTACACTTATGGATCTTAATCGGTGGCTTATGGAAATTGGTCCAGATGCAGATAGATTGGGTGTATGGTTTGTCACGGTTGATCCTGAACGCGATACACCAGAGGTGCTTCATGAATATTTAAGCAATTTTACTGATAAAATTATTGGTATAAGTGGAGATCCTAACGCAGTTCATAAGATGGTTGCCTCTTTTAATATTGTTTCTGAAAAAGTAATCGGAACAGATGACAGCAACTATACCTATAACCACACAGCTGCCATTTTTTTGCTAAAAAAAGGTGGTAAACTAGCCGGAATTATTCCATATAATGTTGAAGAAAACGAGAATAAATTAAAAGACGATATTGCTATTACACGGCTTAAAAAGCTCGTTTCAAGTTCCACTAATAAAAAATAGTATGTCACAACAAATTCGTCTATATTGGACAGCTCTTAAAAATGAAGCAGAGAAATTTTACGCTCGTATGGAAGTAGCCTTTGAAGAGGAAGGTTATCCTCTTGCTCTTACAGAAATAGACGACAAAAATGCTATTTATGAGATTTCACTCTATGTTGATCAAAAAAATCAGAAAAGTGCTTCTCAACGTTTTTCAAGCATTCTTGCAATAGATCCACATAAAATTAATATAGAAATCTTGCCTAATATTGATTGGGTAAAAAAAAGTCTTGCAGAATTGAAACCGGTATGTGCTGGTCCTTTTTTTATTCACGGTAGCCATGAACGACAAAACATTCCACCTAATGTTTTGCCTATCGAAATTGAAGCTAATCAAGCTTTTGGTACAGGTCATCACGGAACGACATTTGGCTGCTTAGAAATGATTACCAAAGTAATACAAAATGAAAACCCGAAAAATGCCCTTGATATCGGTACAGGTAGTGGAATATTAGCTATTGGTATCGCGATGCTTAAACCTATTGTTGTGCTTGCAGCTGATATAGATCCAATAGCTATTAAAGTTGCACAACAAAATATCAGATTTAATGGTGTTACAGACTATGTTACAGCTATTACAATTACAGGTTTTAGCGATAATAAAGTCGCATCACGCGCTCCCTTTGATCTTATTGTTGCTAATATTCTTGCAAACCCTTTAATCGAGCTTGCACATAATATGGTGCAAGCATTGCGAAAAGGTGGATCTATTATACTATCTGGAATTATTGAAGAGCAGCATGATGATGTTTTAAAAGCTTACGTAAAACAAGGTTTAAAACATATTGAAACATATTCCCAACAAGGGTGGATTACTTTGCATCTGAAATAAAAGAAAAGAACATCTTTATGTATCAATCTTTTGAAATAAGCACAAATCCCACTTATGCTGCAAAACGCGTTGCGGCTCTTCGTAAAAAAATTGATCACTTTGGACTAGATGGCTTTTTAGTACCGCATACAGATGAACATCAAGGAGAATATGTTCCTAAACATGCTCAACGTCTTGGTTGGCTTACTGGTTTCACTGGATCAGCTGGTATAGCATTGATTTTAAAAGATCAGGCTATTATATTTACAGATGGGCGTTATAAACTTCAAGTCCGTCAACAAACAGATTCCTGTATCTTTAATTATGAAGATTTAGCAATCTGCTCACCAGCACAATGGCTCGAGAAAAATAAACAAAAACTTTCAATTGGTTTTGATCCATGGCTTCATACTATTAATGCTACAGCTATATTGAGGCAAGCATTAGAATTGAAAATAGGTGGGAAACTTATAGAAAGTGAAACCAACCTCATTGATCTTATTTGGAATGATCAACCCAAATATCCACAAACTCCTTTATCAATTCATCCTCTCAAATATACAGGGTGCAGCACCAATGAAAAGCTATCACAAATTCGCAAAAACATAAAGCAATCTGGTGCAAATGCTTTTATTTTTACAGATCCGTCTTCTATTGCATGGACATTCAATATACGTGGCAAAGATGTTTCTAATTCTCCCTTTTCCCTTTGTTTTGCCATCATTTCAATTACAGAAAAACCAATCTTATTTATTGATAGTAAAAAAGTTGGTAGTAAGCAAAGACAATACCTAAAAAGTTATGCAAAACTATATGAACCAGAAGAACTTATTTCAAATATCAAAGATCATGTTCAACAAGGTACTGTTTTTGCTTTAGATCCATTTTTAACGTGCGAAAAGTTACGTACTGTTATTGAAGATACAGGGGGGTCTTTCGTTAGACTAAGGGATCCTGTTATCTTACCACGTGCCATTAAAAATACTACAGAGCTCAATGGTTCACGCAGAGCACATTTATGTGATGGTATAGCTCTTACTCGTTTTTTGTCCTGGCTCGATAGACAAATACCAGGTACAATTGATGAAATTTCAGCTGCTAAAAAATTAGAAAAATTTCGTATTATAACAACACAAGAAATGGGAATGAAACTCGAAGATCTTTCCTTTGACACGATTTCAGCAGCAGGTAAAAATGGTGCAATTATTCATTATCGTGTAACCACTCAGACAAATAAACGACTGAATGCAGGTGAACTTTATCTTGTTGATTCAGGTGGACAATATCGAGAGGGCACAACAGATGTGACTCGTACGGTAGCGATTGGAAACATTGGAGAAGAAGAAAAGCGCTGTTTTACCCTTGTTCTCAAAGGCATGATTGCTCTTTCAAGTGCAAGATTTCCGAAAGGGACACGCGGACAAGATATTGATGTTTTAGCACGTAATGCTTTATGGAAAGCTGGTTTTGATTATGCACATGGCACTGGCCATGGAGTTGGTTCTTACCTCTCTGTTCATGAAGGACCACAAAATCTCTCACGCTATGGAAGCCAAGAACTTATTCCCGGTATGATTATCTCTAACGAACCTGGATATTACCGTGAAAAAGCTTTTGGTATTCGTATTGAAAATTTGATGATTGTCAAACCAGCACAAAAAATTACTAATGGCGATATAGATATGCTATCATTTGAAACGCTCACATATTGTCCTATTGATCGACAATTAATTCTGATAGAGCTTTTAACGACACAAGAGAAACAATGGCTTAACGACTATCATGCCCGTGTTTATCAAGTTAATGCACCCTACCTTGATAAAGAAGATAAAAAATGGCTGAAAAAAGCTACAATGCCTCTTTGAGAGTAAAGACACCTTTAAATTAAATATCTAATCTAAAGAAATCTTCAAAAAACTCATTTTCATTCTATAAATAGAGTGCAAAATAAAATACTCTCATTCCTAGAAATCAGAGCTAAAGCTTTATCAACCAAATTTTCTAGGACTTGAGCACAACTGACAAATATAAAACCAATCCTTGCTTTTAAAATTGATAACGTAAGCCACCCGAAACACTAATTCCAGAAAAGCCAGCTTTGGTTAATTTATGTTGGTATAACAAATCACCATGAAGTGCTATAGCATTAGACAATTGAGCATGAACACCCGCACCTGTTTCAACTGTAGAACCGAATGCACCTAACTGAAATGCATCTTTAAAATGCACTATCCGCTTCTTTTCATAACTATGCGCAACATGAAGTTTACTATAAAAAGAAACAACATGTCCCTTTTCGGAAGAAGCAAAAGCTTTTATTAAACGACCACCTATCCGCCCTATCAATTGATCATGCTTTCCTAAATCAATATCAAACCGATCAATATCACGCGCTTCATCAAACAGGAGAGACTGGTAAATAACTTGAAGCTGTGGCTCAAGAATAAAACCATGATAGCCTGTGATAATGGCCTGACCACCCGATAAAGCAGCATTCAAAAGTCTCCCTTTTAATTCTGCTGTTTTTCCACGAGAAAGAGTGACAACATCGCCCTTAAAAAAATCATACGAGAGAAAGCCATTCGCATAAAAGCCTGTATCATGATCCAAATTCACATAAAGCTTGCCTGACCATTTATCAAAAACACTCTTTTGACTGTGTTTAACTGCACGAGGATGAAGAGAGAGCTGACCATAACCGCCCATAACTCCAAAGGACGAAGTACTATCTTTACTCTCTAATGTATTGAATACAATTCCTGCTGTCGCATTATTATAGTCAAGATCAGCTCCATAACCATATTCAAAAACAGACAAATTGGAAGTATAACTATGGTTACTGCCATAACCACGGATGAAAAAGTTTGTCTTTCTCTTTTTAGCCGCTTCATGAAAAGCACTTTGCATGATTTCCAACAGTTCATGTTGATTACTTACATCGACCAAACCTGTATGAAATAAAGCATGAGGTAAAAGCAAATAACTTGGGAGTTGTGGCACAACTGTCGGTACTATTTGCAGCCGATAATCCCAAAAATTACTACTAGAGTGCTCACCTTCTTTTCCATTCTGCCCAACCAACTTTTGTCCTGGATCCGCTTGCCCTAATTGGGAACTTGGACCATACGCAGAAAGAACATACTGATAAGGTAAATTATCTGCTGTAATATAATCATCCTTCAGTTTGAAGGAATCTTCTTGCGCTGTACCTGAAACTTGAATAAGCGAAACACCCTGGGTATTACCTGAACCCGTTTTATCTCCTAGATGTCCTGCAGTTGTAGAAACAGAAACTACAGTAACACCAGATACATCACCATCGATTAAAAGCCGATCTGTATCCGAGTTACTTTGATCTAAATAACTATTAAGATAAAGCTCCGCATTACCCTCTGCTGTATAAACAAGACTATTCCCTGTGCCAATAGAGAGTGTTTGATAAACATTATCGCTTGGCTTTTCAAAAATAATTTTACTATTCTTAAGTGTCACAGTAGAAATAAATGATTTATTATTATCAGTTCCCTCATTCCCTCGATCACCCCGTGATTTTCTTTTTGTTAAAGTCCACATCGAGTTATTCTCTAATTTCAAATGCGCTTCAGCTGAACCAGAAATTAAAGCACCCCCTTCGAGCTGTGAGTTATTAGCTTTAATGTTTATAATCCCGCTAGTACCTTCTAGCAAAAGACCACCGGAAAGTTTTGTATCTGATAAATTAAAAGTAAGCTCCGCCTTAACACCATTATAAATAGCGGTACTATTAGGAACAATAAAATTTGTTTTTTTCAAAGAAATAGTTGCAGATCTTTCAAACTCCTTGTCCTTGTCATCACTAACAGAAGGTACTCCATACATGCCATAATATTTATCACCCTCTATTTTAACGTCTACATTTTCAAGATTTACATTCTCTTTCTTCTCCTCCTCCTCATCATCTTCTTCATCGTCACTCTCATCTTCATCACCATCTTCATCTGCTGTCTCATAATCTTCTGTATCCTCATATGGTGAAAAGTCAAATACAAATCCATTCCCACTTTTGAGATGAACTTTCCCTTCCTTCATCTCAAAAGTACTCTGTGGATGCATATAAACGGCAGCACTACGACTATAATCTACATTCTCGTTCGTCTGGACAGAAGTATTATCATTAATAGTATCATTAATAATATTAACTTTCTCTAAAGAAACCTCTCCTGTATTCATATAAACTGCGGAACTTAGAGTAAAATTAATGCCTGCATCCGATTTATCTATACCCTGCATATCAATATAGCCACCTTTTGTAGTGAAAAGACCTTTATCCCCTTTTAATACTAAAATATTTGTATCCAATAGCTCAACTATAGAACTTGAACCCTTAGCTTTAACAGCAATCTTATTATTACTTATCAATGTCTTATCTGCGTTTACCGAACTATTTTCTACAACAGAAATACCTATCGTTAGGTCTTTTAAGGTCAATTCATTAGCAACAATTGTTCCCCATTCCCCGAGCAGTATACCAATATAAATATCATCATCACTGTGTATGGGGCCTAGAATTTGCACGTTATTTACATTAACATCACTAGTCGAAACTTCTTCAATTGAATCTTCTCTATCCCCTTCATCACTCGAACTCGAATATATACCAATTACTCCATCGGTTTTAGAAACTTCACTGTTTGTCTGTTTCTTACTATTATTCCTATTATTCCGTTTAGAACTATTTGCCAGTTGATATTTTTTGTCATTTATCTGTCCATCTGCACTTTCTTTACACTCTTTCACAATGAAAGTACGGCTACCCAATTTCATAGTGGTCTTGTTCGAACTTGAAGAAGCTTTACCGTTCGCAGCGTTACTTTTCTGACACTTCTTAACAGAACCAGCCTCATTAGCAAAAGAAACATTAGAAGGACTAACTAAAAGAGTATTAAGTATGAGAAAGAAAGAAAGAAAGAAAGAAACGCGCAACATTAAAATACCAATAACTTTTCAAAATAAACTGAATACATTATGGATTATATTAAATAAATAAACACATTTCAAGTTATTTCATAAAAGTAAGGTTTTACGTATTGGATTTCTCTATTAGCATTTACTAAATGAAAACTATCCAATAAATAAAGTTAAGCTTTACACTGAATACAAAAAAGCATTTCTTAATAAATTTATAAAGCTGAATTAAACGCATAGATAAAAGGCTGATGAGCAAAAGGCTCATCAGTCAATTTTCTAGGGCTTGAGCAAAACTGATAAATATAAAACCAATCCTTGCTTTTAAAATTGATAACGTAAGCCACCCGAAACACTAATTCCAGAAAAGCCAGCTTTGGTTAATTTATGTTGGTATAACAAATCACCATGAAGTGCTATCCTATTAGACAATTGGGCATAAACACCCGCACCTGTTTCAACTGTAGAACCGAATGCACCTAACTGAAATGCATCTTTAAAATGCACTATCCGCTTCTTTTCATAACTATGCGCAACATGAAGTTTACTATAAAAAGAAACAACATGTCCCTTTTCGGAAGAAGCAAAAGCTTTTATTAAACGACCACCTATCCGCCCTATCAATTGATCATGCTTTCCTAAATCAATATCAAACCGATCAATATCACGCGCTTCATCAAACAGGAGAGACTGGTAAATAACTTGAAGCTGTGGCTCAAGAATAAAACCATGATAGCCTGTGATAATGGCCTGACCACCCGATAAAGCAGCATTCAAAAGTCTCCCTTTTAATTCTGCTGTTTTTCCACGAGAAAGAGTGACAACATCGCCCTTAAAAAAATCATACGAGAGAAAGCCATTCGCATAAAAGCCTGTATCATGATCCAAATTCGCATAAAGCTTGCCTGACCATTTATCAAAAACACTCTTTTGACTGTGTTTAACTGCACGAGGATGAAGAGAGAGCTGACCATAACCGCCCATAACTCCAAAGGACGAAGCACTATCTTTACTCTCTAATGTATTGAATACAATTCCTGCTGTCGCATTATTATAGTCAAGATCAGCTCCATAACCATATTCAAAAACAGACAAATTGGAAGTATAACTATGGTTGCTACCATAACCACGGATGAAAAAGTTTGTCTTTCTCTTTTTAGCCGCTTCATGAAAAGCACTTTGCATGATTTCCAACAGTTCATGTTGATTACTTACATCGACCAAACCTGTATGAAATAAAGCATGAGGTAAAAGCAAATAACTTGGGAGTTGTGGCACAACTGCCGGTACTCTTTTTGCAGGTAAATCTGGTTTTATCGGATCCTCAGGTTCTGAGGGCACTGGTGGTTCCGACGATGGTGCTGGTTGCACTGGTTCCGGTTCTGATGGAGTAATATATTTACTTTGCAGCCGATAATCCCAAAAATTACTACTAGAGTGCTCACCTTCTTTTCCATTCTGCCCAACCAACTTTTGTCCTGGATCCGCTTGCCCTAATTGGGAACTTGGACCATACGCAGAAAGAACATACTGATAAGGTAAATTATCTGCTGTAATATAATCATCCTTCAGTTTGAAGGAATCTTCTTGCGCTGTACCTGAAACTTGAATAAGCGAAACACCCTGGGTATTACCTGAACCCGTTTTATCTCCTAGATCTCCTACTGTTGTAGAAACAGAAACTACAGTAACACCAGATACATCACCATCGATTAAAAGCCGATCTGTATCCGAGTTACTTTGATCTAAATAACTATTAAGATAAAGCTCCGCATTACCCTCTGCTGTATAAACAAGACTATTCCCTGTGCCAATAGAGAGTGTTTGATAAACATTATCGCTTGGCTTTTCAAAAATAATTTTACTATTCTTAAGTGTCACAGTAGAAATAAATGATTTATTATTATCAGTTCCCTCATTCCCTCGATCACCCCGTGATTTTCTTTTTGTTAAAGTCCACATCGAGTTATTCTCTAATTTCAAACACGCTTCAGCTGAACCAGAAATTAAAGCACCCCCTTCGAGCTGTGAGTTATTAGCTTTAATGTTTATAATCCCGCTAGTACCTTCTAGCAAAAGACCACCGGAAAGTTTTGTATCTGATAAATTAAAAATAAGCTCCGCCTTAACACCATTATAAATAGCAGTACTATTAGGAACAATAAAATTTGTTTTTTTCAAAGAAATAGTTGCGAATCTTTCGGGCTCCCCGTCCTGGCTATTACTAACAGAAAGTACTCCATACATGCCATAATATTTATCACCCTCTATTTTAATGTCTACATTTTCAAGCTCTACATTTATCTTTTCTATATTACTATTGATAAATGCAGGTTTTTCTACCGCCTGTGTCTCTTGTGAACTTCTTACCGAAAAGTCAAATACAAATCCATTCCCACTTTTGAGATGAACTTTCCCTTCCTTCATCTCAAAAGTACTCTGTGGATACATATAAACAGCAACCATATCATAAACAGCAACCATATCAGCACTAGATACAAACCTATTACGAGAAGTATTAATATTTTGGATACCTTCACTAATAATGTTAACTTTCTCTAAAGAAACCTCTCCTGCATCCATATAAACTGCGTAACCTTCGATAAAATTAATACTTGCATTCGATTCATTTACACCCTGCATTTGAATCGAGCCGCCTTTTGTAGTGAAAAGACCTTTGCCCTTTTCAGGCACTGTAATCTCTGTATTGGATACCTTAGCTATAGCATTTAAACCATTAGCTTCAACAGCAATCTGATTATTACTTATCAATGTATTGTCCACACTTACCGAACTATTTTTTGAAACAGAAATACCTGTCGTTATGTCTTTTAAGACCAATCTATCAGCGACAACAACCCCCCATGCTTTTGAAACAGAAATACCTGTCGTTAGGTCTTTTAAGACCAATCTATCAGCGATAACAACCCCCCATTCTCCGGTCAGTATACCAATATAATCATTTTCATTACTGTCATTACTAACTTTTGGACCTAGAATGTTCACGCCATTTACATTAACCTTACTAGTCGTATATATACCAATTTCTCCTTTGCTTTCAACACTGCTGCTCTTTTCTTCACTCTGTTCAGAATTACTCCCCATTTGATATGTTTGATCAGTTAGATCTGTTTGATCAATTATCTGTCTATTAACTTTACTTTTATTTTCTTTACAAACTTTTACAATGTAAGTATTCTTATCTAATGTTATAGTCATATTGTTGTTTGAACTACTATCTTCACCACTGCTAATTTGCTGACACTTATTAACAACAGCCGGTGAATCAACAACACTAGAAGAATTGCCTAAAAAACTGCTCAACGCTACAACAAGTTTAGACAATAAACCTGAAAATATAGCCGGCATAAAACCACCTAGTAATATTAATAAAAGTTAAATACATTGTGCATTTATATTAAATAAATAAATACATTTCAAGTTATTAGCATAAAAATAAATTTTTAGGTATTGGATTTCTCTATTAAGCTTTACTAAATGAAAACTATTCAATAAATAAAGCTAAGCTTTACACTGAATACAAAAAAGCATTTCTGAATAAATTTATGAAGCTGAATTAAACACATTGACAATAGCACATATCGACAAAAAACAATGACACCAAGTTAAGTAAAAAACATCACAGTACAATTTCTGTTAGAAATAGTGTATTTGCAATACCAATAGAATTTTTATACTTTTTCTTCTGCAGATCTGCAAAAAACTTATGTTTTGTATTTTATTATAAATTTCGATATAAAATCAGTTTCTTATAGCATAAAACATACATCCAAGGTATAATTATAAATTAAATAATAGAAAATTTACTAACTTGCTTTCTATAATTTATTATAAGAAATGATAATAACATTATGGGAATCACTGTTTGAGATGAAAATTCTCAATATAATGCCCATCAATTAACTTGAGCCAGTTTTTTTCATCCAGAACCTCAATACCTAATTGCTGTGCTTTAACTAGTTTCGATCCTGCTCCGAAACCTGCAACAAGAAGATCAGTCTTTTTAGAAATAGAATTCGATGTCTTAGCACCTAACCGTTCTGCCAAGGACTTTGCTTCGTCCCTTGACATATGCTCCAAAGTTCCCGTAAAAACAATAATTTTCCCTACTATTGGTGAATAATCTATTGCAATAGGCGCTTCATGAAGAGGAGTTACTTCCTTAAGTAAGGCCGATAAAACATCACGGTTATGCACCTCCTGATAAAAATCAATAATCGCTTCACCAACACGAGATCCAATTCCCTCAATATTGGTTAATTCCTTCCAAATCTCATTACCTTCACTGTTTTTATCAGGCGGCATAATAGCCGTCATCGCTGCAGTTTCAAAAGCAATGTAATTTTGGTAAGCACGAGCAAGACGTTGTGCCTTAACCTCACCAATGTGACGAATGCCTAACGCAAACAAAAAACGACTTAAAGAAATTTCACGACGAGCATTAATAGCATTATAAAGTTTACGAACTGAAACAACTCCAAAACCTTCCATATTTTCCAAACGTCTCAAAGAATTCTCTTGACGTCGTTGTAAAGTGAAAATATCCACCGGCGAACGAATACAAAGCGTTTTATCTTGAGCATGAAAAAAAAATTCCACTTGTTTTCTACCAAATCCTTCAATATCAAAGGCATTACGCGAAACAAAATGACAAATTCGCTCAATTGCTTGCGCGGAGCAAATAAGTCCACCCGTACATCGGCGGACTGTTTCACCTTCTTCACGAACAGCATGACTCCCACAAACAGGACATACGTGAGGAAAAATAAAAGCAGGAGTATCTTTTGAACGCTTTTCAACAAGGACATCGACAATTTGGGGAATCACATCGCCAGCACGTTGTATAATCACAGTATCGCCCACACGGATATCACGTCCTTCACGAATTAGCTCACCCTTATGACCGATTCCTTTAATATAATCTTCATTGTGCAAACTTGCATTAGTAATGACAACCCCACCTACAGTAATAGGTGTAAGACGAGCAACAGGGGTTAATGCCCCAGTTCGACCTACCTGAATATCAATATCTTCTAAAAATGCTATAGCTTTTTCTGCTGGAAATTTATGTGCAATTGCCCAACGTGGTGAACGAGCAACAAACCCTAAACGCGTTTGGAGCATTAAATCATTAACTTTATAAACAATCCCATCAATATCATAATCTAGTGATTGACGACATTCTTCGATAGAATGATAATATGAAATAAGATCTTCTACTTTTTCAAAAACCTTTGTTAATGGATTAATAATAAAGCCATATTCTTTAAGCTTTTTCATCATTCCTATTTGGCTTTCAGCAGGCATTTCACTTACTTCACCCCAAGCATAAGCAAAAAATTTAAGATTTCTGCTAGCGGTTATCCGTGAATCAAGCTGACGTAAGGAACCAGCTGCTGCATTTCTAGGATTTGCGAAAACTAACTTCCCTTCTTTCTGTTGGTTAATATTGAGTAACTGAAAATCTTTCTGTCCCATATAAACTTCACCACGAACCTCAATAATATCAGGAAAATTACCCTGTAAAATCTCTGGAATATCAGCAATTGTTCGCGCATTTGTAGTGACATTTTCACCTATGGATCCATTTCCACGCGTTATAGCACATACAAGTTTTCCTGCCTCATAGCGTAAAGATAAAGATAAACCGTCAATTTTTGGTTCGGCTGTCATTTCTATTGTCTGTGTTTCTGGCAATCGTAAAAAACGACGAATACGTTCAATAAATTCACTAACATCTTCAAAATTAAATGCATTATCCAAAGACAGCATTGGCTGTGCATGAATAGATTTTTCAAATTTTTCAGAAATCGGTGCACCAATTTTAGATGAAGGAGAGTCCGCACGAATTAATTCAGGAAAAAGAGCTTCAATTTCCTCATTACGACGACAAAGAGCATCATATTCTGCATCAGAAATTTCAGGCTGGTCATCACGATGATACAACACATCATGACGTGCAATTTCTTTTGCCAACCATTCCAACTCACTTGCTGCTTCAAGAGCGGTTAAGTTTTTAATCACATTTTTGTCCATAAATTCTATTCCAAATCTTGAATGATGATTATACACAAATCCCAATGATTATTATAAAAAGAATCTAAATGAACATCTGTTTGTTAGTATTTTCATTACTTCTTAATTATGTCTGCGCTAAAAGCTTTTGGGCTGCTGCACGTGCTTCTTCAGTAACTTGTTCTCCTGCTAACATGCGTGCAATTTCTTCTGCACGTTCGTGAGTTTCTATTTTATTAACACTCGTAACAAAGCATCCTGTATCGCCGCTTTCAACCTTTGAAATCAAAAAATGATTATGGGCCTTAGATGCTACCTGCGGTGCATGCGTGACAGCAAAAACTTGAATATTTTTTGATAAACGCAGCAATCGTTGTCCAATTGCAGCAGCAACAGCTCCACCAACACCTGTATCAATTTCATCAAAGATTAATGTTGGTGCTGATCCACGATCAGCTAATACAACCTTCAATGCTAATAAAAAACGAGACAATTCACCACCAGAAGCCACACTTAATATCGGCCCTGCTCGTGTTCCAGGGTTTGTACGCACCCAATATTCAACACGATCAATACCATCTGGACTATATTTTTCAGCATCACTCTGTATTTCAACGATAAATTCTGCTTTCTCCAATTTCAACGCTGGTAGCTCATCCATAATGCTTGAAGATAAACGACGCGCTACTTCTTGACGTTTTATCGAAAGCGCTTGTGCTAATATATCGTACTCTTTTTGCGCTTTTTGAGCTTCAGTCTCTAAATGAACGAGTGTTGCTTGAGCAGAATCAAAATCAGCCAGTTCAGCACACATCTTATCGCGCAACTGAGCAAGTTCATCTCCAGAAACATGATATTTGCGAGAAAAACCTCGAAGTGCAAAAAGACGTTCTTCTATTCGTTCTAACTCGTTAGTATCAAAATCCAATGCTTGCATTGCAGCTTCAATACAAGCTTGCGCTGTTGTGAGTGCACGCAATGCATCGTCAATAGATTTCACTATAGGTATAATCAAATCCTGCGCTTCAGGAATTTTCCGCTCCAAACGTCTTACCAAATTAGCAAGAACAGGGATTGGTGATTTTGAACCTCCTAAGAGATCATCAGCCTCTCTAATATCTGTTGCTATCTTTTCTAATTTAAGCATATCAGCCCGACGAAGAGACAAAGCATCTTCTTCATCAACTTTAAAATCAAACTTATCAAGTTCTTCTACACTTGCACGAAGATAATCAACTTCACGTACCGCACTTTCAACTTTAACATGTTGTTGTTGCACACGTTCTTTTAACGTATGCCATATGCGATAGCACTCGCGCAAATTTTCTACTTCACTTTCAAGACCACCAAAAGCATCTAATAATTGACGATGTGTACTAATATCAACAAATGCACGATCATCATGTTGTCCATGAATTTCGACCAACATACGGCCAATATCGCGCATCAATGTAATGCTAATCACTTGATCATTCAGAAAACCACGACTACGACCATCACTCGATTGTACACGCCGTAGAATGATATCACCTTCACAATCAAAACCATTTTCACATATCAGCCGCCGCACAGGATGCGAAACAGGAACATTAAAAACAGCCGTTACTTGCCCCTGTGTCATACCATGACGCACAAGGGAAGAATCTCCACGTCCACCAAGAGCCAACGATAGAGAGTCAAGCAAAATAGATTTCCCCGTTCCAGTCTCCCCAGTTAAAACGGACAAACCTTCTGTAAAATGAATATCAAGTCTTTCGATTAAAACAATATTATGAATCGAAAGCTGGACCAACATATGAAATTAATTCACCTTGCTCTTATTGCCACTCAAAGCACGAGAAATCCAAGAAGATTTGTGCTCTTTAGGCGATATACTATTTTTTTGCAGTAAATCATAAGAAAATTTATACCATTTACTTTCTGGATAATTTCGCCCCAAAATCGCTGCGGCTGTCTGCGCTTCCATAGTTAAACCAAGAGCAAAATTAACTTCTGTCAATCGGAAAAGTGCTTCTTCAATCTGATTTGTATCTGGATATTCTTCAATCACAGTACGAAATCTTCTACTTGCTGCTAAATATCGCTGACCTTCTTCATAATAACGACCAATCTGCATTTCCTTACCAGCTAATTGCTCTCGGCCAAAACGTATTTTAGCCTTAGCATCGCTGACATACTCTGATTCTGGATAGCGCTCTATCAAAACCTGCATAGCAGCAATAGCACGCTTCGTATCCTGCTGATCACGTGTAACATCAGGAATCCGACGGAAAGAAGAGAGACCAATAATATAGTAAGCATAGGCAGAATCATCCGCTAGCGGATAAAGAGAAATATAATGCTGTGCCATAGAAATTGCATCATCATACTTAGCTAACCGATAATTTGTAAAAGCACCCATTATTAACGATTTACGACCCCAATCAGTATAAGCATATTGTTTTTCAATAATAGCAAACTTTTTTGCTGCTTCACTAAGCCGCCCCACATCAAGATTAGCAAGTGCTTGATTATATAAAACATCTGGTGGATCTATTTTTAAAACATGCATAGATGGATCAAGGATATTTTTTCCTTTACCTAAACAACCTGCTAAAAAGCAAGTTCCTCCTAAAAGAACCCCAATCAAAACTTTGCGTACAATGGTCAATTTTCTATGCGCTATATTCCCAATATACTTATCAGGTTTTTTCATAATCTCTCAGCCTCCAGAAAATATCATTTTACAGAAAAATACTCATTAAATTTTGTATCATATCGTTTTCAAAACGACTAACAAAATCTATATACTTTAAATCTATAATCCGCCTTTAAATTATATAAAATAAAGTAAATTTTATTTTTTTCCTACTTACATATTGCTTTTTTCGTAACACGATTCGTCCTGTAAAACAGCCTTAACTAATTTTGAATTAAGAGCATGCCCACTACAATAAGAACGGAATAATCCAATAAAAGGCGCACCAAGTAAAGCAGTATCACCAATAGCATCAAGCATTTTGTGTCGAACAAACTCATTTTCAAAATAAGCGCCAGCTGGATTAATAATTTGATCATCAAGACCAATAATAAGAGAGTTTTCTAAAGAAGAGCCTATTCCTTTTCCAGAAGTCCATAATTTTTCCACATCCTTCACAAAACCAAAAGTGCGCGCACAAGACAAATCATTTTTAAACCCTTGTGCAGTAAGATCAAAGCTCAAATGTTGTTTGCCAATAACAGGAGTAGGAAAAGAAATTGTAACATCAAAACGACACCCATCAAATGGCAAAAACTCAGCCATACCATTTGCTGTTTCAACACGCACTGTTTTTTTTATAACAAAATAAGATCGCAACGCTGTTTGCTGAACAATACCTATCTTTTCAAAACCTTGACAATAATGCCATGAAGCACCATCCAAAATAGGAACTTCATTACTTGACACCTCAATGATGAGATTATCCAGATTATACGCAGCAATTGCGGCCATCAAATGTTCAATTGTCTCAACTCTTATATCTCCATGTCCAAGCACTGTTGATAATTCAGTTGCTCCAACTTGCGATGCATGCGCTGGAAATATTTGCTCTTTTCCATCTATGCCATAACGCTTAAAAACAATACCACATTCAATATCAGCTGGCTCAATCTTCATAACAGATAAATGTCCACTATGAACACCACGCCCTTCAAATATTAATGTATCTTTAAGAGTCGATTGATATTTCTGTCCCAATTAATAATACCACTTCATTAATATTCTTAATAATTTTTTGGAATCTTCATAAGACTATCAAAAATTATCTCTACAATAAATAATAAACCCATTTAATGAATGGATTTATTATTTTCTATAAAAACTCCATAAATTTTACTATAATAAAGCTTCCATTGTATGATGGATAGAAATATAGAGTTCTCTTATTTCAATTTTCTATACATTTTTCAATTTTCTATACATTAATTTGCTTGACGACGCAAAAACGCTGGTATTTCCAACTCGTCCTCTTCACTGATACAAATGTTTTGATCCTGCGATGCAGGTTGCTGCGACTCGGTAGAGTAACGAGGCATATAAACAGAAGTATCTTGAGAAAGATCCTGAGGATTGGCACTAGAAATATGAAAATCTTTATGCGAAGAAGAATTGACAGCAGGCTCTAACCGAGCTTCTGGTTCAATTTCTTCACGATACGTCAAACTTTGTTTCAAACGCTGCCAAAGATTACGTGGTCCTTGATCGACACTAGAAAAATTTGTACTTTGACTCCGAATAGAAGACGGAAAATCTTTTAACTCAGGCATACGCACCGGCGTTGAACAAGATTGTGTTTGCACTTGTTTTTTCTTCTGTTCTGCAACTCCAACCTTGTCATCAAGAACATGTGCTGTTGCTTCCATTCCCACTGCTCTAGCCATAGGCTGTTGAGAAACACAACCAGCCTGCATACGTAGTGAACTTGATGTCTTTGCATGTATATTTTGCCCATAAGGAGCAGTGTTTACAGTTCGTGGAGTATATGTTGTATCTGTAGTCTGCACAAAAAATTGACTTTTTGGACAAAATGGCTCTTCAATTGGCTGTTTCATTTCTACTTCTAGCGCTTCTATAACTTCTACCATTGATTCAGAACGCAAAGATGATGATGACTGAGAAGCAGTCTGCGTTACTCCAGTATCATTTTTACGCATTGAAGCTACAGGCCGATGAAATTTAGGATGTGAAGGTTGTATTATATCATTAATCTCACGATCAATACCAGTAGCAACCACCGATACACGAATAACACCCTCAAGTGACTCATCATCAATAGCACCAAAGATAACATTTGCATCAGCATCAACTTCTTCTCTAATACGATTAGCCGCCTCATCCACTTCAAACAAGGTCATATCACGACCACCCGTAATGGAAATCAAAAGGCCACGGGCTCCACGCATAGAAGTGTCATCTAACAACGGATTTGCAATAGCAGCTTCAGCAGCAGCCAAAGCACGTCCATCACCAGATGCCTCTCCAGTTCCCATCATTGCACGACCCATTTCATGCATAACAGAACGAACATCTGCAAAATCAAGGTTAATCAATCCTTCTTTAATCATCAAATCTGTAATAGAAGCAACACCAGAATAAAGAACTTGGTCGGCCATAGCAAAAGCATCAGAAAATGTTGTTTTTTCGTTCGCAATACGAAAAAGATTTTGATTCGGAATAACGATTAATGTATCAACCGATTTTTGTAATTCTTCTATGCCAGCTTCTGCTGTCTTCATTCGACGTGCACCTTCAAATTGGAAAGGCTTCGTCACAACACCAACAGTCAAAATACCTTTTTCACGTGCCGCATTAGCAACAACAGGTGCGGCTCCGGTTCCCGTGCCTCCACCCATACCTGCTGTAATAAAAACCATATGAGAATCTGCAAGATGATCGATAATTTCATCGATACATTCATCTGCAGCAGCTTGACCAACTTCTGGTAAAGCACCAGCACCTAAACCTTCTGTTACTGCTGCACCTAGCTGGATCACACGTTCAGCTTTTGACATAGCCAAAGCCTGTGCATCTGTATTAGCAACAACAAAGTCAACTCCCTGAAGACCAGCATTTATCATATTATTCACGGCATTTCCGCCACCACCTCCAACACCAAAAACGGTAATACGTGGCTTCAATTCCGCGATATCTGGCCGGTGCAGATTAATTGTCATGTTTTTTTTCCTTCTCATAAAACACCGCAAGCCAAAGCGATGAAAATTAATACCCAAATAGACCTACTAAAAACTCTCACGCAACCACTGACCGACACGTTGAAAATACCCACCTGTGCCAGTTGATAATTGTCTCACTGTTGTATGAATTGTTTTTTCTTTGAAACCCGCTAATTGCGGATAGATTAACAATCCAACAGCTGACGAAAACGCCGCTCCTTTTGCAGAAGCAGGAAGCCTAGAAACACCTAAAGGCCGCCCTATACGAACATTTCTTCCTAATATATTACGCGCCATCTCTGGCAACCCAATTAACTGACTTGCTCCTCCAGTTAAAATAACCCGCTTACCAACAATATGACCAAACCCAGAACAACTCAAACAATCACGAAGCATTTCTAATATTTCTTCAACACGCGCCCGAATAATACGACTAAGAACTGCACATGGATATTGAGTTCGCTCATTTCCAATTTCAGCGACATTAATCATATGATGAGCATCAATACTTTCTGAAAGCGTTGAACCATACATAACTTTTAAACGCTCTGCTTCTTCAATAGACATAGACAATCCCCGTGCAACATCAAGAGTTATATGGTGCCCACCAATTGAAAGTGTATCTGCATGAACAAATTTTCCTTCAGAAAATATTGAAAATGTTGTTGTTCCAGCCCCAAAATCAATACATGCAGCTCCTAAACGTGCCTCATCATTAATCAAAACTGCAAGACCACTCGCAAAAGGTGTTGCGACCATTGCTTCAACACTTAAATGAGCACGATTAATACAAGCTTCCAAATTACGTAAAGATGCTGTTTCTGCTGTCACCACATGCACATCCACCCCAAACAATTCACCCATCATTCCAACGGGATCAGAGATTCCTTTATCTCCATCCAATATATAAGATATCGGAACGGAATGCATAATATGCCGTTCAGCCTCAAAAGCTTTACGCGAAACATTTGCCAAGGCCATACGCATATCACGCGCAGTAACTTCACGCCCGCCCAGATGTACTGTACCGTTAACAAAAGTACTTTTTAATCGGTTTGAGGAAAAATTTACAATAACTGAATCTACCACCAAACCAGCCATTTTCTCTGCAGCATTAACAGCTAAACGTATTGATTGTTCCGCTGCAAGCATATCCATAACAACACCAGATTTAATTCCACACGAGCGCTGTACACCAAAACCCAAAACCTCCATAAAATGTGTACGACCGTGTAAATGTTGCGGATATTTCAAAGGACGTAAACAAGCAATAAGACAAACAACCTTACTTGAACCCACATCAAGAACTGTTAGAAAACGCGTCTTGCGCCCCCTCCCATGATGTGATTTCAAAAACATCATATATTCCTTTCTTTTAATACCTTTAAAATACGTTCTTCTTCCATTACCGTCGCACGATGCTGTGCTAACACTTCATCTGACAAAGCAATCGTTATTCGATCAGAAAGACGTAAATCAATGCTTAAAGCATCGCGAGAAAAAAGATCTTTTGCCGTATTTGTCTTTAAAAGAGCAACAAGCCTTTCAACAGCGCCTTGCTCAGGCAACATAATACGCACCCCATTTTCTAAAAAAATATCCCAACGTCGATCACCCACACGCACATAAGCACGAATACGATCACGGAATTGCGAATATGGTAACAACGACTGAATAAATAACTTCGCTGCTTTTTGCGCTCCCTGACCAACAACAAGTGGTAAATTCTGAATTAAACCCGCCTGAAATGGTAAAATAATACGCCCTGTATCATCAATCACATCCATTACACCATCATGTTGCCAAATTGCGTATGGCTCACGCTCTACCATTGAAATACATATCCGGTTAGGATAAATTTTCCGAATATCAACCGATTGAATCCAAATTTGTTGTTCTAAAGTAGAACGTGCTTTATCAACATCAAAGCTAATAATTGATGGATGAACATCAAGCCCTAAAAGCTTCAAAACATATTGTTTTGTCATATTTTTATTGCCACTCATATCAACATGAGTAATCACAAAACCAAAATTTAATGTCACAAGCCTTATAATTCTATTCACATGACCGCTAGAAACAATGCCATAAAATAAGGAAAGCAAGAAAAAAGAAAAAACAGCAAAAGAGCCAAAATAACGCGGCACATGAATATCAGAAAATACAAATTGCAATATAAATCGGAGAAAGCAACGATAAAAACGTGGGAAAATTGGCGTTGATAGCGCCTTTAAAATTCCCATTTCGCCAACATTTAACGCATACATGACGCGTCCTCCACTATCCATTTAACAATGTCGCTATAAGTACGACCACTTGCTTTTGCAATATCTGGCACAAGAGAGGTTGATGTCATACCAGGCTGCGTATTAATTTCGAGCCAAATCAGCTCTTCCGTTTCTTCATTAAAACGAAAATCAGAACGACTAACACCTCGACAACCTATCGCTTGATGCGCTGCTAAAGACATTCTTTGCACTTTTTGGTAAATATTTAATGAAAGTTGTGCAGGACAAATGTGAATAGAACCTCCGGACTTGTATTTTGAATCATAATCATAAAACTGGAAATGTTGATCAGGTATAATCTCACAGACATCTAAAACTTCATCACCCAAAACAGCGCAAGTAAGCTCCCGACCAGGAATATACTTTTCAACGATTACCTCATCTTTATCCATCCGCTCAGAGCTTACTATATTATGAGGTGGAAATGCTTCATCGCCATTCACAATAATAACACCAATGCTCGATCCTTCATGCACAGGTTTAATTACATAAGGTGGTTCCAAAGGATGTTGTGATCCAATTGCACAACGATCCATTACATAAGAAGGAGCAACAGGAACACCAGCACTAGCAGCAATAATTTTTGCCCGCCCTTTATCCATTGCTAATGCTGACGCCATCACTCCAGAATGCGTATAAGGAATTTTCAAATATTCAAGAATGCCTTGAATACGTCCATCTTCACCAAACGAACCATGTAATGCATTAAAAACTATATGTGGTTGTAATTTCTCAAGAACAGAAGCAATACGACTATCAACATCTACACGAGTTACAGAATAACCATGAGCTTCAAGAATATCAGCGCAAGCAGAACCAGAAGATAAACTTACAGACCGTTCTGATGAAAGTCCTCCCATCAATACAGCTATATGCTTACCTCTCATAACGACTTATCCTTCTTCATATACTAAATACAGAATATATAAAAATAAAAATACTATATATAGGAAAAAGCTAGATTTATCTTTGCGAATCAATAACCTAGCGTCCTCTCTAATGAATCAGACTCAAAGGCTTGATGCAAGAGCTTCTCTGTTAATTTATTGATTTTTAATAGATTTTTTTCTTATCTCTTTGAAATGACTCAATTTTTTTAGTTATAAAAAAATCAATTATTCTGATCAAAAAGAGAGACTATACGATCTTGTTCAAATTGGCCAATACGCTGTATTTCCCACTGTAATAAATGTCCTGAATGAGCAAAAACACGAGCACGTACTGTTTCTCCTAATTTTTCAAGATCATAACCTGTTGCTTGATCAATATTAATCATAAAATTACAGTGCATCTCACTCATTTGAGCACCCCCAATTTTTAAACCACGGCACCCAGCCTCATCAATAACACGCCATGCAGATGTACCTACAGGATTACGAAAAGTGGATCCACCTGTTTTTTCACGAATAGGTTGTACCTTCTGCCGATGCAAAGCAACTTCCTCCATAGCTGCGCGGATATGATGTCTATTCCCTTGCTCCCCTTCCAATAAGGCAGCAACAAAAACAAAATCATCAGGAACATCGCAACAACGATAAGAATAATGTATATCGTTCACACTCAATATATGGCGTTGTCCTTTACGATCAAGCGCATAAACTTCAACAACACGCTCAGCAGTTTCAATACCATTAGCTCCAGCATTCATTTTTAATGCTCCTCCACAACCACCAGGAATACCATGATAAAAATGAAAACCAGAAAGTTCCGCTTCTAAAGCTGCTGCAGCCAAATGTTTACCCGCTACCGCAGCGCCAACCAAAAAGCGTTTTGATGACACTTGCTTCAACTGCCCAAAACCTTTTGCGGAAAGACGAACAACAATACCAGGGATACCTCCATCACGGACCAGAAGATTAGAACCAATCCCCACAATCGTTACAGGAATGGTTTCAGGCAAAGACTGAAAAAATAAAACTAAATCTGCTTCATCAGAAGGTTGATAAAAAATCTCAGCGAGTCCACCGGTGCGAAACCATGTTACCTTACGCATATTGACATTAGGCATTAATTTGCCTCGTATACCACGTAACGCCGGCTGTAATTTTTTTAACAGCCCTTCACCATCAATCGGCCGAAAATTTGTCATTGTTATCAAGTACCATTAATTGATCGGGCAGTGCGTAAGCCCATTGTGTGATGCTACCAGCACCCAGAAAAACCACATAATCACCAGATTTAGCTAACCTAGATACAATAGAAATAATATCTTCTAAACTATTAATCAGATGCACATCACGGTGGCCAGCCATCTGAATATGCTCAACTAATTCTTTAGAACCAAAACCAGCTATTGGCTCTTCACCAGCTGCATAAACCGGTGTAATCATCACTGTATCCGCATCATTAAAACAAGTAGAAAAATCATCAAATAGATGATACAAGCGCGTATAACGATGTGGTTGCATAATCGCAATGATATTTCCTTTTGCGCTCTCACGTGCTGCATGCAAAACTGCTTTTATTTCAACTGGATGATGCCCATAATCATCAAATATCTCAACTCCGTTCCAATTCCCTGTTTTCGTAAAACGCCGTTTAACACCACCAAACTCTGCTAATCCTTTCTTTATAGCTTCAGGTGAAATGCCGAGTTCATGTGCAATAGCAATTGCTGCAGTAGCATTAGAAACATTATGCTTCCCCGACATCGGTAAAATCAAATTGTTGATTTCAGTTTTTTCACCTGTTTTTCGTGATCGAATAAGAATATCGAAACACGCTTTTTGACCCTCCATTGAAAGATTAAGAAAACGAATATCTGCTTGTGGATTTGCGCCATACGTAATCACCCAACGATCATGAATACGACTAGCTAATGTCTGAACTTCTGGGTGGTCAATACACATAACGGCAAAACCATAAAAAGGCACATTTTCTACAAACTGCCGAAAAGCTTCACGTATAGCATTAAAATTGCCATAATGGTCTAAATGCTCAACATCGATATTGGTAACAACTGCTATATCAGCTGGCAATTTTAAAAACGTCCCATCACTTTCATCAGCCTCAACCACCATCCAATCCCCATCTCCCATACGTGCATTAGTCCCGTAAGCATTTATAATACCGCCATTAATGACTATCGGATCAAAATGACCTGCATCAAGAAGTGCAGCTACCATTGACGTAGTTGTTGTTTTTCCGTGCGTACCACCAATAGCAATTGTCCGACGAAAACGCATTAACTCAGCAAGCATTTCTGCTCGCTTAACAACTGGTAAATGCCTTTTTTGGGCAGCAATATATTCAGGATTTGTTTTCTTAATAGCAGTAGAAATAATAACAACTTCCGCTGCTCCCAAATTTTCAGCACGATGTCCTATACAAATATTAATTCCCTTATTCTGTAAGCGTTCAACATTTGCGTTATAAGTTTGATCAGATCCTTGAACTTTATAACCAAGATTATGAAGAACTTCAGCAATTCCACTCATACCTATACCTCCAATTCCTACAAAGTGGATAAGGCCAATATTAAGCGGCATTTTCATCAAATAACTCCTTTTTAATATCTAATAATGATCGTTCTAAAATCAATGCTTCAACCATATTTGCCAAAATAACGGTTGCATAAGGTTGCCCAACTTTTTTTGCAGACAGTGCTTGTTTTTCCAATAAGTGTGGCTCACAACAAACTTTTGTCAAGAGAGAAGCAAGTCTTTGCGTATCTAAATTTTTCTCTACTATAATCTGTGCTCCTCCTATTTCAGAAAGTTTAGCAGCATTCTCTGCTTGATCGTGATCTAGAGCGTAAGGATATGGAATAAATAAAGCTGGCCGACCAATCACAGCTATTTCACAAACTGTCGAAGCACCAGCACGTGACATAATAAAATGGGATTGAGCGATATGTTCAGCCATATTATCAAAAAAACGTGCAACTTCTGCCTGCACTCCCATATCATGATAAATTTTCATGAGATCTATGGTTTCATCATAAACCTGCTGAACAATGCGTAAACGTTTCCGTATACTTTGATCAAGTAAGGTAACTGCTCCAGGAACAACTTGTGAAAAAAAAGCTGCCCCTTGGCTTCCACCAAAAACCAAAAAATGAAATGGTTGTTCACCTATAGAAGGACAATAAGGAATCTTTGCAGCTTGAAGAATAGCCTTACGAACAGGATTACCTGTTATGAATGTTTTATGAGCATAAACACTGTTAGCTGATAATAAACCACCGGCAATAGCATTGACTCTAGACGCCAATAATCTATTAGCACGTCCCATAACAGCATTTTGCTCATGAATAAATGTCTTATATCCTATTAAGGTAGCAACTAAAAGTGGTGGAAAGGTAGGATAACCACCAAACCCACCGACAAGAACAGGTTGCAATTTATAAAAAAGCATCCATGATTGAAACATTCCCTTTAGCAAATACCAAAATGTTTTTATAAGTGCAAAAGGATGACGTCTTACAAAGGTTGCCGATGAAATAACATGAATATGTTTCTCATCAAAATGGCGGACAAAACGCTTAGCTCTTTTATCTGTCATCAAATGAACATCGTATCCACGCTCTCTCAGTTCAACAGCAAGCGCTTCTGCAGGGAAAAGATGCCCACCTGTACCACCAGCAGATAAAACAATAACTTTTTTATGTGTCATCAGCAGTATCCGAAACAAAAGTTGATAAAACAGTTGAAATACGCGCTTCTGGCCAACGACGTGTCAAACTCAGTAAAATACCTATCGAAATTGCAATTGCTACCATAGATGAGCCACCATAAGAAATAAAGGGTAGCGTCATACCCTTTGGAGGCATTAGGTGAAGATTAACCGCCATATTAATTGCTGATTGAAAACCAATTATCATTGCTATACCAGCAATACCAAAACGTGTGAAGATATCACGAGTGTTCAACGCTATATAAAGAGAACGTATAACAATAAAACCAAAAAGTGCTGTAATCAATAAACACAAAATAATACCATATTCTTCAGCTGCAACAGAAAATACAAAATCTGTATGGCTATCAGGAATAATACGTTTCACTGTACCCTCACCAGGACCTCTACCAAACCATCCACCATTTAAAATAGCTTCACGCCCTACATCAACCTGAAATGTATTACCTTCCCCTGTTAAAAAACCATTGATACGTTCACGGACATGATGAACAAAAAAATAAGCTAAAAAGCCTCCTAAAATGCCCAAAATAAGAAATAAGAAGACGACAATAAGAGGCATACCTGCAATAAAAAATAAGCCACCCCATGTTGCACTTATTAAAAGTGTTTGACCAATATCTGGTTGCAAAATAAGAAGCGTACAACAAATCACATATAGTGCAATAACCAATATACAGATAAGAACGCTTTTACGCTGTAGCTGTTCCGCAAAAAGCCAAGCAGATATAATAACAAAAGCCGGTTTCATAAATTCCGATGCTTGTAAAGAAATACCAAACACAGAAATCCAACGCCGTGCCCCTTTTAACTCAAGACCAAATAATAAAGTTGCAATCATAAGTACAAGCGTTGCAAACAATAACAAAATACATAAGCGGCGAATATTACGAGGCGAAAAAAAAGAAATAGTAATCATAATCACAAATGCAGGAATACTAAAAATAATATGCCAACGAACAAAATAAAAACTATCAGAAATTCCAATTTTTTTTGCAACAGAGGGGCTAGCTGCAAAAGATAGCATGATACCAATTCCCATAAGAATCAAACAAGCAGTAAAGATAGAGCGATCAATTGTCCACCACCAATTAGAGATTGGGCCTCGATCTGCACGAGTTATCATCATCTTCACTTTACCTTTTATAATCACATCTAAAAGAAATAATGTGATTTTCCTAATATCTTTGATGAGCAATTTAATCTAAATTACACTCAAAAAGATTCTCGACGGTTAACATAAAATAACTTTTTACAATTCTTGCTTCTTTAACTGCATAACAAGAGAAACAAAAGTCTCTCCACGTACCTCATAATTCTTAAATTGATCATAACTTGCACAAGCTGGAGAAAACAGAACCACAGCTTTTTTCTCCATATCACGGGCTGCATCACTAGCCGCTTCGCGGACTGCATTTTCTAAAGTCAAACTCATCGAAAAAGGAAAAGCAGAACCGATAATGCGCGCAAAATTTTCCGCTGCACTACCAATTAAATATGCTTTACGAATTTTATAAAAAAATCCTTTAAGAGCATCAATCCCACCTTCTTTTGCCTGCCCTCCAACAATCCAAAAAATATTATTAAAAGTAGTCAGTGCAGGAACAGATGCCTCTGCATTGGTAGCCTTACTATCATTAATAAACAAAATAGATCCAATTTTACACACCTGTTGCATTCGATGCGCAAGCCCTAAATAGCTTGCTAAATGCTCTTCTATATCTAAGGTAGTAATTTTTAATATCTGCAAAGTCGCTAAAGCCATAAGAGCATTTTCTGCATTATGACTTCCACGTAATGAAGCTATATTTGCCAAATCTGCAAGCATATGATGTTGCCCATGATAAATAGCAAAAAGTTTTGTTCCTTCTACATAAAAACCATTTTTAACAACATGCTCTTTAGACACTGGATCAATTGGATAACCTTCATCAAAAAGCTTTTGATATAAAGCACAGCAAACCAAACTATCAATTGAAATAAGAGCACGAGAAGCTCTAGAAACAACGCGTTCTTTGACCTGCACATAGCGTTCAAAGCTACCATGGCGATCAATATGATCAGGTGTTAAATTCAACAAAAGACCAACAGTTGGCTGAAGAGACGGAGCTAATTCTATTTGAAATGACGAACATTCAATAACATAAATACGTTTTTTTACAAATGGCTTAAGCGTTAATATTGCTGTTCCAATATTACCTCCCATTTGCACATCATAACCCATTTTTTCTAAAAGATGAGCAAGTAAAGCAGTGGTTGTTGATTTACCATTTGTACCTGTAATAGCAATAAATGGAACATCCTGGTCATCAAAACCATTTTGCTGTAAAAAAAGATTACGTGCACGAACAAATAGCTCAATATCACCGATAATTTCGATATTTTCTTGACGCGCTTTTTCAACAACCCAATGTGGCCTTGGATAAGTTAAAGGCACTCCAGGAGCTAAAATCAACGCAACAAATTCTGTCCAATCTTCATAATACAGATTCTTTGTGGGAATATTTTCCTTACAAGCAGCTTCCACACTAGAACAATTATCATCCCAAGCAACTACTTCTGTACCACAAGCAATTAAAACTTTTGCTGTAGCTATTCCTGATTTCCCTAACCCAAATACAGCAACTTTTTGACCTTTATAACACTCAACAGAAATCAAGATTTCACCTCAATTTAAGTGTTGAAAGACCAATCAATGCTAAGACAATCGTAATAATCCAAAAACGTATCACAATCTGACTTTCTGTCCAACCTTTTTTCTCAAAATGATGGTGAATTGGCGCCATAAGAAACACACGCGTTTTCGTCAGTTTGAACCAACCTACTTGAATAATAACTGACATCGCTTCTAAAACAAAAAGTCCACCAATAATAGCTAAAACAATTTCGTGCTTCGTGGCAACAGCAATAACACCTAGCAACCCGCCAAGAGCCAAAGAACCAGTATCTCCCATAAAAATAGCTGCTGGAGGTGCATTATACCATAAAAAGCCCAGTCCAGAACCAAAAACTGCTCCAAGTAAAACAGCTAACTCACCCGTGCCTGCCACATAATGAATTTGTAAATAATCAGCAAAATTCATATTCCCAGACAGATAAGCAATCAATGCAAAAGATAAAGAGACAACCATCACAGGAACAATAGCAAGCCCATCAAGACCGTCCGTTAAATTAACAGCATTACCAGTACCTACGATAACACAAGCAGTAAAAGGAATAAAAAACCAACCCAAATTAATAAAATAATCCTTTACAAAAGGCAAAGCTAATCCTGGTGAGCCAACTTCTAAAATAATAAAACACGCAATGACTGCGATTACAAATTCCAAACTTAATCGCGCTTTTCCAGAAAAACCTTTATGCGTTTGCTTTGTCACTTTAAGATAATCATCATAAAAACCAATTATCCCAAAAGAAAGCATAACAAATAACGAAACCCAAAAATAAATATTTAATAAATCACACCATAAAAATGCCGATATCATAATACCAATTAAAATCATTAATCCACCCATAGTAGGTGTTCCAGCTTTTTTAAAGTGAGTTTGAGGTCCATCAGTTCGAATTGGTTGTCCTTTCCCCTGCCGACTTTTGAGAAAAGCAATAATACTTGGACTAAACAAAAAAACAATCAAACCTGATGTCAAGATAGCTGCAACAGTTCGAAAAGTAATATACCGAAAAACATTAACACCTGGAATCCAATCATTCAGCAAGGAAAAAAATAGCATCATAGCGAAAAAACCTAATAAAATTATCAAGAAATGACTTTATAGCGATTAAGAATTTCAGCCACAATATTTGATAAATAAATATGGTGTGATGATTTAATCATAATAAGATCCCCATTTGAAATTTCTGAAAAAACAAGCGGAACAATTTCCTCAATATTTTCAGCATGATAAACAGTAACATAAGCAGAAAGATCACTGGCTAAAACGCCCATTTCTTTACCAACCAAAAAAACCAAATCAGCACCAGAAACACGAATGGATTCCAACAAATCACGATGTAATTTTTCACTATGGTCCCCTAATTCAAGCATATCACCCAAAATAGCAATTCGTCTCCCACCTACACCTATTGGTCCTGTTGCAAGAAGATCAAGAGCAGTCCTCATAGAAACAGGATTAGCATTGTAACTTTCATCGATTAAATGAAACATACCACCATTTGATAAAGACAGCTTATAAAGAGCTCCACGGCCTTTTTGAAGAGAAAAACGACCCAAAGCGAGCGTAACATGTGCCAAATCAGCACAAACCGTATCACAAGCTGCAAGAACACTTAAACCATTTTGTACCATATGTTGACCAGGCGCACCAATTTTAATCATCATATCTTTCTGATCAAAATGTACAACCATACAAGAGCAATTCTCTAAAAGGTGAACCTCCTTCACTTGATAATCAGCAGAATTAGAACGGCCAAAACTTCGAATTTCTTTCACACCACATTGTTTTGCTTTTTTAAGCAAATAAGAAAAAAAATGATCATCTGCGTTTAAAAGAGCTATACCATTTTTGTCTAATCCTTCAAAAATTTCAGCCTTGGCATCTGCAACTTCTTCAAGATCTTTGAAAAATTCCATATGCCCAGCTGCAATACGAGTGATTAATACCACATGCGGACAAACCAACTTCACCAAAGGACGAATTTCATTTTTATGATTCATACCAATTTCAAAGATACCATAATCACTATCTATAGGCATTCGTGCCAAAGTCAGTGGAACACCCCAACAATTATTCAAAGAAGCAAGATTAGCATGAACCTTTCCAACAGTTTCAAGTGCTTGTTTAAGAGCTTCTTTTGTAGTTGTTTTTCCCACAGAGCCTGTAATAGCTATAATTCTAGCTTTTGAACGTTTACGTGCTGCTTGCGCGAGCTTTTCTAATGCCTGCAAAACATCAGGAACGACAATCAATGGAGCTGTTATTTTTTTCATTTCGTCTAAACGATTTTGTGCAACCACTAAAACTCCAGCACCTTGTGCATAGGCGTGCGCCGCAAAATCATGACCATCAAGATGGTGCCCTTTAATGCAGAAAAAAACATCACCTGCAACAAGAGTCCGACTATCAATAGAAACCCCAGAAAAAATTTCTGGTAAACATCCAACTGTAAAACCATCCATTGCAGAAATGAGTGCCTGTTTATCCCATAAAGCTATCACTTATTCCGCTCCTTTAAAGCAGCAATTACTTTCAAACGATCTGAAAAAGGATATATCTCTTGGCCTATAATTTGTCCATTTTCATGACCTTTACCTGCAACAATTAATGTATCTCCAGCTTTCAGCAATCCCACCGCATACTCAATTGCTTGACCACGATCCGCTATTTCTATTGCTTCCGGCACTGCTTGTAAAATATCTTTTCGAATTTTCTCCGGTGCTTCCGTGCGAGGATTATCATCGGTTACAATCATAATATCAGCTTTATTTCCTGCAATTTTTCCCATCAAAGCTCTCTTTCCTTGATCACGATCACCACCACAACCAAAAACAAGAATTAAACGTCCCTGTGTAAAAGGACGAACAGAAAGTAACACCTGCTCTAAAGCTTCTGGCTTGTGCGCATAATCGACGTAAACAGGTGCACCATCTTCTGTGTTTCCAACTAATTCTAATCGGCCAGGTGCCCCTTGCAATTTTTCAAGAGAACGAAAAACCATATCTGGAGGTGCATTTGTCGCAATCGCTAAACCTGCAGCCATAAGTGCATTAGTTACTTGAAAATCACCAGCAAGTGGCAAATCAAATGTATAAATATTATTTCCCATCCGACATTCAACACGTTGTTTTAATCGTTGATGTTCAACACGATTAAGCGTGATGAATTTTCCTGTGCGACCAATTGTCAGAACTTGCCGGTGAGCTTGTCTAACAGTATCGATAACCTTTTGTGAGTAAACATCATCTGCAAAGATAAGAGCAGGTGCATCTTGCGGTAAAAGCGTATGAAATAGTCTCATCTTAGCATGGAAATAATGCTCTATGGACTTGTGATAATCCATATGATCACGCCCTAAATTGGTAAAAGCAGCTGCCGCTAAATGCACTCCATCAATCCGACATTGATCAAGCCCATGTGAAGAAGCTTCAAAGGCTGCATGTGTAACACCTTCATCATTAGCAATTTCACATAATAAACGCTGTAACATTACTGGATCAGGTGTGGTTAGAGAACCAATATCATGACGTTTAGGTGATACAACGCCTACTGTTCCTATACTAGCAGCACAAAAACCAATATATTCCCAAATTTGCCGAACAAAAGACACAACCGATGTCTTACCGCTTGTACCTGTAACAGCAACCACTGTTTCAGGTTGAGAATTATAAAAACGGGCAGCTGCTATAGCTAATTTATGACGTACATCCAACACATGAATAACAGGAATAGATAAGTTCTCGAAAACAAAATTATTATCTGTAATAATGACCCGTGCACCACGCTGTATGGCATCATTTACATACTTTTTGCCGTCGCTTTGATTTCCCTTAAGGGCCACAAAAACATAACCCGGTAATACTTGACGAGAATCAGCACTTATCCCTGTAATTTCGATTGAGGCAAGACAATCATCTTTAATACACTCTATAAATAATTCTCCAAGCAACACGGCTATTTACCTTTATATTAGTTTTTCATTGTTGTTTTCGGTAATCTCAAATTGCTTTTTGTTCTTACAATTGGTTGATACTCTTTTTTAAAATCCGGTTCTATTCCAAGAAAAATAGCTGAACGTCGAATGATGTTGGCAAGCATTGGAGCTGCATTCATTGCTGCTGTTGCTGAATGTTTTCCATCTTCTGGCTTAGGCTCATCAATAATTGTTAAGACAATATAAGAAGGATTATCTATAGGAAAAGCAGCCAAAAAGCTATTAAAGTTCTTTACTTTAGAATACTTTCCATTTTCAACTTTTTCAGATGTTCCTGTCTTACCACCAATACGATAACCTACTACCTTTGCATTACGCCCCGAACCAATATCACTATTTAACTTATAAAGATAACGCATATCTTGGCTTGTTTGAGGATGAAGAACCTGCTTAGCATATTTCAAAGCCTCTTTTTTAGAGCGTTTTAAAAATGTAGGATTAATTAACAAACCACTATTCATTAAAGCAGCAGCAGCCACTGCTGTTTGCAATGGCGTTGTTGCCATACCATGTCCAAAAGAAATCGTCATAGAATTGATATCCTTCCAATAATGGGGATAAATCGGTTGGGCCACTTCAGGCAATTCCGTTGATATACGCTCAAGTAAACCAAGTCGTTTTAAAAAATTACGATGTCCATCTACTCCTATTGCCAATGCCTCTCTAGCAGAACCAATATTAGAAGAATAAATAAAAACTTCCCACAATTTTAAAAGGCGATTTTTCCCATGAAAATCACGAATAAAATGATTACGACTTGCTTGAATTGGTTGGGAAGCATCAATAATACTGTTTAAATCAAAAAGCCCTGAATCAAGCGCCATTGCTGTGGTGAAACTTTTAATAATTGACCCCATTTCAAAAGTTCCAGCGGTCATGCGATTAAAGCGGTCACTTTTAAGAGCATCAACAGGATTTGCAGGAGAAAAATCTGGCACTGATGCCAATGCTAAAACTTCACCTGTATAAATGTTTAAAATAATAGCACCCGCAGCAATTGCTCGATAACGTTTCATGGCTTCCATCAATTCATCATGTACAATTGCCTGAACACGTATATCAATAGAAAGTTGCACTGGCTTCAATGATTCCTCTGTAGCAAGACCGGTAGCACGAAGAACGCTCAATCCATTATCATCAATATATTTTTCCATGCCAGCCAAGCCTTGATTATCAACATTGACCATACCAAGAATATGTGAAGCTATAGATCCTCCTGGATAAAAACGACGTATTTCAGTACGAAAACCAATACCTGGAATGCCAAGTTCCATAATTTGCGCCTTTTGCGTTGGAGTTAATCCACGTTGGATCCAAGAAAAACCAGAATTTCTTTTTAAACGTTTATGGACTTCCTGCCAATTCAGTTTTGGCAAAACTGTTGAGATTAATTCGATCGTCTCATCTACATCAATAATACGACGTGGTTCAGCAAAAAGCGAATAAGTTGTAATATCTTTTGCTAATAAACGCCCATTGCGATCAACAATATCAGGTCGAGAAGCTAATTGCACTATCAACGGCCCTTTTCCTTCTTCAATTTGACCACCTTTAATCCCATAAAAAATAAGGCATTTCCCTATAAGCCCATAAAGAAAAAGAAAACACAATAAAGCAAAAATCAAACGTGGACGATTAGAATACGGCTGATACATAGAAGAAGGTAAAGATTTTAACTGATTATTTGAATAATTGTTCTTTTGTGAAAATAAGAACGACAATTGCATCACCGCCCACCTTTTTGAACAAAACTATTTCTATGAACACTACGATTCTCAGCTAAAAAAGCTTTATCATCGTCTTCAAAGGTATTCTGCTTGATCAATTCTTCAATTTTATCTTGCAAACGCATTGGAATATCTTTTAATTTTACAACTTGACGTGGCTGTATTAACTCTAAACTCAGTTCTTTTTTGTAACGTTCTGCAAGTTTTCTCATGCGTGAAGGATCAATCATTACAGCCCATTCAGTATGAAGCAAATTAACCATATTTTTTTCTTCTGCAATTTCCCGCTCAATACGTTTCACTTCACCAATCTGTTTTTGGACCCCATATTTAACCTTGTAAGTAAGACTCGCTATACAAATCATGACCACTACTAAAATCATATCGAATGTGCGAAAAATTATCATTTCTTACTGCCTTCAAAACGAACAATTTCTGCCAAACCAAATAATTTCATATCTGCTGCAATAGCAACTTCTTGAGTCCGTACCCCCATACGCAACCTCGCAGAACGTGCACGAGGATTTTTCTGTAACTCTTCTTGAGTTGGGGTTTTCACACCTTTAAACAAAGGAATAAAGGTTGCTGGAGCTGATTTTATTTCAGGAAGATAACGTGATCCCTTTTTATGACCAGAACGAGCAGAGAAAAATTTTTTTACCATGCGATCTTCAAGAGAATGAAAGCTAACGACTGCCAATCGTCCTCCTGCTTTTAAAACACGCTCAGCAGCGAATAAACCACATGCAAGCTCGGCAAGCTCATTATTAACATAAATGCGTAATGCTTGAAATACACGCGTTGCAGGATGAATATGATCGCCTGGTTTTCTTCCTATTAAAGATTCAACAGCATGAGCAAGATCAATTGTACGCAAAAAAGGGCGAATACAACGACGTTTCTCAATCATCCGAGCAATTCGAACTGCGTAACGCTCTTCCCCAAATGTTTTAAACAGTTGCGCCAAATCATCCGCCTTTAAATAATTAACAACATCAGCTGCTGTAAAACCAATCTGCCCCATTCGCATATCTAATGGACCGTCTTTTTGAAAAGAAAAACCACGTTCAGGTTCATCAAGTTGCATAGAAGAAACACCAATATCAAGAATAACGGCGTCGACTTTCTCTTCTACTATATGATCCAACTGTGAAAACTCTGCTTGAACTAAACGGAGACGTGGAAAAAATTGATCAACAAGTGCTTGTCCCTCACGAATTGCATGAGGATCACGATCAAGAGCGATAACTTCTGCACCCGCATTCAATAGGGCGCATGAATAACCACCAGCACCAAAAGTGCCATCAATCACTTTTGATCCAGCTAATGGTGCAAGCTCAGCTAATACTGACTGCAACAATACTGGAATATGGCGTTCGACTCCACTATCCTGCCTTCTCAAAATACCCCATCTTGATCTATGTTTTACAAAATCATTAACCATCGACGGCATATGAGATTATCATATGCCAAAACTTTAACTCTCATTTTTACTACAAAGAGCAAGTCAAGTTAAAGCTGAATCACTATATACATTGGCTTATTAATACTTAAAGAAATGTTATAATTTTTTAAAAAAATGCTTTATTTTTGAGCGTAAAAACTCTCAAAATATGCACTTTTATCAAAATATATGTAAATTTTTTATTATATATCAAATATCAGTCGGCCTATAAGCCGGGTTCTGTTAGTAAAGTTATGCTTTACATGGCAACCATTCATCTAGGACGGATGTTACCATCCGCCTCATGCAACCTACCCAAATGACTCGCCTGGAAACTGGCTGCAAGTCAAGCCTTGCGCATCATTTCTATTCGGTCTTGCTCCCGATGGGGTTTACCTTGCCACACTCATTACTGAGTGTGCGGTGGGCTCTTACCCCACCCTTTCACCCTTACCTATAAAAATAGGCGGTTTGCTTTCTGTGGCACTTTCCCTAGGGTCACCCCCGCCGGGTGTTACCCGGCATCGTTTTTCCATGGAGCCCGGACTTTCCTCACCTATTACTTTTTAATATTTAATAGGCGCGGCTGCCCAGCCGACTGATTTTTTATTTATACAATATTTTTCATCAAGTGAAAATAGCAACAAAAGGATATTTTATAAGCCTTATCAAAATAATTAGACTACTTACAAAGCATATTACTGCTTTAATGAAGCTAAATATGTTTTAACTTTTGAACAATATCTCGCTGAAATAGAATTCATTTTTTTTGCAGAATGACCTGCATTATATTTAAGAACTGTACGACACGTATCTCCCCTACTAAGTTTATGCGCCCGCGCTAAATAACGCATACCATATTCAAGATTAATTGCAGGCTCATAAAGATCTTTTACAGAACCGTTAAAACCCAACCATCGTGCAGTAGACGGCTTAATTTGCATCAATCCTATTTCACCAGAAGAACCTTTTGTATGAGCATTATAGTTGCTCTCAACACTGATAACAGCATGCACCAAATTTATAGGAACTTTATGTTTAATTGCAATTTTTTTGATAAGATCTTCATAAGGACGAACAGAAGCCTTAGAATTAGAAGAAGAGAACTCTAAGTTCTTACTTGAATCTACAATACTAATTACTGCAAAAGCTATTTTAATATTTAACACAAAAAATACAGCAAATGCTGTACTAAAAAAGATTTTTAAAAATTGCATTCTTTCTCTCTTCACTAATACATTCGTAACCTGAACCATAATGATTTTAAAAATGTATTTTATTGAATAAAAAAGCCAAAAAACGTCATAAAAATGAAAATATTAAGATAATTTCAAGATATCTCTAATAGTTAGAGAAGGATTTTTTAAAATTTTGATTATATTTTTCATTTTATACAGTAAAAAATATAACACATTTATCATTGATATCTTATGATAATAAATTTAAATTAGAAAAATAGCACCGAGACAATTCGATTACTTACAACACAAGCTTATCAAGGTTTTATTAGTAATAATTTCATCACTCTATTGTGATCAGATCAACTGAAATCTTCCATTCATCGCATATAATGGCTAAAAACCAGTGCTCAAAAAATTACTTATTGTAATCAATATTTTTAAATACACATTCATATAAAAATATAATTGAATTTTATCTTAAAAGAACAATATATGTCTTTTATATATTATTTTATATATTATTTCCAAAATAGCAGATATGAAATTATAATTTAAAAATTATGTGATTTAGATGTAATCTTATACGTTATAATTTTAGGATTTAGAAATGATCAAATTCCGCTGGCGTAACATTATTCTGATTTTGCTATTTATCTTGATAGCTGGTTTACTAGCTTATCGCTTTGTATTTAATAGAATAATTGTTTCTCACCAGATGAATAAAACAAAGAATATGCAGTTAGAAGAAGCAATATCTTTCCCGAATGTTACAATGCACCTTTTCAAAATGAATGATCAACAAAAACAAAGAATTGTTTATCAAGCGCGTAAAGATGCTATTTCTTCTGCTCTTGCAAGCGGACAAAATAATGAACAAGCTCAAAAATTTGCTGAAATCGTTATCAGAACTGTATCAGAAGAAATTTTACATCCTTCTACTGTAAACTCTTATTAATTATTTTCTGCATAATTTTAAGACAATTATATATGTTTACCAATGATTTTAAGTCTATTTTGCCATATTCTCCACTAATTCTAAAAACCATAGAGACACACTAAACTCAAAATTTTAATTCTTATATTAAGAAAGTACAATCAAGATATAACATGTACTCAAAACTTATCTTTTATAACGTTCTCTTTTTCTTTCTAAAAAACGAAGTTGATTAATCACCTTTTTGCTCTGTTTACCGCTCAAGATTTTCTGCACAGATTGAATACTATGTTCTATATAATCCATATATTAAGAGAAACAAAATCTATCCACTATAAAATATCGAAGTCTCATATCATTAAACCTCTTCTATTTTTTCGTGAAATTAAAAACCAACCTTATAAATTTTGATACGAACCTATGCTTGTTGTACTTAATTAACGTGGTTGTCCTGTTATACTCAACAAAATTCTTAGATAGCCTATTTCTTTTTTCAAGAATAAAGTTATAGAACTCATATAATAAAAAACCCGACTGAAAGATTCTTCCAGCCGGGTTAGACAATCTGAGGGATCCACGCGGGGGGGGGGAGAGGTTCCCTGATTGTCTGCTCGCATCACTCATTAAAGTAAATGACACAGTTTTTTTTATATAAAATATTTTAAACGACAAGAAATTCTTATGATTGTTTATAAAAAACATAAAAAAAATTGCAATTTGAGTATAAAAATGGAAAAATTAAGGCAAAAAATATTCAAAAATGATCCAATTTGGAGCAAATCCATTCAAAAATCTGTCATCAGACTCTTTCTAATCATCTTAACTTTTATAAAAACTTCACTAAATATTAAAATTTCACCAAATTTTTTTTACAATTTAAAATTGTTATGAACAACTGTCTAAACCAGTAATAAGCTGTAATAAACTACTGATAAATACACATGCTTCTTTTCTCTTCCATAGGATGATAAAATGGCAAATACCTAATATGAAATTGCCACATAACCTAGCTATTAGAGCAAACATCACATAAGTTTAACGATAAACACGCTAAAAAAATTATCTTTATTTCTATAAAAATACATTTGACTATATACTTTATATTCCTAAGCGCCAAATTACTGATACTAAAATCTATAAATAAAATGTGTTAATCAACACACTAGCCATTAAATGATCAATTAAAGTACCATTTTTGTGTTATCAAATAAAATGAAAATAAACTCCTATGACAATACGCAGAAAACAGAAAATTTCTAAAGAACTAATAACTCTTATCCCACAAGTTCCATACCTTGATAGCCAATGTATTTATACTGCTGCTACACGAACCTCTATGAAATATCTTCCTCCTTCCATTGCAGTTTGGCTCGCAACAATTGCTCATATACGACATCAACATACAGAGTATGATAATTTACTTTGTGAAGGTTATGATCGAGATTCAGCGCTCTTTTTTGTCTTTGATGCAATTAACAAAACACTCATTGAATGGGGCGCAAATCGCCTTTTAAAACGTGAAGAAAGCACGAACGATATCAATATCACCTCAGTACCACTTAAAACAAATAGTTTTAACGTGTAAGAGGTTTGTAATTGGCACGCCTAGAATTAATAGAATCTGGCCCAAGACGGCTAACCTTATCTGCTTCATATTCAGAAAAATTACCTTCAAACCATTCCACATGGCCATTTCCTTCAAAAGCCAAAATATGTGTTGCCAATCGATCTAAAAACATACGATCATGCGATATAATAACCGCACAACCAGCGAAACTCTCTAATGCATCTTCTAACGCACCCAATGTTTCTGTATCAAGATCATTTGTTGGCTCATCAAGAAGAAGAACATTTCCTCCTTCTTTCAAAAGTTTAGCCAAATGCACACGATTGCGCTGTCCTCCTGACAGCTGCGCTACTTTCTGCTGCTGATCTGTACCTTTAAAGTTAAAAGCACCACAATAAGCACGACTATTCACTTCATGTTTACCTAACTTAATGATTTCATTTCCGCCGGAAATTTCTTCCCAAACAGTCTTATCACCTGCCAATGCATCACGGCTTTGGTCAACATAACTCACTTGAACTGTTTCTCCAATACGAATCTGTCCTGAATCTAATTTCTCTTGCCCAGTCAACATCTTAAATAAGGTCGATTTTCCCATACCATTAGGACCAATAACTCCAACAATACCGCCTGCAGGCAACTTGAAAGAAAGAGAATCAATTAATACACGATTACCATATGCTTTTGACAAATTATCAACTTCAATAACAACCTGTCCCAATCTCTCGCCAATAGGAATAATAATCTGCGCCTCCCCAGGATGACGCTCATGCGCTGCCTGAACCAATGTATCATAAGCCTTAATACGGGCTTTCGATTTTGCTTGACGAGCCTTTGGACTAGAGGCTATCCACTCTTTCTCGCGTGACAATACACGCTGGCGAGCAACTTCCTCGCGACTTTCTTGTGCTATACGTTTAGCTTTAGCGTCCAAATAAGCAGAATAATTACCCTCATAAGGGATTCCTTTACCGCGATCTAATTCTAAAATCCAACCTGTTACATTGTCAAGAAAGTAACGATCATGGGTAATTAAAAGCACTGCACCTGGATATTCACGTAAATGCCTTTCAAGCCAAGCTGTTGTTTCAGCATCTAAATGATTTGTCGGTTCATCCAAAAGCAATAAGTCAGGTTTTGATAAAAGCAATTTACAAAGGGCAACACGCCGTTTTTCACCTCCTGAAAGTTTTGTCACATCCTCATTCCCTGATGGACAACCAAGAGCAGCCATAGCCATTTCTACTTGGCTTTCTAAATCCCAAAGATTCTGACTATCAATAATATCCTGAAGTCGAGCACCTTCATCAGCTGTTTCATCACCATAATTCATCATCAGTTCATTGTAACGATCTACAATTGCTTGCTTATCAGCAAGCCCTTCCATCACATTTCCACGCACATCTTTATGTGTATTAAGAACAGGTTCTTGCGGAAGATAGCCACAACGTGCTCCTTCAGCAAGCCATGCTTCTCCTGTATATTCTTTATCTAATCCAGCCATAATACGTAAAATGGTTGATTTACCTGCACCATTTGGACCTAAAATACCAATTTTTGCATCTGGATAAAAAGACAGATGGATATTCTCCAAAATTTTCTTATTGCCATAAGCCTTATTAAGCCCAGCCATATGATAGATAAATTGACGTGCCATAAATTTCTCTTTATTATTGCAACTTGCGTTATGGAGCTTTTCTTAAATTTTGTAACGCATAATATTTAACTATTGCTCTAATAGCTCCTTGTTCTATATTGGTATATTTTTTCTGATCTCACAAGCCCTACTGCGACTTTAAATGCAAAAAAACATTCCTTTGAAAAGAAAAAAGCAAATACTCTTAGCTCTGCCTGAGACGTGTTATAAAAAATCATCTCTTTTTTCTATACCAGATTTGAAATTATGTTCTTACCGTATCAAACCAATCTATCAATGCCATACAGAACTACAAGATAAGCCTATCCTTTATGCCCCTTCTTTCCTCATCCTATGGGCTATACAATATGCTATAAAAAATCCCTATCTCTTTTCTTCGCTCTTGTGTCATAAACCAAAATGGGATTCATTCTTTCCTTTGATGTGGTACGAACTGCGTTTAAAAAACGAATGCTATCTCCTAGGATCTGACGTCCAAAGTCCTATGATTAACAAAGCTCTGCGCAAACATATGGCAGTTACTGACCACCATTCTCTATCTATTGGCAAATGGTTACAATTGATAAAAAATTATCACAATTACCGTAAAGATTTATCTATTCCTTTTTTTGGGTTTGATGATAATAAAATGAGTACTGACATTCATCATATCATTTCAAAACTTCATGATGAAACATAATCTTTTAAAACACAAAGCGTCTACCAGCTCACTGGAACTGGAATAAGTTCATGAAAAAACAAACCTTAATCGTTATTGATGTTCAAAATGATTTCTTACCAGGCGGAGCACTTGCAATACCACAAGGCGATGCCATTATCCCTGCTGTCAATAACCTTATAGCTCGTTTTGATCATATTATTTTCACCCAAGATTGGCACCCCAAAAACCACTGTAGCTTTGCGTCTTTTCATCCAGAGAAAACTCCTTATGATACTGTTAATCTTGACTATGGCCCTCAAATACTTTGGCCTGATCATTGTATACAAGGAACACAAGGAGCGGAATTTCATCCATCTCTCAAAGTTGAAAAAGCGCAACTTATCCTTCGGAAAGGCTATAATAAAGAAATTGATAGTTATTCCGCCTTCTTTGAAAATGACCAGAAAACACCAACAGGATTACACGGTTATCTTAAAGAACATGATTTTACAACTTTAGTTATGTGCGGTTTAGCAACTGACTTCTGTGTTGGATTCTCTGCACTGCATGCTGTAAAATGCGGTTTTAAAGTCAAGATTTTGTTAAACGCTTGTGCTGGTATTGATCTAAATGGATCACTCGATACGATGCTCAAAGCTATGAATGAAGTTGGTGTAGAATTATTGATGGTCTCTTAATCTCCCTCCAACTACTATGATAGCAATCAAAAAGTCTTCATATTCTTATTATTGCAATGTAATTTATTCATCTGAGATTATTAGATTTAAAACGAAGAGAAGAATAAAATGCCATTCCAATAATACATATGCCAATGAGCCCTGTTAATGCTTCAGGAATAGATATAATAATTTGCATATACATAATCACAGCCAAGACTAAAATTGCATAAAAAGCACCATGCTCTAGATAACGATAATGCAATAATGTTCCTGTTTCAAACAACATAATCGTTATAGCTCTTACGTAAAATGCACCAATACCAAGACCAATAGCAATGATAAAAAGATTATGAGAAAAGGCAAAAGCACCTACAACACCATCAAAAGAAAAACTAGCATCTAAAACTTCTAAATACAGAAACAAACCTGCTCCTCCTTTAGAAACTGTAATCAAAGTATTTTTTTGAGAATCCAAAAGTGAACAAGTTGCTTCGACAATCAAAAATGTCAAAAGCCCATAAAGCATTGCTAATAAAACAGTTAACTTATTTTCTGCTACAATCTGACCTGAAAAAAATAACATGAGAATCAGAATAATTATAATATCAATCCTCACGAATGAACTCAGCCTTTGAGCTGGCTTTTCTATAAAAGTCAGCCAATGTACTTTTTTTTCTGGATCAAAAAAATATTTTAAGCCAACCATCATAAGGAAGGTTCCACCAAAAGCTGCAATACTGTCATGAGCATCCGTTAAAATTGCAGCATATTGATGAGGCTCCCATATTGCCAATTGAACTGCAGCAATTGGATTAATCCAAGCAGCAACAGCAACCACCAACAATGGAAAAATAATTCGCATACCAAACACCGCGATCAAAATGCCCCATGTCAAAAAACGATGACGCCATAATTGATTCATTTTTCCAAGAAAACGTGCATTGATAATAGAATTATCAAAAGATAAAGAAATTTCTAAAATTCCTAAAACACAGCAAATAAAAAAATATTTAAAACAGCCAACAATGGTCCCTGTTTCCAGCCAACCAATAAGCCCTCCTCCCAAAATACCGATAATTGTGAAGAAAAAAGCCCATCTAAAATAACCTAACAGGGCCATGATTGTTCCTCAAAGTCCATCTCTTCAACCTACATTTGTATAATCGAAGTACCGTATCGTAAGACACAATATAAAATGCATAATACACACAGAAGGAATTATATGGAATCTCTTTGAGAAAAAACAAGAGAAAATTTGACAAATTTATTTTTTTCAAGATAAGAAAGATAAATAATTATAAAATACTAATAAAAATTTATAGTTTTTTTTAATTTTCACTAAAAAGTTAAAAAAATAAGAAAACTAAAATTATAAATGTTGACTACAAATGTTATTATAAAGTAATGGTATAATGGTACATTGTGTGCCTTTATGGACAAAAGCCCACACCGTAATGATTTATTTGAGGGAGATAATTCATGGCGCGTCCTGAAACAGAAGCGAAAACTATATTTGGAAAACGTCTACGTCATATACGTATTGCCTTAGGTGATCCACCGCGTGAAACGTTAGCCAAACAATTTAATATGACAAAAAACTCTATTGCTTTTTATGAGCGTGGAGAAAGAGAGCCTAATCTCAGTGTATTACAAACATATCGTATGTTGTATGGGGTCAATATCAATTGGCTTTTAACTGGGCAAGGTAAAATGTTCGATACTGAATACACTAAAGGGGAATTTGACTGGGACTATTTCATTAAAAAAATCGAAGGGCTTGAAGATATTCTCACAAATAGTGTAAATAGTGATGAGCCAAACCAAGAAAAAATCGAAAGCTCTTATGAGAAATTACAGCAATACTTATTATCACAAGGTGTTCCTAACGGTCTTAATCCTAAAGCAGCAACTTCCCTTGTTAATATGAAAGCAAAGCTAGCTAACTCTTACGCTCTTAGTTTATTTATCGATTTACTCATTCGTAGTATAGCACATAAAGAAACACTTTCTAATCAATAGCTTTTATATTTTAAATATACACGATTGCCTTGTTATCAGGTAATAAGGACGCTCTTGGTCTTTATTACCTGGTAAAATTAGCTTTTTTATGGCATCTCACCATTGTGTATGGAAAAGTAATTAAGCGTTATCTGCATCTGTTGATAATAATTTAAAAAAATTACATATTACAAATCATTTCCAAAAATTTTGTTTAAAATCACAGAAGTTTAAAAAACATATTGATTTTCTATCATATTAGTCTCTCTTTTGAGATCGGAGATATATTGAAAGTTTTTTCAAGTAACTATTGTGAAAAATCAATATGTTTTTAGGTATTTCAGGATGTTCATAATCAATGGTACTGTACTGGCGTTCAATCTCAAAAGGCCAGAAAAATTTATTTTTTCTAGTCGAAACTATTCAACAAAAAAGACACCTTAATGGAAATTGAATAAATTAAAAAAGTTACACGCAATACTTCTATTAAAGAATTGCGACCTTAATATTTATGAACGCAGCAATAAAAAATTTTTATCTTATGTATTGAATTTGTACTACGCTCTGACTTTGAAGAAGAGCATTAATTTCTTCCCACGATAGAGCGGAATCAGATGCTCCTTTTTTGCAGTTGCTAAAGAACCACATGCAGCTGCCAAACGAATTCTTTCTGCAAAAGCATGTTTTTTATTAAACCAGTAACTAAACCAACATTAAAGCTATCGTCAGCTGCAACAGTATCAATTCTCTTTAGCTTAAAAGAAAGAACAACAACGGCTTTACTCTTTGTGAAAAAGAGACTCCTTCGTTCCCCATGTTTATAACAAATATTTCTAATCCACGCTCTAAAAATACTTTTTACTACTAAATGAGCTGTTTTTATATCCGCTGGATAAATATCTGTTAATTTCTTGGTTTTTGTTTCATCAAGTGTCATAACACGAGCCAAATGATAAAATTCTTGAGGAAATCATTTACAGATACTGAATCTCTACTAAGTGTCATACTCAACTTTAGCTGCAGCCAATATTAAATCCATTGAACTTTCTAGCTGCATCATCAAAATCTTAGAACAACAAATTACTTTTCTTGTCTACTCGATATCTTCTAACTTAACACCCATATTAGATATCCCCTGCAATAATAATTGTATTTCCTCCACTTCGGATTAACACGCAATTTGAAAATCTGCAGCTCAAATCAACAGAAGATTTTCAAAGTACTAACGAGCAAACATTCTTAAAGCATCATTCCCACTCTAACTAGCAAGCCCGATAGACAGACCTCTTCTACTCATCGCAACGGTTTTAATTAGCTTCCTTCCCTCCTACTTCCATAAAAAAAATTTTTAAACGAAGTATCTCGTCTTTTAAGAGATAATCAAAAACCTAGCATATAATATCAATGTCAACATTGCTAAAAACAGCGATAAAAAGTGTAGGCATATATAATTTTTTGCCTTATTTTTCTAGAAAGCTCTCTATGAGAAACATACAACTTTATTTACTGTCCTTTTCTTTATTCTTTATCACTATTTTAATGAAATAGAAATTAATTTTCCACTGCTTTACCTGTAATGAGTTTATATACTATTTTCCACACCTAATGTCCAAAATTTCACTTAATTTCTAAAAAATCGTTGCATAAAGCATACTAATTTACGAAGCTACCTCCTCATCTGTAACCTCAAAACCAATCACTATAATGTGACGTCCACGCCTATATAGAAAGCACTCCTCTCTCAAAGCCATCTCTTCATTCTGTGCAAAAATAGTATAAACATCCTTATACATTTGTAAAAAATTTTCAGTCATATTAATCCCTTGGATACGATCAAAATTTGCTGATTACTTTGCAGTTATATTCAATTCTAAAGAAGCTCCTGCTTCATTAAAACCCTGTCCTCGTTCACGTGCGACGAACGCTCAAGAAATTCTTTCCTAGTTCGATAACTTTCTCTTTTCCACCTAAATTTCAAACAAAACCTCAGCAGCTATTTTACCACCTTCAACATTATTAAAAGCAATATGCGTTTCAACTTTAGCTCCATTCATAGAATGATCAAAAGTAATAACAAGAATTTCAAAATGATTAACTACGCATAAAATCAAAATATCTGTGAATTTGGCTAAACAACTTAACTAAACTCACAAATAACTGTTTAATTGTTCAAAATAAAAACAAGACTAATCTTTAAAGGCTAAAATTGATAACGTAAGCCACCCGAAACACTAATTCCAGAAAAGCCAGCTTTGGTTAATTTATGTTGGTATAACAAATCACCATGAAGTGCTATAGCATTAGACAATTGGGCATGAACACCCGCACCTGTTTCAACTGTAGAACCGAATGCACCTAACTGAAACGCATCTTTAAAATGCACTATCCGCTTCTTTTCATAACTATGCGCAACATGAAGTTTACTATAAAAAGAAACAACATGTCCCTTTTCGGAAGAAGCAAAAGCTTTTATTAAACGACCACCTATCCGCCCTATCAATTGATCATGCTTTCCTAAATCAATATCAAACCGATCAATATCACGCGCTTCATCAAACAGGAGAGACTGGTAAATAACTTGAAGCTGTGGCTCAAGAATAAAACCATGATAGCCTGTGATAATGGCCTGACCACCCGATAAAGCAGCATTCAAAAGTCTCCCTTTTAATTCTGCTGTTTTTCCACGAGAAAGAGTGACAACATCGCCCTTAAAAAAATCATACGAGAGAAAGCCATTCGCATAAAAGCCTGTATCATGATCCAAATTCGCATAAAGCTTGCCTGACCATTTATCAAAAACACTCTTTTGACTGTGTTTAACTGCACGAGGATGAAGAGAGAGCTGACCATAACCGCCCATAACTCCAAAGGACGAAGCACTATCTTTACTCTCTAATGTATTGAATACAATTCCTGCTGTCGCATTATTATAGTCAAGATCAGCTCCATAACCATATTCAAAAACAGACAAATTGGAAGTATAACTATGGTTACTGCCATAACCACGGATGAAAAAGTTTGTCTTTCTCTTTTTAGCCGCTTCATGAAAAGCACTTTGCATGATTTCCAACAGTTCATGTTGATTACTTACATCGACCAAACCTGTATGAAATAAAGCATGAGGTAAAAGCAAATAACTTGGGAGTTGTGGCACAACTGCCGGTACTCTTTTTGCAGGTAAATCTGGTTTTATCGGATCCTCAGGTTCTGAGGGCACTGGTGGTTCCGGTACTTCTGATTCTGGTGGAGTAATATATTTACTTTGCAGCCGATAATCCCAAAAATTACTACTAGAGTGCTCACCTTCTTTTCCATTCTGCCCAACCAACTTTTGTCCTGGATCCGCTTGCCCTAATTGGGAACTTGGACCATACGCAGAAAGAACATACTGATAAGGTAAATTATCTGCTGTAATATAATCATCCTTCAGTTTGAAGGAATCTTCTTGCGCTGTACCTGAAACTTGAATAAGCGAAACACCCTGGGTATTACCTGAACCCGTTTTATCTCCTAGATCTCCTACTGTTGTAGAAACAGAAACTACAGTAACACCAGATACATCACCATCGATTAAAAGTCGATCCGTAGCTGAGTTACTTTGATCTAAATAACTATTAAGATAAAGCTGCGCATTCCCTTCTGCTGTATAAACAAGACTATTCCCTGTGCCAATAGAGAGTGTTTGATAAATATTATCGCTTGGCTTTTTAAAAATAATTTTACTATTCTTAAGTGTCACAGTAGAAATAAATGATTTATTATTATCAGTTCCCTCATTCCCTCGATCACCCCGTGATTTTCTTTTTGTTAAAGTCCACATCGAGTTATTCTCTAATTTCAAACGCGCTTCAGCTGAACCAGAAATTAAAGCACCCCCTTCGAGCTGTGAGTTATTAGCTTTAATGTTTATAATCCCGCTAGTACCTTCTAGCAAAAGACCACCGGAAAGTTTTGTATCTGATAAATTAAAAATAAGCTCCGCCTTAACACCATTATAAATAGCGGTACTATTAGGAACAATAAAATTTGTTTTTTTCAAAGAAATAGTTGCGAATCTTTCGGGCTCCCCGTCCTGGCTATTACTAACAGAAAGTACTCCATACATGCCATAATATTTATCACCCTCTATTTTAACGTCTACATTTTCAAGATTTACATTCTCTTTCTTCTCCTCCTCCTCATCATCTTCTTCATCGTCACTCTCATCTTCATCACCATCTTCATCTGCTGTCTCATAATCTTCTGTATCCTCATATGGTGAAAAGTCAAATACAAATCCATTCCCACTTTTGAGATGAACTTTCCCTTCCTTCATCTCAAAAGTACTCTGTGGATGCATATAAACGGCAGCACTACGACTATAATCTACATTCTCGTTCGTCTGGACAGAAGTATTATCATTAATAATATTAACTTTCTCTAAAGAAACCTCTCCTGTATTCATATAAACTGCGGAACTTAGAGTAAAATTAATGCCTGCATCCGATTTATCTATACCCTGCATTTGAATCGAGCCGCCTTTTGTAGTGAAAAGACCTTTATCCCCTTTTAATACTAAAATATTTGTATCCAATAGCTCAACTATAGAACTTGAACCCTTAGCTTTAACAGCAATCTTATTATTACTTATCAATGTCTTATCTGCGTTTACCGAACTATTTTCTACAACAGAAATACCTATCGTTAGGTCTTTTAAGGTCAATTCATTAGCAACAATTGTTCCCCATTCCCCGAGCAGTATACCAATATAAACATCATCATCATGTTTTTTGGGGCCTAGAATTTGCACTTTATTTACATCAACATCACTAGTCGTATTTTTTTTATCCTCTTCTTCACTCCCATTCTCTTCATCACTCGAACTCGAATATATACCAATTACTCCATTGGTTTTAGAAGTTTCACTGTTTTTCTTACTGCTATTATTCCGTTTAGAATTATTTCCCATTTGATATGTTTGGCCACTTATCCGTCCATTTACACTTTCTTTACATACTTTCACCAGGAAAGTACGATCGCCCAATTTCATAGTGGTCTTCTGACTTGAAGAAGATTTACCGTTCGCAGTTTCATTTTTCTGACATTGCTTAACAGATTCAGACGAACTAACAGGATCAGAAGGACTAGCTAAAGGAATAGTAAAGGAATAGAAAGAAAGAAAGAAAGAAAGAAAGAAAAAAGAAACGCGCAACATTAAAATACCAATAACTTTTCAAAATAAACTGAATACATTATGGATTATATTAAATAAATAAACACATTTCAAGTTATTATCATAAAAGTAAATTTTTACGTATTGGATTTCTCTATTAACATTTACTAAATGAAAACTATTCAATAAATAGAGTTAAGCTTTACATAGAACTTTTAACAACACAAGAGAAACAATGGCTTAACAACTATCATGCCTGTGTTTATCAAGTTAATGCACCCTACCTTGATAAAAGAGATAAAAAATGGCTGAAAAAAGCTACAATGCCTCTTTGAGAGTAAAGACACCTTTAAATTAAATATCTAAAGGAATCTTCAAAAGAGATAAAGCTTTATCAGCCAATTTTTCTAGGGCTTGAGCAAAACTGATAAATATAAAACCAATCCTTGCTTTTAAAATTGATAACGTAAGCCACCCGAAACACTAATTCCAGAAAAGCCAGCTTTGGTTAATTTATGTTGGTATAACAAATCACCATGAAGTGCTATCCTATTAGACAATTGGGCATAAACACCCGCACCTGTTTCAACTGTAGAACCGAATGCACCTAACTGAAATGCATCTTTAAAATGCACTATCCGCTTCTTTTCATAACTATGCACAACATGAAGTTTGCTATAAAAAGAAACAACATGTCCCTTTTCGGAAGAAGCAAAAGCTTTTATTAAACGACCACCTATCCGCCCTATCAATTGATCATGCTTTCCTAAATCAATATCAAACCGATCAATATCACGCGCTTCATCAAACAGGAGAGACTGGTAAATAACTTGAAGCTGTGGCTCAAGAATAAAACCATGATAGCCTGTGATAATGGCCTGACCACCCGATAAAGCAGCATTCAAAAGTCTCCCTTTTAATTCTGCTGTTTTTCCACGAGAAAGAGTGACAACATCGCCCTTAAAAAAATCATACGAGAGAAAGCCATTCGCATAAAAGCCTGTATCATGATCCAAATTCACATAAAGCTTGCCTGACCATTTATCAAAAACACTCTTTTGACTGTGTTTAACTGCACGAGGATGAAGAGAGAGCTGACCATAACCGCCCATAACTCCAAAGGACGAAGTACTATCTTTACTCTCTAATGTATTGAATACAATTCCTGCTGTCGCATTATTATAGTCAAGATCAGCTCCATAACCATATTCAAAAACAGACAAATTGGAAGTATAACTATGGTTACTGCCATAACCACGGATGAAAAAGTTTGTCTTTCTCTTTTTAGCCGCTTCATGAAAAGCACTTTGCATGATTTCCAACAGTTCATGTTGATTACTTACATCGACCAAACCTGTATGAAATAAAGCATGAGGTAAAAGCAAATAACTTGGGAGTTGTGGCACAACTGCCGGTACTCTTTTTGCAGGTAAATCTGGTTTTATCGGATCCTCAGGTTCTGAGGGCACTGGTGGTTCCGGCGATGGTGCTGGTGCTGGTTTCGGCGATGGTGGTAATGGCTCTGGCGATGGCACTGGTGGTACTGGTTCTAGTTCTGGTTCTGATGGAGAAATATATTCACTTTGCAGCCGATAATCCCAAAAATTATTATTAGGTTTACCTTCTTTTTCCTCATTCTTTCCAACCAATTTTTGTCTCGGATCCGATCGCCCTAACTTAGAATTTGGACCATAAGCAAAAAGCTTATATCGATAAGGAGAAGCATCTACTGTAATATAATCACCCTTCAGTTTGAAGGAATCTTCTTGCGCTGTACCTGAAACTTGAATAAGCGAAATACCCTGAGTATTTCCAATATTATTCGTGCTTATACTTACATTTCCCCTTCGATTTTCTGAAATAGCTTGTATATCAATTGTAGTTTCCCCACAAACATTACCATGGATCAAAACTCTGTCAGTTTTCTGACTATCAAACGAACCATTAAAACTTAAACTCACGTTTAAATGAATCTGCGCATTATTCTTTGCAATATAAACATCGCCACCCCCTTTCCCAATGTGAAGTGTTTTATAATTATAGGCTTCAGGAGACTTGAATCTCTTAAAATTAATAGAACTATTATCAAGACCAAGTACTGAAATATAAAAATTGTCTAAATCTTGTGAATTTTTCTGTTTTGTTTGTGTTAAAAACCATACAGAATTACCGCTCAAATAAAATTCAGCAGTAGAGCTCTCATCAACATGGCTCCCCCCTGTCAATAAAGAATTATCAGCTAAGACAAGAACAGAAGATTTCTTTTCAGCCATTAACAATAAATGATCAGCGCTAATAGAACTGTTAAACAAACTAAGATTACCTCCTGCAGCACCGGTGCTATAAATAGCTGAACCACCTACAACGTTCAGTTTTGTATCTTTTAAATTAACAAGTCGTATGGGAAATTTAATATCTGCAATATCTAAATTTTTCTTATCCTCTTTGACTCCTGCTATTGCATTATCTACTCTCTCTATTGTATTGCCTGCTGGATTCTCTCCTCTAAAATATATACCGTAGAATTCATCTCCTTTTACCTCGATAGTTGCTCCTTCGATATTGGCTTTCGTCATGTTAATATTACTTTTATCAGTTTGTAAATTTTCATCCAATGAATCCAAAGAAATAGAATTAGAAGTAGCAACCGTATTGTCGATTAATAGGCCAAAAGCATTAATAACGTTAATATTGCCATTCTTAAAATCAATATAACCGCCCTGATCTATATAAAAAACAGCGTAATTTTTTTGTTCTTTTGTCATACCTGTTCCGGTAATATGAGTACTATCGAAAGTGACTTTCCCTCCCAACGCAGTATAAGCCCCATTACTGTTTGTAAAATTAATTAATCCACCACTTTTAACCTCAACATTTGCTCCCCTCATACTCACAAGGCTTGCTTTCCCGTCTTTGGTCTCAATCTGTGGATTAATTAAAATAACATTCGTTGGTTTTCCCAACGCCTGAACAGCTATGTTGCTCTCTTTAATCACACCATTGTACATACCAATTATTCCATTGCTTACATTAAGCGCTACATGTGTATTGCTCACGACCGACTGCGTTAAAACGACTTTTCCTTCTTTCAATACATCAACACCATATATATTACTTTTAATCTTCCCAGCCTTTTTGGGCATTTTATCTACACCACCAAGGGTTATATTTGTCCCGTTAATATTTACACCTTTCCCTTCTGCTATTATTGCCTGAAAATTCTTATTGTTGATTATTTTTTCCCCGCTATTAGTACATTTATAAGTTAACGTAGAATCTACATTATTTTCATCACACTCAGATGAGTGGTTGGGGGTTGACTTCACACTATTCTGAAAAAAACAAAAAATAGTTGCTGTAAAAAAATATAAATAACTATTAAATACTTTGATCATAATTCATTTCAAACTTTCTCCCCTGCATTTAAATATGAAAAGCTCCCACTCAAAATGAGAAATACAAAGCTAAGTAAATTCTACATAATTTAATACATTTCGTGTTTAATTTAATACGTTTTGTGCTTTATGTAAAGATAAATCTACAATAAAAAAGATCGCACAAAAGCTTTATCAGACAGGTAAGTTAGAATTGATAAAGACTCTAGCCAAAGCATTCTTCCTACAAAGCCCTGCTTCAGTAAATTTATGCTTATATATCAGCTTACTATGAAACACTATATTGATAAATCATTGGACCAAATATCTAACAATATTTCTATTATTGAAGCAATATTTTCCAACTAGAACGCATCTTAAAATGCAAAACCCATTTTATTTCGTAACTATGTGCATAGGAAATTTTCTATACAGAAAATAACAACACACCTCTTTGATCATTGTAAAAGGTAACCAAGAGGCTAATAAACAACCTACAACAATTGCGTTTCAAAAATAAAACAACTACAATAAATTATTATAAAAATTTATTCTCGTTAAAGAAGCACTTACAAACTCACCTTTGAATATTCCTTTTTATTGCCGCTTTAAACTATCATATTTCTCTTAATCGACAGAAGTTCATTCATATAAAACATGTGCCACAGTGTGTCATTCATTATTCCCGATCACCTCTTTAAAGGTAATGTTTTGTTTTTTTTGACTATCCTAAGATTAAAGAGATAATGTATCAAAAGTTCCCAGCCTGGCAAAAGACATGGTATATCATTATGCATCACTCTCTAATGTATTGAATACAACATCCGTTATTATAGAGTTAACTTTATTACCCACATTGAAAGATAAAATAGATTTGAAGCATAGCGATTTTTCGACTGTGATTAAATATGAAAAAGCTTGTCTTCTCATTGCCTCGTAATCGCTCGTAATATGTAGCAAGTATATTCACTCTGAACACGATAATTTCAAACATTCTTAGTTAAATCTATTTTCTCCTTCCTCATTATGTCCCAACAATCTTTGTATACTATCCGTCTATCCCTAAAGAAATTTTGAACTATAACAATAAAGCGTATATTTATCAGATGTTTTCTTGCTACCAAAATCGATATTAAGCTATTTTCAAATGAAAATTTACTGCAATTCTATTAAAAATAGCAGCACTTTAAACGTAAATTAACCAGACTCAGCCTATCATAAGACAAATCTTAGCTTTTAAAAGAAAAAATAAAATATTATTTTCAAATATTTATATGGTTTTTCTTATCTTAATTATAAAGTAAAAATATAAACAATAACCACATTATTTAATAACTACGAAAATGATCTTTTAAACTAATCAATTTCACTCATGCTTCATTCTACTTTCTTAGCTTTTCTATCTCGATTATAAAGCCATCGTCATTATTAAAATAATTATATATTATAAATTTTCTCATCGCTCATTTTATAGTTGAATCTTGAATTCTCAACATTAAAAGCTCATTGTTCTAGAGCTATTTCAATTATTTTAGATAAGATATTGAACGCTCTTAATATATTTTTTAGAATGGCCCCTCTTTATAGATTCTAAAACCTTCGGTGAAACACGTTATTAAATCACTAGCAATTTTTACATTATTTTCTGTATCGGTTTTCCTTGGAAAGTTTAAACTTTTTTATAAATAAATGAATATTTTATTATTGATATTTAATAAATTTCTTAATCATAATTCTAGTATAAACTTTATATTTTCTCTTCATATAAATCGAAAAGAAATTTCTATCTTTCAAATATATAAATATACATTACCTTTAGCAGCATAATTCTACCCAGAATATTTAATATTCCTCAGAATTAATTGCTCTAAAATTAATGAGGCAACCTAAATAATTCATAATATCAGCTCAAATAAAGTTTGATTTTACTTCATACATATTTCGATGCAAAAAACACTCTATATTTGCGTTTCTTCTGTATATGGACTAAAGTTGAAGAAAACTATTTCCATCATATTGTATCATGTGAATCTATTCACTTCTTTTTGGCAATGAATTTATGGTATCTGATCTCCTTCCTCTCGCCCTTTTACCTCTGGGCGCACATGAATATCATGGCAATCACCTTCCCTTTGAAACAGACTGGATTATTGCTGAATCTTTTGCAAAAGCACTTACCTTAGAAACAAAAGAGCAATTTCAAATCACACTTTTACCAGTTGAAAAAATTGGTTATTCTGTAGAACATATGAATGTTATTGGTACACAAACATTGACCTTTTCTGGGGCTATAGAACGCTGGATCAACATTGGTGAACATTGTTATCATAAAGGCATCAGGCGTTTTCTTATCCTTAATGCTCATGGAGGCAATGCGCCTTTAATGAATATCGTCATTACAGAATTAAGAAAACGTTTTTCAATGCTTGCAGTAGCCACAAGTTGGAGTCGTTTCGGATTGCCAGAAGGCTTAATGGACCCATCTCAGATACATCTTGATATCCATGGTGGATTTATTGAAACCTCCTTAATGCTCTATTTAGCACCAGAAAAAGTACATATGGAAAAAACAGAAAATTTTCATAATAAGCAAGCTGAGATGATTCAAAATTATCAATATTTACGAGCCTATGGACCTCATGCTTTTGGATGGATGATGCATGATCTTAATGAACAAGGAGTAGCAGGAAATGCAAGCCAAGCAACAGCACAAGCAGGTAAAGCAATTTTTTCCCATGTTCTCTGTGGACTTCGCGCTTTACTTGACGATATCAAGAAATTTAAAATAGATGCATTACAATGAAAGATATAATTATGAAAACAATACCCAATACATCTCCTAAAATTCCTGTTACAGTCCTTACAGGATATCTTGGATCAGGAAAGACTACCCTTCTTAATCGTATTTTAAATGAAAATCATAACAAACGTTACGCAGTTATTGTCAATGAATTTGGTGAAATTGGTATTGATAATGATCTGATTGTTGAATCAGAAGAAGAAATTTATGAAATGAACAATGGTTGTGTGTGCTGTACAGTGCGTGGTGATCTTATCCGCGTTTTGGAAAGCCTAATGCAACGCTCTAATCGATTTGATGCTATTATTATAGAAACCACAGGAATTGCTAATCCTACTCCAGTTGCACAAACTTTTTTTATGGATGATACTGTACGTGATAAAACAGCCCTTGACAGTGTCATTACGTTAATTGATGCAAAACACCTGCCACTTCAGCTGAAAGAAAGCCGCGAAGCAGAAGATCAAATTGCCTTCGCCGATATCATTTTGCTCAATAAAATTGATCTTGTCAGTGCAGAAGAACGAGCACATATTGAATCACTTATTTATACCATTAATTCCAATGCCATTATTTATGCAACAGAACGTGCAAACATTCCTCTTAATAAAATTCTTAATCGTAGTTCATTTGACTTACAACGAATTCTAGAAAACGATCCTCATTTTCTTAATCACGAAAATCCCGATCATGTATGTAGTCCCGAATGTGATCATGAACATCATCATGGGCACAGCCATAAATCACTTATGCATGATATTACGATAACCTCTATAAGTTTAAAAACAGGTGCTCTTCAAAAAGAAAAATTTTTCTCATGGCTTCAACAAGTTACCCAAGAACAAGGTCCTAACATTTTACGTCTAAAAGGTATTATCGCATTTCACGGAGATGACGATCGTTATGTGATCCAAGGTATACATATGCTTCTTGAAGGACAACATCAACGCCCATGGCGTCAAAATGAAAAACGTGAAAGCCGGCTTGTTTTTATTGGTCGTTCTCTCGATGCTGAGAAATTAAAAACTGATTTTGAAAATTGCATATAAGCGAGTCAAAATGCCAAGCATTACTCCTTACAATCTCAAAAGTTATTGTTTATCTTGTGGTTTTATTAACGATAAGCCAGCTTTTGTTTCAGTAGAAGGTTTGATTGTTTTCCTTCAACCAAACCCACAAATTATTGAAGTGCATAAAGGCATAATTTCAAGCCATTTTTCTCCTGATAAGACAGCTATTATAACAGGTGGAGAAGATGGGAAAATATGTAAAACAACAACAGATGGTCGCATAGAGATATTGGGCATACAAAAAGGCAAATGGATAAACAGTGTTTCTTTCGGCCCACATAATGTATTTGCTTTTGCATCTTCGCGTTTGATGGTAACTAATATTGGTAAAGGTTTACAAGAGTTTTATCATAAATACAGTGTAGAAGGTTTAGCTTTCGCTCCGAAGGGATTACGACTTGCAGTTGCTCACTATAATGGTGTTACCCTTCATTGGTTGTTGACGCAAACAGTGCCAACCACATTAGAATGGAAAGGAGCACACTGTGATGTTATTTTCTCACCAGATAATCATTATGTAATTTCCACAATGCAAGAGAATGCTTTACATGGTTGGCGTCTTGCTGACAAACAACATTTACGCATGAGTGGCTATCCAAGCAAAGTTAAAAGCTGGTCTTGGAGCACAAAAGGAAAATGGTTAGCAACATCAGGTGCATCAGCTGCAATCGTTTGGCCTTTTCATACGAAAGATGGTCCAATAGGCAAAGCACCGTTAGAACTTGGTATACGAGCAAATGCGCTTGTTAGTATAGTTGCATGCCATCCAAGTAAAGAAATTGTAGCTATTGGCTTTAATGATGGAATAATTTCATGTGTACATTTTAGTGACGGAAAAGAAATATTTCTTAAACTTTGTAGCAAGAGCGCTATTTCAGCACTCAATTGGGATAAAACAGGCCATTACCTTGCCTTTGGCAGTGAAAATGGTGAATGCGGCATCATAAATATAACCACTTAAAAACATAACAATAAATTACCTCTTATGCTTTTAAATTGATCATATACTCTCTATCAATATTTGCTCTAAACAAGACCGCTGTAATCCACTGATCGATATGCTCAATCACTATCAAGGGCATATGAGCAAATAATTGAGTATAAAAGCCCCCTTTTCTACTACTGAATATAGTTGTTAATAATCTATACTCACATGAAGTTAATTATAAAATATACTTAAAATGCTAACTAGCTGAAAATTATTATTAAAATAATTTTGGAAAATGACCACTAATCGCTGCTTTTGTGATCAACCAATAGCGATACAGTAATAATGAAGTTGTATTTTCCTGAAAAACTTTTGCTCCCAACTGTACTGTTTTTTGCAAAGATGCCGGCGTAACTGCTAGTGGGAGAAATGCTGGTTTAAGCGTTTTAGGCAAAGTAACAGAATAATCATAAAACTTAAGATAGTAATCTCGTGATAATGCTACCATAGCCTCAATAATCTGTTGTTTTTGTTTATCATTGATACAATTAGAATTTAGCTCTTCCCGACTTATCCCCAAAGCCTCCAACATATCGGTAGGGAAATAACATTGATATCGTAATTGCATCAATGGTAAAAGACGTAATATACCACTTAACGCTTGAGCTATTCCCCCATATTTACAAGCATCTGTAAAATTTGGTGCCACATCAAAATCTAATATCTGGCAAGACAACTGCAATATTGTACTTGCTGTTTTACTACAATAAGCTTCAAGATCGTGAATAGTTGCTATTGGATTATTGTAAAGATCAAAAATACGCGCATCACAATAGTGTAAAAAAGTTATCTTGGATAACTTAAACAAAGTAATTGTTTTTAATAAATCATTTAAAATCGGATTACTCTCACTATTTTGTTGTTCATCGTTAGCAATAGAATCGCGCCACCAACGTAATCGTATTTCTCCCATAAGGGGATCACGCACACTTTCGCGAATACGAGCAATCTCTGCATTAAAAGCATAAAGAGCGGCTAATGCTCTGCGTTTTTGTTTGGGTGCAAATAAAACTGATATATAACGATCACGATCTGTATTACGTAAAATATCAAGACAATAAGGAAGAAAATTTGCCATTCTCTATCACACCATCAATACCTTTTTTATATCATACAAATTATTTTTTATTATATTTTTTAAATTTAGGAATTCTCAAATAAATGTGAGAGAAAAGGGAATAGGAGTTCCTAATATGCCTCTACAAAACATACCATTTTTTGCCACCTTTCTCTAATAACTTTTTAAATTTTTCTAAGTTCTGTTATGAAAAATTATCAAATGTTCTAATAAATATACCAACAATTTCACGATCACATGAATCAGAAGATTTGCTTATCAAGCTCTTGCTCCAAGCATCTATTTCTTTTATTAAAAGATAAGCTGTTGCTTGATTTAAAGCGTAGAGCTTGATGATCGTTTGTTCTATTAAAACAGGTATAGATTTTTCTAATCTCGATGGAAAAAATGCTACAGATAAATCTAATTTTTAGCCATATCTAAAAGGCATTCTGAGTGATCAATACGAAGTTTGCATAAGATTTTGTCAAATGATGTAAGCATTTTAAAAGTCTTGTTAGAAAAAAATATTCTCTTGATTCTAACAAATATTTTTGAAACTTTCTTCAATTATTGCAAATAATGACTTCTTTTTGAGATGTTTTTTTATAGTTTAAATCCTATTTATGTGCTCAATATTTTTATATTTCTTTAGAAAAAGAGGGGATAACTATCGTGCCAAAATCTTGCGCTCCTTGCGTAGAATAAGCCAAAGTGTAACGTGATTTTTTCATACCAATGATGGTTTTGGCAGCAATGCCAAATTCGCTATCATAATCAAATAATTTCTCTACAAGATGATAACGCGGCTCATCCTTACGACCATAAGCTAAGATGACACTTTGCGCACCAAGCAAAACAGCACGACGAACAGAAAGAACAGGCTCCTGCGTTTTTGAATGAACACCATGAGGAACATATTCAGACTCTCGTAAAATGATACCATTATACATTCCAAACGAACCATCAAAAATCGGGGTTTTAGCGCGGCTTTCACTACAAACCGCTTCGGTAATGTCAAGCCACTGGCCAGCATCTGTATTGGTACGTAACTGCATCACCTGTTCTGGGTGAAGATACATCACATAAACACTTTCTCCATTGACATGTACCGATCTAATCTTAGGATTAGCCAATTTTGCACGTTTCACAGCATCATCAATAAGAGATAATGTAAACTCATCGTCTTTTGTGAGCTCTTCATCAGCCTTTTTATTCCCTGAGCGAAAAATGCGCAATTTACTCGGCTCTAATGGCTCATTAAAACCATAATGCACTGGTTTTATCGTTGTTGTATAACCATCAAACTTCATCCACGGAGCTGTATACCTAGCAGCTTGGATAAAGAACATCATACTCAATCGATCAGCATACCAATCAACAAATCCATCCTTGGCATATTCACGCAAATTAAAGGGAATATGCTGTTGATCAATTATCTCTTTATTTTTAAAACGCACAGCATGAGAAAGCTCATTGAGCCGCACTGTTTCATTCAGAAGAAGTGTTGTATTCCCTTCCAGTGCTTGCCCTTCAGTCACATCACCTCCTATAAGCTGAGCACATAATCTAGTTTTGACTGCATCACCCGCTGTTTTATTCAAACCATCCACAACTTGAATGATACTATTTTCATCTGTTCCCATCAAAGGAGCTATTGATGTCGCTTTTGAGCTTTCTGCGCTAAGCAGCTTAGACCAAATCTTAACGGCTAAGGGATGATTGATATTTTTTGCTTCTGTTGTTGCCATTTTAAAATGCCTTTCTTTGTCTTCAAATGAGCCTTACGGCATAACCAAGCAGCCACAACCACTTGGTTATCTCTTCTACACCACTGCGCATCTCTTCACACCCTGTCCATGATGTATTCAAATTTTTCTTTATTATTCTCAACCCATGCAGCAGTTTCATCTTCCGACATGGAAGAAAGTGTTCTCATATCAATACCGACCAAGGGAACCTGCCCACCACATGCGGCTAAAATCCACGCTGCTGTGTTACGCTCTTGGAGAGCTTCAACCTCATTGTTATTCTGGGGGCCGCTATAGCCAAAAGCTTTTGCTTTTTGCACAAGCACATCGATGGGTTAAGGCCGGCTTTTTGGCCTGCTGACAGATTTGACGCAATTCAGCACCAATTTGCTGTTCTCTCAGTGCAGAATCTTCCGACTGTGGATAAAGACTTGTTCGCACTTTTAATGAATTATCCGCAATCTCATGAAGATAATTTGTGATCTGTTCTAAATCTGGATATTTGTCTTGAACCAAAGGCGCTATTTTCACGTGCCCTATCATCTGGGTCACCCCCTATCCTCTCCCGTAACCTGTAACGGTAATACTTTATAAAGCAAGACATCATTTTTCTTTTTGGATCTACTCGTAGATAGCCAATTAAAATACTTTATTAAGCATGTTTGTATCCTTTTTGAAGGAAAATAAAGAACTCACTAAATGAAATTTGTGTACACAAAAATACTCTTTTTATATAGCATATAACCTTCTAACTTTTCAATAGAAAAACATTATAAATATCTGAAAAAATTAATTTATTTATCTTTTTATTTTTTCTTTTTATTGTGTTATTCATCATTTTATTATTGTCTATTGCTCTTCAAAAAATATCCTCTATAAAATGTCATTTATAGCAGAAGTTGAACGACACAAAAACACCAAAAGCTTTCAGAGAATAATGAACAACCTTTTAAAATGGGCAATTCAACAAGATCTTTTATAAAATAATATGGCCTCTCTTTACACGATAGGGGGCAAGCCATAAAAAGTTAGCTTTAGAAGCGATCAAAACACTCTAAAAAAAAGAGACAAGAACAAAAAGATCCAATAGAACAATAATTACGAAAATCCCTCATATTTAATTAACATACTGATTTTATTAATTATATCATTCTATCGCAAATAACAACGCAGCAACTGAACGATTTTCAGCCAACAAAACATTAAATGTACGTACTGCAGCTCCCGTGCTCATTGTGTCTGTCGAAATATGCTTTTCCCATAAAAGACACCGCAATTTTTCAGGTAAACTCAATAATTCAAGTCCAGTACCTATCAATAAAATCTCAATCTTATCTGCTTCTTCCAAAATACGAGAAAGATTATCCTGTGTAGGAAGAGGTCCTGCCATGTCGATACCATAAATACCCGATGGTAAACAAATAATCGAACCCTTATGAGACATATCTGCGAAACGAAATCCTCCATTCCCATAAGCATCAATAGGCGCTCGCCCTGGAAAATGTGCTTCACGAATCTGAATTGCATATGACATAGTAGGCATCCTTTATTTTTGGAAACCCAATTGCATTTTTCTCTCCTAAATTAGTAAGAGGAAATAATAAACTAACTAACGTAGATTATAACACATCACCAAAGATGCGTAAAATATTTGACACCAATATTACCAAAATAAGAAGAAGACAGTACCCTAAGCAAAATTGCAAATAATATCAAAAAGTTTGCAATAAAATATAACGAACACCCATAACATAAACAAATAAAATCATCCCTATCTGTTTTCTTCAAAAAACTTGATTATACATAACAAATACCTTGAATAATAAAATAATTATATAACATAACTATGTTTTTGGTTTATTTTTCTTTTGTATTACTTTTTTTACTTTAGGTGCAGAAACACTTTTCTTCACTTCCACCTTACTTTCAGAAGTTTTGGGTGCTTTTATCTTAGAGCTAGGTTTTGATTTTTCTTCCGATAATGGCTCACCTTTAATCCGAACATCTGCTAATGTTGAACGAATAACGCGAATACGTATACCTTCACTAATTTCAACTTCTAGCTCACCACTTTCATCATAAACTTTTGTAACCTTACCAAGAATACCTCCACCCGTTATAACTGTATCTCCACGACGCACAGCATTAAGCATTTCCTGTCTCTTTTTCATTTGCGCACGCTGTGGACGAATAATTAAAAAATACATAATTGCAAAAATTAAAATGAAAGGGACAAAGGTAATAAATGATGTTCCATTCGACGTATGACTTACAGCCTGAGCATAAGCATTAGTAATCAACATTTTTATCTCCTATAGATTAAACTTCAAGTATCTCTCACTTTACAAATAAGTTTTTGCTTCGGAAGAAAAAAGCCCATCTAAATACTGTAAAACTACATCAGATAGTTGTAACTTTTTCAAAAGGAATAAAATTTTAAGAAAAAGAAAGCAACGAACAAAAGTTTCCAAAATAGATCTCATTCGTTTTTCCGGATATCATATAAATACCAGCTTTTCTCTAAATTAAACAGCATAATACTTGAAAATTATGTTATTCCAAATACAGCAATCATTCCATTTTTTGCATATTTTTACTGACTTTCTCAGTTATTTTAAAATAGAGTCCTCCAAGAAACACGTACTCTTAATTTACGTTCTCCTTAAACGCTCTAGCTAAATACCAAGAAGAATACTATTCATTCTATTAAAAAGAATAGCATTTGCACTTTCCTAGATAACAAGATCCTTAATATATTCCAAAAAAAAACCCGAAAGCAAGAACTTTCGAGAACTATAAACTCAGAATTTTACAATACAGACAATAATATGATGCTTTTAGACACTATTTTTGAAACATTGTCAATAGAAAAATACTATATATTGATAAAATCTATATGAATCATCTATAAAAGGCTTAGAAACTGATTATCAACAAAAGGAATGCCATTTATATGAAATTAGTGTTACTTTCAAAAACAATAACAATAAGTATCCCCTTAGCTTTCATTATGTGTGGTATTGGAATATGGGCCACTTTTTCAATTATTTTCAATTGTTTTCTCTTGAAACCAACATTTATTACTCACGCATTCATCATCTCTTCTATCATCTCTTTTATTGTCATATTTTTAAAATCATGGTTTACAGCTTTTTTTATAGTTGGAATAGTAAGCTGCGGAGGTGTACTTATGAGTCATTTATTTAACCAGTTGCTCCTACTGTGGTTCGCTGTAGAACTTTTAATGCAATAGTTTTTCATACTTTTATAAAAATTGATAATTTAAAAACTATTTATGAAAGATTGCACGATTACGTTTAAAGTAAACCCATATTTTTTGTCCATTTTAATGCTTGAACAAAATATTATCAAATGTCTTTCACCCTTCATTTAAAACGTTTGCTAAATCTTTATGAGAACTATCCTATAACTTAAGATAATAATTACTGTACCTCCTATTGACAACCATATTCTCACAAGATCCTACACTTGTAGAATCTGTATTTTGTCGTGCTTTGTTAGTTTCTTCCTAACCGTACTAACCGTAAAATTTAGAAGAACTGAATTAGAATAGCCTATTCTTTCAATGACTATCAATAATAACACAACTCGAAATAACGCTCTTATCTCACCTATTAAATAAATAATTATCCTCGACAACCAATACCACTTAACGATTGAAATACTATTTAAGTTAATCACACAAGAACTTAAATAACATCACAAGGAAGCTTATATTTGGAAACAAAGCAGATGAATTCATATGATCTTGAATTATTTTAATTGATCTCCTCTATAGCTTAAAAGATGAGAATTACTATAAGCAGAACCTATATTGAAACATATAAACCTTTTCCTGCATGTTCCTCCTCCTGCTGATCGCTTATGCAATTACTTCATAGGCTTTCGAATGAAGTAATACACACCTTAATATCTCCAATCTAAAGGATGAAGTTTTATAGTGAAAAGATAAAACGGCAACCGATTTAATTTTCTAAGTATTCAGCAGGATCAACAGGGAGAGAATTCTTACGTACTTCAAAATAAACGCGTGGTGTTTTAGCGTCTCCTGAAAAACCTGACTTTGCAATTTCATCACCACGTCGTACCTTTTGCCCTCTACTAACAATAAGCTTACTATTATGCCCATAAATAGTAATAATATTGTTTTCATGCCGAATCATGACAACGTTACCAAGCTCTTTCAACCCATTACTTGCATAAATAACAACACCATTTTCTGCAGCTTTTACTGATGATCCTTCAGGAACCATAATATCTATTCCTCGATTAACTGCAGTTCCTTTCTTTTCGCCAAAATGACTCAACAAACGTCCTCGCACAGGCCACCGCATCTTAGAAATACCTGTCGATTGTGGAGTTATAATATCATTTGGGTCAATAATTTGATCTGACGTATCATTTATAGACTTATGTGTTGTTGCTTGTGTAGGAGAATTTTTTTCAATGTTTAACGTATCACTTTTAACTACAGGCATAGTTTTTACGGAAGTCTGAGCTACAGATGTAGGAGCTTTACCCTGTTTAACAGGAGATACAGTCTTAGATTGAAATGAAGATACATTTTTTGATGCATCTGAAATATTATTTTGAATATTTGATGCCATCTTTGTACTTTGACCTGGAATAATCAATGACTGACCAATATAAATAGAATTAGCGTTTATACCATTAGCTAACCTTAACGCATCAACACTGACACCCAACTGTTGCGCAATACTTAATAATGTATCCCCACTCTGCACAATATAAGAATTCTTTTTAAAAACAGAACCATTATTCACCTGTGAACGAGGAAGAGTTCCAAGATTTTGAGGCGGTATCCCCATAACCTGACCATCAGAAAAATGCTTGTTCTTATCAGGATAAAAAACTTCCTTTTGCCTTGAAGAATTATTATATGGGGAATTGTAATCAGCGTCTGAAATACTACTTGATTCTACAGGTGGCAATTCACTGCTTTGTATTTCAACATTTTGTGATAACATTCGCGGATCATCAGTCATAGTCATGAATGTAGTTGACTGGGTAGGAGTAATATTATTATAAGAACCACCAGAAAAACGCTGCGTACTGGAACTACAACCAGTAGCTATTAATATCACCATCAAAAGAGCAGCTTTTAGAAAAGTACACTTTAAAATGCTACTTGAAACCCTTATATACATAGTTTTGCTCACTAGCCAATATTTAAATCATTCTATTAAAGCTTCCTAATCTTACCTAAGAGTTAAAATTAAAAAAATATCCATAAATACCCCTTAATAAAATCAAAATGTATTTTTTATTAGGTAGAATAGACAAAATATTTAGCAATATCTTAAATTCACAATTACAAAATTTCCGCAATATTTTCAATGAAGGGTTGATAACGTACTTGAAACATTTCTGAGCGTTCAAACTGGCTACCAATCTTTGTATAACGCATCACTTTTTGTACCCCTTCATCTGGCCCAATAGCTTGAATGAGAATCCCATTTCCCGCCAGAAGTTCTAGGCATTCTTTTGGTTCATTAGGGCATGATGGCCAAATGAGAATACGATCAAATGATCCCAAACCTGTAACGCCCCGACTTCCATCAATCTGCCGTATAATGATGTTCTCAATTCCCAAATGCTGAAATCTTTGCCGTGCTAAATCAATAAGTGTTTTATAACGATCAACTGTTGTCACACGATCACTAAGACAAGCCATAAGGGCAGTGCAAAAACCTGAACCTGTACCAATTTCTAAAACACGGTGCGTTTTTTTCAACGATAATGCGGAAAGAATCAAAAGCTGCTCCTCTAGACGCTCAATATATTCTCCACATTCAATCGGTATAACTTTATTATCATAAGCACTATTAAGCCAAGAAGCAGAAACGAATTGCTGACGAGGAACTTTCTCTAATGCTGCAAAAAAGCTTATATCATCAATGCCTTTACTGCGCATTTTCAACACAAGGCTTGCTAACTCTTCACGAAATCGTAAAATGCCTTTTTGCTCCATAATATCATTCGATCTCCAATACAATGGCTATCTTATTGTATAGACGAGTTCTCCGATCATAAACAATTAAACCTTGAATATAAATATCATTAATTCATTAATAATTTTCTATACATAAAAACACAATAAAACCAATTAATTGTTTACTTTGATTTTTTAATTTCCCCTCAGACCCCATGCTCTAATGCATACCTCAATTCTTTATAAAAAACTACCAAGTATAAAAGGAAAAAATAATGACATAATTACCACGATGTATATGAATATTGAATTAAGCGCATAAACACAAAATAACTCTCATTATAATATCCTCTTATATCATAACATTATAGAAATTGCTAAGTCTCCAGTAGTTTGAACATGTTCATACAAATTAAGTAATCTTAATCTTTGAAGCTCTCACCTTAATTAAGAAGTAGGTTTATTAATCACAACAAATCATAGGATTTGCAGAAAAACACAATTTTATAAAAATTAAAAAACAGTGATAAAAATGAAACAAAAAGCTAAAAAAATACAAATTGTTTACAAAAAATATTATAAAATTCAATTTTAAAACCCTTGTGAAAAATTCTGATCACTAAGAATTTTTACTTCTTCTGTTAAATAATTCCAGCTCAATTATAAAATCTCATGCTGAAAAGCTAATTAGCATTCATAGGATATTCCTTACAGATATCAATATATTTCTAGGCATTCTTATAATTTTAATATTCCACCTATCATCCTAAAATAGCATCCATAGATGGTAAAAAATTATTGAACAGTAAGATCAATCGATAAAAGAATAAAAAAGATTCTACTACTTGACAATATTACTATTATGAAGGAAAAGAACAAAATGCTCCTTATTAATTCTTTAGTTCTAAAGATATAATAATAGCATAAACGGTGATATGTTTCCTGTTTTATGAATTGAAAACTGATTACAAGATAAAAAAGACTATGTGGAAGTTAAATGTAAATGTTGATTTGATTTCTATCATATTGCAACAATTACGAAAATATAATGAAGGAGTTATTAAGCTATTGGTAATCACATAATAAGAAAGGAGATTTTCTTTTGAAATTTTAGAAAGATACGCAAAGGGGGTATTTACTGCAAGTTGATTTAATACTTTTTAACATAACGTCATAGAGGAGAAATCATGTCGATAAAAGATTCTCAAACTTTCAAAAACGCAGAAAAATCATTACTGAAAAACAGTATTAACTACACCTATGCTGAATCTGGAGATCCCTATACGTTAATAAATAAATTTGGGATACAAGATCACCAGAAACTTAAGATAAAGTGTGCGCATCAAGTGACGAAAGAACTTGTTAATGTGCATCAAGAACCGATACCTCAAAAAGTTGATCAGCTTTACCTAAAAGGACTTCACAAACGCTTATTTGGAAATGTATTTGATTGGGCTGGACAAACCCGTGATAAGCCGATTAAAATGTCAAATGGTAAAATTGCTACCATGTTAGTGAATGATAAAAATTCTCCCTTTGCATCTAATGAAAAGCTCTCAAAATGCTTAAATGAACTTGATGCAAAGCTTGCTCAAAGAGCTCAAAGAAACGAAGCAGGAAATACCTCACAAAAAAAAGTTTCAGATAAAAATGAACCGCTTAGTGAAGATATAGCAACTATTTATGCACTACTTGGTCATGCACGTCCTTTCGTAGAGGGCAATGGAATTGTACAACGGTTATTTGTGGATAAACTCTCTCAAGCTGAGAATCAAAAGCTTGATTTTTCAGTTGTGACACAAAAGCGTATGGAAGATGCAATTGTTAGTGCAGCAAATGACAATTTACAGCCTATGCAACATCTGTTTGAAGATGCTTCTAATCCAGAAAACATCAAGGCTTTGAAAACAGCTATAAATAGAATGAAACCTGAAGAAGCGCAAGAGATTGCAAGAGGAATTATTACAACACCAATCTCAGGAAAAACCTATACAGGTGTCTATGAAAGTCGTCAATTAGATACTGTTATAATAAAAACACGGGATTCTTTGATTGTATGCAATAAATGTGTTATTCCAAGGGAGCAGTTCCAAAAATTAAAGCTAGGTGATAAAATCAGCTTTAAAGCTCTTAGTAAGCTTAGTGATGTTTTCATCCCAGGAAAAGAATTACGCGATTTAACAGACTTTAAAATTATGGAAAAGACCGTATGTAATTCTTATGTTCTACATCAAAGAAAAGAAATTGAACGTTTGGCAAGAGTTGTATTTGGAAACCGTGAAAAATTAACCAATCGTCTAGAACGAATTCATGATAATCCAAATTCAGCGAAAATGCTTTCTGAAACTATCTTACACAACCCTAAATCTATTGCTAAGCTTGCAGGTTTTGGAAGATATGGAATAAAGAGTCCAAAACGTAATAAAGCTGAAAAAAGTCTTTCTGCACTCAGTGAAGCAATTTTGAGATATGGGAGTGATTTGAAAACTGTTAAAGAAGAAGTTTTGAGAGAACATAGAGAAGAACAATACCGTATTGCAAAAGAGGTAAGTTTACCTGGCAAAGAGATACAGCGTTATCTTGGTATGTCAAAAGAAGAACGTGAAAGTGCTTTAAAAATAGAAGGAAATGTTGCTATTTGCAAAGAGATTAGCGCTTTTTTACAGCAAGTTAATTCTCGTCTTTCGGCAAGTGAACGTAAAATGGTTAACAGTGGTAGTTATGAATCTTTGGCTGAAAGCATTGGTATTCCGGAAGACAAAGCAAAACAAATTACTGATACCATTAAACAAATCAAAGTTGTACAAAAGCAAGCAATGTTAATTAGAGAACCTCGTCAACAAACAATAGCTATAGCCAGCTAAGGACGTAAATCTTTTCATTTTAATATCTAGGGGGGGGGGATATTTAGAAATAAGAAATTAAATAAAGCGTATTTCCTTAAGATAAATGTAGTAATGAGATTTTTTGTGTGTAAGTTATTATGTGCTTTATTGAGTATAAATAGTGTATAAATGCAAAATAAGCTGAATTATCAGATGGTAGTTACAAATATTTCATAAATGACTTAAAGAGAATAAAAAAATATAAATATTTTTTTCAACATAAAGAGAAATGAAATTAAAGGTTTTTCAGTAATATAATTAAGCAGAATGATTATCAGACATTCGTTAGCAATATTTAAGGTATCAGAAATTAAAGCACGCAAGATATAAATATCATTAGAGGACACGAGTATGTTGAAAAGAAATTAACTTAATCAAGTTTTTCAAATCTCATTATTAGAGAGTAACAGCCATAGTAATTTAAAAATATAATAAAAAATTAGAAGCATGTAACAAAAACATTATTTCATTGAAACTATTTAGATAATATCAAATAAAACAATTGTTATTGAGTCATCTGAAGCTAATGCATCAATTTATATGAATTTTGGAGAAAAGAAAAAAATGCCTAATTATGTTCTTGTCCCATCAAAAGAAGTACCTTCTCTGACGGATGATGAAATTATTAAACGGGCTTTACGTGATCCTTTGATTGAAGACATACAAAAAGAAATTATAAGTTTGTCACTAATTGTATCTAAAAACTGGACAACATTACCTTCCTTAATACAACGGATAAATGATAATCCAAATTCTGCATCAGAGTTGGCGGATATATTTAGAAACTCTCCTGAATCCTTCCTTAAACTTGCAGGTTTTAAAATATATGGTTTTAAAAGTTTGCGACGTATAAAGGCTGAACGACATGTTTTGCAGCTTAGTTTAGCAATTCACAAGTACGGGGATACTATAAAAAATGTCAAAGATGCAGTTATTTACCGTAATAACTTGGAACAAGCGCGTTGCACACGAAAAATTTTAATGCCTAATGATAATGTACAATATCTTATTGCTTTATCACATGATGAACTGTGTAATGTTTTCAAAAATCAAGATACTTTTCAACTTGGTAAAGAGGTGGGGTTGTTTTTAAATTCAGTTGAGATGCGTCTTTCAGAAAATGAGCTCCAGATGCTTGAAGAAAATCAGAGTCAGCCTCTTGCTGAAAGTATAGGTATATCAGACGATCAAGCGCTGAAATTGATAGATGTTGTTACAAAAGCCAAAAAAGTACTGGAAGAAATTAACCTTTTCCAAAAAATCACGTATGATCTAAATGAAGCTCAAACACAAGAGCTGGGAAGCAAGCAAGAAGGTATCTACGCAAATTATAATCCAAATAGATTTTACACGCGGGTATTGAAGAAAAGAGCAACGAAAAATGAGGATATCTATGACACTACTGGTATTTATGAAAATCCGGATGCTCAAACACAGAACCTAAAAAGCGAAGAAGAAGATATCTACGAAAATTATAATTCAAGTGAAGCTCAAACACAGAGGCTGAGAAACGAAGGAGAGTACTCGAATACCTATAACACTACTGGTATTTATGAAAATCCGGATGCTCAAACACAGAACCTAAAAAGCGAAGAAGAAGATATCTACGAAAATTATAATTCAAGTGAAGCTCAAACACAGAGGCTGAGAAACGAAGGAGAGTACTCGAATACCTATAACACTACTGGTATTTATGAAAATCCGGATGCTCAAACACAGAACCTAAAAAGCGAAGAAGAAGATATCTACGAAAATTATAATTCAAGTGAAGCTCAAACACAGAGGCTGAGAAACGAAGGAGAGTACTCGGATACCTATAACACTACTGGTATTTATGAAAATCCGAATGCTCAAACACAGAACCTAAAAAGCGAAGAGGAAAATATCTACGAGAATTATAATTCAAGTGAAGCTCAAACACAGAATTCTAAGCGTTTTCTTATTCTGGTAAAAGCATTAGCTCCTTTAACCCAGAATGAAGTTATTAATAAAATTAAAATTGATTCTGTTGTTCAAGAGTATGCGGAAAAAGTGCAAAATCTTTCAGAACTCGTATTTGGAAACCGAGAATTATTGAACAACTATCTAACACAAATCATTAAGAATCCACAATTAGGAGAAACATATAGACAAAAACTCAAAAACTCTCCTAAATCCTTTTCCAAACTTGCAGGTTTTAAAATATTTGGTTTTAAAAGTTTGCGGCGTATAAGGGCTGAAAATAATGTCCCAGAGCTCTGTAAAGCAATTAAAAAATATGCAAAAACTGTAGAAATGCATCAGAAACAAATTCTTAAAAACTATGAAAAAGAGCAAGAACAGATCCACAAATCTGTAGTAATGCTTAGTTCTGTAGTAATGCTTAGTAATGAAATACAGCATCTTTTAAATCTACCAAGTGATATGCGAAAAAATATTTTAAGAGAAAAAAATACTTCTCAAATTAACGAGAAACTTTCTGTTTTTTTAAATCAAGTTAATTCTCGTCTTTCAACATACGAACGTACGGCAATTCAAGAAAATGATTATCAGACACTTGCTAACAGTATTAAGATGTCAGAAGTTCAAGCACAGAAAATTATAAATCTTGTTAAAGAAGCAAAAATATGTCAACAAGAAATTAAAGATATAATATCTTCGCAGAAGAAAAAATCGTTAGCTGTAGCTATTTAAAAGTAGTCCCTTCTTTTGATCTTTATAGAAAGAGAGCATTATAAAAAATATAATCTTACTTTAGACTTAGTGGAAAGTTTTTTATAATTCAAAAAGCTCTTGGATATGAATAATATGTAAAGATATTATAAACATGATAAAGGGATTTCATTTGTACTTCAATGATCTTTTTTGATACGTAAATAGATAGTTTCTCTTGATATAAAATAAAAAAATTTAAAATAAGAGAATATGATCCTATTTAAAGTGCTGATGGATGATAAAGATGATGAATTATTAGTTAAATTAGGTATTATTTATAAATAGCAAATGTGTACCTTATTTCTTTTTGTAAAATTAAACTGTAATATAATTCATATCTCGCATATAAGGTCGTAAAACATCCGGAATAATAATTGAACCATCGGCTTGTTGGTAATTTTCAAGAATAGCTATAAGACAACGACCAATAGCTGTCCCAGAGCCGTTTAAACTATGTACAAAGCGCAATGTTTTTTCACCTTCTAAACGATATCTAGCATTCATACGCCGTCCTTGAAAATCACCGCAAATCGAACAACTTGAAATTTCACGATAACATTCTTGCCCTGGAAGCCATACTTCAATATCATAGGTCTTACGTGCTGCAAAACCCATATCACCAGTAGAAAGAACTACAGTACGAAAAGGCAAACCAAGACGCTTCAAAACATTTTCTGCACATTCCGTCATACGTTCTAATTCCTCTAAGGATTGTTCCTCTGTGGTAATCGATACCAATTCTACTTTTCTAAACTGATGTTGACGTAACATACCACGTGTATCACGCCCTGCAGCTCCTGCCTCTGAACGAAAACAAGGAGTAAGAGATGTAAATCGCAAAGGTAACTCTGTAATATCAAGAATTTCACTGTTAACTAAATTGACTAAGGGTACTTCTGCTGTAGAAATAAGCCATCGGCCATCTATTGTTCGAAAAAGATCTTCAGAAAATTTAGGCAATTGGGCTGCTCCGTAAACAATCTCATCACGAACAAGAAGAGGAACTGAAATCTCTTGATAACCGTGTTCGTCCACATGCATGTCCAGCATAAATTGGCCTAAAGCACGTTCTAAACGTGCTAATGAACCTGAAAGAACTGTAAAACGTGAACCTGATAATCGACTAGCTCGTTCAAAATCCATTTGTTTAAGATTTTGACCAAGATCAAAATGCTCCTTTGGTAGAAAATCAAACGTTTGTGGTATACCAAAATAGCGCATTACAACGTTATCGTTTTCGTCTTTTCCTTCTGGAACATCATCTAATGGAATATTAGGTATTGCTGAAAGAGCTTCTTCTAATCTATCTGTTAACCGCTTTTCTTCTAAAACCGCAGAAGAAAGAAAAACTTTTATTTCTTCAACCTCAGCCTTAACACGATTAGCAGTTTCTTTATCACCAACAGCTAAAGCTTGCCTTATCTTTTCTGAAGCTGAATTGCGCAACTCTTTGGCCTGTTGTACTTTAGAAACATGCAAGCGACGCTCACGATCAAATTTCTGCAAATTTTCAGCTTGAGGTTCAAGACCTCTCTTTGCAAGCGCTCTATCCAATTCTTCAGGATGATCACGAATCCATTTAATATCAAGCATTTAAATCCCTTTTTTGCATCATTTTTATTCATTTCTTACTGTACAAAATAACTTCACTACGAAGATTTCTTGTTTTTTTCTATCCAGCGTGCAATAAAAATTGAGATCTCATAAAGAAGTACAGTCGGTAAAGCTACTGCAAACATAGTAAAAAAATCTGATGGTGTCACCATAGCAGCAACTATAAAAGAAATTAAAATAGCCCACTTTCGTTTTGATGTTAACATGTGGCTTGTCAATAATCCGACTCTCGTTAAAAGAGTTATGATAAGAGGCAATTGAAAAATTAAACCAAAAATTAAAATAAAAGATATCATAAAATTTAAATAATCTGAGATACGAGCTATAAACTCTATCCTTAAACGCAAATCCGGTAAAGCCTGCTGAGAAAGACTAAACCACAGCATTAACGGAGCTAAGAGACCATAAACAAATGTTCCTCCTACAATAAATAAAATTGGTGCGCTAATAAGAAATGGTAAAAAAGCTCGACGCTCATTTTTATAAAGTCCTGGAGCTATAAAACTATAAAGCTGAAAAGCCATATAAGGAAATGATAAAATAACTGCACCAAACGCAGCAAGTTTCATCTTCGTTAAAAAAGTCTCCCACACTTGTGTTGATTGAAGACGAATATTTCCAGGATAACTACCTGATATCTTCATCGCCCACTGATAGGGCCATATCAAAAAATTCAAAATATAATCTTTGATAAGAAAACACAAAGTAAAAGCTATAAAAAATACAATCAGAGCTGCAATAATTCTCTGACGAAGCTCAATCAAATGCTCTAAAAGAGTGACTTTGACATCAACTTCATCTTTTTTAGAAGTCACGATATATTTTCCTTATCTTTATCTTTAAAATCTGCATAGATAATTTTATGGCTATGAGAAGTAGACACAGTTAAATCTTCATTGACTTCATTTGTACCAAATTCAAAGATTTCTATATCTTTTTCTGATTTATGGAGTGCAGTATCAACATTAAAATTACCTGAAATATCTCCTTTTTTATTATATCTTGAGTCACAAGATTTTTTAAATTCTTTTTTAGAATTAAGATCACTAGTATTCGGCAATATCTTTTTCAAATCATCTAACTCAGCTTGTTTTATCGCATCATCAAAATGATGACGAAATTCATTAGCTGTTGAACGCATATATGCAATCGCTCTTGCTATAACTCTCAGCATTTTAGGCAAGTCCTTTGGTCCAACCAAGATGATGAAAATAAGCAAGATAACAAGAAACTCTGATCCATCAATGCCAAACATCGCTTATACTCAACTTCCCCATTTAAAAGACTATTGCTAAATTATGATTTCGTCTTTAATCACCCTGCACATTACTCTTTCTTAGCAGAATCTTTTCTCGCCTTATTTGAAGAGGTACTGTTTTTTAAACCTACCACATGCTCTTCTGATAACGGCTGAGAATACTGAGCAGCATCTATTGTTTTAGAGTAATCAGCTACTTCAAACTCGCTTTCAGGACTTCCCTCCTCTTCCTTCATATTACTTTTAAAAGCTTTTATACCCTTAGCAACGTCACCCATTAATTCAGAAACCTTACCACGGCCAAAAAGTATAAGGATAATCAACAAAATTACAATTAAATGTGTTGGCGAAAAAATATTACCCATAGCTTCATCTATACCCCTAAATTGGTTCATACTCATTTTTTTGAAGAAAGACGTACATCAATAAATATTATTATAGCCTTATGTTCTAATTAATATTATATTCTCTGCATAAATTAAAGGCAATAAAACGACCACTTTAAAAGAACATTTTCAATTCTGCACATCATATTATCATAGATAAAAATATTAAAATTACCTTTTTCATTTAAACAAGGGCTAAAAGACTTGAAAATTCCTCTCTTAAAGCACTTTCATTCGAATGATCTGGTGTTGTAACCTTAGAGCGAATACTACATACACGCTCCAATGCTTTTCCTTCCAAAAATGGAGCAGCATCAGCAACAGTATGCATCTCCTGTAGTTGACCATGACAATGAAGAACGATATCACACCCTGCTGCAAAAATTTTACTTGTTAGATCTGAAAGATTTTCTGATAATGAACTATCTGAAAGAGCTTTCATTGACAAATCATCCGACATTAAAAGTCCATCAAAACCTATTTTTTGACGGATAACATTTTCAATAACTTTTTTAGATAACGTCGCTGGTAACTTATCATCAATCGCTTTATAAACAATATGAGCAGTCATTGCAGCTGGTAAATCAGCTAAATTTTTAAATGGAATAAAATCACTCTGCTCCAAAATATCAAGTGGCATATCTACGTATGCTAATTCCAAATGCGTATCAGAAAATGCTCGCCCATGCCCAGGTATATGTTTTATCACTGGTAAAACGCCACCATCCAAAAGCCCTTGAGCAGCAGCACCCCCTAACGCAGCAACAACTTGTGGATCTTGAGAATAAGCGCGCGTTCCAATTACATCATGAGCTCCTACCACCGGCACATCTAAAACAGGGAGGCAATTCGCGTTAATACCATATTTCATCAAATCAAAAGCATGAAGCCGTGACATAATCCACGCAGCACGAAGTCCTTTATCTTGATCTTTTCTATAAATTTCTCCTAAAGTTTTAGCTACTGGATAATCCGGTGCCAAAGGCGGACGTAAACGCTGTACTCTTCCACCTTCTTGATCAATAAAAATAAAAACATCATCGCGTTTACTTATCTCTCGTAAAGAAGTAGTAAGTCCTTTCAACTCATCTGCTGTTCCTATATTTCGCGCAAATAAAATAAAAGCCCAAGGCTTATGTTCAATAATAAATTCTTTTTCATAATCTTCTAAAAAAATACCAGAAATACCAGAAATTATAGCTTTTATTCCTGACATCATAATAGTACCTCCCCAATATTAACTTCTCTGAGATTTTTATAAAAATTCTATTTTAGCTAAAATAATTTCATATCCCACACCAATTTTTAAAAGCTATATCTTAGATATCATATATTATGCACAAAAAGCTGTTGCTTAATATAAAAATTATCCCTTAAATAATAAGTCATTTCCTATAAACTTATCATCTGGCAAATTGTAAGTGAGAAAAATATAAATAAAGATAATGGATAACTGTTCACTAAATTTGCACAAAATAATTACTAACGAATTATTATAATGGTAAATACAATACTTTATCTTAAACTCACAAAAACTGCTTCAGATAAACCGATTAAAATTGATAACATACTCCATTTTAAAATTTGTTCAACAAAACCAAACTTTTTCAATTTATGTTGATACTAAACTACTCTGAAGCAATATATTAGAAAATAACTGGACATAACCACTTAAATTACTTTTATCATTGGAACCAAATCCCATAAATAAAAATTCTCCAATGTATATATTGCAGCAATATACTCGCAATCTTCTAACATCATATACTCGAAATAATCTTCCTTAGTTTTAGCAAAGCTTATAATGTCAGATATCAACACATCATGCAGAACAGATTTATAAGATACAATATAAATTGATTAGCTTTATCATAATTTCAGCTAATAACAAACTATATGATATGATAACGTGATTAATGATTTTGGATACATCCAAATACTTGCATTTAAACCATAGTAAGTAGGTACTATTTTAAACTACACTTACAAAAGTGATGATCTTACATTTAATCGTATTAAGATAAGTGAAAGAAATAAAACTATTTCACATAATGAGACATAAGTGTAACGCTATCAGAAATTATGATCATTTCACTAAAGAGTTTTTTCCTTTATTGATAGTTCTATTTCGTTATCATTTTTCTTTTCTAATATTTCACTACTTAAATAATAAGCCACTATCTTTGTTAGACTTAAAAAAACTCCTGCCATAAATTAAATCTATCAAACTAAAGTCCATAAGCATCTAGCTCAATGAGCACTCAGCTAAAAATATTCCTTTATATACCCAATACAAAAGACCAAAATTCTTTTTCTGATTACTGTTATCGCGTACCTAGAGTTATGATAGGTTTCACAAACCAATCGGGATACATCGATTTAATAAGAAAAGCTGCTTTTTGCGCTGCCTGCTGATTTTTAAAAATCCCAAAACATGTCGCACCTGAACCAGACATACGAGAAAAAAGAGAACCACTTTTATCCAACGCATATAAGACTTCAGCCAACTGAGGAGCTATTTTTAATGCAGGAATAAAAAGATCATTACGCGTTTTTTTCAAAGAATCAACCAACGAAAAAACCGTCTTAAAAGCAGATGAATGAATTTTTAAACGGGAATGATTACACTTTTCTAAAGCTTTAAAAATAGTCTCTGTAGCAATGTGTTGACCATGATTAACCAATACCATTGCAAGAGAACAAGCTCCTTTTATTGGCACTATATCCTCGCCAATTCCTTTAACAAAAAGTGGCTGTTGATACTCCAATGCAAATAAACACATCGGCACATCAGCTCCAAGAACTAAACTCATTTCTGCTAACTTTTCACAAGAACAATCAAGCTTCCATTGCCGACGTAACATATGTAATACACTTGCAGCATCACCTGATCCACCTCCAATACCTGATGCAACGGGCAATGTCTTAACAAGCCTAAAAAAACTAGGTTTAGCACTTTTAGGAAATTTCTCACGCATAAAATCACGAGCGCGGATAACCAAATTTTCTGTGCCTGCAATAATTCTATTTGCAAAAGGTCCTGTTACAACAAAGCGATCACTTTCAAAAGGCGCGTAACCTAAACAATCACCGCTAAGACTAAAATAAACCAAGCTTTCTAATAAATGATAGCCATCAGCACGCTGACCCACAACATGCAAAGCTAAGTTCAACTTAATAGGTGTAAATACATAAGAACACTTTTTAAGCGAAATATGTATATTTGATGTCATTGAACGTAATATTCACCTATACAAGAATCTTTCACGTGCACTCCTTTTTTACATTTGCGCATAGTGTAACTCTCGAATGAAAATATACTGAGATACCCATTTTAATGATATTTCAATACATAAAGCTATAAAAAGCTATGGTATATGGCAAACTAAATAAAATAAAACTCACCACTATTCATTTCTGCTCCTGTGAGCACTTTCTAAAGTCACTATCAACTTTTTAAGCATTTAATGAAACGCTATTGGCATTACAAGCCATAACGTTGCCAAAGTGCCCGCTCTTCTGCTGCCATCATAACACCATCCACTGCCGTATAAGCGGTATCAGTAGAAATACCTAAAGGTACTTTAGAAGACAAAAGACTTTTTGGAGGAGAAATTAAGCGTAACTTTGCATTATCACCAAACCGTTTTTTAATAACAGAACGAATATCACCTAATTCATCAATTAAGCCAAGTTCAACGCCTTTTTTTCCGCTCCAAAACATTCCTGTAAAAATATTTGAATCATCTGATAATTTTGACATACGTCTTTCCTTGACCAAATCAATAAAAGTTTGATGAACTTCAAGTTGCAAAGATTTCAAATGATCAACATCTGCTTTCTTTTCTGGTTGAAATGGATCTAATGTAACCTTGTTTTTTCCTGCTGTATAAACACGACGCTCCACACCAATTTTCTTCAAAAGTTCAGGAAAACCAAAAGAAGCTGAGACAACACCAATAGAACCAACAATAGAGGAAGGATCAGAAAAAATTTCATCTCCAGCACAAGCAATCATATAACCACCTGATGCAGCTACGTCTTCAACAAATGTAAGAACCTGTTTGTTTTTTTCATTTGCTAAATCGCGAATACGCTGAAAAATAAGACGTGATTGCACGGGAGAACCACCAGGAGAATTGATAACTAAAGCAACTGCTGGTGCTTTTTTATAAGAAAAAGCTTTATCCAAAAGGCTTGCACACCTCGCCAATGACAATGTACGTGATATCGACGAATTTGATGATATAATCGCCCCCTGAAGCCTTACTACAGGGATTTGAACCGTATTAGAACGAAAACAACGTGATATTAAATTCTTTATACAACCCATAAAAATAAAAGCTCCCTATAAAAATCGAAAAAGCAAAATAATTCTTATCTAAATTTAAGAAATAAATTTAAAAACGCAAGTATTAAAAACTTTCCCACAAGCTGATATATCCATTATTAATCGCATTAACCCGCGGTAAAAAAATATGGCTACCACTCTCATGCATAACCAATGGTGGCAATATAGACAAGCCAGCTCTGCTCCCACGTTTTGCATAAAATAAAATGCGAATCGCTGCTGTCTCAGCGTGAGAATGAACAGGAACTATACATACATTACCAAAGCGCCCTTTTAAAGCACATAATATATCATTCAGAGATTGCGGACGTGCAATTAATCCTAAATATCCACCTGGTCTAACAATTGCTGACGCACACCGAAACCAATTCTCAAACATTGCTTCAGACATAACATGTGCTTCTAATTTTTCCTCATCAGGTGTTTTACGATCTTCTGAACTATTAAAAGGAGGATTCATAATTGCAAAATCAAATGCATTATCCATCAGTCCTGCCTTCAAGCGTTCTTTACCTCTTAAGGTAATATCTACTTTTAATAAACAAACTCTGCTCGCTAACTTCTCATTCTGTTGTAGCATAAGTGTTTTCTGAGCATAAGATATCATAAAAGAAGACCGTTCAACCAATGTAATATGAGCTTCATCACAACGTGAAGCAACCGCTAATCCTGCTGCACCAGCGCCTGCACCTAAATCAACAACTTTTCCTTTAAAACCACTAGGAACCAAACCAGCAAGCAACATAGCATCCATACCAGACCGATGCCCTCGTAAACGTGGTTGTACTAAATAAAACTTACCACGATGAAAACCATCTATTGTTTCATCATTATAATTGTTTACTCTACTCATCTAAAAGCTTAACATTATCCTGATTATTTCATTCATATTTTTGAAATTGCTATTTAAACTATCTTATTTAAACTGATATGATTAGTATAAAAAAAAATATTTTTTCAATATTATCAAAATTTTTATTTCCAACTAGCACCAAAGCTTGAGTCAAAACTCATCCCTCTTTATGCTATAAGGATATCTATCTGAAATATTTTAGGAGTGAACAAATTGGGAGCCACCACACAACTGCAGCATAAAAAAAAACAAGACTCCCTCCATCCTCTTTTCAGTCTTACCAAAGAAGATATGGAGTGTGTAAATCAATTGACTATTTCTATGGCTAAATCGAATGTTGCGATGATTCCTGAAATTTCTAATTATCTTATTTCATCGGGCGGTAAACGAATACGTCCAATGATTACCTTAGCAACCGCCCATATGTTTGGTTATCAAGGCGATAAACATATAAAACTCGCAACAGCAGTTGAGTTTATGCATACAGCAACCCTATTACACGACGATGTTGTTGATGAAAGCGCGTTACGACGGGGAAAGTCTACAGCACGAATAATTTGGGGCAATCAAGCAAGTATTCTTGTCGGTGATTTTTTATTAGGACAAGCTTTTAAAATGATGGTAGACGTTGGTTCTTTGGACGCACTCTCTGTCTTATCAAATGCTGCTGCGATCATCGCTGAAGGGGAAGTTATGCAACTTTCTGCTGCAAAAAATATAGAAACTAATGTTTCCGATTATCTCAAAATTATAAATGCAAAAACAGCTGCTCTTTTCTCAGCAGCAGCTGAAGTCGGACCCATTATTGCTGGTTATGGGCCTGAAGAACGCTCTGCATTACATCAATATGGTCTATCATTAGGGTTAGCTTTCCAATTGATTGACGATGTTCTTGATTACAGTAGCAGTGCTCAATATCTAGGAAAAAATATTGGGGATGACTTTCGTGAAGGTAAAATTACAATGCCTGTTATTTTATCATACGCACGCGGAAATGACATAGAAAAAATATTTTGGAAACAAGCTCTTGAAAATAACCATAACGATGATGAAGCCTTAAAGCATGCGCAACAATTAATAGAAAAATACGATGGTCTAACCGATACAATAGAGCAAGCTCGAATTTACGGAAAACGTGCCATTGATGCTCTTTCCTCAATAAAGGACAATCCTGCTAAAAATGCATTAATTGATATTATCGATTTTTGTATTGAACGCGTAAACTAATTCTTTGTAAGAATCACAATATAATATTTTTAGTAAAACACTCAGAAATACTTTAGAAACTATAGAAATAATTGATTATCTTTAAGAAGGATTAACTTTATGCGCAGGGCAATAGTATCGCGTTTTTTTACTCTCATAGGAATCATACTGATACCACTGCCCACTTACAGTGCAGTTGAAAAAACTCTTAATCCAAGTTCATTTACAGGTTCCTATCTAGCAGGACGAATTGCGAATTATGAAAACAAGATGAATCTTGCTATCCACTATTTTAAACAAGCGCTCACTTATGAACCTAATAATCTTGAGACACAAAAAGAAATTTTTCAGGCAATGCTAAATGTAGGAGCATTCACAGAAGCTGTTCAACAAGCAAAAAAATTGAAAGAAAAAGGTATTATTACGCCACTCATTTCCTTAACATTATCAATAGAAAATCTTATCAAAAAAAATTATAAAGAAGCTCAACTGCTTCTACAAACTCAAAAATTTCCTCCTGATAATAATCCAATATTTGAGCTGACCAATGCTTGGGCTGAATTCGGATCAGGTAATCATATTAAAGCAATCGCTAAACTTGAAAAACACTCAAAGCCCTCTTGGTATACTCTTTATCATCTTGCTCTTATGAATGATTTAGCAAAAAATCCAAAAGACGCAAAAAAATACTTTATTCAAGCATTCAACAATCAACAAGGAGCTATTACAGCTCCTTATACCTATGAACGTATTATTATAGCCTATGCCTCATTCCAATTACGTCAGAATATGCGCAGCGATGCTATAAAAACTCTCCTACATGGAGAAAAGATATTATCAGGGCACAAAACACTCGAAAATATCCGTAAAAAAGTTGAAAAAGGAGCTAATATAGAAAATCCTATTATAACACCTCAACAAGGAATTGGTGAAGTATTATATAATTTTGGAACAACTCTTAACAAAAAAGGCTCAGAAAGAATCGCACGTATTTTTCAGCAATTCTCGTTAGCTCTGTATCCTAAAAATGAAGCAGCCCTGTTTCAATTAGCAAAAATTTCTACAAAATTAGATGATTTTAATCAAGCCATTAAAATTTATCGTTCTTTACCACTTAGCTCCCCTTATTATAGAGATGGACAATTCCAACTTGCGTTGACTCTTGCTGAAAATGGTGCTTACGATGAAGCTATTAAATTATTAACGTTATTAGAGAAAAAATTTCCTAATGACCATCATATTTTTATCGCTCTAGCTGCTATTTATATGCAGATAAATAATTTTCCTAAAGCGATCAAAATCATAGATCACGCTATCGCGCAAATAACAGACCTTCAACAAGATAATTGGAGACTTTTTTATCAACGTGGTATTGCATTTAATTATTTAAACCAATGGTCAAAAGCTGAAACTGATTTTCGCAAAGCACTTACACTTGTTCCTGATCAACCGCAAGTACTCAATTATTTAGCTTACTCCCTTATCAATCGTGATCAAAAACTTGAAGAATCATTAAATATGCTTAAAAAAGCTGTTATGTTACAATCTCAAAATAGTTATATCCTCGATTCTTTAGGATGGGCCTATTACAAACTGAAACAATATCCCCAAGCTGTTACAACATTAGAAACCGCCGTTAAATTGCAACCTAGTGATCCAATACTTAATGACCATTTGGGTGATGCTTATTGGCAAGTTGGACGTAAACGTGAGGCAATATTTCAATGGAACCATGCAATTGATGGAAAAACAAACAATCCGGAAAAAATTAAAGAAAAAATAAAGTTTGGTCTATAAAAGATCTTGAATTATCGGTTAAACATTAAAATGGTATTCAAAGAGTGAATCTACCCTCAAACTTAAATCCCAAGCGTTCTTTTCAAGGACTTATTCTAAGTCTGCAAAATTACTGGGCTCAACATGGATGTGCAATTTTGCAACCTTACGATATGGAAGTAGGAGCTGGAACATTTCATCCAGCGACAACACTACGTTCATTAGGCCCACGTCCTTGGAAAGCAGCTTATGTCCAACCTACCCGACGTCCAACAGATGGCCGATATGGTACAAATCCTAATCGTCTGCAACATTATTACCAATTTCAAGTGCTTCTCAAACCCTCTCCTCCCAATTTACAAGAGCTTTACATTGGCTCTCTACAAGCTATTGGCCTTGACACAAAACTTCATGACATACGTTTTGTTGAAGACGATTGGGAAAGTCCAACACTTGGTGCTTGGGGGCTTGGATGGGAATGCTGGTGCGATGGAATGGAAGTTTCTCAATTCACTTATTTTCAACAAGTATGTGGCATTGAATGTGCTCCAGTCTCAGGAGAAATCACTTATGGGCTTGAGCGATTAGCAATGTATATTCAAGATGTCAGTAATGTTTACAATCTTAACTTTAATGGCTTAGATGGTGCAGATCGAATAAGTTATGGTGATATTTTTTTACAGGCCGAACAAGAATATTCACATTATAATTTTGAATTTGCTAATATTGATCTTTTGCAACAACATTTTATTGACGCAGAACGTGAATGTATCGCACTTCTTGATGCTGGAAAACCTAATAAAGAAAATAACTTCCACTTATGCGTCTTTCCAGCTTATGATCAATGTATTAAAGCAAGCCATATTTTTAATCTCTTACAGGCACGTGGTGTTATTTCCGTCACTGAACGACAAAATTATATTCTTCGTGTTCGTGATCTTGCACGCCGCTGCGGTGAAGCCTTTTTATTAACAGAAGCTGGTAATATAACCACAAATGGAGATGTATAATGCCTGATCTCCTGCTTGAGCTTTTTAGTGAAGAAATCCCTGCTCAAATGCAACACAAAGCTGCTTCTGATCTTAAAAAATGTGTCACAGATAAACTTATTAATGCAGGCTTAACTTATAAAGCAGCCTGTGAATATTGGACTCCTCGTCGATTAACATTAAATATACGTGGTCTTTCTAAAAGCTCGCCAGATGTTCATGAAGAACGTAAAGGACCTAATGTACAATCACCACAACAAGTTATTGATGCTTTTTTACGTGCTACAGGTCTAAATGATATTTCCAAAGTGCACATTGCACATGATGATAAAAAAGGTAACTTTTATATCGCTAAAACAACTAAAAAAGGTCGTTTAGCCGAAGAAATTATTGCAGATATTTTACCTGATATTATTTATAATTTTCCATGGCCAAAATCGATGCGTTGGGGACAAGAGTCAGCAAAAAATGGCTCCTTAAGATGGATACGCTCTTTACAAAACATTCTGTGTGTTTTGGGATCAGCAATAGGTGAAACAAAAATTATTCCATTTACAGTTGGTTCCCTCAAAAGTAATAATTTAACCTATGGTCATCGTTTCTTAAGTAATGGAAAACCTATCCAAGTACGCCGTTTTGATGACTATGTCTCACAACTTGAAAACCATAAAGTTATTTTAGATGCAGAGAGACGAAAAGACATTATTCTAGCAGATATTCAAAATCTTTGCTTTGCAAATGGCTTGGAACTAGTTGAAGATAAGGCTCTTTTAGAAGAAGTTTCAGGACTCGTTGAATGGCCTGTTGTCCTCATGGGCACTTTTGACAAAACTTTTCTCAGTATTCCTCCAGAAATTATTCGCTTGACTATTCAAACGCATCAAAAATGCTTTGTAACACGCAAACGAGGTGAAAAGAGCAAACTCTCTAACTATTTCATTCTCGTTGCTAATATCCTCGCCAGTGACAAAGGAATAGAAATTTCTAAGGGAAATAGTAAGGTTGTACATGCTCGTCTTTCTGATGCGCTCTATTTTTGGGAAACAGATCAGTGTAATTTACCTAACACTATACATTTAGAATCTTCAGCTAAAAAGCTTGATCTTGACTTAAATAAACCTCTTGATCAGCGAGTAGCACACCTTGACTATTTAAATGTTACTTTCCATGCTAAATTAGGAACACAAGGCGCAAGAATAGAAAGAATTGCTGCTTTAACACAAATAATTGCACCCTTAGTACAAGCAGATTCTATATTAGCTAAACGTGCAGCAGTATTAGCAAAAGCTGATTTACAAACGGAAATTATTGGTGAATTCCCTGAACTACAAGGATTGATAGGACGAAAATACGCATTACTTCAAGGAGAAAATCCTCTTGTAGCTGAAGCTATTGAAGACCATTATAAGCCTTTAGGACCTAAAGATCGTATTCCAACTGAATCTATTGCGGTAACAGTCGCATTAGCGGATAAAATTGATACACTCATTGGTTTTTGGTTCATTAATGAAAAAGCAACAAGCTCAAAAGACCCCTACGCATTAAGACGAGCAGCGTTAGGAGTTATCAAACTTATGCTTTCAAATGATTTGAAAATAAGACTTATACCGCTTTTCTATCAGGCAATGAATTTTTTATTACAACAAAGAGTTAAGTATGCAACATCTGAAACAGAAAGCGCACACCTTCAAAACATGCCTGTAGAAAAAAAAGAAAATATTGTACTCGACTTGTTAGCATTCTTTCATGAACGACTAAAAGGTTATCTCAAAGATGAAGGGGCACGTCATGATATTATTGAGGCCGTTTTAACAAAAGACGCCGATGATATTTTATTAATTACACGTCGAGTTGAAGCACTCACTTTCTTTATCAACTCCAACGATGGAGACAGCCTTTTAATTGCAATAAAACGTGCCATTAATATTCTTGAAAACGAAACCAAAAAAGGAACGACAATAATAAACAAAATTAAACCTGAGCTTTTTATTGAAACAGAAGAAAAACAGCTTTATCAAGCAATGCTTGAAACAGAAAAAAAGATTGCTAATCATATTCATATAACAGAATTATCATCTGCACTGAACAGTTTAGCACTCCTCAAAAAGCCTATTAACGCATTCTTTGAAAAAGTATTTGTAAATGATGATAATATCAATATTCGAGCTAATCGTCTTGCTCTTCTTGACCGTATTCGGATAGTTACACAAAATGTTGGAGATTTCTCGAAATTACAGTCTAAAATATAATGCACTTCTCGATGAAAAAATCATGATGCATCTCTTTTATTTTTAGTGCTTTTTGCACTAAATATCTTAAATGAAAAGCTATAATATAATTGCTCAAACAATTTTATTCTCTCATCAATTTCTTTAATGATATGCGAATAAATAGTTTTTCTTGTCTTAAAATAAGCAAATATTCTTTTTTCAACTTTAATTTAACATAATACATGATGGACTATTTTTATACATTAGCATGTTATTTTTTAAAAAAGTCTACAAGAGATATTTGAGCTGATCCTGGAGGTATAGGCTTTTGTTGTTTTTGGTCAGGAGCCCAACCAGAAAGCCAAAGAAAAGAGAAACTCGCACGAATACGACCATCGGAGTCACTGAATTTTTTTGCATAAATTTCGTTAGCGAGAAAGAAAAATCGCTTAGATACAAAACGTCGAGAACGACTAATAAGTGCATTTTGCATTCCCATAGCTCTAAGATCAGACATAAGATCAAACATCGTATTGTAGCGTATAATGACATCTTCAACATCTACTACGGGCATAGCAAAACCTGCACGCTGTAAGAGAGATCCTGCATCACGAATATCTGCAAAAGGATAAATTCTTGGACTAACACCACCGTAAATTTCATTTTCAGCTTGTAGCAAACTTTCACGCAACTCATTTAACGTACCAGCTCCAGCCATAACAGCGAGAAATAGACCATCTGGCTTAAGGATATTTTTTATTTGGCTGAGAACTCCTGGAGTATCATTGGTTAACTGCAGAGAAAGAAGTGAAACAATAAGATCACAATAATGTTGAGGAAAATCAAGAAATTCTCGATGACGCAAATGAAATGGATTGTCGTAATTTTGGTAAAGCATATTGGTTTCAACACGTTCTATAGAACCAATTTTACCCAATTTTTTTAAAATTGTTACCGCAAGACCTGTATGACCATGTAAATCTAAAGCTAATGAAAAATTACGATTCACAGCATCTAGACGTTTGTAGAGATCATCAACCACATAAGAAAGTAAAAAATCATGTCCTTTTTTTGCTCTTTTGAAAGCACGTTGACGAAATTGTTCCATACAATTGTAATCAAAAATCAAAGGATGAGACATATTTTATAGCACGATTAATTTATGGCATGATAAGATTTAAAATAGGATTATTTCATACATACTATATCAATTGCATAATACAAAAAGAAAAAAAAAGATTTTATAAAAGAGAAGAATAGTTAAAAATTAAATTTTATTCTTCTAAAATATGAAATAAATTCTGCACATTATTATAGTAATTTGATAGCTTATTTACAGTGTTTTAAAGACATTTTTTTGATTAATGGTGATATATTGAATAAATTAATCAAGCGCCTAATAAAAATTTTGTATCCACCAACTTGTCATGGATGTGCAAAAATTGTTTCCGCTTATGGAACTATTTGTTCTGATTGCTGGAAAGATCTTCAGTTCATCACAAAACCTTATTGTCCTGTTATGGGAACTCCTTTTGCATATGATATGGGAGAAGGATTTCTTAGCGGTGAAGCTATTCAGAATCCTCCTCCCTTTTCGTCTTTACGCTCAGCTGTTGTTCATAAAGGTTTAGCACGAGTTTTAACAACACGATTGAAATATGGTGACCGTTTGGAATTAGCACCTTTTATGGCAAACTGGATGATATTTGCTGGACATGAAATTATAAATGATTGTGATTTTATTATTCCTATCCCTTTACATTTTCGTCGTTTTTTCGTGAGACGTTATAACCAATCTGCTGAGCTTGCTCGTTACATTGCAGAAAAAAAGAAAAAACCTTTTAAACCTGGCTGGCTTGTGCGTTATCGTTACACACGCCCACAAGTTGGTTTATCCGCCAAAGAACGCAAAATGAATGTGCAGAATGCTTTTAAAGTACCTAATGAAGTTAAAAAGTATTTGGAGGGACGCTCTATTTTGCTTATTGATGATGTTTTGACAACAGGTGTGACAGTTACTACAGCAACTAAAACATTAAAACATGCAGGTGCACGACAGGTTAATGTATTAACATTTTCGCGTGTCTTAAAAAATAATTTTTCTTTGCCTTATTTTTGAAAATCTATTTAAAGTATATCTATATAGAAATTTGGAGAGTATCATGAGAGAAATTACACTTTATACACGTCCTAACTGCCCTTATTGCATAAAAGCACGGGCTTTGCTTGATCAAAAAGGAGTAAAATACACTGATATTGATGCATCAACTTCTCTTCGTCAACAAATGGTGCAACGAGCCAATGGCCGTAATACATTTCCGCAAATTTTTATAGGAGACTATCATGTTGGGGGGTGTGATGACCTTTATGCTTTAGATACTGAAGGCAAGCTTGATTCTCTTCTGAAAGATGCTCAATAATTATTTTCTGTGATGTGTTTATTAAAACCGTTTTGCAAGAAGTATATAATTAACATCCATATCACATGAGCGATTCCAGCTATCAGTTAATGGATTATAAGTAATCCCGATTTCATCAATAATAGATAAGGAATTTTTGCACAATATTTTTTTAAGCTCATGAGGTTTTAAAAATTTTTTATAGTCATGTGTCCCCTTTGGAAGCCATTTTAAAATATATTCAGCAGCTACAATAGCAAGCCCCCATGCTTTCCATGTGCGATTTAGTGTTGCAATAAACATGAGTCCTTGTGGTTTAAGCATCTTAGCCGTAGCCTCTATAAAAAAATCAACATTCACAACATGTTCAACAACCTCCATATTAAGAATTACGTCAAATTGTTCACCTTCATTTGCAAGAGCTTCTGCAGTAGTAGTGCGATAATTAATGGAAAGACCACTTTGAATAGCGTGGATTTTTGCGACTTCAATATTTGTTTGCGCAGCATCAGCTCCTATAACAGTAGCTCCAAGACGTGCCATTGGCTCGCATAACAAACCACCTCCACAACCGATATCAAGAATTTTCAAACCTTCAAAAGGCGTAAGCGAAACAGGATTACGATTAAATGCCAAACAGATTTTTTCTTTTATATAAGCAAGGCGTGTTGGATTGAAATTGTGAAGTGATCGAAATTTTCCCTGTGGATCCCACCACTCAGCAGCAATACGCGAAAAATGATCAATTTCATTCTGATCAATCGTTGTAGGCGTTTCGTTTATCATATAGCTCTCCTTTTACTTGATTTATCAAGTCATGTGAATTTTTTCTAAAGTCAAGCATAAATTTACATAAACATATCAGACTTGTGAAAATGATAGATATTGGTTATGTCAAAATGGAAACTTAATATAGCATAAAGCTTTACTCCCATTGGTACCTAAAATAAAAATCGTAAGAGTGTCATAAATAATGCGTATTGTCATGAAATTTGGTGGAACATCTGTTGCAAACATTGAATGTATTCATAATGTTGCACAACATGTTAAAAGGGAAGTAGATGCAGGTAATGAGGTTGCAGTGGTGGTATCAGCAATGGCTGGTACAACCAATAAACTTGTGCAATGGACGCGTGATGCTGCACCATTGAATGATGCTTATGAATATGATGTCGTTGTTTCTTCTGGTGAACAGATAACAGCTGGTTTATTGGCTATTACACTTCAGTCAATGGGAATAAACGCGCGTTCATGGCTTGGTTGGCAAATTCCTATTCATACTGATAATACTCATGGTAGCGCACGAATTACAAATATTGATGGATCTTCTTTGATACAGCATTTTCAGGAAGGTAAAGTAGCAGTAATAGCCGGTTTTCAGGGTTTAGCTCCAGATAATCGGATTTCTACATTAGGGCGTGGCGGATCAGATACAAGTGCCGTTGCGATGGCAGCCGCGTTAAAAGCTGATCGTTGTGATATTTATACGGACGTAGATGGTGTCTATACAACCGATCCCCGTATTGAACCTAAAGCACGTCGTTTACCCAAAATAGCCTTTGAAGAAATGCTTGAAATGGCTTCTCTTGGAGCAAAAGTTTTGCAGGTCCGTTCTGTTGAACTAGCTATGGTTCATAAAGTTCGGATTTTTGTGCGCTCAAGTTTTGAGGATCCTCATGCTCTTAGCATGGACAATCCAATTACCCCCCTTGGAACACTTATTTGTAGTGAGGATGAAATTGTGGAACAACAAACTGTTACTGGTATTGCCTTTGCCAAAGATGAGGCACAAATTTCGTTACGCCGACTTGCAGATCGTCCAGGTATCTCTGCAGCAATTTTCTGTCCTTTAGCTGAAGAGCATATTAATGTTGATATGATTGTACAAAATATTTCTGAAGATGGTTCAAAAACTGATATGACTTTTACAGTACCATCCGCAGATGTAGAAAGAGCGGTTAGACTTCTCGAAAAAAATCGTAAAAAAATTGGATTTGATGTTATCCAATCTGAAAGTAATCTTGCAAAAATTTCTATTATTGGGATTGGAATGCGTAGCCACGCAGGTGTTGCTGCTACAGCATTTAAGGCTTTAGCGGAAAAAGGTATTAATATTCAAGCAATCACTACTTCAGAGATTAAGATCTCTATTCTGATTGATAGCGCTTACACTGAACTTGCGGTTAGAACATTACATGGTGTTTATAACCTTGATAAAGAATAGGCATTTTTTCTCTTTAAAATCTCCAGAATTAGGTATGTATTCTCTGCTTAATATACGTATTATTCTCTTCTTAATACCCCATAGATATCCTGTAAAATATCTTCATATATACAAAATATCAAAAATGGTTGTGCTAAACTTAAATTTGAAAACTTTACTCTCTATTCTTAAATAATATGCACTATCTAAATTGAAATACAATTTTAATCATAACATCAGCTTTGTTTTTACTAGCTTGCTTAAATATAAGGTAACGCATTAGTCCTTTTATATTTGCATAGCTAAACTTAATATTATTACACCTCAAATAAAAATTTTCTTTCAATAAGAAATAAAAAAATTATAAGAAAAATAATAATAATAATAATACAATAGCTTTTAACTCTGAAAAAAAACAGAAAACTACTATATCTTTACCCTTCTACATTATAAAATATATACTTCTGAAGATGAATCTTAAAATATAATTTCAGCGTATTGTTCGCAAAATAAAGAAAAACGCAGCTATTGAATTTTATTCTTATTATGTCTTACATACTTGGGATTTTTTAAGTTTATACAGCTTGTAAGTTTAATTGTTACCCTATGCAGTGGAATTGTGCTCTCACTTATGAGAGTTAACTATTATATTTTTTAGGATTATGAGAAAATTATATATCAGTTAAATACAGCACCCCCCTCTTAAAGGATCTGGTTAAAATTGTATCATTATTTTCTTTAATTAAAATCTATCATATATTTTTTTTATGTTTTTTGATATAAAAGAAGCCATATCCAAGACCGAGAAAAGCAGATAAACCAGACCCACAAAGTACACCAATTTTTGCAGAATCAAGCTGCACAATATCTTTAAAAGCAAGCATTGAAACAAAGATAGACATCGTAAAACCAATACCCGCTAAAAATCCAATCAATAAAATTCCTTCCCACGTCATGTGAGGCGGAAGACGGCAAAGGCCTGATTTTACAGCAAGATAACTAGCAGTTATAATACCCAGCGGTTTACCAACAAGTAAGCCAATAATAATACCGAAAACAATAAAGAATGATTTATCAGAAGAAAGATCAAAATTTGCAAAGCTAACGCCAGCATTTGCAAAAGCAAAAATTGGCATTATACCGTATGCTACCCATGGATGTAGGGCTTTTTGAACACGAATGACGGGCGCAATCATATCACGTTGTCCTTTGCGTACTTTTTTTAATGTCATTGAGACGTAGTGTAGATCTTTAACATCATTTTTTTCTTGAAGAGATTTTACCGCATTACTGAGCATTGTGAGCGGAGCTACGAAATGACGAGTAGGAAAAACCGGAGTCATCATACCTAAAATTACACCAGAAAGTGATGGATGAACCCCTGTTACCATTAAACCGCACCAAATAATTGCACCTGGTACAATATAAAGCCATGCTGATGCAAATCCGATCCACTGAAAAAATAAAACTAATACAATACCTGCTGATGCAATGGCTAGACCACTAGGATCAAGGTTGGTTGAATAAAAAAATGCAATGATTAAAACAGCAATTATATCATCAATAATAGCTAATGATAAAAGAATAATATGAAGATTGGGAGGTATAGCTTTTCCAAGAAGAGCAAGAATCCCTAAAGCAAAAGCAATATCAGTAGCTGTTGGGACAGCCCAACCATAAGTGTGTCCACCATTTAAATTGAAGCTAAGATAAATAACCGCAGGAAAACAAACACCTCCTATTGCTGCAACAATTGGCAAAATTGCTTGTTTGAAATTTGCAAGAGCTCCTTCGTGAATTTCTCGCCGAATTTCCATTCCTGCTACAAGAAAAAATACAGTCATAAGCACATCATTGACCCAGAAATGTAGATCCCATGAAAGATTAAAATGACCAAAATTAAAACCAAGGGATGTATGCCAAAATGCTTCATAAAGAGCAATATATTTAGAATTGGCAAAAATAAGAGCTGCAGTCGCCGCAACTAACAGAACAATCCCGCTAAGAGCTTCTATATGGAGAAAACTTTCAATAGCAAAAAGCGCTCTCTTAGTTACAATAGAAGCACGATTAGGTAAGCGATTGGATGATAAATTAGGCATAAAACAACTCCAAATATCAACAATTTTGCTAATATATATTTTTGTTTATAGATTGCTTTCGTAATATTTTTGATAATATCATATAAAGATGAAAAGAGAAACGATAGCTTTTTAATTTACACCTCAATGATTTGAAATTAATTACATGTTTTAAAAAGATGCTTTATTTTTTACAGTTAAATTCATTTTATTTAAAATATTTGATAAATCATTTTGTAAAATATTTTTAAGATCAACAGCTGTAAAACCTTTATTATCCTTCGCCCTCATTTTAATTGTTAATGTTTGTGGATTTTTAGCAAAGTCCCCAAAAGATTTTGAAATATTTTCATATTCATCATGATCTTTTAATAACATTTTCAAACTTTCGGTTACTATTAAATAAAAATAATCATAAAGCTCTTCTTTAAGATTATGCTCATTATCACTATCGTTGAGATTCTGTGCAAGATAAGAGAAAAATTTATCAATGAATCCAGCATCTTTATAATGCAAATCAATTTCAGGTATACTAAGATCTTGGGTAGAAAAAATCATTGCGTCTTTTTGACCTGAGAAAAATGCTTTATCAATATTTATTATTTTTGCTGATATATTTCCAGACCCTATATCTTTTATATTAAAAGACATTGCATCTAGGAAAAGTGTACGCTTTTCTTCGTTATATGAAGCATCAATTTTTCCTGATAGATTTAAAGATTCAAAATTTATTTTTTTAAGAAAATCTAAATCATTTTTTTCCATTCTTTTAGATACCATTGAAAGACCATTCAGAGACACTAAAAGTTTTTGAGGTATAGATTGCTGCCATTGACTTGGTCTTAATTCAAATGACTCAAGTTGTGTTTTAAGCTGTGGCATATCAATTGCTGCTTTATTAATGATCAAATTAATAGAAGTTATCGCTGAAAGACTATTTAAGAGAGCAGAATTCCGCACTGCTTTTACACCTTCCTGATTATTTTCCTTTCTTGCATTAAGATAGGTTTTAATAAGTTGCTCAGGTGAGTGAGCCATTGGTTTCATTTTCAGACAAGATGTTTTAAACTTGCCAAGAGAAAAAGAGATATTTTTGTCTTTTTCCTGAAAGAGATCGACTATCATATTATCCAAGACAATAGATCCAATAACAGTCTTGCTTTTCTTCGTTTTACTTGTACCAAAAATGATAGAGTGCGCATAACCAACATTGATATTATAGGCTTTCATTGCATCACTTTTAATGATTAAACCTATTTGCCGAGTATCATTTTCAGCTGTTGATGCAAGATTTATGTTTGTTATTATATTGTCGATACCAATAGAACGAATTTGTCCATTTTTAAAATCAGAAATTTGAAAGTTCTTTATGCTTATTTCTTCAGTTGATTTATTACCATTGTTTATGAAAAAAAACAGATCTGGTGCAAAAATTGATGCAACATTAAGACGCATAAGCGGTTGCAAGATACGAGATTTAATTGTGATGTCTTTTTCCTTTAAAGACACATTACTAATAAACATTTTTGGTATTTTTAAATGAATATTATCATATTTTAAATCAATATTATAAAGTGTGAAACTCCCTGGAATGAAGGTAATCGGTGGACGAGCTGAAATAGCACCAATTTTAAGTGATATGCCTGTAGGAGTTGGTAAAATAATATTGGTTAAGTTAACTTTTCCTATAATACTAACCTCCGATGTTTCAGCATAGATAGAATGACGAACCATTTGTTTTTTTATAAAGCTATCTAGATAGGGTTTTGTTATATAAAATCCCCCAACAAATATGAGAACTAAAATAAAGATAAATCCAATGACATACATCGACCAGTTCTTGTGGTCATTTTGATATTGACTATTAAAATTGGCCATTCTTTTTTCTTTCAGTTTTATCATTCATAACTAAATACAGATAACTTACCTTACAATTCAGAGAAGCTATAGCATCCATTAAACAACAGTCGATTTTTATCACTTTATCCATGTAGAGTTATTATTTCATTTCTTTCAATAAACTTTTATTAACTATCACTAAATTTTCTTTAGTTTAATTTTTGCAAAAACTATGACAATTAACAAGAAAATATATGCAAATATTATCTTTTGATCATTTTTAATCATCCATTTAATTAATTACAATCATGTTTGGTTTGATCTTGTTTCTAATGATAGGAACAGTTAAAAACGATATGTGTATTTGTAATAATGCTAAAACAGGAAAAGATAAATGTCATGACAGAAGATCAAATAATGGCTTTTTCTCTCATTTGTCTCATGATGATTGTTTTCATTTGGGATCGATTTCGTTATGATCTTGTTGCTGTTTGTACATTATTGATTGCTTGCACGGTAGGTCTTATCAGTCCAAAAGAAGCGTTTAGTGGTTTTAGTAATGATATTGTCATTATTGTCGGTAGTGTATTTGTAGTTAGTGCAGCTGTATCACGCTCTGGTGTGATGGAATTAATTATTCAACATATATGGCCTGATGTGAAATCGATACGGCTTCAGCTTGCTTTTTTAGTTCTCTCTGTCATGCTTTTATCAACATTTGTTAAAAATATTGGTGCTTTGGCTATCATGCTACCAATAGCTTTTCAGTTTGCTCGTCGTTCTCAGGTTACACCATCAGTATTTTTAATGCCAATGGCATTTGGCTCTTTATTGGGTGGTCTTATGACGCAAATAGGCACATCTCCTAATATCGTTATTTCAGCTATGCAAGAACGTTTGACAGGAGTTCCTTTTACTATGTTTGATTTCATGCCAGTTGGCATAGTAGTTGCTATTTCTGGAGTATTGTATTTGGTGTTTTTTTCCTGGCGGCTGCCTATCCGTACACATCCAAATGTATCATTTGATGATGCTATTGATATTCGTAACTATGTTTCAGAAGTACATATTCCAGCTTATTCTCCAATTATTGGCAAAACCATTATTGATCTTGTTAAACCATCAAATGGTGAAGTTATGGTTCTACAAATTATTAGAAATAAATGCTTTATTTCTCCCTTACCGGATTTTGTTTTTTCTGAAGGAGACATTGTGTTATTGGAGGGATCACATAAAGGTTTAGATATTGTCATTAATTCTTCCCGTTTGGAGTTTTTTAATGGCTGCACTGTACCTACAAATGATAAAGACAGTGAAATTGATATTATTGAAGCAGTTATCTCACATGACTCACCTCTTATCGGCATTAGTGCTAAAAATTTTTCACTTTTTGAGCGTTATGATGTGAACATTCTTGCATTAAGCCGTCAACATGAAAGGATTCGAGGAAGGCTTAATGACATTGTTTTCCGTCTTGGAGATGTAATTGTTTTACAAGGGCAAGATATAGTTATTCCAAATTTGTTACGGGAATTAAAATGCCTACCATTAGCAAAGCGTAATATTATGTTTGGTAATTTACGACATAGTCTTGCAGCTTTGTCTATTTTATTTATAGCAATTGCTTTAACCGCTTTTCAGATTATTCCAGTTGCATTATCTTTCTTTGCAGCAGCCGTCGCAATGGTTGTTTTTCGTGTCCTTCCGATACGAAATTTATATCAAACTCTAGATGGTCAAATATTGATATTATTGGCTGCTCTCATTCCAGTAAGTGAAACATTAGAAAAAACAGGATGTACAAATTTAATCGGTCATTGGTTAAGTCAATTAGCTGTATTTTTACCACCATCTGGAGCATTGGCGCTTATTTTAATTACAGCAATGTTGGTGACACCATTTTTGAATAATGCAGCTACAGTAATGGTAATAGCGCCAATTGCATCAAGCTTTGCGCATTCTCTCCATTATAAACCTGAAGCTTTCCTAATGGCTGTCGCAATAGGTGCTGGATGTGATTTTCTCACACCTATTGGACATCAATGTAATATGTTGGTAATGGGGCCAGGGGGTTACCGTTTTAGTGATTATCCACGTTTTGGTATCCCATTAGCTATATTAATAGCAGTCGTCTCTGTTCCCATGTTAATGTGGGTGTGGCCACTACAATAAAATACTTTTTAGATAATAGATGTATTAGATAATAGATGTAGGCCGTAGAAAAAACCGCTTAGATAAAAAAAGCGAGATGGGATAATATTATTGAAATTGTATAAACTTATATAAACTGAATATTCAGAATATGATTATTTTCATCTAAATGCTATATTTAAGTATTTATTCTCTATAAAATTATTCGTATAAAATTTTTACAAACAATAAAAACTATCGATAATAAGATTAACTTACGCCGTACCTGTGTATTCAGTCATTATCATGACAGATTTATTGCAAAAAATAATAAAGAATTAAATAATCTGCAATGTATTTGAATGAGTCATTGAAAATAGCTTTTCATGCTTTTATAAAGGTCAAGCACATCAACACCGTAATATCAATCGACAAATTTTACAGAAATTTTAAGTAGTATATAATTAAAAAATTCAATTGATAAAAACAGACACTCATTCTAATTTTGTCAATCCAAATTATAGAATTCTTTGTTGATTAAGATTACTAATTTTATACATTTTATGTAAAAACGCAGAATATTTTTTTCAAGGCAAACTATATGACACATGATAATTTTATTTATGAAGTTAATGAAGAACTCCGTCAAGAAAAATTCTATAATTTTTGGAAACGTTATGGTTTTTTGATTATTGGTGCAGTTATTATTTTTGTTTTGACGATCATTGTCTATCAAATTTATCAGCAGCAGCAGATAAATAAAGCCAATAATGTTGGTGATATATTTATAACAAGCCTTGATTTAGCTGATGCACATCATTTCGATGAAGCAATTAAAAAATTAGAAAGTGTTAAACAATCTAATTTTGGTGGATATCCTTTTCTTGCAGGTTTACTTGAAGCCTCTTTGTGGACGCAACGAGGTGATAATGCTAAATCAGTAAAAATGTTTGATATGATCGCAGCAGATGAAAAAGCACCACAGATTTTACGGGAAGTTGCAAAAATTCGAGCAGCTTATATTTTAATTGATATAGGAACATTTGACGATGTAATGCAACGTGTTAAAGAAATGGCCAATGATATTGATCCTATGCGCATGTCTGCAAGAGAAGCCTTAGGCTTAGCTGCTTATAAAGCGAATAAAATGGAAAAGGCAGTTTATTATTTCAAAAAAATTGTTGAAGAGAACGCTCTAGGATTTAAAATAACAGATCGAGCGAAAATTATGCTTGAGCTTATTCAAGCAAGTGGAAAGGTAAATAAGGAATAAATTGATGAGCCTTACCATTGCTATAGTTGGTCGACCTAATGTTGGGAAATCAACACTATTTAATCGTTTGGTTGGACAAAAGTTGGCTCTCGTTGATGATCAACCAGGCGTAACCCGTGATCGACGTATCCACTCAGCTAAGCTTCAGGATCTACATTTTGATGTTATTGATACAGCAGGGTTAGAAGAAGCAGATAACCATACACTTGAAGGACGTATGCGTGCTCAGACAAAAATTGCCATTGATGAAGCAGATCTTATTTTATTTGTTCTTGATGCTAAAAGCGGAATAACACCAAGTGATCTGGACTTTTCTTCACTCATTCGTAAATCAGGAAAACCAATCGTACTTGTTTCCAACAAATCTGAGTCAAAAACAGCAATAGCAGGAGAATATGAAGCATGGTCATTAGGATTGGGTGAACCTTGCCCAATATCAGCTGAACATGGTCATGGTCTTTCTGACCTTCGTGATGCTATTGTAGCGGCTATTGGTGCAGATAAAGTTTTTAATCTGAGGCAAGAAAAAGAAAAAACTTATACTACTGCACAGATTTCATCTATTAGCGATAATATTGATAACACAGTAGAAGAAGATCCTGTTTACGATGAAAAAAAAACCATACGGATAGCAGTTGTTGGTCGTCCAAATACAGGGAAATCAACACTTATTAATAGCATGTTGAAACAAGATCGCTTACTGACAGGGCCTGAAGCTGGTATTACTCGCGATTCTATTTCTGTAGATTGGGAATGGAATAATCGTCGCATTAAACTTTTTGATACTGCAGGTTTGCGTCGAAAATCAAAAGTTCAAGAAAAATTAGAAAGACTTTCTGTTGTGGATTCCTTACGTGCAATCCGTTTCGCGGAAGTTGTTGTAATTGTTTTTGATGCAACGACATCTTTTGAAAAACAAGATTTACAAATTTCTGATCTTGTGATTCGTGAAGGACGTGTTCCTATCATTGCTTTTAACAAATGGGATCTTATTGAAAATCGTCATGAAGCATTAAATACTTTATATGAAAAATGTACTCGCCTTCTTCCTCAAGTGCGTGGCTTAAGAGCCGTTCCTTTATCAGGTCTATATGGTCAAGGAATTAATAAATTGATGGAAAATATTACGAGGATGCACCGTGTATGGAACCGTCGTATTTCTACAGGAAAACTGAACCGCTGGCTTGAAACGATGATTATTAATTATCCACCACCCGCCGTTTCTGGACGTCGACTTAAGGTTAAATACATAACACAAGTTAAGACACGGCCTCCTGGATTTGTTATTTCTTGTTCAAAATCAGAAGAAATGCCTCAATCATATTTGCGTTATCTTTCTAATGGACTGCGAGACAAATTTGATATGCAAGGTGTACCAATTCGTCTATCTTTGCGAACATCCGATAATCCTTTTGCAAAACAAGCAAAAAAGAAGTGATTTTCTTTTACATATTGTTTAATTTTATAAAATTAAAAATCGATATTCGATCACTTATTATCAAAAATAAGTGTTTGTGAATCTGTTGAAATTTAAGATATGATATTTGTTTTATTTGATTTTCTACCTAATAAAATAAATTTTAGATGTTTTTATTTATATACAAAAATCTTTGTGGTAGAGCTCTTTTGAGGACTTGACGAATAAATCTGACAGCAATATGCTAAATAAAGTCTAATATAGTGTATTTTAACCTTTTTTTGATTAAGGAGCCAATTATGGCGAAGGGCGATGAACCCGATATGCCACAAAAGGATGTTGAGAGACGCAAACACAAACGAGTCTCTTCTCTTTATTCAGAAGATTTAGAATGTCGTAGTCGGAATTTAGAGTTAGCTTTAATCAGTAAAAAAATATTAACGAAAGAGCAGTCTAAAGTCGGAGGACAAGAGCAACAAAAAAAAAATGGCATATGCTGTTAAGTTGTCAAGTGAATTTCTGGCAAATATTATCGTAGGAGCTGTTTTAGGATTTGGGTTTGATAAATTAGTAGGTTCGTTACCATGGGGATTAGTATTTTTTCTTTTTCTTGGATTCGTTGCTGGTATACTAAGTGTTCTTCGGTCTGTAAAATATATTGCTCCCAGTCGATTAGAACAACGTAGGACTTTGCAACAAAGTAAAGAAGATAATAAAGAGGTTTAAAAGTGACATCGCACGCTCCGGATCCTATACATCAATTCGAGGTTTCACGATTGATTAATATTTCCATTGGAAACATGGATTTGTCATTTACAAATGTATCATTTTTTATCGTTTTGACAGTTATTCTCTCTTCATTATTTCTTTTCATTTCATCATCAAGTCGACGATTAGTTCCAACACGAATGCAATCTGTTTCCGAAATGCTTTATGAATTTGTGGCATCAACTTTGCGAGAATCATCTGGTACACAGGGAATGCAATTTTTTCCTTTAGTTTTTTCGTTATTCGTTTTTGTTCTTATTGCTAATTTTATTGGTTTATTCCCTTATTTTTATACAATTACTTCTCAGATTGTAATTACTTTTTCGTTAGCAATGTTGGTAATTTTAACGGTAATTGGGTACGGTTTTTATAAACATGGGTTAAATTTCTTAAAACTCTTTGTTCCTAGTGGTGTTCCTGTGATCGTACTGCCTTTAGTTACAATGATTGAGATTATCTCTTTTTTATCTCGTCCTATTAGTCTTTCATTTCGTCTGTTTGCTAATATGCTTGCAGGTCATATTACACTTAAAGTGTTTTCTGGCTTCATTGTTTCAATGGTTGGGGTTGGAATCATAGGTTTGGGCGGTGCAATTTTATCACTTGCTATGACTGTAGCAATTACGGCTCTTGAATTTTTGGTTGCTTTTCTTCAAGCTTATGTTTTTACAGTTCTAACTTGTATGTATATTAATGATGCAGTCCATCCAGGACATTAATAAAACCGACGGATTTCCGTCAAATTATGCAATTTCGTTTTAAAGGAGAATGATATGGAATTAGTACTTGCAGCAAAATATATTGGAGCTGGTCTTGCTTGCTTTGGTATGGCTGGAACCGCATTAGGTCTTGGAAATATTTTTGGAAGCTACCTTTCTGGTGCTTTACGAAATCCATCAGCAGCAGATAGTCAATTTGGTCGTTTAGTATTTGGTTTTGCTGTTACAGAAGCTTTAGGTATTTTTTCATTGCTTATTGCTCTTTTACTGCTTTTCGCCGTCTAATTACCTTCAAAAAAGCATGTCTGTTTTATAAATTATTTGAGAACAGGTACAATTTTTAGTTCTTAAATAAAAAGAAAGTTACTGCTTATCAGAAACTTTGATTTAATAGAGACAGAGTGATTATTTCGAAGGAAAATAAAATGTTAATTGCCAGCAATGATGTAGAAGATACTAAAATGCTAGATCATTTTGATGATGGGACAGAATTTGATCATGATAATACTGAAATGCCAGAGTGTCATGATGGTAAGGGAGAGCTTAATAGTATTACGGAGCATGCGAGTCGTACCTTTCCACCTTTCGATTTTGTGTATTTTGGTTCGCATTTTCTTTGGTTAGCTATTTCTTTTGGATTTTTTTATCTCTTCATTTCTCGTGTAATCGTACCACGTATCGGTAGTGTTATTGAAACACGTAGAGATCGAATTGTTTCCGATTTAGATCAGGCAATGCGGATGAAACAAGAAGCGGATACTGTAATTGAAATTTGCGAAAAGAAATTAGCAGAAGCTCGTTTAGAAGCAAAAACTATAATACAGGTAGCAAATAATGAAATTAAATTAAAAGCTGAGCTCCAGCGAGAAAAAATCGAAGCAGCTTTGGAGAAAGAATTAGAAGATGCTGAAAATAAAATAAAAAAGATTCAAAACAAAGCAATGCAAAATGTTAATTTAATCGCAGAAGAAATTGCTTTTGAAATCATTAAGAAGTTAATTGATGTTGATATTAGTAAGAAATCTATTAGTTCAGCTATTAAAGCTGTAAGTCATTAAGGATTGCGGAAATGACTGATACATTTTGGGCTTTTATTGGATTAGTTCTTTTTTTGGCTTTTTTAGTCTATTTTGAAGTTCCCAATGCAATAATACGTAAACTTGATACACGTGCCAAACACATTAAAGATGAACTTGATGAAGCTCTTCGTCTTCGTGAAGAGGCACAGAAAGTGCTTGCTGAATATCAGCGTAAACATTTGGAAATAGAAAAAGAAACACAAGAGATAATTGCTGATGCTAAAGATAAAGTTGAAGCTATGCTTTCTGAAACTCGCATAAAAACAGAGGAATATATAAAAAATCACAGTCGGTTAGTGGAACAAAAAATTGCTCAAGCTGAAGCAAATGCAATTCGGACGCTTTCTTCAACTGCTGTTGATTTAGCAATCTCTGCCATAAATAGGCTTCTTATGAAAGAATTAGATGCTGAACAAGCTAATAGCTTGATTAAAGAGCCTCTTGTTAAAGAATCTCTAAAAAAGATTGAAACATATTTTAATTGATATGTTTTTATTAGCATTTTTTTAAATATTGAAAATAGATATTGTCCTTGTTAATTATCAAGGTTATTTTTGGCTTTTTAGATATATCATTGAGGTAAAATCTATTCTATCATCAACAGAATCTTAAGAAAAAAATTACTTTATAAATCATTAAGTTGAGCTAATAAAAAAGCAATTGATCGTTTGATTTTTACTTATTTCAATTTTATCACAAATTTTAAAATAAGTAAGGTAATGATTAATTTAAATCTTGCTTTATGACTAGAAATTTCTAGTTTAAATAACAAAGCGCTTTAATCTGATTAATAATAAAAGCTTTATTTGCCACAAGTGTGATATAAGAGCTCAATACTAAAGACCTCTCTTTTGAAAAAGAGAAATACTCTTAATTCAGAAAATAATATTAAAATTAGAGTTTTAATCATAGCCTTATAAAAAAGCATTTTATAATGCGCATCAGCTACTATGTGAACATTAGAAGTGAAATCCAAATTTACTAGATAAAACCATTTTAATAATATTCTTTTACCAATGGCAAAATCTTATAATCGTAGTCAATTTTTATCAAGTCAAGATAGAAACGACCATCTTACAATAGGCATTAAAGTGAGCAATTATAATATAGCATTATAATTTGTTTATTATAATAAGAAAAAGTAGTATCTCCTTGGCTCACAGATTATAAACATTTAATACATTAAACATTAAGTTACTACATACAAAAAAAGATATCTTATATCTAAAAACCTGCAATCCAAAATATGAACTTCTAGAAGAAATCAAATAATAACTAATAATTATAAACTTTATTGTACTAGAGTTCCTAAAGACTTCAGAAATATAAAAGAAGGTAACTTCAGTAAGTTTTTCTAAAGTAAAAAGCTACCACACAAAAGCAATTGCTTGATCTATTCCAAACTAGCATCTATGAAGATAACAAAATTTTAAAAGTATGTAAATTTCCAGAAACATTAAAATTGATAAAAGAGCTAAGATAGTAGTCCTAAGGTTATAAAAATTCAGATTTACCACAAAACTATATTTGTGATAATGTGTAGCTTTGTGAGATATTATATTTTGTGGAAAAAAGCTACTCTATAAGAAAATAAAATTATTAATCAATGACAGAGATTATATCGAAATAAACATGAAAAGCGATCATCTCAATATGAAAATCATCCTTCAAAAATGCTTTTATCCGTTGTATGCAATATCTGACTTGTCATAGTTCCAGCTAACATTGAGCCATTTACGTTAAGAGCCGTACGGCCCATATCAATTAGAGGTTCAACAGAAATGAGTACAGCTAACAAAGTAACAGGAAGTCCCATAATTGGTAAAACAATTAATGCGGCAAAAATGGCTCCTCCTCCAACACCAGCAACACCAATAGAACTTAATGTTACAACACCAACAAGGGTAGCTATCCAGAGAGGATCGAAAGAGTTAATGCCAACAGAAGGGGCTATCATAGTCGCGAGCATTGCTGGATAAAGTCCTGCACAACCATTTTGACCAATTGTTGCACCAAAAGAAGCGGCAAAACTTGCAATTGTCTGCGGGACACCAATCCATTGAGTTTGTGCCTCGATATTCAGAGGAATACTAGCAGCACTTGAACGACTACTAAAAGCGAATGTTAAAACGGGAAAAACTTTTTTGAAAAAACGGAATGGATTAATACCTGAGATACTCAGTAATATACCATGAATTGCAAACATAAGGGTAATGCCAACATAAGAAATAACAATAAAAACCAGTAATTTTAAAATATCTGCAGCATTTGAAGTTGCTCCTACCTTAGTCATTAGAGCAAAAACACCATAAGGTGTTAAAGAAATTATAATATGCACTAATCGCATAACCCAAGACTGCATAATTTGAATCAATAAAAGGACTTTCTCCCCTTTATCCGGTTCATCCTTTTTTAAAAGAATAGCCGCTGCTCCTAAAAAAGCTGAAAAAATAACAACGCTAATAATTGATGTAGGCTTTGTTTCTATTAACTCAGCGAATAAGTTTTGAGGAATAAATGATAAAATCAACTTTGGTATACTGATATTTTCAAGCTGAGAAATATGGCTTCCAAGAAGAGTAGATATATCTTCTCCTTTATGTACTAGACTACTTGCAGTGAGTCCGAAGAAATTAACAATAAAAATACCAATCAATGCAGAAAAAGATGTCGTTAAAAGGAGTATTGAAATTGTTATTATGCCAATTCTGCCAACAGCATAAATAGAATGTAAATGTGCTACTGCAGAAACAATAGAAACAAAAACCAATGGTATAACAATCATTTTTAATAACGATATATATCCATCACCAACAATGTTAAACCATTCAACAGACTCTAATAGAATAGGATTGCCTTCCTTATAAATAATCTGCAAAATACTACCAAAAATTAAACCAACTATAAGACCTAGTATAACTTGCAATGTAAGATTTTTTTTAATTTTTTTGTAATGGAAAAGACATAACAAAAAAACAATAAATAAAAATAAATTAATAAAAAAACTAAATGTCATTATTTATTCCTAGTATTATTTTTTTTAAATTTAAAAATATTTTTTATCTACAAATAATTTATTTCTAATAATTATTTTATCTAAAATAACGTAACTTAATAAAAATAAATGTACGCACAATAACTCTCGTAATCCAACGCAAAACACTGCACAATCAAATGTGCAAAAATAATCAAACAATTTATCTCAAAGGCCTTACTTTTAAAATACAACCACTTAAGATTCCTTGATCAGAAAATATTTAGTACAAGAAATTTCCCATTGTTTATAAATATTTTCTCTTTATCAGAATATTAAAGAACAAAATTTTTTAGAGCTTGAATCAATGGCTTATCAGCATCAGGCATAGAATATTCATCAAGACTGCTCATGCAAACCCATTCTAAATTTTGTCCTTCTCGTCCTTTTGGAACGCCCTCATAACGGTGGCAAATATACAATGGCATTAACAGGTGAAAGGTTTCATAATTATGGCTTGCAAATGTTAAGGGTAATAAATTATCCTGCCGAACATGAATACCAAGCTCTTCTGCTAACTCACGAATTAACGATGTCTCTGGCGTTTCACCATTTTCAATTTTTCCACCGGGAAATTCCCATAAACCAGCTAGCGATTTTCCTTGAGGCCGTTGCGCAAGCAACACTCGATTATCATGGTCTAATAAAGCACATGCAACAACAAGAAGGAGTGAATTTTTTATATGCATACTATGACCAAAAGAATAATAGATAACTATCATTCTTGCTATTGTAAAGCCCTATTCCAGAATAAACAACTAAATATCCAGTATTCTTTAAAAGTATATAAATACTAAATATTCGAGTTTATATTTTATGAATCAACTTCTATAATCACCATTAATCGCAACATATTCTTTTGTTAAGTCACAAGACCAAATTGTTGCTTTTCCGCTTCCAAGACCAATATCAACACAAATTTTAATATGTTGACCTTTCATATAAGCACTCACTGCTTTCTCATTATAATGAGGATCACGTTCACCATTAACAGCCAAACGATGTTCACCAAACCAAATTTTTAATCGATCACGATCTGCTTCAACACCTGCCTTACCAATCGCCATAACAACTCTTCCCCAATTAGCGTCTTCGCCTGCAATAGCTGTTTTTACAAGTGGTGAATTTGCAATTGATAAAGCAATAGTCTTAGCAGCACTATTTGTTGTAGCACCAATAACAGATACCTCAATTAAATGACGAGCTCCTTCACCATCACAAACAACTTGTAATGCAAGTTCGTGCAAAAGCTCACGCAGGTGCTTTACAAATATCCAATAACGAGGATCTGATTGGCTTGTCAAACAAGGAAGGCAACTCTTCGCTTTTCCTGTTGTGAAGATCATTAATGTATCAGACGTCGAAGTATCACTATCAACAGTAATTGAATTAAAAGTTTCCTGAACAGCCTCTGATAACATCATTTGGAGTATATCTGAAGAAATCGCTGCATCGCTTACCACAAAAGAAAGCATCGTTGCCATATCTGGTGCAATCATACCAGCACCTTTTGCAATCCCATTAATAGTAACAAGCTCTCCCCCAAAGTCAAATTGACGCGTTGCAAGTTTTGGAAACGTATCAGTTGTCATAATAGCTTTCGCAGCTTCTAACCAGCATCCCTCCTCTGCTGTAGAAGCCATATCAGGTAAAAGATTTAAAATACAAGCCTCATCCATTGGCTCACCAATAACACCCGTAGAAGCTATAAAAATTTCATCTTCTCTCGCTTTCAAAATACTAGATGCAGAATGAACTATTGCATTTGTCGTCTGCTTACCTTTGTGCCCCGTAAAAGCGTTGGCATTGCCAGAATTAACAACAAGACCTCTAGCAATCCCATGAAGAAGGGACGCACGACAATGATCTACAGCAGAAGATCTACATTTTGAACGTGTAAAAACACCTGCCACATTAGCTGGCTTATCAAATACAATTAAAAGAAGATCTGTACGATCTTTATACTTAATACCAGCTTTAGCTGTAGCTATCCGCACACCGGATAATAGTGGAAATTCTGGTGGTTGTTTATGTGAAAAAGGCGATATTTTTACAGCCATTAAATGCTTTTCCATAAATGCAATTGAATATACTTTAATAAAAGTGCTGGGCTTTATAAAATGACCCAGCATAAAAAAATTATTCCCCACCCTCTACATTGGATGTTTCACCTAGAAATGGTGCTTCATTTTCATTAAGCGATTGCATGTGTTTTGCAATATTAGAATCAGGATACTCTACATTAATCTTACCCCGTAAATCGGTAATAAGTGTTTGATAATGTTCTCTTATAAGCTGTGTACGCAATACATCCTTAACATCATCAAAGACAGGAGGTTGTTTTAAACGACGATCCTCTATCTTAATAACATGCCAACCAAATGGACTTTCAACAGGTTTTTTAGTATATTCTCCCACCTTCAAATTAAATGCAGCCTCTTCAAATGGCTTAACCATCTGACCGCGACTAAAATAGCCAAGATCTCCACCAACGGCAGAAGAACCATCTGTTGAGTCTTTTTTTGCAATTTCCTCAAAGCTTTCACCTTTATTCAAACGCTTAATAACTTTTTCTGCTTCTTCTTTTGTTTTGACTAAAATATGACGCGCTTTGATTTCATCTTCTTTAGGTAAAGCAGCAATTTCCTTATCATAAAGAGCTTTCACATCAGCATCTGCAATTTTATCAACAACCATCTCTTTAAAATAAAGTTGCTGAAGAATATTATCACGCATTATTGCCATACGTTTATCATAGGCTTCTGTCTTATCTAGACCTTTCTGCAGTGCTGCTTTAGCAAGTGCCTGCATATCTAAATACGCTTTTAAGACTGTTACACGGCGTTTTTCATCTGGAACACGAACTAAATTAGGATTTATTTCGAGTGCTAGCTCATCTAACTGCCCGGCCGTAATATTTTTCCCATCAATCACTGCTATTACATGAGAAAGAGGAACTGGTTTTTCAGCAGCGTTCTCCAAAGTACTTAAATCATTTTTTGCAGACTTTACGCTTTCTTGAGCTATCACACCGGCATGTATGCCAACTAATAAAGTTGAGGCCAAACATAGTACCCTAAAATTGAATCTCATAAATATATTCCCTTTTTAAAATCAATGTACTTTCAAATTTAATTTTTTTACCATAGCACTTTAAAATCTAAACATAGATAAATTTTATTTCACAAAAATAAAAAATGATCCTTCCATTTTATTACATTTTGATTCCAGATAATACAAAACATGATAATATAGAAAAATGTCACATTATACCCTAAATTACTTCATACCTTAATTATTCAAATAATATCACTAAAGTTGACACAATGGTTTTAGCCCCTTAATCTCTATTTTATAAAAAATGAAAAAACATTATACGTCAGTTACCATAAAGCACTGCATGCATCTAATTATACCAAACGTTTTAGACGGTGCAGAGCCATAGATACAATTTAATAAACACCCATTATGGTGATAACAAATGAAAGAAAGGACCAGAAATGGTCAATTTAGGTGCTCTTGCGCATAAATTCTTTGGTTCGGCTCATGAACGCCGTATTAAAGCATTTCGCCAAAAAATAACACAGATTAATGCCTTAGAAGAACAATTGCAAAAATTAAGCGATATGCAATTACGCCAAAAAACTGCTGAGTTTCGTAAAAGATTAACTGAAGGTGCAACGGTTGATTCGCTATTACCAGAAGCATTTGCAACTGTCCGTGAAGCAGCAAAACGTGTTTACGGCATGCGCCCTTTTGACGTACAGCTTATTGGTGGGATGGTTCTTCATAACCGAGGAATTGCTGAAATGCGTACTGGTGAAGGTAAAACATTAATGGCAACCTTACCAGTATATCTTAACGCCCTAGAAGGAAAAGGGGTCCATGTTGTTACAGTTAATGATTATCTTGCTGGTCGTGATGCTGAAACAATGGGTAAAATCTACGATTTTTTAGGTATGACAACTGGTGTTATTCTCAATCATCTTGATAATGATTCTCGCCGAGCAGCTTATGCATGTGATATTACTTATGCAACAAATAATGAATTAGGATTTGATTATCTTCGCGATAATATGGCTTTTGGCCGTAACCAAATGGTACAGCGTGGTCACTATTATGCAATTATTGATGAAGTTGATTCAATTCTTATTGATGAAGCACGAACCCCTCTTATTATTTCTGGTCCCTTAGAAGATCGTACTGACTTTTATAATCTTATTGATGCATTTATTCCTTTCCTAACACCAGAAGACTACGAAATAGATGAAAAACAAAAAACCACAACTTTTACTGAAATTGGTACTGAAAAAATTGAGGAAATGCTAAAAAAAGCTGGACATCTCAAAAATGAAAGCCTCTACGACATAGAAAACGTTACAATTGTCCACCATGTTAATAATGCTCTGAAAGCGCATAAATTGTTTATCCGTGATAAAGATTATATTGTCCGAAATGGTGAGGTCGTTATCATTGATGAATTTACTGGTCGTATGATGCCAGGACGACGTTACTCTGAAGGATTACATCAAGCATTAGAAGCCAAAGAACATGTCACTATCCAACCAGAAAACCAGACCTTAGCTTCTATTACTTTTCAAAATTATTTTCGTATGTATAAAAAATTATCCGGTATGACTGGAACAGCTACAACGGAAGCTGAAGAATTTAGTAATACTTATGATCTTGAGGTTGTTGAAGTTCCTACAAATTTACCTGTTCAACGCCGCGATGAAGATGATGAAATTTATCGAACAGCAGAAGAAAAATATCGAGCCATTGTTCGCGATATTCGTCAAGCTCACGAAAAAGGACAACCTATTCTGGTTGGAACTACTTCTATTGAAAAGTCGGAACAGTTAGCAGAGCGCTTACGGAAAGAAGGTATCACTGATTTTCAAGTTTTAAATGCTCGTTATCATGAACAGGAAGCACATATTATAGCACAAGCAGGTGTTCCTAAAGCGTTGACTATCGCCACCAATATGGCCGGTCGTGGTACCGATATACAACTTGGTGGTAATGTTGAAATACGTATTCGGCAAGAATTGCAGAATGTACCTGAAGGCCCAGAACGAACTGCTAAAATTGAAGAAATCAAGAAAGATGTTCAACAACTGAAAGAGAAGGCATTAGCTGCTGGGGGTCTTTATGTTATTGCTACTGAACGCCACGAAAGTCGTCGAATTGATAACCAACTTCGCGGTCGTTCTGGTCGCCAGGGTGATCCTGGACGTTCAAAATTTTTTCTTTCTCTTCAAGATGATCTCATGCGTATCTTCGGTTCTGACCGTATGGATAGTATGCTGCAAAAGCTTGGACTAAAAGAAGATGAAGCCATTGCCCATCCATGGATTAATAAAGCTCTTGAGAAAGCTCAAAAAAAGGTTGAAGCACGAAATTTCGAAATTCGTAAAAATCTTTTAAAATATGACGATGTCATGAACAATCAACGCCAAGTTGTTTTCGAACAACGCATGGAAGTTATGAATACAGAAAATTTAACTGAAATGACTGTTGAAATGCGTAATGAAGTCATTGAAGATCTAGTAGAAACCCACATTCCATATGGAGCATACGCAGAAAAATGGAATGTGAAAGATTTACAAAAAGCACTATATCAGATTTTTAATTTGAACCTTCCAATAGAAAAATGGGCAAGCGAAGAAGGAATTGCTGAAGAGCAAATTGTAGAACGCATAACAAAGGCTGTTGAAAAATTTGAAAAGGAACGCTCTGAACGCTATAGCCCAGAAATAATCGCTTATTTTCATAAAGCTATACTACTTGAAACAATTGATACATTATGGCGTGAGCATTTGGTTCATTTAGATCATTTACGTTCTGCTGTTAGCTTCCGTGGTTATGCACAACGAGATCCTCTCAATGAGTATAAAACAGAGTCATTCGAACTCTTTCAAACTATGCTTATCAATCTCCGTAAAAATTTTATTTCTAAACTCATGCATTTTGAAATTATTCAAAAACCCGTAGAATCGCAAACACCTGAAAGATCACGCTCCCAGTATCCTTCTAATACTCAGAACGCAAAAAATAACACCACAGCATGGGCACAAATAAACGAAAATAGGTTAGTTAATCCCGAAAAACGCAATCCTAATGATCCAACAACATGGGGAAAAATTGGACGAAATGAATCTTGCCCTTGTGGTTCAGGCAAAAAATATAAGCATTGTCATGGGTCATTTATCTGAAAAGTCAAATAATTAAATGAATAAACAAACTTATGAAAAAGAATTACGAATTGCCGGCTTAAGAGTAACACGTCAAAGGTGTATTATTCTTGACGTCTTAGCCGACACAGATGATCATCCGAATGCATTTGAAATTTTTCAACGTGTTCATAAAATAGATCCTAGTATTTCGCTATCAACTGTTTACCGCACAATGAAAACATTAGAAGAAAATGGAACTATTCATCGCCATATCTTCAATGGAGGACCTTCTCGTTTTGAACAAGCAAAAGGCGAGCATCACGATCATCTTATTGATATAGACACAGGAGAAGCTATTGAATTTCATTCTGCTATCATTGAAAAACTGCAAGAAGAAATTGCCCATTCCCTTGGTTATGATATTGTTTATCATCGTCTTGAAATTTACGGGAAAAAACGCAATTCCTAAATTAATAGACCTATATGTATAATGAAAAATATTATTTATGCACACCAAATTTTTACATAAATTTATTTTAAAATTCTATAATTTGGTTGGCAAGAGCATTTTTCTTCTTTATCACCCCCTGTAATAATATAATATATAATATTATCAACTATCTAACACTCAATAAATTAGGCCAATATTGCCATGGTTTCTTTGCCACAAGACCGCATGAAGCAACTTGAAAAACGCTTCAAAATAATCGAAAGCCAAATGGCTGAGAATCCAAATGCGGAAACATATGTAAAACTAGCGTCCGAATACGCAGAATTACAGCCAATTATAGCTCCTATACGAACATTAAATTCTCTCCATAAAGAAATAGCAGAGCTCGAAACTATAATAAGTGATACACAAACAGATACAGAAATGCGTAATTTAGCTCAAGAAGAGCTATCATCATTATCTCAAAAAATTCAAGAACTTGAGCAAGAACTCCAAATTCTTCTTTTGCCCAAAGACATTGCTGATGAAAAAAGTGTTATCATTGAAATTAGAGCAGGAACAGGAGGATCAGAAGCAGCACTTTTTGCAGGAAATCTTTTTCGTATGTATGAACGTTATGCAAATACTCACAACTGGAAAGTTGAAATCATTTCTTTGAGTGATGGTGAAGTTGGTGGATATAAAGAAATTATTGCAACTATTTCAGGAAAAGGTGTATTTTCCAAGCTTAAGTTTGAATCAGGTGTCCATCGCGTGCAACGCATCCCTGAAACAGAAACAGGAGGACGCATTCATACATCTGCCGCCACTGTTGCAGTTTTACCAGAAGCAGAAGAAATTGATATCGAAATTCGCCCAGAAGATATCCGTATTGATACAATGCGCGCATCTGGTGCTGGTGGGCAACATGTCAATACAACTGATTCAGCTGTTCGTATTACGCATATTCCAACAGGAATTATGGTTGTTCAAGCAGAAAAATCACAACATCAAAATCGCGCACGCGCTCTCCAAATTTTACGTGCGCGTTTATTCGATATTGAACGGCAAAAAGCAGAGAGTGAACGTTCAGCATCCCGAAAAACTCAAGTTGGTTCTGGTGATCGATCAGAACGTATCCGTACCTATAATTTTCCACAAGGACGAGTAACTGACCATCGTATTAATCTGACTCTCTATAAACTTGATCGTATCATGGAAGGAGATTTAAATGAGTTGATTAATGCACTCATTTCTGATCATCAGACAACGCTCCTTACTGAAATGGATCATAGTAGATGAATGATCATTCGCTTAGTAAGGTCATCCAAACAACACAAGAAAAATTGCGCCATCAAGGAATTTCTGAAGCCGATCTTAACGCAAAAATACTCGTTGAATGGATAACAGGAACCACTGCATCTGATAGAATTCTTCAACCAAATATGTATCTATCTTCTCAACAGCTCGTACAATTAGAACAAGCTATAAATCGACGTATTGCAGGTGAACCGGTCTATCGTATTATCGGAACACGAGAATTTTATGGTATACCATTTACTTTGTCTAAAGATACGTTAGAACCACGTCCTGATACAGAAACACTCGTTGATCTTGTTTTACCAATCCTCAAATCACATCTAGAGAAATCAGAACAAGCTACATTGCTTGATATGGGAACAGGAAGTGGAGCTATCGCTATTGCGATTCTCAAACAAATCCCTCAAACCTATGCTGTAGCTGTTGATATTTCCGAAGATGCTTTAAAAACAGCTACAAAAAATGCACAGCATGCGAATGTTGCCCATCGTTTTACACCTCTTCTCAGTAATTGGTTTGATTCCATCAAAGGGCAATTTGACCTCATTATTTCTAATCCGCCTTATATTCCAGAAAAAGAAATTAAAAACCTTGCAAAAGAAGTACGCCAACATGACCCTTGGCGCGCTCTAAATGGTGGAGAAGATGGCCTTTATTTTTATCGAAAATTGGCTTATGAATCAGCAAATTATTTAAAAGAGAAAAGTTATATCGCCGTTGAAATTGGCTATTCTCAAGAAAAAAAAGTTCGTGATTTATTTGAAAAAAATGGATTTAAATGTCTTAAAATACGCGAAGATTTAAATAAAATACCCCGTGCACTTCTTTTTTCCTTCACGCATTAAAATGCCCAATCCTCGTCGACAGTTGCTACTGCTTTACCAATAACATAAGAAGAACCTGATCCCGAAAAGAAGTCATGATTTTCATCAGAATTCGGTGACAAAGCTGCTAAAATGGCAGGATTAACACGGCACACTTCAGGCGGGAAAAGAGCCTCAAAGCCTAAGTTCATTAATGCTTTATTTGCGTTATAATGAAGAAAAACCTTAACATCTTCTGTCAACCCAATAGCATCATAAAGATCTTCAGTATATTTACACTCAATATTATAAAGATCAAAAAGTAGATTAAAAGCAAAATCTTTTATTTCTTGTTTTTTAGCTTCATCAAGTTTTGCAAACCCCAATTGAAATTTATAGCCGATATAATAACCGTGAACAGCCTCATCACGAATAATAAGCCGAATTAAATCAGCCGTGTTCGTCAGCTTAGCACGACTTGACCAATACATGGGCAAATAAAAACCAGAATAAAATAAAAAACTCTCAAGGAAAGTCGAAGCAATTTTTTTCTTTAGTGGTTCATCTGCTTCATAATGTTCAAGTATTAATCTCGCTTTCTTCTGCAAATAGGTATTTTCTTCCGACCATCTAAACGCATCATCAACTTCCACTGTCGAACATAAAGTTGAGAAAATAGAGGAATAAGAACGTGCATGAACTGCTTCCATAAATGCAATATTAGTTAATACTGCTTCCTCATGTTCTGTTACAGCATCGGCCATAAGAGAAATAGCACCCACAGTATTCTGAACCGTATCAAGGAGAGTAAGGCCTGTAAAAACACGAATTGTCAGTTTTCGTTCTTCCTCAGTCAAACTAGCCCATGAAGGAATATCATTGGACAACGGTACTTTCTCAGGCAACCAAAAATTACCAGTTAAACGATTCCAAACTTCAAGATCTTTTTCATCATAGAGTCTATTCCAATTTACAGCACAAACAACAGGATTTTTTGTTGTAATTTTGGTCATATAATCATCTCCTATAAGCTACATGAAACACAACCATCAACTTCTGTTCCACTCAATGCCATCTGCCGTAACCGTACATAATAAAGGCTCTTTATGCCTTTTTTCCAGGCATAAATTTGCGCACGATTAATGTCACGTGTAGTTGCTGTATCTGGAAAAAATAACGTTAACGAAAGCCCCTGATCAACATGCTGCGTAGCAACAGCATAAGTATCAATAATTTTTTCAGGCCCAATTTCATAAGCATCCTGATAAAACTCTAAATTCGTATTATCCATATAAGGGGCAGGATAATAAACACGTCCAATTTTTCCCTCTTTGCGAATTTCAATCTTCGAAGCAATCGGATGAATAGAAGAAGTCGCATAGTTAATATAGGAAATAGATCCCGTAGGTGGTACAGCCTGAAGATAGCGATTATAAAGCCCATATTGAGCAACTAATTGCTTCAGCTCTTGCCAGTCTTTTTGGTTCGGAATAACGATATTATTACGCGTAAAAAGCTTTTGTACTAGTTCAAATTGCGGTTTCCATTCTTTCTCAATATACTTTGTAAAAAAATGTCCATCTGCATAAGCTGATTTTTCAAATCCTACGAACACTTCCTTACGTTCACGCGCAATTAAATTAGAAGCACGTAATGCGTGATATGTAACTGTATAAAAATAGATATTAGTAAAATCAATTGCTTCCGGTGTTCCATAATAGATCTTTTCACGTGCTAGAAAACCATGCAAGTTCATTTGCCCCAAACCAATCGCATGACTCTCGGCATTGCCTTTTGCAATAGAAGGCACACAAGCAATATTACTCATATCAGAAACAGCTGTTAAGGCACGCACAGCTATTTCCACTGTCCTCCCAAAGTTGTCACTCTCCATTGCTTTTGCAATATTCATCGAGCCAAGATTACAAGATATATCATTGCCAACAGCACGATAAGTTAAATCTGTTTCCAGTTCACTTGCTTCACTTACTTGCAAAATTTCTGTACACAAATTGCTCATACTAATACGGCCTGCTATTGGATTTGCCCGATTGACGGTATCTTCGAATAAAATATATGGATATCCTGATTCAAACTGAATTTCTGCTAACGTTTGAAAGAAAACCCGCGCACTTATTTTCTTTTTGCGTATCTTTGAATTATCAACAAAAGAACGATAATGCTCCGTCAAAGAAATATCACTAAAAGGTTTTCCTGTAACCTGCTCAATATCGTACGATGAGAAAAGATACATATCCTCATTATTACGAGCAAGCTCAAAAGTGATATCAGGAATAATAACACCAAGTGAAAGCGTTTTAATTCTGACTTTTTCGTCAGCATTTTCTCGCTTTGTATCCAAAAATTTCATAATATCTAAATGGTGTGCATGTAAATAAACAGCACCAGCGCCTTGTCGCGCACCAAGTTGATTAGCATAAGAAAAGACATCTTCTAACATTTTCATCACAGGTAAAACACCCGATGACTGATTTTCTATTTTCTTAATTGGTGCCCCTGCTTCTCGCAAATTCGTTAAACAAAGGGCCACACCTCCACCGCGTTTAGAAAGCTGTAAGGCTGAATTAATCGAACGGCCTATCGATTCCATATTGTCTTCAACGCGTAACAAAAAGCACGATACCAATTCTCCTCTTTGCTTCTTGCCCGCATTCAAAAATGTTGGTGTTGCTGGTTGAAACCGTCCCGTAATAATTTCATCAACTAAGCCCTCAGCAAGGGATTTATTCCCTTGTGCTAAATATAAAGCAACAAGACAAACACGATCCTCATAACGCTCAAGATAGCGCTTACCATCAAAAGTCTTTAACGTGTAACTCGTGTAATATTTGAACGCACCCAGAAAAGTAGGAAAACGAAATTTAAATGCATAAGCACGCTTAAAAAGCTTTTTGACAAAAGAAAAATCATAAAGTTCAAATAATTCTCTCTCATAATACTTTTCTTCTATCAAATAATCTATTTTCTCCTTTAAATTATGAAAAAAAACCGTATTCTGATTAACATGTTGGAGAAAATACTGCCGAGCAGCAAGTTTATCCATATCAAATTGAATATGACCATTCTCATCATAAAGATTAAGCATTGCGTTGAGTGCATGATAATCTGTAATTTGATCTGGCGTCTCCAGTTTTTTTACATTTGTTGTTTCCAAAACTTTTCCAATCCTTTTTTAACACAAATAACGTCTTCCTTAGTTCCTCGCAGCTCAAAACGATAGAGGCAAGGTACACAACATTTTTCTGCAATGATCTTGCTCGCTAAATTATAATAACGACCAAAATTACGATTTCCGCCACCAATGACACCACGAACCAATTTGCGGTTTTCCTCCTCATTAAGAAAATGAATAACTGCTTTTGGCACAGCCAATCTACCTTCACCATCTGCATAAGTAGGTACAGCTAACACATACGGCTCTCTAACCAATATTGACGGATTTTTTTTATCAATTTTGAAAAGCCGTTGACCAAGCTGAGAAACAAAATATTCAGTATTACCCGTTGCACTCGAATAATAAACAATAAGCCCCATTAGCTACAAAGACCATTAATCATATCTGGTCTAAAACCCGACCAATGATTATCACCGCAAATCACTACAGGCACTTGGCGATATCCTAAAGACTGAACAAAATTATACGCTTGTTCATCACAAGAAATATCAATAACATTATAATCAATACCCTTAGCATCAAAAGCACGACAGGTAGCATCACATTGAACACAAGATGGTTTACTATAAATAGTGATCATTCTTTTCAACTTTCATAATTCAAAAAAAATAACTCAGAAAAACATTAATTCTGATAATCTCACAATATTTACACAATAATTACATACAAAACGCCTAGTCATATTTTAGTTAAAATGACTTATAAACTGTCGAACGCATCTTTAAATCACTACATTTTCTTTAAAAAACATAGGACAAACGAAGAAAGGCCTTGCGATCCTAATAACTGTTCTTCGTTACACAACAACTATTCACTAGCATTTTTCTTGTTTCGCTATTTTTTAATTAAACGTATCATAAAGCCAATTAACCTCGTAGCCTTTGCAGCCATTTTGTTAGCGTCTTCATCTGTTTTTCATCGCAAAAAACTTTAATATACAGACAATGAACAAAAAAACTCCCCTAAGGTGATACTTTAATTGAACTGCTACTCTAAAAATAATAATACTTTACTGTGAAATAATCTAGTTTCAATAAAATGAACAATGTATTCACATTTAGCGTTTATTTTGAATCACCGATCATTTTAGTACTATATATAGTATACATACACATGATTTCGTCAAGAGAAATTCAGAGCTATTTTTAATTTTCCACGATCTTCCCATTACCATGCAAAGTCTCTTAAAAACATAAGAAAATAATATAATACTTTATTGACATATGTAATTATATAACATAACTTTTTAAAATATTAAAAAATAGAGAATGGTATCAATATGAGCTTACAGTTCAACAATGTGACATTCGGTTACACAAACAGAATTGTTATAAAAAATTTTTCAGCAAAACTGACAACAAATTCATTAATTGCCATAACCGGTGATAACGGTTCTGGGAAATCTACACTTCTCAAAACTATTGCCGGATTAATTAAACCTATCAGTGGTAAAATTACAAAACTCACAAAAAGCCGTATTGCTTACCTAGGTCAATACTGTGATATTGATCGAACATTCCCAGCTGATGTAGAAACACTCGTTAAAATGGGACTATGGTCTTTCTGTGGATTATGGAAAAGCCAGCGTTCCTATCAATATAAAATTCAAAATGCGCTAGAAGTAGTTGGGCTTGCAGCGCTCGCTCACCGCTCCCTGAATACACTATCAAATGGACAACTACAACGTGCTCTTTTTGCACGTATTATTGTCCAAGATTCGGATATTATATTGCTTGATGAACCTTTCAATGGTGTGGATCTTAAAACCCAAAAGGATCTCCTAACACTGATCACTCATTGGCAACAAAAAGGCCGCACAATTCTTATAGCACTTCATGATCCTTTTATTGTTCAAGAATATTTTCCACAAATGATTCATATCCATAAACAGCATGCTTTTTATGGAGAAACGACACAGTTATTAAGCGCCAATAATCATCTTGTTACGCCATCTCTCATATCCAATTTTTCCATGTTATTCCACAAGAACAAGCCTTTGCGGTCAAGTAATTTTATCTAAACTGGATCATCACACGTGTACGCATTTTTTTTCGCGCCTTTTATTGATTTCCAATTTATGCAAAATGCTTTAATTGGTTCTTTTTTATTAACGATCAGTGCTTGTCCCATTGGAGTATTTTTAATGTTACGTGGTATGAGCTTAACAGGTGATGCAATATCACACGCTATTCTTCCTGGTGTTGCCATTGCTTTTCTTTTCTGTGGTTTTTCTCCAATATTCATGACTCTTGGTGGAGTTGGAGCTGGTATTATTGTTTCATTAGCAACTACTTTAATTTCAAGAAATAGTTTTCAAAAAGAAGATGCCTCAATGACTGTCTTCTATCTTTTTGCATTAGCAACAGGTGTCATAATTATTTCACTCAAAGGATCAACAATTGATTTATTGCATCTTTTATTCGGTTCAGTGCTTTCTATTAATATACAAGCCATTTTGCTTATTACTGTTATAATGCTCATAACAATAAGTAGTCTGTGTATTTTTTGGCGAGCTCTTGTAGTAGAAAGTTTTGATTCACTATTTTTAAAATCACTTTCTCCACTAGGAAAATATGTTCACATGTTATTACTTGGGCTCATGGTATTAAACCTTGTTGGCGGTTTTCAATCATTAGGAACACTTATGTCCGTCGGCATTATGATGATTCCAGCCATCACTGCCCGTTTTTGGCTTTCGCGTTTGGGCTCTATTTGTATATTATCGATTATTTTAGGAATCATTGCCAGTGTATTTGGCCTTCTGCTCTCTTTTCATAAATCCCTACCCTCTGGTGCGTCTATTATTATAGTTGCAGGCTCTATCTATCTTCTCACCTGTCTTATAAGTCCACGTGGACTCATTGCAACCTGGTTTCCTCGTCTTTTTCTATACATCCTTTCCATCATAAGGAAACAGCATGCATAAATTTGCTAAACTATTTTTTCGTCTGATCTCTCTTCTATTACTTCTCTTCCCACTTTCTGCCATTGCACATCAAAAAATTAATGTTGTCACAAGCTTTTCTATTCTTACAGACTTAGTAAAAAATGTAGGAGGCCATCATATCTCAATCACCACCTTTGTTGGTCCTAATACAAGCATCCATAGTTACGAACCAACACCCCGTGATGCAAAAACTATTAAAAATGCTCATATTATTTTCATCAACGGTCTGTATTTAGAAGATTTCATTAATCGGCTCACGATAGCAACTGGAACAAAAGCACTTCTTGTAGAAGTTAGTGCTAATATTTCCCCATTAGAAATTAAACATGAACAACGTAACAAGACACATTACCACGGTAGTATTGATCCACATGCTTGGCAAACTATCCCCAATGTTGAAACATACGTTAAGAATATTGCTGCTGCTTTCTGTAAAATAGATCAACAATCATGTGAAAATTATAATAAAAACGCTCAGACTTATATTCAAAAACTAAAAGCACTGCATACAACTATTACAACACAAATTTCTACTATCCCGAAAGACAAGCGAACTATTATCACATCTCATAATGCCTTTAGTTATTTTGCTCATGAATATGGATTCACCATCCTTGCTCCCGAAAATGCTTCAAAAGAAGCTACTGCAGCAGATGTTGCCAAACTTATTAAACAAATTAAAAACAATAAAGTATCCGCATTATTTGTTGAAAACATCTCTAATCCTCGTCTTATAGAACAAATTTCAAAAGAAACAGGTTTAAAAATCGGGGGCGTACTTTATTCCGATGCATTATCCGAAAAAGAGGGTCCTGCTGCGACTTATCTTGATATGATGGAATACAATGTTAACACCATCATTAACGCAATAAACAAATGTTAGGGCACATAATATTACTGGAATGTTAAACAATAACCCTAAAGACTATCTCACTTCATCTAAATGTCCTTAATTGTTTGCCTCTCTCATTACCTTTTTCATTTTTTTTAGAATTATTGTCATTTTATAATGCAACCGTTACAGCTACATCCAGACAATCATAAAAGTTGTAAAATTGGTCAATTTACACAAATTCGTTTGACCTTTGCATGGTTCATGTTTAAATGAAATGGCATCTTTGCGAAATAGAACCATCATGATATATTTATGAATTATATTAATAGTTCTGAAAAAACCGTGCTCAATCAATTCAAAAAGGGTGAATCATGAATCGTCTTTATCTTTCCTCGGCAGCATTTATGATTGCTATAACTGCAGCAACAGCTGGTTTTGCACAAACAAAAATTAGCTTTTGGCACTCTATGAGTGGAGATCTAGGAAAACAAACTGAAAATCTTATCAATGATTTTAATAAAAGCCAATCTGATTACAAAATTATTCCTTCATTTCGTGGGGAATATGAAGAAAGCATGATATCACTTATCGCAGCATTTCGAGGGAAAAAACAACCGGTTCTCGCTCAAATTTATGAAATTGGCACAAGTACTATGATGGCTGCAAAAGGTGTGATCTATCCACTTTATCAACTCATGGCTGACACAAAGCAAGAATTTGATACCTTAGACTATTTACCTGCTATCAGTAGCTATTATTCTGATATGCAAGGACGTATGCTCTCTATGCCATTTAATGTTTCAGCTCCAATTCTTTTTTATAATAAGGATATTTTTAAAAAAGCGGGGCTTGATCCAGAACAACCACCCAAAACATGGAAAGATATAGAAGATTTTTCACAAAAAATTCTTGATAGTAAAGCTGCAAGTTGTGGTTTTACAATGACTTATGCTGCACAATGGATTGGCGTAGAAAATTTTTCAGCATTTCATAACATTCCTGTAGGAACAAAAAGAAATGGACTTGATGGACTTGATGCAGAACTAACATTGAACAGTCCTTTGCAAATACGCATGTGGACAGATTTTAAAAGATGGTCAGATAAAGGTATTTTTCGTTACGGTGGCCCAGCTGGTGCACTCGATTCAACACCAATGTTTATGGCACAAAGTTGTGCAATTTTAATACAATCATCAGGATCACGTGGTGGAATCGTTTCAGAAGCCCAATTTAATGTTGGATTTGGTATGCTTCCCTATTATGATGATGTAAAAGATGCACCACAAAACTCAATTATTGGTGGTGCTTCTATTTGGATTTTGAAAGGTCATACATCTAAAGAATACGCGGGTGCAGCAGCTTTTCTTAAATTCCTCTCACAAACAAATAATCAAGCTAAATGGCATCAAAAAACAGGATACCTTCCTCTCACAAACGCCGCTTACGAATTAAGTCGAGAACAAAATTTTTATGATAAGAATCCAGGTGCAGATATTGCTATTCAACAAATCAATTTAAATCCACCAACAGAAAATTCAAAAGGAATAAGGTTTGGTAGCTTACCGCAAATTCGTTCGATTCTTGATCAAGAATTAGAGGCTGTTCTAAATGGTTCTAAATCACCAAAAGAGGGATTAGATGAAGTAGTTGAACGTGGTAATAAACTTTTACGTGAATTTGAAAAAGCCAATCATTAACGTTTCATGATCATTGTTCAAAGTTGAAAAATTAGATCTTGAAAAACGGTATATTTCAATTCCTTTTTCCCGATGACTCTTATTAAAGAGCCCTGCACATGCAAGAAAAACATGCATATTTCAGAAATAGCCTCCTTCCTTATTGGCTACTTTTTCCTCAACTTGTGGTAACTTTTTTATTTTTTCTTTGGCCCGCTGCTCAAGCAATAAAATCGTCCTTTGAACGTGAAGATCCTTTTGGTTTCTCAACAACCTTTATTGGTCTTGAAAACTACATAACTATCTTTTCTGATACTACTTATATACAATCACTGCTGACAACGATCATATTTTCTATTTCTGTCACACTTGTTTCGATGACAATATCACTTCTTCTAGCTGTTTCTGTTGACCGTGTTATTCGTGCAAAAAAAGCTTATACTATGCTTTTACTTTGGCCATACGCTGTTGCTCCTGTATTAGCAGGTGTATTATGGTTGTTTATTTTCCATCCAACTATCGGTACTTTTCCTTTTCTCCTTAAAAAAATAGGTATTATATGGAACCATCGTATTAACGGTGTGCAAGCTATGATTCTGGTTGTAATTGCTGCTAGCTGGCAACAAATTTCCTATAATTTTCTCTTTTTCTTTGCTGGTCTCCAATCCGTTCCTCACTCGCAAATAGAAGCAGCTGCCATTGATGGTGCCGGTCCTTTTAAACGATTTTGGACGATAATCTTTCCACAAATTTCACCAACAACTTTTTTTCTACTGATCATCAATATCAATTATGTCATGTTTGATACATTCGGCATTATTGATAACATGACTTCTGGAGGACCTGCACGAGCAACCAGCACAATCGTCTATAAAGTGTATGAAGATGGCTTTAAAAATCAAATGATTGGTGCATCAGCTGCACAATCAACCATATTAATGCTGATGGTTATTATTTTAACATTAATCCAATTCCGCTGGATTGAACGTCGGGTCCAATATTAGGAGAGAAGTTATGGTTGAAAACCGCCCTTTTTTGAACTTTTTAACTCATTTCATTCTCATTATTGGTATTCTTATCATCTGTTTTCCAGTCTATATTGCCATTATTGCATCAACACATAATTCAGCAACATTTAATGGAGGGACACTTCCACTCTTACCAGGACAATATGGCTTAGAAAATTATAAAGCAATTTTTGGTGATGGCCTTGTAAAACTTGGTCTTCCACGTCTCTGGCCACTTTTAATGAACTCATTTATTATGGCTATTGGCATTAGTATTGGAAAAATTACTATTTCACTCTTCTCTGCTTATGCAATTGTCTATATGCGTTTTCCCTTTCGTAAAACTGCTTTTGCTCTTATCTTTATTACATTAATGCTTCCTATAGAAGTCCGCATTATTCCAACATATACAATAGTTGCACAATTAGGAATGATAAACACTTATAGTGGAATGATTATTCCATTAATTGCATCAGCAACCGCTACATTTTTATTTCGTCAATTTTTCCTTACTGTCCCTGATGAGCTCTTAGAAGCTGCCCGCGTTGATGGTGCAGGACCATTGAAATTTTTTAAGGATATTGTTCTCCCTCTTAGCAAAAGCAATATTGCTGCTTTATTCATCATTATGTTCATTTACGGATGGATACAATATCTCTGGCCTCTTATTGCTACAACAGATCAAGACCATCAAACTGTTCTTGTTATCTTAAAACAACTCATTGTTGAATCACTTCAACATGATCCTCAATGGAATATCCTTATGGCAGTAGCGGTTGTTGCTATGGCCCCGCCCGTTTTAGTCGTTATCTTCATGCAGCGGCTTTTTGTCAAAGGTCTCATTGAAACGGAGAAATAATTGTGGCTACAATCCAACTATTTAATATAATGAAACAGTATGATAATGATAGTCTGGTTATTAATGACTTGAATTTAACTGTTTCTGATAAAGAACTTCTCGTTCTTGTTGGTCCATCAGGATGTGGAAAATCAACCCTATTACGTATTATTGCAGGACTTGAACAAGTTACCTCTGGTGAGCTCTATATTGACAATGAGCTTATTAATAATCGTGAGCCTGCAAATCGTGACATTGCTATGGTTTTTCAAAACTACGCACTTTATCCGCATATGACTGTACGTGGAAACTTAGAATATGGCCTCAAGAATCGAAAAACGCCTAAAGAGGAAATGAACAAACGTATTGCTCATGCTGCAAAACTTTTAGAAATAGAACCATTTCTTGATCGTAAACCGCGACAATTATCAGGAGGACAACGCCAACGTGTTGCAATGGGACGTGTTATTGTTCGCCAACCACGTGTTTTTCTCTTTGATGAACCACTCTCAAATCTTGACGCAAAATTACGCGCTCAAATGTGCATTGAAATTAAAACACTCCAGCGTTCATTAGGAACAACGAGCCTTTATGTCACACACGATCAATTAGAAGCTATGACATTAGCTGATCGAATAGTTGTCATGAATAAAGGACGTATTGAACAAATTGGAACGCCAATGGAAATCTATGATTACCCAGCTACAATCTTTGTTGCTGGCTTTATTGGTTCTCCACCTATTAATTTTCTTGATCGTCAAATCTTAGAGCAATATTTAGGCTTCTCATTTTCTTGTAACAAAGAAACTGATATTTTAGCATTTAGGCCAGAAGCGACTTTGTTGGGTGAATATCCGGAACAAGGGCCTGTTTTTCATGCACATATCGAACTTATAAAACCTGTAGGCACAGGATGCCATGTTTTAACACGTTGGAACAATATTATTTTCACTGTTGAAATCAAAGAACGTCTTACAAATGATTATGGACAAAAACTAAGCTTCACTGTTCCCAATCAGAATTTTCACACTTTTAATAAACAAACAGGAAAACGCACATAATCAACCTAGAAAAATTTTCTTCCAGATTACTTAATCAGTAAGAAAAGCTCTCTTTTTTCATTTTTGCGAACGTAATCGTAAAGCAAGATCAGGTTGGTCGGTTGTAATATAATGCACTGGCATATCAAGCCAATGAGCCAAACGAGACACTCCATTGACCGTCCATACACCTACATTGAAGCCAGAATCAAGAGCCGATTCAATAAAGTCTCGTGATACAATAGAGCTATCCAAACTTAGATCAGAATACCCTAATTTTTTCCATTCAGAAAAACAACAGGACATATCACCTTTAAAACTATCAATACATGGCCCAGATGTTATTCCTGCTTCAATAAAAGGACGAAGACTCCTAGCATCAAAACTAATTGCTGAAACTCGTTTTTCTAAGTTTCGACTTTTGATCAATTCAAGCGCTCTTTGAGATAAAAGAGTTTCACGCTCAATTTCACCACATGTTTTGATTTCAAGATGAAGCGCTACATTGGTTGGCACCAAAAGATCAAGTAGCTCTTCTAGTAAAGGAGGTGCTTCAGTACTCCCTTTCACACGGAGTTGCTGACGTGTGTCATTATCGATCTCATGAATATATCCTTTTTTCCCAATCAATTGTTCAAGGGAGAAATCATGAAATATAACAATTTCACCGCTTTTAAGAAGGTGAATATCGCATTCAATTTCGTCCACTCCCAATGCAATCGCATGACGAAATGCTGAAAGTGTATTTTCAGAATAAAGACCAGCTCCACCACGATGAGCTATAATTTTTTTTTTAAGCATATTTTCAAACTTCTCTTAATTTCAAATAATATTCGTTAAATAGGATTAATGACGATTAAAAATCATTAATACAAAGCCTTTAACAATTTTCTTTTTTTATTTTTTCTAATTTTCTGAAATGCTTTATCCTAAAAAACTATATCTTTACTATTCTTAATTTCAATCATTCCCACTCAATAGTCCCAGGAGGTTTGGAAGTTATATCGTAAACAACACGGTTAATACCCTCGACTTCATTAATAATACGTGTTGCCACTTTACTCAAAAATTCCATATCATACGGATAAAAGTCAGCGGTCATACCGTCTACAGATGTTACAGCACGAAGAGCGCAGACAAACTCATAAGTACGTGCATCACCCATTACACCAACGGTTTGAACAGGAAGAAGAACAGCAAAAGCTTGCCAAATTTTATCATAAAGGCCAGCTTTTCTGATTTCATCAAGATAAATAGCATCTGCCTCACGCAAAATTTCTAATTTTTCGCGTGTAATTGCACCCGGACATCGAATTGCCAAACCAGGTCCTGGAAAAGGATGACGCCCAATAAACTGCTCAGGTAAACCTAATTCTCGCCCTAAAGAACGAACATCATCCTTAAAAAGTTCACGCAATGGCTCTACAAGTTGCATTTTCATCCGTTCTGGTAGCCCACCTACATTATGATGACTTTTAATCGTTACGGCTTCACCAATCGCTGAAACACTTTCAATGACATCTGGATAAAGGGTTCCTTGTGCTAAGAACTCGGCGCCTCCTATTTTTTTTGTTTCTTCTTCAAAAACTTCAATAAAAAGGCGACCAATTATTTTCCGCTTTTTTTCTGGATCTGTTTCACCTTCAAGCGCATTGATAAACATATCAGCAGCATTCACATGAATCAGCTTTATATTATAATGTCCTCGAAAAAGTGTAAGAACTTCTTCTACCTCATTTTTACGCATCAACCCATGATCGACAAAAACACACGTTAGCTGATCGCCTACAGCCTCGTGAAGTAATATAGCTGCAACAGATGAATCAACACCACCTGAAAGACCGCAAATTACATGACTTTTTCCAACCTTTTCGCGTATTGCAGTAACTGCCTGTTCACGATAAGTAGCCATTGACCAATTACTTTTAAGACCAGAAATTTTATGAACAAAATTTTTTAAGAGTTTTGCTCCATCTGTTGTATGAACAACTTCAGGATGGAATTGCACTGCATAAAAACGACGTTTCTCGTCAGCAATAGCAGCATAAGGAGCTCCTTGTGATGCTCCAATGACATGAAAGCCTTCTGGCAAAGCAACCACACGATCACCATGACTCATCCAAACTTGATGGCACGATCCTTTCTCCCAAACACCATCAAAAGAGCACTTTCTTCTTTTATATCTAACAAAGCGCGTCCAAATTCACGTTCATGCCCTCTTTCAACTTTTCCACCAAGCTGAACACACATAACTTGCTCACCATAACAAATACCAAGAATCGGAATACCAGCATTAAAAATCTCCATTGGAACACGTGGCGAACCATCATCGACAGTCGAATAAGGACTGCCTGATAAAATAACAGCTTGAGGCTCGATTCGCTTAAATCCTTCTAAAGCAGATTGAAAAGGAACAATTTCAGAATAAACACCTATTTCTCGCACCCGTCGTGCAATAAGTTGCGTAACTTGTGAACCAAAATCAATGATAAGAATAGTATCTGAACGCAATGTGCTCATAAAAAACCAATCAATAATTACCTAAAATAAAAAAATGTATTATTCAATCTCTCTCTTTTCACAAGTCTATTGACGTAAGAAAAAGGTTATTGCCAATACAAGCGCGAAAAAAATCAAGATACGCATTAGAATTCCTTTTGTAAAATAGATAAAAAGAAACCATCTGTTTTAGTTGCTGCTGGTGATAAAGTCAGTCCATAATCTGAAAATGCCGGTTGCATAATTGAGGAACTAAAATGTCTATACCAAAGTTTCTGCATATTAATTGGAAGAAAATTAGAATGCTTTTGAAGAAACCGAGAAATTTGTTCTTCATTTTCATCATTAAAGAGAGAACAGGTAATATAAACTAAACGCCCTCCTGGCTTTATATAAATTAAGGCTTCATTCAAAATAGCGAACTGTTCTTCCTGACGTTGTTGCACTTTTTGTAAGGTCAAACGCCATTTCGCATCTGGACGACGGCGCCATGTTCCTGTCCCACTACATGGAGTATCCAATAAAACGATATCCATTTGACCTATTAATGATTTTAATTCTTCTTTATATACTCGTGGTTGTACATTATGAATACCAGCCCGTTGAAGTCGATTAAAGATAGGAGCCAAGCGAATCTTCTCTGAATCATAAGCATAAATTTGGCCTCGATTCTCCATATTGGCAGCTAATGCTAATGTTTTCCCCCCAGCTCCTGCACAATAATCTAATAACTGCATACCTGCTTTTGCTTCTACAAGATAAGAAACAAGTTGAGATCCCAAATCCTGTATTTCAAAATATCCTTTTTGAAAAGCGGGCTCAGCTTGAACATTAGGATGGCGCTCAAATTTTTCAATCGGTTCAATCCTTAATGCTTGCTGAAACCATGAAAAAGGCTTAACCTTTGTTTTTTCTAAGGCTTTAAGAACCTTCTTAGGCGTTGCCTTTAAACTGTTCACACGTAAATCTAAAGGAGGACGTGTTGCTAAAGCAGCTGCTTCCTTAATCCAATTATCTGCAAATAAAGGATATAGATGAGCTTTACACCATTGGGGAATATCAGCGCGAATATAGTCTGGTGCATTTACCAACTGACGTTGTTGCCATGCTTTCCTCTGCTGAGGTGCCAATAACTGCGGTGCAAATCGATCTCCCTCTAAAACTTTATCAACTTGCTCAATCGTTAACATACCAGAATCGAACAAAGTACCAAAAACTACATCTCGAATATTATTGCTATCCATACGCCATTGCAATGAATAACGCCGCCTTAAAGCATCATACACAATCGTCCCAATTGCTGCACGATCATTTACCCCAGCAAAACGATGAGAAAGTCCCCAATCTTTTAAAGCTTCACCCGCAGGGCGATAACGCGTTTCTATTTCTTGTAGAATATCTATTGCGGCCTGCAATCGCCCACCCAATCGCATTTACTTCTCCTATTCAATCTCTATACAATCTAAATGATTTAACTCAAAAACAAAAACTATCGTACTTATTTTTTAGCATTAACTTTAAAACAATAAAAATGGATATCGAAAACCGAATAGTGCTAGTACTATAACCTAGAATGTTTTATTCTAATGTGAAAGGGGGGCAATCATCTTATAATTTATAAACCCTAATAAAACTAATGAAGTATTCTATAACATGACAACATTGAGAAACTAGCAATGACAAAACCAATACTCGCTCTTATTGATTCTTCAATATATGCAAATCCTGTATGTGATTTAGCTTTATGGGCTGCTAAATCTATGCAAACAACAATTCGATTGTTATATGTATTAGATAAATCAGAAGAAGAAATTCATTTACCAGATACACAACAAATGGATATTAATAGCAATATCCTAAATCCATCTCTCCTAGCACAACAAGATCCCACTCTTGCTAAAGCACTCCTTGCTCAAAAAATCGGACAAACCGCTTTAGAAGAAGCCAAAAATTATCTCAATTCTCAAAGTCAAATCGAAGTTGAAATACGCCTGCGTCATGGAACTCTTTTAGATGCATTAAATATTTATACGAAACAATCATCAATGATTGTAATTGGAAAACGCGGTGAACAAACAGGACTTGATAAAAAGCGGTTAGGACTCAACTTCGAAAATATCGTACGCTCTTCTGAACTTCCAATTCTAGTTGCCTCCCGTCATTTCCAGAATATTCAACGAATTCTAATAGCCTTTGATGGTGGCCCATTAATTATGAAAGCTATTGATTTTATTTGCACACAAGAATTTTTTAAAAATGTAACCTTTATATTAGGGATGGCAGAACAGCAAACACAAACCATACAAAATAGCTTTGATGAAACCTTAACGCGGTTACAATCTGCAGGATTTAATGTTGAACCGCTTAGAATAGAAATTAATTTCGAAGAAATGGTTCTTCATAATATAAAACCACTTAATCTGAATATGCTCCTTATGGGTGCTTTCCATCATTCTAAAATGCACAATTTTTTATTTGGCTCTAAAAGTCAAACTATCATCCACAACGCACCTATTCCGGTCATGATTATGAGAGAATTATAAATTATTATCAAATCAGTAAAAACAAACATTGATTGCCTAAATAGGCAACTATAAATATTCAAAAGATGATATTCTGCAGAATTTTATTTTTCTGTGAAAAATGAAAATACATTTGAAAACATTCTATAGATTTATCTCTCCTCCTCAAAAAGCATAAACGAACTTTTTAGAAAATTATTGGAACTACTCTCTAGCATGACCGTTTGTCTTACAATTGGTATATGCCAAATAATTAAAAAGGAGAAAATAATGAAGACTTCTAGTCATGGAAAAACAACTGCATCCAAAAGCAGCCAAAATAAAATGCCCTCAAACGGTAGCAAGAAATCCGTCCAAGGTGATATGGCTAACAATCGCCAATATGCATCAAAAACAGGACGGAAGAACGTAAAAAGTTAACTTTATTTATATAACTTCTACATAACTACAACTTCCAGAAAGAATTGGAAATTAATACTCCAATTCTTTCCTTTTATTAAGTCTGAAATAATTAAAGAGGAAAACTCTTTACAAAGTAATCAACACCTTAATTATTTCATTCTAAGTACTGATAACCTTTACATATCAAATAGGTCCGCGATAATTCGGACTTTCACGCGTAATAGCAACATCATGTGTATGGCTTTCATAAAGACCAGCATTGGTAATACGTACGAAAGTTGCTTTTTCACGAAACTCAGCTAAATTTTGTGCTCCAACATACCCCATAGAAGCACGCAATCCACCTGCCAGTTGATGTAAAACTGATGCGATGGGGCCTTTATACGCCACTTGCCCTTCAACACCTTCAGGCACTAATTTGAGTGTATCTCGAACTTCAGCCTGAAAATAACGATCTGCTGATCCCCTTGCCATAGCACCAACTGACCCCATACCACGATAAGCCTTAAAGGATCGGCCCTGATAGAGATAAACTTCTCCTGGACTTTCTTCTGTACCAGCTAGAAGAGAACCAATCATAGCGGCACAAGCACCACCTGCTAAAGCTTTAGCAAAATCACCGGAAGCTTTGATACCCCCATCAGCAATAATAGGAATGCCTGCTTTATCAGCAATTTCTGCAGCTCCCATAATAGCTGCAAGTTGAGGAACACCAACGCCTGCAACAATTCGCGTTGTGCAAATAGAACCAGGCCCAATACCAACCTTTACCGCATCGGCACCACTATCAATCAAAGCTTGTGTTGCTTGAGGAGTTGCTACATTACCAGCAATAACAACCGTAGAAAAGGTCATTTTTTTAATACGTTTAACCATATCCAATACACGTTGAGAATGACCATGAGCCGTATCAATTACTAATAGATCAACGCCCGCATCAATTAAGTGTTCAGCACGTTCGATTCCTTCATTCCCCACACTACTCGCAGCAGCAACACGCAAACGACCTTGAGAATCTTTTGCAGCATTCGGATTTAATCGTGCCTTTTCAATATCTTTAACTGTCACCAAACCAACACAGCGATCTTGTTCATCTACAACAAGTAACTTTTCAATACGATGATGATGTAAAAGATATTTTGCTTCATCTAGTTGAACATTTTCACGCACTGTAATTAAATTTTCATGCGTCATTAATTCATAGATTTTTTGTTTTGGATCTGATGCAAAACGCACATCCCTATTCGTCAAAATGCCAACAAGTCGACCAGAAATTTTGCCTTTAGCACCACTTTCAACAACTGGAATACCTGAAATACTATGAGCACGCATCAAATCCTTAGCTTCTTCAAGTGTTGCATCAGGACCAATGGTCACTGGATTAACAACCATACCGGATTCAAATTTCTTCACTTGACGTACTTCTTCAGCTTGCTCCGCAGGAGACATATTCCGATGAATAACACCAAGACCACCCGCTTGAGCCATAGCAATTGCTAAACGAGACTCTGTAACCGTATCCATTGCAGCAGAAAGGAGTGGTAAATTCAACTCAATATCTGCTGCAATACGGGTTTTAAGATCCACTTGGCTAGGCATAACGAGAGAATGACCTGGCTGCAAAAGCACGTCATCAAAGGTTAGTGCCAATGCACCTGTGCTTGTTTCAATAATTTTTGCCATAGCCAAATTCCTCTAATACTAAAACACTGTGACAGTTATAGGGGCAACTTTAGTTCTCTTAAGTCACGAATTGGCGATCAATTATGCCATGTGACCGATAAAATGAAAAGAGAAAATAAATATTTTTCTAAAATAGAACGTGTACAATCTATAACTGCGACTCAATGGGTAACCAACTCATTATTTTTGCAAATGCACGACGCTTCAAATTACTTTCTGGTTCATAATCAACGCTGTATTTTTTCTCATTTTCAATAAAATCCCAGTAAATACGATCATTATCACCAAGACGTAAACAATAACTCATTTCACCGGTCGTTTCTTCAGAAAAAAGCAAATCTAATCTCGTTGCTATTGGTGGGCATTCAAAAAGAATCCCCATTTCTGTATTCAATGAAACGGAACGAGGATCAAAATTTAAAGATCCAATAAAAGCAGTTTTACAGTCAATTAAAAAAGCTTTTGTATGCAAACTCGCCTTATTAGATCTAAACAACCGCAATCGGTGAGTTCCTCCATCTGGTTTTAGTTCATAGAGTTGAACACCACTTTTCAATAACACTTTACGATAAGGCGCATAACCTCCATGTACAATGGCCACATCAGTAGCTGCCAAAGAATTAGTAAGAATTTTGACATTAATACCTTTTGATACCAAATTGCGGAAACTCCGTGTTCCTTCTTTACCCGGAACAAAATAAGGCGATGTAATCTGAATTGTTTTTTTTGCGCTATCAATAACCTGTGAAAGAGCTTCCATCAACCAATTTGCCGTATGCTTCCGTAATGCCTTTTCTGGAGGATCTGAAAGAACATCTACTTTATCTGCTACAAATAATCGTTTACCTATTTGAATAAAATATTCAAAATTGATATGCTTATTGACATAAGTTAAATAAACTTTGGCAACTTTTGAATTACGGAATTTACGTAATTTAGCTTTCCAAATATCGAGATCTCCTTCTCTGTCAGGAACAACCAAAGTATGTATCGGTAAAACCACAGCGCTATTCCAAAAATTATCAAAGATCGTTTCTATTTTTTTAACCGATGGTCCAATTAACATGAGATCTAAATCTCGAAAACTTGACTGTTTATTTACACCCAAATAAGCATCTGAAAGATTTCTCCCTCCTACTAAAGCTACACGCCCATCAACAATAAAGGCTTTATTGTGCATTCTGCGCGTTACCATAATCGCCCGTAATATAATCTCTAAACCACGGCGTAAACCACCTTTACGTACGCGCCCTGGATTAAACACTCTCACCTCAATATGAGGATGTTTATCAAGTGCAACATAAGCCGGATCACGCCCCTGAGCATTAATATCATCTAAAAGAAGACGCACTCGTACACCACGATCAGCTGCCTTAACTACTTCGCTAAGCAGCAAACGGCCTGTTAAATCATCATTCCAAATGTAATACATCAGATCAAGACTGCGTCCAGCTTTTGCTGCACCTATCGCACGAACACAAAATGCATCTAAATTGCTTACAATAAGTGAAAGAGCATCCTTATCAATTCCCACTCCATTTGTCTCTTTTGCTAATCTGCTTACTATACGATCAATTTCAGTCTCACTTTTCTCAACATTTAGTGCATAAGAAGACTCTCCTCTAGCACTTCTAATGAAACAACCATAAGTATAAATTGCTAACATAGAAGCAATAACGAAAAGTGCAGTGAAGCCAACAATAATGTTTAATAACGTCAAAGAGAGAAACTTTCTTTCTAAAAAATATCATACACTCAATAAATACGTAAAGAAACATTAGAATCAATGGTTCTATCTTTTAATCTGTAGAAAAAAGAATATGATCATTTTCTATAAGATATAACAAAAAACATCATTATTTTTAAAACTTTGATGTTCATATTCAAAAATTCTAAGCAACTTTACTATTGTTGTCCGAAAATATTTGAAACAAACAAATTATTGCAATAAATGACATTTCATTTTTATGGCTAATTTATGGCTAAAAAGACTTCTTTTTTGATGATAAAACAATCACACTCTGTTGAACTATTATAATTCGTAGATACAGATGTTTTGTTAAAAATTTTATTACTGCTTTTGATTATTTATTGTCTTCAATTCCTCTATTTTACGATAAAGAGTAGAACGCCCAATCTGAAGACGTCGAGCAATTTCACTCATACGTCCTTTATAATGTGCAACTGCCTTTTTAATAATATCACACTCCATCTCAGAAAAAGTGCGTACATGCCCATCAACATTAAAAAGTCGTATAAATTTTCTTTCATAGCGTTCTTGAATATCATTATCAGTTATCTTTGAAATATTCATGTGTGGATTTTTTATTAATTGCGGAAAATCTCTCACAGTTAATAATGGTCCTTCGCTCATCAAAACCGCACGAAATAGCAAATTTTCCAGTTCTCTATAATTACCAGGCCAATCATACTGCATAAACATAGAAATAACCGTCCCTCCTAAACCATGCACATGCGATTGCCCGGTTTCAGCAATAATATAGTCAATCAAACACTGAGAAATTTCTGGAAGTTCACCTCTCAACTCTCGCAAAGCAGGTATATTAATATATAATTGGGAAATTTTTTCAAAAAAACTATGTGTAAAAAAACCTACCTGGACTAAATCTGCAAGACGCGATGTTGAAAGAGCAATAATGCGAAAAGGCAGATTTTTATCTTTTGCTGCTTCTGCTCTCTCTTGAAGATAATGCGCAAAACGTTTTTGCTGTATTGGCTCTAATCGATCAATATCACATAAGCAAAGCGTCCCATGCTTAAGAGAAGAAACTAGCGGTACAAACTCTTTAAACCAAAAACGATTCTCTTCCTCTGGATCAAAAACTGGTAAACATTGGAAGCGAACAAAATTCCCCTTTGAAAAAAAACTTTCATCATGAATAATACGAGCTAATTTCTCACGACCAGTCCCTACTTCACCTTCTATCAAAAGATTCTGAAAAGAAGTTGCTGCACTTTTTGATTGTTCTAAAATGGCCTGCATTACAGTGCTTTTTTTATAGATATCAAAAAATCGTAAATGATTTTCTTTTTGCCTACGAACATACTGAATTTCATTTTCTAATGCGGAAATGAACGCAAGATTATTCAAAGTAACTCTCAACCGTAATGGGGTAACTGGATAGAACCAATAATCAATAGCTCCAGCTTTTAAAGCTTTTTGAATTAATTCTTGATTATCTTGCTTTGCTATAACAATGACTCGAATAGAGATTCGAGCCATTCTAATCATTTTAATTAGATCACTTACACCTAAATCACTAATAGTAACATCAAGCAACACAAGCGTAATATTTTTACGCCTATATAAAAGATCAATTATGCGTAAGCTATTTTCTGCTTCAATAACGCGGTAGCCAAATCCTCGAAGCATAGTAGAAAGCTCTGCACGCTTTCCGTGATCTTCCCCCGCAACGAGAATAGGACCAACCATAGCTTTAATAATCTCCTCTGAGACTACTAAATATATTTATAATAAGATTCATTACAAACCACAAAATATATTTTACCTTTTGTAACCGGCATGCTAATTTTACCAAATTATTCATTAAACACAATGTTTAAGAGTCTTTTCAATTTTTTGCCTTTACTTTAAACTTGTCATAAAAAGTAATAAAGAAAACGAAAACATATAGAGTAAAAAACATGAAACATATTTGCTGTATTTTATACCTGACAATAATTGCTTTAATATTAGTTGCTTGCAATCCTTCGCAAAATCGCAATAAATTCTTATTTATCAACAATATGCCAACTAGAATCGATGGAGAATGGATCGACACAAATGGTATTATTTCTTCTTTTCGTAGTGGTATTTTTGAAACACGAGCAGCAGATACAAAAGAAAAGCTTTCAGAAGGTACCTACAATTATATCAACACTCACCACGTAGAAATTGAGATATATTCGCTTGTTCGTGGAACCGTTTCTAGAGCAAGTTGCACAATATCTAATGATACAATGCAACTCCTCTGTACATCAAACACTGGTTCACAATTCTTCCTCAAACGCAAAACCTAAATAAAATTTAAAACTTTTTATAAAAATATAAAAAGTACTCTCACAGGAGAAAGTTCTTTCTTCCTGTGAGGAAATTATTATTAAAAGATATTACTATATCTATGATCTTACATTACCATAAACTTAACAAATAACCATTCACCAATAGATATATCTCAAGCATTCTTCCTCTCAAAAAGATTACTGCTATTATCTCATCATTTTTTGCTGATAAATATATTGCCCTCTCAATATTAATTAACTTATGCCACACCAATACGCAAAAGATCGTGAAAATGAACAATTCCAATAGGCTTTTTATTTTCAATCACGAAAAATGCTCCAATATGATGATCATTAATAAATGCTGTTGCTGCACCAACGAGTGTATCTGGGCCAACAGTCTTTGGATTTTTAGTCATTACCTCATCAACATTGAATTGTGACAAATCATTGTGAATATTGCGTGCAAGATCACCATCTGTTATAATTCCAATTAATTCACCTCTTGGATTTACAACACCAACACAACCAAAGTGTTTTTCAACCAAAATCTCCATAGCTGCTGTCATGGGCACTCCCTGTGTAACTAAAGGGACACGATCCCCTTGATGCATAATATCACGCACGTATTTAAGGTTTGCCCCAAGAGATCCCCCAGGGTGATAAATTTTGAAATCAGTCGCAGTAAAACCTCGCATTTCCAAAAGAGCAATAGCTAATGCGTCTCCTATCACTAATTGCATAGTTGTTGAAGTTGTCGGAGCAAGACCATGAGGACAAGCTTCCTCTACTTTTGGCAATAATAACACAATATCAGCTTGCCGTCCTAATATAGAGTGCTCACCAGATGTTATTGCAATTAGTGGTATACGAAAACGTGCAGCATGGCTTATAATACCACTTAACTCTGTAGTTTCCCCAGACCACGATAAAGCAAGAATAACATCATCAGAACAAATCATACCAAGATCACCATGATTAGCTTCCGCAGCATGGATAAAAAAAGCAGGTGTTCCAGTTGAAGCTAAAGTCGCGGCAATTTTTGTCCCTATATGACCGCTCTTACCAAGTCCAGTAATTACCACGTGACCATTTGCATTGCTAATGGCTTGGACAGCTGCTTTAAAAGAATCTGCAAGCTTCTCCTGAAAAGCCTTTTCAAGAACTTCAAGCCCTCGTTTTTCAATAGAAATAGTCTTAAGCGCTAAGATAACTGCATTTTGTAGATTTAACGTATTAGAAGACTGTATCGTCATAACTGAATTCGATAAATGAAATCACTCTTAAAGTCTATATCATTTTTCAACGTTAATTTTTTCAAGTAAGTTTTTCAGCGATGTAAAAAGTTGCTGATGCATATCAGTACGTGAAAGAGCAAATGCAACATTAGCCTCAATAAAGCCAATTTTAGATCCACAATCAAAAGTGCGCCCATCTAATTGAAAACCAAAAAAAGCTTGTTCATTTGAAAGTCGCACCATAGCATCCGTTAATTGAATCTCATTTCCTGTTCCTCGTTTTTGATCAGATAAAATATCAAAAATCTCTGGCTGCAAAATATAACGTCCATTAATATACAGATTAGATGGAGCCCTTTCTATAGCTGGTTTTTCTACCATTTGTGTGATTTCAAAACCATTTGCGACCTGCTTTCCTTTTCCTACGATACCGTATTTATATACTTCTTCATGATTGCACTCTTGAACAGCAATAATATTACCTCCTCCTGTTTTTTCATAAAGATGTATCATCTCAGAAAGACAACCTTTTTTAGTTTGCATGAGCATATCCGGTAATAATAAAGCAAAAGGCTCTTTTCCAACAAGCTCACGCGCACACCAAACAGCATGTCCTAATCCCAAAGGCTGCTGTTGCCGAGTGAAAGAAGTCATTCCTGGCTGCAATTGCAAATTTTTTAAATGCTCTAGCTCCTCTATTCTTTTACATTCAGCAAGAGTTGTATATAATTCAACCTGAGCATCAAAATAATCTTCAATAACTGCCTTATTGCGCCCAGTAATAAAAATGAAATGCTCAATACCTGCTTCACGTGCCTCATCTACCACGTATTGAATAACAGGCTTATCAACAACAGTTAGCATTTCTTTAGGAACTGCTTTTGTTGCTGGAAGAAAACGAGTACCAAGACCCGCTACAGGAAATACTGCCTTACGGATTTTACACACATTCATCTTCCTACTTACCAATACAATATTTGTTAGATAATCCTCTGATACAATTTATCATTATATTTTAACTACAAATAAATAAAAATGTTCTATTTTCTAAATTTTCATATAATAAACATAGAAAAGACGCAATAATTAATTAAATCGTTTCATTTTAAGACAAATTTTACTTGATCTGATATAGATTTTATTAAATACGAAAATAAAATAACTGCACATCCGAACACTTTTACATAGATAAAAATTAGAAAATGAAAACAATAAAATTTAGTCCATTATTTTTTTTAAAAAAAACTATAAATCAAAGGTTATCTTTCATTCGCTTACTCTCTACCTTTGCCACTCTTCTAATAGTTTTTTCCTCGCCTACATATGCCGATAGTAGTTTTCAACACTGGATTAATGAATTCAAAAAAACGGCTTTAGCCAACAATATTTCACCATCCACATTTGATATGGCTTTTAAAACAATTCATACAATTGACCAAGAAGTCTTAAAAAAAGCAGCATATCAACCAGAGTTTGTTGATATGCCATGGGAATATTTTGACAATCGCATTCATGACGATGCAATTGTAGAAGGAAAACAGCAAGCTAAAAAATGGCAACAGTGGTTACAAAAAATTGAAAAGCGTTTTGGTGTTAATCGTAATCTCCTCCTCGCCATTTGGTCGATGGAAAGCAACTATGGAAAAATTTTAACAAATAAAGGCATAATGCGTGATACTATCCGTTCACTTGCAACTTTAGCTTATGCCGACCCAAAACGTCAAAAATACGCGCGCACGCAACTTATTGCAGCAATGAAAATTCTACAAAGAGGTGAAATTCACCGCTCTCAACTCGTGGGATCTTGGGCAGGAGCACTAGGACATACGCAATTTATTCCAAGCAGTTATCTCATCTACGCTATTGATATGGATGGAAGTGGGCGCTCTGATATTTGGAATTCGATTCCTGATTCACTTGCTACTTCTGCTAACCTTCTCTATACGAATGGTTGGCAATCTAATCTTGTCTGGGGAATTGAAGTTAAATTACCAAATAACGAAAAATTACCTGAAAATTGGTTATCCTTTAAACAATGGAAAGAGTTAGGTGTTCAACACGCACATGGAAAACCTTTTCCTTCTTTATCTGAACAAGCAATATTGAAATTTCCTGACGGTCCAAAAGGACCTGCATTTCTGGTAACAAAAAATTTCTTTGTGCTTAAACGTTATAATAATGCAGATCGTTATGCTTTCGCTGTTGGCCTTCTTTCTGATCGTATTGCTGGACATCCTAAATTATTCCAAGATTGGAATCGACCATTTAAACCTATTACTTTCAAAGAGCGTATAGAATTGCAATCTCGTTTAGCAAAACTTGGAGATTATGAAGGAGAAATTGATGGTAAAATTGGTATAGCTTCCAAGAAAGCGATTAAAGCTTTTCAGCTACGTCATGGTTTAGAAGGAAATGGATATCCAAGCTACGAAACTCTCTCTCATATCAGAAAACAATAACCTTAAAGTCAAACACTTATCTCATGGTTTATTTTCCTTAATGATTATCTAACATCTTAAAATTGAAAAAAATTCTTAGTTTTATGGTGATTGTCTTGTTTATAAAAAGATTTCTAAAATAAATTGAAGTGAAACCTGTACTTTATGAAACGCATCATGCAATTAGAAAAAATGCTATAACTGCTAACTATGCTTTTCAAAAATAAAGACTTCGTTGCATTATTCAAATACAATCATATCTCTAAAAATTTTAATAAAATTATTTAAAACTATAGATTTATCATTTAATAATACCATAAGAAATATGAGCTTTAGTTAAAGCTAAAATTAAAATAGATAACATACAAAATTTTAGTTCTAGATTTCAAAAATCATAGTATTTCATCAATGTCTTAATTTATCCGCAGATAAAATCGTATATCGACACCCTACTTTATCTTTACAATCCACGTTTCTTTATCATTGATTCTGGTGAAGGTAATCGCCCTCGAAAAGATTCATAGAGTTTCTCAGGATCATAACTTCCTCCAGCAGAATAGACAAAACGCTTTAATCGACTAGCAAGTTCTGGATTGAAAACATCGCCTGTTTCTTCAAAAGCTTGAAAAGCATCAGCATCAAGGACTTCTGACCACATATAAGAATAATAACCAGCCGCATAACCATCACCTGAAAATATGTGTGCAAAATGCGGAGGACGATGACGCATAATAATTGTATCAGGCATTCCTAATTTTTCTAATTCCTTACGTTCAAAAAATGTTGGATCCACCACTTTTTCTTCTTGATGAAAAGCCATATCTACTAAAGCAGATGAAAGAAATTCAACAGCATTAAAACCAGCATTAAATGTATGTGCTGACAAAATTTTATCCAACAAAGCTTGCGGCAAAGAAGTACCTTTTTCCACATGCGTAGCATATGATTGCAATACTTCTGGTACAATGAGCCAATGCTCATAAAGTTGAGAAGGAAGCTCAACAAAATCACGCACAACTGATGTTCCCGCAACAGATGGCCATGTAACATCAGACAGCAAACCGTGCAATGCATGCCCAAACTCGTGGAAAAGTGTGCGTGCATCATCAAGCGATAAAAGAGCAAGCTTCCCTTTAGAGGGCTTCGCAAAATTACATACATTGTAAACAATAGGCTTTTGCCCTCCGTTCAATTTATGCTGTGATTGTAATCTGCTCATCCACGCTCCAGATCGTTTTGAAGAACGTGCAAAATAATCACCAATAAAATGCCCAAGTAAACTTCCATCAGATTTTTTGACCTCCCATAAGCGTGCATCAGGATGCCAAAGTGCAACATCAGTTTTTTCTTCAAATGAAATCCCAAAAAGTTTTTTTGCAACGAAAAAAGCTGCTTCAATCATGCGATCAAGCTGCAAATAATATTTTACTTCTGTTTCATCAAATAAAAACTTCTCAGTGCGCAACTTTTCAGCATAATAACGCCAATCCCAAGCTTTTAAAGGCTCATTATCTCCTTGATTTTTTGCAAAATTTTGTAATTCAGCCTGTTCAGTAGCAGCCTTAACTTTTGCCCGCTCCCATACAGGGATAAGCAAATTCATAACTGCATCAACATTTTTAGCCATAGTATTGTCAAGCTTTAAATCCGCAAAAGATTTATACCCCAACAATTTTGCCTTTTCGCTCCGAAGTGCAATCATCTCCACAATAATTGCTTTATTATCATGAGTATTTTCACCCCGTTGAGACCAAGCTTGAAAAGCTGTTTTACGCAAATCACGACGATGAGAGAATTTTAAAAAAGGTTCAACAATCGAGCGCGTTAAGATTAATGCATACAGTCCATCACGGCCTCTCTCACAAGCAATTTCTTTCATAGAAGCAATAAGATCATCTGGTAAACCAGATAAATCTGTTTGTTCCAAAAACAAAATCCATTCAGCCTCATCTTTTAAGATATGCTGACCAAAAGTAGCACCTAAAAGGGCAAGCCTTTCATCAATTTCAACAAGACGTTTTTTACCCTTTTCATCAAGTTTTGCACCATTATGAACAAATCTCTTCCACCCTAATTCAAGCACACGTTCAGTTTCATGGTCATACAAACCTTGCTGTGCTTTTTTATAGAGCATATCCATTTTCGCAAATATCCGCGTATCCATCATAATTTTTGAAGAATAACGTGAAAGTTTAACAACAAATTCTTGTTCTAATTTTTGAATCAATTCATTACTGTGTGCACTCGCACGCAGAAAAAATATAGAGCATACGCGATCAAGATTCTTACCAGCGAGCTCAAAAGGCTGCAAAAAATTCTCAAGTGTTGGTAATTCTTCCAAAGCAGCAATAACTTCTATTTCCTCTTCAGCCTCTTTCAGTGCCTGTTCAAAAGCAGGTTTAAAATCATCATCATTTATTGAAGAAAAATCAGGAAAACCTGACAATTCCATCCAGTCGAACATTGCTGCTTGTGTCATAATATTATACTGCCTACATTAGTAAATTTAAAATCAAATAGTCACCTATGTGATATGGCCTATTAATAATAATTTTATACTCTAAAATAGCCTTGTAAATTTAAATTTTTATATAAAAATATTATTTTATTATTTTGGAATATGCACAAAAAATTCTTTTTCTGGCCTCATGAAATTGTTTACAGTTTTTACAAATTGCAATCTATCCTTGACTTTATTTTGAATATTAACAATTGAAAAACTTGTATTCTAAGTTGTCTATAATTTTGATTCATTCTATCTATATATCTCTAATCTTTTAGAAGGCACTTCGCTATGACTGAAATCAAAACATCTACTAGCAACCTCAAAGATTTACCTTCTGAAGCCCTTGCTGAAGAATTAAAAAATCTTCATTTTGCCGACTCGATTGATATCATTAATGGTCTTGATATTATGGAACGGGTAATTATCCTCAGTCTTTTGCCTATTGATTATGCCATTGAACTTTTTGACAAACCAGAACTTGAAAGCCCAGCTGCTATTCTTGAACTTTTGCCCGTGAATCTTGCTGTCGAAATTCTTGACGGTATGTCTGCAGATGCTGCTGCGGACGTCTTCCAAGAAATGAATCAAGAAACGCGTAAACGGTTTTATGCTTTACTAAAATCTTTAACTCGGACTGAACTCAAAAAACTTACCAGTTATCCAGATCATACAGCTGGTGCATTGATGACAACAGAGTTTATAGCAGTACCAGCGAATTGGACTGTAAAAAAAACTTTAGATCATATTCGGGATGTTGAAAGAACACGTGAGACAGTATACACAAGCTATGTCATTGATCCGAAAACAAGTACCCTTCTCAAAGCCGTTTCTCTCCGTAACCTTATTCTTGCCTCACCTGATGATAAAATTTTAAACGTCTCCACACACGATACACCTATCACAATATCACCCTTTACACACCACGAAGATATTGCTCGTCTCTTTCAACGTCATGATCTTCTTTCTGTACCAGTTATTGATGACAGCAATCATGTGATTGGTATTGTAACAGTTGACGATGTACTTGACTCTATGGTCGATGAAATGAGTGAAGATGCCTATAAATTTGGAGGATTGGAAGCTTTAGATAAACCATATATGCAGATAAATTTTTTGGGAATGATGAAAAAACGCGGTGGCTGGCTGGCTTTACTCTTTATGGGTGAAATGTTAACAGCAAGCGCCATGCAATATTTCGAAACAGAACTTGAAAAAGTAATTGCTCTTACATTATTCATTCCTCTTATTATGAGTTCAGGAGGAAACTCTGGTTCACAAGCAACGTCTCTTATTATTCGTGCATTAGCCTTACGGGAACTCACACTCAAAGACTGGTGGAAAGTCATTATTCGTGAAATTCCAACAGGCATCTCCCTTGGTATTTTACTCGGAATCATCGGTATTATACGGATTGCTGTTTGGCAACAACTCGGAATTTATAACTATGGTGATTATTGGTTTTTTATTGCTATAACTGTAGGAATAGCTTTAGTTGGAATTGTTACATTCGGTTCTTTAGTCGGATCTATGCTGCCCTTTATTCTTAAACGCTTAAAATTTGACCCGGCAAGTGCTTCGGCTCCCTTTGTTGCGACCTTAGTAGATGTCATGGGTATTATAATTTACTTTTCCGTTGCTTCTTTTATTTTAACTGGAATCTTACTTTAATATGGCACGTATTAAAATCTCTCTTTCATTTTTATAAAAAATGTTCTTCCTCTTCCCAAAGTCTAAAAAAAACTGTAAAAGATCTGAAACTGTAAAGAGAAAAGCTTTACTTCAAAGAGAATTTCATTAAACGAAAAGAAGAAAATTTATGCAATTGCGTAATATTGCTATCATCGCCCACGTTGACCACGGTAAAACAACACTTGTAGACGAACTCCTCAAACAATCAGGAAATTTTCGTGATAACCAGCGCACAAGCGAGCGCATGATGGATTCAAATGATATCGAAAAAGAACGCGGTATTACAATTCTAGCAAAAGTAACATCTGTTGTTTGGAAAGATACCCGAATTAATATTGTTGATACCCCTGGTCACGCCGATTTCGGTGGTGAAGTAGAACGTATCCTTAATATGGTAGACGGAGCTATTGTCCTTGTTGATGCTGCTGAAGGTCCTATGCCACAAACCAAATTTGTTGTTGGAAAAGCGTTAAAAGTAGGATTACGTCCTATTGTTGCAATCAATAAAATTGATCGACCTGACGCCCGAGCTGATGAAGTTGTCAATGAAGTTTTTGACCTTTTTGCAGCTCTTGATGCAACCGATGAACAATTGGATTTCCCTATTCTTTATGGATCAGGTCGTGATGGATGGATGGCTGTATCTCCTGAAGGACCCAAAGATCAAGGATTAAGTGCCTTGTTTGATCTTGTAGTCCGTCATGTACCTACACCAACCATTGCTGAAGGACCATTCCGCATGATCGGTACTATCCTTGAAGCCGATCCTTTTTTGGGACGAATCATTACAGGACGCGTTCATTCGGGCTCAATTAAACCCAATCAAAATATTAAAGTTCTGGGACAAGATGGAAAACTTTTAGAAACTGGGCGTATTTCAAAAATTTTAGCATTCCGTGGATTAGAACGACAACCTATTGAAGAAAGTGCTGCTGGAGATATTATAGCAATTGCAGGACTCCAAAAAGGAACTGTTGCTGATACCTTCTGTGATCTTTCCGTCAATGAGTCTCTTATTGCTCAACCAATTGATCCACCCACTGTTACTATGAGCTTTCTTGTGAATGATAGTCCCCTTGCTGGTACAGAAGGAGATAAAGTAACAAGTCGAATTATCCGTGACCGTTTGTTAAAAGAGGCAGAAGGAAATGTAGCTCTTAAAATTGAAGAATCAGATGATAAAGACTCTTTTTATGTTTCAGGACGAGGAGAATTACAGCTCGCGGTCCTTATTGAAAACATGCGTCGTGAAGGATTTGAACTAAGTGTTTCACGACCACGCGTAGTTATGCAAAAAGATGAAAATGGAATAACTTTAGAACCAATTGAAGAAGTTGTAATCGATGTTGATGAAGAATATTCCGGAACCATTGTTCAAAAAATGTCAGAACGCAAAGGAGAAATGATTGAACTCCGTCCATCAGGTGGAAATCGTGTACGCCTTGTGTTTTATGCACCAACCCGCGGACTTATTGGCTATCAATCTGAACTTTTAACGGATACACGTGGTACAGCAATTATGAATCGTCTTTTCCATGCCTATGAGCCTTATAAGGGAGAAATTAGTGGCCGTACCAATGGTGTAATGATTTCAAATGATAATGGTGAAGCTGTTGCCTATGCGCTTTTTAATCTTGAAGATCGTGGCCCTATGATGATCGATGCTGGCGTAAAAGTTTATCAAGGTATGATTGTTGGCATACACTCACGCGATAATGACTTAGAAGTAAATGTTTTAAAAGGGAAGAAGCTAACAAACATGCGTGCTTCTGGTAAAGATGAAGCCGTAAAATTAAGCCCTCCAATCAAAATGACCTTAGAACGTGCACTGTCATGGATACAAGATGACGAGCTAGTAGAAGTGACGCCTAAAAATATTCGTTTGCGTAAACTCTACCTAGATCCAAATGAACGTAAACGTTTCGAAAAAACACGTTCATCACTTGCCTGATGATGAATCTCTTTACCTTAATGTACTATTCTGTTTGATTTTATTTAATTCTAGAAAGGGTAATTACGTGAACATTAATGAAATACCTATCGGCAAAAATCCACCAGAAGATGTTAATGTTATCATTGAAGTTGCTATTGATAGTCAACCAATAAAATATGAAATGGATAAAAAATCTGGATTATTATTTGTTGACCGTTTCCTCCATACACCAATGACTTATCCTGGAAATTATGGCTTCATCCCGCATACACTTTCGGAAGATGGTGATCCCATTGATGTTCTCATCAGTAGCACCCGTCCTCTTATTCCAGGTTGTGTCATTAATGTATACCCAATCGGTGTTCTTATGATGGAAGATGATGGCGGCAAAGACGAAAAAATTATTGCTATTCCTGCTCAAAAATTAACAAAACGCTACATTAATGTTCATAATTATACAGATCTTCCAGAAATCACATTAAAACAAATTGAGCATTTTTTTGGACATTACAAAGATCTTGAACCTGGAAAATGGGTTAAAATTGAAGGTTGGCGCGATAAAGACTATGCACATGAATTGATTAAAAAAGCGATTGAACGTAATAAACAACATAACTGTTCGCTTTAAATAAAAACACAGCCTGTATCTTCACAGGCTGTCATCTTCTTAATTTTATAGGATTATACTCTAAAAGATTGTAATATTTTCTCTACTTCTTTTAAATATTTTGAAAAATAAAGCTGTTTATAGTGTGATGTTGCTCCACTTCCAAGAGAGATGCAAGACGATGGTATCTTCCATTGCTTCGCCAAAAATTTAATCAATGCTTTATTTGCTTTGCCGTTTTCAGGAATAGCACGCAGACGTATAATTAAATACTGTTTCCCATCATCTCTATTCTCAACCTTTATTATACTATCAACTGAGGCTTTTGGAATCAAACGGACAAATAAAATCAAACGATGAGCATCAACTCGATAAAACATCTTATTTCGCCTAAGGAAATATCTTCACTTTTATAAAAGCATTCCTGCATAAGCACGCCACATGAAAATACGAATAAAGTAAATAATCATAAAAACCACAATAGGTGAAATATCAATTGTCCCAAGATTAGGTAAAAAACGTCGAATATAGCATAAAATTGGTTCTGTTGTACGATATAGAAAATTACCGATCATAGTGACAAAAACATTCCGGGTATTGACAATATTAAATGTATAAAGCCAAGAAAAAATAGCATGAGCTACTAAGATAGCAATGTAAATACTAAAGATTAGATCCAGCACACTAAGAAAAGCATAGATCATTCGTATTTCCTTTACCAATCAATAGAATGGAGGTTCATATAGAAAACTTTATGCAAATAAAGTCTTTATTAAAATAGTCTCACCAATTATTCTTCTTTTTCATTTCAAATAAAAATTAATATTTTTAGCATATATCATCATACCGCAATGTCATAAAATATTAAAGTGAAGCAATAATACACCAAAATAGAAAAAGAATTTACAAAAGTTCTCATCCTTCATTTAATTAGTCAGCTGGCTAATTAATTTTTGTTTTCCTCATAAACTATTCTAAATAGTATCGGCCTTTAAAGGCCGATTTTCTTTTTATTATAAAATTACATTTGCAAAGCAATAAAACGATTCAGTGCATCGCTAAAACCACTTAATTGCACAAACAAATCATTCAGAGCTGGCTCTCCTGGAGTAGAAACTGTCATCGCTAAATTCAACTTTTTTCCTGCACGTAAAGCTGCCACATAATTTTTGTCAAAAGCTACTGGAACAATGCAACCTGCTGGTATACAAGTCCGAATGTTTGTTTCAATAACATTCTTTCCACCATCTACTTGTAAACGAATAGGTTTAGAAACTAAAATACCAAAAGGAACTGTCAAAGTTCCTGTCAAAGTACCATCAGAATTGGAAGAAATGTTCATAGCTAATATGACACGATTTTGATCATTAACTTCTTGGCGATACATAAAGCAAACTTTTTTTCCGTCCTGTAGATTACAGTTAACATTCCACAAACCATAAGTCTCGGTTAAAGAAGAAGCACCGTTCGGCAATGAAGCTTCAGAAAGCTTTGTTGTAGTCGGCTTTGTACTCTGCGCAAATGCAACAGAAACACTCAAGAGTGTAAAAGTTATAAAGAAATTAAATATTTTTTTCATCTCACATCCTAATTTTTAAACACACAATAGAATCACTGCTATTATTTCTGATAACAAGACATAATACAAAGCTTCTTAAGAAAAAATAGCTTTTACAATTATAAGATTTATAAACATCTAGCACTATTTCGAAATTCTTTCACAACTTTTGTATAAACATGCTTTTTAAAAGAAACAACAATTGAAGGAATCTCTTCCAAATCAATCCATTTCCACTGATCAAACTCTGCCGTATTACCATCAGGTGGTGGATTAATGGTAATTTCAGAAGTCTCTCCCGTAAACTGAAAAGAAAACCATTTTTGTATTTGACCACGATATTTATTATTTAAAACATGTCCCATAAGTTCTTGTGGGAAATCATACTTAAACCAATCCTGAGCTTCCTTAATCAACTTAATGGATTGGATACCTGTTTCTTCATAAAGTTCACGTCGTGCTGCATCTATCGGCTTTTCTCCTGGATTAATTCCCCCCTGTGGTAACTGCCAAAGTTTGGACATGTCAACTTGTGCGTCAGCAACTGCCATCAAACGGCGTCCAACCCAAACTTTACCTTCATGATTAAACACAAGAATTCCCACACATTTCCGATAAGGGAGAGCTTTAAAACCAACAATTGTATCCACCTCATTATCCCTTATAAAAATACAGCTCATATAAAACTATAAGCTGTACAGCTTTCTTCTTATTTTAAAATACCTTGATGAGGATCTGGTGGAAATGCCTTATGCGTTATCTCACCCCGTAAAAGCTTATAAGCTTCATTCAATTGCACATCATCCTTAGGATCTTTAGGAACAAAAGCAGCTGAACCAGAGCCTTTCTCACTTTCTTGTTTTCCTTTGATATGTCCTTTTAACTCAGATTCACCAAGCGTTACATCATAACCCTTATATTTTTCAGGCAATGGCTGCTCAACAATAATATCAGGGGTAATCCCAGTTCCTTGAATTGATGTACCCATCGGGGTGTAATAAAGCGCTGTCGTTAAACGTAAAGCTCCATTTTCACCTAAAGGAATAATGGTTTGAACAGATCCCTTACCAAAAGATTGTGTTCCTAAAATTGTAGCGCGACGATGATCTTGTAAAGCCCCTGCAACAATTTCAGAAGCACTTGCTGAACCACCATTAATAAGAACAATGAGAGGCTTCCCATTAATCAGATCTCCTGGTCTAGCATCAAATCTCGTCACATCTTTCTTTCTACGACCACGAATCGATACAATTTCGCCTCTATTAAGAAAAGCACCTGAAATACTAACCGCCTGTTCTAAAAGGCCTCCAGGATTAAGGCGTAAATCAAGCACATACCCTTTCAAACGATCTTGAGAAATTTTGGATTGAATGTCTTTAACTGCAGCTTGAAGATCACCAAAAGTCTGCTCAGAAAATTGAATAAGTTTTAAATAACCAATATCATTTTCAACACGATACTTAACCGCCTTCACTTTGATAATATCACGAATAACTTTGATCTCAAGAGGTTTATCAACACCAGAACGAATAATTGTTAGCGTAACCGGTGTACCAACAGCACCTCTCATTTGATTCACAGCTTCATTCAAAGACTGACCTTTTACCTGTTTACCATCAATCTTTAAAATCACATCTCCTGCTAAAATACCAGCTTTTGAAGCTGGTGTATCCTCCATCGGGGAAACAATCTTAAGAAGACTCTTTTCCATGGTTACTTCAATACCAAGACCACCAAACTCTCCCTTAGTAGAAGCTCTCATGTCTTTAGCGGCTTCAGCATCCATATAAGAGGAATGAGGATCAAGCGAAGAAAGCATTCCATTAATAGCATTCTCAACAAGCTTTTTATCATTTGGAACTGTAACATAGTGCATCCGCACTCGTTCAAAGATATCACCAAATATAGCCAACTGTTTATAAATATTACTGTCATTATTCGCAGCAACAGATTGCACTATAATCGTTGAACTGACGCTGAGCAATATCACAGCGACCGAAAGTATAACTTTACGAATCATTTTTGTTCCTTTTTAATTGTTCAGTCTGCCACCAAGGTTTTGGATCCACAGGTTTTCCATGCTTTCTAAACTCAATGTAAAGCATTGGAGTCTTTTTGCCTATATCCAATGCAATAGTATTCGCAATAAATTCCGTTCCCATCATACCAATAGGTTCACCTGAAAGAACAAACTGCCCCTGTGTTACATTGATTTTAGCCATTCCGATAAGAGTAATATAGTAACCATGTCCAACATTAAGAATAATTAATTGTCCATAAGAACGAAATGATCCAGAAAAAGCCACAAGGGCATCAGCGGGAGCTATAACTATAGCTTCTGGTTCTGTTGCAATAATTTCACCAAAACGCGCAACATGCGAACTATTATTAAAATGTTGAATTTTTTTTCCTGAAACAGGTAAAAGAAAATGACCCTTTTTATTTTGAAGATCTCTCTGCTCTAATAATTGTAAACTTTTCCGTATATTCTCTGATGAAGTGGAATCAGACTGTGCTTGATAATCAAGCTCTAAAATTAATTCTTCTAAAGACTGCGCTTTCTTAATAAGAGTAATATTTTTCTGTCGCAGCATTATAAGCTCTTTTTGTGATCTTTTCTGTAATTTTTCTTTTTCATCTAACAAAAACTCTAAATATTTAAGCTGCTCTGCTTGATTTTGCATTTTAGCTTTTAAATCTACGCATTCCATAGCAATAACATGACCTAAATTAGTCAATTTTTTTAGATTTTTTGTTAAATTCTGTGTTTTTTCTTGCATATCAGGAATGATAGCTCCCAATAAAATAGAGCTGCGTATGGAGGCAAGAATATCTTTAGGTTGCGCTATAAGAGCAGGAGGTGGTTTTAATCCTGTCCGTGCTAAAATAGCTAATATCTCTGAAAATTCAGCCTGGCGATTTTTTAAATTTTGATACACTTGCGTCTTCTGTTCTAAAAGTTGCTTAAGCTTTTCCTCCCTTTCAATAATATCATTTGCTAAATTACGCTCTACTTTAGCAACTTTTATGAGTTCATCAGTCAAAGCACGTTGATCTTTTTTCAAAAGGTCAACTTGTTGTATCAATGAAGCAATATGTTTACGCGATACAGAGATATTATTGCGAATGTCCATTAATGTTTTTTGTACTACTTCGCGACTGTCCATATCTTCAGCATATGAAATAGATGTCTGAATATCCGTACTTAATATCAGCAACAGCAATATCATGCACTTCTTGCATAAATATTGCATCTTTATCTTTTCATGAAGAAACCTCTTCATTTATCCAACCATCAAACTCAATTATATAAACTAACAATGCTTTAAATGCTGTCACCTAAAACAATGTTAACAAGTGCATGAATAGGTATAAAATAAAATTTAAAAACGATGATAAGGGTGATGACCAATAATTGTTATGGCTCTATACAGCTGTTCTGTAAGTAATATACGTGCGATCTGATGCGGCCAGGTCATAAACCCAAAAGATAAAATAAAATCAGCGTGGTTTCTAACTTGTTCACTATGCCCATCAGGTCCTCCTAAAGCAAGTATTAAATCACGAACACCCTCATCACGATAAAATACTAATTTCTCAGCAAAAATAGATGATGATATTGACTTTCCACGCTCATCCAATACAATTAATCGGCATTTTTCAGGTAAATACTCAAAAAGTTTTTTTCCTTCTTCTTTCATACGTTGACAGGGCGTCTGAGCACGACTTTCTGATATTTCTTGCATTTTTCCAAACTGAAAACCTATAGCCCCAGCACTTTTAGAAAAACGATCTAAATAACGGTGAACTAATATCTGTTCAGCACCTTGTTTCATACGACCAACAGCAAAAATAGAAACTTGCATATCAGTTGTCTCCAACAAGAATTGATTCAATATTCTCCAAACCTGAATCAAGCCATATTTTTTCTAAATTATAAAAAGTGCGAATTTCCGGACGAAAAAGGTGAATAATGATATCGCTTGCATCAATTAGTACCCAATCCCCTCCAGCCATTCCCTCTACCCTCGCGTTACCATATCCACTTCCTTTCCAAACAGATAAAAGACGATCAGTGATAGCCAAAACATGACGCTGAGAACACCCAGAAGCAATAACCATATAATCAGCTAAAGAAGACCTTCCCCGTAGATCAATAGAAATAATATCTTCTGCTTTTATATCTTCTAAACTACTCAGAATAATTTTAAGACCATTCGTAACTGACAAGCATTTTTCTTCTGCTGAAGAAGCAATAATATTACAACGTTTTTGTACAAATTTTTCCAGACTAATATCCTTTCTTATTATTATTAAAACATAAGAGTTAAGAGTAAAAGAAGAATACTCTAAAATAGTTGCAGAATCCTATAAAATCTTCAAGAAGAATCATTTCCTTCTAAACGCAGCTTTGTTGAAGATTGAAAAGATAAAGGCCCATGTAAATAAATCCAAGCAGGTGGTGCCATAAAAGGCAATAGCGTACTTGCTCTCTCATCCACACGAGAATAACAATAAGTTCTAGCCATAGGAGAAGAAAGTGTTGACATCCGTGCTAAAGGGCGATCAATGATTGCAACAGGAATCATAGACATAATATCCCGCCACCTATGCCAATAATGAAACGTTGCTAAATTATCTGCTCCCATAACCCACACAAAATGCACTCTCCTATAACGTTTAAGGATATAAGAAATCGTATCAACTGATATTTTACTTCCTATAGTCTTTTCAAAACCTGTTACGCGAATTTTGGGATGATTAAGAAATTCCGAGCTTAACTGCATTCTCTTATGCAAAGATGGCAATTGTATACAATCTTTTAAAGGATTTCCTGGAGTTATCATCCACCATAATTGATTAAGACGCAAACGCAAAATTGCAGTTTTTGCAACAAGAAGATGACCCGCATGTGGTGGATTAAATGATCCACCAAAAAGGCCAACAACATTGGACTTTTCAACATGTGGTATACGATTTTCCCATGGAAAAAAAAGTTGTTTCAAGGCCTAACCTGCCCATTTCCACTAATGTGATATTGAAATGATGTCAACTGTTCAACCCCTATCGGTCCACGTGCATGCATTTTCCCTGTTGCAATACCAATTTCTGCTCCAAAACCAAATTCCCCTCCATCAGCAAATTGTGTTGATGCATTATGAAGCAAAATGGCTGAATCTAAACGATCAAAAAACATTTTAACCACTCCCATATCCTCACTAATAATTGATTCAGTATGTCCTGACGAATAACGCTGAATGTGTGCAATGGCTCCCTCAATACCATCAACCGTTTTAGCAGATAAAATTGCATCAAGATATTCACAAGACCAATCTTCTTCACAGGCTAATCTAGCTCCTTGCATAAGCGAGATGATATCTTCTGTCACACGAACTTCACATCCCTTCTCCTGTAAAGCAATGAGAACAGGAAGAAACTTTTTTAATGCCTGACGGTCAATCAAAACTGTCTCAACAGCTCCACATATACCTGTACGCCGTAATTTTGCATTTAATACAATTTCACGTGCCATATCTAAATCCGCTGACTTATCAATATAAATATGACAAAGGCCTTCTAAATGTGCAAAAATAGGAACACGCGCATCAGATTGAATACGTGCTACCAGATTTTTCCCACCACGGGGTATAATAACATCAATTGCGCCATCTAAACCCTTAAGCATTTCTCCAACAGCATCACGATCTTTTGTTTTCACTATTTGAATAGCGCTCTTAGGCAAGCCTGCTTGTTCCAGCCCTTTTACTAATGCCGAATGAAGCGCAAGTGCAGAATGAAAACTATCTGAACCACCACGCAAAATTGCAGCATTTCCAGATTTTAAACACAAAGCACTTGCATCAATCGTAACATTTGGCCGACTTTCATAAATAATACCGATGACACCAAGTGGTGTTCGCACACGACGGATATGAAGCCCATTTGGACGCGTCCATTCACTAATCACTTCTCCAACAGGATCCGGCAAGCAAGCGATCTGACGAACACTATCAATTATTGCATGTAAACGCGATTCATCCAACTTCAGCCGATCCATCATCGCGGATGATAAACTATTCCGAGCAGCATTTTCTAAATCTTGACGATTAGCACATAAAATTTCAACCGACCGAGATTCTAGATTTAGAGCAATCATTTCCAAAGCACTTTTTCTTTGGTCAGCAGAAGCACTTGCAAGTATTGAAGCAACATCATGTGCTTTCTGCCCCATAACTCTCATCTGTTCTGCTAAAGTCATATCATCACTCATTCACAAAAAAAGAAGAACTTTTATATTCAATCCGATAAGCAACGTAAAACCATATCATTGCGATGCACTACAACGGAACGCACTCCATTCCCAAGAATATAGTCTATTTCTTCACTCTTACGGCCTATAATAACTCTCGCTTCATCTGCCCCATAATTTACAAGACCACGAGCAATCTCAATTCCATTTTTATCAACAATTGCAACCATATCGCCACGATCAAACACTCCCTCAACCGCAGCAACTCCGGCAGCAAGTAATGATTTTCCAGATTCAAGCGCTTTAATGGCCCCCTGATCAATAGTCAAAATGCCCGATGGATCTAAATGACCAGAAATCCATTTTTTCCAAGCATTTACCGGCTTCTCACTTGCAGCAAAAAAACTACTGCGTTCTCCTTTGTCAATTGCTAAAAGGGGATTCATACGCTTTCCTAAAGTAATAACCATTGCTGTTCCAGCAGCAGTAGCTATTTTCCCTGCCTCAAGTTTAGTCTTCATTCCACCCCGTGAAAACTCTGAAGCAGCAACACCTGCCATGTTCTCAATATCACGTGTAATTGATGAAACAAAAGAAATAAATTCAGCATCTGGATTCAAATGAGGAGAACACGTATAAAGACCATCAACATCAGATAAAAGGATTAAAAGATCCGACCCTATCATCGTTGCAACACGTGCTGCTAAACGATCATTATCGCCATAACGAATTTCACTTGTCGCTACGGTATCATTTTCATTGATAACAGGAACGACTCCAAAACGTAAAAGTGTATCAATAGTAGCACGTGCATTAAGATAACGGCGACGTTCTTCGGTATCGGATAATGTCAGCAAAATCTGACCTGTTCTCAATCCATGTTGGGCCAATACATCGCTATAAGCTTTAGCAAGTTCAATCTGACCTAAGGCAGCACACGCCTGACTCTCTTCTAATTTTAAAACACCCTTAGAGAGATGAAGTGAGGTACGCCCTAAAGCAATAGCACCAGAAGAAACAAATAAAACCTCAACACCTTTTTGGCGTAATTGAACAGCATCATTAATTAAACTTTTAAGCCACTCAACGCGTAAACCTTTTTGAGGATCCACTAAAAGCGCAGAACCAACTTTAATCACAATACGCTTATATTGTGAAAGTTTTCGCATTCCAATGGTCACCGTCATGAATCCTATTTACGCTTCACGAACATTATTTGTTCGTTCTTTTTCAATGATATGTGCAATAGCACGCAATACATGATCTAAGCCTTCATGACTTACCGCAGAAACCATCATAACCGATTTACCAGATGCCTTTTGCAACATTTCCTGTTTGACGACACGCTCTTCAATAGGCAGAGTATCGATTTGGCTTAAAGCCACAATTTCAGTTTTATCACTCAAATGATGTCCATATAGCGTGAGCTCATGGCGAATAGTGTGATAAGCTTTTGCCACATCTTCTTCTTGAGCGGAAACCAAATGAAGTAAAACACGGCAACGTTCCACATGCCCTAAAAAGCGGTCACCGATTCCCACACCTTCATGAGCTCCCTCTATCAAACCAGGAATATCAGCCAAAACAAATTCACGAGCATCAACAGATGCAACACCAAGATGAGGATGCAAAGTAGTAAAAGGATAACTAGCAATTTTCGGCTTTGCGGCCGTTACTGCCGCCAAAAAAGTTGATTTTCCAGCATTTGGCAAACCAATAAGCCCCCCATCAGCAATTAATTTCAAACGTAGCCAAAGTGTACGTTCTTCTCCACTCAAGCCTGGATTTGCATGCCGAGGTGCTCGATTCGTAGAAGTTGTAAAATGAAGATTACCGAAACCGCCATTGCCTCCTTTAGCCAGACGATAACGTTGACCAACTTCTATCAAATCACAAATCAATGTTTTATTATCTTCTTCAAAAATCTGTGTTCCAACTGGCACTTTAAGAATGACATCATCACCCTTTACGCCTGTCATATTGCGCCCCTTACCATGCCCTCCTGTTTTTGCTCTAAAATGCTGCTGATAACGATAATCAATCAGTGTATTGAGCCCATCGACAACAAGAGCCCATACATCACCGCCACGTCCGCCATTCCCTCCATCTGGACCTCCAAATTCTATAAACTTTTCACGACGGAATGATACTGCTCCTGCTCCACCATTACCAGAACGAATATAAACTTTAGCCTGATCAAGAAATTTCATAAAATGCTCATTGAGGAATTCGCTTTTTCTATTTATACAAAAATACGTTTATTTGTTTATTTTATGGGTTTTTATTCTGTACAAAAAACAAACAATAATTACTATAAATTGATTAAAAAAGTTTTTGTGTTATCAATCAAATCAAATAACTTTTAGCTTTTTATATATAAAAGCTATTTTTGTGTTTCAGTTATACCCTTAAATTCAAGAGCTAAAAGATAAAGTTCAACTGATTCTGCTCGGCTTGCAGGAGGTTTGACATGATGAACCGTTTTAAAATTCTGTTTTAATGTAGTGAGAAGAGTATTCTCTGCTCCTCCCTGAAAAGCCTTTGCTAAAAAATGACCTCCAGGTTTAAGAACGGAAAGAGCAAAATCCGCAGCCACTTCACATAAATATACTGTTCTTAAATGATCCGTTTGACGATGCCCCGTTGTTGGTGCTGCCATATCAGAAAGCACTATATCTGGCTGTTCTCCTAAAGCATTCATCAACTTCTGCGGTGCATTTTCATGTAAAAAATCCATCTCCAATATGACAACTCCCGGTAGTGGATCCATTGGTAAATAATCAATACCAACAACACTAGGCTTTTGATCACTTGATTCCACTTTACGGGCTGCAACCTGACACCATCCCCCAGGAGCAGCTCCTAGATCAATGATTTTCTGGCCTTTTTTGAAGATCTTATAACGCTCATCAATTTCAATAAGTTTATAAGCGGACCGTGAACGATAACCATCCACTTTTGATTGATGAACATAAGGATCATTCAAATGCCTCTCTAACCATCGCCGTGATGATGCTTTAATCGTTCCTGCTTTCTTTTTCACACGCTGATATAGCACATGTGATCCCGAACCACCTCTACCACCTTTTGATGTTGTTTTTTTCATAAACTTACTATTTCTACATTCTGATAATTTTTAATACTTAAAACACTTGTTTTTATGATGATATCCCAAACACTATCATTCAACATTCAGTTGTAGTAAAATTTCTTACTTTGCTTCATAAGCTGCGACTCTTGAATCACTCACTGAATAAAATTTAAATACCATCTAAAATAGCACAACTCGCTCAAACTACATTTTTCCTTTTGTCTTCAATACAAAAAGTAGTTACCCATTTTTCTATATCCTACAACAATAAATTTTTTATCATAAGGATCGTAGCTACTTAAGCTCTTGATCAAAAAATCCTCAATTTGGCTCTGATCATACTCTTTGTAATTGAGATGGATCCCTACTCAATAAAATCATTATTATTCCAGAAGTTCCCAAAAGATAAAATTTTAAGCCTTGCAATAAAATGTCTCATCTATAAGGATCTGAAAAATTCTCACATAATTTTTCAAGGATCTGAAACCATCTGACCACATATCTTTTTTCTAAAAATTAAAAAATTGAATGAGCATAACAACTCAAATAAATAAAAATACCCAATCTGTTTCTTCTCAACAATCTTTAATTCAAGACCAGTTTCATCTAAAATACGCTCAATAAAACAGCATGTATCCACTGCAACTAAACGATAACATTTAATGAGTCTTTTCTTCAATTTTAAACGACAAACTTTTAACCCTTCAGTCACATAATTTATTGTTTTTATAATAAAAAATCATCTTTTTTCTAACCTTAAAATCAATGAACAAGTCGCGCGATAAGAAAACGACAATTACTGGTTTGCAAACCAATTGCCACATAAAAGATAAAGATTTTAAATGAGAAAAATTTTTGATGTTACAACTGCAACTATTTAATCATACAATTTATGCACTCTATCCAGTTGAATAAGAATATTGATCTCCACCATTTCTTGCGTGGTTGCTGTTGCTTCATAATAAAATAAAGTTAACTTTATCTACCACAACACAAAACGATTATTTAATCATTCCTACGAAAATACACACTTTCTTCTTAAGAGTGTTTATCATGTAAAATTGATATACAAAAATATACTCTTTTTCTAAAATCTATTAAACTTATCTATAAAAATAAAATACAATTGTTCTTGATATTATATATACTTAAAAGTAAATATAGCTGATCAGTTTTTTTATTTTATTATTTCAATTCAAAAAAAATAATGACTACTTAGCTAAAATAAAAATCTCTTTTTTCTTCAGCTTATTACATCTCTTATCGTTGTAAAGAAAATAGTGCTTCACTCAACCCATTAAATGGTAAAATAAAAGAGAGTGTTTTTCCTTCTTTAAGGTTATAAGAAATACGTACACTCTTCTTTTTTTCTATTTGATCACTTAAGATAGGACTCAAACCTGACTGTGCTAAACAGACTGTTTCATCACACTGCGTATAACGAACCAAACTAGGTTCTTTAATACCTTCCATAAATATTTTTATAGGGACAGTCGTATCAGCATTTGGCAATGTACGGAAGAGTATAGCTGGTTGACCATTTTTTGTAGAAACAAGAGACCAACTAAAAACTGTATTATCTTCTTCATCATGGACCGTTTGCGTTACATTACATACACCTTGGTTCAAGATTGTGTTTTCATCACAAATTAAGGTCCAATTATAAAACTGCATAATGAGTCGTCGTATTTCTCCAGGTTTTCCTGACGGAACAGACAATTGAGGTGGCTGCACTGTATATGTATTATTTTTTTCATGAGCAAAGCTTTCCCCTTTGCCTAATAAGGCAAAGGGGAAAAAAATACTTACAAAAACACTCGAACGTTTTATCATTATTATTTATCTCATCATTACTTCAGTCTTACACTTATACCTGCGCCTATACCCCAATGACCACCCGCAGTTGTTACAGAGAAATTAGAGCGAATATCTCCACTTTCAGATGTATAGCCAGCACCGAACGCAATTGCAGATTGGCTGTGCCATGAACCGCTACTAAATGCAACACTTAATGCACCAGGAGCATCTTCATAACGCAAATTAGCTGCTGCTAGACCAATAGCTGCTGCTTGTCTTGCTTCCTTTTTTACGCCCTCAATATTATAATTCAGGCTCTCAAACTTCATGTCAGTGTAATCTTTAGCTTCCTGTACCTTCTCGTCTGTATACTTCTTTGAATCATCGAGAACAATTGCCATTTTCTCATACAATTGACCTCCATTAATAGCTTCTTTCGAATCTTTCTCAACTTTACCATCACCAACATTATCAATCACAACAGGTGCACTGGCATCGCCTCCTACTAACGTAACTTTATTGGTTTTCTTCCCATCCTTATCTTTATCATATTGAACTGCTCCCTCTGCCTTCTGATTAGTTTCATTCTGGAACTTGTCAAATTCATTTTCAAGTTTATCGACTCTTTGATTCGTATCCCAAAGTTGTCCACCATTAACTGCTTCAGTAGAGCCTTCGCTTACATCACCATCTTTCACACCAGTAATTGTTGTGCTTTCCATTTTTCCATCTTTATTTTTACGGCTTGCATCATAAGCACCTTTATTCTCATCCCATTTTATCGTATCATCTTTTGTCTGTTCTACCTGATTTTTGACATCATCTAAACGATTATTCAAATTTTTCAGACCTTCATTAACACCATCAAAAGCACTAGCTACACTCTTATACTCTTTGTCTTCCGGTCCACCACCTTTACCACCAAAATTGAATTGAACAATATTAAACGTGGGACCAGTCCATACACCATCTTTATATTCAGCTCCCCCACCTAAATATTTAGCAAGTTGCATGTTTGCTTCATCAAATCGTGTGTTTGTTTTATAAAGCTGTGCTCCTGTGATCGCTTCAGTCGAGCTCGCTGAAAGCGTTCCATCTTTCAAGCCAGAAAGCGTCCGACCTTCTCCATCTTGGTTCGTAAGATTAATTTCCGTTCCACCTGTCTTCGCACCTATCGTAATGCGGCCACTCTCATCTTCACTTTTTTCTTGTTGTATAAGATTAGTCTCTAAAGCTGTTGTGAAGGAGCTGCTAATATTCTCTAAAGCATCCGCTACATTCTTATATTCTTTCTTTTCTGTAGAACCATCTTCTTGTAGCACATTAATCGTGAAAGTAGGATCTACCCATTTTCCATCTTCATAGCCCGCTCCGCCACCTAAATATTCAGAGACCTTCTTATTCGTAAGGTAAAGTTGGTTTCCAGTAACTGCCTGGTTCGAGCCTTCCGAAATAGCTCCATCACCCAAACCAGAGAGAACACGTGCAACTGACTGATTATTCAATAAACTAATTTCCGTACCACCCGTCTTCGCACCTATCGTGATACGACCACTCCCATCTTCACTTTTCTCTTTTTGAACAAGGCTCTTACTTCCAGATCCTGATAGTTCCTTATAAATATCTGAAAAGGAACTATCAACGCCAGCAAAAGCTTCACCCACATTACTGTAATCATTACCCTGGACTTTATAACTTGGTGCTATGCCTCCAAGAATATCCGCTCCGCCTCCTAAATATTTCGACGTATTATTTGCAATCGTTGAGACATCTCCTTGGACTTTATCCATACTCGTGCTCAAATTAGAAACTGTTTCTTTTGTCTCTTTCAGATTGCTATCAACTTCATAAAGCTGTTTTCCAGTAACTGCTTCAGTCGAACTGTCAGAAAGCTCTCCATCTTTCAAGCCAGAAAGCGTCCGAACTTCTCCATCTTTGTTCGTAAGATTAATTTCCGTTCCACCTGTATTCGCACCTATCGTAATGCGGCCACTCTCATCTTCACTTTCTTCTTGTTGAATTAGGTTTGTCTCTACAACCGTCGTAAAGGAGCTGCTAATATCCTTTAATGCATCCGCTACATTCTTATATTCTTTCTCTTCTGTAGAACCATCTTCTTGCAGCACATTAATCGTGAAGGTAGGATCTGCCCATTGCCCATCTTCATAGCTCGCTCCTCCACCTAAATATGCAGCAAGTTTTGTGTTTGTTTCATAAAGCTGGTTCCCAGTAACAGCCTGATTCGAGCCTTCCGAAATAGCACCATCACCTAAACCAGAAAGAACACGTGCAACTGACTGATTATTCAATAAACTAATTTCCGTTCCACCCGTCTTCGCACCTATTGTAATACGATCATTCTCTCCTTCTTCTTGTTGAACAAGGCTCTTACTTCCAGATCCTGATAGTTCCTTATAAATATCTGAAAGGGAACTATCAACGCCAGCAAAAGCTTCACCCACATTACTGTAATCATTACCCTGGACTTTATAACTTGGTGCTATGCCTCCAAGAATATCCGCTCCACCTCCTAAATAGGATGAGGCATTCTTCGCAATCTTTTTGGCATCATCTTGGACTTTTGTAACATCTTGTGTAGTCTTAGTAAGCTTGTTATCAACTTCATAAAGCTGTTTTCCAGTAACTGCTTCAGTCGAACTGTCGGAAAGCGTTCCATCTTTCAAGCCAGAAAGTGTACGACCTTCTCCATCTTGGTTCGTAAGATCAATTGCCGTGCCACCAACTTTCGAACCTATCAGGATGCGACCATTGCCACTCTCTTCTTGTTCTTGCTCAACAAGACTACCCCCTGCTACACTCGCAATCTTTGAATAAATATCTGTAATCGAACCATCAACACCAGCAAACGCTGAGCCTACATCATGATGCTCTGTATTCTGGACTTTATATGTTGGAGCTTCACCACCAAGAATATTCGATCCGCCTCCCAAATATTTTGATGTATTGTTTGCAATCGTTGAGACATCTCCTTGGATTTTCGTAACATCGCCTTGGACTTTATCCATACTCGTAGATAAATTTGCTACGTTTTGCGTGGTCTTAGTGAGCTTGCTATCAACTTCATAAAGCTGTTTTCCAGTAACTGCTTCTGTCGAGTTTTCTGAAAGTTCTCCATCTTTCAAGCCAGAAAGCGTCCGACCTTCTCCATCTTGGTTCGTAAGATTAATTTCCGTTCCACCTGTCTTCGCACCTATCGTAATGCGGCCACTCTCATCTTCACTTTCTTCTTGTTGAATTAGGTTTGTCTCTACAACCGTCGTGAAGGAGCTGCTAATATCTTTTAATGCATCCGCTACATTCTTATATTCTTTCTCTTCTGTAGAACCATCTTCTTGTAGCACATTAATCGTGAAAGTAGGATCTACCCATTCTCCATCTTCATAGCCTGCTCCGCCACCTAAATATTCAGAGACCTTCTTATTCGTAAGGTAAAGTTGGTTTCCAGTAACTGCCTGGTTCGAGCCTTCCGAAATAGCACCATCACCTAAACCAGAAAGGACACGTGCAACTGACTGATTATTCAATAAATTAATTTCCGTACCACCAACTTTCGAACCTATCGTAATACGACCTTTGCTACTCTCTTCTTGTTCTTGCTCAACAAGACTACCCCCTGCTACACCCGCAATCTTTGAATAAAGATCTGTAATCAAACCATCAACACCAACAAATGCTGAACCGACATCATGATGATTTGAACCTTGAATCTTATAAGTTGGAGCTTTTCCACCAAGAATGTCCGCTCCACCTCCTAAATAGGCAGAAGCGTTCTTCGCAATCGTTGAGACATTTCCTTGAACTTTTGTAACATCCCCTTGGATTTTTGTAATATCACCTTGGACTTTTGTAACATCTTGTGTGGTCTTAGTGAGCTTGGTATCAACATCATAAAGCTGTTTGCCTGTAACCGCTTCTGTCGAACTGTCTGAAAGCTTTCCATCCTTCAAGCCAGAAAGCGTACGACCTTCTCCGTCTTTGTTCGTAAGATTAACTTCCGTACCACCAACCTTCGAACCTATCAGGATGCGACCGCTTTCATCTTCACTTTCTTCTTGTTGAATTAGGTTTGTCTCTACAACCGTCGTGAAGGAGCTGCTAATATCTTTTAATGCATCCGCTACATTCTTATATTCTTTCTCTTCTGTAGAACCATCTTCTTGTAGCACATTAATCGTGAAAGTAGGATCTACCCATTCTCCATCTTCATAGCCTGCTCCACCACCTAAATATTCAGAGACCTTCTTATTCGTAAGGTAAAGTTGGTTTCCAGTAACTGCCTGGTTCGAGCCTTCCGAAATAGCACCATCACCTAAACCAGAAAGGACACGTGCAACTGACTGATTATTCAATAAATTAATTTCCGTACCACCAACTTTCGAACCTATCGTAATACGACCTTTGCTACTCTCTTCTTGTTCTTGCTCAACAAGACTACCCCCTGCTACACCCGCAATCTTTGAATAAAGATCTGTAATCAAACCATCAACACCAACAAATGCTGAACCGACATCACGATGATTTGAACCTTGAATCTTATAAGTTGGAGCTTTCCCACCAAGAATGTCCGCTCCACCTCCTAAATAGGCAGAGGTATTCTTCGCAATCGTTGCGACTTCTCCTTGGACTTTTGTAACATCCCCCTGAACTTTCGTAACATCCCCCTGAACTTTCGTAACATCCCCTTGGATTTTTGTAATATCACCTTGGACTTTTGTAACATCTTGTGTGGTCTTAGTGAGCTTGGTATCAACATCATAAAGCTGTTTGCCTGTAACCGCTTCTGTCGAACTGTCTGAAAGTTCTCCATCCTTCAAGCCAGAAAGCGTACGACCTTCTCCGTCTTTGTTCGTAAGATTAACTTCCGTACCACCAACCTTCGAACCTATCAGGATGCGACCGCTTTCATCTTCACTTTCTTCTTGTTGAATTAGGTTTGTCTCTACAACCGTCGTGAAGGAGCTGCTAATATCTTTTAATGCATCCGCTACATTCTTATATTCTTTCTCTTCTGTAGAACCATCTTCTTGTAGCACATTAATCGTGAAAGTAGGATCTACCCATTCTCCATCTTCATAGCCTGCTCCGCCACCTAAATATTCAGAGACCTTCTTATTCGTAAGGTAAAGTTGGTTTCCAGTAACTGCATGGTTCGAGCCTTCCGAAATAGCACCATCACCTAAACCAGAAAGGACACGTGCAACTGACTGATTATTCAATAAATTAATTTCCGTACCACCAACTTTCGAACCTATCGTAATACGACCTTTGCTACTCTCTTCTTGTTCTTGCTCAACAAGACTACCCCCTGCTACACCCGCAATCTTTGAATAAAGATCTGTAATCAAACCATCAACACCAACAAATGCTGAACCGACATCATGATGATTTGAACCTTGAATCTTATAAGTTGGAGCTTTCCCACCAAGAATGTCCGCTCCACCTCCTAAATAGGCAGAGGTATTCTTCGCAATCGTTGCGACTTCTCCTTGGACTTTTGTAACATCCCCCTGAACTTTCGTAACATCCCCTTGGATTTTCGTAATATCACCTCGGACTTTTGTAACATCTTGTGTGGTTTTAGTGAGCTTGGTATCAACATCATAAAGCTGTTTCCCTGTAACCGCTTCTGTCGAACTATCCGAAAGCTTTCCATCCGCCAAACCAGAAAGCCTCCGACCTTGGCCTTCTTTATTCGTAAGATCTATTGCTGTTCCACCAACTTTCGAGCCTATCGTGATACGACCGCTCTCCCCTTCTTCTTGCTCAACAAAGTTATCCCCTGCTACATTCGCAATCTTTGAATAAAGATCACTAATCGAGCCATCAACACCCTTAAATGCCGATCCTACATCACGATGATTTGAACCTTGAATCTTATAAGTTGGAGCTTTCCCATCAAGAATGTCCGCTCCGCCCCCTAAAGAGGCAGAAACATCATTTGCAATCTTTGCTGTCCATTGTCTTAAAGCCTGCAGCTGAGCAACATTCACAGCATCAGTATCCTTTATCCCAGCTGCTACTCCGGTAAGTAGTCGTGAGCTTCCATTAGCAGGATCAGCAATAGAGACTATCCCGAGAGTAAATCTCCATATATAATCAGTCTTAGCCGACATACCATCTTTCCAAGCATCATAACCTGGTGCACGAAGGATTCCACCAGCCACAGATTGAGAACCTAAAGCAACCGATTTACTTGCATCGGCACGAGCATCAAAACCTATAGCGATAGAATGAGTCATTACCTTAGCCCCACTACCGATACTAATTTCCGAACTTTCCGGAAGCAATGCCCCTGTCGACCTATTACTCAAAACACGTGTCTCATACACATCAAGAACTGTATTTTTACCATCAACAGTCCAAGTGGCTTGTTGAACTCCAAAACCACGAGAGCACCAATTATCAAATTTGTGATGTGTAAGAAGATTTACATAACTTTCCTCACTGATTATCTTCTTTGAATCAGAGGAATTAGAAACAACGATATTGTCGATACCACAGTAACGATTACTCGCAAAAACAGAATCACGAGATTTTTTTGAAGCTTTCTCAGGAGCTTTTAAGGAAATCACACCTGTGCCCTTAAGACTCTGTGAACTTTGTATCGTTGTTTGCTGCTCTGTTGGAGAAAAATTAGATGCAACGACAGGCGCAACACTCGATAGGAGCGCTGCCATAGCTATTCCTAATGAAGCAGCTTTCAACAAAGGTGAACGACGAGAAAAAGAATATCCCCTTAAATCACCGCTTTTTAAGATAAGATATGATTTTTTCATAAGAAATCCTCCAATAATAAAAAATGTTTTTTTGACATCAAAAAGACACATTTAGGGGTTATTGAAGAACATGAGATGAGGTAGTAGTCATTTTAAGAATTCTTCAATTAATGAGATTGTAGTTTTTTTGTTTAGGGTTTGGTGCATTTTATAAAGATTTTTTGGTTAGAGTGATTGACATTAAAAAGACATAATTTTGTTTTAGTAGTTTGTATTGTGGTTTTATAGAGTTTATTTTTAAGAGGTTGGTTTGTTTTTGGTTTAATAGTAAAGTGTATTTTAATTATAGTTATAGAAATTAACAGTTGGTCTTATTGTGTCTATTGTTATTGCCATTGCGTGTCTTATAGAGCATAAATGGTGAGATCTCAAGTATTTTTTTGGATTTTATGTTTTTTTTAAGTATTTGGACATTTTTTTGCCAAAAAAAACTTCCGCTTTTGATTATAAAGCGAAAGTTCTTTGTTTAAAATTAGCTGTTATTTAGGGGGTTAATTAAGTGTAAATTGTATACCTCCACCTATACCCCAATTTGTGCCTGAATTTGTTATAGAAATATTAGAGCGTATATTACCGTTTTCAGATGTATAGCCAGCACCAAAAGCAAAGGCAGATTGGTTTCTCCATAAACCGCTACTAACCGCAATGCTTAGTTTTCCAGGCATTTCATTATAACGAAGATTAGCTGCTGCTAGACCAATAGCTGCTGCTTGTCTTGCTTCCTTTTTTACGCCCTCAATATTATAATTCAGGCTCTCAAACTTCTTATCAGTGTAATCTTTAGCTTCCTGTACCTTTTCGTCTGTATACTTCTTTGAATCATCGAGAACAAGTGCCATCTTCTCATACAATTGACCTCCATTAATAGCTTCTTTCGAACCTTTCTCAACTTTACCATCACCAACATTATCGATCACAACAGGTGCACTGGCATCGCCTCCTGCTAACGTAATTTTATTGGTTTTCTTCCCATCCTTATCTTTATCATATTGAACTGCTCCCTCTGCCTTCTGACCAGTTTCATTCTTAAAATCATTAAATTCATTTTCAAGTTTATCAACTTTTTGATTCGTATTCCAAAGCTGATTCCCGGTAACTGCTTCAGTAGAGCCTTCGCTTACATCACCATCTTTCACACCAGTAATTGTTGTGCTTTCCATTTTTCCATCTTTATTTTTACGGCTTGCGTCATAAGCACCTTTATTCTCATCCCATTTTATCGTATCATTTTTTGCCTGTTCTGTCTGATTTTCGACATCACCTAAACGATTATTCAAATCTTTCAGACTTTGATTAACACCATCAAAAGCACCAGCTACACTATTATACTCTTTGTATTCCGGTCCATTAGCTTTACCACCAAAATTAAATTGAACAATATTAAACGTAGGAGCAGTCCATACACCATCTTTATATCCAGCTCCACCTCCTAAATATTCAGAAAGTTGCATGTTTGCTTCATCAAATCGTTTGTTTGTTTTATAAAGCTGTGCTCCTGTGATCGCTTCAGTCGAATCCTCTGCTATATCTCCATCAAGAAGAAACTTAAGTTTACTATTTTTTTCTTGTCCTTTTTTACCATGACGTGCAACAAAAGCCTGCTCACTATCACTCCACAATAAGCTATTTTGTGCAACATTTTCAGTACTTTCAGTCATTTCTTGACGGATCTCTGTCAATGTTGTGTCAACGCCAGCAAAGGCCTCACCTACATTACTATAATCACTACCCTGGACTTTATAACTTGGCGCTATACCTCCAAGAATATCCGATCCGCCTCCCAAATAGGATGAGGCATTCTTCACAATCGTTGTAACATCTCCTTGAACTTTATCCATACTCGTAGAAAGATCAGCTACGTTCTTGCTCACATCAGAAACTTTTTGCGTGGTTTCAGTTAGCTTGGTGTCAACTTCATAAAGCTGTTTGCCTGTAACTGCTTCTGTCGAACTGTCAGAAAGCTTTCCATCCTTCAAGCCAGAAAGCGTACGACCTTCTCCGTCTTTGTTTGTAAGATTAACTTCCGATCCACCCGTCTTCGAGCCTATCGTGATACGACCACTCTTATCTTCACTTTCTTCTTGTTGAATTAGGTTTGTCTCTACAACCGTCGTGAAGGAGCTGCTAATATCCTTTAATGCATCCGCTACATTCTTATATTCTTTCTCTTCCGTAGCGCCATCTTCTTGTAGCACATTAATCGTGAAAGTAGGATCTACCCATTCCCCATCTTCATAGCCTGCTCCGCCACCAAAATATTCAGAGACCTTCTTATTCGTAAGGTAAAGTTGGTTTCCAGTAACTGCATGGTTCGAGCCTTCCGAAATAGCACCATCACCTAAACCAGAAAGAACACGTGCAACTGACTGATTATTCAATAAACTCATTTCCGTGCCACCCGTCTTCGCACCTATCGTGATACGACCGCTCTCCCCTTCTTCTTGTTGTACAAGGCTCTTACTTCCAACACCCGAAAGTTCTTTATAAATATCTGAAAGGCTATCATCAACACCTGCAAATGCTTCTCCTACATTACTGTAATCACTACCCTGGACTTTATAACTTGGTGCTATACCTCCAAGAATATCCGATCCACCTCCTAAATAGGATGAGGCATTCTTCGCAATCGTTGTAACATCTCCTTGAACTTTATCCATACTCGTAGAAAGATCAGCTACGTTCTTGCTCACATCAGAAACTTTTTGCGTGGTTTCAGTTAGCTTGGTGTCAACCTTGTAAAGCTGCTTCCCGGTAACTGCTTCAGTTGAACGACCTGAAAGCTTTCCATCTTTCAAGCCAGAAAGGGTTCGACCTTTGCCGTCTTTGTTCGTAAGATCAACTTTCGTGCCACCCGTCTTCGTACCTATCGTGATACGACCACTCTCCCCTTCTTCTTGTTGTACAAGGCTCTTACTTCCAACACCCGAAAGTTCTTTATAAATATCTGAAAGGCTATCATCAACACCTGCAAATGCTTCTCCTACATTACTGTAATCACTACCCTGGACTTTATAACTTGGTGCTATACCTCCAAGAATATCCGATCCACCTCCTAAATAGGATGAGGCATTCTTCGCAATCGTTGTAACATCTCCTTGAACTTTATCCATACTCGTAGAAAGATCAGCTACGTTCTTGCTCACATCAGAAACTTTTTCAGTTAGCTTGGTGTCAACCTCATAAAGCTGCTTTCCAGTAACCGCTTCTGTCGAACTGTCTGAAAGCTTTCCATCCGTTAAGCCAGAAAGCGTACGACCTTTGCCGTCTTTGTTCGTAAGATCAACTTTCGTGCCACCCGTCTTCGCACCTATCGTGATACGACCGCTCTCCCCTTCTTCTTGTTGTACAAGGCTCTTACTTCCAACACCCGAAAGTTCCTTATAAATATCTGAAAGACTACCATCAACACCTGCAAATGCTTCTCCTACATTACTGTAATCACTACCCTGGACTTTATAACTTGGTGCTATACCTCCAAGAATATCCGATCCACCTCCCAAATAGGATGAGGCATTCTTCGCAATCGTTGTAACATCTCCTTGAACTTTATCCATACTCGTAGAAAGATCAGCTACGTTCTTGCTCACATCAGAAACTTTTTCAGTTAGCTTGGTGTCAACCTCATAAAGCTGCTTTCCAGTAACCGCTTCTGTCGAACTGTCTGAAAGCTTTCCATCCGTTAAGCCAGAAAGCGTACGACCTTTGCCGTCTTTGTTCGTAAGATCAACTTTCGTGCCACCCGTCTTCGCACCTATCGTGATACGACCGCTCTCCCCTTCTTCTTGTTGTACAAGGCTCTTACTTCCAACACCCGAAAGTTCCTTATAAATATCTGAAAGACTACCATCAACACCTGCAAATGCTTCTCCTACATTACTGTAATCACTACCCTGGACTTTATAACTTGGTGCTATACCTCCAAGAATATCCGATCCGCCTCCCAAATAGGATGAGGCATTCTTCGCAATCGTTGTAACATCTCCTTGAACTTTATCCATACTCGTAGAAAGATCAGCTACGTTCTTGCTCACATCAGAAACTTTTTCAGTTAGCTTGGTGTCAACCTCATAAAGCTGCTTTCCAGTAACCGCTTCTGTCGAACTGTCTGAAAGCTTTCCATCCGTTAAGCCAGAAAGCGTACGACCTTTGCCGTCTTTGTTCGTAAGATCAACTTTCGTGCCACCCGTCTTCGCACCTATCGTGATACGACCGCTCTCCCCTTCTTCTTGTTGTACAAGGCTCTTACTTCCAACACCCGAAAGTTCCTTATAAATATCTGAAAGACTATCATCAACGCCTGCAAATGCTAATCCTACATTATTGTAATCATTGCCCTGGACTTTATAAGTCGGCGCTTCTCCACCAAGAATATCCGATCCACCCCCTAAATAAGATGAGGCATTCTTCGCAATCGTTGTAACATCTCCTTGAACTTTATCCATACTCGTAGAAAGATCAGCTACGTTCTTGCTCACATCAGAAACTTTTTCAGTTAGCTTGGTGTCAACCTCATAAAGCTGCTTTCCAGTAACCGCTTCTGTCGAACTGTCTGAAAGCTTTCCATCCGTTAAGCCAGAAAGCGTACGACCTTTGCCGTCTTTGTTCGTAAGATCAACTTTCGTGCCACCCGTCTTCGCACCTATCGTGATACGACCGCTCTCCCCTTCTTCTTGTTGTACAAGGCTCTTACTTCCAACACCCGAAAGTTCCTTATAAATATCTGAAAGACTACCATCAACACCTGCAAATGCTTCTCCTACATTACTGTAATCACTACCCTGGACTTTATAACTTGGTGCTATACCTCCAAGAATATCCGATCCGCCTCCCAAATAGGATGAGGCATTCTTCGCAATCGTTGTAACATCTCCTTGAACTTTATCCATACTCGTAGAAAGATCAGCTACGTTCTTGCTCACATCAGAAACTTTTTCAGTTAGCTTGGTGTCAACCTCATAAAGCTGCTTTCCAGTAACCGCTTCTGTCGAACTGTCTGAAAGCTTTCCATCCGTTAAGCCAGAAAGCGTACGACCTTTGCCGTCTTTGTTCGTAAGATCAACTTTCGTGCCACCCGTCTTCGCACCTATCGTGATACGACCGCTCTCCCCTTCTTCTTGTTGTACAAGGCTCTTACTTCCAACACCCGAAAGTTCCTTATAAATATCTGAAAGACTACCATCAACACCTGCAAATGCTTCTCCTACATTACTGTAATCACTACCCTGGACTTTATAACTTGGTGCTATACCTCCAAGAATATCCGATCCACCTCCTAAATAGGATGAGGCATTCTTCGCAATCGTTGTAACATCTCCTTGAACTTTATCCATACTCGTAGAAAGATTAGCTACGTTCTTGCTCACATCAGAAACTTTTTCAGTTAGCTTGGTGTCAACCTCATAAAGCTGCTTTCCAGTAACCGCTTCTGTCGAACTGTCTGAAAGCTTTCCATCCGTTAAGCCAGAAAGCGTACGACCTTTGCCGTCTTTGTTCGTAAGATCAACTTTCGTGCCACCCGTCTTCGCACCTATCGTGATACGACCGCTCTCCCCTTCTTCTTGTTGTACAAGGCTCTTACTTCCAACACCCGAAAGTTCCTTATAAATATCTGAAAGACTATCATCAACGCCTGCAAATGCTAATCCTACATTATTGTAATCATTGCCCTGGACTTTATAAGTCGGCGCTTCTCCACCAAGAATATCCGATCCACCCCCTAAATAAGATGAGGCATTCTTCGCAATCGTTGTAACATCTCCTTGAACTTTATCCATACTCGTAGAAAGATTAGCTACGTTCTTGCTCACATCAGAAACTTTTTCAGTTAGCTTGGTGTCAACCTCGTAAAGCTGCTTTCCAGTAACCGCTTCTGTCGAACTGTCTGAAAGCTTTCCATCCGTTAAGCCAGAAAGCGTACGACCTTTGCCGTCTTTGTTCGTAAGATCAACTTTCGTGCCACCCGTCTTCGCACCTATCGTGATACGACCACTCTCCCCTTCTTCTTGTTGTACAAGGCTCTTACTTCCAACACCCGAAAGTTCTTTATAAATATCTGAAAGGCTACCATCAACACCTGCAAATGCTTCTCCTACATTACTGTAATCACTACCCTGGACTTTATAACTTGGTGCTATACCTCCAAGAATATCCGATCCACCTCCTAAATAGGATGAGGCATTCTTCGCAATCGTTGTAACATCTCCTTGAACTTTATCCATACTCGTAGAAAGATCAGCTACGTTCTTGCTCACATCAGAAACTTTTTCAGTTAGCTTGGTGTCAACCTCATAAAGCTGCTTTCCAGTAACCGCTTCTGTCGAACTGTCGGAAAGCTTTCCATCCTTCAAGCCAGAAAGCGTACGACCTTCTCCATCTTTGTTCGTAAAATTAACTTCCGTACCACCAACCTTCGAACCTATCGTAATACGACCTTTGCTACTCTCTTCTTGTTCTTGCTCAACAAGACTACCCCCTGCTACACCCACAATCTTTGAATAAAGATCTGTAATCGAACTATCAACACCAACAAATGCTGAACCGACATCATGATGATTTGAACCTTGAATCTTATAAGTTGGAGCTTCACCACTAAGAATATCTGCTCCACCTCCTAAATAGGCTGAAGCATTCTTCGCAATCGTTGACACTTCTCCTTGGACTTTCGTAACATCGCCTTGAACTTTATCCATACTCGTAGAAAGATCAGCTACGTTCTTGCTCACATCAGAAACTTTTTCAGTTAGCTTAGTATCAACCTCATAAAGCTGCTTTCCAGTAACCGCTTCTGTCGAACTGTCGGAAAGCTTTCCATCCTTCAAGCCAGAAAGCGTACGACCTTCTCCGTCTTTGTTCGTAAGATTAACTTCCGTACCACCAACCTTCGAACCTATCAGGATGCGACCGCTTTCATCTTCACTTTCTTCTTGTTGAATTAGGTTTGTCTCTACAACCGTCGTGAAGGAGCTGCTAATATCTTTTAATGCATCCGCTACATTCTTATATTCTTTCTCTTCTGTAGAACCATCTTCTTGTAGCACATTAATCGTGAAAGTAGGATCTACCCATTCTCCATCTTCATAGCCTGCTCCACCACCTAAATATTCAGAGACCTTCTTATTCGTAAGGTAAAGTTGGTTTCCAGTAACTGCATGGTTCGAGCCTTCCGAAATAGCTCCATCACCCAAACCAGAGAGAACACGTGCAACTGACTGATTATTCAATAAATTAATTTCCGTGCCACCCGTCTTCGCACCTATCGTGATACGACCACTCTCCCCTTCTTCTTGTTGTACAAGGCTCTTACTTCCAACACCCGAAAGTTCTTTATAAATATCTGAAAGGCTACCATCAACACCTGCAAATGCTTCTCCTACATTACTGTAATCACTACCCTGGACTTTATAACTTGGTGCTATACCTCCAAGAATATCCGATCCACCTCCTAAATAGGATGAGGCATTCTTCGCAATCGTTGTAACATCTCCTTGAACTTTATCCATACTCGTAGAAAGATCAGCTACGTTCTTGCTCACATCAGAAACTTTTTCAGTTAGCTTGGTGTCAACCTCATAAAGCTGCTTTCCAGTAACCGCTTCTGTCGAACTGTCGGAAAGCTTTCCATCCTTCAAGCCAGAAAGCGTACGACCTTCTCCATCTTTGTTCGTAAAATTAACTTCCGTACCACCAACCTTCGAACCTATCGTAATACGACCTTTGCTACTCTCTTCTTGTTCTTGCTCAACAAGACTACCCCCTGCTACACCCACAATCTTTGAATAAAGATCTGTAATCGAACTATCAACACCAACAAATGCTGAACCGACATCATGATGATTTGAACCTTGAATCTTATAAGTTGGAGCTTCACCACTAAGAATATCTGCTCCACCTCCTAAATAGGCTGAAGCATTCTTCGCAATCGTTGACACTTCTCCTTGGACTTTCGTAACATCGCCTTGAACTTTATCCATACTCGTGGAAAGATCAGCTACGTTCTTGCTCACATCAGAAACTTTTTCAGTTAGCTTAGTATCAACCTCATAAAGCTGCTTTCCAGTAACCGCTTCTGTCGAACTGTCGGAAAGCTTTCCATCCTTCAAGCCAGAAAGCGTACGACCTTCTCCGTCTTTGTTCGTAAGATTAACTTCCGTACCACCAACCTTCGAACCTATCAGGATGCGACCGCTTTCATCTTCACTTTCTTCTTGTTGAATTAGGTTTGTCTCTACAACCGTCGTGAAGGAGCTGCTAATATCTTTTAATGCATCCGCTACATTCTTATATTCTTTCTCTTCTGTAGAACCATCTTCTTGTAGCACATTAATCGTGAAAGTAGGATCTACCCATTCTCCATCTTCATAGCCTGCTCCACCACCTAAATATTCAGAGACCTTCTTATTCGTAAGGTAAAGTTGGTTTCCAGTAACTGCATGGTTCGAGCCTTCCGAAATAGCTCCATCACCTAAACCAGAAAGAACACGTGCAACTGACTGATTATTCAATAAATTAATTTCCGTGCCACCCGTCTTCGCACCTATCGTGATACGACCACTCTCCCCTTCTTCTTGTTGTACAAGGCTCTTACTTCCAACACCCGAAAGTTCTTTATAAATATCTGAAAGACTATCATCAACGCCTGCAAATGCTAATCCTACATTATTGTAATCATTGCCCTGGACTTTATAAGTCGGCGCTTCTCCACCAAGAATATCTGCTCCGCCTCCTAAATAGGCTGAAGCATTCCTCGCAATCGTTGACACTTCTCCTTGGACTTTCGTAACATTTTGCGTGGTCTCAGTAAGCTTGGTATCAACCTCATAAAGCTGCTTTCCAGTAACCGCTTCTGTCGAACTGTCGGAAAGCTTTCCATCCTTCAAGCCAGAAAGCGTACGACCTTCTCCATCTTTGTTCGTAAAATTAACTTCCGTACCACCAACTTTCGAACCTATCGTAATACGACCTTTGCTACTCTCTTCTTGTTCTTGCTCAACAAGACTACCCCCTGCTACACCCGCAATCTTTGAATAAAGATCTGTAATCGAACCATCAACACCAACAAATGCTGAACCGACATCATGATGATTTGAACCTTGAATCTTATAAGTTGGAGCTTCACCACTAAGAATATCTGCTCCGCCTCCTAAATGGGCTGAAGCATTCTTCGCAATCGTTGACACTTCTCCTTGGACTTTCGTAACATCGCCTTGAACTTTATCCATACTCGTAGAAAGATCAGCTACGTTCTTGCTCACATCAGAAACTTTTTCAGTTAGCTTAGTATCAACCTCATAAAGCTGCTTTCCAGTAACCGCTTCTGTCGAACTGTCGGAAAGCTTTCCATCCTTCAAGCCAGAAAGCGTACGACCTTCTCCGTCTTTGTTCGTAAGATTAACTTCCGTACCACCAACCTTCGAACCTATCAGGATGCGACCGCTTTCATCTTCACTTTCTTCTTGTTGAATTAGGTTTGTCTCTACAACCGTCGTGAAGGAGCTGCTAATATCTTTTAATGCATCCGCTACATTCTTATATTCTTTCTCTTCTGTAGAACCATCTTCTTGTAGCACATTAATCGTGAAAGTAGGATCTACCCATTCTCCATCTTCATAGCCTGCTCCACCACCTAAATATTCAGAGACCTTCTTATTCGTAAGGTAAAGTTGGTTTCCAGTAACTGCATGGTTCGAGCCTTCCGAAATAGCTCCATCACCCAAACCAGAGAGAACACGTGCAACTGACTGATTATTCAATAAATTAATTTCCGTGCCACCAACTTTCGAACCTATCGTAATACGACCTTTGCTACTCTCTTCTTGTTCTTGCTCAACAAGACTACCCCCTGCTACACCCGCAATCTTTGAATAAAGATCTGTAATCGAACCATCAACACCAACAAATGCTGAACCGACATCATGATGATTTGAACCTTGAATCTTATAAGTTGGAGCTTCACCACTAAGAATATCTGCTCCGCCTCCTAAATGGGCTGAAGCATTCTTCGCAATCGTTGACACTTCTCCTTGGACTTTCGTAACATCGCCTTGAACTTTATCCATACTCGTAGAAAGATCAGCTACGTTCTTGCTCACATCAGAAACTTTTTCAGTTAGCTTAGTATCAACCTCATAAAGCTGCTTTCCAGTAACCGCTTCTGTCGAACTGTCGGAAAGCTTTCCATCCTTCAAGCCAGAAAGCGTACGACCTTCTCCGTCTTTGTTCGTAAGATTAACTTCCGTACCACCAACCTTCGAACCTATCAGGATGCGACCGCTTTCATCTTCACTTTCTTCTTGTTGAATTAGGTTTGTCTCTACAACCGTCGTGAAGGAGCTGCTAATATCTTTTAATGCATCCGCTACATTCTTATATTCTTTCTCTTCTGTAGAACCATCTTCTTGTAGCACATTAATCGTGAAAGTAGGATCTACCCATTCTCCATCTTCATAGCCTGCTCCACCACCTAAATATTCAGAGACCTTCTTATTCGTAAGGTAAAGTTGGTTTCCAGTAACTGCATGGTTCGAGCCTTCCGAAATAGCTCCATCACCCAAACCAGAGAGAACACGTGCAACTGACTGATTATTCAATAAATTAATTTCCGTGCCACCAACTTTCGAACCTATCGTAATACGACCTTTGCTACTCTCTTCTTGTTCTTGCTCAACAAGACTACCCCCTGCTACACCCGCAATCTTTGAATAAAGATCTGTAATCGAACCATCAACACCAACAAATGCTGAACCGACATCATGATGATTTGAACCTTGAATCTTATAAGTTGGAGCTTCACCACTAAGAATATCTGCTCCGCCTCCTAAATGGGCTGAAGCATTCTTCGCAATCGTTGACACTTCTCCTTGGACTTTCGTAACATCGCCTTGAACTTTATCCATACTCGTAGAAAGATCAGCTACGTTCTTGCTCACATCAGAAACTTTTTCAGTTAGCTTAGTATCAACCTCATAAAGCTGCTTTCCAGTAACCGCTTCTGTCGAACTGTCGGAAAGCTTTCCATCCTTCAAGCCAGAAAGCGTACGACCTTCTCCGTCTTTGTTCGTAAGATTAACTTCCGTACCACCAACCTTCGAACCTATCAGGATGCGACCGCTTTCATCTTCACTTTCTTCTTGTTGAATTAGGTTTGTCTCTACAACCGTCGTGAAGGAGCTGCTAATATCTTTTAATGCATCCGCTACATTCTTATATTCTTTCTCTTCTGTAGAACCATCTTCTTGTAGCACATTAATCGTGAAAGTAGGATCTACCCATTCTCCATCTTCATAGCCTGCTCCACCACCTAAATATTCAGAGACCTTCTTATTCGTAAGGTAAAGTTGGTTTCCAGTAACTGCATGGTTCGAGCCTTCCGAAATAGCTCCATCACCCAAACCAGAGAGAACACGTGCAACTGACTGATTATTCAATAAATTAATTTCCGTGCCACCAACTTTCGAACCTATCGTAATACGACCTTTGCTACTCTCTTCTTGTTCTTGCTCAACAAGACTACCCCCTGCTACACCCGCAATCTTTGAATAAAGATCTGTAATCGAACCATCAACACCAACAAATGCTGAACCGACATCATGATGATTTGAACCTTGAATCTTATAAGTTGGAGCTTCACCACTAAGAATATCTGCTCCGCCTCCTAAATGGGCTGAAGCATTCTTCGCAATCGTTGACACTTCTCCTTGGACTTTCGTAACATCGCCTTGAACTTTATCCATACTCGTAGAAAGATCAGCTACGTTCTTGCTCACATCAGAAACTTTTTCAGTTAGCTTAGTATCAACCTCATAAAGCTGCTTTCCAGTAACCGCTTCTGTCGAACTGTCGGAAAGCTTTCCATCCTTCAAGCCAGAAAGCGTACGACCTTCTCCGTCTTTGTTCGTAAGATTAACTTCCGTACCACCAACCTTCGAACCTATCAGGATGCGACCGCTTTCATCTTCACTTTCTTCTTGTTGAATTAGGTTTGTCTCTACAACCGTCGTGAAGGAGCTGCTAATATCTTTTAATGCATCCGCTACATTCTTATATTCTTTCTCTTCTGTAGAACCATCTTCTTGTAGCACATTAATCGTGAAAGTAGGATCTACCCATTCTCCATCTTCATAGCCTGCTCCACCACCTAAATATTCAGAGACCTTCTTATTCGTAAGGTAAAGTTGGTTTCCAGTAACTGCATGGTTCGAGCCTTCCGAAATAGCTCCATCACCCAAACCAGAGAGAACACGTGCAACTGACTGATTATTCAATAAATTAATTTCCGTGCCACCAACTTTCGAACCTATCGTAATACGACCTTTGCTACTCTCTTCTTGTTCTTGCTCAACAAGACTACCCCCTGCTACACCCGCAATCTTTGAATAAAGATCTGTAATCGAACCATCAACACCAACAAATGCTGAACCGACATCATGATGATTTGAACCTTGAATCTTATAAGTTGGAGCTTCACCACTAAGAATATCTGCTCCGCCTCCTAAATGGGCTGAAGCATTCTTCGCAATCGTTGACACTTCTCCTTGGACTTTCGTAACATCGCCTTGAACTTTATCCATACTCGTAGAAAGATCAGCTACGTTCTTGCTCACATCAGAAACTTTTTCAGTTAGCTTAGTATCAACCTCATAAAGCTGCTTTCCAGTAACCGCTTCTGTCGAACTGTCGGAAAGCTTTCCATCCTTCAAGCCAGAAAGCGTACGACCTTCTCCGTCTTTGTTCGTAAGATTAACTTCCGTACCACCAACCTTCGAACCTATCAGGATGCGACCGCTTTCATCTTCACTTTCTTCTTGTTGAATTAGGTTTGTCTCTACAACCGTCGTGAAGGAGCTGCTAATATCTTTTAATGCATCCGCTACATTCTTATATTCTTTCTCTTCTGTAGAACCATCTTCTTGTAGCACATTAATCGTGAAAGTAGGATCTACCCATTCTCCATCTTCATAGCCTGCTCCACCACCTAAATATTCAGAGACCTTCTTATTCGTAAGGTAAAGTTGGTTTCCAGTAACTGCATGGTTCGAGCCTTCCGAAATAGCTCCATCACCCAAACCAGAGAGAACACGTGCAACTGACTGATTATTCAATAAATTAATTTCCGTGCCACCAACTTTCGAACCTATCGTAATACGACCTTTGCTACTCTCTTCTTGTTCTTGCTCAACAAGACTACCCCCTGCTACACCCGCAATCTTTGAATAAAGATCTGTAATCGAACCATCAACACCAACAAATGCTGAACCGACATCATGATGATTTGAACCTTGAATCTTATAAGTTGGAGCTTCACCACTAAGAATATCTGCTCCGCCTCCTAAATAGGCTGAAGCATTCTTCGCAATCGTTGACACTTCTCCTTGGACTTTCGTAACATCGCCTTGAACTTTCGTAACATCCCCTTGGATTTTCGTAATATCACCTCGGACTTTTGTAACATCTTGTGTGGTTTTAGTGAGCTTGGTATCAACATCATAAAGCTGTTTGCCTGTAACCGCTTCTGTCGAACTGTCGGAAAGCTTTCCATCCGCCAAACCAGAAAGCCTCCGACCTTGGCCTTCTTTATTCGTAAGATCTATTGCTGTTCCACCAACTTTCGAGCCTATCGTGATACGACCGCTCTCCCCTTCTTCTTGCTCAACAAGGCTATTCCCTGCTACATTCGCAATCTTTGAATAAAGATCACTAATCGAGCCATCAACACCCTTAAATGCCGATCCTACATCACGATGATTTGAACCTTGAATCTTATAAGTCGGCGCTACATTAGAAAGAATGCCCGCTCCACCTCCTAAATAGGCAGAGGTATTATTCGCAATCGTTGAGACATCTCCTTGAACTTTTGTAATACCCCCCTGAACTTCCGTAACATCCCCTTGGATTTTCGTAATATCACCTCGGACTTTTGTAACATCTTGTGTGGTTTTAGTGAGCTTGGTATCAACATCATAAAGCTGTTTGCCTGTAACCGCTTCTGTCGAACTGTCGGAAAGCTTTCCATCCGCCAAACCAGAAAGCCTCCGACCTTGGCGTACTCGGTTCATAAAATTAATTTCCGTGCCACCCGTCTTCAAACCTATCGCGATAAGACTGCTCTCCCCTCCTTCTTGCTGTACAAGGGTATTCCCTGCTACATTCGCAATCTTTGAATAAAGATCTGTAATCGAACCATCAACGCCAACAAATGCCGATCCTACATCACGATGATTTGAACCTTGAATCTTATAAGTTGGAGCTTTCCCACCAAGAATGTCCGCTCCACCTCCTAAATAGGCAGAGGTATTCTTCGCAATCGTTGCGACTTCTCCTTGGACTTTTGTAACATCTTGTGTGGTTTTAGTGAGCTTGGTATCAACATTATAAAGCTGTTTGCCTGTAACCGCTTCTGTCGAACTGTCGGAAAGCTTTCCATCCGCCAAACCAGAAAGCGTACGACCTTGGAGTACTTGGTTCATAAAATTAATTTCCGTGCCACCCGTCTTCAAACCTATCGTGATACGACCGCTACCCCCTCCTTCTTGCTGTACAAGGCTATTCCCTGCTACATTCCCAATCTTTGAATAAAGATCACTAATCGAGCTGTCAACACCCTTAAATGCCGATCCTACATCACTATAACCTGAAGTTTGAATCTTATAAGTTGGAGTTTCATTACTAAGAATGTCCGCTCCACCTCCTAAATAGGTTGAAGCGTTCTTCGCAATCATTACTGTCCATTGTCTTAAAGCCTGCAGCTGAGCAACATTCACAGCATCAGTATCCTGTATCCCAGCTGCTACTCCGGTAAGTAGTCGTGAGGTTGGTATACGAGCAACAGGAGCAGCAATAGAGACTATCCCGTCATTATATTTCCATATATGATTACTTTTTACCGACAACTTATCTGTCCAAGGATCATAACCTGGTTGCTTTACGCTTACACCAACCTCAGATCCAGCACCTAAAGCAACCGAGCGTTCTATAACGACACGAGCTCCAGCACCTAAAGCAATCGAGCGGGCTGCATCGGCATAAGCATTATGACCTATAGCGATAGAAAAATCACCTGCCGCTTCAGCCCCAGAACCGACCCAAACTTCCGTACTTCTCGGAAGCCATTCATCTCCCAACCTATTATTCAAAACACGTGTCTCATACACATCAAGAACTGTATTTTTACCATCAACAGTCCAAGTGGCTTGTTGAACTCCAAAACCACGAGAGCACCAATTATCAAATTTGTGATGTGTGAGAAGATTTACATAACTTTCCTCACTGATTATCTTCTTTGAATCAGAGGAATTAGAAACAACGGAATCAGAGGAATTAGAAACAACGATATTGTCGATACCACAGTAACGATCACTCGCAAAAACAGAATCACGAGATTTTTTTGAAGCTTTCTCAGGAGCTTTTAAGGAAATCACACCTGTGCCCTTAAGACTCTGTGAACTTTGTATCGTTGTTTGCTGCTCTGTTGGAGAAAAATTAGATGCAACGACAGGCGCAACACTCGATAGGAGCGCTGCCATAGCTGTTCCTAATGAAGCAGCTTTCAACAAAGGTGAACGACGAGAAAAAGAATATCCCCTTAAATCACCGCTTTTTAAGATAAGATATGATTTTTTCATAAGAAATCCTCCAATAATAAAAAATGTTTTTTTGACATCAAAAAGACACATTTAGGGGTTATTGAAGAACATGAGATGAGGTAGTAGTCATTTTAAGAATTCTTCAATTAATGAGATTGTAGTTTTTTTGTTTAGGGTTTGGTGCATTTTATAAAGATTTTTTGGTTAGAGTGATTGACATTAAAAAGACATATTTACCTTATATTAAGGTTTAGGCGCTAAATTTAAGAAGAGAGACCTGTGTTATGGATGTTGTATAGGGTTTATAGATATTTTTTAAGATAAGAGTGATTTTGTTTGCTGGAGTTAGCTTATTCTGATTCCTTTAGTGTTTTTTGTTATGTTAGCCTCAGTTGAGTATACAATTGGGGGTTTTGTTGTTTTCTATACGTGTATTTTATTTCAATGCATAGAGCACAAAGAATAAAATTTCAAGGATTATTTTTTCTTATTCAGTGTATCTATTCGAATTGAGGGGTGAATATAGATGTCTTCTTTTATGCTCTAAGAATCTTCTGATAGGAGTTATAGAGGTAGTGTAAGGAGAGTCTTTAGCAGTGAAGATAAATGGAAATTGATATTGCCGTATTTTTGTTATGCTTAGTTTTAAAGCTGATCTCTTAGAACGAATTAATAACCGCGATAGTGTTTATTTTTCTTCTTTTTTACACTCTTGATATTATAATTCAGCTTTCAAAATTCATATTGGTATAATCTTTAGCTTTAGAAGTAGCATTTTGCATCATCGAGAACATTTTTTAGTTTTTCATGCAATTGTTCTCCATTAATAGCTTCTTTCAGATTCTTCGTGACTTTATCATTGTCCATATCTTCATCATAACAGGAGTATTTATATCTTCTCCTGCTCAAGTGATTTTTTGGTTTTCTTGCTATCTTCGTCTTTATTGTATTGAACTAAACTCTCAAATGTGTTTTCAAGATCATCCGCTTTTTGATTTTTTCAAAGCTAATTTCCTGTAACCACATCACTCAATGCCTTTTTCTACTTTACCATCTGCCACACCGCTCATTTACCATGCTGCACTATTATGACATGACCTCATAGGTCCCTGCATTCCACTTAAATCATCATGCTTTATTTTCTTTTCGATATTATCGAAATGATTATTTAGGTTTTCCATAGTTTTATTACCATCATTATTTACCAGCACATTCTCACCAATTATAAAATCTTCAATTCTCATAATATTTCAATCGAATCTACCAATAGAAACATCTGAGCTTATCTTGATTCCGCCAAAATCGTATTTTTAGGAATGAATTGCCTTAAGATATATCTGAGACACCGACACCAGAAGCATCTAGAATAAGACTTTATTTATAATAATACTTGATTTATAATAATACTTGAATTCAAAATTTTAGACTCACACTTCTTTATTCAAAAAGTCTACTGCCTCTTCACTCAAATTAAGAATTATTGGATAACTGTTCGATACACACAATAACCTCTACAAAACATAGAAAAATCCTTCACATTTCCAAACATAGTCTGCTTTATTTTTAATAGCCCATAATGAGAGAACCAATATAGAGCATAGAAAGCAAAAAATTAAATATGAATCGCTTAATTAAAAAAGACATCCCAACAAAATCAGATCATGTATTTATTGTGAATAAGATTACAAAATAAATTCTATAAAAGAAAAGATTGCTCTATTAATCTATAGAGTTTTCTCTTTATAAAAAACTTACGCCCTTCCCTCATTTTTGAAGGAAAGACGTAAAAGAGATTTAAGAAAATATCCGTCTTAATCTTAATGTATTTCTCTTAATATCGCTGCACGATAATCATACCGTGCGCTTCTATAGACTATTAACGCACTGGCAAGGTAAAGCTGACTCCTGCACCAACACCCCAATGACCTCCCGCACCTGTCACAGACACATTAGAACGGATATTGCCATTTACAGATGTATAACCAGCACCAAAAGCAAGAGCAGATTGACTACGCCATAAACCAGTTCCAAATGCAACACTTAATGCACCAGGAATATTGTTATACCGCAAGTTAGCGACTGCTAAACCAATTGCTGCAGCTTGTCTTGCTTCTTTTCGGACTCCCTCAATGTTATAATTTAAAGCATCAAACTTCATATCCGTGTAGTCTTTTGCCTTCTCTACCGCGTCATCAATAGCATCGACAACAATATTCTTGACCTTTTCATCTGTGTATTTTTTTGCATCGTCAAGAGTAATCTCCATCTGTTGCTTGGTATAGTCATGTAACTGCCCCCCATTAACTGCTTCTTTCGAGCCTGCTTCAATCTTACCATCTGCAACATTGTCAATGACAACAGGTTGCCCAGCATCACCTCCTGCTAAAGTGATTTTATTGGTCTTTTTGCCATTTGCATCTTTGTCATATTGAACAGTATTCTCAGCTATACCGTTAATCGTGTTAGACATATGGTCTACTTTATTTTCAACATTCGTAACGCGTTCGTTGGTATCCCAAAGTTGCCCACCATTAACTGCCTCTTTCGAGTCTTTTTCAACTTTACCATTTGCAACACCAGTAATCTTACTGTCCTTTCCTTCTCGGTTTGCATCATAAGCGCCTTTTTCTTCATTCCATTGTAAAGCATCTGAACCAGGACCACCTTGTCCGCCTTGCTTTTCAAGCTTTTTAATTCGGTCATTTAAAATGGACATCCCGCCATTCACACCAGCAAAAGCACTGGCAACATCCTTATAGACAGCAGAAGTAGAACCATTGGCACCAAACTTATAAATCGTAAAAGTAGGATCTGTCCATTTTCCATCTCTATATTTAGCACCGCCACCAAAATAAGAAGCAAGCTTGTTACTCATCTGAAAAAGCTGTTTCCCTGTAATAGCATCTGTCGAATTAATATCAATTTCCCCATCTAAAAGAAATGTCAGTTTGCTATTTTGTTTTGCTTGGCCTTTAGATCCATGAAGTGCAACAAAAGCTCCTTCTTTTTCACTCCATAACAAAGCATCACTAGAAATATTGGCAATTTTGTCATTAAAGTCGTCAATCACATACTGTACGCGCGTATTTACATTTTTAATATTCGCATCAAGCCCTGCAAAAGCCGAACCAACATCATTATAGATCTTTCTTGTTACAATTCCTTCCGTTGTCACATGCGATAAATCATAAACTGGTCGCGTAAAAGCACCATTGCTGAATTCTGTACCACCACCAAAAATGTTCGCAATATCTCCAGAGAGTTTATTAATCTGTTTTCCATTAACAGCATCACTCGATTCATTAGAAATTACACCATCTTTAAGATTATGAATAGCAACTGGTCCCTTACTCTTCTGTCCACCTAAAGTAATGTTTTTATAATCAATACTACCATTTGGCCTCTTATCGTAAAGAACTGCAGCAGCACTCATAGTCTCAAAATCTTTGTTAATCTCTCTTAAACTTTTATCAAGTTGGTCTTTGTTAACAGCTTCATTGCCTTGTACCGCAGCTTTTACACCAGAAAGAGTTCTATCTTTTCCTGGCCGATCTGAAATATCAATCTTAGTGCCGCCTCTTCTTGCACCAATGGTGATAAGTTTCGTATCTATATCTTGCTGAACAAGACTATTCGTCGTGATATTAATGATTTCATTACGAATATCCTTCATAGAACCATCAACACCCTTAAATGCTGAACCAACATCATTATACTTAGAGCCATTAATGGTATAGGTTGGTGCTTTACCACTCAGAACATCCGCACCACCTCCAAAATATTTCGATGTATACACTGCAACCTTTGATAAATCACCTTGAATATTCGTTATATCTGTCTCTGCTTTTTCTACACTATGATTGAGTTTCTCAATATCTTGATTTGTTTTCCAAAGCTGTCCACCATTCACGGCATCGGTTGATTTTTCAAAAACAAGCCCATCCGCAACACCAGTAATCTTCCGTTGCTTCTTTTTATTGTTTAGGATGCTAATTTCAGTACCATTCACATTCTTACCAATTGTAATAAGACCACCTTGGGCTGAATCCTGCTGAACAAGGCTATTTTCCGTTATATTAGAGATTTTATTATTAATTTCCGTAAAAGTCGTATCAACACCTTTAAATGCTGAACCAACATCATTATACTCAGAGCCACTAATTGTGTAAGTCGGCGCTTTACCAACCAAAACATCCGCACCACCTCCAAAATACTTTGATGTATTATAATCCAATTCTTCAATATCTTGTTCAGTGTCCCAAAGCTGTCCACCATTCACTGCCTCAGAGGATCCTTTGGTAATCGCTCCTCCCAAAACACCAACAATCCTCCGCCTTTTACCTGCATTGTTATTAACATGTATTTCAATGCCACCTGTTTCCGCTCCAATTGTAATAAGATTATCCTGAGCCGCATCTTGCTGAACAAGGCTATTTTCCGTGATATCGGAGATTTTATTATTAATTTCCGTAAAACTATTATCAACACCTTCAAACGCCGAGCCAACATCATTATACTTAGAGCCATTAACGGTATACGTTGGTGCTTTATCATTCAAAATATCCGCACCACCTCCAAAATATTTTGATGTATTGCTTGCAACCTGCCAAAGCTGACCACCATTTATTGCATCCACTGATTGCTCAGTAACATCTCCATCATCAACACCAGTAATCTTCCGTAGATCACCTGTACTGTTTTTAATATCAATTACAGTACCATTTGTTTTCGCTCCAATAGTAATAAGATCATCTTGAGCTGAATCTTGCTGAACAAGGCTATTTTCCGTTATATTGGAGATTTCATTATTAATTTCCGTAAAAGCAACATCAACACCTTCAAACGCCGAGCCAACATCATTATAGGTAATACCATCAATTTCATAGTCTGGTCTTTTACCACCAAAAACATCCGCACCACCTCCAAAATACTCTGATATATTGCTTGCAATCCGCCAAAACTGACCACCATTTATTGCATCCGTTGATTGCTCAGTAACATCTCCATCATCAACACCAGTAATTTTCCGGTATTCATCTTCACTGTTCGTAATATCAATTAAAGTACCACCTGTTTTCGCTCCAATAGTAATAAGACCATCTTGAGCTGAATCCTGCTGAACAAGGCTATTTTCCGTTATATTAGAGATTTTATTATTAATTTCCGTAAAAGTCGTATCAACACCTTTAAATGCTGAACCAACATCATTATACTCAGAGCCACTAATTGTGTAAGTTGGCGCATTACCAACCAAAACATCCGCACCACCTCCAAAATACTTTGATGTATTATAATCCAATTCTTCAATATCTTGTTCAGTATCCCAAAGCTGTCCACCATTCACTGCCTCAGAGGATCCTTTGGTAATCGCTCCTCCCAAAACACCAACAATCCTCCGCCTTTTACCTGCATTGTTATTAACATGTATTTCAATGCCACCTGTTTCCGCTCCAATTGTAATAAGATTATCCTGAGCCACATCTTGCTGAACAAGGCTATTTTCCGTGATATCGGAGATTTTATTATTAATTTCCGTAAAACTATTATCAACACCTTCAAACGCCGAGCCAACATCATTATACTTAGAGCCATTAACGGTATACGTTGGTGCTTTATCATTCAAAATATCCGCACCACCTCCAAAATATTTTGATGTATTGCTTGCAACCTGCCAAAGCTGACCACCATTTATTGCATCCACTGATTGCTCAGTAACATCTCCATCATCAACACCAGTAATCTTCCGTAGATCACCTGTACTGTTTTTAATATCAATTACAGTACCATTTGTTTTCGCTCCAATAGTAATAAGATCATCTTGAGCTGAATCTTGCTGAACAAGGCTATTTTCCGTTATATTGGAGATTTCATTATTAATTTCCGTAAAAGCAACATCAACACCTTCAAACGCCGAGCCAACATCATTATAGGTAATACCATCAATTTCATAGTCTGGTCTTTTACCACCAAAAACATCCGCACCACCTCCAAAATACTCTGATATATTGCTTGCAATCCGCCAAAACTGACCACCATTTATTGCATCCGTTGATTGCTCAGTAACATCTCCATCATCAACACCAGTAATTTTCCGGTATTCATCTTCACTGTTCGTAATATCAATTAAAGTACCACCTGTTTTCGCTCCAATAGTAATAAGACCATCTTGAGCTGAATCCTGCTGAACAAGGCTATTTTCCGTTATATTAGAGATTTTATTATTAATTTCCGTAAAAGTCGTATCAACACCTTTAAATGCTGAACCAACATCATTATACTCAGAGCCACTAATTGTGTAAGTCGGCGCTTTACCAACCAAAACATCCGCACCATCTCCAAAATACTTTGATGTATTATAATCCAATTCTTCAATATCTTGTTCAGTATCCCAAAGCTGTCCACCATTCACTGCCTCAGAGGATCCTTTGGTAATCGCTCCTCCCAAAACACCAACAATCCTCCGCCTTTTACCTGCATTGTTATTAACATGTATTTCAATGCCACCTGTTTCCGCTCCAATTGTAATAAGATTATCCTGAGCCGCATCTTGCTGAACAAGGCTATTTTCCGTGATATCGGAGATTTTATTATTAATTTCCGTAAAACTATTATCAACACCTTCAAACGCCGAGCCAACATCATTATACTTAGAGCCATTAACGGTATACGTTGGTGCTTTATCATTCAAAATATCCGCACCACCTCCAAAATATGCTGATGTATTTTGCGCAACTTTTGTTACATTAGCCTGAATCTGAGTTATATTCGTCTCTATATTATCAATCTCAGTCTCTAATTCTGAAATTTTTCCATTAGTCTCCCAAAGCTGAGATCCATTTACTGCCTCAGTTGAATGTTCAGAAACTTCTCCACCCCCAAGACCAGAAATCTTCCGCGATTGCTTTTCATTGTTTATAATATCGATTGTATCTCCATTAACACTACGACCAATGGTAATCAGACCTGTCTGCCCATCTTGTTGAATAAGGCTATCACCCCCTGTAAGAATCATCTCTCTTAATGCTTGTAACTGTGCAACATTCACTGCATCTGACAAATCAGTATCAGCCGCTACTCCCACAATCTGTCTAGTTACGCCATTCTGAGGATTACCAACACTGACTACGCCTTTAGTACTTTTCCATACAAAATCATTTATCGCCGAGCTACCGTTAACTCTAGGATCATAACCAGCAATACCATAAGAAGTAACTGCAACAGAATTTCCTCCTCCAGTCCAATTAACTTTTTTTGTTGAGGAGCCATAAGGATTCCGACCAGAAAATGTTTCGTTATTAATAAACCTCTCATATTGCTCTTCTGCAGTTATGGCCGTCCCAGGTTTTTGAGCACCACCGCGACCGGCAACATTATCAACACCACAATAATCATTATCACCGTTTAAAACAATACTACCATGACTCCCCTTTATATAAGCAATATAAGCAGAAGCAGGGTCATTTGAACTGTAAATAGTCGCTCCTGTTATTGCAACATTAGCTGAAAAAACAGGAGAAGTACTGGACAAAAGAGCAGATACCGCTGCTCCTAATGAAACCGTTTTAATGATATTTTGTGTTGATTTTTTTTTCATAATAAACCCCTCAATAAAAAACACATTCAATGCTAAAAACAAAGCCCAGCCTCACAAAAAAGAGCAAAAGCAACCCCTCCGCAAAACCACTTTTGCGTACTAAAAAATTCATAAAAATCTGAAAGCTACCCCGCCAATGCCGAAATCTATTGTGGTATCATTTTAAAACTCTGAATTTCACAAAAGGCCTAAAACCTTTCCATCCTAAAGTCTTAAAATAAATCAATAAAAATTTGAAATTACTCTGTCCTCTCTATCAGAGAGCAATGCGATCCTTCCTTCGATAAAAATCATTTTCAATAAAGAACAATTTGTCCTTTAGATGGAGCACATAAACCAAATGGCAAGTGTATAAATGAATAATTTTTTCTTCACCCTAAAAAATTCATTTTATATCAACCATAAAAAATACTTTCATAATGCATCACACCTGCAAATTTGCAATGATACGTTTTTGTATTTCAGAAAGATTTTCCTTACTAGAAACCGCTACAAAAGAGAGAACAATCTCTCCTAATCCTAAATCAAAAAGGCGACGACCAAGAACAGACTTATAGTAATACTGCCTTTTCTTTTTGGCTGTTTTTATAATTTGAATTTCTTTGTCGTTCAGACCAATCATTCTCTAGAAATCTATCACTCCCGAAATACCATCAGTACCTTCGTCTCTGCTTCCTCATTAGGCAGGAGAATTTTTGTAGGATATTGTTCAAGAAGAACATCAAGAATACCAGAACGTGCTGTATCTGATAAACTTTGCGTAGCCATAAGGACAAGATAATTCTTTTTACGCAATTCTTTCAACCATTCACGAATTTTTTTCACGAAAAACAGGATGGCCAAGCATAATCCATGCTTCATCTAGCGAGAGAATAGATGGTTGTCCTTTTAAACTTTTTTCAAAACGCCTAAAAAGATAAAGCAAAACTGGTAAAGCATTTTTATCTCCTAACTTCATCAATTCATCAATTTCGTAAACAACGAAATTGTGCTCTTCTTCAAGTGGTTTCTTACCATCCAATAAATGCCCCATAGCACCAGAAAGTGTGTAATGCAAAAGAGCTTGATGAATTTCCTTATCCTGAACTGTCGTGACAAAATTGCCTAATGAACGCATATGCTTAGGCGTCTGCTTCATTTGTTGCATTGCACGATGAATTTCCATTTTTTGTTTTGGTGTTGGAGCAAGTCCTGTCTGAAGTTCATAACAAATTGAAACCCATTCTTGAGCCCAGAGATTATCGGCATCCGTATCAACATCTGCTAAAGGCATAAGAGCATTCAAACTGCTATCACTTTCTCCAATATCATAGTGACGGCCACTTACAGCATGACACAAAGTAAATAAGGAACACCCTTTATCAAAAGCTGTTATATGCGCAGGAAGGTGCTTACCACTCTTATCTACTGCTTTTGACCAATAACGACATGATTGCGCAAGTAAAAAAGCAAGAAGAGTTGATTTTCCTGCACCAGTTGGTCCAAAAACAAGAGTGTGGCCAACATCATCAACATGCAAATTAAGACGAAAAGGAGTTGCCCCTGTTGTAACTACTTGAGATAAAGCAGGAGAATTATCAGGATAAAGAGGGCAAGGATTATTTTGCAATCCTGGACATACACTCGAAAGAGGTAACATATCAGCAAGATTTTGCGTATTAATTAATGGCCGTCGAATATTCGGATAGTTTGTCCAGCAATGGATCCTAACCACGCCTCCATTGTATTAAGTGTTTCAATGCGCGCAGAAAAGCCTTTATGTTCAACTTCCCGTTTTACCAGTCTGGCATTTTCGGTCAAAACTTCACGATCTTCATGCATTAAAACAATAGTCGGAGAATAATAACCATAAGCAACAAGACCTGATCGTGCTTCATCATGACAGCTTCCGCTTGTTGTGTCATCAACAAAGCGTCCATATTAATAGTTCCCTTATTGGTTTTAAAAACTTGAGAAAAAAATCCTCTGACTTTTTGCTACCATTTCAATCGGTATTTATTTAAGGCTGTAATAGCTTCATGCTGATCCATAAAGATAAAGCGGCTTGACCATCTATAATGCAAAGGTAAACCATCAAGAATGTCTAAGATACCCGGATAACTGGCTGCTGGAAAACCATCGATCGAAATACAGGCAATAAATTTATCTCCAAGCCGTGGTGTATCTCCTGGCCATAAATCAGTATAACCAAGCCATGAATCCAAATACATGGGGCAATCGGGTATTCGAAGAGTAACGGCTTCCCCATTAATGGCATAATGTAAATAATTAACAAGCTGATCACTTTGATAAGTTTCTGCACCATTGTTCAGAGTGACAGTTTTCATGCGATGCATTTTAAGAAGATCACCAAGACCAATAAAGAGATCCTCTATTTTCTTTTTAAATTCTTCTAGCAAACGCTCAGCAGGAGTTGTCGTTTCAACCGTATCATCGTCATAGACGATTTCCCCTAACTTAGATGATTTGCGTGTCGGAGGAAGATACTGGATCAACAAAGCATATTCTGTTTCATAATGCATCTCACTGCGCTTGAAGTAAGAGCGTCGTTCTGCATCAATCAACGCCGTAATAGGATCTGGAAAATGTGATAATGTTGCATCCGGATAACCGGGAGACTCTACACGGATAGCATCCACCCATATGGCCCATCCTGAATGAAAACGAGAAAGATATGTATTCACTAGTCCCGTTATATAATTTCTTTCTGTATCTGTATCTGTCGCTGACATGGGATCATTCCCACGAAGAAAAAAACCAGCTAACAAAGAACCATCTTTGCCTAAAACAATGCCATCATCAATCAATGCAGCAAAATTCAAAAGATCAGGAAGACCTGCTAAGGATGAACGAAAATGTTTTAATTTAAGCATTAATAAGGTCTTACTGACTGTGCAACACGAAAGGGCGTTGAAAAAGGCGCATAATAGCGACGATATTTCAATTGACGAATATAAATTCGAGACAAAATAGGATCAAATTTTGCCATTCTTCGCAGCACATAAAGACAAATAAACCAAATACAAAGACCAACACTAGCCGCAACAATATTCATGGCCGAAACAATAAGAATACCAGTCAAAAGCATCGAAAGAAGCATTAATTCCCCATCTCCCCCATAATTTGTTGAGGACGATGAAGAGAACGAAATAATTGCGTTTGTCTTTTACCCCCCATTATAATCCTCCAACCAACACATTTGCAGGCACAACAGCACCAGAAAAGAGAGCGCCGGTAAGAAGAGTGTTCGCAAAAACAATAACACTAATAACAAGAACAAGATAAATAATTCGCTTCACAAATTCGCCAATTTCACCCCCAAAAATCAAAGCAATTCCACCCGCCACAAGTCCCATTAAGGAAACAGCAAAAGCAACAGGTCCTGAAACTGATTTCCTTAGTTTTTCAAGAGGTGTTTCCCAGGGTAAAGCTACACCTCCTCCAGCTGTCGCATCAGAGGCATAAGCCATATCTCCCAAAAGAAAAAATAAGAGAACAAAAACTCCTACAGCGTATAAAATTATCATTTGATTATAAGAATTATTCTTTTTATAAATTGAGGATAAGTGCATCATTTTTCCCTTTAATAAATGAGATTGGTTACATATTTATTGGCTGTGTGATCGTATCCACACACTTCAATAATTTCTTTAACCTTTCGGACAGAAGAAATTTTCTCAACACTTAAAACGACATCAATTGTTTCAGCAATCAGTTGTTGCATAGGAGCAATCGTTGCTTCTGCTATTAATTGTTGAATTCTTGTTAAACCAGTTGAAGCATCATTAGCATGAACCGTTGCTATGCCCCCTGGATGACCTGTATTCCATCTTTTTAAAAGAGCTAAAGCCGCACCATCTCTTACTTCACCAACAATAATGCGATCAGGAGCCATACGCATCGTTACTTTAAGTAATCGCGTCATATCTATATATTCAACAGCACGAAATGTTACTGTATTGGGCGCAGCACATTGAAGCTCAGCAGTATCCTCAATAATCACAAAACGCTCTTCCGGAAAGGTATCGGTCATTTCTTTGAGGATTGCGTTTGTTAAAGTTGTCTTCCCCGTTCCTGTTCCACCAACAACAAGAATATTTTTGTGATTTTTCACTGCACACTTTAAAAGCAATCTCTGCTGTGGAGTAAGAATATTCTTTTCAACATAGTCATCTAACGTAAAAATCTGTGTTGCTTTTTTCCGAATTGTAAATGCTGGTGCTGCAACAATGGGTAGGATTACCGCCTCAAAACGGCTTCCATCTATCGGAAGTTCGCATTCAAGAATAGGACATTCTTTAGTGATTTGAGTACCAAGAGAAGTGGCTACTGTTCCCATTACAGCTTCAGCTCAATGGGCTTCCATCATCCCTACTGCTTTTTTTGCTTCACCTAAATGTTCAACCCATAAAGTTCCATAAGGGTTCAGCATAATCTCTATAACTGTTGGATCTCGCAGATAACTGCATACCTGCTGCCCAAATTCAAAATACATTTTCTCAATAAGCCGTCTCCTTTGTTCAGAATCCGTCTTATTTTTCAATGCAGTTATGGATAAATTACCCCCAATGTAACGCTTAAATCCCCGTATACAGCAAAATTTGAATGTTAATCTACAAGATGAATCTGATCAATAAAAAATACCTATCTAATAGAGTTTATCCCCACTTTGGTTTTCTAAAGAGAAAAATCTTTATCATTTGTAAGATCAACACTGATAGCTTCTTTGTAGAAATCTGCCGTTGATGTATAATGAACATCCATCCTAACCTAAAAAACAAACTTTTATGACACAAATGATAATATTTAAATACTTTTTAAATATTTACTATATATTTTGTACGTAAATAATAAATATTTATTGTTTAATTAATGATAATGAGGACTTTTTGGAAGCCTAACCTTCCTTGCTCCATCTATATTTATATAGTAGCCTCTTCTTTCGCAGAACTTAAATAAGCTATAGTTTCAATTACTAAAGGAGCTTTGCAGATTTTCCGTTTTGTATTAATAAGTCAATCGCTAATTTATCAAATGAAACAAAGGTTTCACCACCAAGCCTATTACCCTCATAGGATATGATCCCATCAGCAAAATCCCCACCAGCTTCAAGAATAGCAATCCCCGCTTCAACAGCTGGTCGATTCATTACTATATTACTCGTTGCTAGCAAATCACGTAGCATCCCAGCGACATCTTCTTTTGATAATTTTGCACCTCGACGAAGTATCCAAACAAGTTCGCATAAACAAGGTAAGGAAATAGCTATTAAAGAAGCTTCTCTTAAAATCTTGCTTGCCACTTCACCCTGTTTTTTATCATCTTGTAAAACTGCACGAGCTAAAACATTTGTATCTACAGCAATCTTCATTTTTTTCCTGCCCAACTAGAAGCAGTAATTTCGTTCATCTCTTCAATAGTCAGTGTCTTTTTTACTTTTCCAGCAAACCGTCCGATAAAGCTATCAATCGTAATTGTGGGTTGTGCTGCCTTTATACGAAGTTCACCACCTGGCAATTTGTCAAAGTTAATCCGCTCACCTGGTTTAATACCAAGGTGCTGTAGTAGCTCTCGCTTTAGCGTAATTTGTCCTTTTGCCGTAACCGTTAGTGAAGTCATAGAAAAATCCTCTTACCATAAATATACTTATTAAGTATGCACAAAGAATGTAAAATTCAATTACTTTTTTAAAATAGGCAAACAATATTTTATAGATGCTCCTTCTCATTTATTACTTTCAATCATTGAAAATGCATCTGAAGCCACAAAACGTATTTTTAAAAGACTTTGTCGTCTTCACTTCCTTCTCACGCTAAAAAACGGAAATTCTTGTAAACCTCTATATAATAAATATTTATTCTTTATTTTAGAGGAAGAATTGCCATTGGATGGCCTTGCCATGCAGGTAAAATAATATCCTTTGTGACCATAACATTAAAATTATAACCAGGACGGATAGTGATTGTTGGCTGAATATTGAGGTTTTTTCTCGTCATTTCCATACCAACCTCACCCCATTGTCTTCCAAGTTCAGCAGCTAACATTTCCTTGACCGTTTCAGTATTACTATTAACATGACTTGTCTTACTTGAATTTTGTGATAATTGCGAAGCACCAGAAATAACAGAAAGTAAGAGAGCATTTCCAAAAACTTTTAGATAATGGTTATCTACTTTGTCCTGAATCCCGCATAACCAGACTGATCAACTCCAGGCATATTTCCAAGAGACAAAGAAGAACCATCAGGATAAATAACTCGAGACCAGGCAATGAGTGCACGTTTTTGACCCGTTGCGACACAACTATCATAGGTGCCAACAAGTCTTGATCCAATAGGTATTAAAACATTTTGTCCAGTAGCGGAGTCATAAACGCTTTCTTTTACTTGTGCTATAATTTGTCCAGGAAGATCACTATTCACACCACTAATCATAACACTAGGAATAATTGTTCCTGCTTTAATTTCCAGATTTGCTTTAATAGCTTCTTGGTGTGTATTTTTTAGATAAACATCAGCATCAGAAGACCGTGATAAAAAAGCAATTTTTTGCTCTTGCATATTAGGATCAACTATACCGTTTCCTTGATATGATAGTGAGTTTTTCTCTACTCCATATCTATTAAATAAACTTTCAGGATTTTTTGTTTGAGAATTATTATTTTGAGTTTTAGAAGCAAGTGTTGGTTTTGTGTTCAGTGTAAAGGAAATCGCAGAATCAGCGTCTAAAGCAGCTTCCATTTTAGTTAAACGCCGTTCTGTAAGATGTATTAAAAATCTTTTTTGTGCTTCTTCTGTTTCATTAGTAACTTTATCGGATATTTTCTGTTCTGAGGAATGGTCAACTAATTTTGATGTTTCTGTAGGCTCTAATAATGAACGCTCTGGTAATTTTGCCTGAACATAATCATTGCTTTGTGGACGAACAGGTAAAGGGGTTGCATCTACCAATAGGAGTTTTTTATCCTCCACAATGATGGCGTTTGTCTTTTGACGCAATATAAAAGTATAAGTAATACCAATAAGTGCAAAGACAATAGCACCTATCCATGGCATATTGTTAAGACGGCGAATTTGTCGTCCATCCGATTTTGAAGTAAAAAAAATTGGGAGAGTTCTCAGAAGAAAAGTCTATCTTTTCTTTCATCATTGTCCTCCGTCATTTACACGTGTTAAAAAGGCTGATGATGATACAATATCCCCAGTTACTGAATGAACATAATAACGTGTTACTTCTGTTAAACCATATCGAGCAACTAATATTATACCGTCATCCATTGGCATCACTTTATAAGATAAAGTTATACCGGTGTTTTTGGATTTTTCTAATTGATCATTATAAATGACACCGTAACCATTTTGCTGTAAAATACTGATAAGCAGAGGGGTAAATGGATCCTGTGTGTTATTTAACTTTATAATAAATGTTGTTGATGCTGGCGGTAAGGGATCTTTGAGATAACCAACAAGATCATGAGCAATAAATTGAATATCTTTTTCCGTAATATTTTGATCAATATAATTCACTAACGGCGTTTGCTTGCTATGAATACCGATCGTAGAACAACCAGTTACAAATACAAAGGAGAGCAATAAGAAATACTTAGACATTTAAATCCCCTTTGTAATTGTTACTCTTTGTTGTTGACTTCCCACACCGGAAATAAGGGCAACTTTGGTAATAACCGTATCAACAACATATCGATTGCCAATAATGCGGTAGTTGATTAGTTTTTCACTTGGTTTTCTAAAAAGACGACCATCGTTACCAATAGCAATTAAAGCAGGTGCTTCACCTCTAATTCCATCACCAGGCAATTCAATGTAGGTTTTTAAACCATCTGTATAAACCCGTTTTGGATACCATTTAATTTTTGGATCACTTATAGTAATATGAAAGTTGAAATCAAGTGCGGCCATATTTTGCCCTGTTGGCAATGTAGTACGGTGTTTATCTGTTGCTGCCTTATAAGCAGCCCAATCTTGATCTGTATCATCTGGATAAGAAAAAGAGAGAACAGGAATTGATGAATTTTGAGTACTAGCAAGTTTAATCATATAAGTCCGTCTATCTGTTGTGATAAAGAGATTTGTCGTCAAACCAGCATCTGTGGGCTTCACAACAACATAAGTTGTTTCTGTAGCTCCTGTTCCACTTATGCTGGGACTAATTTTCCATCGAGCTGTATCCCCTGCATGAAGACTATTGATGGTTTCACCAGCTTGTAACTGAATAGTACATATTTCTAAAGGCGTGCAAACAAGCGTAGGAAGAGTTGCCCCATACAGATATTTAACACTCCCATCACTAGAACGAATAGGCTTTGTTGGATTATTTTTCCATTGATTAGCAAGTTTAAGTCCTAAAGCTTCTTTTTCTGTAAGAGGGATTTTTTGTGGTGAAATAACACTAACATTAGATAATAAATCACTGGCTATTGTTGTCGATGTTACGAATGCAATTATTGTTACTATAATACATTTTTTTAACATAAAATCCCCGCTACATTGTTTTATTGCTATTTATTTTACATTTGCTAGAGTCTCGGCGTCCAAGCGAATTGTTTAACGAATAATCCAATTGGATTAGACATCATCTGTTGCTCAGTTTTAGGAGTTGCTAAAATAACTGTAGCTGTAGCTTGCCAGAGTTTTGTTTCATTAACAGCACCAGTTCGTGCTCTTGTCGTTTCGGTCCACTCGATTTGCCAAGTATCATCAGAAATAGCAATAACTGCATTCACTTGAACTTCGACTGTTTCATTAGCAGAACGAGAATAAGGATCATTTTGTTGATGATATTCAACAAGCATTCGATAAGCCGGTGATTGTGGCAAAGTCATTGAATATGTCTGGTTAATAAGATCTTGTTCCGCTCTCATATCTACATAGACAGTGCGTGCGCCAATTAACCAATTTCTCAATGCTGCTCGTATGTGCGTTTCATTGGGTTTTGATGCAATATTTGCTTTTGCAAAATGTGCTACTTCACCAACTGAATTGGTTTGTATGATATAAAGAACAACAGTTTGTTCATTTGCTTTCCAAATGAAAGCTCCTACCGACATACCTGTCACAATAATCATTCCAAAGGTTGCAAGACGCCAATTATTGGCAGCTTGAATATAGTCACCATACCTTTCCATCCACTCCTTACGTGCTGAAATATAAGGATTTAATGACTTTTCTTTTTCATGATTTTTTGTTTTCTTCACGTATGCCCCCTAACAACGCAATATAATTTTTATTATGAATCATTTTTATCTGAATGGGAAGATGACAATATGTTTTTACTCACTGAAATTTTTATAAAGCAACGTATTTACTTATAAAGAGGCTTTAACAAGTATATTTAGATTTCTATTTCTTTGTTTGAGAGTTTTTGATAGCCATCTTTTGTAACTTTAATTTTTTCACCTATCTTCCAATATTGAGCTTGTATAAAAGCTCTTTTTGAGGCTTCTTTTATAAAAATTACCTTTTTAGCATTAATAGGCTCAAAAAGGAGAACACTTCTTTCTTCAATCCTCCTGCGCCCAACATATTTTAAAATATCTTCTTCTCCATTCCACATGACGTGTAGAAGATTTTTAGCATATTGATTACGCTTATTAAGCCATATCTTAATAGGATCATCAATATTGCTTTCACGAGACTTTTCTACCTTTTCTTTAAGTATATTAAGACGTGGATCAGAAAATATAGCATTTATACCATGAATACCTGCCAATTGAGCAACTTCTGTTTTAAATTTTTCGGTTCCGTTGAGGACAAGAGGTTGATCTTTAAATTTTTCAATGGCAATATTTAATGCTATGTAAGCAGATCCTGTAGTAAATTTTTGCGCGTGAATTTTCTCCCCAGCATCAACAACAACGCCACCATCAACACTTTTGTACACAATGTTTCCGTTTTTAATAAAATGAGAAGTTAAGTTTTTATGTAAAAAATTTCCCGTCTTTTGAGCAGTTTTTGCCGTCAGCAAATTATTTGATAAAGAAGCACAACGCTCATTCATTGAGCACAGCACATCTACAGCATCTCTATTTCCAGAATTTGCTTGCTGATGAAGCCAATCACGCCAAGTTGGAAATCTAGTTTCCATTAGCCTTCTCTTAATTATTGCCTGCCTTTCTCTTAATTCTTTTTGACGAAGCTTTTTTTGCAGTTTTAATGCATTGCGTACTACAGCACGAAAATTTTTAGGAGCTAATCTCAGTAAAAAAGATTGTTGTTTGTACCAAACGGAAAGTTGATGATAGAAAAAAACTTTTTGCGCGTATAACTTTTTATATTGTTTTTGCCTTTCTAAATCACTGGCCTTTTTTTGTTTTTCATACCTAGAATATAAAAGAGCTTTAGTTTGATTATTTTTCCCATTAAAGAAAGGTGTATATTGTTTTTGCACATTTAGCGTCATACTCTGATAGGAGCCTAATTTTTTCTCAAGAGCAGATAAAGAAAGAGTTCTATTACAGCTACTTGCCTTAACCCATAAATCAAGATTGGTTGCTCCTATAACTAATCCGTTGCCTCTTTTTTAATAACGAGACCATGTTTTGCAAAATCTTTATGAAGTGCTGGCCAGTCTGAATAATGAAATTCTTTAATAATATTTCCGACATAAGTCGCGAGAGATTGCGTTCCTGTCTTATCTTCAAAATTCTTTATTTTTGACCGTTTTTTATTGTCATCATTTTTATCTTTGGAATATTGTTCTATTTCATGATCAAAACCGTGAGGAGTATTAATCAATCCATATTCCTGTTCAATTTGACGACACATTTTCATCAATGTACGTTTGTCAAAAAAAGGCTCATGATTACGAAAATTTTCAGGATTGATTTTATTAATAGCAATATGAACATGTAAATTATCTGTATCTTGATGAATTGCTGAAATTCGCTGATGCTTATTGTAACCTAAAGCGAGACAAAATTTGTCTTCAATCTCATAAAGTATTTCTCTTTCTGGTCTTTCTCCTGTGGGAAAAGATAGAACCAAATGATATGTTTTATCTGCTTTTGATCTTTTATTTTGGTTTTGAGTTTTTAAAATAAATTCAGTGGCCATAACAGGGTCATCTGTATAGCAATTTGTAACTCTTATCGCCGCTACTTTCCTACTATGTTGCACATCTTTATCAAGAATATAATCACATATAAGTTTCCAATCCCTTGGCAAAACACCTCCACTGATATCCATAATATAACGAGCTAAACGCGCCATATTTGATGTAGCTTTTTCTCTTTCAATACGTTTAGCAATCATAAAGAAGATATTTTTTCAAAGATTTGTTTTTGAAGTTGACGAAAATCACCCATCATTTGATTTATATCGCTTGGAACACCGCCTTTCCCATTATTTGTAACTAACCATAATTTCAATAAACCAGCTACTCGACCCAAATCACCTTGTAATTTAGTAAGGTCTTTAACAGCTCCATAATCAATGTCTGTTTTTATTGGCTCAATCTGCCCAGTAGTACGTAAATAAGTAGAAATGGATAAACCTGTCTGCTTTGCATAAGCTTCTATGGTTTCCTTCTCACTAGAAGTACACCAAACACTTAATCTAAATTTCCGTGGCCTTGCCATTTTCCCCCTCTTTTAAATTGCGGCAGCAATAATACCTCGTAGAGCAAGATACGTTGAGAATTTATGCGAATAAGTAATGTAATGTTTTAGCGTAGCGCTACATTACACATCTTGTCATACTTTTAAAATTAAAATTTTAAAAATCTTTATAAAAACCAATATTAATATTTATTTTTTGGAAAAATTTAGTAAGATTTGGAAAGTTATTATAAGTTTTGGAAAAATTTGGAAAATAAATGAAACAAAAAAAAGAGTGGGGGAAAATGCGTGTGGTTTTTTTAGCCAACAAAGATTTAATCCTAAGCCTTATTGAAAAAGGGTATTCATTAAAAGAAATTTTAAGAAAAAATCCAACTTTAAATATATCTTATGATGCTTTAGCGTCGTATGTTCGAAAATATTTTAAAACTAAACCTGCAGCAATAATAACCCAAACCTCTCTCCCTATTTCTGTTGATCCTATTAAAAAAAATCAATGCCGCATGTATTTGAACACAACACAAACAAAAAACTAGAGGACATGATATGAGTAACATTCATATGACCTTACAAGGGAAAGGTGGTGTAGGTAAATCCTTTGTAGCCAGTCTTATGATGCAGTATCTCTTAGAAAGAAAAGTAGCAGTTAAAGGGATTGACACAGATCCAGTCAACCAAACTTTTGCAAGCTACAAAAACTTTAATGTAAAGCATCTAAAACTTCTTGACCAAAGTGTAGTAATTCCACGTAATTTTGATACTCTTATGGAAGAACTACTTAATTCTAAATGCCAATATGTTATTGATAATGGAGCTACAACATTTTTACCTTTAGCCTATTATTTGAAAGAAAATGAAGCTTTTGATATGTTGGCTACTGCTAAAAAAAATGTAATCATTCATACAATTATTACAGGTGGCCAGGCATTGGGGGATACTCTCACCGGATTATTTTCTATCTATACACAAATTCCCCCCACAGCTAATATTGTTGTTTGGAAAAATGAATTTTTTGGTCCTATTGTCGCAAATGGAAAAAGTTTTGAAGAAATGAAAATATTTCAAGAAACGAAAGATAGAATCTCTGCGATCATTACAATTCCACAGCAAACATCTAGTACTTTTGGTGAAGATATCAAAACAATGCTCGATAAAAAATTAACTTTTAATGAAATCACTGATTCAAACGAATTCAGCATCATGACTAAAAGCCGTTTAGCGCGTGTTAAAAACATGCTATTTGAACAAATAGCTATTATTCCAGGAATTTAAAATGTCAATTGATATTGATGCCATTCGGCAAAAAGTAGCTAAAGAATTTAATCAATTGATTCCTCCAAAAGATCCAATTCTTATGACCGTCCTTTTATCCGACACAGTTTTAAAAGCAGCTTTAAAAACACTTCATGAGCAACAAAGTATGATGATAAATCATATTCTAACAGCTCGTAATGCTATGGTAGAAGAGGAAAAAAAACGGCAGGAAAGTTAATAACTGAAGCAGCTACATACATAAAAAAAGAAATAAATGAAGAAATAAATAAAAATCTAAATTCTATTTCTAACCAAATACAATCATATGAAAAAAAATTATTTAAAATATCCAACAGTGAATTGAATATAAATAAAAATCTTAAAAGTTTTACAAAAGAAATAAAGCTTTATACAATATTTATTGGTGCTAGTTTATTTGCAAACATTTTATGTTTTTTTGCTATTTTAATTCACTATTACTTACCTTAAACTTTATCTTTTCTATGTTACTCTCTATAGTTGATAGTGCTAACGAAAACATCGTATCTGTTCTTTTTGGCTTCTTAAAGTGAATGACCTTTATCGTGTGAAAGATCTATACCAATAGCTTTGGCTTGCATTTTTTCGTAAAGTTTGCGCATCACTTTCATGTTATCTCTGCGTGCGTCAATAATCGATTTTTCAATGTCTGTTAAACGAGATTTATCGAGATTTCCCAAACGTGTATAATGGGATGCCATCGCCTGCCGTGCTTCGTCATAAGGCAAACCATTTTTGCGATTTTTTGGTAAACTATAAACCTCATTTACCATCTTATATTGCATAGGATCGCTAACAAGCTCCACAATGCTTCTTAATAACACCAATTTCAGTTAATGCTGTTTTAAGACTACCAACCATAGCTTTGCTATTAGCATATCGAAGAAAATCATTCTCTACTAAACAACGCTCTTCTTCAAGAAGTAACGATAAATCCCCACTTTTACTGATATCATACATATAATTACATAAATCACTTCGCACATCTTGTAATTTCTTGATCGCCAAGGTGGCATTACAAATCTGTATACTTACATCTTCTTGTGCTAGAATCCGTTTTATTTTCTCAGAAATGATGACCTCCTATCACAACACCTTTATCTAACCATTCTGGACCATATTCTTCATCAGCATTTTTTGTAGAAAATCCCATATCACGAATAAACTTGGCTCCATTTTGAGACTTAAGAAACAACAGTATATGCGCTGGAAGATCTGCCATTGCTAACCACTCCCATACTGCTTTACTATCATTAGCTTTATCTGCTGCTCGTGATTCACAAAGACAAATAAAATCTTGAGAAGCATGAGCATCTATCAATTCCTCACGTTCAGCATCGGTCATATAACTTTTTGGTAATTTCTTTTCATAGTGAAAGCCTCCTTATAGAGAAGATATAAAATAATTAATCTAAAAATTAAGAATGGACAACTGAATATTCATGACAGTTTGTCGGTAAAATCCTCAATATCCATTTGATATTTATTATCAATAAATATTGGTTTTCTTTTTATTTTATCTTGTTTCATTCCATTTATTTGTTTTTTTAATCTGAAATAAGTAGCATGTGATATTCCTGTGTTTTCCTTAACAATTCTAGATGATACTCCTTGCTTAATCAGTGCAAATGCTATCTCTCTCTTTGGATGAGGTTTTCGACCAAATTTTATACCTGCTGCCATTGCAGCAACTCTTCCATCATTGGTTCGCTCTAAAATACGTGCACGTTCGGCTTCTGCTACAGCAGCCAAAATCTGAATAATCATTTTTCCCATGGTACCTTCGGTACTCAAACCATTTTCCAAAAAACGTATAGCAATCCCTTTTTTATAACAGGCATCAACAATATGAATCATATCTGCAGTATTACGGCCAAGCCTATCCATTTTTGTACAAATGATTATATCATCTTTCTCGGCACGGTTGAGAAGCCGTTGTAAGCCTTCACGTTTATCTGTAGCTCCTGTCATCATATCAGTAAAAATACGATCGTCACGTACCCCAACCTTTTTAAGTTCAGCTACCTGCAATTCTAATTTCTGATGGTTAGTTGATACTCTAGCATATCCTAAAAGAGCCATTTTAGTCTCATAAATCGTTTCTGATACAGAATTAGTATCATAATATAAAATAATGATTTATGATACATCTTTTTACTTCTTTCTGAAAAGTATCAAATATTATGATATTTGACATAGTACCAAAATGGTACTATAATCAATAAAAATCAGGATACACTTATGAAAATTGTTAAAATCTCCACGCTTCAAACTTTTTGGGCTCAATATCCTGATGCTGAACAACCTTTAAAAGCATGGGTAGATGAAACTAAAAATGCACAATGGCGCTCTCCTCATGACATTAAAGAGAAGTATAAAAATGCAAGTATATTAAAAAATAATCAGGTAGTTTTTAATATTAGAGGTAATGACTATCGTTTAATTGTTTCAATCTTTTATCCAGCAGGTTGGCTTTATATAAAATTTATAGGAACGCATAAACAGTATGATGCGATTGATGCTAATACTGTAGAACTAAAGGAACTTAAGAAGTGAATATCAAACCTATCCGCACTGAAGCAGATTACCAAGAAGCTTTAGAAATTGTGTCTGCAATGTTTGACAATCAACCTAAAGAGAATACTCAAGAATTTGATCAAATGGAGGTTCTTATATTGTTAATTGAAGCGTATGAAGCAGAACACTATCCTGTTTCTCCTCCTCATCCTATTGAGGCTATTAAATTTAGAATGGAACAAATGAACTTAAGTGCTAAAGATCTCGTTCCTGCAATTGGTCATTTAAATCGCGTTTATGAAATCTTGAGTGGAAAAAGAAAATTAACACTACGCATGATTAAAAATTTGCACCAACAGTTTAATATCCCATTGGAAAGCCTAATAGCTTAACTTAATTATTTTCTTATGGAAACTAGCATGTAATATTTCGCTTTAACGATATGGATGTTGAATTAATCGATTACCTAGATTACCCTTAAAAAGGAGTGCTTAACAATGATGAAAAATCCTCCACACCCTGGTGAATTATTGCGCGAAGATGTAATTGCAGAACTTGGTTTATCAGTTACTGAAACAGCCAAACGACTTGGTGTATCCCGTGTTGCATTTTCTAGAGTTCTCAATGAAAAAGCAGCTATTAGCCCTAATCTAGCTATTAGACTTGAAATGGCTGGTGTCAGCACCGCACGTGCTTGGTTAGCTATGCAAACAAACTATGATTTAGCGCAAGTCTTAAAAACTATCCAACCATGGTACGACCACTTTGTCATAATACATCTTTTTTCACCTCGAATCCTTCTACAACTTGAAAGACAAAGTTTTATGATGTAAAAGATAACAATTTAATATTCTTTAAATATTTACTACATATTTTATATGTAAATAATAAATAATTATTATTTATTATGTGTGTAATTATTATTTACATAAGTTTCAATGAGACGATGAAGAAAATCACCACCATCTTCATTAAGATCATCAGCTAAAGACCAAAAACTATCTCTTACTGTTGGTTCAAGTGCAAGGGTTAATCTTGCTGTTTTTAAACTACGTCGTCTACGGCCACTACCTTGTTTTCTTTCTACGCTGTGACGCGTAGTAAAACCATTTTCTTCACTTATCTCATTCAAGCTTTGTTTGTTTGTCTTTCGCGCTTTTGTAAATGGTTTTAAATTTTCAAAATTTGGCAATGAAATCTCAGCTCTTTTTGTCATGCTACTTGATCCTTCAATAAGTTTTCACTCTCCAATATTTCTATAACAGCATTAGCAAAAACCATTGCATTTTCTTGTGCCGCTTTAGGATTAGTTACATCAGAGGGCAATAAATCAAAAAGTGATCCCCCTATCTGAAAAAGAGCACTATAAGCTCCTCTTTCAGTTAATGAAGCAGATAAAACTGGAATATTAGCTTTTTCTAACGTTTTTTCTATATATTCTGCTTCACGACTATTTAAAGTATTTGTCATAGAAAAGACGATACGAAAGGGTATCTTTCTTTTTAAAAATTGGCTCTGTTGTTCTATTAAAGCAATGATCTTACCTATTTGATCTCCATCAAGTTGCTTTTTCCTCATAGGAACTAAAACAAGATCGGCTCTTCCTATAGCAAAAGAAGCTGCGAGATTAGCAGAACCTTCAAGATCAACGATCACAAACGGAAATTGCTCTACAGCTTCATCAATGCATGAAATAATATTCTGTTCTGTAATATCTCCAGAAACTTCTATATTATTTGGCATTATATCCATAGACCTTTTCATCCACATTACAAGTGGTTGATTTGGATCAGCATCAATTAATTTGACCTTAGACCCCACCTTGGCAAAAACGTTAGCTAGCACTAATGCCATTTGATTTTCCAACACCACCTTTTGTTGAACATATAGTAATGACCGGCATGAGGCATTCCTTATTCAATGAATAAACACTAAATAATTATCATATATTTATTACTTATTTATTAATTTTTTAAAAATATTACATATTTTATATGTAAATAATAAATATTTATTATGTATAAATAATCGTATACATATAAACAATATAAGCATTTATTTGCATGAAGAAGCTCTTCCTTTCATTCATGATTTCGGAGCCGCGTAAGAAGGACATAATAAGCCGTTAAGTTCTGGGTCAAGGATGCCGTTAGGCACCCTGAAAGGGTTTCCTTGACCTTAAGAACTAAGGCTTGTTAGTTCCTTCATTAAACGCGGATCTGATCTCATGATTTTGGTGAGCGGTCCGGAGAGTGTGAGAGGCGGATAGCCTCTCATTTAACAAGCGAAGTGGCGTATAGGGAAGGGAACGCGCCCCCATGTAGCGCCGTAGTGACCGACCTATACGGAAAAAAGCTTGTCAATTTTATATAAAGATGAATGAATATAAAAAGTTTTATTATGCACTTTATTGGATTACAGTTCTATACCAATAGCTTTGGCTTGCATCTTTTCGTAGAGTTTTTGCATTACTTTTATGTTTTCTCTTCGCACTTTAAGAATTGATTTTTCAATGTCTGTTAAACGCGCTTTGTCCCAATTTCCTAGTCTTGCATAATGAGATGCCATTGCTTGGCGTACTTCATCATAAGGTAAACCACCTTTACGATTTTTGGAAACTATACCCTCTATTAATCACGTCATATGTCTCAGAATTAGAAACGAGTTTTATGTGATCTTTAACAACATTTATTTCAGATATTGCCGTTTTAAGACTACTTATCATCCCTTGGCTATTAGCATATCTTAGTAGATCATTTTTTACAATACCACGTTCTGTATCAAGAAGTAATGACAAATCATCACTCTTTCCAACATTACGAACATAATTACATAAATTATCCCGTGCGCTATGTAAATTTTTAATAATCAATACTTTTTCAATACTTTGCACATAGCTATTTTCTTGTAATAATATCCAATGTAATTTTTCATATTCTTTAGAAATGATAACCTCCTATGACAACGCCTTTATCTAACCAGTCGGGACCATATTCTTCATCAGCATTTTTGGTAATAAAGCCCATATCACGAATGAATTGTGCTCCACGCTGACTTTTAAGAAACAAAAGTGAATAAGCAGGTAATTCAACCATTGCTAACCATTCCCATACTGCTTGCCTGTCATCTGCTTTAGCAGCTGCTTCTGATTCAGCAGTATAGATAGAGTTCTGATCAAATCCACCTACTCGCAATTCTTCGCGTTCAGCATCAGTCATATAACTCTTAGGTAATTTCTTTTGCATAGAAAATTCCTTTCTGTAATATCCTTAGTTCAGTTGTTTTTTAAAAAGCAAACGGATTATATCCTATACCTCTTTTGCTTCAGGCATTTTAAAAGTTTTTAGGACTTTGTTCAACTCTGATTTGAACGCGTGAAATTCTTCATTTTTTGGTGTTTTTTTATTCTTTTTTTCTATACATTTCTCGTTGAGTTTTTCCGTATCATTTTCCTTTAACAAAGCATAGAAAGAGCGTTCTAGATGTAATTCATCACGTTTTTCTTTAGCCATAATTCCACGGAGATATCCTCCAGGTGAAATTACAAGCTGTCTGTGCTGTTTTTCGAGAATAATTCCCATAGCAAAAGCGGTTTTTTCTAATCCCATAGTGTTTTTAGCTTCTTCGACGGCACTAGGGGAAATTCCCATTATTTTGGCTAAGAATCCCACGGAACCAATTAAGTCTCTTACGGAAGTGAGGCGATTGTCGAGATACAGGCGGTATGAGGGAGAGCTCTGATCCACATATATGGCTTAATTTGAGGTAATGTGCTGTTGTTTGGAGGAAGTACAGTTTCGTTTTTGCCTTTCTCTTTTTTTTTCATAAGCCATTTTATCGTGACCGAAGGTCACGTCAGTTATTTGAGTGTGTTCAGATTTTTCTGAACACTCCTTTTTGTTGTTACTCTTACAAATATAGTTAAGGGTTGTAGATTCTATGTGTATCTTGCTAGCAAGATGCCTGTATCTTGTTTTTTGTGTTTTTTGGTGAAAAAAACTTTTCAAAATCCACTCAAAAAGACGAATTGCTTTCTGTAATTTATGAAAGGAAGCTTTAGCTGGTCAACCAATAATTTGAACTATTTTTTGCATTCGAGAAAAGAGCAATGATGCAAATGGTGTAGCTTCAATTGAGGCGTAAGAGGATTTAATTTGCCGCACTAATCCGCGAAAACAATGCAAAGCTTCTTCATGTTTTTTTTGAGTTTCTAGTGCTTGGTCTACTTTTTCCTTAAGTTCATGATATCGAGCAACAAGAATACGTAAATCAATACCACAAGCTGTTATGAAATCAGTCGTCTTATGATTACGTAAAGAATACCGTTTAAAGTTACTAGAGTCCCGCATAACTATAAAACCAAAATCATAAAGACGTGAAAGCAAAAAACTCACACGCGATTCACTACGGCCAATTTCATAACTAAGCCGTTTATTGCTTTTGAAAACGACATGGCTCCACATAGAATAACATTAAGGCAAGCAAGATATTGAAGTACACCCAAAAGACTACACTTAATTTCACTCTTCGGCGCCCAGAAGAAGCCAATATAAACATCTTTTAGCCCCAAAAAACTGTTATCTTATATTAATTATTAAAATGGAGATTAATTATGCCTAAATCAAAAGATTTAACAGACCAAGCTAATGGTCAAGACCAAGCTAGTAGTCAAGATCAAGCTAGCGATCTGAACCAAGCCTTCTTTGCCAGCGGTCCAATTCAAACTAGTAGTCCCTTAAACAGTAGTACAACATTAGAAGATCTTATAACGCATTTAGAGATTTTGGAGACTACAATCCAAGCCAACGATCAAGACCAAGCCAGCGTTCTAAACCAAGAGCTCTTTGCAAGCGGTCCAATTCAAACCAGTAGCCCATTAAATAGTGGTACAACATTAGAAAGTCTTATAACCCGTTTAGAAGCTTTGGAGGCTACAAACCAAGCCAGCGGACAAGACCAAGCCAGCGGTCTAAACCAAGAACTCTTTGCAAGCGGTCCAATTCAAACCAGTAGTCCATTAAATAGTAGTACAACACTGGAAGAGCTCATAACGCATTTAGAAACTTCGAAGGCTAATGAAGCAACAGAAAAACCAAGTATCTTATTCAATAAGAAAGCATTAAAAAGTGTTATTTCAGATTTAGAAAATGACATTACTAATAGTAGTTTCGTCGATGCCAACTATGCACATATGGACTTAACAATGATGCCTAGGTTGGTCAAGCAAGAAAATGATAAATGTCCAGAGATCAATCTTCAATTCATTACAAGTCCTGAGAAACTTGTGAAATCAATACAAAAAGTAGCCAATCAGGGGATTCCATCTTCTAGATTTCTAATGTGTCTAGAAGGTAATGACCCTCATTTTGCGATAATTGATCAGCAAACCATTGCTAATAGAACATCCTTAATATTGTTTGAAACTACAAAATTCGCGCATATGAATGCAGAAATACTGGGAGTAACAGTGAAATCAGCCATTGAAGCAGCCCAATTACCTTATTGTTATTTTTCTATGGCGGAAATGAATCTTCAAGCAGACTCCTCTGAAAGCGGAATTATAAGTTTGCTTTTTGCCAAAAAACTTCATCTCGAAGCTGATAAATTAAAAGTAATGCACCAAGATAATATTAGTGGTATTTTATGTAAACGAGGAGTTCCTTTACCTTATCATAAAGTAGATGAGTATCTTCCAGGAACTTTTTATAAACATGCACAAACAGGAAAACGTATCGCTAAATATGTAAACACAAATCGGGAGTATTTTATTAAAAAAATTAACAATAAGGATGAAATTCTGCATCACAGATTAGATAGACATTCAGTTTTATTAGAGGATAAAGTTGTATCTTGTTCATCACAGAAAAAAAGAATTCAGAAATATAAAGCTCTAGTAAGATAAATATAAATCTCTGATTAAGGTATTTGCTATGCCGTAAATATCATTCTATGTGATTTAGGTGGTGTGTTTAAATTTTTATTAATCAGAGGCTTTCTGATGATCGATAAATCGATTAATAATATTAAGTACGGCACCTTAACTGGTGCTAATAAATTGAGTAAAGTAATAACAGTTTGTTGCTGTATAATTCTTCCGAAAGATGAGATTTTTTGAATATTCTATTAGAATATAAGTCTTCAGTTTTTTACAATCGGCTACTACTACTTTTCTATAATTCATAAAAAATATACTTGTAATTCGTAAAATGAGTATCCCCACTTTCGTATTCATTCTGCTTCAAAAGCACAACACTCTTTTAGTTATAATCATACTGCTAAAAAATTATTAAGTCCCCCAAATTTTAGTGTATAGAGTGTGGTTACAGTAATCATACGGAGAATGTTAATGTATTAAACACCATCATCTAACCTAATAATTTTTTTTAAACAATAAAACATTTAGTATCCAATTATTTTTACAAAGCCATTTAATTATAATTATTTCGAAATAGAGGTAGCGAAGAATGCTAACGATATTTAAGTGCTTATCTATAAGCTCTCTTACCGGCTACTACTATCCATGCGAGTATTTCACTTTGGATAGAATACAAAAACAAACAATTAAGATAAATAACATCTGGATAGAAAAAGCTCTTTCCATTTGTTAAAGCTGTCTATCCAAATCTAGATTCCGAACTTAACAATGATCCAAGTATCAAGCTTCCTATAAAACCTAAACATATCAACTTCATAAATCCATAAATCCCAAGTAATACCAGCATTAGTAATAAAAAGTAAGGATAAATTTACGCTTTTGTTAATTATTCAAGCTACGCAACTAGAAATAATAAATCCTATAAATATTATTTTGAACATACTTCTTTCAACAATCCACATAAAACACTTAAAGCTTCCTATGACATTTGCATTGGCTTTTTCATTTTTCAGAACTACAGAGATTGAATTTTTGGCTTAAGATGTCCATAGTAGAATTCGTTATGATAGCTCCATTGGCGATGAGATTGTAACACTGTTTTTAAAAATTGCTAATTAAAAATTGCTAATCATGTTAACTAATTAACATGGAGAAATAAATTTCTTCAAAACTTATCATAAAATCTTTTTAGATTTAAAATATTAATTTTACCTTCTTTTTTCAGAAAGAGAGAAAATTAATCTATGACATAGTGTAATCATAATCATGTTATATCATTCAAGATTATTAAAAATTTTTATAATGTGAAATGATTTAATGCGGAAATTATTGAGTGCGATAAAAAGTGCTGTTGGTTTATCTAATACCGAAGATGATGTTGATTTAAGTAGTGAATCGCTAACAAACGTTATTACAGATTTAGAACGTGACATTGTTAATCTTTATTGGCCTAACGTTAATTATGCAGAAAGAGATTTTAAAATGATGCATGCCTTGATAAGGCAGGCGAATAATAAATACCCAGAAATGAATCTTACATTGATTAAAGAACTTATAGATTTCGTCGCATCAATCAAAAAAACAATTAAGAATGGAATTAAGTCTTCTAGATATATAATTAACGTAGGAGGAAAGGATAATAACATTCATTTTGCAACAGTTGATCACCAAACTATCGATAACAAGATATCTTTGATATTATTTGAACCTGCGAGATTCGATCTTCCAATACCAGCAATTCTAGGAGCAAAAATGCAATCAATCATAGAATCTCGATTACCTCACTGTTATTTTTCTATGGCGGAAATGGATATTCAGCGAAGTATATCTGAATGTGGAATTTTTAGTTTATCTCTCGCTAAAAAACTTTATCTTCGATCTGACAAATTAGAAAAATTACATAGAGATAATATTAAAGGTGATCGGTGGGATAGAGAAGTGCATTTATCTCCTGGTTTTTTGGATACATATCTTCCAATCGACTTTTATAAACACGTGCAAGGTTTCAGACGTCTTGAGCAATATGTGAAAAGAAATCCTGGATCTAAAGAAGAAATCGTTAACAAAAAACATGAAACCATTTTTGAGAGATTTGGAAGACATACAGTCGTAACAGGGGGTAAAGCTATATCTGTATCAGCACACAAAAAAAGGATTATTGAATATAAATCTCTGATGAGGTAGTGATGTCATTTTTAACGTTTGATCATTTACATAAAAATTAGTGTTAATTTTTATATATTTTTTCTGTATTTGAGAGTTTTAAATTAATATTATAAGTGCTACGTTATAAGAGTTGTGTAATGTTTATAGTTTTAAGTGATATTTCTATACATTCGATAATTAATCTATTAAAGACTTTTCTATTACACATGCACATACTCAAATTCAGACGTTTTATTTAATACGCCTGTTTTGAATATGCGCTAATAATCCTAATGTTGAGCTATCGTGATCATTATTTTCACCTTCTCCACCAATCATTGGCAATAGTTCATTTGCTAGCTCTTTGCCAAATTCAACACCCCATTGATCAAATGAATTAATATTCATTAAAATGCCTTCAACAAAAATACGGTGCTCATAAAGTGCAATTAAACGACCAAGAGTAAAAGGCGTCAATAAATCTTGAAGCAAAATAATACTAGGTCGATTTCCTTTACAACTTTTATGAAGAGCTAAATTATCCACATCAGTATTATCAGCTCTATGAATAATATGTTGTCGCTCTTTAATATCGCGACCCTTCATCAAAGCTGCTGACTGTGCCAAACAATTAGCCACCAGCATATCATGCATATGACATAAATTTGGCTCATGCCCTTTTGCAAATAAAATAAATTCTACAGGAACGATATCTGTTCCTTGATGTAAGAACTGAAAAAAAGCATGTTGTCCATTTGTCCCTGAAGCCCCCCAAACAATCGGCCCACTTGGAAAATTCATTGGCTTACCATCTAAAAAAACTTGCTTGCCATTTGATTCCATATCAAGCTGTTGTAAATAAGCTGGCAAACGCTCCAAACGCTGCGCATAAGGAACAATAACACGTGATGTATAACCACAAATCACGCGATGCCAGAATCCTAAAAGGGCAAACCGAATAGGAATATTTTGATGTAAAGACGCACTTTTAAAATGTTGATCCATTTGCTGAGCGCCTTTGAGAAATTGACGAAAGTTCTGACCACCTATTGCCAACATAATAACAAGGCCAATTGCTGACCAAACTGAATAACGCCCTCCTATCCAATCCCAAAATCTAAAAATTTTTGATGGAGCTATACCAAATTCTATCACTTTATCGACTGCACTTGATACAGCAACGAAATGCGTTTTTATCGCTTCCTCACCTAAATGCGCACTAATCCATTGACGTGCAACACGAGCATTAAGTATTGTTTCAACTGTAGTAAAAGTTTTAGAGGCAATAACAAATAACGTTGTTTCTGGATTTAAATTAGCAAGAGTGTCAGAAATATGTGCACTATCAACGTTAGAAACAAAATGACAACGTGGACCATTATGATATGGCTTCAAGGCACCCGTAACCATTGCAGGCCCAAGATCAGAGCCCCCAATACCGATATTCACAATATCAAGTATTTTCTCACCACTGCTTCCCTTATAACTTCCATCGCGGACCATTTCAGAAAATGTTTCCATGCGGGAAAAAACAGCTTGAATATCTTGAACAATATTGCATCCATCTAACATAAAAATTTCATCGACAGAAAAACGCAATGCAACATGAAGGGCTGAACGTTGTTCTGTTTTATTAATAATTTCACCAGAAAACATTGCTTTACAACAGTCTAATACATTTGTTGCAACAGCAAGATTATCCAAAAGTCGCAAAGTATTAAATGTTACACCGCACTTTGAAAAATCAAAAAGAAAATCATCAAGTTTTAAAGAAAAATGAGTAAAACGTTGTGCATCTTCTGTAAAATGTTGACGGATATCACAAACCCTATCTTTTATAAGATGCTGTTTTAGTGCCTTCAAAGTCTCATTAAAAGCTTTTTCATTACGAATTATCAATTATATCTCCCTAACCATTGATAATAGAATTTTAAACATTAATGGTAACAAGATAGAAAACTATTCAACTTACTTTTTATTGCATGCTTACAAAATAAAGCTACGCAAAAATAAAAAAGATAAAGTACTAAAATGATATCTTTCAAATAAAAAATTTAAAAATCTATTCACCTTTTATTCTTAAAAAAATCAGTCAATGTGGCTAAGATCGTCTTTTAAACGCAGAGCTTGTTCTGCTTTTGGTTGTACAAAACGTCCAAGTAAGAGATAAACAACTGGCGTCATAAAAAGAGTAAAAATCGTTGCTAGACCTAAACCACCAACAATAACCCATCCTAAAGCTATACGTGCTTCTGCGCCAGCACCTTTTGCTAAAACTAAAGGAATTCCTCCTAAGATAGCGCAAATCATTGTCATACATACTGGGCGAAGACGAATATTTGCCGCATCTTCTACAGCTTCACGCACACTTTTACCTTGCTCACGTAACTGATCTGCAAATTCAACAATTAAAATACCATTTTTTGCCATAACTCCCACCAATAAAATCAAACCAATTTGACTATAAATATTCAGACTAACACCGCTAAAAAGCATAGCAATTACAGCACAACCAAGTCCTAATGGTACAGTAGCTATTATAATAAAACCTGAAATAAAACTCTCAAACTGCGCAGCTAAAACCAACAGAATAATCACAAAGGCGATACCAAAAACACTCATGAAACTAGAAGATGTCTCACTAAGTGTTGCAGCTTCACCCAAAGGAATAATATAATTTCCTTCCACTAATAAAGGAGAAGCAATATTTTCTATAGCTTGATACGCATTTCCCAAAGAAACACCTGGAGCAAGATTTGTACTCAACACAACTGCACTCATACGTTTTTCTCGTTTTAACTGTGGTGCAATAGCTTTTTCATGCAAATTTGCAATAACGGATAAAGGAACATATTTATTGTCTGTAGTTTTAAAAAAAACATTCTCCAGATCAGACGGATCAGTAATGGGGTTCTTACGCGATGTCAGTTTAACATCGTAAGAATGATCATCTACATAAATAGAACCGATCTTTCTTCCATCTAACATTGCTTGTAGCGTATTACTCAAATTAGTAATATCAATACCTAAATCAGAAGCTTTTTCTCGATCAATTTCAATAAAAAATTGTGGTTGTGTTGCATCTACCGTAAGCCGCGGACGAATAAAGCGCGTATCAGATTGCAAAAGCTTAATCAGCTCGCCAGCAATAGATTGTAATTTTGTATAATTATCTCCGAGAATTGCGAATTGTAATCCTTGACCAGTTCCTCGGACTCCTAATGAATTTCCTTGAGCTGCAAATACGAATACTGCCGGAAATGCTTTAACCTTCACATTAATATCTTCTACAATCTCTTGCTGGCTCCGAGAACGTTGATCCCAAGATGAAAGCAACAAAACAAGAAAAGCACTATTAGGTGAACCACCAACTCCAGCAACAGAGTAACTATTAACAATCTCACCAGCATCACGCAAAGGCTCTAAGCTCTCTTCAATCTGCTTCACCTGCTCATTCAAATATTGCACTGAAATCCCTTGTGGCCCATTAATAACTAAAAAAACAACGGCCCTATCTTCTGTTGGTGTTAATTCCTGTTGTAATTTCATGTAGCCTCCAAGACAAAGGCTTGCAAAAACAAACGAAACCAGTACAGCAGTCCAAGGACGTTCTAAACATTTATGTAAACTATAAGCGTAGTTCCTGCTAAAAAAAGTACCTAATTTATCCAAAAGAGCAAAATAATGCGCTTTTTCTTTACTGTCTTCAACATATTGTTTAAGAAAGCGTGAAGCAAGCATAGGACAAAGCGTCAAAGCAACAACTGAAGAAAGCAAAATGGAAATAGCTAAAACAAAACCGAATTCTCTAAAAAGTCCTCCAACCTGTCCAGGAAGAAAAGAAATAGGTACAAAAACAGCAACTAAAGTTAATGTCGTTGCTAAAACAGCAAAAAATACTTCTTGTGTTCCTACTACTGCTGCTGATCGAGATCCTAATCCCATATTACGCCTTCGAACAATATTCTCAAGAACAACAATTGCATCATCCACAACAAGTCCCGTTGCCAAAACAAGTCCTAAAAATGTTAAGATATTCAATGAAAACCCTGCAAGATAAATCGCTGCAATTGTCCCTATAAGAGCAACTGGAATAGACAAAATAGGAATAAGTGTTGCACGAATATCTCTAAGAAAAAGAAAAATAACTAAAATAACACTTAATATAGCGATGGCTAAAGCAACCTCGACTTCATGAAGAGCACTTTGAATAAAAATAGCATCATCACTAAGAATACTCATATGCACAGAGGGAGGCAAAACACCTTTAAGTTGTTCAAGAACCGTGCGAACACCTTTAGAAATATTGAGAGTATTGGATTGCGCTTTACGCACAATCCCTATCCCAATCCCTGTTTTCCCATTAACGCGAAGAATAACTGTTTCCACATCAGGGGATAAAGTAACACGTGCAACATCTCCAAGTTTCACATGAGGCTTTAAGATAACTTGTTCAAAAGCTTCAGGTGTTGTCAAGCGAGCAGTCGCACGTACAATTAAGGTTTGTCTAGAATTGCGCAATGATCCTACAGGAGCATCAGTTGTCATATCAGCAAGAACACGCGAAATATCACCCACAGTCAATCCATAGCTAGCAAGCTTCACTTGATCGACATCAATCTGAAAAATTTTCGTGCGAGCACTATCAACTTGCACATCACCAACACCATCAACAGCAGAAAGCGTATCAATAATTTGATCATTTACAATCGTTGTTAAATCATCAATATTCATTGTTGGTGAAGTCACAACTAAATACATCATCGAAGCAGCATTTGAATCTGCTTTAATAATTAAAGGTGAATCTGCATCTTTTGGTAGAGAATAAGTAATGCGAGAAATAGCATCACGAATATCAGATGCTGCAACATTTAAATCAACACCAACATTAAAATTAATTTGTACACGAGAACGACCAAAAGAAGAAGTTGAAGAAATTGTTTTAACTCCTGAAACACGAGCAACAGCATCTTCTATAACTTTCGTAATTTCACGATCAATTGTTTCTGCTGATGCACTAGAAAAAATTGTCATAATCGTCGTTACTGGAATATCAACATCGGGCAATTCGCGTACATCAACATTCATCCATGCAGAAAGTCCTGCAATTATGATCATAGCATTCACAACAAAAGTGAAAACTGGCCTCCGAATAAATAATGCGATCATACTACCTTGTTCTGGCTCTGTTACAAATTGTTTTGTTTGAAGCTCTTGACTCATTATACATCCCGCTTATTCATTACTCATAATTACTTAATTACTGTTGGAACCTGTTGAGTCTTCAACAATGACACTCTTACCTGGATAAAGCGTTTGCCCCCCTTGTATAACAACTTGATCATCATTCTCTAAAAACGCTTTTACAAACATTTGATCTGTTTTATGCTTAATAATCGATACTGGAATACGTTCTACCTTATCTTCTCTTACACACCATACAAATGCCCCTTTACTATCCCATTGAACCGCCAGGGGATTAATAACAGGAAATACGCCGCTATCGAATTGAAATGTCACAGAAAAAGACATACCAGACATAAGTGTATTTTTTTTATTTTCGATCTCAACTTGAACGCGAAATGTACGGCTTGCAACGTCAACTATATTATCAATCGCATGAATATAACCAACGAAAGTCTCATTCGGCTGTGTTGTTAAAGATACAACTACTTCATCTCCTTTGCTAATGCGTGATACATATCGTTCAGGTACCCATATATCGATTAAAATGCGCTCTCTATTTTCAATACGAGCTATTTCAGTATTAAGAGCAATAGCATTCCCTACATCAATAGGTAAAATACCAACAATTCCATTAATTGGTGTACGAATTGTCCGCCGATCAAGTGCTAATTCAGCATCGCGCAAAGCCAAATTTGCATTATCTAGCTCTAAGCGTGCTGTCAGTTCTTGCACCTCTGTTGCTGTATTAGTAGCACGTAACTTCAGAATACGCGAAAGCGTTAAAGCACTATTATCACGTTGTACCTTAGCTCTTGCAGCGGCTATCTCTTCCTTTTTAGAATCAAGTTTTGCAATCAAATCACCAGCTTGCACTTTTTCTCCAGCTGATACAAAAAATTTATCAATAACACCTACCGACCAAGGAGTTAATCCTACCGCTGCAATAGCTTTTCCGTTGCCAATTAAATTGAGCGTTTCATTAAAATTTTTAACCTGAACAGAATCAACAATAACTTTCGCTGCCGACATATTTGTCGGTGATTTTAGTATTTTATGGGGCACATTTTTTACTTGATTTACTGCATGAGTAGAATTTTCTAAACTGTATTTTGATTTACAATAAGAAATAATCAAAACGAAAGCTAAAAGGACTAATGGAACAGTCTTTTTCCACAATTTGACACCTCTATCCTTGATTTATAATGAATACACACATCTGTATGAAATAATTTTGTGTAATATTTAAGTTTTATCAAAAACCAAATTACAGATAGTGTCTCTTAAACTTTCATCACAAAAACGTATCTCATCTATACTTGACTATCTTTCGTAGATCAGACCGTCAAGTTAACTATCGTTCATATTGGAACTCTATTATGATACAATGATATAAATATTATGGAGAAACTTTCTAGCAATCAAAAAATTACAACAGTATTTAAACAACAATATATAATAAACTAATAGAATATAATGGACTAATAGATAAAAATCTCTATTTTTGCCAAGTTTCACTTGTAATTCGCTAATGAAACAATTAAGAATTCCATATCCTAACTAAAAGAACTGAGTGTGCACCCGTAGCTCAGCTGGATAGAGCACCAGACTACGAATCTGGGGGTCAGGAGTTCGAATCTCTTCGGGTGCACCAATAGGTTTTGTGAATAATATGTTAATTTCGTTTATATTTTTTAAATACTAAAGATAGTGTAATTAAAGGTAAGGAAATAGAATCTTACATTTTCCTTTTTAGCTCATTATAAATTGAAAGTTCTTTCCGAGCTATTTTTTGTTTTGATAAATCCAATACTGACTGAACAAAAAATTATGGTACCTCAGATTATTACAATCGAGATAAATACAAACTTTACACAAATGCTTTGCCCCCATGAATATAAAAAAATAAAAAATGTAAATCTTATATTTGTAATAGATTATGCTCCATTTTTTTCGATTCATGAGCTCTGCTTCTAGTTAGCTGACATACTTTTTGAGCTTTCTTAATAATTTCTGTGACTTTCTGTGCTCTACTGAATGATATACCGACACTTTTAGCGAGCTTCTCATAATCTCTATCATCAAGGGTTTGATACTCCCAAAATGTAAGACGATCTTTGACTTTATCCACAAGACCTGTAATTTCTCTGCAAAGTGAGGGATTGGCATTTAAAGCTTTGATCTGATCTTCTTCAGACATAGAAAGGATATTTTGCACTGCTTGACTAGGCATTTTTATCGCTTGCTGACAACGTTCTTGTTTTTCTTGGTGCTCTTGAAGAATGTGCTCTCTAAGAGAGACTACAATACTTATATAATTATCAAATTCCTGAGTGAGATTAAAGTAATCTTTCTTAGCTTGTTTGCGCCGTGGACTGTCAATACCCAATATTTCCGTACCTGCCAATTTAGACATATATTTAAAAAGACTCATATTCTGTCTGATATACTGTTCACCGAAACCTGAATCTATATTAACAAGATTGATATCAGCATCCAATATTTTCGAGCTTTTATAGACAGATTTTGATAAAGTTTTGATTTTTTGTCGACTCTTTTGAACGAAAATATTACCTGCAATTCTTGCAACAATTTCTTTTTCCGTCAAAGGAGCTACTTTTTCTTCTGGAATAAGAATATTCTCAAAGTTTTCTGGCACAGAAGCTCTAAAAGTAAGTTTGTCACCAAGCCGTAATGCTGTTAATGTTTCTGGTGCAAAATAATCTTTTTTGCATATAACATACTTATCATTTATCATGAGCATGATGGAATCTGGGCTATAACCTTTACAAATACCCGTATAGGTAGAACCTTCATTTGGCACTACAATAACCCTATTTATCACCTTTGCATACTCATCAAAAGATCCCGCATTCCTTATGGCATTCATGAATTCTCTTAAAACATCCACTTTTTCTGGATTGGAGATATCTTCAAATAGATGACACATAGGAGTGATATTGCCTACAGCTCTGCCATCACGTGGTAACGCAGCATTATTAGCAGATCGCATGCGTTGTTCTGTTACAACCGAGAAGTCAAGCCTATACCCTGCTGCTTCGGCTATTTGTTCCATAAATATCCGTTGTGCACATCCATTTCCAACTGCAAAAGGTCTTAAATTACTAAACAAAGCAAATATCATCGATGCTTCATAAACAAACTCTTTATGTGATAAACCTTTCAAATTATTCTTTTCGGCTAGTATTTGATCGATTCTCTCTAAACCGTCTTTAATTTTATTATTGACTGGCACCGTGGTAACTGTGCCATCTAAAAATGTAAATGGAATATCACAGGTATGCCCAGCCCATTCGAACGTTTTCTCAAACAAACATTTATGAAGATATTTTAGATAAGATGAATCAAACTTTTCTGGTAGCGGTTCTTTTTTAAGCCTGTACTCTGCTTCTAATACATCATAGGCACATATATCTTGAAACTCTATGCCCTGCAATTCATATTTATTTTTCAGCGTTAAACTATTAGCATAGATATAGCCATTTAGCAAAACCTCATCCACCGGAATATTAAATTTCTTCCGTGTAAGATCTCTGAATAACAAATAATCTCTAAGTAAAAAATCACTAGATGAATCAAACTTTCCTGGTAGCTGTTCTTTTTTAAGCCTGTACTCTGCTTCTAATACATCATAGGCACATATATCTTGAAACTCTATGCCCTGCAATTCATATTCATTTCTCAGCGTTAAACTATTAGCATAGATATAGCCATTTAGCGAAACCTCATCCACCGGAATATTAAATTTCTTCCGTGTAAGATCTCTGAATAACAAATAATCTCTAAGTAAAAAATCACTAGATGAGAGATCATCGCGTAAAAAACTATCAGCTGCAGTCACATACCTCTTTATAAAGGCAAACTCCTCAGGAAGAATGTAAAGCCCATTAATCATATATACGTTGATAGACATCTCTACAGACTTTCGTAGTTCCTTTTGAGAAATATCTATCGACTCTGTACTCGATTTATTGTCTATACTAATCACTCCGTTTTCGTACTTCTGTGATGTAGAAGCTTTAGAACTAGGAGATTTTTCCATGCACACCTCAAACGATCAGTGCACACCTCAAACGATCAGTGCACACCTCAAACGATCAGTGCACACCTCAAACGATCAGTGCACACCTCAAACGATCAGTGCACACCTCAAACGATCAGTGCACACCTCAAACGATCAGTGCACACCTCAAACGATCAGTGCACACCTCAAACGATCAGTGCACACCTCAAACGATCAGTGCACACCTCAAACGATCAGTGCACACCTCAAACGATCAGTGCACACCTCAAACGATCAGTGCACACCTCAAACGATCAGTGCACACCTCAAACGATCAGTGCACACCTCAAACGATCAGTGCACACCTCAAACGATCAGTGCACACCTTTCAGCTTTTTTAAAACTTAACGATTATTATTTACAGTAATAAATACAAAGTGTTTTAAATATCGTTTAACTTATTGTCAATATGTTTTTTATTATAAAAAATATTAATTATATATTTAGAATGATTAATAGCTTTTGTTTCTAAACCAATTATATAGAGATCAATTTTTAGATAATGAATGCCTTGGCAAAAAATCATTTTAAAAACAATTAAATTAGAACAAAGCAAACATAACTTTTATGAACATTGGATGTAGATTTTAAGAAAATATCTAAAATATAAGATCAGAAAAAAAGATATTATCACCTTATTATTAATGATTTTTCAAATATAAAACTGGTTTTTAGATTAACTATTGCTTGGAGATTTAACACTATCTGTTATTTTTGGATTTTCAAAATAATCCCGAGATCTGTTCTATTGTTTTAAAAGAGTCACCGATCATTTAAGAAGTGCTTACGCTATCACTTTTTCCATATACTTAAAAAATACAGATATATCCTATGATCACCAGAAAACATATAATTCCGGAAAATATGATGAGTTCTTTATCTTAAACTTTCATGACAAAATTTTCCAATTAACACATAATTTTTAGACATACGTTTCATTTACTGCATTGCATAATGAATTGCTATTTTTTCTTAAGTGTGTTGGAGTAAGCTCCATCTGAATTTCGTAACAAATTAAAATCTATTCTTATGCGCAGATTATCACCTTCCGATATCTGCAAAATCATAATGCTGATCCAATCTCCACCAATCTTTCCAATATCATAACAACAGCTACTCATGGCATTGAAACAAATAATAAACAACTTTTCAACAGCCGTTATATCCGTAGAAAATGTTTACCGTTCTCCCTTGTTGTTCTTGTACAAATAAAACAGTCAAAAGAATTGACCCTCCAACGCTAATTGATCGAACAACAAGAGTATGATTATATCATCAACATGTAAGTTAATATAGCAAAGTATTGCTTCTATTATTATCATTTAAGATAAAATGAAGTTATTATCAGGATAAAAATGACAAAAATTGTATTACAAACCTAGTCATACCCTAGAAAGAAAAGTACGTTAGCAAATGATAGCAAAAAGAATAGAGTTTTTGAAAAGCAATATAGACAAGCATCCTATTTATATGGTATATACTTTGTTCTATCTGATCTTTTGACCTAATAGTTTTAAGAGATTTTGGTTATTGCTTATTTATTTTTAATATTAAAACAAAGTAGGATAAGTTGTGCAGGTACTCGTTCGTGATAATAATGTTGAGCAAGCATTGCGTGCGTTGAAAAAAAAGATGCAGCGTGAAGGTATCTTTCGTGAAATGAAGATGCGTGGATACTACGAAAAACCATCAGAAAAGCGTGCTCGTGAAAAAGCAGAGGCTATTCGCCGCACACGTAAACTTGCTCGTAAACATGCACAAAGAGAAGGGCTGATCAGTGGCAGTCGTACTTGTTCTGCGCGATAAGCCTATTTTTATTGATATAATACAGTAGTTTAACTGAAAACATAAATAAGTGTGGAAGTTTGTGCGTAACTGCTTTTGTAATGCAAACTGTTTTATTTTAATGGCTAAGTATTATAAAATAATTTGGTTATTTTTTAGGAAATCATTACACTCATCTTATAGGACAAAGTAACTATATGCAAAGTATTCTTTATGATTCTTTGTGTCGGTAGAGTTTTATATCCCTATTTTTTATATGAACATTATACATATAAATCTGAATCGTTCAGATATAAGGCTGTGCTGAAACTAAATATAAAAAATAATAATTATACTATGTAGATTATTAACAAAAAGAGCTTTTTGATTTTAAATAATTTAATAAGCATACTCTAAGAATACTGGCTCCACAGACCTACCCCAAATAGAGTGATAATTAGATAAAAATTTATCAGCATTTGTTCTTCCCATTGCTACCACTTCCTCCAAAGGAGCTAGAAAATCTGTCTCATCAAAACCGTCAATATCATACTGATGGCGATTTTTTAAACCTTTACGTGAAATAGCAAGGGCATGACGTGCTAATTCTAAAATTATAGTCTGACGAAAAGGTGTTTTTAGCCCCTCTTTAGCAACGCGTGTATACATTTCTAAAACTTCTTCAAAGCACCAATCTTTCGTCAAAGCCTCTGCTTCATTTAGTGCCTCACTATCATAAAGAAGACCAACCCAAAAAGCAGATAATGCACAAATATGCTGTAAAGAACCACCATCAGCGCCTCTCATTTCCAAAAAGCGTTTTAACCGTACTTCTGGAAATAAAGTCGATAAATGATTAATCCAATCTCCTATCGTCGGTGCGAAATTCGCAATCTGCCTTCTTAAAGCTCCATTCATAAATTGGCGAAAAGTTATATGCGTACAATCATAATAATGCCCATCACGCACAACGAAATACATTGGTATATCAAGTGCCCATTCAACGTAATCAGAAAAACCAAAATACTCAGAAAATACGAAAGGGAGTATTCCTGTTCTCTGATTATCAGTATTATGCCAAACATGAGAACGCCAAGATAAAAAACCATTCGGGCGCCCCTCAGTAAAAGGGGAGCTAGCAAATAATGCTGTTGCAATAGATTGTAACTTCATTGCTACTTGCATTTTGCGTCGCATATCAGTCTCAGATGAAAAATCAAGATTCACCTGAATAGTTGCTGTTCTATACATCATATCAAGACCGTTATGACCAACTTTTGGCATATAATTGGTCATAATTTGGTAACGTGATTTGGGCATTCTTGGTGTTTCATCCAATGTCCATTTTGGACTAGCTCCCATACCTAAAAAACCAATACCTAGCGGCTGTGAAATTTTTTTGAGAAGCTCTAAATGCTTCATGACTTCACAGTAAGTATGACCAATTGTTTTCAGGGGTGCCCCAGATAACTCAAACTGTCCCCCAGGTTCTAAAGAAATAGCGCCTTGATCTACTGATCCTAGGATTCCAATAATATTCCCTTCATCTAAAATAGCCTCCCATCCTAAAGCTCCTTGCATTTTTTCCAATAACACTCGGATTCCTCTTGCGCCTTCATATGGAACAGGACGCAAACTATCTAAATAAAATGGAAACTTTTCATGTTCTGTACCGATACACCAATCATCCTCTGTTTTACAGCCCTCTTCGAAATAACGGACTAAAGAATCTAAGCCGTTAATTTCACTTTCATCAGTTGTATCAAGTGCCATAAATTATTTATCCTATTATCTAAGTATACTATTTCAATGAATTGTTTTGAATGATATTGCAAGTCTCTTGACCAATTGACCAATCCCCCATCGTAGCATTAACAAGAGTTAGTGCAGCAACAGCTGCGGTGTCAGCACGCAAAATACGCGGGCCTAATGATACAGAAAATACAAAAGGATATTTCTTTAAAAAAACTCGCTCCTCTTCACTAAAACCACCTTCTGGACCAATAAGAACGCCCAAAGGCTTTGTTCCATGCTTTCTTAAAAGAGGAATTGGATTATACGATTCGTTCAATTCATCACAAAAAAATAAAGCATGCGTTTTATCCCAATTTTCTAAAAATGTTTCTAATGATACAGCAGGTGCACATTTCGGCAAAGATAAAATACCGCATTGTTCAGAAGCTTCTATAATATTGGCCTTAATACGGGCCATATTAATACGAGTAACTTGTGTGTGATGGGTTATAACGGGATATAAAACAGATACCCCCATTTCTACAGCTTTTTGTATCACATAATCCAAACGCATATGCTTAAGGGGAGCAAAGCAATAAAAAAGATCCGAATGTATTGGCTGCAACCTCTCTTGACGTATAAGACGAGCCACCACAATTTTTTTTTTAATAAAAAGAAGTTTGGCAAGCCATTCACCATCCTGTCCATTAAAAAGCAAAATCTCAGCGCCTTCTTTCATACGCAAAACATGTATAAGATAAGAAGCTTGTTGCCCCTCTATTACTATTTCTTCGTTTAAAGCCAATAATTGCCGAACAAATAGTCTTTTCAATTTATAATTTGCACGCATAAAAAGTTTTTACCAGAGCTTTTTAAAATCGTCAAAAGAGTGCAGCAATAAAGAATAATCAATAAAAAATAAAATCTATAAAAACTAAATTATGAAAGAAAGATAAAATTTTTTTACTTTTATAAGATATAGCTGGAACAAATAAAATGTTAAACGATTTTTAGTTTCATAAAAATTCATAATTAATAATAACAGTATTGTACTGATAAACCACCTTGTAATTGGAGAGAAATATGTCTGTTCAAAAGGCTACAATTATCACTATTACCTCAATTCTAGCCTTTATTCTAGTTACTATAGGAATTAGTTCAGTTGGAGCAGATGAGACTTGCGCAATTATCCAAGATGGCTACTGTATTTCTACTCACTTCAGTACAATGTAGATACATTAGCATAAATAGACACGTAAGTATATTCTTAAAATTTTATATAAAACAATATTTCCTAAATATTCCTCACATTACCACCTAATAATGAAAAAATACTAATTTTCATGAATATTTTTCTTGACGAAAAAATTACCGAAAATTTTCTCTGTGGGACTGAATGAAAAAATTAAAGGTTGTACAAGACTGTTATTGAGACACTCAATATCTTTGCATATAGTCTCTGAACGATTATTTTTCTGCAATTTTGCTCGTAATATCAAATCATTCTGTCCATTCTTAGTGTCAAAAGTTTCTATAGCTCTATGAATAAACAAATTCCAATCTTTAGTATGCATTAATGCTTCTGTTACAGATATTGTACCATCTAACAATTTCGCCTTAATATCCAAACGATCAAAATCTATTGAATGCTTCTGATCATACGTTAAAAGAAACTGTTCATTTTTTGAAAGTTTATTTTGCAAATCATTCAGATTATGCCCTATCACTTGACCAGAAAACATATTCAATGTTAACTGCCCTTGCATCTGAGTAAGAATTTTTGGCCAGCAACCAGGAAACATCTGCATTGTCATAATGAAGTTGGTTTTTGCTTGTAAAAGTGGAAAAAGTCCTAAAGCTAATGAAATAGCATGCGCATCAACAGAAGTGCCCGTAGCACTTCCTTTAATGTTTGCTCTTTTACCATCTGGAATAATCTGGATGTTACTTTGAATAGAACCACCAAAAATATTTACATTTCCAAGATCAAAAATGCCATGTCCATTTTTAATTTGGATTACTGCAGCCAAATCGGTTAATGCAATACCACCTATTTTTGCTTGTGGGGCGGAAAGTCGTATATCTAATCCTATACGATTTAAAAAAGCGACATCAAAAAATTCATTTTTCTGTTCAGAGCAAAAAAGTAACAATTTCAAAATATCAAAATCAAGCTTATCAAAACCTAAAGACCCCATGAGAACAGGTACGTGATTTTTAAAATCAAATTTTAAGGCTCCACGTGCATTTGCTGTGCCCATTGTAAATATAACATTGCTCATTCGGACATGTGCCGGCTGTGCTAAAAAATCAGATTCCCATACAATAGGCATCTTTAACCCATGCCCCCAAAGCTGATTACCACCAATCCATGCGACTGTCTGATCCCAACCAGGAGAACGCAGCGAAACCTTCCCATCAAAAATATAATATTCAGATAACCGTGCCTGTCCCTTAAAAGTTATACCACCACGCACAGAATTGAAACTCACCTGAAGTGAGCTTTTTCCTCCTGCTAAAAGCAACAAAGCTTGATCAGCATTAATGAATAATTCGGTCAGCTCTCCATGCCAACGAGCTTTTGCACGAAACTGCATTGCCTGTGTTAATCCAGGCCAATCTATTGATGCATTTAATCCTGTTATTTGTTCCATTACAACAGAAGCATCATCACGATACATCAATGTACCATTTTCAATAACAATACGCCCAAAAGGTTGATTTAAAAGGCTCGCTACATCTGGATTATCAGGATTACGCTTAATAATTTCACGAGCACTCTGTATTGCCAAACCGAATGCACCTTGTGATCGCAAAAGTGTATCAAAAAAATCAGATATCGTTTTAGCAGGTTTATCCATAATAAATTTTGGATACATAATTCGTGTTTCTGAAAAAGAAATACGCCCCCAAAGAAGAGAAACCAAAGAAAGATCAACTTCTATCGATTCTACTTCCATTAAAGGTGCAGCTAAAGATGCAGCACTTTCCATTTTTGGTGTTAAAGTAACTCCTGAAAGAAATGCTTTTGGATAAGGAAAAATTTTCAATTTTGGAAGATCACGTAATTGAACACTATAGCCAGTCCATACGCTTAAATCCTGTGCCAAACGGATACGAATCGCGTCTGTTGATACAATATAGGGCACAATAATAACTGCAGCCCCAACTAAAAAAACAATTGCGATAAAAATTCCACTTAAAAATTTTATTATTTTAATGCGCACAATTTTCCTCTAAGCTTTCGTTCTTATCACAAACTAAAATCAAATAAAATGAAAGTTCAGAAAATTTTTTAGGATCTTGAAATCTATTTATATATATTAAAAGTTGAATTATTTCCATTTTTATCGAAATCTTATTGGAACAGAGATATTATTATCTTTTCATCAAACAATTCATTTTAAATACCTTCATCATGTTAAAAAAACACATAAGAACCGTTGAGCCGCTTTTTTTATTCCAACTTAAACATTGCTATAAAACTCTATTTTATAATCAGTAAATGCTTTATACAAAACCAAATAGCCTTATCGAAAGGATCCCTCTTATGGATAATATTATTGATGGCAAAAAACTTGCCGAAGACATTCTTGTCAAAGTTAAAAATGAGACAGAAAAACTCTACAATAATTATAAAATACAACCTGGTATCGCTGTTATTATTGTAGGAGACGACCCCGCAAGCCAAATTTATGTTTCATCAAAAAGTAAAAAGGCTGAAGAATGCGGCTTTCTTTCAGTCAAACATGTGATGCCCAAAGAAACAAAAGAAAAAGAGCTTCTTCAGCTTATCGAAACATTAAATTCTGATCCTAAAATCCATGGCATTTTGGTGCAACTGCCTCTCCCTACTCACATCAATACAAACAATATAACACAAACTATCGCTGTCGAGAAAGATGTTGATGGTTTCCACTATATAAATATAGGAAAACTTGCAGCAAACATCTTCGAAGACACAATCGTTCCTTGCACACCAGCTGGGATCTTGATGATGATTCAACAAAAATGTGGCAAAGATTTATCCGGTCTTGATGCCGTCATCGTCGGACGATCTAATATTGTTGGCAAACCCATGGCGGCCCTCTTAACAGCCGTCAATGCCACAGTAACAATTGCGCATAGTCGTACCCGTGATCTTGATGAAGTGTGCCGTAGTGCTGATATTTTAGTAGTAGCTGTTGGTCGTCCAAGGTTGATTAAAAAGGAATGGGTTAAAAAAGGAGCAGTTATTATCGATGTTGGTATTAATCGAATTGAAACATCAGAAAAAAATACAATGAAACCCCGTATTGTTGGCGATGTTGATTTTGAAGAAGTTAGGGAAATAGCTACTGCCATAACTCCTGTGCCAGGAGGTGTTGGCCCTATGACCATTGCCATGCTTATGGTCAATACGCTTAAGGCTGCCGCCCGAACCCATAAATTACCTGTACCAGAATTCTAAAAATTTTACGCACCTTTATTACATGAATAATAAATTTTTATATTTTAATAATGCTATAATAGAAAATATTTTTGAGCTGCACAGCGTACTGATATTCATATATAATGCACGTATATTTATGCTATATCTATTATTAAAAGATCTTACGATATGATATTCCGACGTTCAATTACCTGATTACCTGCAATGATTAAATAATCCTATAAACATCACAGAAAATCGCATTACCGCTCTCCATCAACACAACAGAAATATCATCAAAAGTGTTTAATGCTATAAGAGATGGATTGTTGTTGGATACTTTGAATATATAATCATCTGCAGCGCAATCATTTCCACCAATAATACATTGAGAGAAGTTTTCTTTGCATCTCAAGCTAAAGAAGATTTCAGCGCCAGCATAAAATGCTAACAAACACCTTACTTAACCATAGAAATTGTTTTTGAAAAAATATCTCTATTTCTTATTAACTTGCATATTTAATTGTCAGAAAAAGCATTTCATTTTACGATATTTTCATTATTTTTTACTTCTTATATTTCATCTTCGGCAGGTGAGCAGTAGACTTGAATCAGGTGACGGGCATGCTGCAAAACTGCTCGGATAGGCATTTCCATTTCAGATCCATTTTGACAAGCTTCTTCGAAACAAGCATATTTTTGAGCCCCTTCAAAATGAAGAGCAATAAAACGAGATTGAATTATAACCGGCAAAGTCAATGTCAATCTTGGTTCAATAGCACTCCTAGCATAAATAGGTAAAACAAGTGCTTGTGATTGGAGATCAAGGGCTTGCTCTAAACGATCACTATCTGGAAAAAAAGAAGCAGTATGTCCATCAATACCCATTCCTAAAACAGTAACATCAAACGGCATAGGCAAAGTGTTCACACGATTAGCCGCTGAAAAAGCCGCAAGCTCAGCAGTCACTGCTTTATGATAAAGTCCTACGAAACGTGCTTTAGCAGCAAAATTTTGTAACAAATAACGCCGTACACAATACTCATTTGAACGCTCATCGCTAACAGGGACAAAGCGTTCATCAACCAAAGTTATAATAACATTTTGCCAATCAATATCAACTTTCGACAAATAATGAAAAAACAGCTCTGGTGTTTTTCCACCAGAAACAGCTAAAATTGCTTGTTTACGCTCAAGAATAGAGATGCTAAGCTCTGCTGCAACCCTATCCGTTAACGCCAATGCTAAAGCAGAAGGTGTTTCAAAATTTAAACGGTTGATATTCATTTCATACATTATTATCATCCCAAATAAGTTATTCTACACGCACCTATCACGTTCATTCAAAATAGTTAAAATAAATATCCTCTCAATGAACGAGAATTTGCTCATGCATAGAAGGGCTGATTGTCTTTCATTCTTTAAGAATTGGGTCAATCCAACATCCAATAACTTCATCACAATGCACAAAAAATGTTTTATTTTGCATATAACCCCAATCAATAAGCGTTCACAAACGCTAGAAATTATTCTCAGAAAACGCATCTGAAAATTCAGATTTCATGATATATAATAAAACTACAGATTTATTGAAACTGAATCCTTCATTATCAAATTATAGATAACTATTTAACCGATTAGAATTTTTTTACATGCATATGAAAAGTATTATGAAAAATAAGTTATAAAATCACAGAAAATTTAGACATATTCTTATCTATCTATAAATAAAAATTGTCTTCGTTTATAAAAAATTATTCATCATAATCTTACGAACTATAATGTTTCTCTATCACTTACCTCTTTTCATAAATCATATAAATATAGTCTTACAAAAACCATACTACAAAGCAGATAGACACGAAATAAATCATTAACTTTCTTCATTTCAAATCATGACTAATTAAAAACGATCCATCAACGAAAACCAATTCATAGCTAAAAATATAAGTGGATAACGCAAAAATTTTCCACCTGGAAAAGAAGAAATTTTTAAATCTTGAAAATATGCAAAACGCTCATGCTTTCCAGACAACCATTCAGCATATAATTTCCCTATAAAGGGGGCCAGCATAACCCCATGTCCTGAATATCCTCCACAATAAGTAAAACCTGGCATAATTTGGCGAACATAAGGCATACGTTCAACTGTAATAGCTACTGTCCCCCCCCAACAATGAGTTAAATTTATAAACCGTAATTGAGGATAAATTTCAATAATTTGCCGATATATACGCTCATTTAAGTTAGCCGGATACCGATGATCATAACTTTCTACTCCCCCAAATAATAAGCGATTATCAATACTTTTGCGAAAATAACGAACCATGAAACGAGAATCATCTACAGCTTCACCGTTTGAAAGAATTGAACTATGTTTTGGTAATGGCTCTGTCGCTCCAATATATGAGCGAATAGAAACAATATTCTTCTCAACAAAATGTTGGAGCCCAAGTTTATAGGCATTGGTTGCTAATAAAACATTCTCAGCCGTAATGTTCGCCAACTCTGTTCTTACTACATACTGATTTCTCTTTCGTTCTATCCCTGTTACTTGGGTTTTTTCATAAAGTTTAGCACCAGCCTCTTTTGCTTTTTTTGCCAACCAAACAACAAATTTTAAAGGATTGATATGACCAGTTTCTGCATCATAGAGACCACCATGATAAAAAGATGAGCCAAGTCGCTCAGCGGTTTCATTTTTATTCATAAAAGTAAGGTTAGAATAACCATAACGCTGTAATGTCTCAACATGCTGCTGATAAGTTATAATTTCACGTTTTTTATGGATAACTGAAAGCTGCCCTATCATAAAATCAATTTTACAATCAGGCCTACTACACCAAGAAAAAATATCTTTTTTAGCTTCTTCAGCTAAATCAAACAGTGCTTTACTTCTTTCAAAACCGTATTTTTTCTCTAACGTTTCTACCCATTGTCGTTGCCCTGTCCCCAATTGCCCCCCATTCCTTCCAGAAGCTCCATCGCCAAAACGTGAAGCCTCACATAAAATAACACTAACTCCATTTTTAGCTAAGTGATAAGCAGCTGAAAGCCCGGTAAAACCACCTCCAATAATAACCACATCACACTGTGCTTGTTCGTCAACGAATGGATACGAAGGACGTTCTTTTAAAGTATCTTCATACCAAGAATGTCCAGGAGAAACGGGATTATAATCACTCATAATAGAAATACTTAAACATTCAGCAGAAGATATTCACGCTCCCATGGACTAATAACTTCCATAAAAATTTCAAATTCTTGTCGTTTAATAGCAGCGTAAGTGCTCACAAATGTATCTCCCAAAATAGCACGCAATTCTTTATCTTGTTCAAATAAATTAACAGCTTCAATAAGACCACGCGGTAATTCGATATTATCAGCATTTACAGTTTTTATTGTTGGGTTATCCGGCTCAATTTTTTGTTGCAAACCAATGAGGCCACAAGCCAAAGAAGCTGCAAGTGCCAAATAAGGATTAGCATCTGATGAAGGAATTCTATTCTCAACACGCCGTCCTTGTGGAACAGAACTTGGCACACGAAAAGCTGTTGTACGATTATCATATCCCCATCGCAAATTCACCGGTGCTGAGATTCCAGGCATGAGCCGCCGATAAGAATTAACATAAGGAGCAAGCATAACAAGAGCTCCTGCCATATGCCTTTGTAATCCACCAATAAAGTAGCGAAAATATACACTTTCTCCACCATCCTCTTTTGTAAAAATATTCGCACCTGTCTCTTGATTGATCACAGATTGATGAATATGCATAGCAGATCCTGGCTGCCCCTGGATAGGCTTTGCCATAAATGTTGCATACATATTATGTTTAAGTGCTGCTTCACGGATAGTTCGTTTAAACATAAAAACTTGGTCAGCTAATTCAATAGGATCACCATGACGTAAATTAATTTCGAATTGACCAGCCCCTTCTTCATGAATAAGTGTATCAATTTCTAATCCTTGTGCTTCTGAAAAATGATAAATATCATCAATCACTTCATCAAATTCATTCACACCAGCAATTGAATATCCTTGCCCTCCCCCAATTGCACGCCCAGAGCGACCAACTGGAGATACCAAAGGATAATCAGGATCGGGATTCTTTTGTACAAAATAAAATTCAATTTCTGGTGCAACAACTGGCTTTAAACCCATCTGAGTATAAAAATCAATCACTGTTCTCAAAACATTACGCGGTGTATACTCAACAGCCTGTCCATTTTGATAGATAAGATCACAAATCACTTGTGCTGTAGGAGCCTCTTCCCATGGAACAATGGTCAATGTAGAAAGATCAGGCTCAAGGCGTAAATCACCGTCTGCTTTTGGATACTCAAAACCATTGCCATCTTCTGGATAGTTTCCTGAAATTGTTGACATAAAAACAGACGAAGGTAATGCTAATGATGTATCCGACGTGAACTTTTTAGAAAGCATCATCTTGCCACGTGCTACCCCTGCTTGATCGGGTGTAATACACTCGATATCCTCTACGTTGCGAAATGCAAGCCATTGTGAAACTTGTTTCCAATCCTTTACACCACGTAAATTTTCAAGAAAATCAGAAATAGACTTACAATTTTCATTCTTCATTTGTTTACTTTTTCACAGTCATAACGCACCAATTCAAAAAAACTCAGCTCTCTTTGTTATAACATCATTTTATATAATCAATATTATGCAAAAATTGCATCAGCTTAATTTTTATTTAAAGAACATAATAACGCTTATCAAGGAAAATACATCTAACGGTTTTCTAAAATACCGTTTAATTTTACTAAACACAGTGAAAAATGGTACGGTTGGTGGGATTTGAACCTACGACCTCTGGTGCCACAAACCAGCGCTCTAACCAACTGAGCTACAACCGCATAAATACTTACTTTTTGTTTGTGTGACATACGGAAGATCAAAAGAGTTTGCAAGCCCCTTTAAACAAAACTTACATTTTTTATCAAAAAACAACAATTTTATTATAAAGAGAGTGCACATTTTGCCCAATTGTCAACATTATAATCGCGATAAGCTGTTATATTATCAACACCCTCTTGCTGCATCAACTTTAAAATTTCTTTCATAATGGTTACAGCAATATTTGGTCCTTCATAAATCATTCCACTATAAATTTGTATCAAATCTGCACCAGCTTTAACTTTTTCCAAAGCTGTTTGTGCATCCCTCACACCACCGACACCAATAATTGCAATATCTTTTCCTAATTTTTTACGCATTTTTGCAAGAACAATAGTAGAACGTTCAAATAATGGACGTCCTGATAGCCCACCTTCTTCATCAATCCACCTGCTATCTGTGAGTCCCCTACGCGAAAGAGTCGTGTTAGAAATAATTAAACCATCAAAATCAGAAGCACTTATTTCTTGAGCCACATCATCTAATTCCTTCTCCGTCAAATCAGGAGCAATTTTCAAAAAAATCGGAATAGAGAATCCATGTTTTTCCTTTTGTTCGCTACGCGCTTGCGAAATTGCTTGAATCAAAAAATGCAAGCTATCACGGATCTGCAAATTACGTAAACCTGGTGTATTAGGTGAAGAAACATTAAGCGCAAAATAATCAGCAACATCGTAAAAGCAAGCAATACCAGAAACATAATCGTCAATCCTATTTACTGCATCCTTATTCGCACCAATATTGACTCCTACAATACCAACGCGTTTCCGTGCACAAAGCTTACGATAAACAGTTTGGTATCCGTCATTATTAAAACCCATTCTATTAATAATAGCTTCATCTTCTATCAAGCGGAAAAGCCGTGGTTTTGGATTCCCAACCTGTGGTTTTGGTGTAACTGTACCAATTTCAGTAAAACCAAACCCTAAGCGTAAAATAGAATCTACAACTTCTGCATTTTTATCAAAGCCTGCAGCAAGGCCAATAAAATTTTCAAAAGTAAGTCCTAAAATATTGACACATAAACGCTTATCAAAAATCTTTTGACAACAACCCAGTCCACTTTTTAATCCAGAAATAGCTAAATGATGCGCACGCTCTGGATCTAACATAAATAAAGCGGAACGACCAATACAACGAAAGAAACCCATAAATCTGCCTTTATACAATAAAATCTATCTTTTGCATTTTATTGAAATTTTTGACATCAAAAACCACCAATAAAGACAAAATAGCATACAAATGATAAAATAAATCTCTATAGTACAAAAATGTACAATATAATTTAAGGGATTAACTTTACTCTTATAAATATTGAAAAAGTCAGATAAATCATCGAAGTGAACTTATACATCTAACATATTTTCATGATTTTTAATATAGGTATTTCACTATAAAATATCTTTAATATTAGCGTAAAATAAAACATTTAGTAGAGCATTTTCATTATCATAAGAATATTGTAAAATATTGTTGATATCTACACTATAATTGAGCAAGAAAATTAAAATTACTCTTTTCTTTTTTATTAAAAGCGATAGTTAAAATTGTTATACATCGCAAATATAAATAGGAAAACACAATGCTTAAAGAATTCAAAGAATTTGCCTTAAAAGGAAATATGATTGATTTAGCTATCGGTGTCATTATAGGAGGCGCTTTTGGTGGTCTAGTTAATTCAATTGTTAATGATATTTTTATGCCAGTTATTGGTCTTATCACAGGTGGTATTGACTTCTCTAATATGTTTATTCAACTCGCAGGTGAAAAACAAGCAACCCTAAATGCTGCGAAAGAAGCAGGAGCAACCATTAGCTATGGAAATTTTATAACACTTCTTATCAATTTTCTGATTATTGCTTGGGTTCTTTTCCTTTTTGTCAAAGGTATCAATAAAATTCGCCGTCAACAAAAAGAAGCAGAAAATCCAACAGACATGTCTCTTGAAGAAAAACTTTTAACAGAAATCCGCGATTTATTAGCCAATAAAAAATAAGTTTACATATATAGCTCTTTAATCATGGAACATAGAAAAATAATTCTGACCTTTGTTCCGTGATTAAGTTTTTAAACTAATAAGTTTGATTCCCAATCCCTTTTACATTATTTGGCACCTAATAAAATCGAAACCGGTTCCAATAAGCGCTTACACAATGCCTACTATCTATTTGATCATAAAGCTATATCGTTCGTACAATTTCTTATCGTCTCTATTGCAACTGTTATCTCTCATTACAATTTTGAAGTCTGTTTTTCCTCTATAAGAATAGATGGGTGACAATTTATTAAACTGAAATCTTCAAATAGTTCTTTTACTCTACCACTTTTTATTCAATCTTATGAAGATTTACCATAAAATATGAGCTTTTAAAAATGAATCATTTAGCTCTAATATAGATCTGATAGTTATAAGATATTAATATCGCTTTTAAATCACTTACTAAGCAAAATTTCACGTTTCCCTACATGATTAGCAGCCCCAACAATACCCTCCTCTTCCATTCGTTCTACAAGAGCAGCCGCTTTATTATAGCCAATTGAAAGACGACGCTGAATATAAGACGTTGAACATTTTTTATCACGCAATACAATTTTAACTGCTTGCACATAAAGCTCTTCACCATCTTCACTAGAATTTCCTGCTGCAACAATTTCAGAAACAGAATCAGCAACTTCAGAATCGTCATCATCCTCCTCACTATCTGTTACTGTTGCTAAATAATCAGGTTTCCCCTGCTTTTTAAGGTGTGCAACAACTGACTCTACTTCTTTATCAGAAACAAAAGGTCCATGCACACGCACAATACGGCCACCACCAACCATGTGAAGCATATCTCCCTGCCCTAAAAGGGTTTCAGCACCTTGTTCACCTAAAATTGTACGACTATCAATTTTCGATGTAACTTGAAAAGAAATACGAGTAGGAAAATTTGCCTTAATTGTGCCTGTAATTACATCAACAGAAGGGCGCTGTGTAGCCATAATAAGATGAATACCAGCAGCCCGAGCCATTTGTGCTAAACGTTGAATAGCGCCTTCAATCTCTTTACCTGCCACCATCATGAGATCCGCCATTTCATCAACAATAACAACAATATAAGGCAACTGTGTCAAATCCATAGTTTCTTCATGATAAAGTATTTCTCCACTTTCCTTATCAAAGCCCGACTGTACAGTACACATAATTGTCTCACCTTTTTCCACAGCAAGCGCAACCCGTGCATTAAAACCATCAATATTACGTACACCCAATTTAGCCATTTTTCGGTAACGTTCTTCCATTTCACGAACCACCCATTTTAAAGCCGTTACAGCTTTTTTAGGATCAGTTACAACAGGTGTTAGAAGATGCGGAATACCATCATAAATAGATAATTCCAGCATTTTAGGATCAACCATAATCAAACGACACTGCTCTGGCGAAAGTCGATAAAGAATCGACAAAATCATTGTATTAATAGCAACTGACTTTCCTGATCCTGTCGTTCCAGCAACTAATAAATGAGGCATTTTTGCCAATTCTGCTGTTACAGGATCACCATTAATCCCTTTCCCTAAAGCGAGAGCTAATTTAAATTCGCTATCACCAAAAGTACTTGATTGAATTAATTCGCGCAAATAAACAGTCTCACGAACTGCATTTGGCAACTCAATTCCAATAACATTCCGTCCAGGAATCACAGCAACACGAGCAGAAATAGCAGACATAGAACGAGCAATATCATCAGAAAGGCCAATAACACGTGATGATTTAACCCCAGCTGCTGGTTCAAATTCGTACATTGTTACCACTGGCCCTGGGCGAACATGAATAATTTCACCCTTAATGCCAAAATCTTCTAAAACACTTTCCAAAAGCCCTGCACTACGCTCCAATGTTTCTTGCGAAATAATTGCGCCATCCTTAAAAACAGGTTCTTGTAATAAATCAATTGGAGGAAATTCATAAGCACCGCAGTTTACAGAATGCAAACTTGGTATAAAAGCTGAATCACGACCACGAAATGGTACACCTGTCGTTTTCTGTCCGCTTTCTTTTTCTCTCATTGGAGAAGCATTCACTATATCCTCTCTTACTGTTATGCAATCAGTAACATGGGACAAGTTATTATGCGCTACAGCATCCGTTATATTGTTTGCTTCATAAATAGATTCTTCAACAACAGAAGAATCTTGGCTCTTTATAACTTCATTATCTTCGTCTTTCAAAGAAGATTCAACATGACACATTTGAATTTCTTGAACAACTTCACTTTCCGTATAATTCAAATCAAAAAATTTTTCAGAATCCTTGATCTCTCCTGTTGAAGCTTTTGATTCACCCATATTACAAAGCTGAGGATGATGAAATTCAAACACACGATAAAAAGCAGTAATTGATTCATCAATAACAGAATCAGTCTCCAATAAATCTTTATTATGAATAAAATTAACCAATGCTTCTTCTCTTGAAGTCTTCTGATTAATTTGTCCTAATATAAAAGGATCGCACTCAAAAAATGCATCATCAGACAAATAATCAGATAGATATAACGTATGATCTGTTTTTTGGGTTACGTTTTCTTCTTCTATCACAGATGAATGATGTACTCTATTTTCTTTAATTGGCGTAACCATAGTCTGTTGTATAAATTGTTTAAAAGCAGCTGAAGAATAAAGCGATGCTTTCTTTTCAGACAACGAAATATTTATTTCATTTTCTGTCAATTGAGATTCCATTTCCACCCTATCTAATTTCGTCATATCCGTAAATCTTTGCTGCTTTTTCCCCGTAAAACCTTTAAATTGTTTTGCAAAAATTGGATCTGTTTCTATACGACGACGCAAAATCTCTACTTCTGGTGTTCGGGTAAAACGTACGTTCTGCCCAAGAGAAAATGCTTTTTTCCACACCGCAGGATAAGAAAGCATTTCAACAACATTCGCTGATGAATCTTTTTTTGATACATCTTCTTCACTTTTATCAGCAGGACAAGACGTAGAAATAGATTTTGTTTTCAAATGACGCATGATAACCAACAAATTATAGAAATGAGAATAATTATTTTACAAAGAGAATACGTAATTTTATATTATGAAGGTTAATAACCTTTTGCCAAACGTTAAATTTTTTAAAATTCGCAATAAAAGAAATTAATTAAAGAAAAATATAATTCACTGATATGGTAATGTGATACTGCTCTTATGCTTTAAACCTGTTCGCTTTTCATTGAAAAACCTCTTGTTACAAAAGCAAACTGTATTCTATAATTTACAGACAAAGAAATGGTAAATAGATTATGTTAAATAAGAGACAATTTTATATCAACGGTCTATGGGAAAATCCAAATACAAACAATGATCTTCATGTTATTAACCCATCAACAGAAGAAATCTGTGCTGTTATTAGTGTTGGGAATATCAAAGACGTAGATAAAGCAATTACAGCTGCCAAAAATGCTTTTCAAAATTGGAAAACAACTACACCAAAACAACGTCTTGCCTTTATTGAAAAAGTTTTAGAAATTTACGAAAAACGCTCTGAAAATATTGCCAAAACTATTTCAATGGAAATGGGTGCACCTATTGATATGGCGCGAAATTCTCAAACTGCTGCTGGTAGCTACCATATTCGCAATTTTATTAAAGCTTTCAAAGACTTTTCTTTTCAAAAAGTTTTAATAAAAGGCTGTAATCATGCAGTTTTGCAATATGACCCTATTGGTGTTGTCGGATTGATTACACCATGGAATTGGCCCATGAATCAAATAACTTTAAAAGTTATTCCTGCATTATTGGCTGGCTGTACTATGATCTTAAAGCCCTCTGAACTTGCTCCTCTTTCTGCAATGCTTTTCGCTGAAATTTTAGATGAAGCTGCTTTACCTGCTGGTGTTTTTAATTTAATCAACGGTGATGGAATCAATGTAGGCTCTTATTTATCTTCACATCCAGATTTAGAAATGATCAGTTTCACTGGCTCAACAAGAGCAGGAAAAGCTATTTCTAAAAATGCTAGTGATACCTTAAAACGGGTCTGCTTAGAACTAGGAGGGAAAGGGGCTAATCTTATTTTTGCTGATGCTTCTGATGATGCGATTCAACGTGGCGTAAACGACTGTTTTCATAATAGTGGGCAAAGCTGCAATGCACCAACACGTATGCTTGTAGAGCATTCGATCTATAATAAAGCTGTAACAATAGCACAACATATTGCTGCAAAAACAATAGTAGGACTAAGTTCTCAATCAGGAAATCATATTGGTCCCGTAGTATCAAAACAACAGTACGATAAAATTCAAGCGCTTATTCAATCTGGAATCGACGAAGGAGCAACTCTTGTTGCTGGTGGTACAGGTCTCCCTATAAATATGAAAAGAGGTTATTATGTACGGCCAACAGTCTTTGCTGATGTGAAACCGCACATGCGTATTTTCCGAGAAGAAATATTTGGTCCAGTTCTTTCAATTATTCCCTTTAATACAGAGGAAGAAGCTATAACCTTAGCCAATAATACAGAATATGGTCTCACCAATTATATACAATCACAAGACCGAAATAGATGTCAACGTATTGCTACACAACTACGTTCTGGTATGGTAGAAATTAACGGATACGATTTGCCTGATGGCAGTTATTTTGGGGGTGTAAAACAATCTGGACGTGCTCGTGAAGGTGGACGTTGGGGAATTGAAGAATTTTTAGATACCAAAGCGATTTCATATTGGTAAAAAATCCCATAAAAAACCTCAAAAAGAGGATCATGTAGTGACACAACACATAACGAATGAAAATGCATGTGGACAACGAATTGATCAATGGCTCGCTAAACAATATAAAGGTGAATTATCACGTTCACGTTTGCAAACTCTAATCCGCGAGGGTTATTTAAAAATTGATGGTCAATTAATAAAGGAACCAAAAACAAAATTAAAATCTAATCAAATCATTGAATTAACAATACCGACTCCTAATGAGGCACAACCTCAAGGTGAAGCTCTAGTTCTTGATATTTTGTTTGAAGATAATCATATTATTGTTATTAATAAACCAGCTGGTCTTGTTGTCCATCCTGGCAATGGTAATTGGACAGGAACTTTAGTAAACGGACTTATTTATCATTGTCGTGATAGTTTATCTGGTATCGGAGGTATTAAGCGTCCTGGTATTGTTCATCGTCTTGATAAAGACACAAGCGGTGTTATGGTTATCGCTAAAAACGACCTTGCTCATAGAAACCTTAATGCACAATTTGCTGATCATGGACGAACTAGCGCATTAGACCGACGTTATCATGCTGTCATTTGGGGTTCTCCTAATCGCAATATTGCGACAATTGATACGTTCCTTGCTCGTTCTTCTCGTGATCGAACAAAGCGCACTGTTGTTCATAGTGAATATGCTCATGCTCGCCGTGCTATTACGCATTTTTCTCTATTAGAAAAATACGGAACCTGTAATGATACAACATCTTTGGCTAGTCTTCTAGAATGTCGTCTAGAAACCGGGCGCACACACCAAATTCGCGTCCATATGTCTCATATTGGTCATCCCCTTATAGGAGACAAAGTATACGGAAACGCTTTTAAAACAAAATCAAATACTCTTGATCCTGAAATTAAAAATACAATCGATCAGTTTAATCGGCAAGCGCTCCATGCAACTAGTCTTACCTTTGAGCACCCAGCTAACAGTGAAATTATGTCTTTTTCCTCGCCATTTCCAAAAGATCTGGCTGACCTTCTCAACCATTTAAAAAAACTTAATTGAAACCTTTAATCATTACAAGATTTTATAATAAAATATCCAGTTTCGAATAAAATCAAGAATTATAATAGTGTAAATAAAGAAAGAAATGTGTTATATATATAATGTTTGTAAATAAAATTCGCCTTTAAGGGAATTCATGCAAAAGGAGGGTGCTCTATGGCCCATATAAATTTACCATCATTTATAGCAAATGATAATGGTCTGAACCGTTATTTAGAAGAAATTCGCCGTTTTCCAGTACTTGAGCCACAAGAAGAATACATGTTAGCTAAGCGTTATCGTGAGTATAATGACCCAAAAGCAGCGCATAAATTGGTAACCAGTCACTTACGTCTTGTAGCGAAAATTGCAATAGGATATCGAGGTTACGGTTTACCCATTGGAGAAGTTATTTCAGAAGGAAATATTGGACTTATGCAAGCTGTTAAGCGTTTCGAGCCAGAACGTGGTTTTCGGCTTGCAACTTATGCAATGTGGTGGATTAAAGCATCAATTCAAGAATATGTTCTGCGATCATGGAGTTTAGTGAAAATAGGAACGACTGCTAATCAAAAGCGTCTTTTTTTCAATCTTCGTAAATTAAAAAATAAACTTCAGATGCTTGATAACGGTGATCTCAATGCGCAACAAGTTAAAGAAATTGCAACACGATTAAAAGTTACAGAAGATGAAGTGGTATCAATGAACCGTAGACTTAATGGTGATGCTTCTCTTAATGCTCCTCTTCTTACAAATAAAGGTGAGAGTTATGAATGGCAAGACTGGTTAGTTGATGATTCAAATAACCAAGAACAAACTTTAATTGAGCAAAATGAATTAGAGAATCGTTATTCCATATTAATACACGCTATGGATAATCTTAATGAACGCGAGAAACGTATTTTTAAAGCTCGCCGTTTAAGAGATGATCCGCTAACGCTAGAAGAACTCTCAAATGAATTTAACATTAGCAGAGAACGCGTTAGACAGATTGAAGCGCGCGCATTTGAAAAAATACAAAATTTCATTACAACCTCTGCTTTATTCCAGAAGAAAGTACGAAATCAGGTTGATTTGCATAAATCTGAAAAGTAAAAGAAACTTAGCATCATAACGTATATTCATACTACAAAATGATTTATTTAAAGTAGGTTGAGAACAACTTCAGTGTTTTTTACATCAAAGGCTTATGATTGTTTTCTTTCATAAGCCATTTTCCAATAACCTCTTTAAAAATGGCTTGGCCTGCTGGTCCTTTTGCAAAATTTAATTCATGCATACGGCCATTTTTATCGCTTATCACTAAATGAAACCAATCTAGATCACGTATCAGCTGTAAATTTCTATCAAGAAACGGGTGATTGCCAACCAATGCAAAAACGAAAAAATCATTATCAATCTTAGCAGTTACAGTTCCAACTAAAGTTTGACTGATCGATTTTCCACTTTCCTTAAAAGTCAATGATTTAATATTATTGATTGCTTGTCCTGAAAATTTATCAGAAATAATAAAAATTAGATCTATAATATAAGCGGCATGCAAAGCTTCATCAGTATTACGACGTAAAGTTAACCGTAATGATAACCCTTCATCTGGAATTGTAATATCACCTCTTATAGCCAATTCTCCTTGAATCCCTTTAACAGAATCTTCTGTTATCAATGACCATGATACACTACCCGTCGTTGCTTTTCCTGAATCATGTTTGGTAGCCATTTGATATAATACAGCCTCACCTACCTGCCCAAACGATTTTAAATTAGTTGCAACAACTGTTGATGTCCCTTCTGCACTTGGAGATTCGGTTCTTTCAGCTGGACCAACATCAACCTCACTTCCATCCTCTAATAAGCGTTGTGTTAATTTTCGATTTGTTTGAGTTGCTTTCTGTAGTGCGTTCGACGTTTGAATATTTTTCTCCTGCAAATTTTTATTGCCCGATATAAATATGCGTCCACTAACAAAAAAAATACCACTAAACAAAATAATAATAGTAAAAAAAGAAACAACACTTACTAAAATATGCTTCTGCAGCGATGAACGATTAGCGCGCCGTAAAGCTTGCGAAAAGATATGTGACACAATATGAGCATTATCCACTTGCGAAGTAGACACTAAAAGAGCATTATTAGACATATCTTTTTTAATATTCTGATCCTTTTCATGGGCATTAAAAGCGTCTAACTTAACAAGTTCCGCATCCGGTATATCTGACATTACAGATGCCTCATCACAAATCTCATTATCAACTAAATGAGGAATAGATAATTGTTGCTGTTTTTCTGTAGCCAAAACCGAAGCATTATTTTCTAATGATGATATAGAGCTTTGCTCATTTTTCTCACCACTGTTTCTGTCTGTACAATTCCATCCTATAATTAAAGAAAGTTGTTCTTTTTCAACAGCTAAATATTCCTCTTCAACAATCGTAATAGCACTTTGCAAAGCACTTCTTTGCGCTTCTATTGCTTCTTTTGGCAATTTCATATTTACGATTGTATGCTCTAATGTTTTAGTAGCATGCTCATAAATTTGTTTACGTAATCTGGGCGTAATATCTTTTTGCGCATTAATTTTATTTTTTAAGATCCCAACGAAATCTATCATATTCTGTATAGTCTTTCTTAAACTTAAGAGGAAAACTCCTCAGTTTACAAAATTAAAGCGCTAATCATTCATTACTTTAGCCCTCAACTAACGTAATTGACATTAGTAGAAACGATATAGCAATCTAGATGAGTACAAAAATAAACAACGCTATTTTGTACCTTGTCTATTATATAGTCTTAGATGCTTATTTTTGCTATCATTAAGGTATAAGATAAAACTTAATCCCCAAAAGGATCAGCAATGAGGATTGTATCTTTTCGCTCAGGGCTAGTTGATAATAAAACTACTGGTATACCAATTAATTCTTCAATATAGCGCACATATTTGATAGCTTGCGCTGGTAGTTCTGTCAAATTTGATACACGCGCTGTTGTTTCTTTCCAACCCTCTAATGTCTCATAAATAGGCTGAACACGGGCTTGCGCTCCCATAGAGGATGGCAGATAATCTATTCTTTTACCATCAAGTTCATAACCAATACAAACTTTAATTTCATCTAAACCATCAAAAACATCAAGCTTTGTCAGTGCAAGACCATTGACGCCACCAATAGTCACCATCTGACGCACTAAAACAGCATCAAACCAACCACATCGACGTTTCCGACCAGTCACAACACCAAATTCATTTCCGCGCTCTCCAAGAAATTCACCAATTTTATTCATTTCTTCCGTCGGAAATGGTCCTTCTCCCACACGCGTTGTATAAGCCTTTGCAATACCCAATACATAATGAATTGAACTAAGACTCAAACCAGAGCCAATAAAAGCCTGCCCAGCAACTGTATTAGAAGAGGTTACATAGGGATAAGTTCCAAAATCATTATCCAATAATGCACCCTGTGCACCTTCAAATAGAATACGCCGCCCTATACGGTAACTTTCATCCAAAAGACGCCACGTACACTCCATAAAGGGTAAAATTTCATCTGCGACTTGCATCAATTCGTCATAAATTGTTTGTGGATCAATTTCTGCAACCCCCATACCACGACGTAAAGCATTGTGATGCCCCATAAGCCTTTCAATCTTTGGCATTAAAGTATCAGCCTCTGCCAAATCTACTACTCGTATGGAACGGCGACCTACTTTATCTTCATAAGCAGGACCAATACCACGTTTTGTCGTACCAATTATCAAACCAGAAACATTACTATCCCGAGCTGTATCAAGATCACGATGCACAAAAAGAATCAAAGGAGCATTTTCAGCAACACGCAAAATTTCCGGTGTAATCTTTATACCCTGAGCACGTAATTTTTTTAATTCTGCAACAAAATGATGGGGATCAATAACTACACCATTCCCGATAATTGATAGCTTTCCACGAACTACACCAGATGGTAACAGTGATAATTTATAACTAATCCCATCAATAACCAATGTATGACCAGCATTGTGCCCACCTTGATATCTTACTACAATATCCGCCCGCTCAGACAACCAATCTACGATTTTACCCTTGCCTTCATCTCCCCATTGTGTGCCGACAACTACTACATTGGCCATAACTTTCTCCGTTGTATTTGGAAAATAACACCAGTGTTCAAAAACAAATGGTTCTTTATAATAAAATTTTATAGCAAGTGTGCCTATTCATTTCAACTTTTTGCTTATTTTCATATGAACAAGCATTTTTAAATCACCAAAATAGACTGCACGTCAATATTAAAAAATACCTCTCTTCATTCAAACACATCACAACTCTTTAAAAAGCCTATACTCTAATACTCACAACAGCAATAACAAAGACCATAATCGTTGCACAATAAAAGTATTATACATATTTGGATAATTTTTCTTAAAGATAAGGTCAAACCATCATCACTACCGACCACAACCTTTCCTAATAACAAAACAATGTAACTTAAAGACGATCAAACTTCCCTAAAATCTAAAGTTCCAGTTTTAAACTTAATAATATTATTATGGCTTTTTACAAATCAATCATTAAGGAAAAAAATATTAGAATATTTTCTCTTTAAAAAATTTTTAAAAATTTCTCATTATACTAATAATAAACTTTCTTCTAACCTACATTATATATTATTCTGAATTTATTATCTTGATGATCACTTTATATTTGGGATACTTGAATGTTTCTCTTAATATATGAAAAAATAGAATATAGTGTAGCTTCACATTCTGAAATAGATACCAAAGAATAAATTTAAAAAAATAGATTATTTTTATTTTGGCGACTAGACAGAAAAAATTTTGATGTTATAACCTCACGAACTCTATGAATTTGTTGAGATATGCCCAGATAGCTCAGTTGGTAGAGCAGCGGACTGAAAATCCGCGTGTCCGTGGTTCGAATCCGCGTCTGGGCACCATCTGCTTTTTAGCAACACATAACTTATTGATTTTATTTATCTTTTTTAAGGTGAGGGATACAAAAATAAAGGTGAGGGAATAGGATTTTAGATTCTTCTCTAAAATCTGTGACAAATTAATCCTGTTTTTTGATCTCTTTATCTTTGTGTTTTAACTTTTTGGACCTGTTTCCATCCACACAGCTGTTCACCATATTTGTTATGCTTCAAGATTTGTTTGGCCAAGTTGATACTGATGACAGTGAGATCTTTCTGATCTAAATACAGGGGAGACCACGATACAAGAAAAGCTTCTACTTCCGCACCCACTGAGAAAGATCAGAACGCACATCGCCATCACTTTGCTTATTAACTTCATTTTCTATTTCCAGCCGGGTTATTGCTCTCTTGATAAGGGTTTCTGTTTGTTTTTGCTGTTCAGTCTTCTTGCCTAAACGAAAAGCTCTTACTAAGGCTATAAAAAAGCGGCTATAGCCGCCGTCATCACCACACAATATTTTCTTCCCCACACGATCACAAACGTTCCTCCCGTAAGCGCTTAGCAATCAAGATTAACCCCACACAGGACGCAAGAACTATAATCGTTGCTAAAACCCATTGCACAGGTCCACTTCCTTCTAACAATTCTGCAATTCCCGAAAAAGAAGCTATGAGAGGAGCAAGAATTTCTGCTTTTAAAAGCTTGGGTGATTCTTGTTTTTCAACAAGCTGATAATTAGACGAAACATAAGCGCTCTTCGCCCATAATCCTGCTTCTGCTGCACGACGGTGCACTAAACCCTTTAAACGCTTGCCTCCCGCTTTTGTCCATTTCTGCAATTCAATGGGGACAGATTCGTAATCGCCTTTATTAAGCTTTTTCAATAAGGTAGAATTTTGGAAAGCTGTAATCCCTATATTATAGCAAAAAGAAACAAGAGCTCCAAACTGCTCATCACTTAAGTCAACATAAACCGCTTTCTCTACCGCTCGCTCATATTGACGCAAATCAGTTAAAAGAATCGTTTCGGCTCTTCTTTCGTAAAGATGACGGAGAGGAAGTATGGTATTCAATTCCTTAAGTTCATTTTTGAGGAATGTGGAAGGAAAACCCTGCAAGCGCAGTTCATCGATCATTTTTTCAGGGCTTCCAAGCATTCATCGGTTGCTTTTTGGTGCTCCATTAAAGCGCTTAAAAAACATGCTGCATCCTGATCAAAGCAATGATCTTATTTAAGGTCGCATAAACCATTCTACGGCTAGCATAAAAAAGAACCCGGATTTGCTTTGGGTCAGCAATATCATCAATAGCAAACGGATTATTGAGCATTATGAAATTAAGCTGACGGCAGGAAAAATTGATGCGGTGTATTTTGAAGAAGTACGCCAACGTGTAAGGACAAATGCAGCACGGGTTTGTGATAACTTATTAGCAACCTTAACAACGCAGTGTAAGTATTATCATATCCCTTATGTAAGAAAGAGACAATAGGGAAAAGAAATGCCTCGAAAGAAGAGATGATGAAAACAGTATATGCCAAAGGCATACGCTTCAAGATGATAATGAAGTAGATGCTTTGGCAATTTTATATTTAAGGAAAAAAGAGGAAATACATATCTAATGCAATGCCATGGATAAGATTCCATTTGGATGACTGGATAAGTAGGACAGATAGCATAACATTGGAATAACGTGATGTTTATATAATACTTCTTGTTCATATATACGACAAAAAAGCACCAATTAGAGAAGATTTTTGAACGCTCACACGCGTTTGCAATTTTTCACAAAAAGTTTGCAAATATCTTTAAGTAGATTTGGAAGGGAAGTTTCAGCAAATTAGTGAGAACTGCTGATTGTTTTATGATTTTATATGCGTTTTTAAGAGTGACTAAAAAGTTTTTTTAAGATATAATATTTTCCTGAAATTGTATATAGTATCAGATTTATAAACTAAATGAATCCTTATAATACAAATTAAGAATTTTAGGATGTGTAAATTTCAAAGTATTTGTTAAAAAAGCATAAACAGCCAATATCAATGTAAAAAATATTGCATTAGTCATGAAGTTCTTTCGTGTACTTTTGAAATAACAGAGTGTTTCTCTAATCTTTATGAAAGGTTAGGGGATTTTAGTGCTTAAAGCGATCATCAACTATAGATAAATCATAGATGAGGTTAACTAAAAGAAACTGGCTTTAATAAAAGACATTGCTATTAAAAGAAAAGCAAACGCGAAAAAACTAAAGTTAGTTTATAGCTTCTATCAGAAAATAATTTAAGAAATTGAAATCATTATTTTTCACAGGAAATAAGTATGTTTACAGATAAGTAACTAAGAGCCTTGTTTGGTATTATAACTTTTATATTTTTATGTTTTTCAGGAATAACAAAAAACCTTGAATTTATTCAGGGTGTTTTAACATTTGCGTCTGTTGGTTTAATAATAGTAACAACTATTTTTGCAATTTTATGCAATTCTAATATTCCTTCTGAGTTGCAGAATAACCCAAAATATAAAGATGATGGTACAACGAGTTGGGTGAAACTAACATGCGATTTACAACAGTATATGCACAGACTCTTAAATATAATAATTTTAGCGCTTATCGCTTTAATTTTCCCAAATAGTTATAAAAACACTGTTTCTTTGCCTGTCATTTCTAGGTATGTGGAGCACAAGTTTCCTTTTTCATTAGATACCGTACTTTGGTACTCAGATATTGCTCTTTGGTATTTAAATATTGTACTTTGGTATTATTTTTTATGCCGTGTACTTTTTCTTATGTTGTATACACGCAGTTTAATAAATATATCTATCCTTACGCTACAGTCTTCGATTATCAAGCAACAATGAAATTTCCGATTTCAAATATTAATTCTTCTTTTACAAAATCTTTATTATATCTGCCATTATCATCTTTAAATGCTTTAATAGAGATTTTATGCTGAAAACTTTCAGTATTAAATATTACATCAAACTTATCATATGTATTTCCCACAAAATTTAATTTGTGTAATATGGTTTTTTTTATCTTTTCTTAAAAAATTCCACAAATACTCCCTTAAATTATTTTCTTCTTTAAATTTGATATCTAAAATAAGTTCTATTTCAGTAACATCATCAGTGGGAAGCCCATCAAGAGAATTTTTAGCCAACTCCACTAAATACTTTTCTGATTGTTTTCCAAAAAGTTCTAATTGTTTTTGTTTTTTATATTTTAGTTTTATTTCTTTAATTGAATGCAATTTTTTTTCGAAATCTTCCTTATCAATAAGCTCAGGTAAAATATTAATTTCTTCCTTGAAATTTTCTTTGTAGTATGACTGTAAGCATTGGTTTAACTTTTTACTTGAAGAAAAAAGAAGGAATTTTGTAGGAATCAAAACTCCAAAATATTGTTGATTTTGTTCAATTTGTTTTTTAGAATGCGGATTAGGAACGCTTTGAAAACCATTTTCGGAATCAATAACTTCAGGATTATAAGGACTTTCTTCTCCTGTTAAAACATAAACCCAATAGTAGGTAATTGATTCTACAGAAAATTTCTCAATTGTTAAGGTAGCACATTGATTCTTAACGGTAAGAGTGTAAGTTCCTTCCTGTAAAAATTTATCAATACAATTTGTATTAACTAATTTTGAGTCTGTATCTATTTCATATTTATAAGAAAGGAATTTAATGGTATTCATAAAGCTAATACAATTACAACGTTCGTAGTCTTATGGGTGGAAGACGCTATTCAAGTTATCTCGGTGATTATCAAAGTAGATGGTTTATATCTAAAATATTTTGTGTTTTTTAGAATCATTCAACTAAAAAGCGCGGGCTATAAAATTTTAATTGTAGAAGCAATATGAATTTTAGAAGAATCTATTTAAAAGCTGCTAAGTTTAAAGGAAGTAAGATCATTTTACCCGCCTTTAAGTCGAAAAGAAATCAAGCAGCATCTTTGTTTTAATAACAACTTTCTTTCCAAGAACAGTTAGTGTTTGCTCTAGTGTCTGAAGTTTAGTTGGATAGTTTAGATCAAGAATGCGTCTTGCTTCTGTTTCTTTCTTGCCAAGACGATGAGCCAATTCTGTTTTTTTGATATTCGCTTCATTAAAAGATTCTGCCACTGCGAACTTCAGAGCATTCCATGCATCCAGCATTACCTCTACAAGGTCTTTATACTGCTGATGTCTGGGTAAAGGTAGGTCACGCATAAGATAACTACGCAGTGCTAATCCTAAAGCTTCGTTAGCATTTTCTAGTACTTCAACTCTATTTTCTCCAGCTGTAATTGCTTCCGGTACATCTGGAAAAGTCACAAAAAAATTATCATCAGGATCAGTTTCAAATTTTACTTGATAAGCATATTCCATATTTAAATCTCCTCACCGTAATCGAAATACCTTTGAAACAAAAGATAAAAGCACTTAAGAGAGTGACTCGTACCTCCAATTCTTTTTTATTATTTTCACGTAAAGCGGAGTTAATTCACCAGATTTTATAACAGTTATTTTGTCTCCAAAAGTTACCAAATAATGTGATCTTTACCTGTATCAGGAACTTCACTGTAATGAACACTTCTTTTCTGTCCTCTTTACGTAATTATCTCAGCAGCACTTCTCGTTCCAACTCATCCTCCTTCATCTTTATAAAATAAAGATCGCACAAAAAAGTTCGATAATTAATAATAAATCGAATAAAAAAGTTTGATATAGCATTTTATAGAAGATATTTTTTGAAGAGCGATGAAAAACACAACAAAAAGAAAAGAATAAAAAGATAAATAAACTATTATTTTCAATTGTTTATAATATTTTTCTATTGAAGAATAAGAGAGGGATACGCTATAATAATTATTGGTAAAAAGAATATTCTCTAATAATAAATCAATTTGTTATTTGTTTAACATTTGCTTTCTTTGTAATTGCTCATCATTTTAAATTGATCTTTTAATACTAGAGCTGTAAAAAATCCGTCAGCTCAAAAAGTAATAACAAATTCTTTTAAATAAGCCTCTATAACCTGCAAGGCCGCAAAAATTCACCGCCAATACTAAAAAATATACACATCTATACGCTTTTACACATATTTACATAACTTGAATTCCGTTGCTATACCCCCGCCTGCCGCATTTAGATAACATTTTTTATTTTTAGTATATTGAAATATATAAATTTTTCTTTAATTGTCTGTTTTTAGATTACCTCTTATGATTTATACAATGTTACCTAATTTGTTATTATTTGCTCTGTATTTTCTTCTAGAATAAATGCTAAGATCTCTTTTTTTCTCGATCTCAAATACTCCACCATAACCAAAGTAACAGAAATAGCCTTTGCAAAATCAATGCAGAGTGGTTTTCACTAATAAGTTTAAAAGCAGCCTCTATTCACATATCGTAACAGATCAATCAATATTATCTTAATTGCTTTCTATTTTGCTATATTATATGAATCGATAGTGTACTTTAAGAGACTACAAAAGCACATTCCATATAATTAATAAGTAGCTTTAGTTAAAATTTATTTCATATCTTATGCAATTCTCTATAAACAGCCTCAACAGCTTTTGACTAAGAAATGAACTGTATCATGAATACTTTCAGAAAAATAATTAATCAGAAAACTATTCAAATCATAAATAGAGGTGAACTGCACACATTTTTAGCTATAAAACGTTTTATAGTTTGAATTATTTATTGCACTCTAAGAATACAATTTTCAATAAGGTAAAGATTTCACGAATTTTACTAAAATTAAGGAAATTCCTCACATAGATGTCTTTTTAAAGACTATACTCTACATTAGATATAGCAAGATAATCAATTAAAGAACAATACAGAGCAAATAAGCATAAATTATGTAAAATTGTATAAATTGCAAAAAATAGCCCTAAAATAGCGAATTAAAGGAAAAATATTGTATTTTAATTTTTAAAGAAGTTATGGTGCCGCATGCCGGATTCGAACCAGCGACCCCATCATTACGAATGATGTGCTCTACCAACTGAGCTAATACGGCATAAACTTGTACATTATTTAAAACTAAAGGCTAATTCGAGGGTAATAACTAAAAGTATATATAAAAGCAAGCAGGTAATTTTTTCAATAATTCATAAATGCAACAGTTACTAAAATAAAACAATAAATCCTTATAAGCAAAAGGATTAAGGCTACATTTCTTGAGTTTCTGTTGTTTAAAAATGAATTAAATATTTCTTCAATTTATGATCATATCTAATTTCAAAAGTAGGACTGAAAGTAAAATTTTTGTGTAATGAAATGATGCTAAATGTTCTGTTTAGAAGAGTGTTTATAATTTTGCGAAGAATGAAAAAATTATTTGACAAGTTATTTTTTGGATGGAAAAAATAAGAGTGTTTGTGTTTTTATACAATCCAAACCATACTAGTATGATAATTATTGGATAGAAAAGTGTTCCTCATTTCTGGACCTAGAGATATCAAGTTAAATGGAGTCAGAAGACGATGTCACATGACAATAGAATGACAGAATTAGAGATTAAACTAGCTCATCAAGAAAAGCTTGTTGAAGAACTTTCTTGTGTGGTGACTGATCAATGGAAAAGTTTAGATGAAATATCTAAAAAATTAAATGCTTTAACAAAACGATTACTCGATTTAGAAGAGCGAAATTCTTCCGAAATTCCTGTTGAACGCCCTCCTCACTGGTAAAAGTATAGTAAAATTAGTATACTCATCCCTCGCAAAATTATAAAAGTATTTTTTGTGTTTTATTAAAAAGTCTGTTTAGTGACTGAATCAAATTATTATTCTTGTTGTTATATTTATTATAATTTTTCTTTAATGTAGTGTAAAAAATATCTTTAATTTGGACTTACTAAAACAGCCAATTTCCGTTATCTTTTAAAAATGTGAATGCTTGAGAAATTATTTTATGAGTAAATATAATAAATCTTAAAAAAAATTCTTTAATATTGAATATATTTTCCTTATTGACAGGCAATTCTATGAAACGATTTTTATAGTTAGTAACTTAAAATATAAGAATGTTATTGTCAAAATGCCAAATATAAATCACGCTGGGAAATTATTGAGAATAGCATTGAAGATAGAAGAAATGATACAATACTACATATAAATTGATTGAGACTATTAATACCTGTCTGAAAAAAGAAACTGCCAATATTTCACTAAATGGATTTAATAATCCAGCTTAATGTGCTAATAGAACATACGCCATCAATAACGAATTATCATATATGTCAATGTAACAAAATAAGCGTCATTAATTTAACTAAAGAGTAAAACATATCTTATTCCTATTATTTTAATAGAATATTTGATATAAGCTATAAAAAATAGAAAGTTGCATTATCATGACAATAAACATGAATTCATTTTTATTGTAATTTTTTATCTAGAACAAAAATATGTAGAAACTGTATTTTGTTTTTATATAAAATTTAGGTTGAATACATCAGAATAATGAAAAATGTTGAGCTAAAACACGATGAATTAAAACGGAGACTTAAAAATCGTCATGTTCAAATGATTGCCTTAGGAGGTGTTATTGGAACAGGTCTTTTCTATGGATCAACAGAAGCTATTCAATTAGCTGGCCCTTCAACCATTTTAGCATATCTTGTTGGAGGGTTCATTATCTATCTTATTATGCGAATACTTGGTGAAATGTCAGCAGAAGAACCAACTTCAGGTGCTTTTAGCTTTTTTGCTTATAAGTATTGGGGATGCCTTGCTGGTTTTATAACAGGTTGGAATTATTGGTTTCTTTATATTCTTGTTGGTATGACTGAACTAACAGTTATTGGGTTTTATCTTGACCACTGGATTTTGATTGATCATTGGAAATCATCTTTGTTGGTTCTTTTGTTTGTCACATCGATTAACCTTATAGATGTACGTTTTTACGGAGAATTTGAATTTGCTCTAGCTTTAATTAAAGTTATTGCTGTTATTGGTATGATCGTATTTGGAACTTTTATCATTATAACGGGGATAAGTGGAAGCCAGGCCAGTATCAGCTATCTTTGGAATCATGGTGGTTTTTTTCCTTATGGCGCAACAGGAGTTATATTTGCTACTGCTGTACTCATGTTCTCTTTTGGTGGCACAGAGCTTATTAGTATTGCCGCAGGAGAAACATCAGATCCACAAAAAACAATTCCATCAGCCATTCGTAAAGTTATGTGGCGTGTTATCATTTTTTATATCGGTTCTATAAGTGTAATTATGATGATAAGCCCATGGAATATGATTAAAAAAAACGGGAGTCCTTTTGTAACTATTTTTGAAACTATAGGTATCCCTGCGGCTGGTCATATTTTGAATTTCGTGGTGATTATGGCTGCTATTTCAGTCTATAATAGCGGTATTTACTCAAATGGTCGTATACTTTATAGCTTAGCGATGCAAAAAAATGCACCGCATATTTTTAGTAAACTTAATGCTACTTGTGTTCCTTATGTTGCTATTCTTTTTTCATCAATTTGTACTGCAACAATTATTGTCATTAATGTTCTTATGCCGAATAATAGTTTTATGCGGATCATGGCTATTACAACGGTAACAGCAGCTATTACTTGGGCTATTATTGTTATTGTGCATTTCAAGTTTCGAAAAGCACATAAAGGTCAAGAAAAATCCTTCGTTTATGCGTTTGGTTTCTATCCTTATGCAAATTATCTTTGTCTTTTTTTTCTTGCACTATTGTTTTGTGTTATGTTTATAAGTGGTTTAGGAAAAAATGGGTTAATTACCCAACTCTTTGAAATGATAGGAATAAAAATAAGCTTTATTGAATCCTATATTCCTACACAAATGCCTGATATGAGTTTAGCAGTTATTATCATTCCTATATGGTGTTCACTTTTATTATTAGGATATAAACTCAAACGATAGTTCTGAAATCATATAAAGGAATTGATTGGAATAAACATTGGCGATAAAATTTGATAAGGTAACGCAAATTTTTGATGATTTATGTGTTTTGAAAAATATTACCGTAAATCTCACGGAAAAACGAATTGCAATTATTGGTGCAAACGGTTCTGGAAAAAGTACATTTGTTCGCCTTATTAATGGTTTACAACTTCCATCAAGGGGGTCTGTTAATGTTGATGGATTGGATACAAAACATGATGCAAAAGCAATAAGACTGAAAGTAGGATTTGTTTTTCAAAATCCCGATAATCAAATTGTATTACCATTGGTAGAAGAAGACTTATCTTTTGGGCTTAAAAACTTAAAATTAAGTAAGGATGAAATTAAAAAACGAGTAGATGAAGTTTTACAGTATTATAACCTACAAGCATTCAGAAACCATGCCATTCATTTATTAAGTGGTGGACAGAAACAATTAATTGCTATCTCAAGTGTAGTAGCAATGAAACCAAGCTATATCGTTTTTGATGAACCAACAACATCACTTGATTTACAAAATAAACGCCGCGTTACCCAAGCCATTAAAGAATTACCGCAAACAACTATCGTTGTATCACACGATTTGGAATTCCTAAAAGAATTTGATAGAGTACTTGTTTTTGATAAAGGAGCAATAGCAGTTGATGATATACCCTTGGTTGCAATCAAAGAATATATGAAAAGAATGTCATGATTAGTTTATATATCTCTCAAGATACAGTCATCCACCAACTTAGACCAGGGATTAAATTATCACTTCTTATCCTGTGTGGAACTATTATCTTTATGGTTTCATCAGTATCTACTTTTTTATTTTTTTTATTATTTATATCTTTATTATATAAAATAGCTAAAATTCCCTTCAACAAAATAATAAAACAGTTTAAATCGGTATGGCTATTTTTAGTCTTTATATTTATTTTTCAAGCTATTTTTGATAATTGGTTTACAGGTTTTGCGATTATATTGCGCTTTATTATTCTTATTTCTCTAGCGTCACTTATTTCATTCACAACAAAAGTTTCAGACGTGATAGCTTCAATTGAAGCAGGGTTTCGATTCTTTCAATGTTTCGGTGTTAATCCATCAAAATTAAGTATTGCCTTATCTATGGCAATTAGATTTATTCCAGTTATTAATGAAAAATTCAATGAGATATGTGAAGCACAGAAAGCGCGTGGACTTAATATAAACATTATAGCTCTTGCAATACCCTTAATTATTCGAATAATAAGAATGGCATCAGAAGTAGCAGAAGCATTAGATGCGCGCTCTTATGATTCTAATGATAACCGATTGTATTTAAGGAAATAATTCAGTGACAACCAAAGATTTAACGTATATTTCTTTATTTGCCGCCCTTTATGCAGTTCTAGGTTTTTTTCCTCCTATTTTTCTTCCTTTTTTTCTTGGCCTTCCTATTACTGCTCAATCTATGGGGCCAATGTTAGCTGGATCTATCCTTGGAGCAAAAAGAGGCGCTGCAGCATCAGCACTATTTCTTTTTCTGGTCGCTATCGGCTTACCTCTGTTGGCTGGTGGACGTGGAGGCATTGGTGTTTTTTGGGGACCTGGTGGTGGCTACATGATTGGTTATCCATTTGCAGCATTCTTTATTGGTCTTATGGTTAAATTGTTTTGGCGACGACTAAATTTTATAAAATTGGTTATAATAAATAGTATAGGTGGAATTGGAGTTGTCTATCTCTTTGGAATATCTTGGATCGTTTATATTTCTAAAATTCCTTTATGGACAGCTTTAACAATGTCATTAGGATTTATGGTAGGTGACTTTTTTAAAGTTCTGATTGCGTCATTTATTGCACTTACAGTCAAAAAATCCGTTCCACTCATTACTCCCTCAAAAAAGTAATAGCCATTCACATCAACTGCAAGGGTTTTATTCTTAAGGATCGGAAAAAAATGATTAAAATATTTCCAAACCATATGAAAATATATTGATGATTTATTTAAGCCATTTGACTTCTAATTCTTAGAATTAATGAATTCTTATTTTTAAAATTATGGATAAAATTTTGAATGAGAATTTCAATATTCCAGAATTAATTTTCTACAATCTAAATAAATTATTCACATACTCCATTACAACACGACTATCTTTATAATCTGAGATTTTTGTCGTAGCGCTAATTATATAATTTTTTTCCAATTTAAGAGCAGTTGCAGGATTTTTTATAAAAGATAAAATATTTTTCATATTAATACAAACCTATTAATATCTTTTTTTATCTTGTGGAAGTTATTGTTTTTATTAAATAGATTTAATTTTTAGAAAAAATTATCGATCTATTTGCAAAAATACCATAACATAATGTGTTGAAGGCACATTATAAAATTTATCAAAAATTACTGATAAGAGTACAAGGGCATCACATAACAATATATCATACTCTTTATCGTATTTAATAAAAATAACTTTGGGTGATCTACAACACTAAACTCTTCTTATCTTGATCACCCTTTTAGATTCTCTGGACGAACTAAATTCTCACGTGTAATTTCTTTAATTGTACGTACACCAGTTAATGTCATAGCCACACGCATTTCTTGAGAAAAAAGCTCCAAGAGATGAGTAACACCTTTCTCACCCGCTGCGGCAAGCGCATAAACAAAAGCACGACCAATCATAACAGCATCCGCACCTTGCGCTATCATACGAACTACGTCAAGGCCAGAACGAATACCAGAATCAACTAAAATGGTTAAATCGCCTTTTATAATATCCGCAATTTTCGGCAATGCCCGCGCTGTTGACAATACCCCATCAAGCTGACGCCCACCGTGATTGGAAACAACAATACCATCAGCTCCAAATCGTACAGCTTCACGTGCATCCTCTGGATCAAGAATACCTTTTAAAATCATTTTTCCTTTCCAAAAGTCTCTAATCCATTGCAAATCACCCCAACTAATTGATGGGTCAAAGTTTGCACCAAGCCAACCAATATAATCTTTTAATGTCGTTTTCTTTTTAAGATAAGTAGAAACATTTCCAAGATCATGTGGGTGCCCCATAACACCAACATTCCAAGCCCAATGTGGGTGAAAAATAAACTGTATAATACGTCGCAATCCAGCATAAGGCCCAGACATCCCCGAATGAGCATCACGATAACGTGCTCCAGGAACTGGCATATCAACTGTAAAAACCAAGGTACGAACACCAGAAGCCCAGGATCTTTCCAGTACATCCCGCATAAACCCACGATCCTTAAGAACATAAAGTTGAAACCAAAATTCTTTTCCAACTGCTGCATGTACTTCTGAAATAGGACAAACTGAGACTGAGGACAAAGTGAAAGGAATACCTTTCGCAACAGCTGCACGTGCAGCTTTTACTTCACCACGACGTGCATACATACCAGTCAACCCGACAGGCGCAAGTACAATTGGCATACCAAGTTTTTGACCCAAAATTTCCGTTGAAAGATCAACGTCACCAACCTGCTTTAGAATCCGTTGACGTAATGCAAGTTCTTGAAGATCTGTACAATTACGCCGCATTGTTTCTTCAGCATAAGCACCACCATCAATGTAGTGAAATAGAAAAGAAGGTAAGCGGCGTTTTGCTGCTTCGCGATAATCAACTGTTGAAGAAATAATCATAGTAACACCATTACTCCAGTAAAATACAAAAAGATTTTTTCAACGGCAAATCTCTTGTATATATTTTGTTAAAATTTATATTGTTAAACTCATTTAAAATGCTTAGATAATTTTAACCCTTGTTCTTGATAATGTGATCCAATACCATCTCCATAAAGTTTCACTGGCCGATTAAGCATATGTTCATAAATCAAACGGCCGATGATTTGCCCGTGCTCTAAAATAAACGGAACCTCGTGGTTCCTTACTTCTAAAACTGCACGCGCTCCTTTTCTACTTATTGCCATACTCCCAAATCCTGGATCAAAAAAACCTGCATAATGTACCCTAAATTCTCCCACTAAGGGATCGAATGGTTTCATTTCAGCAGCATAAAAGGGAGGAATATGAATAGCCTCTCGTGAAACTAAAATATAAAATTCATGGGGATCAAGAACTATTTCTCTTGTTCCATCATCATAAATAGGTTCCCAAAAATCTAAAATAGGAGCAACAGCGCTTTTATCAACATCGATAACACCAGTATGACGTTTACCCCGATACCCAATAAGTCCATTTTCATGGCCTTCTAAATTAATGGAAATTCCAATACCACCATCGTTAATATTAGGAGTATCATCAGATACAAGCATTTCACTTTTATGCAACGCATATAATTCAACTTCTTTTAAATAACTATATCCTTTACGAAATCGAAGTTGTGATAAGCGTGAACCCGTACGGACCAAAATCGGAAATGTTCGTGGACTAATTTCGAGATAAAGTGGACCATGATAACCCGAACAAATTTTATCAAATTCCTGAGCGTAGTCTGAAATCACGCGCGTAAAAACATCCAACCGCCCCGTAGAACTTTTAGGATTAGCAACCGCAGACAAAACTTTTGATAAGGCTAAATTTTCTAAAAGAGGAACGATATAAACACAACCCGTTTCTAAAACCGCTCCATCTTGTAAATCAAATTCATGCAACTTTAATCGTTCAAGTTTATCAATAACGGTTGCATCAGGCCCTGGCATAAAAGAAGCGCGTATACGATATGCTTTATTTCCTAAACGTAAATCAAGACTTGCAGGTTGTATTTGCCTCTCATCAAGAGAGTCAATGGCATGAACCATACCATTGTTAATTAAATCATGTATATCACTATCAGCAAGAATACCATTCATGCGCATCATATGTTGTGCCTTCCATCTTTTTCTCCCTTTTTATCAGTATTATTAACTGGAGCAAACCCTTTCAAAAATAACCAATGGTTTATTCCAAATTTAACGACTTGGTTCACAAGCGTAATAAATGATTTTAACCTATAAAACAGCATTCGGTAAAGTGCTCTTCCGTAGGACAAACTCTAGAATTCATCATAGATAACTTTTTACTCACAACCTATACACTCATCTTTTAGAATACATTTTCAGCTTTTTTGCATAAAAGTTGATAAATAGTGTTATTATAGTTGAAAGTATTCTATACAATAAGAGAAAAACTCGTTAAAATTCAGATATGATTATACGTCATCTTAGCGAAACTATTATTAATCAAATTGCAGCAGGTGAAGTTATTGAACGACCCGCTAATGTTGTTAAAGAGCTTATTGAAAATGCTATTGATGCAGGAGCAAGTCGTATCGAAATTGTCATAGCAAATGGTGGAAAAAGCCTGATAAGAGTGAGTGACAATGGTTGTGGTATCCCAGAAGATCAATTAACTTTAGCAATTTCTCGGCATTGTACATCTAAAATTACTGATGATGTACATAATATCTGTTTTCTTGGTTTTCGTGGAGAAGCATTGCCCTCTATTGGTTCTGTTTCAAAACTTAAACTGACCTCACGAACAAAAAATTCCGATAGCGCAGCTGAAATTATTGTTAATGCGGGAAAAATTGAAGGACCAAAACCCTCTGCTGCTAATCCTGGAACTATCGTTGAAGTACGTGATCTCTTTTTTGTTACACCAGCACGATTGAAATTTATGAAATCTGATCGTTCTGAAACAATTGCTATCACGGATACAATTAAACGAATTGCAATCGCCTTTCCACATATCCGTTTTTCTCTTGCCGGTATAGATCGAGCTCCCATGGAATTTCCTGCTATGGAACAAAATACCCAAGGGCAATTACAACGCATTACACAAATTATGGGAAAAGAATTTGCTCCAAACAGCCTTATCCTCGATGCTAAACGTGAATCTGTTCATCTAACCGGTTTTATCGGTTTGCCATCTTTCAATCGCAGTAACAGCCTTCATCAATTTGCTTATGTTAATGGGCGTCCAGTACGTGATAAACTCCTGTGGGGAGCAATCCGAGGAGCATATGCCGATGTTATTGCTCGAGATCGTCATGCTGTAGCCATTCTTTTTATTCATTTACCACCCACTGATGTAGACGTTAATGTACACCCTGCAAAAATGGACGTGCGGTTTCGCGACCCAAGTCTCATTCGTGGTTTAATTATTGGAGCGATCCGTGAAGCATTGCATCAAACTGGCATTCGCCCTACATCAACAGGCTCTGAAGCCATGTTGGCTGCGTTTCGAACAGAACCTTTAGAAACTGCAAAAATGCATCAACCTTTTTCTTATGATGCACGACCACGCCATATTGATCCAAACCTTACATCAATATTTCATAAACCATTAGATATAAACAGCTCTATTGACTTCCAAGAAGATACGGTTCCTATTATGGAGCATCTTAGCACACCAAGTGGTGATACACGCGCTACAATTAATGCACTAACATCAGAAGAATTACATTATCCTTTAGGGGCTGCAAGAGCGCAAATCCATAAAAACTATATTGTCGCTCAAACTCAAGACAGTCTTGTCATTGTAGACCAGCATGCTGCTCATGAGAGACTGGTTTATGAAGCACTTAAAAATGCTCTGTATTCTAAGCCACTTCCTTCACAATTATTACTTATTCCTGAAATTGTAGAACTCTCTGAAGAAGATGCCACATGCCTTTTATCTCACAAAGATGCTTTAAAAAAATTTGGATTAGGAATTGAATCCTTTGGAATTGGGGCAATCGCTGTACACGAAACACCTTCGATGTTAGGAGAAATTAATGTCCAAGCTTTAATTAAAGATCTCGCCGATGAAGCAGCTGAATATGACACAATAGATAATTTAAAAGGAATGCTTGATTATGTTGCAGCAACTATGGCCTGTCATAGTTCAATACGTTCAGGACGTCTTTTGCATCCTGAAGAAATGAATGCACTTTTACGACAAATAGAAGCAACGCCTAATTCAGCCACATGTAACCATGGACGTCCTACTTATATTGAACTTAAACTCGCTGATATAGAACGCCTTTTTGGTAGAAAATAAAATTTCATAACTATTTTGACTAAAAACTACTTGCTTCATTTATACTCAACTTTATAAAATATCTATAATATTTTATCAGCATTATTTTTTCATAAATACATAGAAAGGGCGCATAAAATATGTTCTCTCATAATGAATGCGAAGCAACAATCCATTATTTTAATAATAGTTATAAAATTGTTAAATATGGAACTTATACTATTTGTGCAGTTAGTGGACAAAAAATCCCTATCGATGATCTCAAATACTGGAATCATCAGCGTCAAGAAGCATATGCCAGTTGTGAATTATCCTATCAGCGTGAACTTGAGTGTAATCCATATCTTAGTCAATTACTAAAAAACATAAAATAACCTATAAGAAACTCTAAAATAGTATCCATATGTTTTTAAATATATCAATTAAAGGTGATATTTCGTTTCTTAAAACGAGCAATAGTCTCCTCAAGAAGCATACGACAAAAATCTCTTTGAACAAAATCAACTTTAACATCAAAGACAATAAGATTTTCTAAGATTTTATGTAAATTGTTAGCCTGTATGCGTATATAGTCCTTAGCAGTCGTAGCTAGCCACAGATTATGAATTTTGGCCTTCCGTGCCAAATTCTTTAGATCCGTAGCTGTAAAAAAATAATGATCAGGATAAGAATAAGCTTGCACAACATGACCAGACATTTCTTTAATGGATTTGAAAAATTTATCTGGATTGCCAATACCTGCAAATGCTAAAAAAGATTTTCCAGCAACTTCATCATTAACATGTGATTTAAAATGCCCATAACGCAAAGGTTTTCCAGTGCGTGAAACAAAAAGAGCTACCTCATCACTCTCATCCAAACAACCAATGACTAAAACGCTGTCCATGAAAGATAATTGCGTTTTTAATGGTGCACGTAAAGGTCCCGCTGGAAAAACAGCTTTATTACCAAAACCACGCATTGCATCCACAACAAGCAATGCATAATCCATATAAAGGCGACGGCTTTGAAAACCATCATCCATTAAAATAAAATTACATCCATTTTCTTTAAGCCGTTGTGCTGCTGCATAACGATCAGGTGATATAGCAACAAAAGCGTGACGTGCAAGTAAAAGCGACTCATCACCAACATCGCATGCATTATCACATTTAACATCAACGAGATGTACTTTCTTGACTCTTCCACCATAACCACGTGATACAATACCAGGTATTAAGCCAAGTTCCTTAGCCACCTGGGCAAAAGCAATAACAACAGGTGTTTTACCTGCCCCGCCTAATGTAAAATTTCCAACACACAAAACTGGCAAATCAATAGCAAGAGGCTCTCTTTCCATACAGAATCGTGCACAATAACCATAAACTCCAGCAATTGGTGCTAATAAAAAACGCAAAAAGCTTTTATTTTTCCACCAAAAGCGTGGAGAACAAATATGCATGCCTATTTTTGACACTGCCTTAAACCCATCTGTATCACAAGTGGTTGCAAAAATGGATCAAGAACCTTTAATGTACACTCAAGTGCACCAGCCATACTTGTTGCTACTTCATAAGCCTTATCGGTCACTTCTTTTCGCAAGGTTTCATTTGTTAAAAATTTATTCACTTGAACAGCAAGTTGCATTGTATCTTCAACTATATAAGCCGCATCACAGGATAAAAATCGCTCAAATGTATTTTGAAAATTTGCGATATGAGGCCCTGTTAAAATAGCTACTCCAAGCAAAGCAAGCTCTAATGGATTATGCCCACCATAGTCACACAATGATTTACCAATGAAAGCAACTTTCGACAAACGAAGAAAAAGACCCATTTCTCCAATCGTATCCCCTAATAAAATATCCGTATCTATATCTGGAACGATATTGCTATTTCTAAGAACATAACGCAAATCTTCTTGATCACATACTCTAATAATATCTTCTGAACGTTCAGGATGACGTGGAACAATAATCGTTAATAAATCTGGAAAATAACTCTTGAGCATTTTATGAACTTCACAAGCAATTTTTTCTTCTCCTTCATGGGTTGAAACAGCTGCCCAAACTGGACGATTACCGATAGCCTTACAATAATGCGCAAGTAATTCCTGATCCTCAACCGGACACACCTCAGCCTTAAGATTACCAGAAAGTGCAACTGATTTTACACCAAGTGTATAATAATATGTTACATCTGTTTCATTTTGGCCAATAGCCACATCAATATGTTTAAAAATATGTTTAGCAAGAAAGAGTCGTTTGTGCCAAGCTTTAAAAGACTGTTCCGACATACGGGCATTAACCAAAATCTGTGGAATGCGCATTTTAGCAAGTTCTTTAATACGTAAAGGCCAAATCTCAGATTCACAAATCAATGCCAAATCAGGTTTCCAATGACTAATAAAATGACGCACAGCTAATTCTAAATCTAATGGAGCATATTGATGAATTAATCGATTGCCAAAATATTTCTTAACAAGAGTAGAAGATGTCACAGTACATGTTGTCAATAATACTTGTATCTTTAAAGATAAAATGTAATTAATGAGTGGTAAAAGAGCTACTGTTTCTCCAATACTCGCCGCATGAAACCAAATTAACGGACTTTGAGGACGTGCTTTTTTGCTTTTACCTAAACGTTCCTTATGTCGTCCTCGTTCTTCTTTCCCACGCATCGCTCTAAAAAACAAATAAAGTGGTACCACAGGGTGTAAACAAAAGCCAACTATCCGATAGATTGAAAGAGCCACACGTGCCTTTAACTCCATCATTTTAAACCCCTTATTTCCTTGTTTTGAGATAGCTGTAAGCTTCATCTGTCAAATGATTCATTATGCTTGTTAATTGTATACGTTTTTCTTCTAACAAAGAATCATCTGCATCTTTAGGAACAAAAAATGCTTCACCTGCGAGAACAATTGAACGCCCAAAAGGAAGTGGAATTGCAGTTTTATCCCATGTTTTTTCAAGAATTTTTTCTCGCGAAAACGCATATACACAAGGTATAATAGGACGGCCAGATAATTTAGCTAATAAAATAATTCCTTTTCCCGACTCACGTGCTTTTCCACACGAGATATCTGCAATCATAGCAGCTGTTTTACCAGATTTAAGAGCATTTTTAAGCGTTAACAATGCTTTTGCTCCTCCTTTATGAGTGTGTTGGGTTTTACCGCGCCCCCCTGAACCACGAACAATTTCAAGTCCTAATTTTTGGGCCAATTGTGCATTTATTTCTGCATCAGCAGAACGAGAAAACATAGCAATAACTTCCTCACCTTGAGAACGTAAAAAAGGCCCCATAATATGACGTCCATGCCAAAAGGTTATAATAAACGGATTATAAGCATTATATATTTTGCTCATATCATCTGAGCATTTTAACCGCGGATTCGTCCAATAAACAAAGCGCAGATAGCTCGTCAAAATCCATACAACAAAAACTTTTACAAACCATGTTTTCATTAATGAATGACGATTATCCCGCCAAATTTTTTTCAAAATTCCATTTTTTTTCTTGTTAAAAGCTTCTCTCATAACGACATTAAAATTAGCAAACTCAATCTTGTAGTATTTTCGTAGAATAAAAAACAATAATTGAATATTTAAACTTTATGATCTATCGCTTGTTGAGTAATCAAGAAACTGATGTAAAGGCACAACATAATAACGTTGTAATGCATTATCTACACTGCTTTGCGCTTTTGCCCGCCATGCTTCCTGAGCTGATTGATAGTCTGGAAAAATACCAACCACATCCAAATTACTGGGATCTCTAAATTGATTATCATTTAGATCTTTTAATTCCCCACCAAACACAAGATGCAATAATTGTCTCTTTTCGTTGACTTCAGCCATATTTACCCTCCGTATCGTTTTAAAATTTAAGATTTTTTATTTGATTAAACTAACTTTGCTTGACGAACAACATGTATCATATTTTGACAACAATTACTTTCACCAGCAACTAAAAAACCATTTTGATAAGCTTCAATTCCATAAGAAATAAATGGCGCCTCAAGCGACATAAGACATCCACCACACTCCTGTAAAACAAGATCAGCAGCAGCAATATCCCAATCATGACAATTCGGACGAACCAATACAATATCAATTTCACCTTGAGCAATAAGAACAATACGGTAAGCAAGAGAAGGAATATAACGAAACAAACTGATTCGGTTGCTAAAATCATATGGTAATTTTTGCGCAATTGATCGATCAATCGAAATCCTATATTTTCGATTGATATTAGGTCTTAAAAGGGGCAGCTTAACGCCATTCAATGTTGCCCCTTCCCCTGTTACAGCTGCATATATTTCACCTTTAGCAGGACATTGTAAAACACCTACAATAGGACGATTATTCTCAATAATAGCAACAGAAATACACCACTCAATACTTCCAGAAAGAAAACCTCGAGTCCCATCAATGGGATCAACTACAAAACAGCGTTTATAAATAGCTTCTCCCCTCTTATCTTCTGTTTCTTCTGAAATCCAGCCATAATCCGGACGTGCACTAAGAAGTTTTTCTTTTAAAAAAACATCTATAGCAACATCCGCTTCACTAACTGGTGAATTACCATTTTTAAACCAAACATCGAACTCACATCCAAAATACTTCATTGCTAAATCTCCTGCCTCCCAACAAACATCGAGCAAAAGATTTAAGTCGGCATAATAATGTGCATTATTTTCCTGCAAGGATCATTCCTTCAATTAATAATGTCGGTGCCGATATACCATAACGTCGATCAATATCATTCGCAGGGACTAAATGCGCTAACATATGGAGGAGATCAGATCCTAGTGTTACTTCACTTACTGGATAAGTGATTTCGCCATTTTCAATCCAAAAACCAGAAGCTCCACGACTATATTGCCCTGTAATAAAATCAACACCATGCCCAAACAATTCTGTAACATAAAAACCATTTTGCACACTTTTTATCATATCATGAGGTGATACTAAACCTGGTTCAATAGAAAAATTAGTGCTTGCTGGCTGAACAAGGGATGCAGAACGTACACCACGGCCATTTGTTTTAAGTCCTAATTCACGAGCTGAAGATGATGAAAGAAGCCAGTTTTTTAAAACACCATTTTCAATAATATTCAGTGTATGTCCCTCTACCCCTTCACCATCAAAAGGACGAGAAGCATTTCCGCGTAATCTTAAAGGTTGATCCATAACATTAATACCCACCTTCATAACCCTTTCACCCCTTAAATTTTGCAAAAGGCTTGTTTTGCGAGCAATTGATGCTCCATTAACCATAGACGCAATATGACCCGCAATTCCACGAGCCACACGTGGATCAAAAACAACATTCACAACCCCAGTTTCTGCACGAACTGCTCCTAAACGTCGAACTGCTCCTAATCCAGCATTTTTACCTATCGTATCTGCTGATTCTAAATCAGAGAAATGTAAAGCCGTCGTATAATCATAATCTCGCTCCATTTCCGTTCCCTCACCAGCAAGGGCACTACAAGAACGCGAAAAATAGCTGGAACAATAAGATCCATAAAAACCATCACTATTCACAAGAACAAACCCATTCTTGCCATAAGCTGTTGCTGCACCGCCAGAATTGCTCACACCCTTTACATCAAGGGCTGCTGCTTCCATTTGCAAAGCATCTTGTGTTAAAAAATGACTTTGTGGAACAAAATGATCAAAAAGATCAAGATCTTTAGGATGAGTAACTAAACACTCTTTATCCGCCAAACCTTCAAATAAACTATCAGGCGAGGCTTTAGCCATTGCAATAGCACGTTCTGCTAATTCTTGCGGATTAACAACAAAATTAGCAGAAACACTTGCCACTTTTTTACCAACAAAAACCCTCAATGTAAAATCATCACTTTCTGAAGCTTCAGTCGATTCTACTTTGCCAAGACGAACTGCTACACAAACAGAATTTGAGTGGATAACAACAGCATCAGCAGCATCTGCTCCAAAACGCTTTGCCGCTTCAACCAACGAACTAGCTTTATCAAGCTGTTTTTTGTTCATCTTCCTAAATATCCTTTAAATAGTAATTATTCATTCTTAATAAGAAATTTTAAATGAAAAATATAATTTTTGTCTATTTATAGTTAAAAGTTATAAGCCACTATGTATCATTTTTCTTTCAACTAATTCAGAAATTTGCCTTTTAGCTTTTTCACGAAACGGCTCTACACGTTTTAAAATTTCTTTGACTTCAAAAAAATTTAAAATTTGGATCCCATTAACAGGAGGACATAATAAAAGATCTAATTTTGCACACTGCAAACGTGCTGTCACAAGCGCTTGTTGTCCTATAATACCTGTAGCAACAAGACTTTCAGAAACAGAAAAGTGTCCATTTTTACACTCAATAATCGGAAGCCCTGTAACATCAAAACCAATTGAAAGATCAACTGATTCAGTAAAACAATCAAAAGGGACTGGATTACAAATCGCCCCATCAATCAAAAAATCATGATTGCGTAAAACAGGCCTAAATAAACCAGGAAGAGCAGAAGAAGCTGCCAAAGCAGAACGCAAATCTCCTTCTTGAATAACGACCATCTCTGCTGTTTTTAAATTTGAAGCTACAGCACAAAAAGAAATTTCTAATGCACAAAAATCTCTCGGAAAGTTCAATGGTAAAAAATTTTCTAAAATTAACTCCAAATTAAATTGAAAAAGATGGAAACTGCATTCACAAAGCGCTCTCCATGATGTCGGCATTAAAGACCATAAACGCTTTAAAATATCATTTGAGTTAGAAAAAGTTGATAAAAAATACTCTTTCCAATCAGTCTCTGTCATTCCGGAAGCCACACCAGCACCAACAATAGAACCAATAGAAGATCCTGCAATAACATTTGGTTTCAAGCCTAAATCTTCGAATGCCCCAATCACTGGAAGATGACCTAAACCACGAGCCCCTCCACCACCGAATGCCACACCAATTTTCACTCTATCTCTCCTACAGCATGCTTCAATTCCCAAGTAAATACAAAAGAAATGTTGCCTTCTATGGTTACTATTTTTTATGTTTATAGAAGTCTTTGAGAAACGACAATAAAAATATGCACTCTTTATCTTCCTTTTAGTTCATCCACTAATCTCAGATAATGCCAGGTGATCTGAGTGATAACTCGAATACCAATTCCTCAATCACACTATCTTTATTCATTGATTAAAATGAAACTCTTTTGCAAAAATAGCTATTTTCTTTTCCTCAAAATCTTTAACCAAACCAGAAAAAATCCTGCAATAACGGAATAACTGCTTTATAAAGAAATATTGTAAAACTATGTAGAATAATCTTGTGTCACTTTATAAAAAAAATTTCTCAAATATACATTACTGTTGAAGTCTATAGATCCGTATTACTGTATCACTATAAAAACGCTCATCATCCAAATAAAATGGATCGGGCAAATTGATAATCGCTTCTTTTGCTTCTTCAAGAATAAAAAGTGTTTCAGTTTTTGCCCATCCTCCTTTAAGAGCTTGAATAAAAGCCTTCTCACCCAACGAAAAACCATAAGGAGGATCCGCAAAAATAACATCAAATGGAAGCATTGTCCCAATATTTCCAAGTTTGGTTGCATCACGGCGTAAAATTCGCCCAACGCCTTGCAACCCTAAAGTTTCAATATTCTTTTGAATTAAACTGCGCCCCTCTATTGTATTTTCAACAAAAACAGCGGTCTTTGCTCCACGTGAAAGCGCTTCAATTCCTAAAGCACCAGTGCCAGCGAAAAGATCAAGAACACGCCTATTTACCCAAAAATTTTCTTCCCGACTCGTAAGAATATTAAAAAGACTTTCACGCGTACGATCAGTTGTTGGGCGAATGGATAGACCAAGAGGTTTTGCCAAAATACGCCCCGAAAACTTACCACCGATAACCCGCACTTTATCCTCCAGATCGCTGAGATACTCTTGCACCATTATTATATTTCTTAAATTTTTTCATGGCCTTATCAAATGGCCTAGATTTCCTCTTATTATTCAAAAAATGTTCATCACGATCGTCTTGAATAACCTTTCTCTCTTTTTTTAATAATTGATCTTTCTTGCTAAAAATACGTGATTCAACAGAGGATGTTTTGCTATGTTTTTTAGAAAAATTAATGCATTTAGCTTTTTCTACTTGTCTTTCTGATCGTTTTTCCTTCCCTCTATCAGTAGATCTCTTACCAACCCAATTACTTTTACGATCATAATAATTATCTGTATCAGAAGAGGACTTTTTACGTACAATCTTCGGACAAGCACCAGGAGCCATCCAGACATTAGAACAACGTGAACGTAAAAAAGCACGCTCTTCCTTCCCACCTTTGTTTTGCTCTTTACCCCTTAATTTTTCATCAATTTTTTTACTCAATCGTACCTGACTGTGCCCTAAAAATCTGCTTTTTTTCCCATACGATAGATTTTCTTTGCTAGAAACAATCCAATTATCCTTAATCACAGGAGGTTTTGTAATGTTTTGTTTTTCACTAACAGCAGAATTTGAAAAAGGCTTTAAAATAGGCGCATCAAAATCCGCATTAGCTTGCATAATCAAACGCTCTCCTAATTGATCACGCAACATTCGACCTTTTAATTCACGAACTGCACCTTCTTTTAAATCAGACAACTGAAACGGACCATAAGACACCCGAATTAAGCGATTAACAGATAATCCTAAAGCTCCCAAAACATTCTTGATTTCACGATTTTTTCCTTCACACAAAGCTACAGAAAGCCATACATTTGATCCCTGCTCACGTTCAATCGAAGCTTCAATTGAACCATAAAAAATCCCATTAACTGCAATACCATTCTTTAAATCTTGAAGTGCACTCTGTTTAACTTTTCCATGAGCACGAACCCGATATTTGCGCACCCATCCCGTTAAAGGAAGTTCTAATACACGTGCTAAACCACCATCATTGGTTAAAAGCAAAAGTCCTTCTGTATTAATATCAAGCCTCCCCACAGAAAGAACACGAGGCATACCTTTTGGCAAATTATCAAATACTGTTGGTCTCCCTTGAGGATCACGATTAGTCGTAACAAATCCTATTGGTTTGTAATAAAGCCATAACCTCGTTCGTTCTATAGGAGGTAAAGGCTTACCATCAACCATAATAACATCAGAGCGAGTAACATTAAAAGCAGGCGTAGTGACAACTGCACCATTAACAACAATACGACCTGCAGCAATCATCATTTCTGCGTCACGGCGTGATGCTAATCCAGCACGCGCTAACCTTTTAGCAATTCGTTCACTTTCACTCTTTTCACTCACTCTCTTTTCATTTCTATTTTTTTCAAATTGTATAGAAAATTTATCACGCATACTATGTCGTTTATTCTGAACAGAAGGAGAAGTGCAGTCAGTCATCATATTTTATCCTTTGATATCCCTAAGGTCCCATTTACTTTTAAAGCAGCTCTTAACATTTTTAAGATGTAATGAAACCATTTCATTACCAAATGAGACATAATAAAAAAGCTTGCTCACTTCGTAGACCTCTTTAATATAGCTTTTTGGTTACTTATACTTCAATGGAAGAATAATATGAGACTTACTCCCATGGAAATAGCTCTTTTAGAAGCACAATCAGCAAAAAAACAAGATGAAATCCCCGTAGGGGCAGTTATCACACATGGTCAAACAATCATCGCACGTGCCGGTAATTACATAAAAAACCCACACGATCCTACAGGACACGCAGAAATGCGTGTTATTCGTATAGCTTGTCAAATTTTCAAAAGTGAAAGAATTCCTGAATGCGATATTTATGTAACACTCGAACCATGTGCAATGTGTGCCGCAGCCATTTCATTTGCACGCATAAGAAACTTGTATTATGCAACGAGCGATTCAAAAGGTGGCGCTATTGAACACGGACCGCGTTTCTACCAACAACCAACCTGCCACCATAGGCCTAATGTTTATTCTGGTTTTAAAGAAAAAGAAGCCTCTCAATTGCTTAAAGATTTTTTTATACAAAAACGACATCAAAAATAAACTTTATTTCAACCTGAATCTCTAATCTTTAAACGACATCCCCCTTTTTTAACTCCTTATTGCTTTCTACTGGCAAACGGATATTCCTTTTTCACATATTTTTTTATTTCTTGTTCTTTACCTTTTTGGCCCTGCAGGTGCGGTTACTGCTGGTTGACGATAAATTAAAGGCGGCTCACTAAGATACCGACGATAATTTGCACTCCCACCAGCAGCCTCCTTCCGCCGACGCAAATATTCCTCACGTTGTTGTTTCTCATTAAGCTGTACAATACCCTCTGGATCATCAAGATTTGTACGATCTTTTCTTACTAATTTTTTATCTGAAGAATTACCATGAGAATTTACTCTATTAGCCTCCACTCCGCCTCGCAAATTCTTCTGAGACTGTCCTGACATCTCCATCTCATTATGAGAATTAATCTCCGTACTATCTATCTGAGGTGGAGGTAAAACTACATGTGCATTAGGTTCTGGGAAGACAAGTTTTGAACGCTGTTTCATCACAATTTGACTATTTTTATTTTTTGATCTTAAGGAAGCAAGATTAGTTATATCATCAAAAAATTGTAATGAAGCTGTTTTATCTGTACCATAAGTAGGAGCAGACAAATTACACCCCGTCAATATACAACATACACTCAGCGTGCTTGCTAAAAATATTTTCATTGCATATCTATTCATTGCTCACTCACTTCCTTAAGCGCACAGTTCACTGACATTATTATGACTCTTTGGAGACTGCCAACAACACACAAATCGCCTATTCATAGACAAAACAACGCATTTCATTTCTAACATAAATTTCCTCTTCATCAATGATAGAATCTAAGTGATGTTAAATTTATTGAATACTACCCTTTCAAATGACCCTATTCAAAGCATCTTCTACTGATATATGCTAAACCTCTTAAATTTTGCCAAGTGCTTGTAATTCTCGCAAAGCAGCTGCATCACGAGCAGAAACATCAGGATAATTTGGATCACTCCCAACATCTTGTGTATAACGCCATGATCGAGCACATTTAGTACCCACCGCCTTATTCGAGCAGACACCGACACCTTCAACATCACTCAAAATAAAAGCATCCGCAGGAGGTATATCTTGAACGATTATTAAAGCACTGGTAATACAAATCTCTGCCATATCTAAATTGTTCAAAGATTCTAATAAAACAGGGTTAGAAATAAAAACAATAGGCGCTGCTTCTAAAGATGATCCAATCCGTCTATTTACTCGCTCAATCTCTAAAGCACCTGTTACAACTTTACGAACCTGTCTGATTTTTTTCCAACGTTCTGCTAAAAGTTCATTTTTCCATTCTGTCAATATAGGGCGAAACTGTTGTAAGTGCACCGAACAACTTTCTGGATAACGTTCTAACCATGCTTCCTCCATTGTAAAAGGTAACATTGGAGCAAGCCATGTTACCATTCGATCAAAAATCTCACGAATAACTTGTAAAGAAGCTTTACGCTTTTTTGATGAAGGGGGATCACAATAAAGAGTATCTTTACGAATATCAAAATAAAACGCAGATAACTCAACAATTGAAAAATCCAATAATGCACGCATAATTTTCTTAAAATCAAACTCATCATAAGATCGATTAATCAACTGATCAAGTTCATAAAGTCGGTGCAATATCAATTTTTCAAGATCCGGTAGTGTACAATAGGGTATTTCTTCTCCTTCATCATACACTAAAATACCAAGCATCCAACGAATTGCATTTCGCAATTTGCGATATGAATCCACATTTGTTTGAAGAATCTTTTTACCCAAACGCTGATCTTCCCAATAGTCAGTTGTCATCACCCAAAGACGAAAAATATCAGCACCAGATGTTTTAATGATATCTTGTGGCATAATCGTATTGCCCAAAGACTTAGACATTTTTTTGCCATTCTCATCCAAAGTAAAACCATGTGTAACAACAGTTTTATAGGGTGAACAAGCTCGTGTCCCACAACTTTCTAAAAGAGAAGACTGAAACCATCCACGATGCTGATCAGATCCCTCAAAATAAACATCAGCAGGCCATTTCAAGTCAGCACGATCTTCTAGCACAAAACTATGACTTGCTCCAGAATCAAACCAAACATCCAAAATATCATACACTTGTACCCAACTCTCATGGGCACGTTCATTTAAAAAACGCTCTCGAGCCCCTTCTGCAAACCATGCATCTGCCCCTTCTGCTTCAAAAGCTTGTAAAATACGCTTATTCACTTGCTCATCTTTAAGAATAAGCCCATCTTCATTAACAAAAATACAAATTGGAACACCCCAAGCACGCTGACGAGAAAGCACCCAATCTGGACGATCTGTAATCATAGAAGCCAAACGATTTTGGGCGGAAGGTGGAACAAAACGTGTCGTCATAACAGCTTCCAAAGCTCGGCTGCGTAAGGTTGAACCATCACCAAGATCTTTATCCATTGCAATAAACCATTGAGGCGTATTCCGAAAAATAATTGGCTTTTTTGAACGCCAACTATGAGGATAAGAATGTTTTAAACGACCACGCGCAAATAATAGTCCTGCTTTTATTAAAGCATTAATAACTTCTTTATTAGCACTCCCCATTTTTCCATTATCATCAATAACGCGGATAGCCCCTTCCTTACGATCTGGTCCAAAACCAGGAGCATCCTTCGTATAAAAACCTGCATCATCAACGGGAAAAGGTATAGTAGTGTCAATACCAGCTTGCTCCAATACAGACTTATAAGCATTCCAAATTTCAAAATCCTCACGCCCATGGCTAGGTGCTGTATGGACAAAACCTGTACCAGCACTCTCTGTCACATGGGAGCCATCAAGCATCGCAATCTTATGGTTATATCCCCCAGCCAAACCTTTAAGCGGATGAGAAAGAATAAGAGTTTTAAGTTCATCAGCACACACAGAACGCAAACGTTTTAAAATAAGTTTCGCTTTTGCTGCACAATTCTCAACTAAAGCATCAGCAAAAAGAAGCTTTTCCCCAGCTTGAGGTCCAAAATCATTTTCTGCACTTTCAACAAGATAAACGCCATAAGAAATTTGTGAAGAATAACTAACCGCACGATTACCAGGAATTGTCCATGGCGTCGTTGTCCAAATTACAACATAGGTATCATATAAATCATGAAAACACGTTTCCAAAATAGGAAATTTAACCCAGATAACATCAGATTCATGATCATGATATTCAATTTCTGCTTCAGCCAAAGCTGTACGCTCAACAACAGACCACATCACAGGTTTTGAACCACAATAAAGTTGATCAGACATAGCAAATTTTATTAATTCGTTAGCAATACGTGCTTCTGAATGAAATGCCATTGTTGTATAAGGATTTTTAAAATTTCCTATAATACCAAGTCTCTTAAATTCTTCACTTTGAACTGTTATCCAAGACTGTGCAAAATCGCGACATTCCTGACGAAATTCACTAAGAAGAACATCATCCTTACTTTTCCCTTGCGCGCGATACTTTTCCTCAATTTTCCACTCAATTGGAAGTCCGTGACAGTCCCAACCAGGAACATAATTCGCATTAAAACCCCGCATTTGAAACGAACGGACAATAACATCCTTTAAAACTTTGTTTAAAGCATGTCCAATATGAATATTGCCATTTGCATAAGGTGGACCATCATGAAGAATGTAAAATGGACGATCTTTTGCTTGTTGCCGCAATTGAGTATAAAGATCTATCTCTTCCCATCGTCTTATTAATTCAAGCTCTTTTTGTGGTAACCCTGCACGCATAGGAAAATCAGTTTTGGGCAAATAAAGAGTTTTTGAGTAATCTATTACTTCATTTTTCACAGACATTGTGAAATATTCCTGTCCACTTTTACTATTTTAGTTTTGTATCATTTCCCTGAACCCTGAAACTATAGCTACCCACTCTATAAGGAGTCTGGACTAATAATTAAGGAGTCTGGACTAATAATTCGTATTCAGCAGTGATCAAGAATACATAATATTGTAAATTTTATCATGAAACTATTAAAAAAGAAAACAAAAAATAACTCTCAAAAAAAAGACTCTGCATAAGCAGAATCTTTTCGCAATAAAAATATAAATTTCTCAATAAATTAGAATTTATAAGCTACACCAACACGGAAGTCATTAGTTTTATAACTAAGCTCAACTTCTCCTTTTGCAAATTTCTTTTTGCCAAAGTCTGAATAACGGTATTCAGTGCGCATAATAAAACTCTTAGCGATTGCTATATCAAAACCACCACCAAAGGTGTAACCAACCATTTTCTTTTCTTCATCTGCTTCAGCGTTTCTTCTAGATACCAATACTGATAAAGTATCTTGAAGCTCCGTATAAGAAACACCAGCAGCAATATAAGGCATAATACGATCAGCAGCAAAACCAATACGTACTCGTGTAGCACCAGCCCATTTTTCTTTTAAACAGTGATTAAAAACGATACCTGTTTGTGCGTTATTTTTTGCTTGAGCCATATAATAATACATTACACTCTTATTTCTAAAACCTCCGATAGGATTAAGTATCGCTCTCGCTTCCATTTGAGGTTGTTGTGTAGAGTTAGCACCTATTTCACTGCCTGCTCCACCTGATCGATACGTTGGAATACCATTATCATCAATGATAAAATTTCTGCTATCTTCTTTTCCGGACCACATTATATCCGTATCAACACCTACAATAAGGTTATTACCAAGATCAACGTTGGATCCTGCATAAATACCACCTCTCATCCCCAGGGGTTTAGGCAAAAATTTCGGATCAACTGGTGCCCATTTATTATTACGTCCAGAACTCTGTGCACCACCTATTAGAGGAACCTCAAAATCCAAAGAGCTTGCAGAAACCGTACTTGAAAAACTACTAATCTGACCACCAATATAAAATCCAGTCCACGAAGGTTGAAAAGAAGCTGGTGACAATGACTCTTGAAAAGACACACTTCCTGATGCTTGTACTACGGGAATACAAGTTGAAGTAATAGCCAATGTAATAAAAAAAGATTTAATATTCACAGATCTATCTCCATATAAATTTCAGAGTGTATTTTATATAACGTTTTAATTTTAAAAATCTGTAGTAAAAATAACACAATAAAAAAATCTCTGCTGTAAAGCAGAGATTTCACTTATAGTTCAATCTTCTAGTAAATTAGAATTTATAAGCTACACCAACACGAAAGTCATTGGTTTTATAACTAAGATCCACATTATCCTTCGCAAATTTCTTTTTACCAAAGTCTGAATAACGATACTCCGCACGCATAATAACATTATCAGTCATTGCAACATCAACACCACCACCAACACTATAACCAACTAGAATCTTTGTTTCATCTAAGAATTTTGGCTCAGAATCAGAAGGTGAAGTGTTCCTTCTTTCTCTTACTACTGCTTTAGCTAATCCCTCCTCTGTAAAAACATTTTGAAGCTGCACATAAGAAACACCACCAGAAACATAAGGCATCACACGATCCACAGCAAAACCAACACGCATCCGCATAGCACCAGCCCACTTTTCTTTTATGCTCATATCTATGCTCATATCCTGTACATCAAATACTTTTGTATTTTTTTTTTCAGACCACACCATATCTGTATCAATACCTAAAATAAGGTCTTTGCTCAAACTAACATTTGAACCTGCATAAATCCCCCCTATAAAACCTGAAAGTTTGGGTGATTTTATTTCAGAAAATCCTTGACCTTCGCTATCCTCCTCCACACTATCTTGAATAGGACTTAAGGTAGCTTCACCTGAAAAACCACCAATCTGAGCGCCTACATAAAAACCCGTCCAAGAAAAATTGTTAGAAGAGGAAATCACCGGTACTGGCTGATAGCTCTGTGACTGATGCGGTTTCATAATATCAGCTGCTTGCACCATAGAAACCGGAATAAAAGTCCAACTACATGCAACCAGTAAATGTTTTATATTCATATAATATCTCCTAATTCCAAATAATCCAAACTGGTTTTTATAAAACATTTTATTTTAAATATCTGTAACTCAAATAACACTTTTCGCAAAAAATAAAGGCCCTATCAGAGATAGGGCCTCTTTATAGTTTAAATTTTGCCTATAAATTAGAATTTGTAAGCTACACCAACGCGGAAATCATTGGCTTTATAATTAACTTCAAATTTGTCATTATGCAATTTCTTTTTACCAAAATCTGAGTAACGATACTCTGCACGGAGCAATACGTTGTCAGTCATTGCAAAATCAACACCAGCAGCAAGAGTATAGCCAATCATTGTTTTTGATTCATCAACTGTATTACTCTTACCAGAAGTTTCTTTGTCTGTTCCCTCAGCTTTTTGCGCAGGAACTTTCTTTATACCAGTTAACGTTGTAAAGGTGTCTTGGAGCTGTGTATAAGCAACACCTCCAGCAACATAAGGCATAATACGATCAGCAGCAAAACCAATACGAATGCGTGTAGCACCAGCCCACTTCGCTTTTAAAGTATGATCGTATTGTGTAAATTTAACGTCTTTTTCTTTCTCTGGTTCTTTCTCTGGTTCAGGCTTTCCATTATCTTTTGCGCCTGCAGGTGCGTTGTTGTTATTATTGTCTTTATCCAATTCAGATGTTACTTTGTCATTTTTTGTGTCTTTCTGCCCAGAAAAAACAACATCCGTATCAACACCTAGAATCAGACCGTTCCCTAAATCAACATTAGAACCTGCATAGAAACCACCTATGAAACCTGAAGGCTTAGGCGACAATTTTTTATCAAGCGGAAGCCACTTTTTAGAATCATCATCAGCAGGGCCACTAAAAGAAGTCTTACTAGAAAAACCACCAATCTGGGCACCTAAATAAAAACCTGTCCAAGAAAAAGCTGGAGCAACAACAATTGTTTCTCCTATTTCTTGAGGAACTCTAATATCTGCTGCTTGCACTGCAGAAGCTGTTATCAAAGCAACAACAGATGTTGTGATTAAACATTTCATATTATTCATAAATTTGCTCCATAGCTAATGTTCATATACACATAGTTACACATTTCCTTCAAAAGATCTGTAGTAAAAATGATACAAACATAAAAAAAACCACAATTATATGATATAATTTTTAGTTTTATTTTACGGTTATTATAAATAATGAAAAACGCAATTACAAAATATCGCAGTTATATTGATTATTATGAAGTCACCAATATCATGAATATAATTAAATCACATCTTAAGTTATATTCAGTCACCAAAAACACGTTCTAGTCAGCCACTTTTCTCACTGACTAGAAATAAAACTAAGCCTTTCCAACAAGTGATAACAAAATATATCTCCTAATAAACCTAATAAAAAAGCACACGTAAAAACTGTATACTTATCAACTAAAAACTGAATGGACTGCGCTTAAATAAATTAGGTCTTTTGTTTTTATGATTAGATGTCTCTGGCTTTTTCTTTTTTTTAGATTTTGACTTTTTTGAACCACTCGATGCAAAAGCCACATGTACTGGTTCTGTCATTTTTTCCCACTTGCTGTAAACAACACGACCAAAAGAATCTTTTAAAAGTAAAGGGTCCTTATTCCATTCACTAACACGAAAAGTTGGAGAAATAAGCGGTATCTCCTCTTTAAGATCAGATCCTTGAACCGTAGCAGCTGTCATCATAGTAAAACTCGAAACTGTAATAAAATACTTCATATTCATAACTTATCTCCATATTATAAAATACAAAATGTATTTTATAAACTATTTCATCACACATATCTATGAAAAAATGGTGTAAACACAGAAAAAACAAAAGCCTTGTCTTTAACAAAGACTCCCTATAATTTATTCTCATAACACATTAAAATTTATGAGATCTTCCAATGCAAAAATCATTAATAAAGAAAATTTTGAATTTTAAATAAAATCTGAATAATGATATTCTGTACGCTCAATGTTATCGCTTGACTCTTAAAATGAAGGATAACCTTAGAAAACCAGAAGGTATTTTTATTGTATCTATCTTATAATCAGTTTAATAAGGTTTTGATAAGTTCAATTTAATTTGAAAAATATCTTACCAAATTCATTTTTCTGAGTAGTACATTTACTTACTAATCATATTCCTAAAAATAATTCTAACAACAATACGAAATCTCATCTTCATAAAAGATTCATTTGTAATCTACTATTTCATTATATTTTATAAAAATATAATCTATTTACTTTTTGTAAAATTGGTAATTGATATTCCTCAAAATGATACAGGAAAATGAGTAAAGAAAGATTTGCAACGTACAAATATTCTGTACTAACGAGATCAACTATTTCTTTTCAATTTTAGAAATAAATTTTAAAGTTCAAACATGCGCAAAAATATCAACTTCTGACCATCCCAAAAGATCAAGCTTTGCTCTTACAGGCAAAAATTGAAAACACGCTTTTGCAATATCTTCGCGTTCTTCACGTTTTAAACGTTCTTCAAATATACTCTTTAAACGGTGTAAATACAAAACATCAGATGCAGCATATTCAATTTGTGCACGAGATAAAGCATCTGCTGCCCAATCTGATGATTGTTGCTGTTTAGAAATATTAACATTCAATAATTCACTACAAATTTCCTTCAAGCCATGACGATCAGTATAAGTACGCGTCAGTTTTGAAGCAAGCTTCGTGCAAAAAACAGCATCGGGCATCACACCAAATGTATGCGCTAAAATAGCAAGATCAAAACGCCCAAAATGAAATATTTTCGTAATTGTTTTATCTTCAAGCAACGTAACTAAATTAGGAGCGCTATTTTGTCCTTTAGCAATCTGTATAATATCAGCAGTACCATCTCCAGAAGAAAGTTGAACCACACATAAACGATCACGGTGTGGTTGCAATCCTAAAGTTTCAGTATCAATTGCAATAGAATCAACACAATAATTATCCAAATTTGGTAAATCACCTTGATGAACACGAATTTCTGCCATTTATTCTCCTGTTTGCTAGGGCTGCAAGAATGCGTACCCAAGACCGTTGCCCCTTATGAAATGATTTTAAATTATATTTCTCATTAGGTGAATGAATCCGATCATCAGCTAATGCAAATCCAACTAAAATAGTTTCCATATTAAAAATTGATTGAAAATCCCCGACAATCGGAATAGATCCTCCCATAGCAGTTAACAAAGCAGGTGTCTCCCATTCCTGAAATAAAGCATCTTGCGCCGCTTGAATAAAAGGTGAATCATAAGGAAGTTGAACCGCCGGAGAAGCACCGTGTTCTTTAAATGCAACTGTACAATCTGCAGGAATAAGAGAGCGCACATAATTACGAAAAGCTTGGCTTATCTTTTCTGGATTCTGCTTATGCACTAAACGAAAAGAAACTTTTGCAGACGCTTGAGAAGGAATCACCGTCTTAAATCCTTCACCCTCATATCCCCCACTCATGCCATTAATTTCTGCTGTAGGACGAGCCCATACTTGTTCTAAAAGACTTCGTCCCTTTTCTCCAGTAGAGATAGAAAGACCAACAGGACTAAGAAATGTCTCAGCATTACAACCAAGTTTATCCCATGATTGTAAAATCTGTAAAGGCGTCTCTTCTACACCATCATAAAATCCAGGAAGTTGTATTCTACCATTTTCATCATGAAGCCCAGCCAAAATTTTAGCTAAAATGCGAATAGGATTAGCTGCTGCGCCTCCAAAATAACCTGAGTGCAGATCACAATTAGCAGCCGTAACGACAACCTCTTCTCCTAAAATTCCTCGAAGACCCACAGAAATAGATGGTGTATTCGCATCCCACATTGAGGTATCACAAACTAATGCACAATCAGCCTTCAATTCATCAGCATTTTCCTTTAAAAAAGGAATAAGTGAAGGTGAACCACTTTCTTCTTCACCTTCCAACAAAATGGTAACCTTTACAGGAAGCTGTTTTGTTTTTTCTTTAAAAGCACGACATGCCTCAATAAAAGTCATGAGCTGGCCTTTATCATCTGAAGCACCACGAGCACAGATGATCTTGTTTCCATTTTGTTCTTTTAAAGAAGGCTCAAACGGATTATTTTCCCATAAATCCAGTGGATCAACTGGTTGTACATCATAATGCCCATAAAATAACACATGCAAACAATCATCAAAAGGTCCTGGATGATGACCAACAACCATTGGATGACCAGGTGTATCGCGACGTGAAGCTGTAAAACCTATACTTTTCAAATCTTCCACCAACCAATCAGCTGTTTTACGGCATTCATCTTTATATGCTGGATCTGTAGAAATAGATTGAAAACGTAAAAGAGAAAAAAGATGTTCAAGGTTTTTTTCTAGATTCTTATCAAGATACTCTAACACTTTATTAAGCATAAAAAAACCTTTCAATCTTCGCAAAATTATAAATATGACTTTAAGCTTGTTATAAAATTTTGCAAGACACATTCTTCATTTTTGACATTGTGGACAATAAAAGCTTGAACGACCTGACTGTACAATACGCACAATAGGTACCCTACAATTCAAACATTCTTTTCCTTCACGTCCATAAACCGAAAAATGGTGTTGAAAATATCCAAGTGAACTATCTGCATGCATATAATCACGTAAAGAAGTCCCCCAGAAGCAATTGCTTCAGTAATCACATTACATATATTTTGTGCAAGAAAATTTGTAGATTCTAGTGTATGTACATCTTCTAACGCCAATGTAAATGCATTCCGCTGTGGTGATAAATGGCTACGCCAAAGTGCTTCACAAACATAAATATTCCCAAGGCCAGCAACAATAGATTGATCAAGCAAAGCTGTTTTCAGAGATGTTTTTTTATTAGCAAAAGCTTTTTTTAAATAAGCACCAGAAAGCGTATTGTTCATAGGCTCAACCCCTAGCCTTCTTAAAAATGGATGTTCATAAAGCTTTGTTGTATCTGTTAAAAGCATAAAACCAAAACGGCGAACATCATTATAAGTAAGACGATAAATTTTATCATCTTTTGCCCGAATATTTATAATGCAATGATCATGCTCAACTAATTTGCTTATAGAAGAATGCTCCTTGCTTAAAAATTCACCCTCTATACGCCACGATCCTGACATACCTAAATGACTCAAAATCGTTTCATTGCTTGAAAAAGAAAATAATAAATATTTCGCGCGACGACTAAGTTGTATAATCGTTCTGCCTACTAATCGCTCAGAAAATGCTTCTGGAAAAGGAAAACGCAAATTTTTACGATTAAGTTGAACAGATATAATTTTTGCACCAGTTAAAAACGGATCAAGCCCACGGCGAACCGTTTCCACTTCAGGAAGTTCAGGCATTATCTCCCCAATGATTACACATGTGCAAATTAAGCCCACTCACCCTGACGAAATACAGGAATTTTTGTACCATCCTGCATAACACCGTCTATGTTGATTTCATTTGATCCAATCATCCAATCTATATGAATAATACTCTTATTCCCACCACGCATCGCAATCTCTTCCGGCGTCAATGTTGCCCCATTTAAAAAACACTTAGAATAACATTGCCCTAAAGCAATATGACACGCAGCATTTTCATCAAACAATGTATTATAAAAAAGTAAACCACTCTTAGAAATAGGTGAAGAATGCGGGACAAGAGCGACTTCACCTAATCGACTAGCACCCTCATCACTTTGTAAAACCTTTTGCAAAACTTCTTGCCCCTTTGAAGCTGATGCATTGACAATACGGCCTGCTTCAAAACGAACGTCAATATTATCAATGAGCGTTCCTTGATAGGAAAGTGGCTTTGTTGAACGAACAAAACCATCAACTCTATAAGTATGAGGAGTTGTAAATACTTCTTCAGTGGGAATATTAGGATTACAGATAACACCATTTTGAGCAATCGAGGCACCCCCATGCCATTCATGCTCATCAGCTAAACCAACTGTTAAATCGGTTCCTGGACCGGTAAAATGCAAAGCAGCAAAACGTTGATCATTAAGCCAAGATGAACGTTGCTTTAAATTGGCATTGTGCGCATGCCAAGCATCTACAGCATTATCCTGTGTCACACGTGAAGCAGAAAAAATAGCTCCTGCTAATTTCTGAATTGCTTGCTCAAGAGGTAAATCAGGAAACATTGCCGTAGCCCATCCCGCTGTTGGATAAGCGATAATCGACCAATTAATCGCAAAATTTGATATCTTGTTCAGAGCTGGCTGATAAGCTATCGAAGTGGCCTTATTCAAACGTGAAACCTTATTCAAATCTTGGTTGGAAAGTAACAATGAATTATCACCAACAATTGCCAAACGTGCAGCTCCATTTTCAAATGCTTTTGCCATTCCTTCATAAAGCCAAGAAGGTGCACGATCAAAACTAGCAGAATGCGCATTTTCAAACCGAATAAGTGATAATGCCTCATCACCAAAAAGTGGTGTAATAACACCAGCACCAGCCTTATAAGCATGAAGGGCTATCTGTCGAACCAAAGGTAAAGCCGTAACTGGAGCTGTCAAAACAAGATCCTGTCCTTCTTGTAAATTGAGCCCTACTTTTATTGTAACTTCTGCAAGGCGGTCAAGCATTTCAGGAGAAATCATTTCATCACGATCAAAACGCATAACCCTTATCCTTATTCAACTGCGAAAAAAATTACCGACTTCTATACCGTTCTTCTAACATTGCAACAACTGCATTTAATTGATGTTGTGAAGGCATAGCATACGCCACAATTGTTGTGTTTTCTCTTAGCTCATCTCCATAACGAGGTGCAGATGTAGGAATAGGAATTTTATCAAGCTGTGCAACAACAAAAGGTGTAAAACTCTTTTTATCTGCTTGTGCAATCTCTATTGAAACAGGTACTTCCTGTATTTCTTCTGTTTTTACTTCTCCACTGTCTACACTTGAGTTTATAAAGTTGGACATATTATCAGAACGTTCTTGAGAAAAAGCAAACGCAACATCATAAGGACGGTCATTAACCGGAACTTGAAGTGATCCATTACGGGAACGTTTTTCATAAAAAGCGTTACCTCCCGCAACACGAACATAATGCATATTCTTATAAGGAAAAGATAAACCAGCAGTGTGGAAAAACATGGCATTTTTACTTTTCTTATCTCGCTCACCACGTAAAACAGCATCAGCAGCCTCTTTAACACGAGCAACAGATGCCTTCTCAAGCATAGGGCGGGTTAAAACACCGGGAGCAAATTGCTTGCGCTGGCCAACAACACCACAAATAGTCTTTGGATAAGCACTTGAATTCACACGGTTCATAACAACCGTTCCAACAGCAATCATTCCTTCACGACTTGAACGATTTGATTCAAAATACATCGCACGCATAAGACATTGGCGTTCTGTTAATGGATAATCGACTGATTTAGTGTTTTTATAATCGTCCGTTTTTTGAAGCTTCACATGATTTGATGAGCACCCTACAATAACGGATGATATAACGCAAAGAACAATAATAAACCACTGGTTTTTTTTCATTTTATACAATATATTCCTATGTCTTCAAATATCTAAAATTCAAATGAATTTTTAAATACAAATCAAAAAAATATACAATTAATTGCTAATTGCTCACATATATAATCTAATAATTTAATCGTCAAAACATGCTTCTACACAAAAAACAATAAAAAAATCTTAATTCAAAACATCTCTTATTGCCTAAATGATTCAATGAATATTGTGTTAATCTTAAGCTTTTAAAATAATCCTCAAACACTAATATCTCTATAACTGACTATAGTATTTGATAACCATTAAACACCACACCTGAGTACCATTTAAAAAACTTTTTACATAAAAAGTTTTACCAAACTCAAATGCAATTCAAAACAGATTAAGAAATCTTATAGAGCGCGCCAGTTAATAATAAAACCTATCTCACTCCTTAATAATCGGTTCATTGAAAATAAAAACCTAATCTGTTTTCTTCTCATTCACTCCAACTTTATACGTCATATCATCACGGGGACGACCAAATGTCATATGATTGCCTGTAATAATATAATGAAGTGTTTCAGCAATATTAGTCACATGATCACCAATCCGTTCAATATTTTTTGCACAAAAAAGTAGGTGTGTACAAACTGTAATATTACGCATATCTTCCATCATATAAGTCAAAAGTTCACGAAAAAGAGACGTATATAAAGCATCAATTTTATCATCACTTTCACGTACTGCATCAATGCGATCCAATAAACGACTCTTATAAGCGTCAAGGACTTCCTTTAACTGATTGCGCGCTAAAACTGTAATCGTTTCAAGCCCACGGTAAAAAGCTGCAGGTTGACGGATTTCAGAAATAGCAACTGTCCGCTTTGCAATGTTTTTTGCCATATCTCCAATTCGTTCAAGATCAGAAGCAATCCGGATAGCTCCAACAATTTCACGTAAATCAACAGCCATTGGTTGGCGTTTACAAATAATGGTAATCGCTTTTTCATCAAGATCACGTTCTGCTTCATCTAAAAATAAATCATCGGCAATAACTGAAGCTGCTAACTCAGAATCATCACACACAATTGATGCCACAGAACGTTCAATCATTCTTTCAGCATGGCGACCCATTTCTGAAATCTTGGATTCCAAATATTCTAATTCTATATCATAAGAATGAACAATATGACTCATGATAGTCCCTTATACCCTTCAATTCACTTACCCAAAACGTCCAGTAATATAATCCTGCGTCTGTTGCTCTTTTGGTGATGTAAACATCATTTCTGTTGCGCCAACTTCTACCAAGTGCCCTACATGAAACATAGCCGTATATTGAGAAACACGTGCCGCCTGCTGCATAGAGTGTGTCACAATTACAATTGTATAACTTTGTCTCAACGCATCGATCAGCTCTTCAATACGTGCCGTTGCAATTGGATCAAGAGCTGAACAGGGCTCATCCATCAATATAACTTCAGGACTTACAGCAATAGCACGTGCAATACATAAACGTTGTTGTTGTCCGCCTGATAAACTTGTTCCTGGCATATGAAGGCGATCTTTCACTTCTTCGAATAATCCCGCTTGTATCAAGCTTTTTTCAACAATCTCCTGCAATTCAACACGAGATTTCGCTAAACCGTGAATACGCGGTCCATAAGCAACATTCTCAAAAATAGATTTTGGAAAAGGATTAGGTTTCTGAAAAACCATTCCAACACGCGCACGTAATTCTACAACATCAATACGTGAGGTATAAATATCCTCCTCATCTAAAGTAATCAAACCTGTTACTTTGGCGCCTTCAATTGTATCATTCATACGGTTAAAACATCGTAAAAAAGTCGATTTTCCACAACCTGAAGGCCCAATTAATGCAGTGACTTGATGTTCGATAATATCAAGAGTAATGCCGTGAATAACTTCTTTCTTTCCGTAAAAAACACGAACATCTTGACCACGCATTTTGATCTTCATACTCGATTCAACCTTAGTGTTATGCATCAACTCTCTCAAAAATTACCAACGTCGTTCAAACCGCCGGCGTAAAAGAACAGCTGCAATATTCATAAAAATGAGAAAAATCATTAATATAATAATAGCACCTGATGTCTTCTCCACAAAAGAACGCTCTGCTTCACTTGCCCACATAAAAATTTGAACAGGCAAAGCTGTTGCTGGATCCATTGGCGTAATGGGAATATCCACAACAAAAGCAACCATCCCAATCAAAAGCAAAGGCGCTGTCTCACCCAGTGCTTGAGCCAAACCAATAATTGTGCCTGTCAGAATACCAGGAGCTGCTAAAGGAATCACATGATGAAAAACCATTTGCGTCTTCGATGCACCCAACCCTAAAGCTCCTGCACGAATAGAGAATGGAACAGCTCGTAAAGCAGAACGCGTAGCAATAATAATTGTTGGTAATGTCATAAGAGCCAAAACAAGCCCTCCAACAAATGATGCTGAACGCGGCATCCCCATAAAATTGATAAAAACAGCAAGTCCTAGAAGACCAAAAACAATCGAAGGAACAGCAGCAAGATTATTAATATTAATTTCAATAAAATCTGTGAATTTATTTTTTCGTGCATATTCTTCAAGATAAAGAGCTGTCGCTATCCCTATTGGTAATGAAATTACTAAAACAATAATCATCATATAAAGAGAACCAATCATCGCGACACCTAAACCCGAAGTCTCAGGACGACTTGATGCACCAAATGTAAAAAAATGACGGTTGAAAGTCTTATAAAGAGTACCGTCATTAATTAAATATTTCATCCATTGTATCTGTTGATCAGAAATTTTACGATTTTTTTCTGGTACATGTAAATTAATCTGCCCCTTATATGCTGAATCAATATCTGACGCAGCTAAAACTTTAACTTTTTGCGTTGTTCCAATTAAATGAGGATTTTTCACCACTATATCACGCAACTGAACACGAACACTCTGCGAAAACATACGGTTAACATTACGCATAGATATCTGATGATTGAGATCGACCCCAAGTTTTGTTGCCAAAGCATTCTGTACAAGAAGTGGATAATTAGCAGTTACTAATATCTTTGGATTACTCTCACGCTGACCACTAGGGTCAATCACTTTTTCATCCAAATAAACTGATAAAATCATCTCACTTTGAAAAAAAGCTGTATAACCTTGACTAACAATAGACCATAAAAGAATTGCCAAAAAAAACAAACTAATAAAGATAGCACTTAAACCATAAATACGAAAACGGCGTTCAGCTCGATAACGACCTTTAAGGTCAATATTACGACGATGTAAAAAAAAAGCTTCACTCATTCATATCGTTCCTGATATCTACGTACTATATAAAGAGCTAAAATATTCATTAAAAGAGTCAGAATAAAAAGTGTCATTCCCAAAGCAAAAGCTACAAGTGTCTGTGGAGAATTAAACTCAAAATCACCCGTTAATTGATTAACAATTTTAACCGTCATTGTTGTCATCGCTTCAAATGGATTAAAAGTAAAATTTGCAGCAACACCAGCTGCCAATACCACAATCATTGTCTCTCCAATTGCACGTGATGCAGTCAACAGAAGTGCTCCCATAATCCCAGGAAGAGCAGCTGGTATAACTACTTTTTTAATTGTTTCAGATTGTGTTGCTCCTAAACCATAAGAACCTTCACGTAAAAAACGTGGAACAGCAGTAATAATATCATCTGATAAAGATGAAACAAAAGGAATCAACATAATTCCCATAACAATACCAGCCGTCAAAACACTTTGAGCCATAATAAAACTAACCCCACCAGAAAGAGACAGTGAAAGATTGTGCAAAAAAGGCCCAACAATCTTCAAAGCAAAGAAACCGTACACAATAGTTGGGATGCCAGCAAGTACTTCTACTAATGGTTTCACAATCGACCGTAATCGAATTGAAGCATATTCAGCCATATAAAGAGCAGCAAATAACCCAACAGGTACAGCAAAAAGCATAGCAATAAAAGCAATATAAAGCGTACCAGCTAATAATGGTATTAAACCAAATTGTCCCACACTATTTTCTGCATGATTCATTGAAAAACGGGGATCCCATACTGTCCCCAAAAAGAAATTTGATAATGACACAGATTGAAAGAAATTCATTGTTTGAAAAAACATAGAAACCACAATACCAACCGTTGTTAAAATAGCAATTGTAGATGCACAAACCAATCCAATAATAATCAAACGCTCAACTTTATTACGGGCACGTTGGCGCGGAGAAACTTGCATAATACCAAAAATAAAACAGAAAAATGTAATAATAGAAAACAAAATATGACCAATAAATTGCAATTTATCATAAAAAAAATGCCATAACTCTGTAATTTTCAATATATAATCTGGCACTGTTACGGGCAAAACAAATCCTTGCACTAACAATTGAGCTCTCACATCCTCATATAAAGTAGCGGTAAGAGCTCCTTTAAAGTGAGGCATCATTTTGATTAACCCGCGGATAAGCCCATGCTTATCTATTTCTATCATAGACACCATATGAGCTTCCAACTCTCGTGAAACAATATATTCCAAATAAGCAGAACTACCAACATTCCAAAAAATTAAAAAAATCAGAGCTGGAATAATAGTTATTAAAAATGTCCACCAACCATAATAATGTGCACGAGAATGCATCTTAAATCCTGAACGTTCAAGGCAACGCGCTCGCATATAAGAAATGCAAAAGCCAATGATACTAAAAGTCAACAAGAGAAAAATAATGAAAGAAATAGCCATCTTGTTTTTCAATTTCTGTAAAAAAGAAACATAAAATAATTCCACATCATCAATATAAAAAATTACTGCAAAACCATGACTTTACCAGAAGAAAAAGCATCTCGTTGCAGCTGTCTTTCTCTTTCAGAAAGAGGAACTAAACCATATTCAGTTAATGGACTATGTAAACCAATCATTTGATCAGAAAGAAAGAAATCAACATATTCTTGCATACCTGGTACAATGTTTAAATGCAATTTCTTAACATAGAAAAACAACGGACGTGCAATCAAATATGTACCATCAGAAATTGTTTCAACAGTTGGATAAATACCATTAATAGATGCAACCTTAAGTTTATCTGCATTGTTTTCATAAAAAAACAAACCAAAAACCCCAATTCCTGTTTTAGAAGAAGTAAGACGAGCAAATGTCTCAGAATAATCACCATCGATATCAATAACTTTTCCATCTTTACGGACAGCAATACAAGTAGCATTAATAGCCTTATCACTCATTCCCAAAGCCTTCATCTGCTCAACTGCACCACTGGCTTTACAGCCAATAGAAAGCACTTTTTCTTCAAGAACTTCACGAGTTCCATGCTTTTCACCAGGAATATAAGCTGTAATTGTCCAATCAGGAAGATCACTATTGACTGCACTCCATTTCATAAATTTATTTGGTTGCAATTTTCCATCCACAATGACCTGCGCAGCTAATGCTCTATACAAATCCACTGGCTGCAATTTCCAATCAGGACCATTGATATCTGTCGCAAAAACAATGCCATCATACCCAATACGCATTTCTTCAATATCCTTTACGCCAGCATCAAAACAAGATCGTAATTCATCTGATTTCATTGCTCGCGAAGTATGAACAATATCAACTGTTTTCTTCCCAATACCACGACAGAATTCCTTAATACCAGCTCCTGAACCTCCCGATTCAATAACAGGAACTTTAAAATCAGAGTACATTTCTCCAAAGACCTCAGCAACAATTTTCCCATAAGGCAAAACTGTCGATGAACCTACAATATGAACTCGATTGCGAGCATAACTAATATCAACCAATAATATAATAGAGGAAATAAACCCTATTCCAATTGATAACAATTTCCTCATTTATAATTCCTTTAAATTTAATTCAAGATCTATCGTTGCATTACCGTAACATACAAAATTAATTCATATCAGTCATATGATAAACTATGTTATAGTCATTTTTAATTTAAGCGTTTAAGTTCAACAATATCCCAAAAAAGAGAAGCGATATCTGCGCCTCCAAAGCGTTTAATTTCACGAACTCCTGTAGGAGATGTAACATTGATTTCTGTTATATAGTCCCCAATCACATCAATCCCTACAAGAAGCAAACCACGTTTTTTTAAAGATGGGCCAATACGTGCACAAATTTCATAATCACGTTCTGTCAAACCAATATATTCTACATGACCTCCAACATGAATATTAGAACGAACATCGGTAGCTGTAGGAATTCGATTAATTGCCCCAACTGGCTCACCATCAAGCAAAATAATTCGTTTATCTCCCCTTCGTACGCCCTCTAAATAACGCTGCACAATAAAAGGCTCTTTATAACTTTTTTCAAACATTTCAACCAGTGATGCGAAATTGCGATCGTCATGTTTTAAATGAAAAACACCCGCCCCTCCATTCCCATAAAGTGGCTTAAGAATGATATCGCCAAATCTAGATCTAAATGCCTTTATTTCTTCAATATCCTTTGTAATGATTGTCTCGGGCATTAAATCAAAGAATTCAGTCACAAAAATCTTTTCCGGACTATTACGCACCCACATTGGATCGTTCACAACTAGTGTTTTAGGATGAATACGTTCTAAAAAATGAGTGGTAGTGATATAATGCATATCAAAAGGTGGATCTTGTCGTAACAAAACCACATCCATATCCATTAATTCCGTACGTACAGACTCACCTAATTGGTAATGAGATCCTTCTTCATCACGTACAGTTAGTGGCTCTAACCGAGCAATCACACACCCATCACGTATAAATAAGGAATCCGGTGTATAATGGAAAAGAGAATGTCCACGTTCTTGAGCTGCCAAAGCAAGTGCAAACGTAGTATCTCCTCGGATCTCAATCGTCGCAATATGATCCATCTGAATAGCAATTTTCATTAATAAAACCTCCTACCGCTGACTGCCAACTGGTCAAGCAAACATAAATTTATTAAACAGTAAAGGAAACTATGACAAGAGAGAGCCTATGATAAAAGAAAGTGATAAAAAATTAAGTAAAGAAGAAATCGAACGCTACGCACGCCATATCATCCTCCCTGAAATTGGTGGAATAGGACAACAAAGACTTAAAACTGCACGTGTTCTTGTCATTGGTGTAGGTGGTCTTGGAGCTCCTGTCTTACTCTATCTTGCTGCAGCAGGGGTTGGAACTATTGGAATTGTTGATGATGACATTGTTTCATTATCCAATTTACAACGTCAAGTTATTCACAGCACAAACACAATTAACCAATACAAAACCATCAGTGCAGAAACAACAATAAAAGCAATAAACCCTCATGTTAAAGTTAAAAAATACAACTTTCGACTGAATGAAAATAATGTGGATCAACTGCTTAACGCCTATCACATCATTATTGATGGTAGCGATAATTTTTCCACGCGCTATCTCCTTGCAGATCATGCTGCCCAATGTTCTAAGCCTTTAATAAGCGGAGCTATACACCGATTCAAAGGTTCACTAACAGTACTTATGCCTTATAAAGACAATAATCCACACTATCGGGATTTATTTCCTAATCCACCAGCTCCAGATACGACACCGACATGTGCTGAAACTGGAATCATCGGTGCCTTGCCTGGAGTTATCGGTACATTACAAGCAATGGAAGCAATTAAATTGATCACAAATATCGGTAAACCTTTAGTAGGAAAACTTCTTCTTTATAACGGATTATCAGCACAATTTGATATAATTTCCTATAAACGATCAGCTTCTAACGCAAATGCAGCAGACATCAAAGTTTGCGTATAAGGATTTTTTGGACAAGAAAAAATACGATCAGCAGAACTATATTCAACTATTTTGCCATGACGCATAACAATCACTTCATGGGCAAGCGCTTTAACAACTTTCAAGTCATGACTAATAAATAAATAACCTAAATGATATTTTAGTTGCAAATAACGTAAAAGATCAACAATTTGTGCCTGCGCACTCATATCAAGAGAGGATGTTGGTTCATCAAGCATAATAAGGCGTGGTTTAAGAATAATTGCGCGCGCAAGGGCAATCCGCTGTCTCTGTCCACCAGAAAACTCATGAGGATAACGAAAACGGGTCTTAGGATCGAGATCAACTTCACACAAAGCTTCAATCACGCGATCATTACGATCAGAATAAGAAAGCTTAGGTTCATGAATTGATAATCCCTCAGCAATAATTTCACTGACAGACATCCGTGGAGAAAGTGAACTAAAAGGATCTTGAAAAACAATCTGAATATGACGACGCAAAGAACGCATCTGCTTAAAATTAAAATTGCTTATATCTACACCATCAAAAATGATTTGACCTTTAGAAGAAAGCATTCGTGTCAACGCAAGTCCTAATGTTGTTTTTCCTGATCCCGACTCTCCTACAACACCAAGCGTTTTCCCAGAACGAATTATAACATCGACATCCTGAACAGCTTTTACATAATCAACGGTCCGTCGAAACAATCCTTTTTTAATTGGAAACCAAACTTGTACTTTCTGAGCTTGTATCAAAATAGGTGCGTTATTATCAGCTTGAAGAGGATGATTTTTAGGCTCCGCTGCTAATAATTGCTTGGTATAAGGATGTTGAGGATTTTTAAAAATTTCATTTGTTGAACCATTTTCAACAATTTTTCCTTCCTTCATAACGTAGACACGATCTGCAATACGGCGCACAATAGACAAATTATGCGTAATAAAAAGCATTGACATTTTGCGATGCTTTTTAAGCTGTATTAATAATTCAAGAATTTGTGCTTGAACAGTTACATCCAATGCAGTTGTTGGCTCATCAGCAATCAATAATTTTGGATTATTCGCAAGTGCCATTGCAATCATCACACGTTGTCGTTGACCCCCTGATAATTGATGAGGGAATGAATCCAAACGTTTTTGTGGTTCACTAATACCTACTTGTTTCAGTAAATCAATAATGTGCATGCGCAATACTTGATCAGAAATCACTGCATGCATTCTAAGAACTTCACCTATTTGACGCTCTACGGTATGTAAAGGATTAAGAGAAATCATCGGCTCTTGAAAAATCATAGCAATATCTTTGCCACGAATTTTACGCAAATCTTCTTCTTTCAGCTTCATTAAATCTTTATTATTAAAGAGAATTTCACCCGATTGATCAAGCCTTTTCAAAAAAGATAATAATTGTAAAATAGAGAGTGCTGTTATTGACTTTCCTGAACCTGATTCCCCAACAAACGCTACTGTTTCCCCTTCCCGAACATCGAAAGAAATTTGTTTAAGAATATATTTTTTTGTCTCTGTCTGACAAAATGCAACCGAAAGGTCACGGACTGAAAGCAATTCTGTCATTATTGTATCTTTCGTGGATCAAAAGCATCTCGAGCTGCTTCACCAATAAATGCCAGCAAAGACAATGTCACAGCAATAACAAAAAAACCTGTGATACCAATCCAAGGAGCATTTAAATTAGAGGTAGCCTGCCGCATTACCTCTCCTAAAGAAGCATAACCAGGGGGAAGGCCAAAACCTAAATAATCAAGCGATGTTAACAATGAAATCCCTGATGTCAATAAAAACGGCAAATAAGTTAAAGCAGCAATCATAGCATTAGGCAACAAATGACGTATCATAATAATCCTATTAGGAACGCCTAACGCGCGTGCAGCATTAATATAGGTAAAATTTCGTGCTCGTAAAAATTCTGCCCGTACCACACCAACTAATACGACCCATTGAAAAAGAAGCATAACACCCAATAGCATCCAAAAACCCTGCGCTAAAACTGCAGCCATAATAATCACTAAATAAAGTGATGGTACAGAAGACCATATTTCAATCAAGCGTTGACAAATTAAATCAATCCAACCACCAAAATACCCTTGAATTGCACCAGCTGTAATACCAATAATTGCAGAAATAGCTGTTAAAAGAATACTAAAAATTATCGATACACGAAAACCATATAAAACTCGCGCAAAAATATCACGCGTTAAATCATCAGTTCCAAGCCAATTCCATTGATGAATAGTACACTCTGGATCAACACTTCCCTGTGCATAATGAATACAACGCTCCTCTTTGCTTTGAAGCCAAAAAGGAGGCGCTAATGCTACAGTTTTATTCCCTACCACCGTATTATAGGAATAACGAACCATTGGCCACAATGCCCAACCATGTTGGGCTATTTCATTTTGAATAAAAGGATCACGAAAATCAGTTTTAGCCAAATTTCCACCAAATTTTTCATCAGGATAATCAAAAAAAATAGGAAAAAGAAGCTCTCCTTTATAAGAAGCAATAATCGGACGATCATTAGCAATAAATTCTGCTGAAAAAGAACAAACACATAAAAATAAAAAGAGCCATAACGACCACCAACCGCGACGATTCTGCTTGAAATTGTGCCAACGACGAGCATTTAATGGAGAAAGAAAAGTCCATCGTTTCAATTTATCATCATACAATCTATTGTCTCTTTCCTTTTCCATCACAAGTCCTTTTTATCAAAGTCAATACGTGGATCAACCATCATATAAACAACATCAGAAATGAGGCTTATAATAAGACCAATTAACGAAAAAATATAAAGAGAAGCAAATACAACAGAATAATCACGGCTAACAATAGACGTATAACTTAAAAGGCCTATACCATTTAATGAATAGAGCATTTCAATTAATAAAGATCCACTAAAAAATGATCCCATAAAAGTCGCAGGAAAACAAGCTATGATAACCAAAATCGCATTGCGAAATACATGGACATAAAGAACTGAATGCTCACTTAAACCCTTAGCACGAGCGGTAATAACATATTGCTGGCGAATTTCTTCCAAAAAACAATTTTTTGTCAATAATGTCGTTGTCGCAAAAGAAGAAATAACCATCGCTGTCAATGGTAAAACTAAATGATATAAATAATCCAAAATCTTTTCTCCAAAAGATAATGTCTCAAAATTATCAGAAGTTAAATGACCCAATGGAAACCAATCGAAAAAGGACCCCCCAGCAAAAAAAACCATTAAAAAAATACCAAAAAGAAAACTTGGAATCGCATAGCCAATAACAATAACAGTACTTGTCCACGCATCAAAAGCAGACCCTTCTCTGAGCGCTTTACGAATTCCCAATGGTATAGAAATAGCATAAGAAATTAATAAATGCCAAAAACCAAGAGAAAGAGATACAGGTAATGCATCTTTAATAAGGTCAATAACTGAACGCCCCTGTATATAAGACTCCCCAAAATCAAAACGCACATAACGACTAAGCATTGTTAAATAACGTTCCAAAGGAGGCTTATCAAAACCAAATTGTTTTTCAAGTTTTGTGATAAACTCTGGATCCAATCCTTGTGCACCGCGATATTGAGAAGATCCGGACGATAATGACCCAACATGAGCACCATTAGCAATAACATCAGAAGATAAATTAAAATCTCCACCACCTGCTATACGCCCTGTACCATCTCCCCCTATTCCTTGTAATTGAGCAATGATATTTTCAATAGGCCCACCTGGAGTAAATTGAACGATGATAAATGTTACTGTTAAAATACCAATAAGTGTTGGTATAATCAAAAAAAAACGTCGTATAATATAAGCTGCCATTTATTTGTATTTCCTTTTCAATAACAACGTATCATATTATTTTAATGACGCATCAATAATGATTTTTGACAAATTCAAAACAACAAAATTATAAATAAAATCTAGACCTATGTTTTTTAAAACATTAACTAATCTTATTCATCATCCTCTGGTAGAGGAACAGAATAATCAGATAAACTACGCAAATAAAGCAAAAGATCAGCACGATCTTGATCATTTTTAATCCCACGAAAAGACATAATTGTTCCTGGAAATGCTTGACGTGGTGATTGAATATAACGATCTAAAGTAAAAAAATCCCATTTTTTATCAGAATTCGCACGTAACACTTTTGAATAAGAAAAATTTTTTATACTTGCAAAAGGACGGTCCACGATCTCCCAAAGTGATGGACCAACACGATTAGATCCACCAGGTTTAGAAGCATGGCAGATCGCACACTGACGAAAAATCTTCCGTCCATTCTCAAGATCGCCTTGTTTAAGAAGATCACTCAACAATAAAGATTTGTCAGATATATTTTGTGTTTCTTTAAGCTTATCATTATCAGTAATTTTAGAAGAATGTTGCACTGAATCATTAGAAATCATATCGCTGATCGTGAAAATACCCACTAAAATAATCAACAAAAATAAACACGCGCACATTAAATAAATGAAGGTCAATCGTTTCATAAGAATTTTAAAATCATCTTTCTATTATTATTATTTTTAGTTTAAGCTTTTCCCTTATCATGTACAATATTATAAAAGCATCAAATTTATAATATTTGGAACTCTATAATGACTCTTGAACCACTCATTCTTATTCCTGCTCGCATGGAATCAACACGTTTACCGGGTAAAGCTCTCGCTGAAATTTCTGGAAAACCTATGATCGTTCATGTTGCTGAACAGGCAAAAAAAACTGGGCTAACGCGTATTATCATTGCAACAGATCACGACAAAATCGCTCAAACCGTTACAGCTTATGGCCATGAATGTATCATAACCTGTACCCACCATCAATCAGGATCTGATCGCATTTATGAAGCCTTAACCAAAATTGATCCTGAACGACGCTATAATGCCATTTTGAATGTACAAGGTGATTTGCCAACAATCACGCCTAATGCCATCTTAAGTACCTTACGACCTCTAGAAAATAATTTAACTGATATTGCAACATTGGGAACGAAACTGATTGAAGAGAATGAAAAAATCAACCCAAATGTTGTGAAAATTATTGGCACACCAATTGCTCACAATCGCCTTCGTGCTCTTTATTTCACTCGTGCAACAGCACCTTATGGAGATGGACCTTTTTACCATCATATTGGATTATATGCTTACCGACGTGAAGCTCTTGAACAATTTGTCACACTGAAACCCTCCACACTTGAACAACGTGAAAATCTTGAACAATTACGCGCATTAGAAAATAATATGCGTATTGATGTGGAGATAATCGATACAACTTTTTTAAGTGTTGACACACAAAATGATCTTGAAAGAGTCCGTAAAATTCTAGTGTAAAACTAACTGCAATAATCAACACAATCCTTTTTTCAAAAAAATATAGAATTAATTGCTATATTATTTTTGGTATATCTTAAACTTAAGCAATGTTGTATTATCAATCAGACGTGATCATTCTAAATAACTTAAAAGGGGAATATATAAATGAAAAAACTTCTATCTCAAGGGCTAACTTTTGTAAGTATTTTGATCTGTAATGATGCTTTTGCTGGATTTAGCGAACATGAATGGACATTTGCACCTCATGAAAAGGTTGTAATTCAAAAAAACGAGGAATTTAGACAAGGGGTGGAATATGGTTGCAAAAACCTCAATCCTGCAGCCACATTTCGTTTAACATATACGGATCCTCGTGGTTTAGAAGATCTGAAAATTATTTCTGAAAATCCAAGTCAAGTAACTCATAACAAAAACAAAAAAGTATTTATCATTAATAATGTTGAATCCCTTGACATAGGTTTCCCTTGGATAGGAAGACCTTATACTTTTGAAAATATAACTGACAAAAAAATTGTAGGAACAAACTGTGATACAGGATTGTATAAATAAGGATAAGTGTACCTTAAAATTTTAAAATTAAGAAAGATTTATTTCTATGTGAGTACGCTTTTATAGCGCTTCCTGAAAATTCATCAAATTCAGATACAAATTTTAATCATCTGTATCATATTTTTGGTTCTTGCTTGATTTTTTATTTTAAATCGATAATCTAAATAGAGGGAGGTTGGTGATGGACGAACTGCTCGCCAACCGGGTCAGGTCTGGAAAGAAGCAGCCCTAACGAGTTTTTGTACGGGTCATCGTGCCAACCTCCTTACTTTTTAAATAATGGTCCTCTACATTGATTTTGGAGGAGAATAAGGTCTTTAGTATGAAATACAAACTTACTTTAGGTCTTTTAATAACAGTTGGAACAGTTTTCAACTACAATGTTTTTAGCCTTTTAGGATAACATTTCTGTCTCACAAGAAGAGAAATTTTGAGCTCTCTTAAATTCAAAAAATTTTAGTCTTAAAATAAACTCATTAAAAAACTCTCTTAATATTTAAAGAGATTTCTGTTAATCTACCTCTTTTTATTATTGAGTCTTTATCAAAAAGAGCTTCAAAATTGGAACAATTAATAGAAAATACGCCAGCAACAATGGCCTATCGCGTTCTTGCTCGCAAATATCGACCTCAAAACTTCTCTGACCTAATTGGCCAAGAAGCAATAGTGTGTACTCTCAATAATGCCTTTAAAACAGGACGTATTGCACAAGCATGGATGTTAACGGGGATTCGTGGAGTAGGAAAAACCACAACAGCACGTATTTTAGCTCGAGCTCTTAACTACAAAACCAAAGATATTGATCAACCAACCACCCTATTCGATACACTTGGTGAGCATTGCGCACAAATTATTGAAGGTCGCCATATAGATGTTATAGAAATGGATGCTGCTTCGCATACTGGTATTGACGATATTCGTGAAATTATTGAACAAATCCGTTACCGCCCCGTTTCTGCACGTTATAAAATATATATTATTGACGAAGTTCATATGCTCTCAACACAAGCATTTAATGGTCTATTAAAAACACTTGAAGAACCTCCTCCACATGTGAAATTTATTTTTGCAACGACAGAAATCCGTAAAGTTCCTATTACAATTCTTTCACGCTGTCAGCGTTTTAATCTGCAGCGTATTGAAACAACTGTTTTGGTCACTCATTTACGCAAAGTTGCTCAACTGGAAAAAGTTGAAGCGCAAGATCAAGCGTTATTCATGATTGCCCGTGCGGCAGAAGGATCTGTCCGTGATGCGTTATCTATTTTTGATCAAGCAATTGCTTATGGTAATGGTAAAGTTGATGCCACTGCAGTAAGCCTCATGTTAGGATTAACGGATCAATCTCGCATTATTGATCTCTTTGAATCCCTTATGAAAGGAAATATTGTTAATGCATTGCACGAATTACGCAATCAGTACAATAGAGGTGCAGATCCTTTTGTTATACTAACAGAACTAGCTGATTTTAATCATCTAATTACACGATTACGTTTGACACCAGAAATAATAGAGAATTTATCACTTACAGAAGAGGAACGCTCAAGAAGCTTAAATTTTTCACAAAAACTTTCTATTCGTGTTCTTTCACGCAGTTGGCAAATGCTTCTCAAAGGCCTACAGGAAGTCAATCAAGCTCCCCATCCTATTCAAGCTGCCGAAATGTTATTGATTCGTCTTGCCCACATTGCTGATTTACCAACTCTTGACGAAGCTTTAACAAAACTCACACAGGAAAAAAAAACACCTATAATTGTTGAAAATCATTCTTCTCAAGAAACAATAAATGAAAGCAATCTTATAAAAACAGAAGTTGCACATAGTTACACTTCCTCTCCAATTTCAGATACACTGCAAAACCAATCTAGTTGCTCTCCCGAATATATAAAGATTAAAACTTCTGAAAAGATCGATTTTTGTAATAAGATTGAAACTCGCGAAAATGTTCAAACGAATCAACTTAATAAAAATATAATCAATTCATCTCAAATTGACCCCCAATTAGACACAAAAGCTACAAAAGAAAAAATCATCATAGATTCTTTGCAAGATATTGTTGATCTAGCTGACCAGCATAATGAAATACATTTCAAATTATTGATCAAAGAATTCGTTCATCCTGTTTCTTTTGAACCGCAGCACATAACATTAAGACTCGCTGAAGAAGCCCCACGCTCCCTTGAACGTGATATAAAAAAAATGCTGTACCAATGGACTGGAAAACACTGGACTATAACTCTTGTCAATGAAGGAGGAAAACCAACTCTACAAGAAGAAAGTGTTGCTATACAAAAATCTCTTTTTGCCGATGCACAAACGGACCCTGATATTGCAAAAATCCTCAATACTTTCCCAGGAGCAAAAATCATTGATATTCGCTTCAATAAAAAAGAAAATGATCTTGATTTAATCCCTAATATCTTTGACACTGATAACAATACAAATGATGAATAAGGAAACTCATCCCTATGCGTGATATGATGAATATAATGAAAAAAGCCAAAGAAATGCAAACAAAAATGCAGCAAATGCAAAGTGAATTGGCCAATCTGCAAGCAACTGGTATAGCAGGTGGAGGTCTTGTCAAAATCACTCTTAATGGTCAAAATACTATATCAGCCATAAACATTGATACTTCATTGATGAATCCTAAAGACGTAGAAATTCTTGAAGATCTTATGATAGCTGCCTATACTGACGCTAAAAGTAAAATTGATGTAATTATTGAAGAAAAAACTAAAAGCGTGACTGCAGGAATGCCAATCCCACCAGGTTTTCAATTTCCGTTTTGATAAACAAATTATATTTTAATCTCTTGGTATAATAGTATGTCTAAACATATTGCAGGCCCCGAAATTGAACACCTTATTCAGCTTTTAGCACGGATACCAGGTCTCGGACCACGTTCAGCACGTCGTGCCGCTCTCTATCTCATCAAGAAAAAAGAAACTCTGTTAGAACCTCTAGGATCTGCAATACAAGAAACTGCAAATAAAGTTCGAATTTGTTCTGTTTGTGGTAATGTAGACACAACAAATCCCTGTTCAATTTGTACAGATCCTCACCGTGATGAATCAATAATCATTGTTGTTGAAGATATTTCTGATCTCTGGGCTCTTGAACGTGCAAAATTTTTATCAGCACGTTATCATGTCTTAGGTGGACGACTGTCTCCTTTAGATGGCATAGGACCTGATGAACTAAACATCGCCTCTTTAATCAACCGCGTTACTAATAATTCAATTACAGAGATCATCTTAGCCGTTAATGCTACAGTTGAAGGACAAACGACAGCTCACTATATTACCGATCAACTTTCCCAGTTTTCCATTAAAATCACCCGCCTTGCCCATGGAGTACCAGTAGGTGGTGAACTAGATTATCTCGATGACGGAACGTTAGCTGCTGCTTTACAAGCAAGAACTAATTTTTGAAATTATTTCTCGGTCGTTTTTTGATAATCCCTAAATTTTATGATAGAAGGATCTTAAAGGCCAATATTTTGTATAATGCGCGGCAGGGGAACTTCTAAAATGCCAAAAAAAATTTATCTTTTATAGTCAATTTAGGACCAGGAATTTTAATCTGTGCGCTTATATCGGCATCCCCTTATGGTTTAGAAATTATAGAAAAAAAACTTCTTGCAGAAGCATGGATTGAAACTCTTGTTTTAGCGATTTTATTAGGCTCTATTGTCCGTAGTTGTTCTTCTCTTCCAGAATATTTTGATAAAGGTATAAATTTTTGCGCAAAAATACTTCTGGAAATCGCTATTGTTCTTCTAGGTGCAAGCGTTAGTGTCCACACAGTACTTTCCGCCGGTTGGACTTTACTTGTTGGTATTATAGTTATTGTATTTCTTACTATTTTTATCAGTTTTATTATTGGACGATTTTATGGACTTTCTAAAAATTTAGCCATGCTTATCGCTTGTGGTAATGCTATCTGTGGTAATTCAGCTATTGTAACCACTGCGCCTGTTATTAATGCAAAAAGTGAAGAAGTGGCTGCATCAATTGCATTTGCTGCTCTCCTAGGAGCTATTATTATTTTCATTCTGCCTTCTTTACAACCTCTCTTTAATTTATCATTTAATCAATATGGTATATTAGCAGGTATGACCGTTTATGCTGTTCCACAGGTTTTAGCAGCAACAACATCTGTATCTTTTGTGAGTGTTCAAATAGCAACTCTTGTTAAATTAGTGCGAGTTTTAATGTTAGGTCCGATCATTTTTACTCTAGCAATCATTTACCCTCGACCAGGACATCATCTACGTTTACATAATTTCATTCCATGGTTTATCATTGGCTTTATTATCATGATGCTTATACGCTCAGCAGAACTTATTCCTACAACTGCTCTTACTCCTATCAACTTTATTACTCAACTTTTCACTATTATTTCAATGGCAGGATTAGGATTAAGTGTTGATATTCGTTCATTAAAAAAAGCAGGATGGCGCGTGATATGTGCTTCAATCACCTCTATATTTTTCCTTAGTGTCTTCAGTAGTCTTATGATAAAACTTTTTAATTTTGATCGCATAACATTTTAAAAAATTTACATCGAATACTTCACTTTCTTAAATATAGCTTACAGAACAACGTAAAATATTGAACCTATTTCACATGTATTGTCTTTCTGTGATAAAAGATACGCTATGCTCAAATACAGCTCAAAACAATTATATATCCTACTGATCTCATTATTTTTAATATTTCACTAGAGATAAAGAAAATTTTTAAAAATCAAAACTTATCTTTTATTTATTACTATATTCCGCTAAAAAGCATTTATGCTTATTCTTGCTATAGATACTGCTTCAACTTATTGTGCTGTCGCACTTGTTCAACATAAATCTGTTATCGCACGCATCAGTCAATGTATTGGCAAAGGTCATGCTGAGAAACTCATTGGTCAAATCGAACAGCTAACTCATCAAGCAAATATTAAGCTTGATCAGATTAATCGCATTGCCGTCAATATTGGACCGGGATCATTTACAGGTATACGTGTAGGCATTGCTACAGCAAAAGCTTTGGCCTTAGCATTAGAAATTCCAGTTATTGGAGTCAGCTCACTTGAAGCATTAGCTGCACAAGTAGCTAATAAACATATCACATCAATCATTACTGTTGTTATTGAAGCCGGTAGAGGAATGTTCTATCATCAAAATTTCAACAAAAATCTTATAGCTTTAAGCATGCCCAGCCTAAAAACTCCTGAAAATATTATCGCAGATCTATCCGAACACACTATGCTTACTGGCCCAGCTGCTGAAATTATTACTCTCTATATTAAAAACAATACAATGAGCAAAAAAATTATACTGGATTCCATTCCATGTGATGCTGCAGACGTTTTAACTTATGCATACCTAGCTGCAAATAAACAGCCCCCAATACCACCGCATCCCCTCTACTTACGTGATGCTGATGCAAAACAACAAACTGATTTTGCTTTACCACGAAAACAATAATGGCTAAATCTTTGTTGACAAAAAAAAATTTTATAATCGCACCATTAAGCTCTAAAGATAGTATTTTTCTTCATCAAATTCATAAAAATTGTTTTTCTATAGCGTGGACACAACAAACATTTGAGACTTTTTTAAAAGATCATTCTATCTTTGGCTATAAAGCCCATCTCATTGGACAATCTCATCAAATTTTAGGATTTTGTCTCTGCCGTCTTATTCTTGGTGAAGCAGAAATTATAACGATTGCAGTTGATTCTAATAACCGTCAACAAAAAATTGGTCATTTTCTTATTGATAACATATTTCGCCACCTTCGTCGTAAACGTGCAACGAAACTTTTTCTAGAAGTAGAAGAAACCAATCTTCCTGCCTTAGCCCTTTATAAACGATTTAAATTTCAAAAGATTGCTAAACGCCCAGCCTACTATCAATCACACAATGGACTCATAGATGCAATCATCATGCAAAAAACTTTCAAGCAAATAGATTGAGATTAAAAAAAAAAACGTTTAGAAACGCAATATGGATCATCGTACAAATTCTAAAAATATACTTCCCAGTGGCCCCAAAAAAGTTTTTATTAAAACTTATGGATGCCAAATGAATGTTTATGATAGCCAGCGAATGAATGATAGTTTAAGTGCTCAAGGTTATATTGCCACACAAACACCAAATGATGCAGACCTTATTCTGATTAATACCTGCCATATTCGAGAAAAAGCAGCAGAAAAACTTTACTCTGATCTTGGTCGCTTACAAATAATACGTCAAGGACGTACACATGATAAACCTTTGATGATCGGTGTTACAGGTTGTGTTGCGCAAGCCGAAGGCAATGAAATCTTGCGACGTGCACCAACCGTAGATTTTATCATTGGACCACAAATGTATCATCGGCTACCGGAACTATTAAAACAAGTCAAACAAGGAAAAAAAGTTATTGAAACAGATTATGCCGTTGAAGATAAATTTTCTCATTTACCACCTCATAACAAACAAGCTGTTCGACAAAGAGGCATTAGTGCATTTTTAACAGTGCAAGAAGGTTGCGATAAATTTTGTACCTTTTGCGTTGTTCCCTATACACGGGGAGCAGAAATATCCCGATCCGTTAAGCAAATCACAGCTGAAGCGTACCAACTTATTGAAGCAGGTGTAAAAGAAATTACACTTCTTGGGCAAAATGTAAACGCATGGCATGGACAGAGTATCGATGGAAAAACTTGGCGCCTTGGAGATCTTCTCCATCACCTAGCTAAAATTGATGGTTTAAAACGATTACGTTATACAACAAGTCATCCACGCGATATGGATGACAGTCTTATTGCTGCACATCGAGATCTTGATATACTTATGCCTTATCTGCATCTTCCTGTTCAATCAGGTTCAGATCGTATCCTGAAAGCAATGAATAGACAACATAAAAGTATTCATTATCTTAATCTCATCGATAAGATCCGTGCTGCAAGGCCTGATATTGCTTTTTCAGGCGACTTCATTGTAGGATTCCCGGGTGAAACTGACGAAGATTTTGAAGAAACTATCAAGCTTATTCAACAAGTAGGCTATAGTTCGGCTTATTCTTTTAAATATTCACCTCGACCTGGTACAGTCGGTGCAACAATGAAAAATCACGTTGATGAAACGGTCAAAAATGCTCGCCTCCAGCATTTACAAGCCATTCTTCTCGACCAACAGCATACATTCTTACACTCTAAAATTGGTCAAACAACCGATGTTCTTATTGAAAAAATTGGTCGTCACTCTGGGCAAATGATAGGGCGCTCCCCTTGGCTTTTACCTGTTGTCGTAAATACACAAGCCTCTATTGGAACTATTATGAAAATTCGTATTACAAATGCAAGCTCTAATAGTTTCATCGGTGAAAAAACCGACATATATTAATATTAAAGAAATTTCATAGTTCTATTTAAAAATATAATCTTAAAAAGCTATTTCACTTTTAAAGATAAGTGCTTATATTAAAGCTATGATATAAACAGATAAGGAGTAAGGGTTGAAAGCATCAACCAAAAAATCGAAGCAAAGTCCAAAGATAAAAGGTATTCCCTCTCAAAATACAAATATCTTTAAAAAAGCTAATACAGTCAATACTAACCATGTTGTTTTAACATTTGAAAACAACAATACTGCAAAAATAGTTTTTGGTAAATTTGATGAAAATCTTGCTTATCTTGAAAAAAAACTCAAGCTTGATATCCGTCCACACGGTAACAAAATTTTAATTTATGGAGCAGCTATTGCCGTACAACAAGCACACTATGTATTAGATCAGCTTTATCAAAAAGCAAAAACACATCCAGAGCTTACTCTATCAGATATGGAAAGTGCAATCGCTATGGCAAATTTGCCCGATGAACAACAAGAAAAACTTCAAATAACTCAACCTTCTGCACAACATACACTAGCACAACTTAATACCCATAAAAAAACAATTTATGCTCGTACTTTAACACAAGACGTTTATATGCGTGCCATGGAACATGCTGAACTTATTTTTGGAATAGGTCCAGCAGGCACTGGAAAAACATATCTTGCCGTTGCTCATGCTGTCATGCTTCTTAAATATGGTATCATTGAACGAATTATTCTCTCACGTCCAGCCATTGAGGCTGGAGAACATCTTGGCTTCCTTCCCGGTAATCTTAAAGAAAAAGTTGATCCCTATTTACGTCCCCTTTACGATGCTCTGTATGATATGATAACTGCTGAAAAAGTAGAACGCATTTTAACCTCTGGAGTTATAGAAATCGCTCCTCTAGCGTTCATGCGTGGTCGAACACTTGCTCATTCAGCAATAATCCTCGATGAAGCACAAAATACTACACCTATGCAGATGAAAATGTTCCTTACACGCCTTGGAGAAGGATCACGGATGATTATAACGGGTGATTTAAGCCAAATTGACTTGCCTGCAGGACAAAAATCAGGTTTAGTGGAAGCAATTCGCATCCTTTCAGATATAGAAAATATTAAAATTATCCATTTTAATGAAAAAGATGTTGTACGGCACCCTCTTGTTTCCACCATTATTCAAGCTTATGATCGTGATTCTATTGAACAAAAAAAGCAATACAACTCACAGGCTTTCCGTAAAAAAAATGAGTGCAATTTCTCATGATTTCTATTGATATAACTATTGAAAGTGCTAAATGGAATAATGAGAAAATGCTTTATAATATCACTGAAAAAGCTCTAGTTACCACATTGCAGCATTTATCATTAAATGAAATAACAAGTGAGCTCAGCCTGCTTTTTACAGATGATACGCATATGGCGCAAATTAACGCACGATGGCGTAATCACAATAAACCCACAAATGTTTTATCCTTTCCTGCTTTTCCTCTTAAAGCTGGACAAAATCCTAAGCTTATGCTTGGTGATATCGTTATTGCGCAAGAAACTGTTATGCGAGAAGCAGAAGAAGAAAAAAAATCATTTCAGGATCACTTAACGCATATAATCATTCACGGTATCCTTCACCTTCTTGGTTATGATCATGAAACAAATGATGAAGCTAATCAAATGGAAAAACTAGAAAAAGAAATACTTCAAAAGCTAACTATAAAAGATCCCTATACTAAGTTGTTATAAAATGATAAAAGTTAAACTTAAGGTTAGGTTTACAAATAATAAAATTTAAAATAATTGGTGCAGCTATTATAATTGAGAAAGTTTAGAAAATTTTTAAAGCTATGGCGGATAAAATTAATACAAAAAATAATACTCAAATATCTTCTAATCCTGAAGAATATTCTCTACAAAAAACAAGCTATACAAAGAAAAATTCATTGCTAAGCTCTCTATTTTCATTTTTACGTAGACGCAACCATACATCACTACGTGATGGTCTTACTAATGTACTTGCTACTGATAACGAAAAGGAAACAACTCTTTTTTCTCCTGAAGAACGCACTATGCTTCATAATATTTTATGCCTACGAGAAGCACGTGTTGATAATATTATGATTCCGCGTTCCGAAATAGAAGCATTGGAAATCAATACTCCTCTCGGCGAAGCTCTTAAATTTTTTGCAAAAATTGGACATTCACGCATACCTGTATACGCTGAAACATTAGATGATCCACGAGGTATGATTCACATCCACGATATCCTCAATTATATAACCTCTTTTATTACCAGCTCTACTCGAAATGAACAAAAATATGACTCTCTACAACTGAATCATAAAGATTTACAACACCCTATCGGTGAACTAGACCTTATTAGAACAGTTCTCTTTGTACCTCGTTCTATGCTCGCAAGCAAATTATTAACACGTATGCAAACCACACGAACACAAATGGCTTTAGTGATCGATGAATATGGTGGTACAGATGGTTTGGTGTCTATGGAAGATATTGTCGAATTGGTTGTTGGAGATATTGAAGATGAACATGATAATATTGATAACGCTATCATACGCCAACCTGATAATAAATGGTTGGTTGATGCAAAGACTGAATTAAAAGATTTGGAAAAAGCTCTTGGTCCTGATTTTGTCGTGGGAGAATACGGAGATGAAGTGGATACCATTGGTGGTTTAATCTTTTCCATTCTTGATCGCATCCCTTCAAAAGGTGAAATTATTGAAACTGTACCAGGTTATCGTTTCCGTATTTTAGAAGCTGATAAACGTCGAATTAAACGATTATGCATTTTTCGTATCTCAGAAAATGAAAATCTTAAGGAACAACAATCTTATAAGGATAGCTAATTATTGTTAAAGAATCTCAACCTTCTCCTGCTTTCCATCACTGGTTGGAAACAGCAAATATGTGTTTTTTTATGCGGTGCTTTAACGTCTTTTGCACTTCCCCCCTTTTATTTAACGCCCATTTGTTTTTTAACATTTCCTATTTTCATTATTTTTCTCGATAAAATCAATACTATCCACAACAACAAAAAACGTCTTTTAACAAATGCACTAGCCTTTGGAAATTTTGGCTTTGGTTATTTTTTTTGTAGCCTTTGGTGGTTAAGTAATGCATTATTAATAGATCCAATCTCTTTTGCTTGGGCATTACCATTCTCTATTTTTTGTCTTCCTGTTTATCTTTCTTTTTATTGGTTTTTTGCTGGTATAATTGTTTCCTTATTATGGACAAAAAACATAGCACGCTTCTTTGTATTAGCCTTCTCACTCGGATTAGCAGAGTGGTTACGTGCTATCCTATTGACGGGTTTTCCATGGAATGCTCTCGGTTATACAGCTATGCCAACCCCAATGTTTATGCAATCAGATATGATTGTAGGACTCTATGGAATGAATATCCTTGCTATTTTATGCTATAGTTTACCAACTGTTTTATTAACAAATGAAAAAAAAAATTCAGCGCTTTTACTTTGTTTTCTTCTTATATTAGCCCATAGTGGATTTGGATTTTATCGTTTGAAAACAGCACCGAATATAGCAGAGTACCGCAATAATAACCATTGGGTTCGTATTGTTCAACCCTCTATCCAACAAGCCACCAAAATGAACAATACGAAAAGAAACGATATATTTGCAGCTCATCTAAACTTAAGTATTAAAACAGCTATTAGCCAAAATCCAGAGCCTGATTTTATCATATGGCCAGAAGCTTCTCTTCCTTATATTCTTAGTAATACGCCTTCTATTCTTACAAAGCATATTGGTTCTTTTCTAAAACCCCAACAATGGGCTATTATCGGTGCCATCCGAACCGGTGATGCTTCCCCTCCTTATACCCAAATACAATATTTTAATACAATTGCAGTAATTGATGCCAAAGGTGATATTCTTCACATATCTGATAAACTTCATCTCGTCCCTTTTGGTGAATATCTTCCCTATCAAAATTTACTAAAAAAGGTAGGATTGCATGTTCTCGCTGACACCATTGATGGATATACTGCTGCCAATGTGCGAAGAACCGTTATGATGCCAAATGGTTTTTCTTATCTTCCACTTATTTGTTATGAAGCGATATTTCCTAATATAACGGCTTTTAAAGGTCCCCCCCTCAAGCAATTATTAATATAACAAATGATGCATGGTTTGGTAAAACGCCTGGCCCATATCAACATTTTCAACAAGCGCAATTTCGTGCCATTGAATTGGGAATACCTCTTATTAGAGCAGCAAATAATGGAATATCAGCTGTTATTGATCCTTATGGAAGAATTGTTTCTTCCCTTGAATATAATATTATTGGCGCACTTGATGCACCGATCCCACAACCAATTACCACTATTTGGAACAATAAATACAGAACATTCTCTACTTTCATCTTATTCATTCTTATGCTATTGTATCGTATTAGTTTTGGTTCTACAAAACAGCTTGAATGATTGAGTACTTATGTACAATATCATGTTATGTGTACCAGTAACGTCAAGAAAAGTATTATATATCATCCTCATTTATAATAAACTAACCTCACATGCACCTAATGTTTGTTTAAAAACAAAGCGCTGAAAATAAAGAGTTGCATTATGACCAAAACTAGAAAAAAACCCGATCCAATGGATATTTATGTTGGAACCCGTATTCGTTTGCGTCGTAATATATTAGGTCTTACTCAAGAAAAACTCGGTGAAAAATTAGGTATTACTTTTCAACAAATTCAAAAATATGAAAAAGGAACAAATCGTGTTGGAGCAAGCCGCCTCCAAGCAATTGCAGAAATTATGGATGTTCCAGTTTCCTATTTTTTTGATAAAGGAATTGGTATACAATCTTTAGAAGGTTTTACGGAAAGTGATAATAATTTTATAGATTTTTGTTCTAGTAGTGAAGGCATTCAATTAATGCGTGCTTTTACCAATATATCTGATGCTAAAGTGCGCCGAAAAATTATTGATTTAGCGAAGGCTCTTTCTGAAGAAGATCATAACGATGAGATATAAAATTATATTCTTTTTTACATTATTATTGACGATTTGGCATAGGATTGGCAAATAAAGCAAATTTGAGTCTACCAAACATGAAATATTGACTTCTTTTTTATTTGAGAGAGTTCCTATGCCGCATCAAAATTATTTTTTTACAAGTGAGTCGGTATCGGAAGGACATCCTGATAAAATTTGTGACCGTATTTCTGATGAAATCGTTGATATGGTTTACAGAGAATCTCACAAAGCCAAAACTAATCCATGGTTAATACGAGTTGCTTGTGAAACTTTAGTAAGTGTCAATCGTGTTGTCATAGCTGGTGAGGTACGTGTTCCCGATACACTCTTAAAAAAAGATAAAAACGGTCAATTTATACGCGATAAGGCTGGCTCTCTTATTGTTAACCCTACCCCTTTTCGTAAAGTTGTACGTCACGCCATTCGTGCTATTGGCTACGAACAAGAAGATTTTCATTGGAAAACCGTTAAAATTGATGTTCTTTTACGCCCTCAATCAGCTGATATCGCACAAGGAGTTGATCATGCCATTGATCGTCATGGTGAAGAAGGAGCAGGTGATCAAGGCATTATGTTTGGATATGCTTGCCGTGAAACACCAGATCTCATGCCTGCACCAATTTATTATGCACATAAGATTTTAGAACATCTTGCAATAGCCCGTCATAGAAAAGAGGGAGAAACTGGTAAATTAGGACCAGATGCTAAAAGCCAAATAACAATAGAATACAAAAATGGCAAACCTGCGGAAGTGACATCTATTGTCCTTTCAGTACAACACCTTGATGAAAGCTGGGATTCGAATAAAGTCCGTACAATTGTTGAACCCTATATTTTGCAAGCTTTACATGATATCCCAATCTCCAATCAATGCAGATGGTATATTAATCCAACAGGAAAATTTGTTATTGGTGGTCCTAAAAGTGATGCGGGATTAACAGGACGGAAAATTATTGTGGATACGTATGGTGGTGCCGCACCTCATGGTGGTGGGGCTTTTTCAGGTAAAGATACAACAAAAGTTGATCGTTCTGCAGCTTATGCTGCACGCTACCTAGCTAAAAATATTGTTGCAGCTGATTTAGCAGATCAATGCACTATTCAGCTCTCCTATGCAATTGGTATTGCAGAACCTTTGTCCATTTATCTTAACCTCCATGGAACAGGAAAAGTAGATGAAAGTGCTATTGAAGCCGCAATTCCAAAAATAATGGATTTATCACCAACAGGCATCCGAAAGCATCTTGATCTCAACAAACCTATTTACGCAAAAACAGCAGCTTATGGCCATTTTGGACGCAAACCAGAGCATGATGGTTCATTTTCTTGGGAAAAAACTGATTTAGTTGGACAACTTAAAAAAATGATTAAAATATCATGACTACACATAAAACGCGTATGAGTGAAGCTTTTTTTGGTCGCCGACGAGGAAAACGGCTACGAAACAATCAAATTACACTTATAAATACGCTTCTTCCTACTCTTAACATTGATTTAAGCAAACCTGCACCTTTAAAGTTAGTATCTTTATTCACCAATCCAGTGGAAGAAGTTCGACTTGAAATTGGCTTTGGTAGCGGAGAACATCTACTCCATGAAATGAAGCGTTTTCCACGCACTGGTTTTATCGGTATAGAACCTTTTATTAATGGAATGGCAAAAATATTATCATACACTGAAAAGCACAAAGAATATCAAAATCAACTTCGTCTTTATAACGATGATGCTACACATTTTCTTGATTGGTTACCAACAGAATCTCTTGATGGAATAGATTTATTTTATCCTGACCCATGGCCTAAAAAAAAGCATTGGAAACGACGGTTCATTAATGAAAAAAATCTAAACCGTTTTTCTCGAGTTCTTAAAGCCGGTAAAAAATTCCGCTTTGCTAGTGATATAGATGACTATATCAATTGGACGCTTTATCATTGTATTCAACACAATAGTTTTGAATGGCTCGCACAAAAACCTACAGACTGGAAAATTCCCTATCCACTATGGCCAAGCACCCGATATGAAGCCAAAGCCCTATGTGAAGGCAGAACACCCACTTACCTTACTTTTATTAAACAATAAAAGATAAAATGCTTTACTATAAATAACTTGTAAAATTCTCTGTTTAAGAGTATAAAGAGATAGATTTTCGGCCTTATGATGAGGAGTGGTCCAGTTGGAGCCACTCTTTTTTATTGTAAGTTCGATAACAATTTGGATGAACCATATGAATGAAATTGAAAGAATGGGTGATATTGATGAACCGCGTTTATTTGAAGAAGATGGCGTTGCAGCACGTGTTTCTGCTCTTATTATACCATTACTAAAACCTTTAGGTTTTCGGTTAGTTCGCACAAAACTTTTGGGCTTAAATGGTTTAACACTTCAGATTATGGTTGAACGCACTAATGGCACCATGACAATAGAAGATTGCGAAATAGTTAGTCGAGCTGTTGCCCCTCTCCTTGACATAGAAAATGTTATTGAACGCAAGTATCACTTAGAAATTTCATCTCCTGGTATTGATCGCCTACTCGTAAGAAAATCTGATTTTGTTCATTGGCAAGGGCATCTCGCAAAAATTGAAACCAACACTGTTATTGATGGACGTCAAAAATTGCGTGGTAAGCTTAAAGATATTACACAAAATGGATTTACTTTAAATATCGAGAAAACAGCTCACAGAGAAGAAATAAATATATTTATTTCTTTTTCTAATATTACTAATGCGCACTTGATCCTCACCGATGAACTTATTCGTGATACATTGAAAAAAAATAAAGATTTAGACAAACAATTAATTTCGAACGATAATCTTAAACCTCTCAAGAACGAAAACAAATATAACACTTAAATATTAACAGACCCCCTGCCCTCATGTGGCATAAAAAAGGAGAAAATCAATGGCTATAAGCGCTAACAGGCTTGAACTTCTGCAAATTGCAGATGCTGTTGCACGTGAGAAGTCAATTGACCGTGAAATTGTCATTTCTGCAATGGCTGATGCTATTCAAAAAGCAGCACGTTCTCGTTATGGCCAAGAAACCAACATCCGTGCTGAGATCAATTCTAAAACAGGTGAAATTAAATTACAACGTCTTCTTAAAGTTGTTGATGTCGTTGAAGATTATACAACTGAAATAGCTTTATCTGATGCCCTAAAACGCAAAGAAGACGCAAAAGTCGGTGATTTTCTTTCCGATCTTTTACCTCCCATGGATTTTGGACGCATTGCAACACAATCTGCTAAACAGGTTATTGTGCAAAAAGTACGTGATGCAGAACGTAATCACCAATTTGAAGAATTCAAAAATAAAATTGGTGAAATTATTTCTGGTACAGTTAAACGTGTGGAATATGGCAATGTTATTGTCGATATAGGTCGTGGAGAAGCTATCGTGCGACGTGATGAATTAATTCCGCGGGAATCTTTTCATTATGGAGATCGCATTCGTGCGTTTGTTCATGACGTACACCGTGAACCAAGAGGACCACAAGTTTTCCTTTCACGGACACACCCTCAATTTATGGCAAAACTTTTTACTATGGAAGTCCCAGAAATTTATGATGGTATCATAGAAATTAAATCTGTTGCTCGTGATCCAGGCTCACGTGCAAAAATCGCTGTTGTTTCACGCGATGGCTCAATTGATCCCGTTGGTGCATGTGTTGGAATGCGAGGAAGCCGTGTTCAGGCTGTTGTTGCAGAATTACAAGGCGAAAAAATTGACATTATTCCTTGGTCACCTGATGCTGCAACATTTATCGTCAATGCACTGCAGCCCGCTGAAGTTTCGAAAGTTGTTCTTGATGAAGATGCAGAACGTATTGAAGTCGTCGTACCTGGTGATCAGCTTAGTCTTGCAATTGGTCGACGTGGACAAAATGTGCGTTTAGCTTCGCAATTAACAGGATGGAATATTGATATTCTAACAGAACAAGAAGAATCTGAAAATCGTCATAAAGAATTCACTGAACGTAGCAAGCTTTTCATGGAAACTTTAGATGTTGATGAAATGGTTGGGCAAGTTATGGCTTCAGAAGGTTTCACCTCAATTGAGGAAATCGCTTATGTTAATCTTGAAGAAATAGAGTCTATCGACGGCTTCGATCATGATACTGCTTCAGAAATCCAAAATCGTGCACGTGAATATTTAGAACGTAAAGAAAAAGAACTCAACGAAAAGCGTAAAGAGCTTGGTGTTTCAGATGAATTGCAAACACTGCCTGGTATAACAAATGCTATGCTAGTTGTTATAGGTGAGGATGGTGTAAAAACAATAGAGGATTTTGCAGGCTATGCAGTTGATGATCTCGTTGGATGGAGAGAATGTAAAGAAGGTCAAACACAAAATTTTCCTGGCATCTTGACACCCTTTGATATTACCCGTGCAGATGCAGAAGCCATGGTGTTAGCAGCACGCGTGCAAGCAGGTTGGATAAATCAAGCTGATCTTATTAAACAACATCCTGTAGAAGATGAAGCAACAAATAATTTGGATGCGGATAAATTTTAAATGAATGAGCGGACTTGTATTGTGACAAAGAAAAGTGCTTCAGCGGCAGCGCTGATCCGTTTTGTCATTGGTCCAAATAATCAAATTATCCCTGATCTTAAAGCTAATTTACCCGGACGTGGTCTTTGGGTTTCTGCGCATCACACTATCATAGAAGAGGCAGTCAAACGTAAAGCTTTTAGCAAAAATCTTAAAACAGATGTTGAGGTTTCTGAAAACCTCGCTCATATTGTGGATAAATTACTACTAAAAGCTGCACTTTCAAGCCTTTCTATGGCTCGAAAAGCAGGGACTATTGTTACAGGATCAACCAAAGTTGTTTCTGCTATTCGCACCGGTCAGGTTATTCTTGTTCTCCATGCAAAAGAAGCAAAAGAAGATGGAAAACGCAAAATTTCACAAGCCATCCACGCAATACAAAAAAAAGTAAATCAGAATATAAAAGTTATATCTTTATTTACAAGTGATGAAATGAGTATGGCTTTTGGAACTAATCCTGTGATACATGCTGCCTTATTGAATACGAAAGCTGCAGAGGGATTTATCAAAACGATATACAAATTAATCACCTATCGTGAGGATAAATATAGTAAGCTTAGTGCAATAACGGCAAAGGCCGTGAAGGAAATACAATGAGTGAAAAAAATAATGACAAAATAACAGCTAAAAAAACACTGACCTTAAAACGATCAGGATTAGAAACTAGTACGATCAAACAAAATTTCAGCCATGGTCGTACAAAGGCTGTGGTTGTCGAAACTAAACGACGCAAAATTACACGCCCGGACGAAAAAACTGAAGCACCACAGCCTATTACTAAACCGCATGTAGCTCAACACTCCAAACCAAAATTTGAAGAAATACCGCCCAGTAAACCTATAGCGCCGAGCAACCTTTCATCAGCAGAAATAGAAGCGAGGCGCCGTGCTTTAGAAGAAGCACATATCCAAGAAAAAATAATACGTAAACAAGCTGAAAAAGAAAAACGTGACAAAGAACGTGAAGAACGTTTGCATTTACAAACTCATCAAGAAAAGCAAACATTACGAGAAAGTAAGAACACCACAGATCAAATTCCAACTCATACTTCTACACTCTCCTCAACAGAATCTATCGAAGCAATAGATATAAAAGCATTAGAAGCAGCTATTCCGCTTAAAAATATACCCATAGCAGAAAAACGTATTATAGATGATCATGATAATGAAGACAAACATAACCGACGCACTAATTCTTCTAAACCAGAAATGCGTTCACCTAAAGTTGTAAAAGGAGCTGATGAGCGTCGTCGAGGAAAACTTACTCTTCATAGTGCGTTGGATGAAGAAGGAAGTGGACGTGGACGTTCAATAGCAGCAATGCGTCGTCGACAGGAAAAATTCAAACGTGCACAAAATCAAGAACCAAGAGAAAAAATTTCTCGTGAAGTTACTCTTCCTGAAACCATTACCATCCAAGAGCTCGCTCAGCGCATGACCGAACGTTCGGTTGATGTTATTAAATTTTTAATGAAACAAGGACAAATGATGAAGCCTGGTGATGTCATCGATGCGGATATTGCAGAGCTCATTGCTGTTGAATTTGGTCATACAGTTAAACGTGTTTCAGAATCTGATGTAGAAGATGGTATTTTCAATATCAGTGATGATCCATTAAAGATGCGTCCACGTCCACCTGTTGTAACCATTATGGGTCATGTTGACCATGGAAAAACTTCTCTTCTTGATGCTATTCGTAAAGCCAATGTTGTTTCCAGTGAAGCAGGTGGAATTACACAACATATCGGTGCTTATCAAGTTGAGCAAAATGGTCAAAAGATTACCTTTATCGACACGCCTGGACATTCTGCTTTTACAGCCATGCGTGCTCGTGGTGCTCAAGTAACTGATATTGCTATTTTAGTAGTCGCCGCCGATGATAGTGTGATGCCACAAACAATTGAGTCCATTAATCATGCAAAAGCCGCTAATGTTCCCATTATTGTTGCTATTAACAAAATTGATAAACCAACTGCCGACGCACAAAAAGTACGTACAGAACTTTTGCAACATGAAGTTTTTGTTGAAGCCATGGGTGGTGAAACTTTAGAAGTTGAAGTTTCTGCCAAAACTGGACAAAATCTTGATAAACTTTTGGAAGCTATTCTTCTTCAAGCTGAGCTTCTTGATCTTAAAGCGGACTCAGAGCGAACAGCAGAAGGCGTTGTTATTGAAGCTAAACTTGATCGAGGACGGGGGCCTGTTGCAACTGTTCTTATCCAAAAAGGTACATTACAACTTTCTGACATTATTGTTGCAGGCAATGAATGGGGACGTGTTCGTGCTTTAATTGATGATTGTGGTTGTTATATCAAAAAAGCAGGGCCTTCTACACCAATTGAAATTTTAGGCATGCAAGGTACACCACAAGCTGGTGACCGATTTGCTGTAGTGACAAATGAAGCAAAAGCAAGAGAAATAGCTGAATACCGCCAACACTTAGCTCGTGACAAAGCTGTAGCTCGACAAACTAGCTCTCGTGGTTCTCTTGAACAAATGATGACAAAATTACAAACTATTGGTGTAAAAGAATTCCCACTTATCATCAAAGGAGATGTCCAAGGATCTATTGAAGCGATCACTTCAGCGTTAGAAACACTAGGCAATGAGGAAGTGCGTGCACGCGTCGTACACTCCGGTGCTGGAGGTATTACTGAAAGTGATATTTCTCTCGCTGAAGCCTCTCAATCCGCTGTTATTGGCTTTAACGTTCGAGCGAATAAACAAGCAAGAGATGCAGCTAAAATTCAAGGAATTGAAATCCGTTATTATAACATCATTTATGATCTTGTTGACGATATAAAAGCAGCTATGTCAGGATTGCTATCACCAGAACAGCGCGAAACCTTCCTTGGTAATGCCGAAATTCTAGAAATCTTTAACATTACAAAAACTGGAAAAGTTGCTGGTTGTCGGGTTACAGAAGGAAAAATAGAACGAGGAGCTGGCGTCCGGCTAATTCGAGACAATATCGTTATTCATGAAGGAAAACTTAAAACACTCAAACGCTTCAAAGATGAAGTCAGTGAAGTACAAGTTGGTCAAGAATGTGGAATGGCATTTGAAAACTATGATGACATTCGCGCGGGTGATATTATTGAAACTTTCCGAGTCGAGCATATTAATCGTACATTATAAGGTCACCTAAGAGCTTTCTTTATCTAATAGTTAAAAAAGAAAAGTATTAAACTTAATACAATCTTTCTATCTTTTCTTATCTTTTAAGAGAACAAAAGGAAAACAGGATATAAAAGGTTATAATTTTGGTAAAAAATATACATCCATCACAACGGCAATTAAGAGTAGGAGAACAGGTTCGCCACGCAATAGCTCATATATTGCAACGAGGTGTTTTGCTTGATGATACCTTTAAAAATATTGTTATTTCTGTCTCTGAAGTGCGTATGTCATCAGATTTGAAAATTGCTACTTGCTTTGTTTCCTTTCTCAATACCGTCGATCAAACTTCTCACGATGCTATCGTTAGCGCTTTAAATAAAAATAGTCGTTTTATCCGTGGAGCGATCAGTCATCAGTTACGGCAAATGAAATACATGCCTGCACTCCGTTTTCGATTCGATAACAGTTTTGATAATTTTGCAAAAATTGATACTTTACTCCGATCACCTGAGGTTGCGCGTGATCTTCATAATGATAAACTTAAAGATCAAAAAACGTGACACGACAACGTACAAAAAAAGGTCGTTCTATTTCCGGCTGGATCATCCTAGATAAACCCAAAGGAATGAGTTCGACAGCAGCTGTTTCAAAAATCAAATGGCTTTTTAACGCACAAAAGGCTGGACATGCAGGGACACTTGATCCACTTGCTTCTGGCTTATTGCCTATTGCGCTGGGAGAAGCAACAAAAACTGTTTCTTATGTTATGGAAGGTACCAAAACTTATCATTTTTGTGTAGCCTGGGGAGAAGAGCGTTCCACAGATGATCTAGAAGGTGAAATTACTAAAACATCTTCGATACGCCCAACACAAGAAAATATTCTTGCTCTTTTACCAAAATATACAGGTATTATTTGGCAAAAACCTCCAAAATTTTCAGCAATTAAAATTGCTGGTAACCGTGCCTATGATTTAGCACGCAAAGGTACAAATATTGAAATTTCATCTCGTCAAGTAGAAATTAAAACCCTCAAGCTTATCGATACTACTGCTCAAGGACATTCTATTTTTGAAATGACATGTGGAAAAGGAACCTATGTACGTTCCTTAGCACGTGATATGGGACACGATCTCGGTTGTTATGGATATATTTCTGACCTACGCCGTATAAAAGTCGCGCCTTTTAAAGAAAATGATCTCATTACATGGGATGAATTAAAAGTTGCAATGCCTTGTAAAGAAACAGCAGATGAAAATTGTACTCTACCGAAGAGAGATTTCTCTGTACTTGATCAGTTATTGATTAAAACAGATGCTGCATTACATTGCCTATCACACTACACTCTCAATAAAACTCAAGCAATGCATATAAAAGTGGGTAAGTCAGTACTCTTATTTGAAAATAACATCTCTATTGATGAAGAAAATGTTTATGTCACTTACAAAGATCAGCTTCTTGCTATAGGTACAATTGATAAAAATCAATTCAAACCAAAACGAATTTTCACAATTTAATGAGCTGCTATTTCTAACACTAAGCTAAGCCCAGTATAGAAGGCTGTTTTTTTATACTAATAGCTATTTTCTATTTTATATTTCAATTTTATAACACTCAAATTATTGATTATTGGATAGCTTTAAATGTATCTCATTAATCTTTGGTACTGTTTGCCACTTAATCATGCGATGAACCTTTACGCTATTGGATATGCGATTTAATCTATCAAGATGTTTGTTAACCTCTATATCTGCTTTTGTGCAACGGCGATTATGGCGCAAATAATCTACCCAAGTTGGTATATGGTAAGATTCTATCCAATATTCCGGCCTCTCAAGATCACGCAAAAGAATCCACTGGTGTGCTCCATCACGTAGTCGAATATGACGGCAACGTCTCATAACTTCAAGAAATTCTGCAAGATCATTTTCATTAATTTGATAATAAGTCATAATCATAATTGGACCACTTTGTCCTGCTAGATCTAATGAAAGCTCTGGCTCTCTAAATTGATCAAGCGGCTCAAAATTAATTTGAGGAATTTCTTGAATTTTAAATTTAATACCCGCAAGAGCTCCACAAATTAAGAATATCGCGCAAACATTCAAAGCGACTGTTAAAGAATAAACCTCAGCTAATACACCCCAGATTGCACTTCCAACAGCCATACCACCATAAGATGCAGTTTGATAAAGGGCTAAAGCACGCGCAACAACCCAACGTGGTGTAGAAAGCTGTACAGATGTATTAAAGAGTGATAATGCCAAAACCCAACATAAACCAGCAGGAAATAAAACAGAGTGGCTTATAAACAACGAACGACTCATTGCTAAAACAAAGCAAGAAAAGGACAATCCAACAAATGCACTTGCAACAATTATTTCTGACTTAAAATTGCTTCGTACAAACGAATTAATCACGCCAGCTGTAATAGCTCCCAGACCAAAACAACTAAGTAATGTACCATAAAACAGTGCATTCCCTTCAAAAAATTCATGTACAACGATTGGCAGTAACGCAAAAACAAAAACAGCACCAACACAAAAAAGGAATGATCTTATCATAATACTCAAAAGATTGGGAGACATTGCTACATAACGGAGACCATCTGCTATAGCTCCTAAAAAACTCTCCCTTGGTAATGTATTGTTCTTGTAATTTGGCTTCCACAAAAACAAAACGCTAATCAAAGGAATATAACTGAGCGCATTGACAAAAAAAGTTGTAATACCACCCAAAGTAGAAATAATAGCTCCTCCAATAGAAGGTCCTACACTGCGCATCAAATTCAAACCAACACTATTCAAACTAACGGCAGTAGAAATATTTTCTCGGTTCACAATATCTCCTATTGTTGCTTGCCAAGAAGGATTATACAAAGCGGTTCCACATCCAATCAAAAATGTAAAGCATAAGAGAAGCCAGGGGGTAATTAATCCCATATAAGATAAAATAACCAAATTAATTGAGACAATCATCATAATAATTTGAGCAAAAAGCATAATATGACGCCGATTAAAATTGTCAGCTAATGCACCTGCCATCAGAGAAAAAACAACAAGAGGTAATGTCGTAGCACTTTGCACAAGCCCTACCATAAAATGAGAAGGACTAATCAATGTCATCATCCAGCTTGCTCCCACCGCCTGTACAAAGCCACCTAAATTCGCTACAAGAGTAGCGACCCATAAATTTCTGAATGTTGAATTATGAAAAATCTCTAATGTTGAAACCTTCTGCATCTTTTGTCTCCAAATCAGCAGTTCATTCGTCCCTTTACTATTAGTACATCATGTAAAGTTATTATCTTATCTATTTAGAATAATAATTCTTTAAGAAACTTTCATAAAAAATCTTAAAATAAATATTTGCCAAAATAAACTTATATAAAGAAAATCTTCAAGGGCTAGTATTTTAACTTTATTTCCTATATAAGTACCAAATATCAGTATCAAAGCAAGTAAGATTTTCTCTCTTCTTGTTCTTTTATAGCCTTTGCTGGACGACATCTTGGCTACAGGTGTTTTTTGCTTATTTTTTGAAAGGACAATACGATGTCGATTACTGCTGAGCGTAAAAAAGCTCTTATTACAGAATATAAAACTAAAATCGGTGATACAGGTTCACCAGAAGTTCAGGTTGCTGTTCTTTCTGAACGCATTTCTAATTTAACCAACCACTTTAAATCTCACAAAAAAGATAATCATTCTCGTCGGGGTCTTTTAAAGATGGTATCCCAACGCCGCCGACTTCTTGATTACCTAAAAGGTGTTGATCAAGATCGCTATCAGAAACTTGTCGAAAGATTAGGCTTACGCCGTTGAAGAAAAGTAAGTGAGTATTTTTTTACGAAAAATCACTCTTTTACTTTAATATACTGCTCGTAATCAAAGACTAATGAAGAATCGTGAGCAAGATTGCCGGGTGTTTCCATTTGATCTGTCATTTATTTCTCTCTATGCAAAATATAGAAATGTCTTGTTGTATTACCCATAACTTTGAAACATAACACAAAATCACAATGTAAATATTAGGTCATTAAGGATAAAAAATGTTTAAAACCCATAAGGTAGAAATTGAATGGGCCGGCCGGCCACTTATCCTCGAAACAGGAAAAATTGCACGTCAGGCAGATGGCGCGATTCTTGCTACATATGGTGAAACTGTTGTTTTGGCAACTGTCGTTTCAGCAAAAACTCCGAAACCAGATCAAAATTTTTTTCCGCTCACCGTTAATTATCAAGAAAAAAACTATGCAGTTGGTAAAATACCTGGAGGTTATTTAAAACGCGAAAGCCGTCCAAGTGAAAGTGAGACCTTAATTTCACGGTTAATTGATCGTCCAATTCGCCCGCTCTTTGTTGATGGTTATAAAAATGATACACAAGTAATCGTTTCTGTCATCCAGCATGATTTAGAAAACAACCCTGATATTCTTGCTATAATTGCATCTTCTGCCGCACTAACTCTCTCAGGTATTCCTTTTATGGGCCCAATTGCCGCTGCTCGTATTGGTTACTGCAATGGACAATATATTCTTAATCCTAATATTGACGAGATGCCTGAATCAAAACTTGATCTCGTTGTTGCTGGAACAGAAAATGCTGTACTAATGGTTGAATCAGAAGCACATGAATTACCTGAAGATGTAATGTTAGACGCTGTCATGTTTGGCCAAAAAAGTTTTCAACCTGTAATTAATGCAATCATCAAACTTGCCGAAGTAGCTGCTAAAGAGCCCCGCGACTTTATTCCGGAGGATCTATCTATCCTTGAAAAAGATATGCTTGAAATGGTCGAACAAGATCTCAGAGACATTTATACAATTACTGATAAACAAAAACGTCATGCTGCACTTGATCTTCTTAAAGAAGAAGTCATCAATAAATTCACACAAGAAACAGAAAAAAACTGCGAATTTAATACAGATCAGATTGCAACTGTTTTCAAACAGTTGCAAGCAAAAATTGTTCGCCAAAACATCCTTGATACGGGAAAACGCATTGATGGACGAAATCTTTCAGATGTTCGCTCAATTCAATCAGAAGTAGGTATTTTACCTCGCACACACGGATCAGCATTATTTACTCGTGGTGAAACACAAGCACTTGTCATAGCAACATTAGGAACTGGAGAAGATGAGCAATACATAGATTCCTTGACAGGTATGTATAAAGAAACATTTCTTCTCCATTACAATTTTCCACCTTTTTCAGTAGGTGAAATAGGCCGTATTGGTTCTCCTGGCCGCCGTGAAATTGGTCATGGTAAATTAGCGTGGCGTGCTATTCATCCCATGTTGCCGACAAAAGAATCATTTCCTTATACTATTCGTACTGTATCAGAAATTACTGAATCAAATGGATCTTCTTCAATGGCAACTGTTTGTGGAACTTCACTAGCACTCATGGATGCAGGTGTTCCTTTAGCCAACCCTGTTGCTGGTATTGCAATGGGTTTGATTAAAGAAGGTAAACAATTTGCCGTTCTATCAGATATTTTAGGGGATGAAGATCACCTTGGTGATATGGATTTCAAAGTAGCAGGTACAGAAAACGGAATTACTTCTCTGCAAATGGACATAAAAATTGACGGCATTACTGAGGAGATTATGAAAATCGCACTTGCACAAGCTAAGGATGGTCGAATCCATATTCTCAATGAAATGGCAAAGGCCTTAGCTCGTGCACGTAGTGAACTTAGCGAATTTTCTCCACGTATTGAAATGATGAATATTCCTGTAGATAAAATTCGTGATGTTATTGGTGCTGGTGGTAAAGTAATAAGAGAAATTGTGGAAAAAACTGGAGCTAAAATTAATATTGAGGATGATGGAACAATTAAAATTGCTTCTTCTGATTTAAAAACCATTGAAGCAGCAAAAAATTGGATCCTTTCAATTGTTGATGAACCTGAAGTCGGTGCTATTTACCAAGGAACAGTTGTTAAAATTGCAGAATTTGGAGCGTTTGTTAATTTTTTTGGTTCTCGCGATGGACTTGTTCACATCTCTCAACTCGCGGTAGAACGGGTAGCAAAAACAACTGATATTGTCAAAGAAGGTGATAAGGTTTGGGTTAAATTAATGGGCTTCGATGAACGTGGTAAAATTCGGTTATCGATGAAAGTCGTTGATCAACAAACTGGAAAAGAGCTTATCCATGATGACTCAATAGAAACAGAAAAAGGCGGTAATATTCATGAAAGGAATCGATCTGAAAAGAAAAACCGTCGTAAGAAAAAAGAAGATTAATTTTATTTTCTTACTGTAAAATAAAATGCCATTCTAAAATATTGGAGAGGCATTTCTTTGAAAGAATAAAATGTGTCTCTATTTTTACCTTTTGAAAGCTATGATCTCCCTAGACCTTGTTCGAACCAATATTTTTTAGGTTTTGGTTTAACTAAAATTCCTGATAAACAATGGATAAAAAATCTTGAAATTATAACCCCTTGGCGACAAGACTTTTTAAAATTTACCAATGCTAAATTTCAATGTAGCCCCCAAATAAATCAAACCATAATCTATGATGGAGGACTGCTACAACTTAGTAAATATCGTGATCTTAATCAAAATCGTTTTCTTGATCTATTAGAACGAGTCAAACCTGGTGGATGGATCATCATTAGTGGAGAAAAAACTGCTGGTTCTGCCTCAATGATGAAATGGGTTAACACTCTTGTTCCTATTAGTAAAAAATTATCCAAAAATCATAGCCATATCTTCTGGTTGCAAATACCGCAAAAAATAGATAAACAAAATATTGCTCATTTTCGCTCACCACCACTCAGTTTTGGAAATAAATTTCAAACTACTTCTGGTATGTTTTCTCATGGTCGTATTGACCCAGGATCTGCTGCACTTATACCTTATTTACATAAAGTCATTTTTGGAAAAACAGCTGATTTTGGAGCGGGCTGGGGATTTCTTTCTTATACTGCACTTGAAGTAAGCAAAAACTTAACTGCACTCGACCTTTATGAAGCCGACTATAACGCTTTAGAGGCAGCAAAAAAACATCTACAGCATATAAAAACCTCTCTTCCGATTGGCTTTTATTGGCATGATCTTATTTATGAGCCTATAAAAAATCTTTATGATACAATTATTTCAAATCCACCATTTCATACACAACAAACAACAGACATTTCATTAGGGCAGCATTTTATTATAAATGCTGCAAAATACCTTAAACCTAAAGGTCGCTTGCTTCTCGTTGCAAATCGCCATCTACCTTATGAAACAATATTAAAAAAGCTCTTCTGCACAGTTTTTATCCATGAAGAAGTTCATGGCTACAAAATCATAGAAGCACATCGATAGATCACTATATGCAAAGGTCTCTAAAGAACAAAACGTGAAAGATCTATATCAGAAGCAAGCTCTCCTATAGATTTTCTGACATAATCAGCATCAACTTTAAATGAAGTACCGGCTTTATCAGGTGCCGTAAAAGAAATTTCATCTAAAACACGCTCCATAACCGTCTGCAAACGACGTGCGCCAATATTCTCGATCCTCGCATTTAAATCAACAGCAATATCAGCTAACGCATCAATTGCATCATCAGTAATTTCTAAATGAACTTCTTCTGTTGCCATTAAAGCAATATATTGTTTAATCAGACTAGCTTCAGGTTCAGTAAGAATACGCCGTAAATCTTCCCTTGTTAAAGCATTTAATTCTACACGGATAGGCAAACGACCTTGCAGCTCTGGTAATAAATCAGAGGGCTTAGATACATGAAAAGCACCAGAAGCAATGAAAAGAATATGATCTGTTTTTATTTGCCCATATTTAGTCGCAATTGTTGTCCCTTCAACTAAAGGCAAAAGATCCCTTTGAACCCCTTCGCGTGAAACAGCAGCACTTGCCCCACCATCACGAGTTGCAATTTTATCAATTTCATCAATGAAAACAATTCCATCATTTTCAGCAACACGAAGTGCCTCTTGAATAATTTGATCTTGATCTAGGAGTTTCTCCGATTCATCATCAATTAATGGTTTAAAAGCGTCCTTTACAGTCGTTTTGCGTACCTTTGTACGAACACCCATCTTTCCAAAAATATCTGATAAATTCATAATACCCATTTGTGCACCAGGCATACCAGGAATATCAAAAGTTGGAGCACTATTACTATTATCAGTTACTTCAATTTCAATTTCTTTGTCATCCAATTCTCCTTCTCGCAATTTTTTACGAAAACTATCACGGGTAGCAGGACTCGCGGTTTTTCCTACAAGAGCATTTAAAACTCGTTCTTCAGCATTAAGATGAGCTTTTGCTTTTACTTCATCACGTTTTTTTTCACGCACAAGAGAAATTGCAATTTCAACGAGATCACGAATAATTTGCTCAACATCGCGACCCACGTAGCCCACTTCAGTAAATTTAGTGGCCTCTACTTTAACAAAAGGAGCTCCAGAAAGTTTTGCTAATCGACGAGCTATTCCTGTTTTACCAACACCTGTTGGCCCTATCATCAGGATATTTTTAGGCATCACTTCTTCACGCATCTGCCCTTCAAGCTGTTGTCGACGCCACCGATTACGCAGTGCAATAGCAACAGAACGCTTAGCATCATTTTGTCCAATAATAAAACGATCAAGTTCAGAAACAGTTTCACGAGGGGAAAATACAACACACATTCAAATAGCTTTCTCTAAAGGAGGTAATTCAGCATCCAATGTTTCTATTGTAAAATTATCATTGGTGTAAACACAAATTTTAGCAGCAATACTCATAGCTTTAGAAGCAATAGTTTCTGCATCTAAGTCCATGTCCATCAGTACCCGTGCAGCCGACAAAGCAAAATTACCTCCAGAACCAATTGCCATCACTCCATCTTCTGGTTCTAAGACATCACCAAGACCTGTCAACGCCAAAGTAGTTTTTTGATCAGCCACAAGCATCATTGCTTCAAGACGACGTAAATAACGATCGGTACGCCAATCTTTTGCAAGCTCTACACATGCACGCATAAGCTGATCAGGATATTGCTCAAGTTTTGTCTCTAATCTTTCTAATAGTGTGAAAGCATCTGCTGTAGCACCTGCAAAACCAGCTATCACTGCTCCACTTTTCCCAAGACGACGAACTTTGCGCGCATTACTTTTCATAATTGTTTGTCCAAGTGAAACTTGACCATCGCCAGCCATAACTACTTTATTACCTTTTCTTACAGTTACGATTGTCGTACCATACATAATATCAGGCTTATGCTCTGTCATAAGAAAACTCCTTAACATGGCTCCCTTTTATCATACATAAAATAAAATCACTAATTCCTTTATTTAATAATATATATTGCAAAACACAATGCTTGAGCGCACTTCAATTTTTCTCAATATAAAATAATATAAAAAATGACATCATTGTTGTATACTCGAATTATTGTTATATTGCTTTATATAAGCAATCTGCCTTCTTACAGGGGAAAATTATGAAAAGAATAGCAGTAGGCACATTAGGTGGAACAATTGCAATGACAGCCAATAATTTGGGCCAAATGCAGCCGACTTTAACATCAGATATACTCATAAAAAATATTCCTGATTTAGAAAAAATTGCTGATATTCAGAGTTACACATTAACACAACTACCAAGTGGATCTCTATCTTTTAAAATTCTGCTTGAAACAATAGAATGGGCAACACAGCAAATTAAGATGGGTGCAGATGGTATTGTTTTAACGCAAGGAACCGACACATTAGAAGAAACAGCTTTTTTTCTTTCCCTTTATTGGAATAGAGCTGAACCACTTGTTGTAACTGGTGCTATGCGTATACCCTGTGAAGCAAGCGCTGATGGACCTGCTAATTTTTTGGCTGCAACCCGCGTCGCGGCTAATCCACAAAGCCGTAATAGAGGAGTCCTAGTTGTAATGAATGATACTATTCATTCACCCTACTGGGTACAAAAAAGCCATACTGTTAAAGTCGAAACGCTGCAATCAGGTCTAACAGGCATTCTAGGAACAATTTTAGAAGGAAAACTCTTTTATTTTAACGATCGAAATTTTTTTCCTACAACTTTCACAGCTCCTAAAAAAAATGATCATCAAGTTGCGCTGCTATATTCCTCTTTATCATCTGATACACACTTGATGAAATTTTGCCTTGAAAGTGGACATTATGCAGGCCTTGTCATAGCAGGTTTTGGTTCAGGCCACTGCAGTTTTCAAGAAGCGGATATAGTACGAAAATACGCAAAAAAAATACCAATCATCATTGCAAGCCGTTCTTATCATGGTCCAACAACTCGTACAACCTACGGTTATAAAGGTTCAGAAATTGATATGATTTCTTCTGGTGCTTTAATGTCTGGCTATTTGTCAGCAGTAAAAGCACGTTTACTTTTATGGGCTTTTTTGGCAGAAGATCTATCACAAAAACAAATCATTGCACGCTGGAATGATTGGACTATAAGTTAATTCACTATTTTAAAACAAAACATGATTTTTTAAACAAAAGACAGCCTGTTGTTCTGCTCTCAATCATGACAATTTCTAAAAAATAATCTAAAAACTCTTGGCCAATAAAGATGCTTGATACTACTCAATTCAAAAACAATCAAGAAGATAACTTGATCAATTACGTTTCTGATCAATATTCTCCCTACACTTTTTTTACTGTACAAGAATGGTCTCAATTTCGCGCAAATACCCCGCTTACCTTAACTTTTGATGAAATTAAACGCTTACGATCAATCGATGATCCTATCGATTTAGAAGAAGTGCAATGTATTTATCTTTCTTTAGCGCGTCTCTTATCATACCATGTTGAAGCCGTACAGGAACTTTTCCGAAAACGTCAAATATTTTTGCATCAAGCAGATACCAAAAAAACACCCTTTATTATTGGAATTTCTGGTTCTGTTGCGGTTGGAAAATCAACAACCGCACGTATTCTTCAAGAACTCATGAAACGATGGAAATCTAGTCTTAAAGTTGATCTTGTTACAACCGATGGATTTCTCTACCCTAATGCCATTTTACAAGCAAAAAATCGTATGAATCGTAAAGGATTTCCTGATTCCTATGATATTAAAAAATTACTGCGCTTTCTTTCTGACGTAAAATCAGGCATTAGTAATGTTAGTGCACCGCTTTATTCGCATATGATCTACGATGTTCTAGAAAATCAAAAAATTATTATCGACCGGCCCGATATTTTAATTGTTGAAGGTGTTAATGTCCTTCAAGTTAGTGATTATCCTAAAGATGGAAAAATTGTACCTTTTGTTTCAGACTTTTTTGATTTCTCAATCTATGTAGATGCTGCAACAGAAGTGATCCATCAATGGTATTTAGAGCGTTTTAAACAGTTACGTAAAACAGCTTTTCAAAAACCCGAATCTTATTTTCATCGTTATGCACTGTTAAATGAAGAAGAGGCCTTAAAAATTGCTGAAAACCTTTGGTACACAATTAATCTAAAAAATTTACAAGAAAATATATTACCAACACGACCGCGAGCTGATCTTATTCTACGAAAGGGAAAAAATCATTTAGTTGAATATGTTGCACTTCGAAAACTATAAGGATTATAAACACATGCTTCAACATCAAATTAATTTCACTGCTACACGTTCTGATAAGAGCTGCCCTATCCTCTTAATTGATACAAAAAACTTTGCTAATTTAACTCTTGATTCATCAAAAACCTCATGGATGAAAGTTAATGGCTTTACTGGAAAAGCAGGACAAATATTATTTGTTCCCCACGAAACAGGACAATTAAAACAAGTTTTATTTGGACTTGGTGACCAAGAAAATCCTTTCATCACAGGACTCCTTCCCAAAAATCTCCCCACTGGCCATTGGCATTTAGAAGGAACTACCTCAAATGAAATGAATACCTATCTTGGATTAGCATTTGGGAGTTACCAATTTAACCGCTATCGTCAAAAATCCCCTTCTAAATCACTATCGATCCATGTACATAACGCAATTGATCTAGATGAACTTAAACGAATTTATGAAACTGTCTTTTGGGTCCGTGATCTTATCAATACTCCAGCTAATGATATGGATCCTAACACTCTCGAAATAACAACACGCCAACTAGGGCAGACTTATAATGCTCATGTCACAAGTATTTGTGGAGATGATCTTTTAGTACAAAATTTTCCAATGATTCATGCTGTAGGACGAGCAAGCAACATTGCACCACGACTCATTGAACTACAATGGGGACAAGAAAACCATCCTAAAATCACATTGGTTGGCAAAGGAGTAACTTTTGATTCCGGAGGATTAGATATTAAATCTGCCAATAATATGCTATTAATGAAAAAGGATATGGGTGGTAGTGCGCATGTTTTGGGATTAGCAAAACTAATCATGGATGCAAAACTTCCTTTTTGTCTGCGTGTTTTAATTCCTGCAGTTGAAAATGCCATTTCTGCTAATGCTTTCCGGCCAGGTGATATCCTTCAAAGCCGTAAGGGATTAACTGTTGAAGTTGGCAATACAGATGCCGAAGGCCGACTTATTCTTGCTGATGCCCTAACTTATGGTGATGAAAAAAGCCCCCAGTTCATGATTTGCATGGCTACTTTAACTGGAGCAGCACGCATAGCATTAGGGCCAGATCTCCCTGCATTTTATTGTAGCAACCCAATATGGGCACAGAAAATTTCTCAATCAGCAAATTCCATTACTGACCCTCTATGGCAAATGCCACTTTGGAAACCCTATAGACAAATGTTATCATCACAAATTGCGGACATTAATAATACATCCGGAAATAACTTTGCTGGCTCTATAACTGCCGCTTTATTTTTAAATTCTTTTGTCGAAAAAGCAGAAAAATTTGCTCATTTTGACCTTTATGGATGGTCTCCAAAAGAAACACCAGGTTATCCTGTCGGTGGAACCGCGCAAGCTATTCGTGCTCTTTATAAACTCTTCAAAGATCAAATTTGATATAAATAATTGGTAAGGATGTACAATAATTTGGACAAATTATAATTTTATTCTTTTTATTCTTTCTATTGGATAAGAGATCCATTAATATTTGCTGCTAGTCCATTAGAGGTAAAAAATGCCTTATAAAAATTCACCGTTGCATATATCTCAAGATATCCTCACAAATCAGCAATTTGAAACTCCATGTTCTGTCCAAGGAGAAAAAAGACGCGTTAATACAGCTGTTGCAGGTCTATTTAAAGAAAACAGTAAGAAAAGCGAAAGGCAAACAGAATGCCTCTTCGGAGAAGAAATCTTACTCCTTGAGCAAGATGAAACCATGTCAAAGGTAGAATCGCTTAAAGATGGTTATGTAGGTTATATTGATACACAAATTCTTTGCACATCAACCATAAAACAAACGCATATTGTTTCAGTTCCTCGTACTTTCCAATATTCGCAAGCTGATTTAAAAAAGGCTGTAGAACGTGCTTTGTCTATGGGAAGTAAAGTAACCGTTGTTGATGTAACTGAAACACGTGGTACAATGTATTCTATTCTTGAAAATGGAACAGCTATTATTTCTTCTCATCTTCATCCTATTCAACATACGTTCAAAGATTATGTAACTGTTGCTCAAACTTTTATTCGCACACCTTATCTTTGGGGAGGTGTTAGTGGCTTTGGTCTTGATTGCTCTGGACTAGTTCAACTTTCTATGATGATGGCAGGGAAAGCAGTTTTACGTGATACTAGTATGCAACAGCAAACTATAGGAAAACCACTAACAGATACTGATACTCTTGAACGAGGTGATTTGATTTTTTGGCAAGGTCATGTTGCAATTATGATTGACTATGAAAATATTATTCATTCAAATGGTTATTCTATGGATGTTATGGTTGAACCTTTAGAAAAAGCAGTTGAACGAATTGCTAAAAATCACAAATATCCTGTAGCAAAACGTCGACCACTTTAATAACATCTTACAAAATTTAATAGCGTAATATTTTAAATGCTATTTTAGAACATTTTATTTATCGAATTACTTTGAATTTTTAATATTTGTAAATACACTCTATAATTCTTTTAATAACAAATTTTTCTATATTTAATCTTTTGATATTATAGATTATTTTTTTAATAAGAATCATATAAACAAAATGAAATATTTCTAATTTATCTCTATATAATTTATTAAAAGCTTCATATTTATAGACTCTTTTAAGGGTAAATGAAGTTATTTTAAACATAAATAATTTCATCTTTTTGCATAAGCTGTCATTAAATTAAATGTGTAAACTACTATTCAATATGTTGTTAACACCTTGATATGACCATAAGATATAAAGAAATATTCCTGGAAATTAGAATCTCTGTGAGTTTGGCTAAACAACTTAACGAAACTCACAAATAATTGTTCAAAATAAAAACAAGACTAATCTTTAAAGGCTAAAATTGATAACGCAAGCCACCCGAAACACTAATTCCAGAAAAGCCGGCTTTGGTTAATTTATGTTGGTATAACAAATCGCCATGGAATGTTATAGTATTAGACAATTGAGCATGAACACCCATCCCTGTTTCAACTGTAGAACCAAATGCACCTAACTGAAAAGCGTCTTTAAAATGCACTATCCGCTTCTTTTCATAACTATGCGCAACATGAAGTTTGGTATAAAAGGAAACAACATGTGCTTTTTCGGAAGCAGAAACAACTTTCGTTAAACAACCACCAATCCGCCCTATCAATTGATCATGGCTTCCTAAATCAATATCAAACCGATCAATATCACGCGCTTGATCAAACATGAGAGACTGATAAATAACTTGAAGCTGCGGCTCAATAATAAGACCATTATAGCCTGTTATAATTGCATGACCGCCTATCAAAGAAGCATTCAAAAGCCCCCCTTTTAATTCTGCTGTTTTTCCACGAGAAAGAGTGACAACATCGCCCTTAAAAAAATCATAAGAGATAAAGCCATTTGCATAAACGCCTGTATCATGATGCAAATTAGCATAAAGCTTTCCCGACCATTTATTAAAAACACTCTTTTGACTTTGTTTAACCGCACGAGGCTGAAGAGAGAGCTGACCATAACTGCCCATAACTCCAAAAGACGAAGCACTATGTTTACTCTCTAATGTATTTAATACAATACCTACTGTCACATTATTATAGTCAAGATCAGCTCCATAACCATGTTCAAAAACGGATAAATTTGAAGTATAATGATGGTTACTACCATAACCACGGATAAAAAAGCTTGTCTTTCTATTTTTATCAGGCTCATGAGAAGCATTTTGTATGATTTCCAACAGTTCATGTTGATTACTTACATCTACCAAGCCTGTATGAAATAAAGCATGAGGTAAAAGCAAATAACTTGGGAGTTGTGGCACAACCGCCGGTATTCTTTTTCCAGGTAAATCTGGTGTTCTGGGATCCTGTGGTTTGGATGGCGTTGGTGGTTCCGGTACCGGTGGTAATGATTCCGGTGGTACTGGCGCTGGTTTTGGTGGTGATGGTTGTACTCGTGGAGAAATATATTTACTCTGCAGGCGATAATCCCAAAAATTACTTCCATTACCACTAACTAACTTTTGATCAAGACTAGCCTGACCACGAGAAGAACCTGGACCATAAGCAGAAAGAACATACTGATAAGGTGAACCATCAATTGTAATATAATCACCTTCCAATTTGAAAGAATGTTCTTGTGCCGTACCGGAAACCTGAATAAGCGAAATACCCTGAGTATTCCCATTCCTCCCCATATCATCTTTCGAACTTCCATTTTGGCCAGTAACGTAAACAGTGGTCGTACCAGACACATTGCCATGAATCAAAAGCCTATCAGTCTTTTGGTCGTTAATGTTATTTTCTTTACTAATAAAAACGTTCAAGTAAAGCTTTGCATCATTCACAGCATTATAAACAACACCCGATCCTTTTCCAACATTAAGTGTTTGATAAACAAAATTTTTTGGTGTATCAAACTGAACAATACTATGATTCAATTCTAAAGATGTTATAAACCATGCGATGTTATTCAAATGCCTTTGATCTGTAAAATTGTTATTTTTTCTTGTTGTCAAAGTCCAGGTTGAGTTATTTTTCAAACTAAAATTTACAAGAGCTCCATTAGCGATAGAAACCCCCCTTTGAGGGTAGACTGATCAGCCTGAATTTCTATAATTCCTCCCTTGGCTTTTAATAAAAGATCGCCAGAGATATTAGAATTTTTTGATAATTTAACAATAGATATTTTCTCATGAGCATAAAAATTTTCCATTAAAGAATTTTGTTTTGTGATATAAATCGCTGGATATTTTTCAGCTGTAATAGTTGAGTTTTCAATATCGACCTTTTCCCCCACCATATTTCTGTTTACAGGCTGATACATTGTTATACCATAAGTATTAGAAACAGAAACTCGCCCATCCTTTAAAAAAATAGATCCCCCTGTATCTAGATACAATCCACCTCTATCATCTGTTGTTCCCTTATCATCGTTGTTTTTTCCAGTAATTATGACACCATCTAAATCAGCATGTCCCTTTTCTCCTACAAGCACCCCCACTCCATTTGTAAAATCAATTGACCCATTTATCATTTCAAGCTTACTGTTATTATTGGCGATATACATCCCTAAAGAATCATAAGGGTACTCATTACTTCCACCACTCTTCACTGTAATTTTTACATTAGTTAAGGAAATATCACCCTGAGATGACTTATCTATTACAGCACCTGTACCAACAACATCTATTGACCCATTTGTCATTGTAATTTTGGCATTACACATCTTATTAAGAGAACATCCAGCATATAAACCCATATTAGCACGCTGTTCCTTCCCTTCTCTCAATGTAATATTCACATTCTCTAACTCTATTCCTTGACTACTCCACGAGCTTACTCCTATACTTCTCTCATAATAATTCAAATTAATTGTTCCACCCACCATTTTAATTGCCCCATTTTCACTAGCGGAAAGGCCTTCTGCTACTTCCTTGATAGTTGAATTCTGCAAAATAACTTTTCCATACTCTTTTGCAAATACACCTGTTTTAGAGTTAGTAATGGTAATGTTCTCCGCATTAATAACTGTCCCTGATTTTTCTGCGGATACTGCCTTAGAAAATGAAGAACCCTTCTGCTCATTTAATTGATAACTCTTACTCGTAAAAGTATGTGTTTTACCATCAGAACATTTAAGAAAAGAACTACTCTCTGAACAATCTGTCATTTCAGATGTCGCATTAACATCTATATTTTGTAAAAAGAAAAAGGCGCTTGTTGTACAAGCACAAACGTAAGTGTAATTTTTAAAAACTTTAAGCATAATTTTGCCTCAATTTTTTCCTTCCAATCAAAATTAACATCTCGAAAGATATATCTTAACAACTAAAAAGTGTATTATCATATCTTTGCAATTGTTTTAATTTAATACATTATGTGTTTTATTTAATACGTTATGTATTTTATGTAAAGCAAGAAATAAATTGTCAGATGTTCCTAATGAGATATCTTATTTTGCAAGAAACAAAACTTTTTCATGCTCGATATCATCGATTACCTTAGATCATCTTTCTATGTAAGAATCATTACTCTTTACTTGGAAACGAATTTTTATCATATCAAGATATCTAGTTTATGATATTAATTTAAGCGCTACGCCTTAAAGTGGCACTACATTTCATAAACAGGAAAAAAATCATATATTTTACTACTTTGTAGAAAAAATTTCATAGCAAATACATGACTGATTGATTGTATTGAACTGACATAAAAATTTTCAAACCTATATACTATTTGAGCTATTTTTTATAATAATATTCGGAGTATTTAGACCTTTTTAACCAAATGTATGCCATGCTCGAATAAAGTTTCGAATCTATCCTCCGTATCTCAAATGGCAAATTACATAAATGAAGAAAAAGAGGTGTAAATATGAAACATTTTATTTGGTTTCGTTTTTTTGTACTCTTATCATGTATATTAATGACAGGAGGGCTTCTATTTGGGTCTCTTTCCTTTTCACATTCGCAAACACTCAATCAAGATTTAGGTCCTAGTGGTTTACCACTTCCACGATTTGCTTCGATAAAATCTGCTCGTGTTAATATGCGTGTTGGGCCAGGAAATAATTATTCTATTATCTTTACTTATCAAAAGCAGGGACTCCCTATTGAAATTATCCAAGAATATGATCAATGGCGCAAAGTTCGTGATGCAGAAGGAGATGAAGGATGGATTTACCAATCACTCTTATCAGGAAAACGAACTGCAATAACTATTCCGTGGCAAAAGGACAAAACACACAGACTCATGTTACGTAAAAATCCAGGAGATAATGAGAAAATTGTAGCAGAAATAGAACCTAATATCATCGGTACTATTCGCCAATGTAATGGAATCTGGTGTGAATTAGACATCCGTAACGCTCGTGGCTGGCTTTATCAAACCCAATTATGGGGAATTTATCCTGACGAAAAAATTAAAAATTAAAAAAGCTTAAACTATCAGCATTTTATTTTTATTCTTCATACAATCCTTGAAGTCCGTAAAATTAAATAGAACTCTTTGTAGAACTCTTTGGCCTTAAACGAATGATTAAATCGACATGTGAAATTTCCATATCGTTTGGTGGTTGAGGGAGATTTTCAATGATAGGAGAACCTTCCAAATTACAAGGAATATCAAGAATACGATTTTCACCCTCAACATAGAAATGATAGTGATTAGATGTATTCGTATCAAACCAAGTTTTCGAACCTTCTACAGCAATAATCCGTAATAAACCTGCTTCTGTAAACTGATGAAGAGTATTATAAACTGTCGCCAAAGACACAGGCACACCGGACCTAACTGCCTCTTCATATAACTCCTCAGCAGTCACATGGCAATCACCTTGAAAAAAAATCATATTAGCCAGTTCTAATCGTTGGCGCGTTGGCCGCAAACCATTTTTACGCAAACGCTCTTTTAACTCAGATAACGAATGGCAATTCACAACTTCCTTACGATTTTCGATAAATCGTTCTTTTTTATTCAATCTCAAGTCATCAGTACTCATCTAGGATATTATAAATCTTCCTACATGCATATGCAAGTTTGGTTTGCAATTTAAACACAATGAAAAAACAAGATAATAAATATTTTAAATGATAATCCTTTGTAATAAGAAACATAAAAAACTTTTTTCACCATAAATAATATAAATCATTTCCCTCTCCTGAAAATTTGCTCTAAAAGTAGATTAGGATAGAGGCATAAAAAAGAAATATGGAAATAACAATGGCTGAACAAAAGTCTCATTACACTTATGAAGAGCTTTTAAGCTGCGCTCGCGGCGAAATGTTTGGTAAAGGTAATGCACAATTACCTGCACCTCCAATGTTAATGATTCACCGAATCACTCAAATCAGTGAAACTGGTGGAGAATATAACAAAGGAGTAGTTTGTGCTGAATTTGACATTACTCCAAACTTATGGTTTTTTGATTGTCATTTCATCAACGATCCTGTTATGCCAGGGTGTCTTGGTTTAGATGGTATGTGGCAATTGACGGGTTTTTTTCTTGGATGGTTAGGTGAACTAGGAAAAGGACGTGCTATTTCAACAGGAGAAGTAAAATTATCAGGCATGGTAACTCCGCAAACTAAATTGCTTCAATATGAAATAAATTTTAAACGTATTCGACGTGGACATTTGGTTTTAGGAATAGCAGATGGATGGTTAAAAGCAGATGGAGAAACAATCTATAAAGCCAATGATTTACGTGTCGCTTTGTTTAAAGAAAGTTAGACATTCTTTCAACAAGTTAAAGGTATTTTATTACTCTATAGGAAACAAGGAGGTATGAATGCATCGAGTTGTTGTAACCGGAATGGGTATTATCTCCGCAATTGGAAATGAGCTTCAAACTGTTTTAACGAGTTTATATGAAGCAAAATCAGGAGTTTGCTACGCACCCAAGCACGCTGAATTAGGTTTCCGGAGTAGAGTCTATGCTAAACCGAATATTAACATAGAAGAATTTGTTGATCGGCGAGCCATGCGTTTCCATGGCTATGGAACAGCGTGGAATCAGATTGCTATGGATAGAGCAATTGCTGACGCAGGTTTAGAACCTAATGAAGTATCAAATGAATATACTGGTATTATTATGGGCTCTGGAGGACCATCAACTCGATCAATTGTTGAAGCTGCTGATCTTACACGCCAAAAAGGTCCAAAGCGCGTTGGACCTTTTGTTGTCCCCAAAGCAATGAGTTCTACAGCTTCAGCAACTCTCGCAACCTTTTTTAAAATTAAAGGGATCAATTATTCAATTTCCTCAGCTTGTGCTACATCCAATCATTGTATTGGAAATGCTTATGAGATGATACAATACGGTAAGCAAAATCGCATCTTTGCAGGTGGTTGCGAAGATTTGGATTGGACATTATCTGTTTTATTTGATGCTATGGGTGCTATGTCCAGCAAATATAATAATACACCAGAAACAGCTTCACGTGCCTATGATATTAATCGTGATGGATTTGTCATTGCTGGTGGAGCTGGTGTTTTAGTTCTTGAAGAACTGGAATTAGCTAAAGCACGTGGTGCTAAAATTTATGGCGAGATTGTTGGTTATGGTGCTACATCCGATGGTCATGATATGGTCTCTCCATCTGGTGAAGGAGCAGAAAGATGTATGCGTATGGCTCTTGCAACCATAAAAAATAAAATTGATTATATTAATCCTCACGCAACAGCAACAATTGTTGGTGATTCCTCTGAAATAGATGCAATTCGTCGTATTTTTGGAGGAGGAGACCAATGTCCCCCCATCTCCGCCACAAAATCTTTAACTGGGCATTCTTTAGGTGCAGCAGGTGTTCAAGAAGCAATTTATACACTGTTGATGATGAATCACAATTTTATTTGTGAAAGTGCTCATATTGAAGAACTTGATCCAGCTTTTTCCGATATGCCAATTGTTCGTAAACGTCTCGATAACCAAAAACTTAATACCGTATTATCAAATACTTTTGGCTTTGGTGGTACCAATGCAACGCTTGTTTTCCAACGCTATACATAAGCAGGAACTCTTAGTGTATTGAAACTAGCATAGTCTATGGAGAATAATATGAAAGGTTTGATGAAGGGCAAACGAGGTCTTATTATGGGAATTGCAAATGACCATTCGATTGCTTGGGGTATTGCTTGTCAATTAGCAAATGCAGGAGCTGAGCTGGCTCTTACATATCAAGGAGAAGCTTTTGGAAAACGCGTCCAGCCACTAGCAGAAAAGCTTGGTTGTAAATTACTACTAGAATGTGACGTTGAAAAAGTTGAAAGTATCAATCGTGCATTTGAATATCTTGAAAAAGAGTGGGAAACTATTGATTTTGTTGTCCATGCTATTGGTTTCTCAGATAAAACGCAATTAAAGGGGCGTTATGTTGATGTTACAACACGTGAAAATTTTAATCGTACAATGGTTATTTCAGCATATTCCTTTACTGAAATTGCTCAACGCGCAGGTAAACTCATGCCTAATGGTGGTGCATTATTAACACTCACTTATGGAGCTTCACAGAGAGTTGTTCCTAATTACAATGTCATGGGTATAGCTAAAGCAGCTTTAGAAGCTATGGTGCGTTATTTAGCGACAGATTTTGGGCCTCAAAATATTCGTGTTAATGCAATTTCAGCTGGACCTATTCGGACATTAGCTGGTAATGGCATTGCATCTGCACGAGCAATCTTCTCATACCAACGCCGTAATGCACCTCTACGTCGTACTGTAAATATTAATGAAATTGGAAATGCGGCTCTTTACTTACTCTCCGATTTATCATCAGGTGTTACAGGTGAAATTCATTATGTCGATTCAGGCTATAACGTCTTGTCTATGCCAACACTTGAAGAACTAAAACAAAGCGAAGAAGCTCAAGAAAATAAAAACTCACACAACGAAAAATAGTAGCAACGTCTATTGTAAAAAACTATAAAGTTGAAAAGTACCTTAAACTTTAAAAATGTATTTAACACCCCTTAATAACCAAAAAGCCACGTTATAAGCTTTAAAATTAAAAGGCTCTATCTTCACAATAACAGTTTTAACAATTGATTACTGATTTTCTTCTCTTCAAAAAAGTTGCTTTATTGATCTGATATCTCAGAAGGCTGTTCTATTGTTTCTGGAGTTTGTTCAATCGTCTCGAAAGTGTTAGAGGGCTGCTCTATTGTTTCTGGTACACTCTCAATTGTTTCTGGTACATTAATGGATTTTTCTTCTAATATATTTGTATTGATATCTGGTCCAACAATACGCCCCGAACCGCCCATCATATTATAATTCAAATGAGATATAGCCCACCAAGTACCACCGATGATAATGAAAACACACATAGCTGTAAACAATAAAGCTGTTAGATTCCATCTGGCATCTGGACCAGAATTCAAATGCAAAAAGAAAACAATTTGTACAATAATTTGTATAAGTGCCATCCCAATAAGATAAATAACCTTTGTACTAATAGCCCAACTATCTAATAATCCATACATTACAGGAATAAAAGAACCTAAAGTAAAAAGAACAGCTAAAATAAAGCCAACTAGATAAGAACCAATACTTGGCTCATGATTTTTATCATACACGCTCATTACAGTGCTCCTAACAAATAAACCATGGTGAAGACACCAACCCAAACAATATCAAGTAAATGCCAGAAAATTGAGAGACATGTTAAACGTGTTTTATTATCCTGATCCAAACCACTACGACGCAGATGAAAAAACATTACAACCATCCACAATAAACCGACACTCACATGAAGACCATGGGTACCAACCAACGCAAAAAATGCTGACCAATAAGCAGATAGAACATTTCGCCCAAAAGATTTTATGCCTGTTGTAGGATCAACACCAGCATAAGCATTAGGATCGTAATAGAACACCTCATTCAGCAGTTCATAAAATTCATAAATTTCCATTCCAACAAAGCATAATCCAAACGCGAAGGTAATTGCCATCCAAACGCGTAGCTTAGCAAGAGATCCCTTATGAGCATACACCATAGCAAACCCATAAGTAATTGACGATAATAATAAAATTGCTGTTTCAACCAAAACAAAGTTTAAATTAATAAACTCATTACCAGCTTTACCTCCTCCATAAGAAGCAGAAAATACAGCAAAACTCGAAAACAATGTTGAGAACAAAATTAAATCTGAAAGAATGTAAACCCAAAATCCAAATATTATTATTGAACTACTATGATGATCATGATGATGTTCGTCCGTGCATACATGATTCATTGTTGTCGCACTCATACTTTTACCCCTTGTTTTTCTAAAACAGCTGTGAAGATATCTTCTGTTTTTTGCACCTCTTCGGCTGAAATATAATAACCATGATGATCACCCATTAATGAATGATAAATAATCGTTGTAACAAATCCAACTAATCCTAAAATAACCAACCACCAAATATGCCAAACAAGAGCAAAGCCAACAATTAATGAGAAAAAGCCTGCAATAATTCCAGCTGATGTATTTGAAGGCATATGGATCTTTGCAAACCCACTTGTCGGACGCTGATAACCTCTCTTTTTCATATCCCAATAGGCATCCTCACTCTGCACTTCTGGAATAACTGCAAAATTATAAGAAGGAGGAGGAGAAGAAATAGACCACTCAAGTGTTCGTGCGTCTCCCCAAGGATCATTTGATGTTACCGGCAAACGCCCTTTATGCTTAATACCATACCAAATTGCTAAAAGCATTTGTAATACAAAACAAAGTATACCAAGAAGAATAATAAAAGCACCTACTGCAGCAACCATAAACATCGGCTGCCAACCTGGCTCAATATAATGCTGAAGACGACGCGTAGCACCCATTAATCCAAGGAGATAAACTGGAAAGAAAGCAAGGTAAAAACCAATAAACCAGCACCAAAAAGATGCAATACCTAATATACGATTTGGTTTAATGCCAAAAACTTTTGGAAACCAAAAGGCTAACCCAGCTAAATAAGCAAAAACAACACCTCCAATAATCGTATGATGGAAGTGAGCAACTAAAAATAAAGAATTATGAAACTGCCAATCAGCAGGAACAATCGACATCAAAACACCGGTTAATCCGCCACCAACAAACGTAAAAATCATTCCCATGCACCAAAGCATTGGAGGTTCGAAACGAATCCGCCCCTTATACATAGTCAATAACCAATTAAAGACTTTAACACCCGTCGGAACTGCTATGATCATCGTAGCAATACCAAAGAAAGTGTTCACAGCTTCACCTCCTCCCATTGTAAAGAAGTGATGCCCCCAAACAAGAAGCGAAAGAACCAAGATCACTACAATTGCCCATATCATTGAGGCATAACCAAAAAGGCGCTTTGAAGAAAATGTTGAGACGATTTCCGAAACAATTCCAAAGGCAGGCACAACTAAAACATAAACCTCTGGATGACCAAAAACCCAAACATAATTAATCCACACCATTGGGTTCCCACCAGCAACATTAGTAAAAAAATTCATGCCTAAATAACGGTCAGCTGCCAAGAGTACAAACGCAACAGCTAAAACAGGATAAATAACTAAAATAAGAATGTTACTAACAAAAGCAGACCAACAAAAAACAGGCATTTTCATCATCGTCATTCCAGGAGCACGCATTTTGATAATGGTTGCCACAAAATTGACTGATCCCATCGTTGTTGCAATACCAGAAAGCTGAAGAGACCATAAATAATAATCCACTCCTGTATCTGGACTATTTTGCAATTCTGAGAAAGGTGGATACATTAACCAACCACCACGACCAAAATTACCAATACCAAGTGATATATTAATTAATACTGCTGCCGCAACTGTGATCCAAAATCCTAGATTATTCGCAAATGGAAATGCAACATCACGGGCACCAATCTGAAGTGGTATAAGATAATTGAAAAGACCAAATAAAATTGGTGTAGCCATGAAGAAAATCATAATCACACCATGTGCTGAAAAAATCTGATCAAAATGCTCAGGAGGTAAATAACCTGCTGCTTCACTTCCAAACGCTAAAGCCTGATGTGTTCGCATCATAATTGCATCAGCAAAACCACGAACAAGCATAATAATGCCGAGAATGATGTACATAATACCAATTCGTTTATGATCAACAGTCGTAATCCAATTTTGCCAAAGAACTTTCCACCAACCAAGTACTGTTAAAGCAATAATAACAGCTAAACCGCCCAAAATAATTGCAATACACGTATAAAGAACAATTGGCTCATGTGCAAGTGCATGAAAAGCAGCTGCTGTAGGATCTGTAAGTCTTCCAAACATTTTCTATCCTATACAAATTTAATTCTAATTGAAAAGAATCCTTATTTAAAAATGGTTTCTTTCTCGATTAACTATTTCCTAAATAGCACTTGGATCAAAAACTGAACAAAGTGTACCCCAAAGCGTCTGAGCAGCAGCCCGCTTCATTAAATCTTCATTACAGATGACATTTTCACCAACACACCGATTGACAATACGATAATAAAGCTGTTTTTCAACAGGAGCGAAATAACGCACTTCAGCGTCTTTCTCTTTCGCAGCAATATCACCCATAAGAGGAGAAACAGAAAGTTGACGATAAGATAAACGATCAAGCTTTTGACCATTTGCCCGAACTTTAGCAACCCAATTATCGAAATCATTCAATGGTACAGAATGCCATTTAAAACGCATATTTGCAAAACCATCACCACTATAATTTGCTGAGCTGCCATTGAATACACCTTGTTTATCAGCCATTAAATGTAATTTAGCATTCATCTGTGGCATAGCATAAATAACTGTACCAAGTTTTGGCACCCAGAACGCATTAACTGAGCTCTCTGATGTTATTTGCAATAATACTTGACGACCTTGTGGTGCATAAATTTCATTAACCGATGCAATACCATATTCAGGATAAATAAATAACCACTTCCAATCTAGTGCGACAACATCCACTTGCAAAGGCTTTTCTTCACCAACAACATCCGTAGGAAGAGCATTTGAGGGTTCAAGCTTATAAGTGTAATGCGCTGTTAATAGCCCTAAAACCATTACAATAATAACTGGAATGCCCCACATAAAAGCTTCAATTTTATTTGAGTGTCCCCAATCCGGTAAATAATCTTCTGTTGTTTTCGAAGCACGATATTTTATAGCTAAAAAAACCACTGCAATCATTACTGGAATTACAACGCATAACATAACAACAACACATAAAATAATTAAAATAAGCTGTTGGCGCGCAACATATCCCGCAGGCTGAAGAACATCAACTTTACAACTAGATAAAAGCAATGCCATCCATAAAACCGCGAGTATCTTTATTTGTTGAATAAAGTCTCTCATTCCTATCTTCCCCGTACATGCCCCCTAGCAGTTCTCATTAATATACAACAATAATGTCTCTTAAATGTATCTTATTTATTCAAACAAAAATTATCAAGCAAATTTATTGCCATTAACCAGTTTTAGCCTTTAAACTATATTAAAATGCTTATCAATATATTTAAATATAAGCTAATATCCTTCACAACAGCATCCAACAATAACCCCATTTATTGCTGTAAAAATAATGAACTTTTCCCATTAATTCTAGTGAGTTCTAAAAATATTTTTAATACATCAAAAACTGCAAAAGACGTATAACTATAAGCAATTGAATTGATAATCAATCTGACACTCACTTCAATGACTGTTTATATCCAATCTACGAGTTGATTTGCACAATTACTTTGATAATTTGATAAGAAGTGTAATGTTATTATAAATCCTACTGCTCGATCTTTACATGATCTTTCACTATCTTCTAAAGTCGCAGTGCTATAAATTTCTAGCTCATGTGTACTAAAAAGTTTAAATTAGGATCATTCAAAACCATTATAATCGTAGATATGATGAGCCTTTTATTTCAATTATTTGCTCATAAAAAGTTATTAATACATTGCTTATTGCAATAAAACACCATTTTCAATTTCAAAAAACTCTGCCCGTCCTTTTAAAGAGTCAAATAAAATATGATCTGTCCCTGTCATAAATGCTTGCCCACCTAAATCATCAAGAATATCAAATAAAGCAGCGCGTCGGTGAGAATCAAAATGAGCAGCTATTTCATCGAGAAGGAAAATAGGCGTCATATTAGATATCATACTTGTTAAACGTGCATGACACAAAACTAAGCCTGTTAATAAAGCTTTTTGTTCACCAGTTGAACATAATGTCGCATTCATATTTTTATCTGCGTAAAAAACTTGTAAATCTGTACGGTGTGGACCTTCTAATGTCCGGCCAGCAACACAGTCTATAGCACGATTGTTACGCAATCGATTCAAAAATTGCTCTTCAACTTCAATAGCAGACATTTCTCTAAGCGCTTTTTCTAAAAAACCATCAACTTGTAAAAAAGCTCTTGGAAAAGGTACACAAGAAGAAACTTGCGCAAACGTATCATTTAAAAGCTGAATAACATCAACCCGCGCTGCTGCAATGGCTGTTGCAAGTTCAGCCATTTGAACCTCTAAAGTATCTAACCAAACACGATCATTATTTCCATCTAAAAATAAACGATTCCGTGCACGCATAACTCTGTCATAATCAGCTATACGACGGCCATGCAAAGAATCAATAGATAAAACCATACGATCTAAAAAACGACGTCGATCAAGTGCAGGCCCTATAAAAAGCCCATCCATAGAAGGTGTCAATATACTAATATGGCAATAGTCCATTAAGCAATCACTTGCTTCATTCACACCATTAATATGTACTTTTCTACCACCATCATTAACTTCTAAAGCTGTACCAATATTTGCTTCACCATAAAGTGCACACTGAAGACGCGCAAATACAACAAACCCTGTACCACTTCCCTCAGAATAACTGATATCAGAATAAGCCGCACGCCGCAAACCACGACCAGGAGAAAGAAAAGACAGTGCTTCTAAAAGATTGGTTTTGCCAGCACCATTACGACCTGTAAAAACGACATGATGACCTAATAAATGAAGAACTAAAGAACAATAATTACGATAATTTTCTAATTTCAGTTGTCTAACAGCCACTTTATGTATATGGCCAATACTGCTTCGCAAAACGCATTATCCTTAAACACGAACAGGCATCAGCACATAAAGCGCATTTGTATCACCATTTCCACGAATCAATGTTGGCGCCGCAGAATCAGCAAACATACAAATCATTTCATCACTTGAAAGTTGTGCTGCAATATCCAATAGATATCTTGAATTGAAACCTATCTCAAGGGGATCAAATACATAATCCGCAACCAATTGATCTTTTGCACTCCCTGAATCAGGATTGTTCACTACAAGTTTTACAATCCCTTTTTCAATCGTCAATTTTACTGCACGCCCACGATCGCTTGAAATTGTTGAGACACGATCAACTGCAGCAGAAAAATCTTGCCGATTGATAATCAACTTTTTATCATTTCCTAATGGAATAACACGTTGATATTCTGGAAATACTCCATCAATTAGCTTTGATGTTAAAATCACAGACCCAACAGAAAAACGAATCTTTGTATCTGAAAGCTCTATACACACATCGTTATCGGCTTCTTCCCCAAGAAGTTTTTGCAACTCTCCCACAGTTTTACGAGGAATGATAACACCTGGCATGCCATCAGCTCCCGAAGGTGCTTCTATATCAACCTGTGCTAAACGATGACCATCAGTAGAAACCAAACGCAACTTCAAAATATCATCATAAATGACATGAAAATAAATACCATTCAGGTAGTAACGTGTCTCTTCAGTAGACATAGCAAACTGCGTACAATCAAGTAAATATTTCAATCTTGATGCTAACAAAGAGAAGCGACAACTAAACTGACCTGGAAGTGATTCCGGAAAATCTACCTTAGGAAGACACTGCAACTGAAAATTAGTACAACCAGATGTAATAGACATAGTACTTGCCTGATTTTCATTAACGTCTAAAATAACATCACTATCATCAGGAAGTTTGCGAACAATATCATAAAGCAAATGTGCTGGAACAGTTATTGCCCCGGCTTGTTCAAGATTGACTGAAGAAGTTTCTATGATTTCTAGATCGAGATCTGTTGCTTTTAATTGCATCCTTCCATCACTTGTATCTATCAATACATTTGATAAAATAGGAATAGTATTACGACGCTCCACAATACGGTGAACACGACTAAGAGATTTGAGCAGCTGACTGCGACCAATTGTAACGCGCATAAAAATCCCTGTTTATAACTTATTATCCAAAATAACTATAGGAATCCGATAAACCAAAAGCAATCAATTGACTTACAATTGCCATATGCTCAAATTTTAATAAACTTCTTTTAAAATAGCAAGATTTTAATACAAATTTAATACAAACCAAAATTATTATTTTTATCAATCTCCTCTGATCTTATTAATAATCAGAAAAAGATTATAATACTATGCGGCATGTTCTCCTATTAATCGCTTAAGTAACTCAAGCTCTTTAGCTAAAGTTTGATCATCACAAACTAAATCTTCAATTTTACGTACAGCATGTAAAACAGTCGTATGATCACGCCCCCCAAAACGGCGTCCAATTTCAGGTAATGAACGAGGTGTTAAAACTTTTGCCAAATACATCGCAACTTGCCGTGGCTTCACAATTGTACGTGTTCGACGATTAGACAATAAATCCTGCCTAGAAACATTATAATGACGTGCAACAGTACGTTGAATTTCCTCTATTCGAATACGTTTCGATTCACCTGAACGTGTCAAATGACCTAATAATTCATCAATTCGCTCTAAAGATAAATCAACTTCAAAAGATTGACGAAATAACAACTGGTTAAAAGCTCCCTCAATATCACGACCTGATCCTAAAACCGTTTTAGCAATATATTCCAAAATCTCATCAGAAATTGTAATCATATTATCATCTTGTTGTGCAACTTTTAATCGTTGGCGCAACATTGCCAAACGCATCTCATAATCTGGCGTTTCAATTTCAAGAGCCACACCTCCTTGAAGACGAGAGCGCACACGAAGATCAAGCGATTCTAATTCTGCTGGTGGACGATCAGCAGCCACAATAACTTGTTTGGCACTATCGAGTAACATATTCAGCAAATGGCAAAATTCGCGTTGAATTGATTTCCCTTGTAAAAATTGCATATCATCGATAATTAAAAGATCAATGTCACGCAATTGCTCTTTGAATGAAAGAGCATCATTATCACGAATGGCCACAGCAAAACGCCACATAAAATATTCAGCAGTCAAATAAATAACCCGCGCAGGTGTCAAACGTTTAAGCGCAGCTGCTGCAATAGCCTGAAGCAAATGTGTCTTTCCTAAACCAACAGACGCATAAATAAAAAGGGGATTAAAGCGTAAAGAACTTTTATGTCCTTCTGCAATCGAGCGCGCTGCAGCCAAAGCAACACGATTCGAAGTACCTTCAATAAAATTCTCAAAAGTATAGCGAGAATCAAGTGGAGAACCAAAAACACCCTCTTGATTACTTTTAACTGATTGCTCGGCATAACTCTCAACTAAAGAAGAAACAGGTTGCTCTTCAGGCTCAATCACAATCGAGCTTTTATTAGATCCACATAAAAAACCTTTTGAAACACGTTCCATACTTCGGACAATAACTTCAACGCGAAGAATCGCTGAATTCTCCTGCTGCCATAAAGTAGTTAAAAGAGTGCTATAATGATTATTGATCCACGAACGTAAAAACGCTGTAGGAACAGAAAGTTTTACAAGATTACGATTATACTCAGCAAGTTTCAAACGGCCAAACCAACTCGTATAAGCCTCAACACCAATTTGGGCTTTTAACTGCGCCATTACACGTGCAAAAGCAGCAGCGCCCTCTTCCTCTGAAAAAACTAGAGGTCCTAAAGAGGACTTAACACTAACTGGCCCTTTTATCTTCATCATTTCATTTATCATTTTCTCTGTCGATAGGATATCCACTGCAACCTTTTTAAAGGAACTAGCTTTAGAATTCAATTTATTCACCATTTTTTATCCCAAAAAAAACTATAATCCCGCCCTACCAAACAGCTAAAATCTGTCTGGCGAAAGCAGAGACACACCCTTCCCCAAATAAGATTATTCATCCTCCCCTTAGGATAGTCTTAGTACAACCCTACTAACAAAGATGATCAATAAGATTTATCTTGTTTAATTGTATGATACGATACGCTTTCCGAAACTGAAAACAATCAATAATGAAAGTTAAAAAACACCGCTAAAAACTGCTTAACATGCATCCACAAACAGAGCATAAGATAAAGCATTCTCTATAAAATATGATATAGAACACTTACCTGACGTAAACCTTGCGTATTTTCAATTTTCATAAGGAACATACAAAACAGCACAGGTAAAATGCAAGAGGCTAAAATGAAATCAAAAGATCATAAAAAACGACTATAAATTTGTATTTGCAAAAAGAAAATAAGAAAGACTATTGATTCAAATAACTTTTTTTTTGTAAAGTTTACCGATAATTAAAGATTTCATGTATTAAAAATAAAAAATAAAAAAAGCTTGACAAAAAACGACTCTATAGAAATCCACAACACTTGTGGATAACTATCTAAATATAAAAAACAACAATACTTATTTGAAAGTAATC